>MKUQ01000028.1 GCA_001898645.1 Burkholderiales bacterium 70-64
GACGGGCCGTGAGGTGTTGCGGCGAGGGCGTAGAGCAGCGGGCATGACAGCCGCAGGCTGGCGTGACGGCTGCGGCCCTTGACGCGCCGCGCAGCGGCAGGTGTCCGGCGGTGTGTTGTGGTGCTGCACATGTGGTCAAACGGGTAACGAGATCTGCCGGCTTCGCGCGACCTGGTCGCGCTTCAGCTCCTCGCGGTGAATGGCGCGCTTCACGCTCGACAGGTGGCATCCGTAGCGGCGCGCGAGGTCGGTCTTGGTGTGTCGCTGGCTCTGCCACAGCGAAACGCATTCGGCCTCTTCGTGGGGGGTCATGGCTCTTGGCCTCCCGACCTTGGCGCCGCGTTCCATGGCCGCGCGCATGCCGACGCGGGTGCGTTCGCGGATCAGCTCGCGTTCGAACTCGGCGAAGGCGCCGATGATCTGCATCATCATCCGCCCGGCCGGCGATCGGGTATCGATGACCTCGGTGAGGCTTCGGAACTCGGCGCCGGCATCGTGGACGCGTTCGAGGATTTGCAGCAGGTGCTTTAGCGATCGAGCGATGCGGTCGAGCTTGTAGACGACGAGTACGTCGCCGGGCTGCAGCGCGAGAAGGAGCGATTCGAGGATGGGGCGGCGGCTGTCGCCGCCGGAGCGCTTTTCGTGGAAGATTTGGTTGACGCCCGCTTGCTCAAGGGCGTCGGTTTGCGCGTGCGTTTCTTGCTCTTGGGTGGAGACCCGTGCGTAGCCGTATAGCAGATTGCCCTCCCAGCTCTTCAGGACTGTAGAGCCGGGGTTGTACTAAGCGACCGTAGGAGGCGCAGCAGGAATAGCGGCCGAAAACGACCCTTTCCGCCACTTCGGCCCTTGGCCGGGCACGCCAAGGGTTGCCGATTTCCCCGGTGGCAGCAAAAAACGCTCCCGGATGGCAAAGGCCATCATCCGGTCCAAGGTCGAATCACCGTCGCGATTGCATCGTGCGGCGAAACCTCGACTGAGGCAAAGCCGCCTCAACCAGGCTGGACCACGAGCTCGCTGGTCATGGGAATTCCCCTCAGTGCTCCGAGCACCATGTTGTGGGAGATTGCGCGCTCGTGAATCCTCTCCAGTGCAGCGCGGGGCGCGGAAGACTCCAGCGTGGCGCGAAGGTGGAGGGACAGGAAGCAATGCCGGGCGTCCATCGGTGCTTCGAGCCCATCGAGGCCATCGAACTCGCCGCGCGGATCGAACACGCCTTCGGCGATGAACTCGACCGAACGGAGATCGATCCCGGCGTGCGCCGCCAGCATCGGATAGTCTGAACCGGCACAGACGGCCGCAGCGGCAAAGATCTGTTCCCACGGATAGACGACAGTCGGCGCATTGTCCTTGAGGCTCGCCGGCCGCTCCAGCAGCGGCATCGTATAGGGGTCGGTCGATCGGGCGTCGAAGCGGTAGCGGGCACGGTAGGTCCCGCGCACCGCATCGCCATGTTTCTTCAGCACCGAGACGATGTCCTTCACCGTGCTGACAGCTTCTCCGAAGACGATGGGCATGATTTCCTCCTTGTTTCCGGAATGGCATCCGATGGGGTTCGCTCACCTGGCAGGCTTCACGGCCTGCGCGTCGCCGCCCGGCTCCTTCTTGAAGGTCTCGAGCGACCTGCATGTCGTGGAAGATGGCGCTCCAATCGAGTCCGCCCCATGTGATGTGCTGGAAGGATCCGCGGGCGGGAGAAAAAGTTCGATCAGTCGTCGTCGATTCTGGGCGGACGCGGCGACAGGTGGATATGCAGACGGCCGACCTTGCCGTTGCGCTGAAAGACCACGAATGCGACGCCGGGCGGGCAATGGAACGGATCCTCGGGCGGATTGACGAAGCGTCCCTCGATCACCACGACTTGGCCGGCGCCGAGGATGCGCTGCGGTTCGAGGATGACGCCGGCTTCAGCGTCCTCGATGACCTCCCGGGCGACGAATGACCGCCCGAATACCGGCTTGGCCGCTCCGCGGACGAGATGAAGGTCCTCTGCGAAATGGTCGAGGCAGCGCTCGCGCTCGCCAGGGCGGCCGAGGCCGCGAAAGACCTCTTCATAGAACCGCCGGCGCTCGAGCGATCGCAACCTGGCGTCGGAATCGACGAGGCCTGCCGTCTCGAGCAGCATCTCGGCCAGCTTGCGCTTGGCCTCCGACAGGCGGCTGCGGACCGTCCCGATCGGAATCGCCAGGATGGCGGCCAGCTCCTCGTACGAGGGATAGCTGCCGAAGTAGCGCAGCATGGCGGTGGCCTGCAGCGGCTCGGGAAGTTTTCGCAGTGCGTCCCAGACCCATTCGCGCAGTGCAGCCTTTTCCAGCCGCTCCTCGACGCCGGGCCGTTCGTCGGGGCGATCGGGAATCTCCGCGACCAGCACCTCGCGCCGTCCACGGCGCAATTGCCGCAGGCAGCAGCGGTGCAGCACGGCGTGAAGCCAGCCGACGACTGCCTGTGGGTCCTCGAGGTCGCCGATGCGCTTCAGCGCGATGAGAAACGTGTCATGGACGGCATCCTCGGCTTCCGGGCCGTAGCCGAGCACCCTCAATGCCGCCGCGTACAGCCGCGCGCGATGGCGTTCCAGAAGCAGCCCGAGGCAGCCACAGTCGCCGGCACGAGCGGCAATGGCCAACTCGGCATCGGTCGGCCCGATATGCGCTTGATGACCCATGGACTGAAAGATGCGCCAACGGTCGAAAAAGTTCGAATCCGGATACTCGCGGCCGCAGCCACGCAGTCGCCGCAGCCCCGAACGCCCCGATTGCTTGCGCTACCATAGCGACCGGCGCGAGGTGCAACGGGAAACTGCCGACCCGTCCGCGCCGGAGCGCCGAAGCGGAGGGCCAGCGTGCACACGGGCAAGGCGTTCGAGCGGGACAAGCTGATTCGTTTCCATCATTGCGATCCGGCCGGGATCGTGTTCTACCCGCAGTACTTCATCCTCTTCAACGAGCTGGTGGAAGACTGGTTCAACCACGGCCTGCGCCATGACTACGCCGAGCTGGTCTATACGCAGCGGCTCGGCACGCCCATGGTGCGGGTGGAATGCGACTTCCTCTCACCGAGCAAGATCGGCGAGGTCCTGACCCTCAGCCTCGGGGTGCGGCACCTCGGGCGCAGCTCGCTCGGCCTCCTCGTCGAAGGCGTCGCCGGAGGCGTCGCGCGGGTGCGCGCCAGCCTGACGGTGGTGCTGGCCAACGTCGATACGCTGCGCTCGGTGCCCTTTCCGCCGGCCTTGCGCGCAGGCATCGAGCGCTACCTGCTGACAGACTAGGGCCCTAGCGTGCTGGCACGGCGCCTTGGTCTGTGGCGTAGTTCCGCTCCCGACCGCACCGTGGGCCGGTTCGGCATCTGCCGGGGCAATTTGTTCACTGTCGCGCCCAGGTGCGTCCGCTAGCATCGCCTCTGCCGCAATGACCCCCGCCGGCCGATCCGCCGCGAGGGTTGCTCCAACCGGGAGCTGCGCCAGAAGAACTCGATGAGCCAACCGGAACCGCCGCGCCCCATGCCCACGCGCTCCATGCTGTTCGCGCGCACCCGCGAATCGCTGGCCGATGCGCTGTCGTTGGCAGCCACCGACGGGCTCCCGGCGATCGCGCACGAGCTCGAGGCCGCCGCCGAGCACGCGCTCGACGCGCGCGACCGGCAGTCGCTGCTGGGCGCCGCGACGCGGCTGCGGCGCGAAACGGCGATGCGGGTGACCCGCATCGCCGATGCCCTGGCGCAGCGCGCCCTGCGCTGCCTCGAGCAGCTGCGCCGCGAGCACGATACGGGAGAGGAGGGCGTGCTGGCGCTGCTCGACGACGAGGAGCTCGAGGCGCAGATCCTCGCGGCCGACCTCGCGCGCGCGGTGCGCGAGCGCTCGGGCGAGATCTATCCGCGCTACGCCGCCCGGCTGCGCCACCTGTGCGAGGTGCAGTGGCGCGACGATGCCCTCAACCCGCTCGGCGCGCGCACCCTGGCCACCGCCGCGGTGGCCGCGCTGGGCGATCTGGCCGACGACGTGCGCACGCGCGCCGTCGTCCGGCAGTTGATGCTCAAGGCGTTCACCGGGCCGATCGCCGATGCCATCGAGGCTGCCGAGCGCCGTCTGCGGGAGGCCGACGTGCCCGAGGCCGCTGCCCCGGCCGAGGCGACGCATCGACCCGCTCCGGCCGCAGATGCGCGTGGGCCCGCCCCGGCCGCGGAGGCTGTACCCGGCCCGTTGCCCGGGCCGGCGGCCGGGCACATGCCCGGGCACGTAGCGGAGGAAGTACCGGGGCAGGCCCCGGAGTCCGCCCGGCAGTCCACCCCACAGCCCGCACCGCAGTCCGCGTCCGAGGCCGCGTCCCAGGTCGCCCCGCAGCCCGCCCCCCAGGCGGCGATCCCCGACGATCACCCCGCCCCCACGGTCGAAGCGCCGCCGGACCACGAGGCCGAGGTCGCGCGCATGCTGGCCTCTGCCGTGCAGGCCGATCGCGATGCCGCGACGCTCGGCAGCTCGCCGCTGGCGGCGCGTGCCGGCGGCGAGCATCTGCGCGTGCTGCCGACGCTGCAGCCGGTGCTCGACATCGAGCGCGACGCGGTGGCGTTCGCCCACGCGATCGGCGCGATGCCGTACAGCCGCCAGGCGCGGGGAGAGTTCTTCGGCAACGTGAGGGCGCGCCTGCGCGAGTCGGGCGCCGCGCCCGCGCAGGTGGCGGTGGTCGACGTGGTGGCGGCGATCTTCGATTACGTGATCGACGATCGCCGGCTGCCCGAGGCCGCCAAGCCGCTGGTGTGGCGCCTGCAGCAGCCGGCGGTGACGCTGTCGCTGCTCGACCCGGCCTACCTCGGCGACGACCCGCGCTCGTTGCGCCGGCTGGTCGAGCACTTCGGGGCGATCTCGACCGCGTTCTCCGAGGACATCGCGCGCGGCAGCGAGCTGTACCGCCGCCTCGAGACGGTGGTGCGCGCGGTGGAGATCGTGACCAGCGCGCTGCAGGCGCGCTCGGCGGTGATGGCGCAGCAGGTCGACAAGGAGTATTCGCGCGCCGCGCGCAGCGTCGGCCAGCTCATCGAGCGTGTGGTGCGCGAGCGGCGCGCGCTGGAGGAAACGCCCGGCCGGCGCAACCGGCGCGACTACGCGCGACGCCCGGATCGCGAACGCGAGCGGCAGGTCACCGAACGGCTGCGCACGATGCTGGGCGAGCGGCTCGATCGCCACCAGGCGCCCGAGTCGGTGCGCGACTTCGTCGTCAACGTGTGGCTGCGCCACCTGCGCACGGCGGCGCTGCGCAACGGCGAGGACAGCGCCGACTTCCGCGTCTCGCTGCAGGTGGTCGACGATCTCCTGTGGAGCCTGGACGGCCGGGAGCGGCGCAGCCGTCGCGAGCTGGCGCAGCGCATTCCGCCGCTGATCCGGCTGATGACGCAGGGCGTGCGCGAGATCGGCGCCAAGGACGACGAGTTCAAGTCGTTCTTCGACGAGCTGTTCCTGATCCACCTCCGCCGCATGCAGCGGCGCGATCGCGAGCGCGGCGCGAGCACGCGGATACGCGGTCCGGCCGGGGCTGTGCCTCCGCATGCAGGCGATGCCGCCGGCGCCGCGACGCTGGCCGTGCCGACATTGAACGAAGAGGTTCCGGCGACGGGCGCGGCGGCAGCGGCTCCGCCTGTGCCGGCGCAGGCCGGCCAGGGGCCGCGGAGCACGTCCGGGCGCGAACCCTCCCCGGCGCCGGCGCCGCACGAAGCGCCCGAGGCCGAGGGCTCCGAGCGCCGCCTGCTCGAGATCCTCGAATCGCTGGACCTGAGCGACCTGCCGGCCGAGCCGGCGCGGCGCGATCTGACGCCTGCGCAAGCGTGCGCGCAGGTCGCTCGCGGGGATTGGGTCGAGCTGACCGCGCGCGGCGGCGAGCGCGCCTACCTCAAGGTGGCCTGGATCAACCGCCGGCGCACGGTGGCCTTGCTGGTGCGCCACGCCGACCGGCGCGCCATGTCGCTGCGCATGGAGGAGCTGCGCGAGCGCTTCGAGCGGCAGCAGGCCTGGATCGTCCGGTGATCGGGGAAATCCCGGGATTCCCCCTTTCATGCACTATATTGCTTGACACGATTGCGCGGAAGAATTAGTTTTCATCCGCCGATCGCGGGCGACAGTGCGCGACCGGCACGCCGATTCCGATCCGCACGCTCCGAACACGCGAAACCGCAGCCGTCCCTCGCGGGCGGCCGCGGGCTCGTCCGCAGGCAGTACCCAGGTCTCCGAGCACGGGCGCGAACGCCTTCGATGCACCGTGCGAGCGATCCGGGAATCCCCGCCGTTGCGCCCGATGCGCTGACAGCGCAGGCTGGCTCGGCTATTGTTCCGGTGCTGCGCGGGCGGCCCGACGCGGGGTTGGCGGAGCATCGGCGGGCGGATGCCCGATCACGAACACTGAGGAGAAGTCGACGATGAAGAAAAGACAGGCACTGGGAGTGGCGGTGGCAGCCGCGATGCTGGCCGTGGCAGGCACCGCCGCGGCGCAGACGGGCAAGCCGTACAAGGTCGGCTTCATGCTGCCCTATACGGGCACGTACGCCGCGCTCGGCAACGCCATCGAGAACGGCTTCAAGCTGTACGTCGAGGAGCAGGGCGGCAAGCTCGGCGGCGATCCGATCGAGTACGTGCGGGTGGACGACGAGAGCGACCCGGCCAAGGCCACCGACAACATCAACAAGCTCATCAAGCGCGACCAGGTCGACGTGGTGGTGGGCACCGTGCACTCCGGCGTGGCGATGGCGATGGCCAAGGTCGCCAAGGACAGCGGCGTGCTGATGATCGACCCCAACGCCGGCGCCGACGCGGTCACCGGCCCGATGTGCGCGCCCAACATCTTCCGCAGCTCGTTCTCGAACTGGCAGCCGGCCTACGCCATGGGCGTCGAGGCGGCCAAGCGCGGCTACAAGAACGCCGTCACCATCACCTGGAAGTACGCCGCGGGCGAAGAGAGCGCGAACGGCTTCAAGGAGGCCTTCACCAAGGGCGGCGGCAAGGTGATCAAGGATCTCACCCTGCCGTTCCCCAACGTCGAGTTCCAGGCGCTGCTCACCGAGATCGCCTCGCTCAAGCCCGACGTGGTGTACACCTTCTTCGCCGGCGGCGGCGCGGTCAAGTTCGTCAAGGACTACGCGGCGGCCGGGCTCAACAAGTCGATCCCGCTCGTGGGCGCCGGCTTCCTCACCGACGGCACGCTCGATGCGCAGGGCGAGGCGGCACAGGGGCTGCTCACCACGCTGCACTACGCCGACGGCCTGACCAACGCGAAGGACAAGGCCTTCCGCCTGGCCTACGCGAAGGCGTACAAGCTGCAGCCCGACGTCTACGCCATGCAGGGCTACGACGCGGCGCAGATCCTCGGCGCCGGCCTGGCTGCGGTCAAGGGCGACAAGTCCAAGAAGGAGGCGATGATCGCCGCGATGGAGAAGGCGCGCATCGACAGCCCGCGCGGCCCGTTCACCCTGTCCAAGGCGCACAACCCGGTGCAGGACATCTACCTGCGCAAGGTGGTCGGCAAGGAGAACGTGGTGCAGGGCGTGGCGGTCAAGGCGCTGGCCGATCCTGCGCGCGGCTGCCGCATGTAAGGCAGCGTCCGCGCGGAGCGCGGGCCGGCGGGCGCGGCAGTGCGCCCGCCGGCCGGCGCGGCGCGCGGATCGCGGGCGCATCGCATGGATCCGGTCGTCTTTCTCGTCCAGTGCCTGAACGCGGTCCAGTACGGGCTGCTGCTGTTCCTCGTGGCGAGCGGCCTGACGCTGATCTTCGGGATCATGGGCGTCATCAACCTGGCGCACGGCAGCTTCTACATGATCGGCGCCTACATGGCCTATGCCCTGGCGCCGTGGGTCCAGCAGCTGGTCGGCGGCGGATTCTTCGCCACGCTGGCGTGCAGCGTGGCGCTGTCGGTGCTGCTGGGCTACGTCCTCGAATGGATCTTCTTCAGCTATCTGTACGAGCGCGAGCACCTGCAGCAGGTGCTCATGACCTATGCGCTGATCCTGGTGTTCGAGGAGATGCGCAGCATCCTGATCGACAACGACGTGCACGGCGTGTCCGCGCCGCCGTCGCTGGCGGGCACGGTGCCGCTCGGCGAGCTGATGACCTACCCGGTCTACCGCCTGTTCGTGTCGGGGGTGTGCGTGGTGGTGGCCGCCGGCCTGTTCTGGGTGATCACGCGCACGCGCCTGGGCATGACCGTCCGCGCCGGGGCATCGAACCGCGAGATGGTGCAGGCGATGGGAGTCAACATCAAGCTCCTGTATCGCGTGGTGTTCTCGGCCGGCGTCGGGCTGGCCGCCCTGGCCGGCGCGATCGCGGCGCCGGTGTCCTCGGTGTATCCGGGCATGGGCAACCAGGTGCTGATCATCTGCTTCGTGATCGTGGTGATCGGCGGCATCGGCTCGATCCGCGGCGCGCTGCTCGCGGCGCTGCTGGTGGGCTTCGTGGAGACCTTCGGCACGGTGTTCTTCCCTCAGGCCGCCGGGGTGCTGGTCTACGTGCTGATGGCAGCGATCCTGCTGTGGCGGCCCGAAGGGCTGTTCCGGACCGCATGAGGTGGGCGTGAGCGAGCAAGAAGGCAGTCCGGCCGCCAGCCTGGCCTCGCGCCTGGTGCCGGTGGTGCTGGTGGCCGTGGCCCTGGCGGCGTTTCCGTTCGCCGGCAGCAAGTTCGGCATCGACCTCCTCACGAGGATCATGATCCTCGCGATCTTCGCGCTCAGCCTCGAGCTGCTGGTCGGCCAGACCGGGCTGGTGTGCTTCGGGCACGCCGCCTTCCTGGGCATCGCGGCCTATGTCACCGCGCTGCTCACCCCGCAGAGCGCGCCGGCGCCGCTGCTGCTGCTGCTGCCGGCCGCGGTGCTGGCCGCGGGCGCCTATGCGCTGGTGGTCGGCGCCCTGTCGCTGCGCACGCGCGGCATCTACTTCATCATGGTGACGCTGGCCTTCGCGCAGATGGCCTACTACGTCTTCCACGACACCCCGCTCGGGCGCGGCAGCGACGGCATCTACCTGTACTTCCGGCCGGTGCTGTCGCTGGGCGGCTGGCAGCCCTTCGACCTCGACAGCGGGCACACCTTCTACTACTTCGTGCTGGCCTCGCTCGCGTTCACCTTCGGGCTGCTGGCGCTGCTGGTGCGCAGCCGCTTCGGGCACGCTCTGGCGGGCATCCGCGTGAACGAGCAGCGCATGCGGGCCGCGGGCTTCCGCACCTATGCGTACAAGCTGGCCGCCTTCGTGGTGGCCGCCATGCTGGCCGGGCTGGCCGGCTTCCTCTACGCGCTCAAGGACGGCTTCGTCAATCCCGAGCTGCTGTCGTGGCACCAGTCGGGCGCGGTGCTGGTGATGATCATCCTCGGCGGTCTCGGCAGCCTGCGCGGCGCGGTGCTCGGCGCCTTCGCCCTGGCGATGCTGCAGGAGCTGTTCCAGTCGAGCACCGTGTTCGGCGAGTTCGCCCGCCACTGGCAGCTCACGCTCGGCTTCACCATCATCGCCTGCGTGGCGCTGATGCCCAACGGCCTGGTCGGCATCGGCCGCCAGATCGGCCGGCGCGTGTTCCAGCTGAGGTGGCGGCATGCCTGAGCGCGAGGCCGATGCCCTGCTGCGCGCGCGCGGCGTCTCGCGCAGCTTCGGCGGGCTGAAGGCGGTCGATGACGTGTCGGTCGACGTGCACCGCGGCAGCGTGCATTCGGTGATCGGCACCAACGGCGCCGGCAAGTCCACGCTGATCAACGTGCTGTGCGGCGAGATCCAGGCGAGCGAAGGCACGGTGGAGCTGCTCGGCCAGGACGTCACCCGCTGGTCGCAGCCGCGGCGCGCGCGCGCCGGCCTGGGGCGCAGCTACCAGCGCAACACCATCTACGCGCCGTTCACGGTGCTCGAGAACTGCCGGCTCAGCGCCCAGGCGGCGCTGCAGCGGCCGTGGGACTGGCTCGCGGCGGCCGAGCGCTGCGAAGCCAGCGTCGCAGCGGCGCGGCACGCGCTCGAGCGCGCCGGCCTGACCACGCAGGCGCACCTGGTGGCCGGCACGCTGTCGCATGGCCAGAAGCGCCAGCTCGAGATCGCCATGTGCCTGTCCACCATGCCGCGCGTGCTGGTGCTCGACGAGCCGCTGGCCGGCATGGGGCCCGAGGAGTCCGAGCGCATGCTGGCGCTGCTCGAGGGCCTCAAGCGCGAGCACGGCATCCTGCTGGTCGAGCACGACATGGACGCGGTGTTCCGCGTCTCGGACCAGATCACCGTGATGGTCAACGGCCGGGTGATCGCCAGCGGGACACCGGAGGCGATCCGCGCCAACGAGGAGGTGCAGGTGGCCTACCTCGGCGAAGCCTTCGCCGACTGAGGACGCGCATGACCGCCCCTGCAGCCCTGATCGAGGTCGACGACCTGCACGCCTACTACGGCCAGAGCCACGTGCTGCAGGGCGTGAGCCTGCGCATCGAGGCCGGCGAGGCCGTCGGCCTGCTCGGGCGCAACGGCATGGGCAAGACCACGCTGATCCGCAGCATGCTCAGGCTCATGCGCGCCACCACCGGCCGCATCGCCATCCGCGGCCGCGACCGCAGCGCCGAGCGCCCCGACCGGGTGGCGCGCCTGGGCATCGGCTACGTGCCCGAAGGCCGCGGCATCTTCCCCAACCTGTCGGTGCGCGAGAACCTGCTCATGGCCGCGCGCCCGGGCATGCGCGGGCAGACCGACTGGACCTACGAGCGGGTGCTGGACACCTTCCCGCGCCTGGCCGAGCGCCTGCACCACGGGGGCAACCAGCTCTCGGGCGGCGAGCAGCAGATGGTGGCCATCGGCCGGGCGCTGATGACCAATCCCGACCTGATCGTGCTCGACGAGGCCACCGAGGGGCTCGCGCCGCTGATCGTGAAGGAGATCTGGCGCATCGTGGCCGGCATCCGCGCCAGCGGCATCGCTTCCCTGGTGGTCGACCGCAACTATCGCGCGGTGCTCGCGCACACCGACCGCTGCATCGTGCTCGAGCGCGGCCGGGTGGCGCTGCAGGGCGCCTCGTCGACGCTGGGCGCCGACGAGCAGGCGCTGCAGGCCTACCTCGGCGTCTGATGCCGCGCCCCGCGGCGCGTGCCGCCGCGGCAGGCCCGGGAGACGCGGGGAGGGCTCAGCTCCGCGGGTCGAAGGTCACCACGTGATCGGCGTCGAAGCGGATGCCGATGCGCTCGCCCACCGCATGATCATGATGGCTCGGCACCAGCGCGAGCAGCGTGGCGCCGCTGGGCAGGCGCAGCGTGTAGAGGAACTGCGCGCCGCGGAACGCCTTGCGCACCACCTCGGCGCGCAGCGGGCTGGCGTCGTCGTGGACCACGTCGTCGGGACGCAGCAGCACGGTGACCTCGCCCCGCTCGCCGGCGCTGGCCCCGGCGATCACCTCGTCGGCGCGCTTGCGGATCGGCAGCACGCCCAGCTCCAGGCGCACGCAGGTGCTGCCGTCGCGATGCTCCAGGCGTCCCGGCAGGAAGGCGCCCAGGCCCACGAAATCGGCGACCAGGCGGGTGTCCGGCTGGTGATAGAGCCGGTAGGGCGTGTCCCACTGCTCGATGCGGCCGGCGTGCATGACGCCGATGCGGTCGGCCAGGGCGAACGCCTCGTACTGGTCGTGCGTCACCAGCAGGGCGGTGATGCCCTGGCCCTTGAGGATGTCGCGCAGGTCCAGGGCCAGGCGCTCGCGCAGGTCGGGATCGAGGTTGGAGAACGGCTCGTCGAGCAGCAGGATGGCGGGGTGGGGGGCGAGCGCGCGCGCCAGCGCCACGCGCTGCTGCTGGCCGCCCGACAGCTCGTGCGGAAAGCGCCTGCCGATCCCGGCCAGGCCGACCAGCTCCAGCATCTCGGCCACGCGCGCGGAGCGCTCGCTCGCGGGCAGCGCGCGCAGGCCGAAGGCGACGTTGGCCGCGACATCGAGATGCGGGAACAGGGCGTAGTCCTGGAACACCACGCCGACGCCGCGCCGCTCGGGCTCGAGCTGGCGCGTCGCCGAGGCGACGCACGAGGCTCCGATGTGCACGCAGCCGCGCTCGGGGGCCACGAAGCCGGCGATGGTGCGCAGGGCGGTGGTCTTGCCGCAGCCCGACGCTCCCAGCAGGCAGCCGATCTCGCCCGCGCCGAGCCGGAACGTCAGCCCGTCGAGCACGCGGGTGCGTCCGGCCGGCTGCGCGAACGAGACGTGCAGGTCCTCCACCCGCAGCGCGGCCGGCGGCTCCGCGCCCTCGTGCGAGGCGGGCGCACGGCTCGCCGGGGCGGCCGGAACGGGCGGACAGGCCGCCGGGGCGGGTGGGCAGTCCGCCGGATCGGCGCGCAGCGGCGGATTCGGGATCATCGTGGATCGATATAATTCTCGATCCGGGATTGTAGTGCCACCCCCTTCCGAGAACGTGCCGACCGACACCCTGCCACGGCGCGAGGCGCCGGCGCGCGGCGTGTCCTCCCGCCTGCTCGGGCTCGGCTCGCTGCTCTCCGCCTTCCTGGTGGTGGCGCCGGTGCTGGCCGTGCTGTGGCTCGCGATGCTGCCGGCACCGGCCGAGAGCGGCGCCATGGGGGAGGCGCTCGCGCACCTCTTCGGCACCGTGCTGCCGCGCTACGCCGTCACCACGGCCAAGCTCGCGCTGGCGGTGCTCGCGGTGGTGCTGGTGATCGGCGTGAGCTGCGGCTGGCTGGTGGCGGCCTACGAGTTTCCGGGGCGGCGCGCGCTGGCCTGGATGCTGGTGCTGCCGCTGTCGACGCCGGCCTTCGTGATGGCCTACGCCTACACCGATTTCTTCGCCAGCTTCGGACCCCTGCAGACGCAGTTGCGCCGCCTCACCGGATGGAAGGTCGGCGAGTACTGGTTCCCGGACGTCCACTCGTGGCCGGCCGCCGGCCTGTTCCTCGGCCTGGCCCTGTACCCCTACGTCTACCTCCTTGCGCGCGCCGCCTTCGCCGAGCGCAGCCCCTCGCTGGTCGAGGCGGCGCGCTCGCTGGGCCTGAGCGAGCGCCGCGCCTGGTGGCGCGTGACCTGGCCGTCGGTGCGCCCGGCGGTGGCCGCCGGCTGCGCGCTGGCGCTGATGGAGACGCTGGCCGATTTCGGCACCGTGGCCTACTTCTCCGTGGACAGCTTCACCGCGGGCATCTACCGCGCCTGGCAAGGCCTGGGCGATCGCACCGGCGCGGCGCGGCTGGCGGTGATGCTGCTGACGCTCGTGCTGGTCCTGCTGGCGCTCGAGCGCGGCCAGCGGGGGCGCATGCGCTTCGACGCGCGCAATCCCCGCCCGGCGCCGCGGCGCGTGCTGCGTGGCGCTGCAGCCTGGCGCGCCACGCTGGCGTGCGCCGCGCCGGTAGTGCTCGGCTTCGCGCTGCCGGCGCTGCTGCTCGCCCTGGCATGGCACGGGGGCGGCGCCCCCTGGGATGCGCGCATGCCGCGCTGGATCGCCAACACCTCGCTGCTGGCCGCCGTCGGGGCGGCGGTGGTGCTGCCGGTGGCGCTGGTGGCCGCCTATTCCGCCCGCGTGGCCGCCTCGCCGGTGCTGCGCGGCGCGCTGATGCTGACCAACACCGGCTATGCGCTGCCCGGCGTGGTGCTCGGGGTGGGGCTGCTGGTGCTCTCGGGGTGGTTCGATCGCCTCCTGGCGCCGCTCACCGGATGGCTGGGCGTGCCCGCGCTGCTGGCCGGGGGCAGCGTGGCGGCGATCGTCTATGCCTACGCCGTGCGCTTCTTCCCGGTCGCCTTCCAGGGCATCGAATCGGCGCTTGCGCGCATCAGCCCCTCGATGGACCACAGCGCCCGCAGCCTCGGGCGGCGCCCGCTCGAGGTGCTGCGCGAGGTGCACTGGCCGCTCATGCGCCGCAGCGTGGGGGCCACCGCGCTGCTGGTGGCCATCGAATGCCTGAAGGAGCTGCCGGCGACGCTGGTGCTGCGGCCGTTCGACTTCGATACCCTGGCGGTGGTGACCTACCAGTTCGCCTCCGACGAGCGGCTCGCCGAGGCGGCGCTGCCGGCGCTGCTCATCGTCCTGGTGGGCACGCTGCCCGTGCTGTGGCTTTCGCGCGTGGCGCTCTCGGAGCGGCGCCGCGGTGCTGTATAATTTCCGTTTTTAGGCGCGTAGCTCAGCTGGTTAGAGCACCACCTTGACATGGTGGGGGTCGTTGGTTCGAGTCCAATCGCGCCTACCACGACACTAGGCAGGGCGCAGGGCGCGCGGCAGGCGGTTCTCCGGCCGACAGGGGCGGGTCGGCAGCAAGTGCGGCATGGCCGCACTTTTCGTTTGGGCACCGGGCCGGGCGCAGCCGCAGATTCCGAGATGGTTTCGATCACGCTACCCGATGGTTCGCAACGCCGCTTCGAGGCGCCGGTCACGGTGGCCGAGGTGGCGGCCTCGATCGGCGCCGGGCTGGCGCGGGCGGCCGTGGCCGGCAAGGTCGACGGCCGCCTGGTCGACACCTCGCATCGCATCGAGTCGGACGCCGCGGTGGCCATCGTCACGCCGCGCGACCCCGAGGGCCTGGAGATCGTCCGCCACTCCACCGCGCACCTGCTGGCCTACGCGGTGAAGTCGCTCTATCCGGATGCGCAGGTCACCATCGGGCCGGTCATCGCCGACGGCTTCTACTACGACTTCTCCTACAAGCGCCCGTTCACGCCCGAGGACCTCGCCGCCATCGAGGCGAAGATGGTCGAGCTCACGCGCAAGGACGAGCCGGTGGTGCGCGAGCTGTGGGACCGCGACGAGGCGGTGAAGTTCTTCCACTCCATCGGCGAGAAGTACAAGGCCGAGATCATCGCCTCCATCCCGTCCGGCGAGCCGATCACGCTGTACCGCGAGGGCGGCTTCGTCGACCTGTGCCGCGGCCCGCACGTGCCCTCCACCGGGCGCCTGAAGGTATTCAAGCTGATGAAGCTGGCCGGCGCCTACTGGCGCGGCGACGTGCGCAACGAGATGCTCCAGCGCATCTACGGCACCGCCTGGGCCACACGCGAGGAGCAGGACGCCTACCTGCATCGGCTCGAGGAGGCCGAGAAGCGCGACCATCGCAGGCTCGGTCGCGAGCTCGACCTCTTCCACATGCAGGAAGAGGCACCGGGGCTGGTGTTCTGGCATCCGAAGGGCTGGGTGATCTGGCAGCAGATCGAGCAGTACATGCGCCGCGTCTACCAGGACTGCGGCTACCAGGAGGTGAGGGCACCGCAGATCCTCGACCGCAGCCTGTGGGAGCGCACCGGCCACTGGCAGAACTACCGCGAGAACATGTTCACCACCGAGTCGGAGAACCGTTCGTACGCGATCAAGCCGATGAACTGCCCGGGCCACCTGCAGATCTACAACTCGGCACTGCGCTCCTATCGCGACCTGCCGCTGCGCTACGGCGAGTTCGGCCAGTGCCACCGCAACGAGCCCTCGGGGGCGCTGCACGGCATCATGCGCGTGCGCGGCTTCACCCAGGACGACGGCCACATCTTCTGCACCGAGGACCAGATCCTCGACGAGTGCGTCGCCTTCACGGCGCAGCTGCAGGCGGTGTACCGCGATTTCGGCTTCGAGAGCATCCTCTACCGGGTCGCCACGCGCCCCGACAACCGGGTCGGGTCCGACGCGCTGTGGGACAAGGCCGAGGCGGCGATCATGGAAAGCATGCGCCGCGCCGGCTGCGAGTTCGGCATCTCGCCGGGCGAGGGCGCCTTCTACGGCCCGAAGATCGAGTACACGCTGAAGGACGCGCTCGGGCGCGAGTGGCAGTGCGGCACCATCCAGCTCGACTTCAACATGGCCGCCAGCCTCGGCGCCGAGTACGTGGCCGAGGACAACACGCGGCGCGTGCCCGTGATGCTGCACCGGGCCATCGTGGGCTCGCTCGAGCGCTTCATCGGCATCCTCATCGAGCACCATGCCGGAGCCATGCCGATGTGGCTGGCGCCGGTGCAGGCGGTGATCGCCAACATCACCGACGCCCAGGCCGAGTACGCTGCTTCCGTTGCGGAAACGCTGAGAAAACAAGGATTTAGGGTACAGGCCGATTTGCGGAACGAAAAGATCAACTATAAAATCCGCGACAACAGCCTGCAGAGGGTTCCCTACATCCTGGTCGTCGGCGACAAGGAGAAGCAGGCTGGCAAGGTGGCCGTGCGCGCGCGCGGGGGCGTCGAAGTGGGCGTCCTCGACGTCGGGGCGTTCGCGGCGCGGCTGTCCGAAGACGTCGCGCTCAAGCGGGCGAATCCGTTGTGATCGGCAGTCTCGGCGTCTCGCGCTCGATGCGCGCGCCGGGCGGCGGTCCGATCGCGCCGTGCGGCCGTTGTTGTTCATGATCGGAAGGAGAACGCAGCATCGCTACTGAACGTGCGCATCGCATCAACGGTGAGATCAACGTCCCCGAATTGCGACTGGTCGGCATCGAGAACGAGCCGCTCGGAATCGTCAGCCTGAGAGAGGCCATCCGCATGGCCGAGGAAGCCGAGGTCGATCTGGTCGAGATCGCGCCGCAGGCCCGTCCTCCGGTCTGCCGCCTGATGGACTACGGCAAGTTCAAGTACCAGGAGCAGAAGCGCCAGCACGAGGCCCGGCTCAAGCAGAAGATCATCCAGGTCAAGGAAGTCAAGTTCCGGCCGGCCACCGACGAGGGCGATTACGCGGTCAAGCTGCGCAACCTGCGGCGCTTCCTCGAAGAAGGCGACAAGGCAAAGGTCACGCTGCGTTTTCGCGGCCGCGAGATGGCGCACCAGGAGTTCGGCGTGCGGCTGCTCGAGCGGGTGCGCACCGACCTCGACGACCTGGCCGTGGTCGAGCAGATGCCGCGCCTCGAGGGCCGCCAGATGGTGATGGTGATCGCACCGAGGAAGAAGAAGTAGGAACCGGCGCCTGCGGGCGCCACAAGCCGAGCGGGTCCTCGAAGTTCCGGCGGTCGCCGGACACCTGGCGCGGCATTAGAAGAGAGAAGCAAGGGGTCGTCATGCCCAAGATGAAGACGAAGAAAGGCGCTGCGAAGCGCTTCCGCGTCCGCGCCTCCGGCAGCGTGAAGCGGGCTCAGGCGTACAAGCGCCACATCCTCACCAAGAAAACCACCAAGAACAAGCGCCAGCTGCGCGGCACGATGAACGTGCACGACACGAACGTCGCCGCCGTCAAGGCCATGCTGCCGTACGCATAGGGAGAGCGCCATGCCTCGAGTCAAACGCGGAGTCACGGCGCGCGCGCGCCACAAGAAAGTCATCGCCGCAGCGCGCGGCTATCGCGGCCGGCGCGGCAACGTCTACCGCATCGCCAAGCAGGCGGTGATGCGGGCCGGGCAGTACGCCTATCGCGACCGGCGCACCAAGAAGCGCGTGTTCCGCGCGCTGTGGATCGCCCGCATCAACGCGGCCGCGCGCGAGCACGGCATCTCCTACAGCGTGTTCATCAACGGCCTGAACCGCGCGGCCATCGGCCTCGACCGCAAGGTGCTGGCCGATCTCGCGGTCACCGACAAGCCGGCCTTCGCGGCCATCGTCGCGCAGGTCAAGGCCACGCTCGGCAGCGCCCGCGCCGCCTGAGAACGAGCGATGCGGCGCGCGCCCCCTCCGGGGCGCGCGCCGTGCGCGGCGGCGACGCCACGGGGCCCGGCGGCTCCGTGCGGGGCCTGCCTGCCGGATTCCTGGAGCAGCCATGCCGAACCCATCCGACCCTTCCCCGCCAGCACCGGCCGGCGCCGGGGCCGCACCCTCCGCGGCTGCCCCCCGTTTCGCCGCGATGGTGCAGCGCCTGTCGGCCGAGATCGGCGCCGCGCGCAGCGCGCCCGAGCTGGCCAACGCCAAGGCGCGCGCGCTGGGCAAGGAAGGGGAGCTCACCGCCGAGATGAAGAAGCTCGGCGCACTGGCGCCGGCCGAGCGCGCCCGCTTCGGGCGCGAGCTCAACGAGGCCAAGCAGGCGATCGAGCAGGCGCTGCGCGAGCGCGAGGCGGCACTGGCGCGCGCCGATCTCGACGCGCGGCTGGCGCAGGAGGCGATCGACGTCACCCTGCCGGGCCGCGGGCCGGGGGCGGGCGGCCTGCACCCGATCACGCTGACCATCGAGCGCATCGAGGCCATCTTCCACTCGATCGGCTTCGACGTGGCCGACGGGCCCGAGATCGAGGAAGACTTCTTCAACTTCACCGCGCTGAACACGCCGGAGAACCACCCGGCGCGCTCGATGCACGACACCTTCTACGTCGACGCGCCCGACGGCAAGGGCGGCGGCCTGCTGCTGCGCACCCATACCAGCCCGGTGCAGGTGCGCTACGCGCGCGCCCACACGCCGCCGATCAAGGTGATCGCGCCCGGCAAGACCTACCGCGTCGACTCCGACGCCACGCACTCGCCGATGTTCCACCAGTTCGAAGGGCTGTGGATCGACGAGGACGTGAGCTTCGCCGACCTCAAGAGCGTGTACGCCGATTTCCTGCGCCGCTTCTTCGAGCGCGACGACCTCGACGTGCGCTTCCGCCCGTCGTATTTCCCGTTCACCGAGCCCTCGGCCGAGATCGACATGCGCTTCGCCGACGGGCCGCTGGCCGGACGCTGGCTCGAGGTGAGCGGCTCCGGCCAGGTGCATCCGAACGTGGTGCGCAACTTCGGGCTCGACCCCGAGCGCTACATCGGCTTCGCCTTCGGCTCGGGCATCGAGCGCCTGGCGATGCTGCGCTACGGCATCGGCGACTTGCGCATGTTCTACGAAAACGACCTGCGCTTCCTGCAGCAGTTCAACCGATAGGGCGGAGCCGGCCATGCGTGTTCCCGAGAGCTGGCTCAGGCGCTTCGCGTCGCCCGAGTGGACCAGCGAGCAGATCGCCGACCGGCTGACCATGGCCGGCCTCGAGGTCGAGGAGGCGGGCGCCGCGGCGCCGCCCTTCCACGGCGTCGTGGTGGCCCAGGTGCTGGAGGTCGCGCGCCATCCGGATGCCGACAAGCTGTCGGTGTGCGAGGTCGACGTCGGCGCGGCCGGGCGGCGGCGCATCGTCTGCGGCGCGCCCAACGTCGCGGCCGGCATGAAGGTGCCGTGCGCGCTGCCCGGAGCGGTGCTGCCGGGTGGCCTGGCGATCAGGCCGGTGAAGATGCGCGGGGTGGAGAGCCAGGGCATGCTGTGCTCGGCGCGCGAGCTCGGCCTCTCGGAGGACCACAGCGGTCTCATGGTGCTGGCCGAGGACACGCCCCTGGGGGGCGACCTGCGCGCCGTGCTCGAGCTCGACGAGACGGTGTTCACGTTCAAGCTCACCCCGAACCTGGCCCACTGCATGAGCGTGTTCGGGGTGGCGCGCGAGCTGGCCGCGGTGAGCGGCGCGCCCCTGCACGAGCCGGTCTTCGAGGCGGCGCCGGTGAGCATCGACGACCGCCTGCCGGTCACGGTCGAGGCGCCCGACCTGTGCGGACGCTTCTCGGGCCGGGTGATCCGCGGCGTCGATCCGGACGCGCCCACGCCCGAGTGGATGAAGCGGCGGCTCGAGCGCGCCGGCCAGCGCAGCATCTCGGCCCTGGTCGACATCTCGAACTACGTCATGCTCGAGTTCGGGCGTCCGACCCACGTCTTCGACCTCGACCGCATCGAGGGCGGGCTGCACGTGCGTTGGGCGCGCCAGGGCGAGCGGCTGGCCCTGCTCAACGGCCAGACGGTGGAGCTGGCGCCCGACGTCGGCATCATCGCCGACGCGCACCGGGTCGAGAGCCTGGCCGGCATCATGGGCGGCGAGCGCACCGCGGTGAGCGGGGCCACGCGCAACGTCTACGTGGAAGCGGCCTTCTGGTGGCCGGCGGCCGTCGCCGGGCGCTCGCGGCGCTACAACTTCGCCACCGACGCCGGCGCGCGTTTCGAGCGCGGCGTCGACGGGCACACCACGGCCCGGCACCTGGAATACCTCACCCGCCTCATCCTCGAGGTGTGCGGCGGGCAGGCCGGCCCCCTCGACGACACGGTCACCGGCCTGCCGGCGCGCGAGCCGGTACGCCTGCGCACGGCGCGCGCGCGCAAGGTGATCGGGGTCGAGATCCCCGACGCCGAGATCGCCGCGATCTTCGAGCGGCTGCGCCTGCCCGCGCAGCCCTGCGAGGGCGGCTACGCCGTCACGCCGCCCTCGTACCGCTTCGACCTGCAGATCGAGGAAGACCTGATCGAGGAAGTGGCGCGCATCTGGGGCTACGAGCGCCTGCCGCTGCGCCCGCCGCGGACGCGCGCCGCCATGCGTCCGGTGCCCGAAGGGCGGCGCAGCGTGGCCGCGCTCAAGGCGCGGGTGGCCGCGCGCGACTACCAGGAGGCCATCCACTACAGCTTCGTCGAGGGCGCGCTCGAGCGGCGGCTCGGCGAGCGCGAGCCGATCCGCCTGCTCAACCCGATCGCCGCCCAGATGGACGTGATGCGCACCACCCTGTGGGGCGGCATGATCGAGACCCTGCGCGCCAACCTCAACCGCAAGGCCGCGCGCGTGCGCCTGTTCGAGGTCGGGCGGGTGTTCCTGGCCGATGCCTCGGTGCAGGCCGGGCCCCAGCAGGTGCACGGCGTGGCGCAGCCGCAGCGGCTCGGCCTGCTCGCCTACGGCACGCAGCTGGACGAGCAATGGGGCGCGGCGGCGCGGCGCGTCGACTTCTTCGACGTCAAGCGCGATCTCGAGACGCTCGCCGGCGCGCCGCTGGCGGTCGAGCCCGCCTCGCATCCGGCCCTGCACCCGGGCCGCAGCGCCCGCATCCTGCTCGGCGGGGTCCCGGCCGGCTGGATCGGCGAGCTGCATCCCGCCGTGCAACAGGCGCTGGAGCTGCCGCAGCCGCCCATCCTGGCCGAAGTCGACCTCGCGTCGCTGCTGGAGCGGGCGGTCGCGGCCTACCGCGAAATCTCGAAGTTCCCGCCGGTGATCCGCGACCTGGCCCTGGTCGTCGCCCACGAGCGGCCCGCGGCGCAGGTGCTCGCCGAGATCGCCGCGGCGGTGGCTGCCGAGCCCGCCGCGGGGGTCGTCAAGAACGTCGAGCTGTTCGACGAATATCGCGGTAAGGGATTGGAAAATAAGGAAAAAAGCCTTGCCTTCCGGTTGTGGATGCAAGATACTCGACGCACGCTGAGCGAGGCGGAAGCGGCCGAGGCGGTCGAGGCAATCGTGGGTCGTCTGGCACGCACCATCGGGGCCCGGCTGCGCTAGGAGCGAGTTGAATCGAGCTCCGGGCGGCTGAAATTACAACGATCCGTGCAGGCAGATTCGATACGAGTGGCGGATACGATGATCCAGTTTGGCCATACGGTCCCGGACCATCTGCATGATCCCTCCGGCGAAGCGCAGATCCCCGCCAGGGCTTCCGAGTCGCCCCTGCCGCCGGCCGACGGCGCGGTGAACGGCAGCGAGCCCCTGACCCTCACCAAGGCGGAGCTCGCCGAGATGCTGTTCGAGCGCGTCGGCCTGAACAAGCGCGAAGCGAAGGACATGGTCGAGACCTTCTTCGACGAGATCCGCGATGCGCTCGAGCGCGGCGAGAGCGTCAAGCTCTCGGGTTTCGGCAACTTCCAGCTGCGCGACAAGCCCCAGCGGCCGGGACGCAACCCGAAGACCGGCGAGGAGATCCCGATCTCCGCCCGGCGCGTGGTCACCTTTCACGCCAGCCAGAAGCTGAAGGCGCAGATCGAGGAGCCGGGCAACTGACGCGCCGCACGGCACGTCGACGGTCGCTCCCCACGCCATGCAGAACAAGTCCGAACAGAAGGCGCCGCTGCCCCCGATCCCCGCCAAGCGATACTTCACCATCGGCGAAGTCAGCGAGCTGTGCGGCGTCAAGCCGCACGTCCTGCGCTACTGGGAGCAGGAATTCACCCAGCTGAGGCCGATGAAGCGCCGCGGCAACCGCCGCTACTACCAGCACCACGAAGTGCTGCTGGTGCGCCGCATCCGCGACCTGCTCTACGAGCAGGGCTTCACCATCAGCGGCGCGCGCAACCGGCTCGGCGAGAGCGCCCACAACGGCAAGGCACGCGAGGCCGAGGCCGCTGCCGAGACCGCCCCCGGAGCCGCCGCCGACGTGCCGGTGGCGGGCGGCGTCGATCTCGACGCCGTGCGCGAAGACCTGCGCCGGGCGCTCGAGCTGCTCAGCTGAGGAGCGCCGGGCCGCCGGTGCGAGCTGCTATACTTCGCGGCTTCGGGGCGTAGCGCAGCCTGGTAGCGCACTTGCATGGGGTGCAAGGGGTCGCGAGTTCGAATCCCGCCGCCCCGACCAATGAAATCAACGGGTTGGCTCTCACGAGGAGCCAACCCGTTTTTCTTTTTCGGTCGGGGGTGACGAAAAAGGGCCGAAGGCTCGTTCTACTCGGCGGCAACCCGGTGCGCACCCGACTTGATGACGAAAGGATATTTCCTTACGATACGACTTCCGGTATTTGGAGAGAACTGCCATGCCCGAAATCCACGAAGTCGCGACGCTGACCTCCAAAGGTCAGATCACCTTGCCCAAGTCCATCCGGCAGGCGCTGGGCGTGGATACCGGCAGCAAGGTGGCGTTCGATCTGCGGGGCGGCGAAGTCGTCGTGACCCGCGCCGAGGCCGAACACGAGGATCCGGCCATCGGTGCCTTCCTGGGCCTGCTGGAAGCGGACATCCGTGCCGGCCGGCATGTCCGGTCCCTGCCCGAGGATCTTGCCCAGGCGATACTGGCGAATGCCGGCCATGTGAATCTGGATGAGGACATCGACGGCGAAGTGACGATCTGATGCAGCGGCACGGCTGGACGCTGCTGTTCCACGAGGGCTTGATCGAGCAGCTGCGCAAGCTGCAGGCGGCCTTGGAGCGGGCCGAACGAAACGACCCGCAAGGGTACGAGGACAACGCTAACGTCAAGCTGTTCCGGGCGTTGAGCCAGCTGATCATGGACGTCGTGCCGAACGATCCCTCGCGCGACGAATATCGTCAGGGCAATACCTTGGGGCCTACGTACCGCCACTGGCGGCGCGCGAAGATCGGGCGGCGATTCCGCTTGTTCTTCCGCTACGACTCCAAGGCCAGAGCGATCGTGTTCGCCTGGGTCAACGACGAGCAGACGCTGCGGTCGGCAGGCAGCAGGTCCGATCCCTATGCGGTGTTCGAAAAGATGCTCGGACGCGGCAACCCGCCCGACGACTGGGCGGCGCTGATGGCAGCGAGCCAGGCGGATTGGCAGCGATCGAAGAAGCGGTAGGGCGAATCGCCAGCTGGCCAGCGCCCGACCCGGCGCCCGGGATCCAGGCAGTCCGGCGTGAGCCGCGGGCGTTTCAGCGCGCCTTCGCGTGCGGGCTGACGTAGTTGCCGACCTCGGTGCGGAAGGCGACGTTCATCCGGTTCCAGCCGTTGATCGCGATGATCGCCAGGGTCAGGTCGACCAGCGCCTTCTCGTCGAAATGCGCGCGCACTTCGGCGTACACCGCGTCGGGCACGTCGTGCGTGGCGGCGATCTGCGTGCCGCTTCGGTCCAGGCCAGCGCTGCGCGTTCGCGCTCGCTGTAGCACCGCGCCTCGCGCCAGACCGGGAGCAGGTACAGGCGCTGTTCGGTTTCGCCCCGTGCGCGTGCGTCCTTGGTGTGCATGTCCAGGCACCAGGCGCAGCCATTGAGCTGCGAGGCGCGGGACTTGACCAGCTCCAGCAGCGATTCTTCCAGGCCGCTCTCGTGGATCCGGTGCTCGACATGGAGCATGGCCTTGAATGCCTCGGGTGAGGCGAGCTTGTAGTCGAGGCGCTGTTGCATCGGATGCCTCCCGTCGCGTTCGGGAATCATACCCGGCACACCACCCCGGCCCGGCTCGTTTGCGCACGCCGGGTGGTGCCTTTGCCGCCGATGCATGCGGCGTTCGACGCTCAGGAGCAGCAACCGCCGCTGCGCCCGCTCGCCGCGCCGGCGCTCGCCGCTGCCTGCACGGCGACGGGCGTGTAGCCGGCTTCCCTGATCGCGCCGGCGAGCGCCTCGGCGTCGGCCGTGCCGGGCTGGATGCGCACCAGGTGCCTGCCGAGGTCGATCTCGACCCTGGCATCCTTGTCCGCGGCCTGCAGCGCCTTGGTGATGGCGCCCACGCAGTGGCCGCAGGTCATGTCCTTGACTTCGAAATCGATCATGGCTTGCTCCGAAAAACGGGTGTACGGCAGGTGGGTTTGACGGCGTTCCGGAAACCTGCCCAATATCCGGCTTGACACTGTGGGAAGGTCAAGCCGGGGAGGCGGGTATGAGTGCAGTCATGAACATCGGCGAGGCCGCCAGGGTTTCGGGCGTCTCGGCGAAGATGATCCGCCACTACGAGAGCGTGGGGCTTTTTCCCGAGGCCGCCCGCTCCGATGCCGGCTACCGGCAGTACGGCGAGCGGGAGGTCGGCACGCTGCGGTTCATCCGCCAGTCGCGCGATCTCGGCTTCTCCATCGCGCAGATCCGCGAGCTGCTGGGGTTGTGGCAGGACCGCAGGCGCCCGAGCCGGCAGGTCAAGGCACTGGCGCAGGCGCACATCCGGGAGCTGGACGGGAAGCTGCGGGAGCTCCAGGCGATGAAGGCCACTCTGGAGCACCTGGTCGACTGCTGTCGCGGCGATGACCGTCCCGACTGCCCCATCATCGAGACGCTGGCCGGGGAGAGCGGCGGCGCGGCCGTCACGCCGGCATCCGGAAAGCCGGGGAAGACCTCCGGCCTGCGCCCCGGGGATGCGCGCAGGCCCTGAGTCGCGGGCGGCGCCGCTCGCGCCGCGGCCGCATGGCTTCACGACCTCACGACCTCACGACCTCACGATTTCACGATTTCACGACCTCGCGGCTTCGCAGCCTCGCCGCTTTGCGGCCTCGCGAGCAGCGCATTGCCTACCACGATGCCGGCGGCCGTGAGGACGAGCGAGCCGGCCAGGTGCGCACCCGCCGCGGCCAGGGCCAGGGCGTGCTCGTGGCGGCCGATCAGGTCCACGACCTCGGCCGAGAAGGTGGAGAAGGTGGTCAGCCCGCCCAGGAAGCCGGTGACGACCAGCAGCCGCCATTCGGGGGCCAGGGCGGCATGGCGGGTGAAGAACGAGACGGCGGCGCCTGCCAGCAGCCCGCCGAGCAGGTTGGCTGCGAGCGTGCCCAGGGGGATGGCGGGGTAGACCGGATCGAGCCAGGCGCCGAAGCCCCAGCGCAGCAGGGCGCCGAGGCCGGCGCCGCCGAACACGGCGAGGGCGGGGACGGCCCTCATCGGGAGGGGATGCCTGCGCTCAGAGCGGCGCGCGGGTGGCGCGCACCGGCGGCTCGGCGAACAGCTGCGCGATCGGCGCGGCGGCGCCGATCAGGTCGCCCTGGACGTGGTCGATGCCGATCTCGGTGAGGCGATCGAGCGTGAACTGGTTGTGCACGTGCTCGGCCACGGTGCGGATGTTCAGCCGGCGCGCCACGCGCACCGTGGAGAGCACGATCTCCTCGTCGATCGGGTTGCTGACCAGGTTGCGGATGAACGAGCCGTCGATCTTGAGGTAGTCGAGCGGGAAGCGCTTGAGGTACTCGAAGGTGGCCAGCCCGGTGCCGAAATCGTCCAGCGCGATGCCGAAGCCCTCGGCCTTGAGGTCGTCGACCAGGCGCGAGGCGGCGCCCGGGTTGCGGATCGCCTCGCTCTCGGTGATCTCGAATACGATCTTCTCGGCGGGGATGTCGTACAGCGCGCGCTGCTCGCGGATGAAGCCGGCGATGGTGCCGTCGCTCATGGTCAGGCCCGAGAGGTTGATCGAGCACTTCCACGTGCGCGCCAGCGCGTCGGGGTGCTCGGCCAGCCAGGAGAAGATCCAGCGGATGACGCCGCGGTCCATCATCGGCGTCATCTGGGCCTGGACCGCCAGCGACAGGAACTCGGGCGGCCGGATGAGGCCGCCGTCGCGATCGAGCAGGCGGATCAGAACCTCGTACGAGAGCATGCCGGGCGGCGCGTCGGGGTCGATCATGGGCTGGGCGTGCAGCTCGAAGCGCTTCTCGCGGATGGCCTCGCGGATGTGCTCGATCTTGCCCTGGTGCGCGCGCCGCGCGTCGATCATGGTCTGCGACAGCGGCTCGACGAAGAGCTGCGGATCGCGCACGCTGGCGGCGATGGTCATCGCGTCGGAGAGCGACATCAGGCAGTCTTCGCTGTTGATCAGGGCGTGCTGGTCGATCAGCAGGCCGCCGACGCACAGCTGCAGGCGCACGCTGCCGTGCTCGGTCTTGAACAGCTGTCCGTTGAGCTGGGAGTAGATCTCCCGGGCCACCGCGCGCACCTGCGCCACCGATTCCGCCTCGATGAGCAGGGCGAAGCGCCCGGCCGACAGCCGCGCCGCGGCCTGCGCCCCGGGCTGCGCCATGAGCATCTGGGCGGCGCTCTGCTCGAGCTGCAGCGCCTGCATGGTGCCGCACAGGTCGTTGAGCGTGTCGAAGTTAGACAGGTGCATGCCGATCAGCCCGTAGTGGGGGCGGGTGGGCAGGGCGAGCCGTTCGCCGATCTCGGCGATCAGCCCGCGATCGTTGAGCAGCCCGGTCGACATGTCCTGGCGCGCCTGCTGCGCCACGCGCGCCAGCGCCAGGCGCCGGTCGGCGGCGATGGCCTGCAGCATGAAGGCGACGATGATGGCCGAGAAGGCGAGCACCGAGGCCTCGAGCGCGCGGAAGAAGTCGTCGTGCGCCTGGCCGACCTGGTGGGCGCGCGCCACCAGCAGCGGGACGGTGGTCACCACCAGCGACAGCGCGGTGGCGCGCTCGCTCATGCGGATCGCGGTCCAGGCGACGATGGGGAAGTACAGGAACATCAGCGCGTACGCGTAGCTCGGGTGGCCGAAGGTCGAGACCATCAGGCTGGTGCCCACCACCAGCAGCGTCAGCAGGAACGCCGGCGCATCGAGCAGCGGCGGCTGCGGGCGGCCCGTGCCGGCGCCGGTCGGCGCCGGCACGGCGTCGCCCGCCCAGGCGAGCAGGGCGGGGGCGATGAGCAGGATGCCGAGCGCGTCGATGAGCCACCACACCATGAACTGGTGGGCCGGGTGCACGTCGGCGACGAGCCCGTTCAGCTGCAGGCCGATGGTGGCGAGCAGCGCGTCGATCGGCGCTGCCAGCAGCACGACGGCGCCGACCAGGCGGACGGCGGCCTCGAGCCGGTAGTCGGCGGGCTTCCAGTCGTTGAGGCGGTGCAGCAGCGCCACCGCGGCCGCGGGGCCGACCGCGCTGGCGACGAACACGCCGGCGGTGGCACCGGGCGTATCGAACTCGAGCCACGCCCACAGCGCGCCGCCGGCGGCCGGCGGCACCACCCAGCGCAGGCCGTAGCGCCAGGCGAAGGCGAAGGCGACGCCGGCGCACGGCCAGATGAGCAGCAGCCCGGAGGCATCGGCGGAGATCAGCTTCGCCAGCAGGCACAGCACGAACGCCACCCCGGCCGACAGCAGCAGCCTGGGAAAGACCGGCAGGCGGATGCGGTCGCCGGGTTGGGCCGGCGAAGTGATTTCGGACTGGAGCACGGGACGGTCGATTGGCTTCGGGGCCAAGTGTAATCCACCCCGCCGCCCCTCCGTCCGCCGGCCCGACAACCGGCCGCCGCGGGGAAGCCCGCGCGGCGGCCGGTCGCCGGACGTTCAGGCCGCGAGCAGCTCGCGCAGCACGTAGGGCAGGATGCCGCCGTGCAGGAAGTAGTCGACCTCGATCGGCGTGTCGATGCGCGAGAGCAGGGCGACGCGCTTGGTCGTGCCGTCGGCGCGATGGATGGTCATGCCGATCTCCTGCTGCGGCTCGAGCCTGGCCGGCACCTCGATGTCGAAGCGCTCGTCGCCGCGAATGCCGTGCGTCTCCCAGCTTTCGCCGGCCTTGAACTGCAGCGGCAGCACGCCCATGCCGACCAGGTTGGAGCGGTGGATGCGCTCGAAGCTGCGCGCCACCACCGCCTTCACGCCGAGCAGCTGGGTGCCCTTGGCCGCCCAGTCGCGCGACGAGCCGGTGCCGTACTCCTCGCCGCCGAGCACCACCGTGGGCGTGCCTTCGCCGATGTAGCGCATGGCCGCGTCGTAGATCGACATCTTCTCGCCCGAGGGCTGGTGCAGCGTGACGCCGCCCTCCTCGCGCGTGCCGTCGGCGCGCGCCGGGATCATCAGGTTCTTGATGCGCACGTTGGCGAAGGTGCCGCGCATCATCACCTCGTGGTTGCCGCGGCGCGCCCCGTAGGAGTTGAAGTCGGCGCGCGTCACCTGGTGGCCGACCAGGTACTGGCCGGCCGGCGACGCCTCCTTGATCGAGCCCGCGGGCGAGATGTGGTCGGTGGTGATCGAGTCGCCGAACAGGCCGAGGGCGCGCGCGCCGCGGATCGCGCCGTCGAAGCGGGGCGGCTGCAGGTCGAAGTCCTCGAAGAACGGCGGCTCGGCGATGTAGGTCGACTTCGGCCAGTCGTAGACCTGCCCGGCGGCCGAGGGCACGGCATTCCACAGTGCGTGGTCGCGCGTGAAGTCGTGGTAGAGGCGCTTGAAGGTCTTGGCGTCCATCGCGTACTTCATCAGCTCGTGCACTTCCTCGGAGCTCGGCCAGATGTCTCCGAGGTACACGTCGCGTCCCTTGGCGTCCTTGCCCAGCGGCTCGGTCATCAGGTCGACCGAGACGTTGCCGGCGATGGCGTAGGCCACCACCAGCGGCGGCGAAGCGAGGAAGTTGGCGCGCAGGTTGGGGTGGATGCGCGCCTCGAAGTTGCGGTTGCCCGAGAGCACGGCCGCGCACACCAGGTCGTTGGAGGTGATCGCCTCGTTGATCTCGGCCGTGAGGTCGCCGGCGTTGCCGATGCAGGTGGTGCAGCCGTAGGCGGCGACGTTGAAGCCCAGCTCGGACAGGTAGGGCAGCAGCTTGGCGCGCTCGAGGTAGTTGGTGACCACGCGCGAGCCGGGGGCGAGCGAGGTCTTGATGTGCGGGGCCACCTTCATGCCCAGCTTGACGGCCTTCTTGGCGAGCAGGCCGGCGGCCAGCAGCACCCCGGGGTTGGACGTGTTGGTGCACGAGGTGATGGCGGCGATCAGCACGTCGCCGTTGTGCAGGTCGACGCCGCTCTTGGTGCGGTAGCTGCGCGTGAGGTCCTCGGCTTTCTTGCTGAAGCCGTTCTCGGCCACCGGCCTGGAGAACAGGTCGGCGAAGGTGGACTTCACCTTGCCGATCTCGATGCGGTCCTGCGGCCGCTTCGGGCCGGCCAGCGACGGCGCGACGGTGCCCAGGTCGAGCTCGACCACCTTGGAGTAGTCGACCTGGCCGGGCCGCGGGACGCCGAACAGGCCCTGGGCGCGGAAGTAGCTCTCGAACGCGTCGATCTCTTCCTTCGTGCGGCCGGTGCCCTCGAAGTAGTCGATGGTTTTCTCGTCGACCGGGAAGAAGCCCATGGTGGCGCCGTACTCGGGCGCCATGTTGCCGATGGTCGCGCGGTCGGGCACGGCCAGCGAGCGCGTGCCCTCGCCGAAGAACTCGACGAACTTGCCGACCACCTTCTCGCGGCGCAGCATCTCGGTGATGGTGAGCACCAGGTCGGTAGCGGTGCAGCCCTCGCGCAGCCGGCCCTTGAGGTGCACGCCGACCACGTCGGGGGTGAGGAAGTACACCGGCTGGCCGAGCATGCCGGCCTCGGCCTCGATGCCGCCCACGCCCCAGCCGACCACGCCGATGCCGTTGATCATCGTGGTGTGGCTGTCGGTGCCGACCAGGGTGTCGGGGTAGTACACGCCGTTGCGCTGGTGCACGCCGCGCGCCAGGTACTCGAGGTTGACCTGGTGCACGATGCCGATGCCGGGGGGCACGACCTTGAAGGTGTCGAACGCCTGCATGCCCCACTTCATGAACTGGTAGCGCTCGGCGTTGCGCTCGAACTCGAGCTTCATGTTCAGCTCGAGGGCGTCGGGACGGCGGAAATGGTCGATCATCACAGAGTGGTCGACCACCAGGTCGACCGGCACCAGCGGCTCGATGAGCTTGGGATCCCTGCCCATGCGCGCTGCCACCCCGCGCATGGCGGCGAGGTCGGCCAGCAGCGGCACGCCGGTGAAGTCCTGCAGCACGACGCGCGCGACCACGAAGGGGATCTCGTCGACGCGCTTGCCGTTGGGCTGCCAGTTGGCCAGCTGCTCGACGTGCGCCTGGGTGATCTTCCTGCCGTCGACGTTGCGCATGACCGACTCGAGCACGATGCGGATCGACACCGGCAGCCGCGAAACGTTGGGGATCCTGCGCGCCAGCGCCGGCAGCGAATGAAGCTTGCCGGTCTTGCCGGACTTCAGCCTGAAGTCCTTCAGGGTATCGAGTGCTTTCTGTGACATGGATGGCCTCTCGGGGGATGACTGCGTATCAGTGTGCGGGGTTTCGATGCGCGGCCGGCGCGCGGCGGGCGCGCGCCGCGGGCGGCGGGGACGGTTCGGCGCGGAACGCGCCGTCGTTCATGTTGAGCGTGCCCATGCCGGGCACGACGATGTCGCCGGGCTTCTGCCCCGGCGCGCAGGGGCCGAGCCAGTGCGCCTCGAGGGCATCCTTGTCCTCGCGGCGCACGCCGCCCAGGGGCGGGTCGTAGCTCACCAGGGTGTCGATGCGGTAGGCCTCGGCGAAGTCGCCGCTGGCGATGGCGCGGCTGGTGACGACGGTGCGCGCCTCGCGGCACACCGACTCGGCCAGCCAGGCCGTGCCGGCGCGCCGGAACGCCCCGAAGGTGCACGAACCGCGCACGCCCACCGTGCGATCGAGATGGTGCGCGGCGGTGTCGGCGTGCTCGCCGACGCACTGGCGGGTAGGCGGCAGTCCGGAGGACTCGGCACCCACCGAGCGCACCTCCCACAGCCCGGGACGGCGCCGCGGGAAATCGTCGTCGGCGTGCGCGGCCTGGGCCAGGGTGAGGCAAGCCAGCGCCATGCCGAGGCACAGCCCGGGCAGCGGCGCGTGCGCCGGGACGGCGCGCGCCGGCCATGGCGGGAGGTGCCTCACCGCGGCGTCCGCCTAGATGACGTACAGGTCGACGTACTCGTTGACCGGCATCGCCTCGAGCGCCTTCTGCTCGAGCGAGACGTCCAGGATGCGCTGCTGCTGCTTGGCGGGGAAGCGCCGCGCCAGGTTGGTGCGGAACTTCTCCACCAGCACCGGGATGCCTTCCTTGCGGCGGCGCCGGTGGCCGATCGGGTACTCGACCACCACTTCCTTGAGCTTCTTGCCGTCGGCGAACTCGATGGTGATGCCGTTGGCGATCGAGCGCTTGTCCGGGTCGAGGTAGTCCTTGCTGAACTGCTTGTCCTCGACGCAGCTCATCTTCGCGCGCAGCGCGTCGATGCGCGGGTCGGCGGCCACCTTGTCCTCGTAGTCCTCGGCGGTGAGGCGGCCGAAGATCAGCGGCACGGCCACCATGTACTGGATGCAGTGGTCGCGGTCGGCCGGGTTGTCCAGCGGCCCCTGCTTGTCGATGATGCGGATGGCCGATTCGTGGGTGCGGATCGTCACCTTGCGGATGTCCTCCACGCTGCGGCCGGCCTTCTTCAGCTCGCCGTGCAGCGTCATCGCGCATTCGGCCGCGGTCTGGGCGTGGAACTCGGCCGGGAACGAGATCTTGAACAGCACGTTCTCCATCACGTAGCTGCCGTAGGGGCGCTGGAAGGTGAACTCCTTGCCCTTGAACAGCACGTCGTAGAAGCCCCAGGTCTTGGCGGTGAGCACCGACGGATAGCCCATCTCTCCGGTGCGCGCGATCAGCGCCAGGCGCACCGCGCGGCTGGTGGCGTCGCCCGCGGCCCAGCTCTTGCGGCTGCCGGTGTTCGGCGCGTGCCGGTAGGTGCGCAGCGACTGGCCGTCCACCCAGGCGAGCGAGACTGCGTTGATCAGCTCGTCGCGCGTCAGGCCCATGAGCGCGCCGCACACCGCGGTGGAGGCCACCTTGACCAGCACCACGTGGTCGAGCCCGACGCGGTTGAACGAGTTCTCCAGCGCGATCACGCCCTGGATCTCGTGCGCCTTGACCATCGCCTCGAGCACCTGGCGCATGGTGAGCGGCGGCTTGCCGCGGGCGACCGCGCTGCGGCTCAGCCAGTCGGCCGTGGCGAGGATGCCGCCGAGGTTGTCCGACGGGTGGCCCCACTCGGCGGCCAGCCAGGTGTCGTTGAAGTCGAGCCAGCGGATCATCGCGCCGATGTTGAACGCGGCCTGCACCGGGTCGAGCTGGAACTGGGTGCCGGGCACCTTCGCGCCGTCGGGCACCACGGTGCCGGGCACGACGGGGCCGAGCAGCTTGGTGCACGCCGGGTAGGACAGGGCCTCCAGGCCGCAGCCCAGCGTGTCGATCAGGCAGGCGCGTGCGGTCTCGAGCGCCTCCTTGCTCTTGATCTTGTAGGTCAGCGCGTAGTCGACGATGTCGACCAGGACCTGGTCCGGTTTCGGCCGGCTCGTCGGGATGTGGGCGCCCATGTGGTCTGGACTCCGTGGATGGATGAATGGATGAAAAGGGGCGCGCCGGCCTACTTGCGCTCGGCCAGCGGCACGAACTTCAGGTTCTCGGGACCCACGTAGTTCGCGCTCGGCCGGATGATCTTGTTGTCGATGCGCTGCTCGATCACGTGCGCGGCCCAGCCCGAGGTGCGCGAGATCACGAACAGCGGCGTGAACATGGCGGTGGGCACGCCCATCATGTGGTAGCTCACCGCGCTGAACCAGTCGAGGTTGGGGAACATCTTCTTCGCGTCCCACATCACCTTCTCCAGGCGCTCGGCGATGTCGAACATGCGGGTGTTGCCGGCGTCGGCCGAGAGCTTGCGGGCGACCTCCTTGATCACCTTGTTGCGCGGGTCGGACACCGTGTAGACCGGATGGCCGAAGCCGATCACGACCTCCTTGTTCTCGACGCGGCGGCGGATGTCGGCCTCGGCCTCGTCGGGCGAGTCGTAGCGTTTCTGGATCTCGAAGGCGACCTCGTTGGCGCCGCCGTGCTTGGGCCCGCGCAGCGCGCCGATCGCACCGGCGATCGACGAGTACATGTCGGAGCCGGTGCCCGCGATCACGCGCGCCGTGAAGGTGGAAGCATTGAACTCGTGCTCGGCGTACAGGATGAGCGAGGTGTGCATCGCCCGCGTCCACGGCGCCGGCGGCTCGCGCCCGTGCAGCAGGTGCAGGAAGTGCGCGCCGATCGAGTCGTCGTCGGTCTCGACCTCGATGCGCCGGCCGTTGGTGCTGTAGTGGTACCAGTAGAGCAGCATCGAGCCGAACGAGGCCAGCAGCCGGTCGGCGATGTCGCGCGCGCCGGCCGCGTTGTGGTCGTCCTTCTCGGGCAGCGTGCAGCCGAGCGCCGACACGCCGGTGCGCATCACGTCCATCGGGTGCGCCGAGGCCGGCAGCTGCTCGAGCGCCGCCTTCACGCCGGCCGGCAGGCCGCGCAGCGCGCGCAGCTTCGCCTTGTAGCCGGCCAGCTCGGCGCGGTTGGGCAGCTTGCCGTGCACCAGCAGGTACGCCACCTCCTCGAACTCGGCGGCATCGGCGATGTCGAGGATGTCGTAGCCGCGGTAGTGCAGGTCGTTGCCGGTGCGGCCCACCGAGCACAGCGCGGTGTTGCCGGCGGTCACGCCCGACAGGGCGACCGATTTCTTCGGCTTCGGTGCAACAGCCTGGGGATTGTCGTTCACGGGTTGTCTCCTGGTTTTCGGGTTCTCATTTGGAACGGGCGAACAGCTCGTCGAGCTTGTGCTCGTAATCCCAGTAGCCGATCGCGTCGTACAGCTCTTCGCGGGTCTGCATGGTGGGCAGCGCCGCCTTCTGCGTGCCGTCGCGGCGCAGCACCTGGTAGACGTTCTGCGCCGCCTTGTTCATCGCACGGAAGGCCGACAGCGGATACAGCGCCATCGCCACGCCGGCGCCGCGAAGCTCGTCCACGGTGAACAGCGGCGTCTGCCCGAACTCGGTGAGATTGGCCAGCACCGGCACCTTGACCGCGTCGGCGAAGCGCCGGTACATCGACAGCTCGGTCATCGCTTCGGGGAAGATGCCGTCGGCGCCGGCCTCGGCGCAGGCGACCGCGCGCTCGATGGCGCGCTCCAGCCCCTCGACCGCCAGCGCGTCGGTGCGCGCCATGATGAAGAACTGCGCGTCGGTGCGCGCATCGGCGGCGGCCTTGATCCGGTCGACCATCTCGTCCTGGCCGACGATCTCCTTGCCGGGGCGGTGGCCGCAGCGCTTGGCGCCGACCTGGTCCTCGATGTGCATCGCCGCCGCGCCGGCCTTGATCAGCGAGCGGGTGGTGCGCGCCACGTTGAACGCCGAGGCGCCGAAGCCGGTGTCGACGTCGACCAGCAGCGGCAGGTCGCAGACGTCGGTGATGCGGCGCACGTCGACGAGCACGTCTTCCAGGCCCGTGATGCCGAGATCGGGCAGGCCCAGCGAGCCGGCCGCCACGCCGCCGCCCGAGATGTAGATGGCGCGGAAGCCGGCGTGGCGCGCCAGCAGCGCGTGGTTGGCGTTGATCGCGCCGGGAATCTGCAGCGGGCGTTCGGCGGCCAGCGCCTCGCGGAACTTCTGTCCAGGGCTCGTCATGATGGCCTCGCGGCGAAACGGACAAGGGAGGGCCGGCGGCGCCGCGCATCGCCGGCTCGGCGAGCTGCGTCCGCGCCGGGCCGGGTGTGGCTGCGGGTGCGGCGGCTCAGCCGAGCAGGTGCTGCACGCCGTCGCGCTCCTCGAACAGCTCCTTGAGCGTGAGGTCCATGCGGGAGCGGCTGAACTCGTCGATCTCCAGGCCCTTGATCATGGTGTACTCGCCGCCCGCGCAGGTGACCGGGAAGCCGTAGATCACGTCCTGCGGGATGCCGTAGGAGCCGTCGGAGGGGATGCCCATGGTGACCCAGCGGCCCTGGGTGCCCAGCGCCCAGTCGCGCATGTGGTCGATCGCGGCGTTGGCCGCGGAGGCCGCCGAGGACAGCCCGCGCGCCTCGATGACCGCCGCCCCGCGCTTGCCCACCGTGGGGATGAAGACGTCGCGGTTCCAGGCTTCGTCGCCGATCATCGCCTTGACCGACTGCCCGCCGATGGTGGCGAAGCGGTAGTCCGGATACATCGTCGGGCTGTGGTTGCCCCAGACCGCCAGCTTCTCGATGGTTCCGACCGGCTTGCCGGTGCGCGCGGCGATCTGCGACAGCGCGCGGTTGTGGTCCAGGCGCAGCATGGCGGTGAAGTTCTTCTTCGGCAGGCCGGGCGCCGATTTCATCGCGATGTAGGCGTTGGTGTTGGCCGGGTTGCCGACCACCAGGATGCGGCAGTCGCGGCTGGCGGCTTCGTCGAGGGCGCGGCCCTGGACGGTGAAGATGGCGCCGTTGGCCTCGAGCAGGTCCTTGCGCTCCATGCCCTTGGTGCGCGGACGCGCGCCCACCAGCAGCGCGTAGTCGGCGTCGCGGAAGGCGACCTTGGGATCGTCGGTGACGACCACGCCGGCCAGCAGCGGGAAGGCGCAGTCTTCCAGCTCCATCACCACGCCCTTGACGGCGGGCAGCGCGGGGGTGATGTCGAGCAGCTGCAGGATGATCGGCTGGTCCTTGCCGAGCATGTCGCCGTTGGCAATGCGAAAGAGCAGGCTGTAGCCGATCTGGCCGGCCGCGCCGGTGACCGCGACGCGCTTGACGGGTTTGGACATGGGGCTGACCTTGGATGCGTGGTGTGGGAGGAGGTTCCGGGAAGGTTGCCGGAAACGCCCGCCATGATAGGGCGCAGCGCGGCCTTCGTCAAGCGAGCGCTATATCTTATATAAGACATAAGAAACTGGACTTGACGGGCCGCCCCGTGCTCAAATCCGGGCATGAACGAGGCTGCCCGACCCGCGGCGGACGCCGGCGACGCCGGCCCCACCTTCGCCCCGCTGTACCGCCAGATCCGGACGCTGCTGGTGCGCGGCCTGCAGTCGGGCGAGTGGAAGCCCGGCGAGCCGATCCCGAGCGAGGTCGAGCTCGCGGCGCGCTACCGGGTCAGCCAGGGTACGGTGCGCAAGGCGATCGACGAGCTGGCCGCCGAGAACCTGGTGGTGCGCCGCCAGGGCCGCGGCACCTTCGTGGCCTCGCACCGCGAGGTGCGCACCCAGTTCCGCTTCCTGCGCCTGCGTCCCGACGAGGCCGAGGGCGCGGCGGCCGCCTCGCCGCAGGCCGCGCAGGAAGGCGAGGGCGCCCCGGGCATGGTGATGACCAGCCGCGTGCTGGAATGCCGCCGCCTGCGCGCGCCCAGCGAGGTGGCGCGCGCGCTGTCGCTGCGCGCGAGCGAGGCGGTGGTGACCATCCGGCGCCTGCTCGAGGCCGGCGAGCGGCCGGTCGTGCTCGACGAGATCTGGCTGCCCGGGGCGCGCTTTCGCGGGCTCACCAGCGAGCGGCTCGACGCCTGGCACGGGCCGCTGTACGCGCTGTTCGAGGCCGAGTTCGCCATCCGCATGATCCGCGCCACCGAGCGGCTCAAGGCGGTCGCCGCCGATCGCGCGCGGGCGCGCACCCTGCAGGCGGCCGAAGGCACGCCGCTGCTGCTGGTCGAGCGCATCTCCTACACCTACGGCGACCAGCCGGTCGAGCTGCGCCGCGGCTACTGCGTGACCGACAAGTATCACTACTTCAACGCGCTCAGCTGAGCGACCTGCACGCCGCTTGCGTGCGGAGAAATCCCGCATTCGCGCGAGCGTGATTGGTGCGACGCGCAAAATTGCGTCAGAATATGCAGGTTTTGCGATCAGCGAGGGTAGGAGATGGCCGACGCGGCGAACAAGGCAGTGGGAGGTCCGGGAGGCGGAGCCAGGCCGGAGTTCCGCAACATCCACATCACCCAGATCGCGCGCTACCGCATGCCGCTCGCCGCGCTGGTGTCGATCCTGCACCGCATCAGCGGCGCGCTGATGTTCCTCGTCGGCCTGCCGTTCGTGCTCTACATCTTCCAGCAGAGCCTCACCTCCGAGATCAGCTTCGAGCACTACCGCGCGATCGTCTCGAACTGGTTCGCCAAGCTGGTGCTGCTCGCGCTCATCTGGGCCTACCTGCACCACTTCTGCGCCGGCCTGCGCCACCTTCTCATGGATCTCGACATCGGGCTCGACAAGGCCGCCGGGCGCACCTCGGCCGCCGTCGTGCTGGCGCTCAGCCTCACGTTGACGCTGATCCTCGGCCTGAAACTGTTCGGGGCGTTCTGATCATGGCCACCAAGCGTATCGTCGTCGGCGCCCACTACGGCAAGCGCGACTGGCTCGCGCAGCGCTTCACCGCCTGCGTGATGGCGGTCTACACGCTGGTGCTGCTCGGCTGGATGCTCGCGCTGCCCGAGCTGAGCTACGGCACCTGGGCCGGCGTGTTCGCCTCGCGCTGGATGAAGGTGCTCAGCCTGCTCGCGCTGGTCTCGGTCACCTGGCACGCGTGGGTGGGCGTGCGCGACATCTACATGGATTACATCAAGCCGATCGTCCTGCGCGTGGCGCTGCAGGTGATCACGATCGTGCTCCTGCTCGGCTACCTGGGCTGGGCGGTGACCATACTCTGGAGCGTCTGAGATGGCGGAGGTGCTGAACCGTCTGTCGAACAACCTGCCGCGTCGCAAGTTCGACGCGGTGATCGTCGGTGCCGGCGGCGCCGGCATGCGCTGCTCGCTGCAGCTCGCCGAGGCGGGCTACAGCGTGGCGGTCCTCTCCAAGGTATTCCCGACGCGCTCGCACACGGTGGCCGCGCAGGGGGGCATCGGCGCCTCGCTGGGCAACATGAGCGAGGACAACTGGTACTGGCACATGTTCGACACGGTCAAGGGGTCGGACTACCTCGGCGACCAGGACGCGATCGAGTTCATGTGCCGCGAGGCGCCGAAGGTGGTCTACGAGCTCGAGCACTTCGGCATGCCGTTCGACCGCAACCCCGACGGCACGATCTACCAGCGCCCGTTCGGCGGGCACACCGCCAATTTCGGCGAGAAGCCGGTGCAGCGCGCCTGTGCCGCGGCCGACCGCACCGGCCACGCGCTGCTGCACACGCTGTACCAGCGCAACGTGCGCGCGCGCACCCAGTTCTTCGTCGAATGGATGGCGCTCGACATCGTGCGCGACGCCGACGGCGACTGCGTGGGCGTGGTGGCGCTCGACATGGAAACCGGCGAGGTGATGGTGCTCGAGGCCAAGACCACGGTGCTCGCCACCGGCGGGGCCGGGCGCATCTTCGCGGCCTCGACCAACGCCTTCATCAACACCGGCGACGGGCTGGGCATGGCGGCGCGCGCCGGCATCCCGCTCGAGGACATGGAGTTCTGGCAGTTCCACCCCACCGGCGTGGCCGGCGCCGGGGTGCTGATCACCGAGGGCGTGCGCGGCGAGGGCGGCATCCTGCTCAACAAGGACGGCGAGCGCTTCATGGAGCGCTACGCGCCCACGCTGAAGGACCTCGCCCCGCGCGACTTCGTCTCGCGCTCGATGGACCAGGAGATCAAGGAAGGCCGCGGCGCGGGCCCGCACGGCGACTACGTGCTGCTCAAGCTCGACCACCTGGGCGCCGAGACCATCATGAAGCGGCTGCCCTCGATCCGCGAGATCGCCATCAAGTTCGCCAACGTCGATCCGATCACCGACCCGATCCCGGTGGTGCCCACCATCCACTACCAGATGGGCGGCATCCCGGCCAACTACCACGGGCAGGTGGTGGTGCCGAGGGACGGCAACCCGAACACGGTGGTCGGCGGCCTGTACGCCATCGGCGAGTGCGCCTGCGTGTCGGTGCACGGCGCCAACCGGCTCGGCACCAACTCGCTGCTCGACCTGGTCGTGTTCGGGCGCGCCGCCGGCAACCACATCGTCGACGCCCGGCTCGACCGCAGCAGCCACAAGCCGCTGCCGAGCGACGCCGGCGACGCCGCGCTGGCGCGGCTGGCGCGCCTGCAGGGCTCGAGCTCGGGCGAGAACGCCCAGGACGTCGCCAACGACATCCGCCGCTCGATGCAGACGCACTGCGGCGTATTCCGCACCACCGAGCTGCTCGCGGAGGGCGTCAACCAGATCATGGCGCTCGGCGAGCGCGTCGGCCGGGTGCATCTGAAGGACAAATCCCAGGTGTTCAACACCGCCCGCGTCGAGGCACTCGAGCTGGACAACCTGATCGAGGTCGCCAAGGCCACGGCGGTCGCCGCCAATGCCCGCAAGGAGAGCCGCGGCGCCCATGCCCATCGTGACCATCCCGAGCGCGACGACGTGAACTGGCTCAAGCACTCGCTGTGGTACTCGGCGGGCAACCGCCTGGAGTACAAGCCGGTCGCCACCCGACCGCTGACCGTCGAGACGTTCGCGCCCAAGGCGCGCACTTTCTGAGATCAGGATCCGGAAGCTCGCCCGAGGGGCGCAGGAGCAACGATGAGCGCAGTGGCTGAATCCCCGACCCACCTTGCATCGGCCGTGCAGGAGCGGCGCGTGGTCAAGTTCTCGATCTACCGCTACGACCCCGACAAGGATGCGCGTCCGTACATGCAGGACCTCGAGGTGGAGCTCGGGCCCAACGACAAGATGCTGCTCGACGCGCTCATGCGCATCAAGCACGTCGTCGACGACTCCGTTTCGTACCGGCGCTCCTGCCGCGAGGGCGTGTGCGGCTCCGACGCGATGAACATCAACGGCAAGAACGGCCTGGCGTGCATCACCAACCTGCGCGACCTCAAGCAGCCGATCGTGCTCAAGCCGCTGCCCGGGCTGCCGGTGATCCGCGACCTGATCGTCGACATGACGCAGTTCTTCAAGCAGTACCACTCGATCAAGCCCTACCTGATCAACGACACCCCTCCGCCCGAGAAGGAGCGGCTGCAATCGCCCGAGGAGCGCGAGGAGCTCGACGGCCTGTACGAGTGCATCCTGTGCGCCTGCTGCTCGACGGCCTGCCCCTCGTTCTGGTGGAACCCCGACAAGTTCGTCGGACCGGCCGGGCTGCTGCAGGCCTACCGCTTCCTCGCCGACAGCCGCGACGAGGCCACCAGCGAGCGCCTGGACAACCTCGAGGACCCGTATCGCGTGTTCCGCTGCCGCTCCATCCTGAACTGCGTCGATGTCTGCCCGAAGGGCTTGAATCCGACGCGCGCGATCGGCAAGATCAAGGACCTGATGGTCCGGCGCTCGGTCTGAGCGCGGTATATCCTAGGAACTCAGGAACGCGGGCCGATGCCAGAGCGCTTGCATGCGCGTCAGCCGGGCGGCGAGCCGCCCGGGGCGCCGGCCGTGCACGCGGCCGAGGCGGCGCGACGCCGCCTGCGCTGGCGCGCGCGGCGCGGCCTGCTCGAGAACGACCTGGTCATGCAGCGGTTCTTCGATCGCTTCGGGGCCGGGTTGAGCGATGCCGACGTGGCCGGGCTGGAACGGCTGCTCGAGCAGCCGGACACCGAGCTGCTCGACCTGATCCTGCGGCGCTGCGAGCTCGCCGGCGAGGCAGCTTCGCCCGAGGCGCAGCGCGTGCTCGAGATGCTGCGGGAAGCCTGAGCCGGGATCCGTCGACGATGAAATGCCCGCGGCCTGCGCGGGGTGCCCAACTTCCAGGAAGAGTCCAATGACCGCCCAGCTGAAAGCCACGCTCTCCTTCTCCGACGGCAGCCCCGCGGTGGAGTTTCCGGTGTACAAGGGGACGATCGGGCCCGATGTGGTCGACATCCGCAAGCTGTACGCCCAGACCGGCAGCTTCACCTTCGACCCCGGGTTCATGTCGACCGCCGCATGCGAGTCGAAGATCACCTACATCGACGGCGACAAGGGCGAGCTGCTCTACCGCGGCTACCCGATCGAGCAGATCGCCGAGCGCTGCGACTACCTGCAGACCTGCTACCTGCTGCTCAACGGCGAGCTGCCGGATGCCGCGCAGCGCGCCGACTTCGACCAGCGCGTCACGCGGCACACCATGGTCCACGAGCAGATGACGCGCTTCCTGCAGGGCTTCCGGCGCGACGCGCATCCGATGGCGGTGCTGGTGGGCATGGTCGGCGCGCTGTCGGCCTTCTATCACGACTCGCTCGACATCAACGATCCGGAGCACCGCTTCATCTCCGCGATCCGGCTGATCGCCAAGATGCCCACGCTGGTGGCGATGGCCTACAAGTACTCCAACGGCCAGCCGTTCATCTACCCGCAGAACCACCTGTCGTACGCGGCCAACTTCATGCGGATGATGTTCGCCACGCCCTGCGAGGAGTACCGGCCCAACCCGGTGCTGGTGCGCGCGCTCGATCGCATCCTGATCCTGCACGCCGACCACGAGCAGAACGCGTCGACCTCGACCGTGCGGCTGGCCGGCTCCTCGGGCGCCAACCCGTTCGCCTGCATCGCCGCCGGCATCGCCACGCTGTGGGGGCCGGCGCACGGCGGCGCCAACGAAGCCTGCCTGGTGATGCTCAACGACATCCAGAAGATGGGCGGCGTCGACAAGATCGGCCTCTTCATCGACCAGGTGAAGGACAAGCACTCCGGCGTCAAGCTGATGGGGTTCGGCCACCGCGTCTACAAGAACTACGATCCGCGCGCCAAGCTGATGCGCGAGACCTGCCACGAGGTGCTCGAGGAGCTCGGCCTGCACGGCGACCCGCTGTTCGCGCTGGCGATGAAGCTCGAGAAGATCGCGCTCGAGGACGACTACTTCGTGCAGCGCAAGCTCTACCCGAACGTCGACTTCTATTCGGGCATCGTGCAGAAGGCGCTCGGCATCCCGACCGAGATGTTCACCTGCATCTTTGCGCTCGCGCGCACGGTCGGCTGGATCGCCCAGTGGGGCGAGATGATCGCCGATCCGGACCAGAAGATCGGCCGCCCGCGCCAGCTCTATACCGGGCACACGCGCCGCGACGTCGCCTGACGGTTTGCGTTCGTTCGCATGACTGCGTTGGGGCGCCTTGCCGTGCTGCAGCACTGTCTGCGGCGCCCCGCCTTGTCCTGCAAACGAACGCGAAACCGTATATGAGCCGCGTCAGCGAAGCGAGGCGTTGATGCGCTCGAGCATGGCCGCGCCGGGGCACAGCGCGGCCTCGTCGAGCCGGTTCATCGCGCCGGCCGGCGTGCCGAGCCGCTGGTGCAGGTCGCCGGCGTCGGGGTCGGCGAACAGCAGCCCGGTGACGATCTCGCCGCGCGCCTGGTGCGCCATGACGTAGTTCATCGCGGCGATGCGGTCGCCGGGATCGAAGTCGGGCGCCAGCTTGCGCAGGCGCAGCACCGAGCCGTCGTGCTGGGTCACCTCGGTCACTTCGCCGGGCGGGTAGTCGGCGGTGATCTCGCCGCGCTTCGGGATGAAGTCGATGCGGTTGACCGCCTCGTTGTGGGCGCGCACGTAGTCGTAGCTGCGGGTGCTGCCGGCGTGGTTGTTGAACGCCACGCAGGGGCTGATCACGTCGATGAAGGCGGCGCCGCGGTGCGCGATCGAGCCCTTGACCAGCGGCACCAGCTGCGCCTTGTCGCCGGAGAAGCTGCGCGCGACGTAGGTGGCGCCCAGCTGCAGCGCGAGCAGCACCAGGTCGATCGCCGAGTCGGCATTGACCGCGCCGCGCTTGGACTTCGAGCCGCGGTCGGCGGTGGCCGAGAACTGGCCCTTGGTCAGGCCGTACACGCCGTTGTTCTCGACGATGTAGGTCATGTCGACGCCGCGGCGCATGGCGTGGGCGAACTGGCCCAGGCCGATCGAGGCCGAGTCGCCGTCGCCCGAGACGCCGAGGTAGAGCAGCTCGCGGTTGGCCAGGTTGGCTCCGGTGAGCACCGAGGGCATGCGCCCGTGCACCGAGTTGAAGCCGTGGGAGTTGCCGAGGAAGTAGTCGGGCGTCTTCGACGAGCAGCCGATCCCGGAGAGCTTGGCCACCCGGTGCGGCTCGACGTCGAGCTCCCAGCAGGCCTGGATGATCGCCGCCGAGATCGAGTCGTGCCCGCAGCCGGCGCACAGCGTGGAGACGCGCCCTTCGTAGTCGCGGCGCGTGTAGCCGAGCCGGTTGGTGGGCAGGGAAGGGTGGTGCAGGGTGGGCTTGGCGAGCCAGGTCATGCGGCGTTCCTCATGCAACCCTCATGCAACTTTATGGCGCGTGATCGGCTGGACGTTGGCCCCCGAGACGCGCGCGCCGATCTCGTCGATGATGAAGCGCGCCGTGATCGGCGTGCCGTCGTAGTGCAGGACGGGCACCAGCCGCGCCGGGTCCACGCCCAGCTCGTTGACGAGCATGGTGCGCAGCTGCCCGTCGCGGTTCTGCTCCACCACGAACACGGTGTCGTGGCCGGCGATGAAGCGCTCGACCTCCTCGCCGAACGGGAAGGCGCGGATGCGCAGGGTGTCGACGTGGGCGTGCCGCGCATCGAGCTCGCCGCTCGCCTCGGCCATCGCCGGCGCGGTCGAGCCGAAATGGATGGCGCCGAACGGCGTCGGCTGGGCGGCGCGCCGCTCGATCGCGGCCGGCACGAGCGTGCGCGCGGTGTCGAACTTCCTGAGCAGGCGCTGGACGTTGGCGACGTAGTCGTGGCCGGCCTCGGAGTAGCGCGCCCAGCCGTCCTTGGTGGTGCCGCGCGTGAAGTAGGCGCCGCGCGTCGGGTGGGTGCCCGGCCAGGTGCGGTAGGGGATGCCGTCGCCGTCGACGTCGAGGTAGCGGCCGAACTCGCGGCCGCTCTCGAGCATCTCGGCGGTCATCACCTTGCCGCGGTCGTAGCGGCGCGCGTCGTCCCAGGCGAACGGCGCGGCGAGTCGCTGGTTCATCCCGATGTCGAGGTCGCTCATCAGGAACACCGGGGTCTGCAGGCGGTCGGCCAGGTCGAGCGCCTGCGCGGCGAAGGCGAAGCACTCGTGCGGGTCCTCGGGAAACAGCAGCACGTGCTTGGTGTCGCCGTGCGAGGCGTAGGCGCACGAGAGCAGGTCGGCCTGCTGGGTGCGGGTGGGCATGCCGGTCGACGGGCCGCCGCGCTGCACGTCGATGATGACCGCCGGGATCTCGGCGAAGTAGGCCAGGCCGATGAACTCGGTCATCAGCGAGACGCCGGGACCCGAGGTGGCGGTGAAGGCGCGCGCGCCGTTCCAGCCGGCCCCGATCACCATGCCGATCGAGGCCAGCTCGTCTTCCGCCTGCACGATGGCGTAGCGGTTCTCGCCGCTGTCCTTGTCGACGCGCAGCTTCGAGCAGTAGCGCTGGAACGCTTCGGCCACCGACGAGGACGGGGTGATCGGATACCACGCGCACACCGTGGCGCCGCCGTAGACGCAGCCGAGCGCGGCCGCGGAGTTGCCGTCGACGAAGATGCGGTCGCCGACCGCCGCTGCGCGCCGCACGCGCAGGCCGAGCGCAGCCTCGAGGTGCTCCTCGGCGTAGCGGTGGCCCTTGCGGAAGGCGTCGAGATTGGGCGTGAGCAGCTTCTCCTTGCCCTTGTACTGCTCGCCCACCAGCTGGGCGACGACTGCCGGGTCGATGCCGATGAGCGCCGCCAGCACGCCCACGTACATGATGTTCTTGAGCAGCTGGCGCTCGCGCGGATCGCTGTAGGCGGCGTTGCACATCTCGGTGAGCGGCACGCCGATCACGTTGACGTCGGGGCGGAACTTCGAGGGCTGCAGCGGCCTGGTGCTGTCGTACAGCAGGTAGCCGCCGGGCTCGATCTCGGCCAGGTCGCGCTCCCAGGTCTGCGGGTTCATCGCCACCAGCAGGTCGACGCCGCCGCGCCGGCCGAGATGGCCGCGCTCGCAGACGCGCACCTCGTACCAGGTCGGCAGGCCCTGGATGTTCGAAGGGAAGATGTTGCGCGGGCTCACCGGTACGCCCATGCGCAGGATGCTCTTGGCGAACAGCTCGTTGGCCGAGGCCGACCCCGATCCGTTGACGTTGGCGAATTTGACGACGAAGTCGTTGACGGCTTCGATGCGCTTCATCAGGCGGCCTTCCGTTCGCTGGGCCGGCAGGCGGGGCCGGCATGGGTGATGTCGAGGCGGAACTTCTGCATGTCCCAGGCTCCGGTCGGGCAGCGCTCGGCGCACAGGCCGCAGTGCAGGCAGACGTCTTCGTCCTTGACCATCGCGCGCCCGGTCTTCAGGCCGGTGGCCAGGTACAGCGGCTGCGCGGCGTCGTGGGCCGGCACGCGCAGCCCCTCGCGCAGCGCGGCCTCGCCGCCCTCGGACGGCAGCACGGTGAAGGTGATGCAGTCGGTCGGGCAGATGTCGACGCAGGCGTCGCATTCGATGCACTGCTGCGCCGTGAACACGGTCTGCACGTCGCAGTTCAGGCAGCGCTGTGCCTCGCGCAGGGCCGTGCGCGCATCGAACCCCAGCTCGACCTCGACCCGGATGTTGCGCAGCGCCTGGTTGACGTCGCGCCACGGAACCTTCTGGCGCAGGTCGCGCGTGATCTCGTTGTCGTAGCTCCACTCGTGGATGCCCATCTTCTGCGAGATCAGGGTGACCGCGGGCGCGGGGCGCTCGCGTACCGGCTCGCCGTGCACGAGCTTGTCGATCGAGACCGCCGCCTCGTGGCCGTGCGCCACCGCCCAGATGATGTTCTTGGGCCCCAGCGCCGCGTCGCCGCCGAAGAACACCTCGGGGCGCGTCGACTGCAGGGACACCGGATCGACCACCGGCAGGCCCGAATCGTGGAAGGCGATGCCGGTGTCGCGCTCGATCCAGGGAAAGGCGTTTTCCTGCCCGACCGCGATCAGCACCTCGTCGCATTCGAAGTCCTGGTCGGGCTCGCCGGTGGGCAGCAGCCGGCGCCGGCCGCCCTCGTCGTACTTCGCCTCGACCTTCTCGAAGCGCATGCCGGTGAGGCGGCCGGCCTGGTGCAGGAAGGCCTTGGGGACCAGGTAGTTGAGGATCGGGATGCCTTCGTGCTGCGCGTCCTCCTTCTCCCAGGGCGAGGCCTTCATCTCGTCGAAGCCCGAGCGCACGATGACCTTCACGTCCTCCCCGCCCAGCCGGCGGGCGGTGCGGCAGCAGTCCATGGCGGTGTTGCCGCCGCCGAGCACGATCACGCGCCGCCCGACCCGCTCGACGTGGCCGAACGAGACCGACGCCAGCCACTCGATGCCCACGTGGATGTGCGCGGCGGCCTCACGGCGTCCGGGCAGGTCGAGATCGCGGCCGCGCGGCGCGCCGCTGCCCACGAAGATGGCGTCGTAGCCCTGCTCGAGCAGCGCCTTCATCGATTCGATGCGCTGGCCGGCGCGGAACTCGACGCCCAGGCCGAGCACGTAGCCGGTTTCCTCGTCGATGACCTCCTCGGGCAGCCGGAAGCGCGGAATCTGGGTGCGGATCATGCCGCCGGCGCGCGGATCCCGGTCGAACACCGTGACCGCATAGCCCAGCGCGGCGAGATCGCGCGCCACGGTGAGCGAGGCGGGGCCGGCGCCGACGCAGGCCACGCGCTTGCCGTTGCGCCGGGCCGGCGGCCTCGGCAGGCGCCCGCGGATGTCGTCCTTGAGGTCGGCCGCGACGCGCTTGAGCCTACAGATCGCCACCGGCTGGGGCGATTCGGCCTGCCGGGCCTCGACCCGTCCGCGCCGGCACGCCGGCTCACAGGGCCGGTCGCAGGTGCGCCCGAGGATGCCGGGAAAGACGTTGGAGCGCCAGTTGACGAGGTAGGCGTCGGAATACCGGCCGGCAGCGATGAGGCGGATATATTCGGGGACGGGGGTGTGGGACGGACAGGCCCATTGACAGTCGACCACGCGATGGAAGTGGTCGGGTTTGCGGATATCGGTCGCCTGCAACGGTCTCCTCCTGTGCGCGATGCCTGTCCGGTCGCGATCGTGCCGGGCATGAACCCGGCCGGATCGCGCCGCCGATTGTCGCAAAAAGTCTACTCTCCTGAGCCAGATCAAGGACGATCCGCTGGGCGGCCTGTATGGGCATTGCGTCGGATCGGCGCCACTGCCGGGCCGCGAGTGCGTCCCGGCGCCGCGCGATGCCCGGTGATACCATGACGGCATCCGCCCGATGTCGACTGCGCGCCATGACCTGATCCCCCGCCGTCACCCTCCTTGTCTCGACTCGCCGATCCGGAAGCCGGACGGCGGTCGTCGGCGCCGTCAGCAGACGGCAGGCCGGGCATCTTCAACGAGAAACTCGTTCCGAAAGGTGAAGCGATGATGAAAGCGTTCCAGTCGAACTCGTGGCTGTTCGGCGGCAATGCCCCTTATGTCGAAGAGCTCTACGAGAGCTACCTGAACAACCCGGGCTCGGTGCCCGAGGCGTGGCGCACCTGGTTCGACGGCCTGCAGGTCGTGCCGGCGGCCGACGGCAGCGCCGACACCCGCGACGTGGCCCACGCGCCGATCGTGCAGTCGTTCGCCGAGCGCGCCAGGGCGGGCGAGCTGCAGCCGCGCGTGATGGGCGGCGACACGGGCACGGCGCGCAAGCAGGTGTTCGTGCAGCAGCTGGTGGCCGCCTACCGCTTCCTCGGTTCGCGCTGGGCCGATCTCGACCCGCTCAAGCGCCAGGAGCGGCCCGCCATCCCCGAGCTGGAACCGGGCTTCTACGACTTCACCGAAGGCGACCACGCCAACATCTACTCGGCGGCGAACACCTATTTCGGCTTCGAGAACGCGCCGCTGCGCGATATCGTGAAGGCGCTGCGCGACACCTACTGCGGATCGATCGGCGCCGAGTTCATGTACATCAGCGATCCGGCGCAGAAGCGCTGGATCCAGGAGCGGCTGGAGTCCACGCGCAGCCGCCCGAGCTATTCGATCGGCCAGAAGAAGCGCATCCTCGACCGCCTCACCGCCGCCGAGGGCCTCGAGCGCTACCTGCACACCCGCTACGTCGGCCAGAAGCGCTTCTCCCTCGAGGGCGGCGAGAGCTTCATCCCGGCCATGGACGCGCTGGTGCGCCGGGCCGGCGAGGCAGGGGTGCAGGAGATCGTCATCGGCATGGCGCATCGCGGCCGGCTCAACGTGCTGGTGAACACGCTCGGCAAGATGCCCAAGGAGCTCTTCGCCGAGTTCGAAGGCCACCACGCCGACGACCTGCCCAGCGGCGACGTCAAGTACCACAAGGGCTTCTCGAGCGACGTCTCGACTCCGGGCGGGCCGGTGCACCTGTCGCTGGCGTTCAATCCCTCGCACCTGGAGATCGTCAATCCGGTGGTCGAGGGGTCGTGCAAGGCGCGCATGGTGCGCCGGGGCGATCGCAACGGCGAGCAGGTCCTGCCGGTGCTGGTGCACGGCGACGCCGCCTTCGCCGGGCAGGGCGTGGTGATGGAGACGCTGAACCTGGCGCAGACGCGCGGCTACGGCACGCGCGGCACGGTGCACATCGTGATCAACAACCAGATCGGCTTCACCACCTCCGATCCGCGCGACACCCGCTCCTCGATCTACTGCACCGACGTGGTGAAGATGATCGAGGCGCCGGTGTTCCATGTGAACGGCGACGATGCCGAGGCGGTGGTGTTCGCCACCGAGCTGGCGCTGGACTTCCGGCGGCAGTTCCGCAAGGACGTGGTGGTCGACATCGTGTGCTTCCGCAAGCTCGGCCACAACGAGCAGGACACCCCGGCGGTCACCCAGCCGATGATGTACAAGAAGATCTCCCAGCACCCCGGCACGCGCAAGCTGTACGCCGACAAGCTGGTGGCGCAGGACCTGATCAAGGCCGACGAGGCCGAGCGGATGATGACGCAGTTCCGCACCGCGATGGACGAGGGCAGGCAGACCATCGATCCGCTGCTCACCAACTTCAAGAGCAAGTTCGCGGTCGACTGGATGCCGTTCCTGAACCGCAAGTGGACCGACTCGGCCGAGACCGCCGTGCCGCTGGCCGAGCTGCGCCGCCTCGGCGAGCGCATCACCACCGTGCCCAGGGGCTTCAAGCTGCATCCGCTGGTCGAGCGGGTGATCAACGACCGCCGCTCGATGATCGAGGGCGAGCATCCGCTCGACTGGGGCATGGGCGAGCACATGGCCTTCGCCACGCTGCTGGCCTCGGGCTACGGCGTGCGGCTGTCGGGGCAGGACTCCGGGCGCGGCACCTTCACCCACCGCCACTCGGTGCTGCACGACCAGAACCGGGAGAAGTGGGACCAGGGCGCCTACATCCCGCTGCAGTTCGTGGCCGACAACCAGGGCCAGTTCATCGTCATCGACTCCGTGCTCTCCGAGGAGGCGGTGCTCGGCTTCGAGTACGGCTATGCCTCGTCGGACCCCAACACCCTGGTGATCTGGGAGGCGCAGTTCGGCGACTTCGCCAACGGTGCGCAGGTCGTGATCGACCAGTTCATCTCCTCGGGCGAAACCAAGTGGGGGCGCGCCTGCGGGCTGGTGCTGATGCTGCCGCACGGCTACGAGGGGCAGGGGCCGGAGCATTCCTCGGCGCGCCTGGAGCGCTTCCTCCAGCTGTGCGCCGAGCACAACATGCAGGTGTGCCAGCCGACCACGCCGGCGCAGATCTTCCACCTGCTGCGGCGCCAGATGATCCGCATGTTCCGCAAGCCGCTGGTGATCATGACGCCCAAGTCGCTGCTGCGGCACAAGGAGGCGGTCTCCTCGCTGGACGACCTCGCGCGCGGCGAGTTCCGCACCGTCGTCGGCGAGACGGCGCGCACCGTCGATGCGAAGAAGGTCAAGCGCGTCGTCGCGTGCACCGGCAAGGTGTACTACGACCTGCTGCTGGCGCGCCGCGAGCGTGAGCTCGAGGACGTGGCGCTGTTGCGCATCGAGCAGCTCTATCCCTTCCCGCACAAGGCGCTCGAGAACGAGCTGAAGAAGTTCCCCAACGCCGCCCAGCTGGTGTGGTGCCAGGAAGAGCCGCAGAACCAGGGCGCCTGGTTCTACCTGCAGCATCACCTCGCCGATGCCCTGAAGGAGGGCCAGAAGCTGAGCTACGCCGGACGCGCCGCGTCCGCCTCGCCGGCGGTGGGGTACTACGACAAGCACTACGCGCAGCAGAAGGAGCTCATCGCTGCCGCGCTCGGCGAGCCGCGCGCGCGCGCCAGGAAATCGAACTGAACGAACGAGCTGACTTCCGGAGAATTCGAGGATGGCCCTGATCGAAGTGAAGGTTCCGCAGCTGTCGGAATCGGTCGCCGAGGCGACGCTGCTGCAATGGCACAAGAAGGCCGGCGAGGCGGTGGCGCGCGACGAGAACCTGATCGACGTCGAGACCGACAAGGTGGTGCTCGAGCTGCCGGCGCCGGCTGCCGGAGTGCTCGCGCAGATCGTCAAGGGCGACGGCAGCACCGTCGTCGCCGACGAAGTCATCGCGCTGATCGACACCGAGGCCAAGGCGCAGGCGGGTGCCGCGCCTGCGGCCGCCTCTGCGGCTGCTCCCGCTGCGCCTGCCGCGGCCGCGGCGGCATCCGCGGCCCCGTCTTCCGTTTCGCCGGCTCCGGCGGCGCCCGCGGCGGGCGCGGGCGGCAGCGCGTCCGGTGCAGCGGGCGGGGGCGCACGCGGCGGGATCGCCATGCCGGCAGCGGCCAAGATGATGGCCGAGACGGGCCTGACGCCGGCCCAGGTGACGGGCACCGGCCGGGACGGGCGCATCACCAAGGGCGACGTGGCCGGCGCGGCCGCGGCCGGAGCAGGTGGTGCCGCAGCGGCGGCCGCCTCCGCAGCGCTCACCCCCGCGGCACTCGCTTCCCCGGCGGCGCCCGCGCCCGCCGCGGCCCCGCGCGCCGCGGCGCGGCCGTCGCTGCAGGAGGTCAAGGCGCCGGTGGACCTCTCGGCGCTCCTCGAGGGCCGTCCCGAGCAGCGCGTGCCGATGTCGCGGCTGCGCCAGCGGGTGGCCGAGCGGCTGCTGCAGTCGCAGGCAACGAACGCCATCCTCACCACGTTCAACGAAGTGAACATGCAGCCGGTGATGGACCTGCGCAAGCGCTACCAGGAGCGCTTCGAGAAGGAGCACGGCGTGCGGCTGGGCTTCATGTCGTTCTTCGTGAAGGCGGCGGTCCACGCGCTGAAGAAGTATCCGGTGGTCAATGCCTCGGTCGACGGCACCGACATCGTCTATCACGGTTACTTCGACATCGGGGTGGCGGTCGGTTCGCCGCGTGGGCTGGTCGTGCCGGTGATCCGCAACGCCGACCAGATGAGCTTCGCCCAGCTGGAGAAGCAGATCGCCGACTTCGGCAAGCGCGCCCAGGACGGCAAGCTCGGCATCGAGGAGCTCAGCGGCGGCACCTTCTCGATCAGCAACGGCGGCGTGTTCGGCTCCATGCTCTCCACGCCGATCATCAACCCGCCGCAGTCGGCGATCCTCGGCGTGCATGCCACCAAGGAGCGGCCGGTGGTCGAGAACGGGCAGGTGGTGGTGCGGCCGATGAACTTCCTGGCCGTGTCCTACGACCACCGCATCATCGACGGACGCGAGGCGGTGCTGTTCCTGGTGGCGATCAAGGAGGCGCTGGAGGACCCGTCGCGCCTGCTGCTCGATCTGTGAGGGGAGCGCGGACATGGCCCAGACCTACGATGTCGTCGTGATCGGCGCCGGCCCCGGCGGCTACATCGCGGCGATCCGCGCCGCCCAGCTCGGCTTCAAGGTCGCCTGCGTCGAGAAGTGGCGCAACCCGCAGGGCGAGCTCGCCCTGGGCGGCACCTGCCTGAACGTCGGCTGCATACCCTCCAAGGCGCTGCTCGCCTCCAGCGATGCGTTCGAGAGCGTCCGGCACATGCTCGATGCGCACGGCATCGCGGTCGACGAGCCGCGGCTCGACCTGGCCAAGATGCTCGCGCGCAAGGACGCCATCGTGCGCAAGATGACCAAGGGCATCGAGTTCCTGTTCCGCAAGAACAAGATCGCCTGGCTGCAGGGGCACGGCCGCTTCGTGGGCGCCGAGGACGGCGCCTACCGGCTCGAGATCGACGACGATGCCTCGGACGCGGGCAAGGCGCCCCAGCTGGTGGATGCCAAGCACGTGGTCATCGCGACCGGCTCCAAGGCCCGCCACCTGCCGGGCATCCCGGTCGACAACCAGCTGATCTGCGACAACGAGGGTGCGCTCTCGCTGCCCGAGGTGCCGCGGCGGCTGGGCGTGATCGGGGCCGGCGTGATCGGGCTCGAGCTGGGCTCGGTATGGCGCCGCCTGGGTTCGCAGGTCACCCTGCTCGAGGCGCTGCCGGACTTCCTCGCCGCGGCCGACGCGGGCGTGCAGAAGGAAGCCTGGAAGCTGCTCACCCGCCAGGGCCTGAAGATCGAGCTCGGCGTGAAGATCGCCTCGGCCGAGGCCGGCAAGAAGGGCGTGAAGGTCGCCTATGCCGATGCCAAGGGCGCCGCGCACGTGCTCGAGGTCGACCGCCTGATCGTGTCGGTGGGCCGGGTGCCCAACACCGACGGGCTCGGGCTCGACGCGGTCGGGCTGGCGGCCGACGCGCGCGGCTTCGTGCCGGTCGACGCGCAGTGCCGCACCGCGGTGCCCAACGTCTGGGCCATCGGCGACGTGGTGCGCGGGCCGATGCTCGCGCACAAGGCCGAGGAGGAGGGCGTGATGGTGGCCGAGCTCATCGCCGGCCAGAAGCCGCACATCGACTACAACTGCATTCCCGCGGTCATCTACACCTCGCCGGAGATCGCCTGGGTCGGGCGCACCGAGCAGCAGCTCGAGGCCGAGGGGCGCGCCTACAAGAGCGGCCAGTTCCCGTTCGCCGCCAACGGTCGCGCGCTGGGCATGGGCGCGGCGGACGGTTTCGTCAAGGTGCTCGCCGATGCGGCCACCGACGAGGTGCTCGGCGTGCACATCGTGGCGGCCACCGCCTCCGACCTGATCGCCGAAGCGGTGATGGCGATGGAGTTCAGGGCTTCGGCCGAGGACATCGGACGCATCTGCCACGCGCATCCGTCGATGTCGGAGGCCGTGCGCGAAGCGGCGCTGGCGGCCACCGACAAGCGCGCCCTGAATATCTAGGGATCCGAGGCACGGGCTTGCAGCGATTGCGCGCAGCGTGAACGTCGTCGAGGCTTACCAGCGCGCGCTGGCCGAGCGCGGCTATAGCGCGGACGATGCCCAGCGGGCGGCGGTCGCGCGCCTGCAGCGCATGTACGAGGAGTTCGTCGCCTACAAGGCGCAGCGCTCGAACCGCCTGAAGAAGCTCATCAACCGCCCGCCGGTGCCGCGCGGCGTGTGGCTCTACGGCGGGGTCGGCCGGGGCAAGAGCTTCCTGATGGACTGCTTCTATTCCACGGTCACGGTGGTGCGCAAGACACGGCTGCACTTCCACGAGTTCATGCGCGGCGTGCACCGCTCGCTCGAAGACCTCAAGGGCCGCCCCGATCCCCTCGACGCGGTGGCCGCGCAGGTGGCGCGGCGCTACCGGCTGATCTGCTTCGACGAGTTCCACGTCTCCGACATCGCCGACGCGATGATCCTGGAGCGGCTGCTGCGCGGCCTGTTCGCCCACGGCGTGACCTTCGTGATGACGTCGAACTACCATCCGCAGGATCTCTATCCGGAGGGGCTGCACCGCGACCGGGTCCTGCCGGCGATCGACCTGCTCGAGACCCATCTGGACGTGCTCTGCGTCGATGCCGGCATCGACTATCGACGGCTCTCCCTGGCCGAGGTGCACGCCTACCTCACGCCGCTCGGGGCGGCGACCGATCGCGCCCTGCGCGCCACCTTCGCCCGCCTGGCCGAGGCCCGCGACGAAGACCCGCGCCTGATGATCGAGCACCGCGAGATCCGCGCCCTGCGCCGCGCCGGCGGCGCGGTGTGGTTCGATTTCCGCACCCTGTGCGGCGGGCCGCGCTCGCAGAACGACTACCTGGAGATCGCCAGCCAGTTCCATACGGTGATCCTCTCCAGCGTGCCGCGCATGGGCGCGGCCATGGCCTCGGAGGCGCGCCGCTTCGTGTGGCTGGTCGACGTCCTGTACGATCGTCGGGTCAAGCTGGTCGTCTCGGCCGAGTGCCCGCCCGAGGAGCTGTACACCGAGGGGGCCCTGGCCGGCGAGTTCCACCGCACCGTCAGCAGGCTGGTCGAGATGCAGTCGCGCGAATACCTCCAGGCGCCGCGCCGCGAGGCGGCCGCGGGCATCGAGGAACGGCCGTGAAGCCGACCCTGAAGTCGGACGTGAAGCCGGGGCGTGCGGCGCGCGGCGCCTGTGCGGTGCTGCTGGCGGCCTGCACCTGGGTGCCGATCTTCCCCGCATGGGCGCAGGAGCGGCCGCCGGCCGCGGGGACGACGACTCCGCCTGGGGCGCAGCACCCGGCACCGGCCGCGGAGACGGCGGCGCCGGCCGCCGCCCAGCCCCCGGCGCCGATCCGGGATACGGCGCAGGCGCAGGCGGCGCTCGATGCGGCCGGGCGCGAACGCGAGCGCCTGCAGGCGCAGCTGCGCACCGAGGAAGAGGCGTGCCGGCGCCGGATACTGGTCAGCGACTGCGTCGCCGCGGCGCGCCAGCGCAACCGCGCGGCCTTGAAGCAGGTGAAGGCGCGCGAGGTCGAGGCGCGGGCGGTGCAGCGCGAGGCGGCCGCGCGAGACGCCAGCCGCAGCCGCGCCGAAACGCTGGAGGAGCGCGACCGCGATGCGCCGGCGCGCGAACGCGAGCACGCCGAGGCCGCGCAGCGCCAGGCCGAGCGGCTGCAGGCGCACGAGCGCGAGCAGGCGCAGCGGGCCGCCGACGCGGCCGCGCATGCCGCTGCCGGCGCCGAGGCGCGGGCACGGCTCGAACGCCGCCAGCAGGATCTGGAGCGCCGGCAAGCCGAAGCGCGCGAGCGCGATGCCGCGGCGGCAGCCAACAAGGCGCGCTACCAGGAGCGCCAGCGCGAGGCCGCGCAGCGCAATGCCGAGCACGACCGGTCGGTGGCGGCACGCCGGGCGCAGGCGCTGGAGCGCGATGCGCGGCGCAAGGCGGAGCAGGCCGAGCGCGACGAACGCGCGCGCGGCAAGGCGGCCGGCGCGCCGGCCCCAGGGAGCTAGGGCATGTCGACACGCCGGTGCAGCCGAGCTTCGGGAAGAAGCCCCTTCCCGCGACCCGGCAACCTCCCGCAGCAGGCGCGCCCAGACTGGATCGCGCCTCGCGGATCGGGCAAAGTATCGCCTCAGGTTCCAGCAAGCCGCTAACAGCCATGACAGACGACTTCAGTGATGACCTGGGCGGCGCGGGGCAGGATGCCGACGCGATCCGCCAGCGGATCGCCGAGCTGCAGCTCGAGCATCGCGGGCTCGACGCGATGATCGACGCGATCGGCGGGCAGCCCCGTTTCGACGAGCTGCAGTTGCGGCGGCTGAAGAAGCGCAAGCTGCGCATCAAGGACGCGATCACGCTGCTGCAGATGCAACTCGTGCCCGACGAGCCCGCCTGATGGCGTCGGGCGGGCGCGCCGCGCCCGGGGAACGGGACGCCGGCAGCGCCCTCGGCGAGGCAGTGGCGGCCGTTTTCGCGGCAACGGGAATCCTTGCGCGCAGCCAGCCGGGGTACGCGGTGCGCGAAGGCCAGCGCGAGATGGCGCTGGCGGTCGCCGAGGCGATCGAGCGTCCCGACGCGCTGGTGGCCGAGGCCGGCACCGGCACCGGCAAGACCTTCGCCTACCTGGTGCCGGCCCTGCTCTCGGGCGGCCGGGTGCTGATCAGCACCGGCACCAAGACGCTGCAGGACCAGCTGTTCCGCCGCGACCTGCCGCGGCTGCGCGAGGTGCTGGCGCACGGCCTGACCACCGCGCTGCTCAAGGGGCGCGCCAACTACGTGTGCCGCTATCACCTGCAGCGCAACCTGCAGACGGGGCGCTTCGAGCGCCGCGAGGACATCGCGGTGCTGCGGCGCATCGAGCGCTTCGCGGCGGTCTCGGCCAGCGGCGAGCGCAGCGAGGCGCCCGGCATCGCCGAGGACGCGCCGGCTTGGGCCAGGGCGACCTCCACACGCGAGAACTGCCTCGGCCAGGACTGCCCCGAGCTGGCCGGCTGCTTCCTGTTCAAGGCGCGTCAGGCCGCCCAGCAGGCCGACGTGGTGGTGGTCAACCACCACCTCTTCTGCGCCGACCTGGCGCTGCGCGACGAGGGCATCTCGGAGCTGCTGCCCACCACGCGCACCCTGGTCTTCGACGAGGCGCACCAGCTGCCGGAGATCGCCACGCAGTTCTTCGGCCGCAGCGTATCGACGCGCCAGCTGCTCGATTTCGCGCGCGACCTGCTGCGCAACGGCCTGTCCGATGCGCGCGACGCGGCCGACTGGAGCGCGCTGGCCGCGGCGGTCGAGCAGTCGGTGCGAGTGCTGCGTGCGGCTGCCGGCGGCAGGCCCGGACGGCTCGACGCGAGCGAGCTGCGCACTCGCGAGCCGCTGCGCGCGGCGATCGGCGAGGCTGCCGCGCAGCTGCCGCTGGCCGTGCTCGAGGGCGCCGCCGAGCGCAGCCGCGAGCTGGCGCGCCTGGCGCAGCGCGCCCGCGAGCTGCGCGAGCGGCTGGCCGGCTGGCTGTCGGCGCTCGAGGGCCGCGACGAGGGGGACGCCGCAGACCCGGACGCGATGCCGGAGATCCTGTGGGCCGAGGTGCATCAGTCGGGCGTGACGCTGCACGCCACGCCGCTGTCGGTGGCCGAGACCTTCCGCCGCCATCGCCAGGGCTCGGCGCGCGCCTGGATCTTCACCTCGGCCACGCTGGCGGTGGCCGGGCGCTTCGATCATTTCACCGCGGCGATGGGCCTGGAGGACGCGCGCACGCTGCGCTGGGAAAGTCCGTTCGACTTCGCGCGCCATGCCCTGCTGTACGTGCCGCGCGGCTGCGGCGATCCGGCCGCGGCCGACTTCGCGCGGCGCGTGGCCGAGGCGGCATGGCCGCTCGTCGAGGCCAACCACGGGCGGGCGTTCCTGCTGTGCACCAGCCTGCGCATGGTCGAGCGGCAGGCCGAGCTGCTGGGCCAGCGCATCCGCGCCGCCGACGCTTCGATCGAGCTGCTGGTGCAGGGCCAGGCGTCACGCCTGGCCCTCATCGAGCGCTTCCGCGCCTCGCCGAACCCGCTGCTCATCGGCAGCGCCAGCTTCTGGGAGGGCGTGGACGTGGTGGGTCGCCAGCTCTCCCTGGTGATCATCGACAAGCTGCCGTTCGCCGCGCCCGACGATCCGATCCTGCGCGCGCGCATCGAAGCGATGCGCCGCGACGGCGGCGACCCGTTCCGGCAGATCCAGCTGCCGGCTGCCGCGATGGCACTCAAGCAGGGCGCCGGCAGGCTGATCCGCTCGGAGAACGACCGCGGCGTGCTGGCGATCTGCGACGAGCGGCTGCTGACCAAATCCTACGGCCGGAGCCTGGTGCAGAGCCTGCCGCCGTTTCGCATCGGGCGCGACGAGGGCGAGGCGATCGCCTGGCTGGCCGACGCCGACTTCAGCGCCAGATCTGCCACCAGCGCCGATCGTCTTCCGGCAGGCCTTGGCTGAGCAGGGCGCTGTCGGGGAAATTGCGCCGCAGCACGCGTTCGGCGTCGTCGCGCATCGTCGGCAGCCCGAGCTTGTCGTACGAGCGCACCAGGATGTAGAGCGCCTCCTCGACGGCCGGCGCCTGCTGGTACTGGCGCACCACTTCCTGGGCACGGTTGGCCGCCGCCACGTAGGCGCCGCGGCGGTAGTAGTAGCGCGCCACGTGCACCTGCCCGCTCGCCATGGCGTTCACCAGGTACTTCATGCGCGCCGTGGCGTCGGGCGTGTACTTGCTCTCGGGAAAGCGCGTGGCCAGCTCGCGGAAGGCGTCGAACGATTCGCGCGCCGCGGCCTGGTCGCGCTCGGAGAGGTCCTGGCTGCCGAGGGTGGCCAGCAGGCCCTGCTGCTCGTTGAAGTTGACCAGCCCCTTGAGGTAGAGCGCGTAGTCGAGGGACGGATGGTTGGGATGCAGCTTCATGAAGCGGTCGATGGCTGCCAGCGACTGCGCCCTCTCGCCGTCCTTGAAATGCGCCCAGGCGATGTCGAGCTGGGCCTGCTGGGCCCATAGCCCGAACGGGTAGCGCGCCTCGAGCTTCTGCAGCAGCTTGATCGCCGCATCCCAGTTGCCCGAACCGAGTTCGTCCTTGGCCTCTGCATATAATCGCTCGGGGGTCCAGCCGAGCGTGGGATCGGGCGGATCGGCCGTGCTGCACGCGGCCAGCGACACCAGAACGACCGCGGCCGCCGCGCGGCACCAGGATACGAATGATTTCATGCGCGCGATTATAGCCAAGCCCCTTTGCGCGGCCCCTGCCGAGCAGGAAGCGCCGGCACCCGCGGCCGCGCAGGAAGCACCCGCGGCCGCACCGGAAGCGCCGGCGGCCGCGCCCGAGGCCGCCATCGAGCTCGACGCGGCCGGCGGCGCCGGGCAGCGGCTCGACCGCTATCTCGCCGCGCGCCTGCCCGGCGTCTCGCGCACCCGCCTGCAGCACTGGATCGCGCTCGGCGCGGTGCGCTGCGGCGACCGCATCCTGCCGGGCAAGACGCGGCTGCGCGGCATCGAGACCATCGTGGTCGAGCCGCAGCCGCGCGAGGCCGACGGGTCTTTCGCCCCCGACCCGGTGCCGCTCGAGATCGTCCACGAAGACGACGAGCTGCTGGTGCTGTGCAAGCCCGCCGGCCTGGTCGTGCACCCCGCGCCCGGCAACTGGCGCGGCACGCTGATGAACGGGCTGCTGTTCCACCGCCCGGCGCTGGCGGCGCTGCCGCGCGCCGGCATCGTGCACCGCCTCGATCGCGACACCAGCGGCCTGCTCGTGGTGGCCAAGTCCGAGCGCGCGCTGGCGTCCCTCGCCGCCCAGCTCGCGCAGCGCAGCATGGGGCGGCGCTACCTGGCGCTGGCCGACGGCGAGTGTCCGCCCGCAGGCACGGTCGACGCGCCGATCGGCCGCGACGACGTCTCGCGCGTGCGCATGGCAGTGGTCCCGGCCGCGCGCGGCCGCGCCGCCCGCACCTTCTTTCGCCGCCTCGCGCTGGGCCGGCTGGCGGGGCGGGCGGTGAGCCTGCTGGAATGCCGCCTGGAATCCGGGCGCACCCACCAGATCCGCGTGCATCTGCGCAGCATCGGCCACCCGCTGGTCGGCGACACGCTGTACGGCGGGCCGGCCGTGGCCGGCTTCGTGCGCCAGGCGCTGCATGCGTGGCGGCTCGAGCTGGTCCATCCGGCCAGCGGACGCACGCTGGTCTGGCAGGCCCCGCTGCCCGAGGATCTTTCGACGCTGTGCCGCGAGGCGGGCATCGCCCTGCCGGCGGCGCTGGAGGCCGCGCGGCGTGCCTTTCCGATCGGGGAGCGGTGGTGAACGAGAGGACGCGGAGCCTGCCGCCGGCGTGCCTGGACCACGCGGAGCTGGTGCCCGAGTGGGACGCCCCTGTACGGGTCAAGGCCTTCGTCACCGGACGCCGCGGCGGCGTGAGCGCCGGTGCGTACGGCGCGGCCGACGGCAGCGCGAACGGGCTGAACCTGGGGCGCGCCTGCGGCGACGATCCGCGCGCGGTCGCGATCAATCGTGCGCGCCTCGCCGCGTGCCTGCCCGCACCGCCGCGCTGGCTGCGCCAGGTGCATGGCACGACGGTCCATGTCGCCGAGGCCGCATGGCCGGCGGCCTCCGGGGAGCAGGCAGCGCCGCTGGCGTGCGAGACACCTGCCGCAGGCGGGGAGCCCGCCGAGCGCGAAGAGCCGCAGGCCGATGCCGCGGTCACCGCGCGGCCCGGCGTGGTGCTGGCGGTGCTCACCGCCGATTGCCTGCCGCTGCTGCTGGCCACGGCGCGTGGGGATGCGGTGGGTGTGGCCCACGCCGGATGGCGGGGCCTGGCCGCGGGCGTCGTCGAGCACTGCGTGCAAGCGCTGCGCGCGTGCAGCGCGCCCGATGCCGAGGTGCTCGCCTGGCTCGGTCCCGCGATCGGCCCGCGCGCCTTCGAGGTGGGTGAGGACGTCGTGCGCGCGTTCTGCGACGAGGATCCTGCCTGCGCCGCGTCGTTCGCGCCGACGCCGCGCCCGGGCAAATGGCTCGCCGACCTGTACCGGCTGGCGCGCCTGCGCCTGGCGCGCGTGGGTGTCACCCGCGTCGGCGGGGGCGATCACTGCACCGTGGAGGAACCCGAGCGCTTCTATTCCTACCGCCGCCAGCGCGGCGGCGGACGCATGGCGTCGCTCATCTGGATCGAGCCCGACTCGCGTTGACAAAATCATTCCGCGGTGCAGAATGGCCGAGGAAAGTTCGCATTGCGGAAATGGAGGCGAGGATGGCGGGAGCTTCGCGGCAGAAGGAACCGACGGGTTCGCGGCAGCGCAGCAAGGCGGCGTCGAAGCCATCGTCGGGCCGTGAGCACGTCGCCGCCAAGACCGCGCACGCGACGGGCGGCGCGCGCAGCGGCAGTCGCACGCGCGCGGCAGGAAAGGCTGCCGCGGCGAGCGCCGGGCACGCCGGGGCCGCCCCCCGCGGCCGGGCGCGCGCGGCTCAGGAAGCCGGGGCGATTCCGCCGCAGCGCGAGCAGGCAGCGCGCGCCGCGCCGTCGGTGCACCTGCCGGCCGAGCGGCTCGGACAGATCCAGGGCGAGTACCTGCAGCGGCTCGCGGCACTGATGAGCGGCGAGCCGCCGGTGCCCGGCGACCGCCGCTTCGCCGGAGAGGCCTGGCGCCAGGGACCGTTCGCGTGGGCGGCCGGCCTGTACACGCTGAACGCCGAGTTCATGCAGCGCATGGCCGAGGCGGTCGAGGGCGATGCGCTGTCGCGCGAGCGCATCCGCTTCGCCACCCAGCAGTGGGTCGACGCCATGTCGCCGGCCAATTTCCTGCTCACCAACCCCGAGGCCCAGCAGCGCCTGATCGAGACGCGCGGCGAGAGCCTGCGCCAGGGCATGCAGAACCTGCTGGCCGACCTGCACAAGGGCCGCATCTCGCACACCGACGAGGCGGCCTTCGAGGTGGGCCGCAACGTCGCCACCACCCCCGGATCGGTAGTCTGCCAGAACGAGCTGTTCCAGCTCATCCAGTACGCGCCGTCGACGCCGCAGGTGGGCGCGCGTCCGCTGCTGATGGTGCCGCCGTGCATCAACAAGTTCTACATCCTCGACCTGCAGCCGGAGAACTCGCTGGTCGCCTACGCGGTGGCCCAGGGCCATACGGTGTTCATGGTGTCGTGGAAGAACATCAAGGCCGACCAGGACACCGTCACCTGGGACGACTACCTCGAGCGCGGCGTCATCGAGGCCATCCGGGTGGTGCGCGAGATCTCCGGGCAGGCGCGCATCAACACGCTCGGCTTCTGCGTCGGCGGCACGCTGCTCGCCAACGCGGCGGCGGTGCTGGCGGGTCGCGGCGAGCGCAACATCGAGTCGATGACGCTGCTCACCACCTTCCTCGATTTCTCCGATCCCGGCGTGCTCGGCGTGTTCATCGACGAAGCCTTCGTGTCGTACCGCGAATCCACCATCGGCAAGAAGGGCATCATGCCCGGGCGCGAGCTGGCGGCCACGTTCAACTTCCTGCGCCCGAACGACCTGGTCTGGAACTACGTCGTCAGCAACTACCTCAAGGGCGAGGCGCCGCCGGCCTTCGACCTGCTGTACTGGAACGCCGACAGCACCAACCTGCCCGGGCCGATGTACTGCTGGTACCTGCGCCACATGTACCTGCAGAACGAGCTGCGCGAGCCCGGACGCCTGGTGTGCGCCGGCGTGCCGGTCGACCTGCGCGAGATCGACGTGCCGACCTTCGTCTACGGATCGCGCGAGGACCACATCGTGCCCTGGCGCGGCGCCTACGAATCGACGCAGCTGCTCGCCGGCCCGCTGCGCTTCGTGCTGGGGGCGAGCGGCCATATCGCCGGGGTCATCAACCCGGCCTCCAAGGGCAAGCGCAGCCACTGGGTCGGCGAGACCCTGCCGGAGGAAGCGGACGACTGGTTCGCCGCTGCGACCGAGCTGCCCGGCAGCTGGTGGCCCGAGTGGTCGCGTTGGCTGGCCGGCTTCGCCGGCGAATCGCGTCCGGCTCCGAAGCAGCCGGGAAACGCCCGCTACCGGGCGATCGAGCCCGCACCGGGCAGCTACGTCAAGGAGAAGGCCGAATAGGCGGAGAAAGCCGGACACGGAAGAAGACCGGACGGGCGCACGGGCAAGGAGGTTTCGAGACGTACAGCAGGCATCATTCATCGAGGCCGCGCACACAGCGGCCGGCCGCGGGCCGGCCGATCCAGACATCCGGGTGAACGAGAGAGGGAGACGATCATGACCAAGAGGATTGCCTACGTGACCGGCGGCATGGGCGGCATCGGCACCGCGATCTGCCGGCGCTTCCACGACATGGGTTGCACCGTGATCGCGGGCTGCGGGCCGACCCGCGACCACGCCAAGTGGATCGCCGAGGAGAAGGCCCACGGCTATCAGTTCCACGCCTCGGTGGGCAACGTCGCCGACTGGGAGTCCACCCGCGCGGCGTTCCAGAAGGTCATCACCGAGGTCGGGCCGATCGACATCCTGGTGAACAACGCGGGCATCACGCGCGACGGCGTGTTCCGCAAGATGACGCTGGATGATTGGCGCGCGGTCATCGACACCAACCTCAATTCGCTGTTCAACGTGACCAAGCAGGTCATCGACGGCATGCTCGATCGCGGCTGGGGCCGCATCGTCAACATCTCGTCGGTCAACGGCGAGAAGGGCCAGTTCGGGCAGACCAACTACTCGGCGGCCAAGGCCGGCATGCATGGCTTCACCATGGCGCTCGCCCAGGAAGTGGCGAGCAAGGGCGTCACCGTGAACACGGTGGCCCCGGGCTACATCGCCACCGACATGGTAATGGCGGTGCGCGAGGAGGTGCGCGAGAAGATCATCCAGCAGATCCCGGTCAGGCGCCTCGGCAAGGCCGAGGAGATCGCCTCGATCGTCGGCTGGCTCTCCACCGACGACGCAGGCTTCACCACCGGGGCCGAATTCTCGTGCAACGGCGGCTTGCACATGGGCTGACGGAGAACGCGATGGCGAATGCCACCCGGCTGATCAAAAAGTATCCCAACCGCCGCCTCTACGACACCCAGACGAGCGCCTACATCACGCTCGCCGACGTCAAGCAGCTGGTGCTCGAGACCGAGGACTTCAAGGTGGTCGACGCCAAGAGCAACGAGGACCTCACGCGCAGCATCCTGCTGCAGATCATCCTCGAGGAGGAGGCGGGCGGAGCGCCGCTGTTCTCCTCGGCGATGCTGGCGCAGATCATCCGCTTCTACGGCCATGCCATGCAGGGGATGATGGGCGCCTACCTCGAGAAGACCATGCAGGCCTTCGTCGAGATCCAGAACAAGCTGCAGGAGCAGTCCAAGGGCTTCTACGACGCCAAGGGCATGCCGAACCCCGAGATGTGGGCGCAGTTCATGTCGGTGCAGGCGCCGATGATCCAGACGATGATGGGCAACTACATCGAGCAGAGCAAGAACCTGTTCGTGCAGATGCAGGAGCAGATGCAGGCGCAGACCCGCAGCATGTTCCAGAACTTCCCCTTCGCGGGGGTGCAGGGCCAGCCGGCGCCGGACAACAAGAAATAGGGACCTGGGGGCAGCGGGCGGTACAATCCGCCCCGCCGAACCGCACGCCGCGCCAGCGGCGTTTTTGTTTCCCGCGGCCTTCGCCGCGGTGCACGAGGCCCACCGATGACCCCCGCCGAGAAGACCGCGCGCCGGCGCGCCCGCAAGACCCCGCCCAGGGTGGGCTTCGTCTCGCTCGGCTGCCCCAAGGCGACGGTCGATTCCGAGCGCATCCTGACCCAGCTGCGCGCCGAGGGCTACGACATCGTGGGCCAGTACGCCGACGCGGACCTGGTCATCGTCAACACCTGCGGCTTCATCGACGAGGCGGTGCGCGAGTCGCTCGACGCGATCGGCGAGGCGCTGGCCGAGAACGGCAGGGTGATCGTCACCGGCTGCCTCGGCGCGCGCCGCGGCGCCGGCGGCCACGGGACGCTGGTCGGCGAGGCGCATCCGCGGGTGCTGGCGGTGACCGGCCCGCAGGCCACCGAGGAGGTGATGTCGCACGTGCATGCGCACCTGCCCAAGCCCCACGACCCGTTCGTGGACCTGGTGCCGGGCGGCGGCGTCAAGCTCACCCCGCGGCACTACGCCTACCTGAAGATCTCCGAGGGCTGCAACCACCGCTGCAGCTTCTGCATCATTCCGTCGATGCGCGGCGATCTCGTCAGCCGGCCGATCGGCGACGTGCTGCGCGAGGCCGAGGCGCTGGTGAAGGCGGGGGTGAGGGAGCTGCTGGTGATCTCGCAGGACACCAGCGCCTACGGGGTCGACCTGCGCCATCGTACCGGCTTCGTCGGCGGGCGGCCGGTGCGCACCCGCATGACCGAGCTGGTGCGCGAGCTGGCGCAGCTCGGCGCCTGGGTGAGGCTGCACTACGTGTATCCCTATCCGCACGTCGACGAGGTGCTGCCGCTGATGGCCGAGGGCAGGGTGCTGCCCTACCTGGACGTGCCGTTCCAGCATGCCCATCCGCGCATCCTCAAGCTCATGAAGCGCCCGGCCTCGGGCGAGCGCAACATCGAGCGCATCCGCGCCTGGCGCGCGATCTGCCCCGAGCTGACGATCCGCAGCACCTTCATCGCCGGCTTCCCGAACGAGACCGAAGCCGAGTTCGAGCACCTGCTGGCGTTCCTGCGCGAGGCGCAGCTCGATCGCGTCGGCTGCTTCGCCTACTCGCCCGTCGAGGGAGCGGCCGCGAACGCGCTGCCCGGCGCGCTGCCCGAGGAGGAGCGCGAGGCGCGCCGCGCGCGTTTCATGGCGGTGCAGTCCGACATCAGCGCGCAGCGGCTGCAGCGGCGCATCGGCAGCACGGCCACGGTGCTGGTCGACGCCATCGAGCACGATCGCGGCGCGGGCACGTGGCGCGCCGTGACGCGTTCCGCGGCCGAGGCGCCGGAGGTCGACGGCGTGGTCTACGTGACGCTCGACGGCGAGGCCCGGGCCCGCGCCATCCCTCCGGGCAGCTTCCTGCCCGTGCGCATGGTGGCGGCCGACGAGCACGATCTCTACGCCGTGCCGCTGCCGCAGGTGTGACGAAGTTGGTGTCGAAAATATTTACGAAAGAATGTATCTTTACGGCCTGAATTCAGCCGGATCAAGGGCTTGCGTGCATGGTCCGGAAGTTGCTTCGCCCCGTGCGAACAATCGCCAATCTAGAGGCAGGCCATGTCGGGATTCAGCAAGGGGATGATCGCAGCGGTGCTCGGCGCAGCTGCCCAGGCAGCCACCGCGGGCGTGGTCTGGTCCGGCAACGGTCACGAGTACGAGGTCGTGCTGGCCGAGGGCATCACCTGGACCGACGCACGCGCCGCCGCACTGGCGCTGGGCGGCGGCTGGGACCTGGCCACCGTCACCTCGACGCAGGAAGACGCCTTCGTGATCTCCCTGCTTCCGATCAACCCGGCCGATCGCTCGCACTTCTGGATCGGAGCCAGCGACGCCGCCAGTGAAGGCAGCTTCGTGTGGGTGAGCGGCGAACCGTTCTCGTACACCAACTGGCAGAGCGGCGAGCCGAACAACTCCGGCAACGAGGACTTCCTCGCCTACGACTACCGGGGCGTGCGCCAGAGCTGGGCGTGGAACGACGCACCGGACAATCTCGGCCAGGTCTACGGCTTCGCCCGCGGCTACGTCATCGAACGCGCGGCGCAGGGCGCCGTGCCGGTCTCGGGCACCCTGCCGCTGATGGGGCTCGGGCTGGTGCTGGCCGGCGCCGCCGCGCGGCGCCGGGCGCGCAAGGCAGCCTGAGCGGGAAGGCGCCGCTGCGCTTCAGGCGCGGCGGCTGCGTGCATCCGATCGGGGCGCGCCGGCGCCGCCGGCCTCACGGCGCGGCCGGCAGCTGATCGACGAACCAGTTCAGGATCGCGTCGAGCCCGCAGTGATTGATGGCGTGGGTGGTTTCGGTGCGCACGCGCGGCTTGGCGCGGTAGGCCACCGAAACGCCGGCGACCGACATCATCTTCAGGTCGTTGGCGCCGTCGCCGACCACGATCGCCTGGGCCGGCGTGCAGCCGATGGCCGCGCAGGTCTCTTCGAGCACGCGGCGCTTGACCTCGGCATCGACCACCTCGCCGAGCACCCTGCCGGTGAGGCGGCCGTGCGCGATCTCGAGCAGGTTGGCGCGCGAGAAGTCGATGCCCAGGCGCGGCGCCAGCCGCTCGGTGAAGTAGGTGAAGCCGCCCGAGACCAGCAGCATCTTCAGGCCGGCGGCGCGCGCCGCGACGATCAGCGCATCGGCCCCGGGCGACAGCCGCACGCGCTCCTCGTAGACGCGCGCCAGCACCGTGGCGGGCAGGCCCTCGAGCAGGGCGACGCGGCGGCGCAGGCTCTCCTCGAAATTCGCGATCTCGCCGCGCATCGCGGCTTCGGTGATGGCGGCCACCTCGGCCTTGCGCCCGGCGTAGTCGGCGATCTCGTCGATGCACTCGATGGTGATCAGCGTCGAGTCCATGTCGAAGGCGAGCAGCCGGTAGTCGGAGAGCCGCGCCGACATCGGGACGATCTCGGCATCGACGCCGAGCGCATCGGCGAGCTCGCCGACGCGGTCGCCGTCGAGGGTGGCCGGCTCCCATACGGCGAGTTGCGGCAGGTGCAGCGTCGGGGCGCGCCCGAGCGCGGCGCGGAATGCCGCGACCGCGTGATCGCCCAGGTGCGGATGCTGCACGACGAGGCGGCTCATCGCGTCGCCGCCTTGCCTGCCAGGCCCTGCAGGATCTCGCGGATGCGCTGCACCCGGGCGGCGGCATCGGGCGTGGCGACGGCGAAGCGCAGGCGGTCCTGGCCCGAGAGCTTGGCGTCACGCCGGCTCTGGATGAAACGGATGATGTGCGCCGCGTCGATCGGGGGATCGGGCTTGAACTGCATCACGATGGATTCGCCGGAGGCGTCGATGCGCACGATGCCGAGCGGCGCCGAGGCGATGCGCAGCCGGTGGGTGTCGAACAGCGCGCGCGCCGCCTCCGGGAGCTTGCCGAAGCGGTCGACCAGCTCCTCGCGCAGCGCCTCGAGCGCATCGGGCTGCGCGCAGTCGGCCATGCGCTTGTACAGGACGAGCCGCTCGTGCACGTCGCCGCAGTAGTCGGCCGGCAGCAGCGCCGGCACGTGCAGGTTGATCTCGGTGGTGGCGGCCAGCGGCGCCGAGGGGTCGGGCTCGCGTCCGGCCTTCAGGGCGCTCACGGCTTCCTCGAGCATCTCGGTGTACAGCGCGAAGCCGACCTCCTGCATGTCGCCCGACTGGGACTCGCCGAGCACCTCGCCGGCGCCGCGGATCTCCAGGTCGTGCATCGCCAGGTAGAAGCCGGCGCCGAGCTCCTCCATGGCCTGGATCGCCTCGAGCCGCTTGCCGGCGTCGCGCGTCATCGCCGACTCGTCGGGCGTGAGCAGGTAGGCGTAGGCCTGGTGATGGGAGCGCCCGACGCGGCCGCGCAGCTGGTGCAGCTGCGCCAGCCCGAAACGGTCGGCGCGGTGGATCACGATGGTGTTGGCGCTGGGCACGTCGATGCCGGTCTCGATGATCGTCGTGCACAGCAGCACGTTGAAGCGCTGCTGGTGGAAGTCGCGCATCACGCGCTCGAGCTCGCGCTCGGGCATCTGGCCGTGGGCGATCGCGATGCGCGCCTCGGGCACCAGCTCGGCGAGCCGCGTGCGGCGGTTCTCGATGGTCTCGACCTCGTTGTGCAGGAAGTAGGCCTGGCCGCCGCGCTTGAGCTCGCGCAGCAGCGCCTCGCGGATGACGGCGTCGCCCTCGCGCCGCACGAAGGTCTTGATCGCCAGGCGCTTCTGCGGCGCGGTGGCGATGACCGAGAAATCGCGGATGCCCTCTAGGCTCATGGCGAGCGTGCGCGGGATCGGCGTGGCGGTGAGCGTGAGCACGTCGATCTCGGCGCGCAGCGCCTTGAGCGCCTCCTTCTGGCGCACGCCGAAGCGGTGCTCTTCGTCGATGATGACCAGCCCGAGGCGCGCGAACTTCACTTCGGACGACAGCAGCTTGTGCGTGCCGATCGCGATGTCGACCGTGCCGGCGGCGAGCCCGGCGATGGCCGCCTTGGTCTCCTTCGCCGAGCGGAAGCGCGACAGCTCGACCAGCTTCACCGGCAGCTCGGCGAAGCGGTCGGAGAAGGTCTGGAAGTGCTGCTCGGCCAGCAGGGTGGTGGGGGTGAGGATGGCCACCTGCTTGCCGTCGGCCACGGCGACCCAGGCCGCGCGCAGCGCCACCTCGGTCTTGCCGAAGCCGACGTCGCCGCACACCAGCCGGTCCATGGGCTTGCCCGAGACCATGTCCTGGATCACCGCATGCACCGCCGCGAGCTGGTCGGGCGTCTCCTCGAAGGGGAAGCCCTCGGCGAAGGCGGCGTAGCTCTGGGCGTCGAAGCCGAAGCGATGGCCGGTGCGCGCGGCGCGGCGCGCGTACAGGTCGAGCAGCTCGGCGGCGGCGTCGCGCGCATGGCGCGCGGCACGCCGGCGCGCGCGCTCCCACTGCCCGGAGCCGAGCTGGTGCAGCGGCGCTTCCTCGGGGTTCGCGCCGCTGTAGCGGCCGATCACGTGCAGCTGCGAGACCGGCACGTACAGCGTGGCCTGGTTGGCGTAGGTGAGGTGCAGGAACTCGGTCGGACCGTCGCCGAGGTCCATCGTCGCCAGCCCCTCGTAGCGGCCGATGCCGTGCTGCGCGTGCACCACCGGGTCGCCGATCTTGAGCTCGGAGAGATCGCGGATGATGGCGTCGACGTCGGTCTGCGCATCGCGCCGCCCGCGCCGCGTGCGCCGCACCGCGCCGACGAACAGCTCCGCCTCGGTGATGACGGCGATCTGCGCGCCGGGTACGACGAAGCCGCCCTGCAGCGGGCCGACGGCCAGCGCCGCGGCCTCGTCGCCGGCCAGGAAGGCGTTCCAGTCGTCGACCTGGGGCAGCGCCAGGCCGTGCTCGCCGAACAGCTGCGCGAGGGTCTCGCGCCGGCCGGCGGACTCGGCCAGCACCAGCTTGCGCACCGGCGAGCCGGCCACGAAGGCCGCCAGCCGCGTGACGGGATGCTCGGCGCGGCGATCGACCGAGACGTCGGGGAGGGTGAGCGCGAAGGCGTCGGCGCGGGTTTCGGCGGCAGTAGCGGCAGCAGCGGCGCTGGCGAGGCCATCGGCAGCGGCATCGGTTCGGGTGCCGGTGCGGACGTCGATGGCCGCATCGGCAGTGGCGCCGCCGCCGGCGGCGGCGTCCTGGCCGCCCGCGTCCGCGCGCCCGATCGCCCAGCGTCCGAAGCGGCGCGCCTCGGTGAAGAAGCGGGCGGCGTCGATGAACAGCTCGTCGGGTCGCAGCAGCGGGCGCTCGGGATCGTGGGCGAGGAAGCGATGGCGCTGCGCGGTCTCCTGGGCGAAGCGCTGCGCGGCCGGCTCGACCTCGCCGTGCGAGACCACGATGGCCCCTTGCGGCAGGTAGTCGAACAGGGTGGCGGTGGCCTCGTGGAACAGCGGCAGCCAGTACTCGATGCCGGCCGGCATGATGCCGTTGCCGACGTCGCGGTAGACGGGGCTGCGCGACGGATCGCCGTCGAAGCGCTCGCGCCAGCGGCCGCGGAACGCGGTGCGCGCGGCCTCGTCCACGGGGAACTCGCGGCCGGGCAGCAGGCGCACGCGCTCGATGGGGAACAGGCTGCGCTGGTTGTCGGGATCGAAGGTGCGGATCGATTCGACCTCGTCGCCGAACAGGTCGAGCCGGTAGGGCAGCGCCGCACCCATCGGATAGAGGTCGATCAGCCCGCCGCGCACGCAGTACTCGCCCGGACGCACCACCTGCGAGACGTGCTCGTAGCCGGCCAGCACGAGCTGGCTGCGCAGCCGCGCTTCGTCCAGGCGCTGTCCCTTGTGGAAGAAGAAGGTGTGCGAGGCGAGGAAGGCCGGCGGCGCCAGGCGGTGCAGCGCGGTGGTGGCGGGCGCCACCAGCACGTCGCATTCGCCGCGCTGCAAGGCATACAGGGTCGCCAGGCGCGCCGAGATCAGGTCCTGGTGCGGCGAGAATGCGTCGTAGGGCAGGGTCTCCCAGTCCGGGAGCAGCAGCACGCGCAGGCCGGGCACGAACCAGCGGATCTCCTCGGAGAGCCGCTGGGCGTCGGGGGCGCCCGCCGCCACGACCGCCAGCATGCGCCCGGCGCCCGCCTCGCGCTGCGCGAGCGCCGCCAGCAGCAGGGCGTCGCCCGAGCCGCGGCAGCCGGGCAGGGTGCGCACCTGTCCGGGCGCCGGCGCAGGGTGCGCCACGACCAGCGCGTCGAGCACGGGCGCACCGGCGGCCGGCGGGCGCGTCTGGCGTGCCGCGACCGGCGCGGGCGGTTCGATGCGGGAGCCGGAAGGCGTGGCGGGCGGGGCGAGCGGATGCAGGGAGGGCACTTCGGTGCGGAAGACGCGCAAGGCTACAATTCTAGCTTCTGCCCGAGCGGTCCAGATGCCCGCAGGGTCGGGCCTGCAGTTGCAACTCTCTCCCAGGGGATTCCGATCGCTTCCGATGCCCGCTGGCTTGCGCTGATTCCCGCAGCGGGCGTGGGCGCGCGCCTGGGCGCCGCGCTGCCCAAGCAATACCTGGAGCTCGCCGGCAGGACCATGCTCGAATGGAGCGTGGAGGCGATGCTGGCGGTGCCCTGGATCGAGCGGGTGCTGGTCGTGGTGTCGCCCGCGGATGCCCGAGCGGCGGCGCTGCTCGGGGGACGCGAGCGCGTCGAGGTGCACGGAGCGGGCGGGGCGACCCGCGCCGAGACGGTCGGCGCCGGCCTGCGCCGGCTGGCCGGCGGCGGCGCGCGGCCGCACGACTGGGTCCTGGTGCACGACGCCGCCCGCCCGGGGCTCGAGCCGGCGATGCTCGAGCGCCTGCGCGGGGAGCTGGGCGATTCGCCGGTCGGCGGCCTGCTGGCCGTGCCGGTGGGCGACACCGTCAAGCACAGCGACGACGGCCACGACGACGGCCGCCGCCATGCGCAGGCCACGCTGGCGCGCGAGCGCCTGTGGCTGGCGCAGACCCCTCAGATGTTCCGCTTCGGCCTGCTCGCCGAGGCACTGGCGTCGCATCCGGAGGTGACCGACGAAGCCGCGGCGCTCGAGCGCGCCGGCCATGCGCCGCGCCTGGTCGAAGGCGGGCGCGCGAACTTCAAGGTGACCACCATGGAAGACCTCGAATGGATGCGCTGGCTGCTGGAGCGGCGCGCCGCGCAGCGCCGATGAAGCTGCGCATCGGGCAGGGCTACGACGTGCACGCGCTGGTGCCCGGGCGCGCGCTGATCGTCGGCGGCGTCGAGCTGGCCCACGCGCAGGGGCTGCTCGGGCACTCCGATGCCGACGTGCTGCTGCACGCGATCACCGACGCCCTGCTCGGGGCCGCTGCGCTGGGCGACATCGGCCGCCATTTCCCCGACACCGACGCCGGCTGGCGCGGCGCCGACAGCGCGCTGCTGCTCGGCGAGGCGGCTGCGCGCGTGCGCGCGGCCGGCTGGGAGATCGTCAACGTCGATTCCACCGTGATCGCCCAGGCGCCGCGCCTCGCGCCGCACCTGCCGCGCATGGTGCAGCGCATCGCGGCGGTGCTCGCGCTCGATGCCGACCGGGTCAGCGTGAAGGCCAAGACCCACGAGCGCCTCGGCTTCGAAGGGCGCGGCGAGGGCATCGCGGCGCAGGCGGTGGTCCTCCTCCGGAGCGATTGAGCGGAATCAAGGCGCCCCGTCGCCCGCGTCTGCCGAAAGTGACGCCGCCGAGGGCGTTTTCGGTACACTGGGCGATCGCCCGTGCGAAGGTCGCCAGCGGCGATGCGGACAAACAAGGGGAGACGACAGTGGGAGAGCAAACCAAGTTCCTGCTCGACGAGAGCCGGATTCCGAAGCGCTGGTACAACATCCAGGCCGACCTGCCCAAGCCGCTGGCACCGGTGCTGCATCCGGGCACGATGAAGCCGGTGGGCCCCGATGACCTGGCGCCGCTGTTCCCGATGGCGCTGATCATGCAGGAGGTCACCACCGAGCGGGAGATCGACATCCCCGAGCCGGTGCGCGACATCTATCGCCTGTGGCGCCCGAGCCCGCTGTTCCGGGCTCATCGGCTGGAGAAGGCGCTGGGCACGCCGGCGAAGATCTTCTACAAGTACGAGGGCGTCAGCCCCGCCGGCAGCCACAAGCCGAACACCGCGGTGCCGCAGGCCTTCTACAACCGGGAGGCGGGCATCAAGCGGCTGAGCACCGAGACCGGCGCCGGGCAGTGGGGCTCCTCGCTCGCCTTCGCCGGCGCGCTGTTCGGCATCGACGTCACGGTGTTCCAGGTGCGCGTGTCCTACGACCAGAAGCCGTACCGGCGCGCGCTGATGGAGTCCTACGGCGCGCGCTGCCTGCCCTCGCCGTCCACCGAGACCGAGTACGGGCGCAGCGTGCTGGCCAAGCGGCCGGACCACCCGGGCAGCCTCGGCATCGCCATCTCCGAGGCGGTGGAGATCGCCGCCAAGAACGACGACACCAAGTACGCGCTCGGCTCGGTGCTCAACCACGTGCTGCTGCACCAGACAGTGGTCGGGCTGGAGGCGATGGAGCAGCTGAAGATGGCCGACGCCTGGCCCGATGTCATCGTCGGCTGCACCGGCGGCGGCTCGAACTTCGCCGGCATCACCTTCCCGTTCATCGGCGACGGGCTGCGCGGCGGCGCCAAGCCGCGCATCGTGGCCGTCGAGCCGGCGGCCTGCCCGTCGCTCACTCGCGGCAAGTTCGCCTACGACTTCGGCGACACCGGGCACATGACGCCGCTGGCGAAGATGCACACGCTGGGGTCGACCTTCACGCCGCCCGGCTTCCACGCCGGTGGGCTGCGCTACCACGGCATGGCGCCGCTGGTGTCGCACCTGCGCGACCTGAACCTGATCGAGGCCGTGGCCTACCACCAGACCGAGTGCTTCGCGGCCGGCATCCAGTTCGCGCGCGCCGAGGGCATCCTGCCCGCTCCGGAGGCCAACCACGCGGTGAAGGGGGCGATCGAGGAGGCGCTGCGCTGCAAGCGCGAAGGGCGCTCGCAGACCATCCTCTTCAACCTGTGCGGGCACGGCCACTTCGACATGGCGGCCTACATGGCCTACAGCGCCGGCACCCTCACCGACCAGTCGTACAACGAGGAGGAGCTCGCGATGGCGCTGGCCGGCCTGCCCAGCGTGCCCGAGCCGGCCTGAAGCAGCGCATCCTTCTTCTAGGGTGAACAGGCCCTAGCCTCCTTCCTTCGGTCCGGCCCCGGCTTCGGGGCCGGGCCGAACTGCGCCTGCAAGGATCACGACGCTCGCCAGGACCAAGCGGGAGTCGCGGGCATGGGCCGCGCAACGCACATTGATCCGGATCAACGGACGGCGGCGCAGATGGCGTATTGCTATGCCTTCGCTGCCGGCACCGGCCGATGAAAGGAGGAGATCATGCGCGATCGCAACGAGTCGCTGCTGTGGATGTACGAGAGGATGGTGGAGATCCGCCACTACGAGGAGACCATGGCCGCCGTCTACCTCGAGGGCAAGCTGCCGCCGAAGATCCAGAAGGGGCTGGCTTTCGACATCGGCTCGGGACCGGTACCCGGCGAGATGCACCTGTCGGCGGGTCAGGAGCCGGTCGCCGTGGGCGTATGCGCCCACCTGAAGAAGGAAGACACGGTGGTCGGCACCCACCGGCCTCACCACTTCGCGATCGCCAAGGGCGTGCCGCTCCAGGCGATGACCGCCGAGATGTTCGGCAAGGCTGCCGGCCTGGGCAAGGGCAAGGGCGGCCACATGCACCTCTTCGACCCGGAGAACCGCTTCAGCTGCAGCGGCATCATCGGCGCCAGCCTGCCGCCGGCGTGCGGCGCGGGGCTGGCGGCCAAGAAGCTCGGCCGCGACTGGGTGGCGGTGGCCTTCTTCGGCGAAGGGGCGGCCAACCAGGGCTCGTTCCATGAATCGCTGAACCTGGCCGCCCTGTGGAAGCTGCCGGTGCTGTTCGTGTGCGAGGACAACTACTGGGCGATCTCGGTGCCCAAGCCCGAGGCCACCTCGATCCCGAAAGTGTCGGATCGCGCGGCCGCCTACGGCATGCCGGGCATCCACGTGGCGAACAACGACGCGGTGGAGGTGTTCGAGGCGGCAGGTCCCGCCATCGAGCGCGCACGCCGCGGCCAGGGGCCGTCGCTGCTGGAGGTGCGCACCGATCGCTACCTCGGCCACTTCCAGGGCGATGCCGAGGTCTACCGTCCCAAGGACGAGGTGTCCAAGCTGCGCGCCAACGATCCGATTCCGCGCCTGGCCGCGCAGCTCAAGGCGCAGGGCCTGATGGACGATGCGCGGCGCGCGCAGATCGATGCGCGGGCGAAGGGGCGGGTAGACGAGGCCTACGCCTACGCCCGGGCGGCGGAATACCCCGCGCCGGCCGACGCGCTGGCCGACCTGTTCGTCTGACACCCGCGCGCGGACGGCTTCGTCCGCGGCGCTCCTCTCACGGGAGTAACCGATCATGAGCGAATCACGAACCCTGACGATGGCCCAGGCGATCTCCGAGGCGATCGCGCAGGAGATGGAACGCGACCCCACGGTCTTCGTGATGGGCGAGGACATCGGCCGCTACGGCGGCATCTTCGGCGCCACCGGCGGGCTGCTCGACAAGTTCGGCAAGGACCGCATCATGGATACGCCGATCTCCGAGACGGCGTTCATCGGCGCGGCCACCGGCGCGGCCGCCGCCGGCATGCGCCCGATCGCCGAGCTGATGTTCGTCGACTTCTTCGGCGTGTGCATGGACCAGATCTACAACCACCTGGCGAAGAACACCTACATGGCCGGCGGCAACATCCGCCTGCCGGTGGTGCTGATGACCGCCGTGGGCGGCGGCTACAACGACGCCGCGCAGCACTCGCAGTGCCTGTTCGCCACCTTCGCGCACATGCCGGGCCTGAAGGTGGTGGTCCCGTCGAACGCCTACGACGCCAAGGGGCTGATGATCCAGGCGATCCGCGACGACAACCCGGTGATGTTCATGTTCCACAAGGGCATCATGGGCCTGCCGTGGATGGCCTACTTCGAGGGCAGCACCACCGAGGTGCCGCAGGCGCCGTACACGGTGCCCTTCGGCGAGGCCCGCACGGTGCGCGAGGGGCGCGACCTCACCATCGTCACGCTCAGCCAGATGGTGCACAAGGCGGCGCAGGCCGCTGCCGCCCTCGAGCGCGACGGCATCGACGTCGAGGTGATCGACCTGCGCACCCTGGTGCCGCTCGACCGCAAGGCGGTGCTGAAGTCGGTCGCCAAGACCGGCCGGCTGCTGGTGGCCGACGAGGACTACCTGAGCTTCGGCCTGAGCGGCGAGATCGCCGCCATCGTCGCCGAGAACCTCGACACGGTGCAGTTGCGCGCGCCGGTCAAGCGCCTCGCGGTGCCCGACGTGCCGATTCCCTACAGCCGTCCGCTCGAGCGCTTCGTGATCCCGCAGGTCGACTCGATCGTCGAGGCGGCGCGCGCGCTGTGCAGCGCGCCGGCCGTGCAGGCGGTGCCCGCATGACGAGGCAGATCGTCCTCGACGACGCCTGCTGGAAGGACGTCGAGGAGGGCACCGAGGCGCTGCTCGATCGCTGGCTCGTCGCCGAGGGCGACGCGGTGAAGGCCGGTGCGACGGTGGCCGTGGTGGTGCTGGTGAAGACCAGCATCGAGGTGCCGGCGCCGGCCGACGGCGTGCTGGAGCGCATCCTCGTTCCCGCCGAGGGGACCTTCGCGCGCAGCGTGCCGATCGGCACGCTGCGCGAAGCGGGCTGAATGCCGGTCGCAGAAGCCAGCATCGCCGAGGAGCACGCCTGGTGCGCCGGCGTGCTCGCGGCGCCGCTGGCAGCGCCGCGCTGGCGGGTATGGCGCTACCGTGCGCCGGAGATCGTGCTCGGCTGCGCCCAGCGTGCGCTGCACGAGGCGGCCATGCGGCGCGCTCCGCGCGGCGTCGCCGTCACGGTGCGGCCGTCCGGCGGAGGCGCGGTGCTGGCCGGCCCCTGGATGGTGGGCGTCACGGTGGTGCTGCCGCCCGGGCATGCGCTGCTCGGCGAGGGGCTGGTGGACAGCTACCGCTGGCTGGGCGAGTTGCATGCCGGCGTGCTGGCGCAGGCCGGCATCGCCGCGCGCGCGCTCGACCCGCGGGTGCAGCGGCCCGCGCCCGATGCTGCGGGTGCGACGGGTGCGGCGCATGCAGCAACCGCCGCGGGCGTCCGCTGGGCCTGCTTCGGCGCGCTCTCGCCGTGGGAGGTGGTGGCCGCGGACGGGCGCAAGCTCACCGGGCTGTCGCAGCAGCGCAAGCGCGCCGGCGTCGCCTATTCGGCCGGCACACTGGTGGCGCGTCCCGACTGGCGCCTGCTGTGCGAGGCGCTCGGCGAACCGGCCGACGCGGCGCGCCTGCACGCGCTCACCGCTGCCTGCGAGGAAACGCCCGCAGCGGCCGGCCTCGATGCCGCGGCTTGGGCCGAGCGGCTCGATACGGCGCTGGCGGCGCGCCTGGACGACGGCGGCCCGGAAACCTGAAGCACCCGCGGCGGCGGCCCCGACCTCCTTCGCCCGTTCAGTACGGGTCTGCTCCGCGCATTCAGCGCAGATCGGCCAGCAGCGCCGTGCGCACGGCCTCGGGCAACTCGACCGCTACCGTGTAGTGCTCGTGGTCGACGCCCGCCGAGAGCGCGGCGCCGCCCGACAGCGCATCGGCCATCGCGTCGGTGAGCTCGAAGCGCAGGAAGTGCACCGCGGAGGTCTTCTGCTCGTTCTCTCGCTCGAGATCCTCGTCGGCGATCGCGTACACCTTCGCGGCGTCGCCCACGCGGACCCAGGTCTTGCGCTCGATGCCCTTGAGCTGCGCGAGCTCGCGGCGCCGCACGTCGACGTCCTCGTACTCGATGAGCATGGTGGCCTTGAAGTTGCGCCCGTCGGGGATCAGCGGGTTGTAGGCGTCCAGCTCGTGCTGGATGCCGTCCTCCTCGAAGATCTTCTCGATGCGCAGCATCTCCTGCACCTGGTAGCGCACCGTCAGCTCGTCCTCGAACAGCAGCGTGACGTGGGTGCCCAGCGCCAAGGTGCGGTTCCTCTTGTGCTCGATGACGCGGCGGCGGAAGTCGGGCCTCGCCTTGGCGTAGGCCTCCAGCGTCATCAGCGATTCGCGCGAAAGAACTCCCATGATCGATCTCCTTACTGCAATCCGTAGGCGATGCGCAGCAGCGTCAGCGGATGGGCCAGCCTGCCCTCGACGCTGCGCCCCGCCTCGCCCATGCCCTGCTCGATGTGATGGCCCGCGAGCTGGCAATCCGAGGTGATCCAGTTCGGCTCGCCCTGCGGATGCTCGCCCATCTGGCGGAACACCGGCCGGCCGATCTTCATCGCCGTCTGGTGGAATTCCTTCTTTACGCCCCAGGTGCCGGCATGTCCCGAGCAGCGCTCGATCGTGTGCACGTGGGTGCCGGGGATGGTCTCGAGCACCTCGCGCGTCTTCTGGCCCACGTTCTGCACCCGCAGGTGGCAGGACACGTGGTACGAGACGTTGCCCAGCGGCGTGGAGAAATCGGTCTCGAGCAGCCCGTCCTTGGCGCGCAGGGCGAAGTACTCGAACGGGTCGAACATCGCCTCCTGCACCGCCTGCACGTCGGCATCGCCGGGAAAGAGCATCGGCAGCTCCTGCTTGTACATCAGCGCGCAGGACGGAATGGGGGCGAGGATGGCGTAGCCCTCGCGCGCCAGCCGGGCGAGCGCCGGGATGTTCTTCTCCTTGAGCGCGGCCACCGAGTCGAGGTCGCCCAGCTCCAGCTTGGGCATGCCGCAGCAGGCCTCCTTCGCGGCGAGCACGTAGGGGATGCGGTTGTGGTCGAGCACCTTGGTCAGGTCGTGGCCGATGCCCGGCTCGTTGTAGTTGACGTAGCAGGTGGCGTAGATGGCCACCTTGCCCGGCGTGCGCTGGCCATCGCGCACCGGATGCGCCTGCGAGGGCGCCGCGTAGGCGCGGAACTTGTCGCTGGTGAACTCGGGCAGCCAGGCATTGCGGTCGACGCCGAGGCCCTTCTCCAGGCCCCTGCGGAAGGTCTTGTTGCGGGTGAGCGCGTTGACCGCCTGCACCACCACCGGAATGCCGGCCAGCGTGCCGTTGCGGTCGGTCGACGACAGCGCCTTGTCGCGGAACTGCGTCGGCGTGCCCTTGCGGAAGCCGATCGCCTTGCCCCGCAGCATCAGGTGCGGGAAATCGACGTTCCAGGGGTGCGGCGGCACGTACGGACACTTGGTCATGTAACAGATGTCGCACAGGTAGCACTGGTCGACGACCTTCCAGTAGTCGACACGGTCGACGCCGTCCATCTCGCCCGAGGCCGATTCGTCGATCAGGTCGAACAGCGTCGGGAACGCGTTGCACAGGCTCAGGCAGCGCCGGCAGCCGTGGCAGATCTCGAACACCCGGTGCATCTCGTCGAGCGCGCGCGATTCGTCGTGGAACTCCGGGTTCTTCCAGTCGAGCGGATGACGGGTCGGCGCTTCGAGCGAACCTTCTCGTGCGGTCATGGTGGTTTCCGGTTCGTCGGAATGGCGCAGCGGCGCTGCGCCCGCCGCGTGCGGTGCGGATGACGTCGAAGAGGGAGCACGCTCGCGCGAGCCCCCTGGGGGCGATGCGCGCCGCCGCGAGGCGACGGCGCGCGGTCGCTCAGGCCAGCCCCTCGAGCGCCTTGGCGAACTTGTTGGCGTGCGAGCGCTCGGCCTTGGCGAGCGTCTCGAACCAGTCGGCGATCTCGTCGAAGCCTTCCGTGCGGGCCGTCTTGGCCATGCCCGGGTACATGTCGGTGTACTCGTGGGTCTCGCCCGCGACGGCCGACTTCAGGTTCTTCTCGGAGGAGCCGATCGGCAGGTCGGTGGCTGGGTCGCCCACCTCGGACAGGTAATCGAGGTGGCCGTGCGCATGGCCGGTCTCGCCTTCGGCAGTGGAGCGGAACAGCGCGGCGACCTCGGGCTGGCCTTCGACGTCGGCCTTGTTGGCGAAGTACAGGTAGCGCCGGTTCGCCTGGCTTTCGCCCGCGAATGCGTCCTTCAGGTTCTGGTGGGTCTTGGTGCCTTGCAGTTTTGCCATGGCATGTCTCCTGTGGTCGAGGGTGGAGCCGTGGCGCGATCACGCATCCCGGCGCGATCGCGGCCGGTTCAGCCAATCTAGCAAAGAGCGATTGCAGATGCCAATTGACGGTACTTATTCGATTGATTGTGTCGGCCTATCGCCGCCGGAACGGCCCGGGGTCGCCGGACCGCCACGGTAGTGCGGCAGGCTCAAGCATGCCGCAAGTCCGCCGCCCTCCGCGTTGACCAGCCGCAAGCCGCCGCCGTAGCGGCGCGCCAGGCGGTCCACGATGGCCAGCCCGAGGCCCGAGCCGCCGCGTTCGCTGCGCGCATCGTCGAGGCGCGCGAACGGGCGCAGCAGGCGCTCGAGGTCGGCGGCGGGCACGCCGGGGCCGCGGTCGCGCACCTCGATCTCGAGGCCGCCGCGGGTGGCGCGCGCGCGCACGGCCACCCGCGCCGGGCCGTCGGGCGCGGCGCGTCCGTAGCGCATCGAGTTGTCGACGAGGTTGGCGATCGAGCGCTGCAGGTCGGTGGGATCGCCGTACCAGCGGCGGGCGTTGCCGGGGTCGATGTCGAGCACCAGCTCGCCCGCCTCGACGGCCGAGCGGTAGGCCTGCCCGATGGCGGCCAGCAGCGCCGCGACGTCGACCTGCTCGGCGCGCGGGGACTCTGCGCTGCGTCCGTACTGCACGAACTGCCCCACGATGCGATCGATGCGCTCGATGTCCTCGGCCATCGAGGCGCGCTGCTCGGCGGGCATCTCGGCCAGCTCGATCTCCATGCGCAGGCGCGCCAGCGGGCTGCGGATGTCGTGCGAGATGCCGGCCAGCGCGACCGTGCGGTCCTCGTCGAGCCGGGCCAGGTCGCGCGCCAGGCGGTTGAAGCGTCGGTTCACGGCGGCGATCTCGGTCGGGCCTTCGTCGGCCAGCGGCGCGGGCGCCTCGCCGCGGCTGAGCACGTCGATGGCGCCGGTGAGGTCGGCCAGCGGGCGATTGACCAGGCGCGAGATCACCAGCGCCCCGAGCAGCGACAGGCCGGCGGCGATCAGCGCGAGCAGCCCGAGGCTGGGGCCGAACTGGCGCTCCACCCGCGCGCGCGGCAGGATCAGCCAGTAGGCGTCGCCGTCGATCTCGAAGCTCACCCACACGCCGTCGATGTCGTCGACGCGTCCGGCCACCCGCGTCGCCGGCCCGAGCAGCTGGCGCAGGCGCGGCTCGAGCGCGTGCAGCCGCGGACCGGTGGCGCTTTCGTCGATGCGGTCGCCGGGCTCCTTGGGCAGCACGCGTACCTGCTCCTCCTGCGCCAGCTGGTCGAGCAGGTTCAGGCGCCGATCGGCCTCGGCGCTGACCAGCGCGGAACGCGTGAGGTTGACCACCGAGGCGATCTCCCAGGCCAGGCGCTGCTCGGGCGGCGTGCGTTCGAGCAGCCCGGCCGCGCCCAGCGTGGCGCCCAGGCTGGCGCCGATCAGCAGCGCCAGCAGCAGGAAGGTGCGCCAGAACAGGCTGATGCGCTGCGGGCGCGCCGGGGCTGCGGGCGCCGCAGCGCCAGCGGCAGCGCCGGCCGGCGTGGCCCGCGTCATGCGTCGTCGGGCACGAACACGTAGCCGACGCCCCATACCGTCTGGATGTAGCGCGGCTGCTGCGGATCGGCCTCGATCAACTTGCGCAGGCGCGACACCTGGACGTCGAGGCTGCGGTCGTAGGCGCCGTATTCGCGGCCGCGCGCCAGCGCCATGAGCTTCTCGCGCGACAGCGGCATGCGTGCGTGCTGCACGAGCACCTTGAGCACCGCGAACTCGCCGGTGGTCAGCGGCACCGGCTCGCCGTCGCGGGTGAAGGCGCGGGTGGCCAGGTCGAGGCGAAACGGGCCGAAGCTGACCTCGGCCGGCTCGGCCGAGGGCGCGCCGGGGAGCTCGGCCGACGGCCTGCGCCGCAGCACCGCGTGGATGCGCGCGAGCAGCTCGCGCGGATTGAAGGGCTTGGGCAGATAGTCGTCGGCGCCCACCTCCAGGCCGACGATGCGATCGACGTCGTCGCCGCGGGCGGTGAGCATGACGATGGGCGTGCGGTCGTTGGCGCCGCGCAGCCGGCGCACGATGGCCAGGCCGTCCTCGCCGGGCAGCATCAGGTCGAGCACGATCAGGTCGAAGTGCTCGCGCAGCATCAGCCGGTTCATCGCCGCGCCATCCTGCGCCAGGCTGACCTCGAACTGGTTGTCGCCCAGGTAGCGGCGCAGCAGCTCGCGCAGTTTCGGGTCGTCGTCGACCACCAGGAGTTTGCGGGCATCGGGGCTCATGGCGCGGATGATAGCCGCGCCCGGCGCCGGAGGGCATTTGCCGGGGGCTCCGGTTACCGGCTGTTACAGCGTTTACGCCGTATCGGCTGCACGGGTGGTCGGCGCTGACTAGAATGCGGTCATGATCGCGCCGAAGGCCATGCCCCCGCATCCGACGCGCCGCCGGCTGGCGGCGGCGCTCGCCCTGGTCTGCGTCGTGCTCGCGAGCGGCGTGGCGGCGGCCCAGCCGCGCGGCGGGCGCATGGACCCGAGCGAACGCGAGCAGCTGCGGCGCGAGCTCAGTCAGCAGCGCGTCGAGCGGTCCCAGAGGGGGGAGGGCGCCGAACGCCCGCGCAACCGTCTCTCGCCGCAGGAGCGCGAGCAGCTGCGCAGTCAGGTGCGCGAGGCGCGCCCCTTCGAGGGGCGCGGGCACGAGCGCGGCCGCAACTGAACCCGCGTCGCGACATGGATACCGCTTCCGTTCCGGTTCGGCCGTCGCCCGGCGCCCGGGTGCAGGGCACCCGCGAGGCGGGCGCGCCGCTGTGCCTGCTCGCGCTCGCCACCTCCGGCGAGTGGTGCTCGGTGGGCGTGTACCGGCATCGCGACGGCATCGGCGAGAGCGATTGCCTGTCCGAGCGTCTGGGCAACGCGCAGTCCGAGCGCATCCTCGCCATGGTGCGCGAGGCCAGCGCCAACGCCGGCGTGGCGCTGGACCAGTTCGATGCCGTGGCCTTCGACGCCGGGCCCGGCGCGTTCACCGGGCTGCGCATCGGCTGCGCCGTGGCGCAGGGCCTCGGCCTGGCGCTCGGGCGGCCGCTGATCGCCATCGACGCGCCGGCCGCGCTGGCCTGGCAGCGCGTGCGCGGCAGCAGCGCGCCCGCGGCATGGGTGCTGGTGGCCAGCGACGCGCGCATCGACGAGCTGTACGTGGCGATGTACCGGATCGAGGCCGTCGCGCATGACGCGGGAAGCGGCGGCGGATGCACGTTCCCGCTGCCGCTCGCCCGGCCCCTGATCGCGCCGCGGGTGCTGCCCAGGCAGCGCTTCGCCGAGGCGCTGGAGGCGCTGTGGCCCGGACGCGAGGTCGCGGCCGGCGAGGTGCTGCTCGCCGGCAACGCCTGGCGGCGGCTCGGGCTGCTCGCCGAGTGGGCCGCGCACCATGGCGTCGCGCCGGTGCCGGCACCCGGGGAGGACGAATCGTACGTGCGCGCCGATGCGCTGGCCGAGCTGGCCCACCGGAGCTGGTGCGAAGGTGCCGTGCTGGCGCCGGCCGAGGCGTCGCCGCGCTACGTGCGCGACAAGATCGCGCTCGATCGCGACGAGCAGCGCGCGCTGCGCGAGCGCCGCACCGCGGGCGGAGGGCGGCCGTGAGCATGGTCGGCGTCCACCGGAGGCAGCCAGCCGTGAGCCCGGACGACGTCCGCGGGAGGCGACGATGAGCGCGCTGCCCAGGCCGACGGGCGCGCAGGCCTGGCCGCACGAGGCACCGCTGCGCGTGCGTCCGATGCGGCGTGCCGATCTCGATGCCGTGGCGGCGATCGAGTGCCGGGTCTATCCGCATCCCTGGACGCGCGGCAACTTCGCCGATTCGCTGGCCGCGGGCTACGACGCCTGGGTCCTGGAGAACGCCGGCCTCGCGGGGCCGGAGCTGGTCGCCTATGCCATCGTGATGTGGATCCCCGACGAGGTGCATCTGCTGAACCTGAGCGTCAGCGCCGAGCGCCAGGGCTGCGGGCTGGGACGTGCGATGCTGCGCTGGCTGATGCGCGATGCCGCCGGGCGCGGCGCGCGCGGCATGATGCTCGAGGTGCGGCCCTCGAATACGCCGGCCGTCGCGTTGTATCGTTCCGCCGGCTTCGCCCAGATCGGCGTGCGCAAGCGCTACTACCCGGCCGGGGAGAGCGGACGCGAAGACGCCCTGGTGCTGTTCGCGAGGCTGCACGAGCGCGGGCTCGATCCGGCCGCGGGGGGATCCGGGCGATGAACGAATCGCAGCGCAGGGCATACGCCGCGCTGGGCATCGGCCCGGCCTGGCGCATGCGCCGCGAGGAAAGCCCGGGCGATGAATCGCCGGACGGCCCTCCGGCAGCCGGCAACACGGCCGCCATGGAGCAGTCCGTCGAGCCGGCGAGCGGTCGCCCGGCCGTTCCGGCGGAGCGGCCCGCGCAGCCCGTCGAGCCGCCGGCCGGCGGCGCGCCGTCGCGGGCCGCCTCGATCGCGGCGATGGACTGGGCGGCGCTGCGCGCCTCGGTCGAGCAGTGCGAAGCCTGCGCGCTTTCGGCCACGCGTCACCGCACGGTGTTCGGCGTGGGCGATCCGCACGCCGGCTGGATGCTGATCGGCGAGGCGCCGGGAGCGGAGGAAGACCGGCGCGGCGAGCCCTTCGTGGGCAACGCCGGACGCCTGCTCGACGCCATGCTCGCCGCGCTCGGCCTGGAGCGTGGGCGGGGGGTGTTCATCGCCAACACGCTGAAGTGCCGCCCGCCGAACAACCGCGATCCGTCGCCCGAGGAGCTGCGCTGCTGCGCGCCTTACCTGCAGCGCCAGATCACGCTCGTCGAGCCGCGGGTGATCGTTGCGCTCGGGCGCATCGCCGCGCAGGCGCTGCTGCAGACGGAAGCCAGCATCGCCAGCCTGCGCGGGCGGGTGCACGCCTACCGGCTAGGGGAACGCTCGATCCCGCTGGTGGTCACCTACCACCCGGCCTACCTGCTGCGCAGCCTGCACGACAAGGGGCGCGCCTGGGCCGACCTGTGCCTCGCGCGCACCGTGCACGACGGGAACCCGGAACGCACGAAGGAACCGTAGCGCGTTCACTCAGTGCTTGCTCTGGCCGATCAGGGCAACCGAATCGAAGACCCGCTGGTTGGCGCGGTGCAGGCGCATCACCGCCAGCATGGTGAGCACCACGAACGCGCCGAAGATGACGATCGTCACGTTCACGCCGAGCGCCAGGCGCAGCAGCAGCGAGTACAGCCCCAGCATCACCAGGATGTTGAGGTTCTCGTTGAAGTTCTGCACCGCGATCGAGTGGCCGGCGCTCATCAGCACGTGGCCGCGATGCTGCAGCAGGGCGTTCATCGGCACGACGAAGAAGCCCGCCAGGGAGCCGATCACCACCAGCAGCGGGTAGGCGGCCCATTCGCTCGACACCAGGGTCATGAGCGGAACGGCCAGCCCCATGGCCACGCCCACCGGCAGCACCCGCAGCGAATCGCGCAGCCGCACCGCGCGCGCGGCGAGCATCGCGCCCACCGCGATGCCCAGCGCCACCACCCCCTGCAGGATGGCGGCCCGGCTCAGCGCCATGCCGAGAGCGTGATGGGCCCAGTCGAGCACAATGAACTGCAGCGTGGCGCCCGCTCCCCAGAACAGGGTGGTGACCGACAGCGAGATCTGCCCGAGCTTGTCGCGCCACAGGATGCGGCAGCAGCGTGCGAAATCGCGCAGCAGGGTGAACGGGTTGCGCGGCTGGTTGGGGTAGCGCGCGCCGGTGTCGGGGATGCGCAGGTTGAAGGCCGCTGCGATCGCGTAGAGCACCGCGATCACCAGGATCGCCGACTCGGCCGCGGTGTCGATCCCGGTATCGATGATGGGGATGTCGATCGACAGCAGCGTGTCGGCCACCGTCGGGCTGATCAGCGCCCCGCCGACCACGGTGCCGAGAATGATCGAGGCCACGGTGGTGCCCTCGATCCAGCCGTTGGCGGCCACCAGCTTCTCGGGCGGCAGCAGCTCGGTGAGGATGCCGTACTTGGCCGGCGAGTAGGCCGAGGCGCCGAAGCCGACCACCGCATAGGCGAGCAGGGGATGCACGGTGAAGAACATCAGCGCGCAGCCGGCGATCTTGACCAGGTTGGTGACGAACATCACGCGGCCCTTGGGCATCGAGTCGGCGAAGGCGCCGACGAAGGGAGCCAGCATCACGTAGGAGACGGTGAAGAAGAGCTTGAGCAGCGGCTTCATCCACTCGGGCGCGTGCAGCTCGATGAGCAGCGCGATCGCGGCGATGAGCAGCGCGTTGTCGGCGAGCGACGAGAAGAACTGCGCCGCCATGATCGTGTAGAAGCCGCGCTTCATCGGCAAAGGGCTCTGAGGTCTCCATCTGTCTGGCGGCTTGCCCTGCCGCACGGGAGCCCCGGAGGCCGGTCTGTCGCAGCGCCGTGCCGCCTGCCGCTGCCGAGCGCGCACGCGTTATACCACGATCCGGATCGCCGCCAGGCAACAAATGTCCGACGGTGTGTATAGTTGGCGCACCGCGCCGCCCCGACCGATGCCCCGACCGATCCAGGCCACCGTCTCCCTTGCAGCCATGCGGCACAACCTGTCGCGGGTGCGCCAGTGCGCGCCGGGGCGCTTCGTGTGGGCGGTGGTCAAGGCCGACGGCTACGGCCACGGCCTGGCCAACGCGGCGCGCGGCTTCGCTGCGGCCGACGGCCTGGCCCTGGTCGAGTTCGACCGCGCGGCGCGCCTGCGCCGCGAGGGCTGGGACGGCCCGCTGCTGATGCTCGAGGGCGCCTTCGATCCGGACGACGTCGAGCAGGCGCTGCGCGAGCGGCTGGCCCTGGTGGTGCACGAGGCGCGCCAGTTGCGCTGGATCGAGGCGGTCCGCGCGCCGGCGGCGCTCGACGTGTTCCTGAAGTTCAACAGCGGCATGAACCGGCTCGGCTTCATGCACGACGCCTTTCGCGAGGCCTACGCGCGCCTGGCCGGGCTGCCCGCGGTGCGCCGCCTGACGCTGATGACACACTTCGCCAACGCCGACCTGCCCGGCGGCGCCGACGAGGCGATGCGCCGCTTCGCGGCGGCGGCCGAGGGGCTGGCGGCGCCGCGCTCGCTGTCCAACTCCGCGGCCACGCTGGTGCTGCCGCAGGCGCACGGCGATTCGGTGCGTCCCGGCGTGATGTTGTACGGGGGGACGCCGTTCGCCGCGCGCGATGCGCACTCCCTGGGCCTGCGCCCGGCGATGACGCTCGCCTCGCGCCTGCTGGCGGTGCAGACGCTGGCCGCCGGCGATGCGGTCGGCTACGGCTCGATCTTCCGCGCCGAGCAGCCGATGCGCATCGGCGTGGTCGCCTGCGGCTATGCCGACGGCTACCCGCGCCATGCGCCCAACGGCACGCCGGTGGCCGTCGACGGCGTGCGCACCGTCACCGTCGGGCGCGTCGCCATGGACATGCTGATGGTCGACCTCGACGCCCTGCCGCACGCCCGGCCCGGCACGCCCGTCGAGCTGTGGGGCGAGACGGTGCCGATCGACGAGGTCGCCCAGGCCGCCGGCACCATCGGCTACGAGCTGATGTGCGCGCTGGCGCCGCGCGTGCCGGTGCGCGTCGTCGACGCCGACCCTGCCTGAGCCGGCCGCCATGGCCCGCGCCAAGACGCAGTACGTCTGCAGCGAATGCGGCGCCGCCGCGCCCAAGTGGCAGGGACGATGTCCGGGCTGCGGCGCCTGGAACACTCTCGAGGAGGTCGCCGTCGAAGGTCGCGGCGAGGCGCTGCACCGCTACCGCTCGCTCGCGCCGGGCCACGGCGTGGTCACGCTCGACGCCGTGCCGGCCCAGGAAGCGGTGCGCATCGACACCGGCATCGAGGAGTTCGACCGCGTGCTCGGCGGCGGGCTGGTCGAGGGCTCGGTGGTGCTCATCGGCGGCGATCCCGGCATCGGCAAGTCGACGCTCCTGCTGCAGACGCTGGCGCACCTGTCGGCCTCGCGCGAGGTGCTCTACGTGACCGGCGAGGAATCGGCCTCGCAGGTGGCGCTGCGTGCGCGCCGGCTCGGCGTCGGCGAGGCGCACGTGCCGCTGTTGGCGGAGATCGCCCTGGAGAGCATCCTCGAGACCGTCGCGGCGCGCCGCCCGGCGGTGGTGGTGATCGATTCGATCCAGACGCTGTATTCCACGCAGCTGCAGTCGGCGCCCGGCTCGGTGGCGCAGGTGCGCGAATGCGCCGCGCACCTCACCCGCCTGTCCAAGCAGACCGGCGTGGCGATGGTGCTGATCGGCCACGTCACCAAGGAAGGCACGCTGGCCGGCCCGCGCGTGCTCGAGCACATGGTCGACACCGTGCTGTACTTCGAGGGCGACACGCACTCGTCGTACCGGCTGGTGCGCGCCTTCAAGAACCGCTTCGGCGCGGTCAACGAGCTGGGCGTGTTCGGCATGACCGACCGCGGCCTGCGCGGCGTCTCCAACCCCTCGGCGCTGTTCCTGTCGCAGCACGCGCGCCCGGTGCCGGGCTCCTGCGTGCTGGTCACGCAGGAGGGCTCGCGCCCGCTGCTGGTGGAGATCCAGGCGCTGGTCGACACCGCGCACGTGCCCAACCCGCGGCGCCTGTCGGTCGGGCTGGAGCAGAACCGGCTGGCGATGCTGCTGGCCGTGCTGCACCGACACGCCGGCATCGCCTGCTACGACCAGGACGTGTTCATCAACGCGGTGGGCGGGGTGCGCATCGGCGAGCCGGCGGCCGACCTGGCGGTGCTGCTGGCCATCGTCTCGTCGCTGAAGAATCGCCCGCTGCCGCGCGCGCTGGCGGTGTTCGGCGAAGTGGGGCTGGCCGGCGAGATCCGCCCGGCGCCGCGCGGCCAGGAACGGCTGCGCGAGGCCGCCAAGCTCGGTTTCGCGCGGCTGCTGATCCCGGGGGCCAACGCGCCCCGCCGCCCGATCGAGGGGCTGGAGACGGTGGCCCTGGAGCGCATCGATCAGGCGCTCGAGGCGGCCTGGGCCTGATACGGTTCCGCGTTCGTTCGCATCACTGCGTTGGGGCGCCTTGCCGTGCTACAGCACTGTCTTCGGCGCCCCGCCTTGTTCTGCGAACGAACGCGGAACCGTATGAAGAGCGTTCGTTCGCTGCGCCGCAAAGCCGAGCGCGCGCTCGGCGGCGATGCGCCCGCTGCGCACGGCGCCCTCTAGAGTCGCCGGATAGTCGGGGTAGGCGTAGTCGCCGGCCAGCCATATCCCGGGCAGGTCGGCGGCGACCAGATCCGCATCCACCCGCGGGCGCTGCGGCGTGCAGCGCAGCGTGGCGCGCTTCTCCACCACCGTGCGCGCCCCGGAAGGCGCCGGCAGGCCCAGCTGCGCGCCGAGCTGGCGGACCACGCCCTCGGCGAGCGCCGCGGGCGTGGCGTCGCCCAGGCGTCCACCGGTGCTGATCACCGCCGCGGCGAGGCGATGCCCCTGCAGGCAGCCGCGATCGAACAGCCACTGTCCGTGCTCGCCCCGTTCGATCGATTCGCGCAGCATGATCCAGCGCGGCAGCCGCGGCACCTGCGCGGCGGGCCAGGCCAGGTAGACGGTGGCGATCGGGTCCTCCACGAACCGCGCCAGCGGCGTCGCGCGCGGCGTGAGAGGGGCGAGCAGCCTGGCGGCGTTGCGCGCGGGCACGGCCAGCACCAGCTGCGCCGCCTCGAGAGGGGCGTCGGCCCCGGTGTGCACGCGCCAGCCGCCGGGGCAAGCGGCGATCGCCCTCGCGGTGGTGCGCCACGACAGCGTTGCGCCGTGCGCCGCGAGCCAGGCCGCGGCCGGGTGCGCAATGAGCGCCGCCAGGGTGGCGCGCGGCAGCACGAAGTCGGCGGCGCCGCGATCGGCGCCGAGCGTGTCGCGCAGCACCGCGGCGAAGGCGTTCGCGCAGGCCGCCTCCGCGGCGGTGTTCAGGGCGGCCACGCACAGCGGCGACCACAGGCGCTCGATGAGCGCGGGCGGCTGGCGCAGCCGGGCGAGCAGCGCGGCCACGGTCTCGCCCGGCAGCACCTGCCAGCCGGCGCGGCGCAGGCCGGCGAGCAGGCGCACGGCGGCGAGGCGCCCGCCCGGGCCCAGGCCGCGCGCGAGCGCCAGCGCGCCGGCCAGGTGCAGCGGCGCCGGCAGCGGCACGGCCGCCAGGCGCAGGCCCGCGGTATCGCGCAGCGCCAGCGGGAAGCGGTCGAAGGGCGCCGCGCCCGCGTGCAGGCGCTGCGCGAGCTGCAGCGATTCGCGGTAGGCGCCCACCAGCAGGTGCTGGCCGGCATCGAGCGTGAGCGGCCCGAAGCCGAGGTCCAGGCGCACTTCGCGCGCGCGCCCGCCCGGCACCGCCGCCGATTCGACCAGGTGGACGCGGCGGCCGGCCTGCGTCAGATGCAGCGCCGCCGACAACCCGGCCCAGCCGGCACCGACGACGAGGACGTCGGCGCGCGCCGCATCGGGGCGTGTCGACACGCTGCAGGAGTCCAGGCTAGACCGGCGGCGCCGCGCCGCGCATCCAGGTCCGCCAGGCCAGCCAGAGCTTGCGCAGCGGGGTGAGCGAGGTGCGGTGCGTCAGCACGCGAAAGCCGTCGCGCTCGATCTCGTCAAGCAGCCGCGCGTAGATCGCGGCCATGATCAGCCCGGGGCGCTGCGCGCGCCGCTCGGGCGCCTCGAGCAGCGCGAAGGCCTCGCGGTAGTGCGCGCGCGCGCGCTCGGCCTGGAAGCGCATCAGCGCGACGAAGCGCTCGCTCGGGCGCGCGCCGAGGATCTCGTGCACCGGCACCTCGAAACGGCGCAGCTCGTCGATCGGCAGGTACACGCGGCCGCGGCGCGCGTCCTCGCCGACGTCGCGGATGATGTTGGTGAGCTGGAACGCCAGGCCGAGCCGCTCGGCGTATTCGAGGGTCGAGGGGCGCACGGCCCCGAAGATGCTGGCCGCCAGCGTGCCGACCACGCCGGCCACGCGGTGGCAGTACAGGCGCAGCCCCTCGAAATCGAGATAGCGGTCCTGCTCCAGGTCCATCTGCATGCCGTCGACGATCTCGGTCAGCGGATGGTGCCGGATCGCATAGGCTTCGAGATGAGGCGCGAGCGCGCGCGTCACCGGGTGCTGCGGCTGGCCGGCGAACATCCGGTCGATCTCGCTGCGCCACCACCCCAGCCTGGCCTGCGCCACCTCGGCGTGGCTGGCCTCGTCCACCGTGTCGTCGAGCTCGCGGCACAGCGCATACAGCGCGGTGATGGCGCGGCGGCGCTCCGGTGGCAGGAACAGGAAGCTGTAATAGAAGCTCGAGCCGCTGGCGGTGGCCTTGTCGCGGCAGTATTCGTCGGGCGTCATGCCGGGGTCCGCCACCACAGGCGCATCAGCGCCGGCGCGTCGCGCCAGCCCAGCGACGGCCGCGCTGCCACCGGATCGCTGCCGGCGGCCGCCAGCCGCTCGGCGATGCGCAGCCCGCCGGCCACGATCGCACGCAGCTCGAGCGACAGCCGCCAGGGCAGCTGGCCGACCAGTTGCGCTCCGGCCTGCAGCATGGCGCGTGCGCGCGCCGTCTGAGTGTCGAGGAACCACGCCAGCTGCGGATCGACCAGGCGGCCGGCCTCGACCGCGCGCGCGACGTCCCGCTCGCCCAGGCCGGCGGCGCGCAGCTCGTCGAGCGGCAGGTAGAGCCGGCCGCGCCGCCAGTCGACGGCCAGGTCCTGCAGGAAGTTGAGCACCTGCAGCGCGGTGCAGATCGCGTCCGAGCGCTCGCGCGTGGCCGCGTTCCAGGCGCCGAAGAGGCGCAGCACCAGCTCGCCGACCGGGTTGGCCGAGCGCCGGCAGTAGTCGAGCACGCTGTTCCAGCTCGCGTGGCGCACCGTGCCGCAGTCCTGCGCGAACGCCGAGAGCAGGGCGCGCAGCGGCGCCACGGGCAGCGCGTGGGCGGCGAGGTGCGGGCGCAGCTGGGCCACGATCGGCGGATCGAGCCCTTCGCCGCGCAGCGCCCGGTCGAGCGCTTCCAGCGCGGCCAGGCGCTCGGCGGAGGCGGCCTCGCCCTCGTCGGCGAGATCGTCGGCGTAGCGCGCGAAGCGATAGATCGCGACCAGGGCCGGGCGCAGGCGCGCCGGGATGAGGAGCGAGCCGACCGGGAAATTCTCGTAGTGATCGACCGAGGTGACCAGGCTCTGCATGGCCGCGATTGTAGCCGCCGGCGCGCGGCGCTCCGCCGGTGCGCAAAGGCGAAGACAGGATCGCTGCGTGCTGCGCGACGAACCGGCACGCCGGGCGGGCGAGGCGCCCCGGCCGGGCGGGCGCACCGCTTCGTTTAGAATGGCGCGTTTCGCGGCCGTGGCGGAATGGGTAGACGCACCAGGTTTAGGTCCTGGCGCTGCAAGGCGTGAAGGTTCGAGTCCTTTCGGCCGCACCACGCCCGGCGACGGCCCGCTCCGACCGCCGCGGCTTCGATACACGAGACCCCTGGATCCTGGACCAACCGAGATGGCAACCCAACTGGAAACGACCGGCACGCTCGAGCGCAAGCTGGCCATGGCCGTACCCGTGGCCGAGATCGACCGCCAGGTCGGCGAGCGCCTGCGCAACCTCTCGCGCAACATGAAGATGCCCGGCTTTCGCCCCGGCAAGGTGCCGATGAAGATGGTCGAGCAGTCCTACGGCCGGCAGGTGCACGCCGAGGTGCTCGGCGACGCGGTGTCCAGGGCGTTCAGCGAGGCGGTCAGCGAGCACAAGCTGCGCGTGGCCGGCCAGCCCAGGATCGAGGCGCGCGAGGGCACGCCCGAAGGCGAGCTCGGCTTCACCGCCACCTTCGAGGTGTATCCCGAGATCCAGCTCGCCGATCCCGGCACGCTCGCGATCGAGCGCCTGTCGTGCCCGGTCGGCGAGGCCGAGGTCGACAAGACCATCGAGATCCTGCGCAGGCAGCGCGTCACCTGGAGCGAGGCGGCGCGGGCGGCGCAGGACGGCGATCGCGTCACCATCGATTTCGTGGGCAAGCTGGATGACGTCGCGTTCGACGGCGGCACGGCGAGCGACTTCCCGTTCGTGCTCGGCGAGGGCCGCATGCTGCCCGACTTCGAGGCCGGCGTGCGCGGCGCCGCCGTGGGCGAGTCGAAGTCGTTCCCGGTGGCGTTCCCGGCGGAATACGGCTCGGCCGAGCTCGCCGGCAAGACCGCCCGCTTCGAGGTCACCGTGAAGAAGGTCGAGGCGCCGCAGCTGCCCGTGCTCGACGAGGCCTTCGCGCGCCAGCTCGGCGTGGCCGACGGCGATCTCGCGAGAATGCGCGCCGACGTGCGCAGCAACCTCGAGCGCGAGGTGAGCCAGCGCCTGCGCGCGCGCACCAAGAACGGAGTCATGGACGCGCTGCTGGGCCTGGCGTCCTTCGAGCTGCCCCGGGCGCTGGTCGACGGCGAGAGCCAGGCGCTGCTCGAGCGCGCCCGCCAGGACCTGCAGCAGCGCGGCATCGATCCGAAGAACATGCCGGAGATCCCGCCCGACGCGTTTCGCGAGCAGGCCGAGCGGCGCGTGCGCCTCGGCCTGATCGTGGCCGAGATCGTGCGCGCGCACGGCCTGCAGGCCAAGCCCGACCAGATCCGCCGCCAGATCGAGGAGTTCGCCCAGGCTTACGAGAACCCCGCCGAAGTGGTGCGCTACTACTTCAGCGACCGCAACCGCCTGGCCGAGGTCGAGGCGCTGGTGGTCGAGCAGAACGTGGTCGACTGGGCGCTGGGCAGCGCCAAGGCCACCGATCGCGCGCTCGGCTTCGACGAACTGATGGCAGCGGGCTGAACACCGGCCGCGGCCGGGCGAGCCGAACGGCTCGAATCCCGGCTGACCGCAATTCCTGGGAGCACTCCATGACCTTCAACAGCATCGTCGAGGATCTGGTCAACGCCCATCTGGCGCGCGAGCGCCAGGCGCCGCAGGGCCTGGGGCTGGTGCCGATCGTCGTCGAACAGAGCGGCCGCGGCGAGCGTGCCTACGACATCTACTCGCGCCTGCTGCGCGAGCACGTCATCTTCCTGGTCGGCCCGGTGATGGATCAATCGGCCAACCTGATCGTGGCACAGATGCTGTTCCTCGAATCGGAGAATCCCGACAAGGACATCTCCTTCTACATCAATTCGCCGGGCGGCTCGGTGTCGGCGGGGCTGTCGGTGTACGACACCATGCAGTTCATCAAGCCCGACGTGAGCACGCTGTGCCTGGGCATCGCCGCCAGCATGGGCGCATTCCTGCTGGCCGCGGGCGCCAAGGGCAAGCGCTTCGCGCTGCCCAACGCGCGCATCATGATCCACCAGCCCTCGGGCGGCGCGCAGGGCCAGGCCTCCGACATCGAGATCCACGCCAAGGAGATCCTCTACACACGCGAGCGACTGAACCGCATCCTCGCGGAGAAGACCGGTCAGCCGATCGAGCGCATCGCCGCCGACACCGACCGCGACAACTTCATGTCGGCGGAAGATGCGGTAAGCTACGGACTGATTGACAAGGTGATGTCGTCGCGAGGCGAAGGTGGCTGATCCGGGTCATCGATCCAGGCGCGGCCCGATGTGTCGTGTCCGGTCACGCGGCAGGTCGGAGCGAACATGACGGACAAGAAGGGATCGACCGAGAAACTGCTCTACTGCTCGTTCTGCGGCAAGAGCCAGCACGAGGTGCGCAAGCTGATCGCCGGTCCGTCGGTGTTCATCTGCGACGAATGCATCGAGCTGTGCAACGACATCATCCGTGACGAAACCCAGGCCGACGGCGCCGCGGCCGCGCAGAAGGGCGGCCTGCCGACGCCGGCCGAGATCTGCGGCATCCTCGACCAGTACGTGATCGGCCAGGAGAAGGCCAAGAAGATCCTCTCGGTCGCGGTCTACAACCACTACAAGCGGCTGCGCCACAAGGGCAAGAAGGACGAGGTCGAGCTCTCCAAGAGCAACATCCTGCTGGTCGGCCCCACCGGGTCGGGCAAGACGCTGCTCGCGCAGACCATGGCGCGGCTGCTCAACGTGCCGTTCGTGATCGCCGACGCGACCACGCTCACCGAGGCCGGCTACGTCGGCGAGGACGTCGAGAACATCATCCAGAAGCTGCTGCAGAACTGCAACTACGAGGTCGAGAAGGCGCAGAGCGGCATCGTCTACATCGACGAGATCGACAAGATCTCGCGCAAGTCCGACAACCCGTCGATCACCCGCGACGTCTCCGGCGAGGGCGTGCAGCAGGCGCTGCTCAAGCTCATCGAGGGCACCATCGCCTCGGTGCCGCCGCAGGGCGGGCGCAAGCATCCGAACCAGGACTTCGTGCAGATCGACACCACCAACATCCTGTTCATCTGCGGCGGCGCCTTCGACGGCCTGGAGAAGGTCATCCGCAGCCGTTCCGAGCGTTCCGGCATCGGCTTCGGCGCCGAGGTGCGCAGCGCCACCGAGCGCAAGGTCGGCGAGGTGCTGCGCGAGGTCGAACCGGAAGACCTGGTCAAGTTCGGCCTCATCCCCGAGCTGGTCGGCCGCCTGCCGGTGGTCGCCACGCTGGACGAGCTCAACGAGGAAGCGCTGGTGCAGATCCTCACCGAGCCCAAGAACGCGCTGGTCAAGCAATACCAGCGTCTGTTCGCGATGGAAGGCGTCGATCTCGAGGTGCGCTCGCAGGCCCTGCAGGCCATCGCGCGCAAGGCGCTGCGGCGCAAGACCGGTGCGCGCGGGCTGCGCTCCATCCTCGAGGCCACCCTGCTCGACATCATGTTCGACCTGCCCAGCCTGCAGAACGTGCAGAAGGTGGTGCTCGACGACAACGCCATCGAGGGCGACGGCAAGCCGCTCATCATCTACGCCGAGACGCCGCGGGTGTCCGGCTCCAACTAGGGCCTGTTCACCCTACGATCGACCCCGCGCCGTGGCCTGCCGAGCCGTCAAACGAGGCGCCGGCGACGCGCGTGGCGGTGCCACGCAAGGAGCCGGCAACGAAGTGTGGCGGCTCGGCAGGCCACGGCGTGGGGACGTAGGGTGAACAGGCCCTGGCACGGTTTTCGACGAAGTTCGCTGCTGATCGGCGCCGATCGCATCGGAAGGCCGGCCAGGGCGCGCCAACAGCCCGATCGTTCCGGCGCCGGGGTCTGCCGATCCTGACGGCACCGGCAACGGCCCCGCATGCGCCGGTGTTGCATCCTCGCCTGTCGGCGCCGCATTGCGCGGGGTTTCGCGCATGCCCGAGCGCCGATTCGGCGTATGCTCGAACACACGTTGAAAGCTTGAAAATTCCCGCCGGCAGCGCCACATCGGCCGGGAAGTCCAACCGGAGAACTCCGCATGTCCGAAGAGCAGAACCCCACTGTCCAGTCGCTGCCGCTGCCGCTGCTGCCGCTGCGCGACGTGGTGGTGTTCCCCCACATGGTGATCCCGCTGTTCGTCGGGCGCCCGAAATCGATCAAGGCGCTCGAGGCGGCGATGGAGGTCGGCAAGAGCATCATGCTGGTGGCGCAGCGCAACGCCTCGAAGGACGAGCCCGCCGCCGACGACATCTACGAGATCGGCTGTGTCTCGAACATCCTGCAGATGCTCAAGCTGCCCGACGGCACCGTGAAGGTGCTGGTGGAGGGCACGCGCCGCGCGCGCATCCTGGGCATCGACGACAGCGGCACGCACTTCACCTGCGATCTCTCGCCGGTCGATCCCCCGGCTTCCGGAAGCCCCGAGGCCGAGGCCCTGCGCCGCGCCATCCTGGCGCAGTTCGACCAGTACGTGAAGCTGAACAAGAAGGTGCCGCCGGAGATCCTCGCCTCGCTCGCCGGCATCGATGACGCCGGCCGGCTGGCCGATACCATCGCCGCCCACCTGCCGATCAAGATCGAGCAGAAGCAGAACATCCTCGAGACCAACGACGTCTCCGAGCGGCTCGAGAAGCTGCTCGCGCAGATCGAGACCGAGCTCGACATCCTGCAGGTCGAGAAGCGCATCCGCGGCCGCGTCAAGCGCCAGATGGAGAAGAGCCAGCGCGAGTACTACCTGAACGAGCAGGTCAAGGCCATCCAGAAGGAGCTCGGCGAGGGCGAGGATGGCGCCGACATGGAGGAGCTCGAGAAGAAGGTCAAGGCCGCGCGCATGCCCAAGGAGGCGCTCAAGAAGGCCGAGGGCGAGCTGAAGAAGCTGCGGCTGATGTCGCCCATGTCGGCCGAGGCCACGGTGGTGCGCAACTACATCGACACGCTGATCGGCCTGCCGTGGCGCAAGAAGAGCAAGGTCAACACCGACCTGGCCAACGCCGAGAAGGTGCTCAACGAGGACCACTGGGGCCTGGAGCGGGTCAAGGACCGCATCCTCGAATACCTCGCCGTGCAGCAGCGCGTCGAGAAGGTCAAGGCGCCGATCCTGTGCCTGGTCGGGCCCCCCGGGGTCGGCAAGACCTCGCTCGGGCAGTCGATCGCGCGCGCGACCAACCGCAAGTTCGTGCGCATGGCGCTCGGCGGCGTGCGCGACGAGGCCGAGATCCGCGGGCACCGCCGCACCTACATCGGGTCCATGCCGGGCAAGATCCTGCAGAACCTGACGCGCGTGGGCGTGCGCAACCCGCTGTTCCTGCTCGACGAAGTCGACAAGATGGGCATGGACTTCCGCGGCGATCCGTCCTCGGCGCTGCTCGAGGTGCTCGACCCCGAGCAGAACTCCACCTTCGTCGATCACTACGTCGAGGTGGAGTACGACCTCTCCGACGTGATGTTCGTGGCCACCGCCAACACCCTGAACATTCCGCCGGCGCTGCTCGACCGGCTCGAGGTGATCAGGCTGTCGGGCTACACGGAGGACGAGAAGGTCAGCATCGCCCAGCGCTACCTGCTGCCCAAGCAGATGAAGAACAGCGGGCTCAAGACCACCGAGCTGTCGGTGGCCGAGAGCGCGCTGCGCGACATCGTGCGCTACTACACGCGCGAGGCCGGCGTGCGCTCGCTCGAGCGCGAGATCAACAAGATCTGCCGCAAAGTGGTCAAGATGCTGCTGCTCAAGAAGCAGGAGAAGAAGGTTGCCGTCACCCCCAAGAACCTCGACAAGTTCCTGGGCGTGCGCCGCTTCAGCTTCGGCATCGCCGAGAAGGAAAACCAGGTCGGGCAGGTGACCGGGCTGGCGTGGACCGAGGTCGGCGGCGAGCTGCTCACCGTCGAGGCCGCGAGCATCTCCGGCAAGGGCAAGACCACCTTCACCGGCAAGCTCGGCGACGTGATGCAGGAGTCGATCAAGGCGGCGATCACGGTGGTGCGCCGGCGTGCGCGCCGGCTCGGCATCAACGGCGACTTCCACGAGAAGGCCGACCTGCACATCCACGTCCCCGAGGGCGCCACGCCGAAGGACGGGCCGAGCGCGGGCATCGCGATGACCACCGCACTGGTGTCGGTGCTCACCGGCATTCCGGTGCGCGCCGACGTCGCGATGACCGGCGAGATCACGCTGCGCGGCGAGGTGCTCGCCATCGGTGGGCTCAAGGAGAAGCTGCTGGCGGCCCATCGCGGCGGCATCCGCACGGTGATCATCCCGGAGGAGAACGTCAAGGATCTCGCCGAGATTCCCGACAACGTGAAGAACCGCCTCGAGATCGTGCCGGTGAAGTGGATCGATCGCGTGCTCGAGGTCGCGCTCGAGCGCCAGCCGCAGCCGCTGCCCGAGGAAGTGCCGGCCGGCGTGACGACGCCTCCCGCGCCGCCCCCGGCGGGTGGGGGCGAGGTGGTGACGCACTGAGCGCGGCCGACAGCGGGTGCCATCGCGTGCGACGCGAAACGGGTGCAAGAGCGAGTGCGCAGCGTGCCTCGGCTTGACACTGGAGAGTGCCGGCGATTTAATACGGCTCCGTTTCCAGTGCGGCTCCGCCTCGTCCGACCCGTATTCGCACGCGGAGAAAAGACTTCGACACGCGCATCATCCGATGCGTTCGTTCAACTAAGAATCCGGATGTGAGGGGGTTTTCCGTGAACAAGACCGAACTGATCGACCACATCGCGAAACAGGCCGACATCTCCAAGGCTGCGGCAGGTCGCGCGCTCGATGCGCTGGTCGGCGCGGTCAGGACGACCCTGCGCAAGGGCGGCACCGTGACGCTGGTCGGCTTCGGTACGTTTGCCGTCGGCAAGCGCGCCGCGCGCAGCGGGCGCAATCCGCGCACCGGCGCCACGATCCGCATCAAGGCCGCCAAGGTGCCGAAGTTCCGGCCGGGCAAGGCCCTGAAAGACGCGATCAACTGAACCGCGCGAGCGCGTGCCGTCGCCGCGCGACGGCTTGATCGATTTCCCGCTGCACCTATATAATCGCTTGCTTCGCAGCGCGCCGAACGGAGCGATCCGGGCGATGCAACCCCGGGGTGCTTAGCTCAGCTGGTAGAGCGGCGCCCTTACAAGGCGTAGGTCGGGAGTTCGAACCTCTCAGCACCCACCAGCAGCACGGGTTGCGCGGCGCGGCGAAGAGCGCAGTAGAAGGAGTGGTAGTTCAGTTGGTTAGAATACCGGCCTGTCACGCCGGGGGTCGCGGGTTCGAGTCCCGTCCACTCCGCCAACTCATCCCGTAGCGCCGCGCAAGGTCCCGAGGAATCTCACAGACCTCAGGCCACGGCCTGTCTTTCCTCGTGCCGCTCGCTGCGAGCCAGGGCCCTGCCGAAGTCGCGACGCCGCCGCGTCACCACCGTCTCGAGCAGCCTGCGTCGCTCGCCCGATGCGTGCAGGCCCATGTAGAAGGCCTTCACGTCGTCGTTCTCGCGCAGATCCTGCGCCGATCCTCCGATCGCCACGCGACCGTTCTCCAGGACGCAGGCGTCGTCGGCGACCTGCAGCGCGACGCGTGCGTTCTGCTCCACCAGCACGATGCCCATGCCGCGCTTGCGCAGCATGTCCAGCAGCTCGAATACCTGGTCGACCGTCTTCGGGGCCAGGCCGAGGGAGGGCTCGTCGATGAGCAGCAGCCGGGGCCGCGCCATCATTGCGCGGCCGATCACCAGCAGCTGCTGCTCGCCGCCCGAGAGCAGGCCGGCGGTCCGGCGATACAGGCGTCCGAGGATGGGGACCGTGTCGCAGACTTCCTCCAGGCGCCGCTTCAGCTCGCCGCGGCTCGGGGCCGCATGCCCGCCGATGACGAGATTCTGCTCGACCGACAGGTGGCGCAGGACCCTGCGTCCTTCCATGACGTGCACGATGCCGCGCGCCACCAGGTCGAGGGGCGAACGGCCGTGGACCGGCTGTCCGTCCCACCACACGCCGCCGTGCAGGACGCGGCCGTTCTCCGACGCGAGCATGCCGGAGACGGCCTTCAGCAGCGTGCTCTTTCCGGCGCCGTTGGCTCCCAGCACGGCGGTGCAGCGCCCGCTCGATGCCCGCAGCGATACGCCCCTGAGCGCCAGGATCACGCCCGCATAGACCACCTCCAGGTCGCGGATCTCGAGCGCGGCGCCCGCTGCGTCGAGGGCCGGGCCCGCTGCGCCGGGGGCCGGCGCAGCGGCGGCGGGACCTACCACTTCTCCACCGTGGGGATGGGTGCGCCCTGCACGGCATAGACGATCTTGCCGCCGCTCACGGTGGCGACATTGACGCGGGTGCCGACCAGAGGAAAGGAGATGTTGTTCGACAGCGTGAACCCCGGCAGCACGCCGTTGAACAGGCTGGCGTCGAACTTGCCGTTGGCCAGCACGCTCTGCAACGCTGCGCCGTTGAGGTTCTTCGCGCCGACCTTGGCGATGGCCGCTTCCGTGACCCGCACCACGAACAGCGCGTTGGCCATGCCCATGATGGTGGTGGAGACCCAGGGCTGCTTGAGCCCGTACTTCTGGGTCAACATGCCGTAGAACTGCTTGGCCTCCGAGTCGTCGTCGGTGGCCAGCGCCACGCTGCCCGATTCGAAGTCTCCTTCCAGAGCTTCCATCGACCCCAGCGATTTGCCCAGCGCCGCCAGGCTCACGTGCGAAGGAATCAGGATGGGCACCTTCTTGCCCAGCGCCTGGATGGCACGCTTGGTGGCCACGGCCTGCGGTCCGTTGCCGTAGACGACGATGAAGTCTGCACCGGCGTTGATCACCCGGCGCACCTGCAGAGTGAGGTCTGCCGGCTGCATGTCGGTGGTGATCACCTCGATGAGCTCGCCCTTCCTGCTGGTCTTGAGGTAGGACTGCACGCCCCTGACCGTATCCATGAAGGCGGGCGACTCCGCCGTCACCATGGCGAACTTGACCGGCCGGGCGCCCTTGAGCCGCTCCGCCTGGAACCAGTCGATGAAGCCGGCCACCTCGTGCGCGTTGGTCGGACGCGGGTTGTAGACCCACGAACCCTCCTTCCAGGTGAAGCCGTAGGCGGGCAGCCCCAGCATCGCCGGGATCCTGTCGTCGGGCAGGCGCGCCTGCAGGGCGGTGCTGTCGGGTCCTCCCATGGACATGACGGCGATCGGGGACAGCTCCGATTTGATGCCTGGCCAGAGGCTGGCCGCCTGACTGGCGTCGTAGCGCATGTCGTAGGCCTTGTAGGCCAGGCGCACGCCTTCCTTGGCCCCGACCTCCTGGTTCCACCACTCGATCACGGCCTTGCGACCGCCGTCGAAGGACGGCATCGATACGGCGAAGGGTCCGGTGTAGTCGACATAGCCCGCGATGTTGTAGACCGTCTGCGCCTGCGCCTGCGCCGACGGCGCGGCGGCTCCGGCGCAGGCCAGTGCCAGGGCCGCGGCGCAGTGCGCGGCGAAGCGGCGGGTGGCGCCCATGGCAGCGGCCTGCGCGCGAAAGTGGTGTCGCTCGTCTCTCATGGCTGTCTCCTTGATGTGTGAAATGCGGATCCGGGGAAGGCCGCTAGTACCGCAGCGGCCAGGCGGCGAAGGACCTGCGCAGGACGTACCAGTAGTGGACGAGCCCGCGCGGCTCGACGATGAGGAAGAAAGCGATGGCCGCGCCCAGCACGATGCTCACGCTGGCGAAGACGAGCTGGTTGCCCAGGCCGGGGAACATCGCCGCCAGGTCGGGGCCGTAGCTGGTCAGCACCTCCTGCACGCCGCGCACGGCGGCCACGCCCACCAGGGCGCCGAGAATGGAGCCCATGCCGCCCACGATGAGCATGCCGATGAACCACACCGACTGGAAAAGGGAGAATTGGTCCACCGCGACGTATCGCAGCGAATAGGCCCAGACGGCGCCGCCGACCCCGGCGTAGAAGGCACCGACCATGAACGCCAGCGTCTTGGTGCCCGCGACGTCGATGCCCATGGGCCCGGCGGCGCTGTCGTCGTCGCGCACGGCGGCGAAGGCGCGGCCGAAACGGCTGCGCGCGATGCCATAGGCGCCGAAGGTCATGAAGGCCGCGTAGGCGAGCGCCAGGTAGTACACCCCGGCGTCGCCGGAAAGCCGCCAGGCGCCCAGCCGTGCCGGCTCGATCGACAGTCCGCCGGAGCTCCCGAGCCAGGACGCGGGCAGGTTGAGCACGGCGGACTGGAACATCATCTGGGCCGCGATGGTGGTCATCGCCAGATAGAAGCCCTTGATGCGCGCGGCCGTGATGCCGAACAGCAGCCCGAAGGCCGCCGCGCTCGCGCCGCCCAGCGGGATCGCCAGCCAGAACGGACAGTCCAGGCGCAGGGACAGGACGGCGGCGGTGTAGCTGCCCACGCCCATGAAGGCCGCCGCGCCCATGTTGATCTGGCCGGCCATGCCGGTGTTGATCTGCAGGCCCACGACCACGATGGAGGTGATGAGCATCAGCGAGACGACGCTGACGAGCCGGGCCGGCCCCAGCAGGGGCAGCAGGCACAGCGCCAGCAGCGCGAGCGCGAGCCCGGCGCGCGACCAGGACCCGGCGAGCGGCCGCGCGTACGGCGCGCGTGCGGTGCGCGGCATCACGGGGCGGCGGATCCGCAGGGGGAGGAGCATGTCACACCCGCTCCAGCGTTTTCCAGCCGAAGAAGCCGGCCGGCCGCACCAGCAGCACGCCCAGCATGAAGAGGTAGGGCACGATCACCGAGGCACTGCCGCCGATGCGCGTGTCGACATAGGCGGCGGTGAGCGACTGCACCACCCCGATCAGGATTCCCGCCACCACCAGGCCGCCGATCGACTCCAGGCCGGCCAGCATGGCCACCGGCAGGGCGGCCAGGCCGATCTCCGACGACATGGGCGAGATGCTGCGGCCGTTCAGGTAGATCACCGCGCCGATGACCGAGATCACCGAGCCGAGGACCCAGGCGGCGGCGGTGGCCTTCTGCACCGACACGCCGAGCGACAGCGCGATCTGGTGGTCTTCCGAAACGGCCGTCAGCCGCAGGCCGATTCGGGTGTTGTTGAACGTCCACCACAGCCCCGACGTGATCAGGACGGTGATCGCCGCGCCGAACAGGAGGGCTCGCGGCAGGATCAGGTCGGCCACGATCACGGGCTGCATCGGGATGAGCGCCGGGAAGGGCTTCTCGGCAGCCCCCCAGACCACCAGCATCGCGCCGCGCAGCAGCACCAGCAGGCCCAGCGTCACCATGACCATCGCGAACACGGGCGCCCCCGCCAGGCGGCGGAAGAGCATGCGCTCGATGGCCAGGCCCAGCAGCGTGGCGGTGACGATCGAGCAGGCGAGCGCGGCCGGCAGCGGCCAGCCCAGGCCGGTGGCGAAGGTCCAGACCATGAAGCCGCTCAGCGCCAGGATCTCGCCCTGAGCGAAGTTGAATACCTTGCTCGCCCGATGGATCACGACGAAGCCCAGGGCCACCAGCGCGTAGAGGCAGCCGACCAGGGCGCCGTTGAGCGCGTAGTTGACGAAATCGATCATGCCGCGCTTCCTCCGGCGCCGGCGCGCGCGGCCGTCGCAGGCCTTCCGCCTGCATCGATCTCCAGCCAGGGAACTTTCAGCGTCGCGAGCAGCGCACGGGTCGGCTCGTCGGGCCGGCCGCCGGCAACCAGCGCGGCGTTCGCGCGGCCGAGCCCGAGGTGGCGCCGCAAGGGGCGATGCAGCGTGCGCTCGCGCAGCCAGCCGCCCGAGGAACCCGCGCCGACCATGCGCCACAGGCCCGGCCTGACCCGCTGCCGGAGATGGCCGGCGGCTTCGTTCCAGTAGCTGCCGTCCATCAGGGACACTTCCGGCTGCAGCTCGACGAGGTTGGCCTCGAGCTGATCGGGGCTCTCGGGGAAGCAGGTGGTCATCGGCAGCGCAACGGCCAGCGCCAGCATCGCCCGCGCCTCGCCGAAGGCCAGGGGCATTGCGCAGAAGTAGCGAGCCGCGGGCCGAAGGTCCAGCCGGGCACCGAGCGTCTCCGCGGTGGCCAGCAGCTCCTCGTGGCTCACCTCGCGCGGGCCGGCTGCCGGACAGTCGAGGGTCACGAATGCCGGATGGCCTGAGCCCTGCGCCAGACCCGGCAGGCACGGCGCGGCCTGGTCCTGCGCCGGGGAGAAGGGAAGCGGCCTGACCGGCCCGCCGCAGACCTCCATCGCGCTCCCGATGCGCCAGGAGAACACGAGCGGTGCTTCGCTCGCCGGAATCCGCGCCAGCTTGACCGCCTGCTCTTCGTCGCGCACCAGCGCGCAGCCGACACCTGCCGCGACGGCCGCCGAAGCGAGGCGGCCGGCGTCGGCCGCCGGATCGAGCGCCACCACGCTCGCGCCCAGGGACATCACGGCATGGGCCGCCCAATGCAGTTCCGGCTCGGGGTCGCCGACCAGCAGCACCCGCTGGCCCGGCCCCACGCCGGCCTGCGCCAATGCCGCTGCCGCGCGGGCCGCCTGCAGCGCGGCCTGGCGCCACGATGTGCGCTGCCAGAGCCCGCGCCGCTTGACCCAGCAGGCGGTCTCGTCCGGCCGATCGGAAGCGAGGGCGCCCAGGCGGCCCGGCAGGGTGTCGGGGGTCATGATCCCTTGCCCAGGTAGGCGTCGACGACGCGCGCATCCGCCTGGACTTCGGCCGCGGGGCCGTCGGCGATCTTGCGTCCGAAGTCCAGGACGACGACCCGCTCGGCCATTTCCATCACGATGCCCATGTCGTGCTCGACGAGGACCAGGGCGATGTCGTGCCGCTGCCTCACCTCCTGGATGCAGCGGGCGAGGGCTTCCTTCTCCGCTGCGTTCATGCCGGCCATGGGTTCGTCCATCAGCAGGACGGAGGGCTCCATGGCCAGCGCGCGGCCCAGATCCACGCGCTTGCGCAGCCCGTAGCCGAGCGTGCCCAGCGGACGGTGGCGCAGGGCCTGCAGGTCCAGGAATTCCAGGATCTCCTCGGCCCGCTCGCGGTGGCGGTCCTCCTCGAAGCGGGCCGCGCCGCCATGCAGGAAGGCCTGCACGATGCCGCTGCGCATCCTGGCATGGCGCCCGATCATCAGGCACTCGAGCACCGTCAGCTGGGCCAGCAGGTTGGCGTGCTGGAAACTGCGCGCCACTCCGGCCCGGGCGATCTCGTGGGTCTTGAGCCTGGCGATGTCCTGCCCCTGCAGACTGATCCGCCCCGTCTGCGGCCGGTAGAAGCCGCTCAGGCAGTTCATCAGCGAGCTCTTGCCCGCGCCGTTGGGGCCGATGACCGCCAGCAGCTCTCCGGCGCGCACCTCCATCGAGACGTCGTCGAGCGCTCTCACGCCGCCGAAGCGCAGCGTCACGCCCGAGGCTTGCATTCGAACGGTGCCGGGGCTGCTCATCGGTGCGTGCGGGGAAGGCTCACTCGCCGACGAAGTTCGGCTTGCGCTTCTGGGCGAAGGCGGCCAGCCCTTCCTCGACGTCCCGGGAGCGGCAGTGCTCCACCGACAGCCGCGCCTCCTGGCGCGCCGCCTCGGCCTCGGACAGGTCCATGCCGAGGTCGATGAGCCGCTTGGAGCGCGCCAGCGCGAGCGGGCTCTTGTCGACGAGCCGGGCGACCAGCGCCTCGACGGCGGCGTCCAGCCCGGCACGCGGAACCACTTCGTGGATCAGCCCGGCGGCGCGCAAGGTCTCGGCGTCGACCTGGGCGCCGGTGAAGATCATGTACTTGGACAGCTGCAGCCCCACCCGGCGGGGCAGGCGCGCAGTGCTGCCTCCGGCGGGGACCAGCCCGTAATTGGCATGCCCGTCGCTGAAGCGCGCCTCGGCGGCCGCAACGACGAGGTCGCAGCGCAGGACCAGCTCCAGGCCGCCGGCGAAGGCATGGCCGTTGACTGCGGCGACGACGGGCTTGGGCAGCGACTGGAGGGCATCCATCGCCGGCTCGGCCACGGCGAGGAACGCGGCGGTGGCCTCGGCCGGGGAGCGTTCGGCGCCCAGCGCGCTCAGATCCGCGCCCGCGCAGAAGGCGCGGCCGGCGCCGCCGAGGACGACGACACGCACCTGGCGGTCGTCCTCGATCTCGGCCAGCCGTTCGCGCAGCGCGGTCATGAGGTCGGGGGTCAAGGCGTTCAGCGCCGAGGGGCGGTTCAGCGTCAGCCAGGCGGCGGCGCCGCGTCGTTCGCAGAGCAGGGGCGGGTGGTCGTTCATGGTGTCGTCGGGTCGGTGGGGCCCATCAGGCGGCCATGCGCAGCACGTCGAGCAGGTCGGCCGCCGAGCGCACGAGGCGCGGGTTGGTCGGGATGAAGAAGTCGGTCATCGAGCGCTCGGCGATGGCGGCGAACGCTTCTTCGCCGATGCCGACGTCCGACAGTCGCCGCGGCAGCGCGAGGCGTTGCAGCAGGCCGTCGACCTGCTGCATCAGCGTGTCGCCGGGCAGCCCCAGCGCGGCCTCGATGCGCTGCTGACGCTCGAGCACCGCCGGGCGGTTCCAGGCGATCGCCGCGGTCATCATCACGCAGCTCGTGATGCCGTGCGCCAGGCCGTATTCGGCGCCGAGGATGTGGCCGATGCCGTGGCTGATGCCCATCGGCACGCCGGCCGACGGCCCGACGCAGGCGAACCACATGCCGATCTGGCACTGCAGACGCGCCTCGACGTCGGCGCCGGCGGCCGCGCTCGCGAGCAGGCCCTGGGCCAGCTGCGGCAGTGCGCGTAGAGCCATGGCTTCGCTGAGCACGTCGCAGTGATCCGAGCACACGGTCTCGATGGCATGGTCCAGCGCGCGCATGCCGGTGGAGGTCCACAGCAGGCGAGGCGTGTGGAGGGCGGCTTCGGGATCGAGCACGATCGCCCTCGGAGCCGAGCCCGGGCCGCCGAGCCGGCGCTTGCGCCCCTGCATGTCGGTGACGCCGGCCATGCCGGTGAACTCGGCACCCGAGAGCGTGGTCGGCACGGCGACCAGCGCGACCGGCGGGAAGGAATCGGCGTTCGCGGCCGATGCGGCGAACAGCTCCGCCTCGCTGGAGGCCCCGCTGCGCAGCGCCGCCACCACGGCCTTGGCGCCGTCGATCACCGAACCGCCGCCCACGGCCACGATGACCCGTGCGCCGCTCGGCCGCAGGACCTGCACCGCCTCCAGCACCGCGGCCGCCGGCGTATGGGCACCGAAGCCCGCGAAGGTCGCCGCATGCCGCGGGCCGAGCGCGCGCTCGAGCGCGCTGCACAGCGAATGCCGCAGCGAGCGGGTGCTCAGCAGCGCGACCCGCTCGGCACCCCAGCGCTCGCACAGCTCCATCACGACCTCGCACGACGGGCGTCCGTAGATCACCTCGTCGAGGCGGCTGTAGCGGTGCACGCCGGCGGCTCGCGAACCCGGGCGCCCGCTCACTTCACGATCCTCGTGGGGCCGCAGCAGAACGATCGTTCAGCAAATATTGGCATGGTGTGCAGCTGCGGATCCGATAATGGGTCGCGCACTGCGAAGACAGCATGCATCTCCACGAGAGAAGCTCGCACGGGCTTGTTTGCCTATGAAAACGGATGCAGCTGCCACCTTGTGCAGGGCAGTTCTGCCGCCTGATCGCGTGGCCTGATTTAATCCAGAATAGCAGGTTTTTTGAATTAGGGTTTACACTCGTTAAGTAATAACTTGGAACGTGGGATACAATCGGTCCGTACGTCACAGAGAGCATTCCATTCCATGCCGCGCTGCAATAGAACGCCCGTTAAGTTCCTGTCGATCGATTCGGCCGGGCTGTCCGCATGACTGCCGCAGCGTCCGGGCGCGCCGAAGCCCCCAACGGGCGCGAGCTGCTGCTGCGCGTGGCCCGCGACGTGTTCCACGAGGACGGCTACCGCAAGGCCTCGATGCGCAAGATCGGCAAGCGCGCGGGCATGAGCCAGACGGCGATCTACTACCACTTCACCGACAAGGAGGACGTGCTGTTCACCTTGATCGACGACTTCACCAACCGCTTCACCGCCACGCTGATGGCCGCGGTGGCGGCGGGCCGCAGCCCGCGCGACAAGCTCGCCAACCTGATCTCGGCGCAGCTGGACCTGCTGGTGGAGAACTTCCGCGACCTGAAGATTCTTTCGCAGGACAAGAGCAACCTGTCCGAGATGCGGCTGCGGCTGATCCGCAGCAAGGAGAAGACGGTGCTGGAGATGTACCGCGCCTGCCTGGACGAGTGGCGCAAGGCCGGCGGCCTGGAGGGCATCGATTCCACCGTAGCGGCCTTCACCATCATCGGCGCGATCAACTGGTTGTACCAGTGGTACTCGCCGGACAGATCGCCGCCGTGGGACACGGTCAAGCAGAGCATGCTGCGGCAGCTCCTGCAGGGGCTCGACGGCTCGGGCGCGAACGCGCCCGCCGAGCCGCCTGCGGCGATGGTGCCGGCGCCCTGAGCGCGGCGCCGGGCAGTTCCACCCTCTGGAGACGACGATGCCGATGGATCGTGTCGAATACGGGCAATGGTTCGAGGGCGTGCGCAGCTTCGTCTGGGACACGCTGAGTCGTTACGTCGAGGACATCGAGCGCACCGAGCGTGCGCCCGTGCGCGAGCTCATCCCCTTGTTCGCCCGCCACCGGCTGTGGGGTTGCCTGGTGCCCGAGGACTACGGCGGCCTGGGGCTGACGGTCGCCCAGTACGTGCCGGTGCTCATCGAGCTGTCGAAGCTGCACGCCGGCCTGCGCGGCTTCCTGCATGCGCACAACTCCACCAGCGTGCTGCTGAAGTGGGGCACCGAGGAGCAGAAGCGCTGCTACCTGCCCGGGGTTGCCGCCGGCGAGATCCAGCTCGCCTTCGCGCTCACCGAGCCGAACGCCGGCACCGGCGTGGACATCAAGACCACGGCGCGCCGCGAAGGCGAGCACTACGTGCTGAACGGCCAGAAGCACCTGATCAGCAACTGCGACGTCGCCGATTACATCACCGTGGTCTGCTACACCGACCGCAGCAAGGGGCGCGACGGCATCAGCGTGCTGCTGCTGCCCAAGGACGCACCGGGGTTCGCCTGGCAGCCCAACCGTCCCACGATGGGCTGCAAAGGGTTCACGCACGGCCGGCTCACCTTCACCGACTGCCGCGTTCCGTGCGAGAACCTGATCGGCGGCGTCGAGGGCCGGGGCATCGTGCACGCGCTGACCTCGCTCGAGGAGAGCAGGGTGTTCATCGCCTCGACCTCGCTCGGCACCGCCGAGCGCGCGTTCGAGCTGTCGCTGCAGTACGCGAAGAAGCGGGTCACCTTCGGCAAGCCGATCGCCGAGCGCGAAGGCGTGCGCGGTTACCTGGCCGAGATGGCCATCGACATCCATGCCCTGCGCAACATGCTCGCCGATGCGATCGACAAGATCGACCGCGGCCTGCCGGTGCCGGCCGAGGCGGCGATGTGCAAGCTGTTCGGCGCCGAGGCCGTCTGCCGCGTCACCGAGCGCGCGCTGCTGGTCCACGGCGGCGTCGGGTATACCAGCGCGTTCCCCATCGAGCAGCTCTATCGCGATGCGCGCATCAACCTGCTCGAGGAAGGCACGCCCACGATCCAGAAGACGGTGATCGCGCGCACCTTCCTCGACGGCGCGACCCTCGGCCCCTATCCCTGGGAGCAGGCGTGAGAGCGGTCGGCGACATCCTGCGGCTGAACGCGCGGCGCTTCCCGCGCAAGCCGGGGTTCAGGTTCGGTGCCGGATCGCTGACTTTCGAGCAGGCCGACGAGATGGCCAACCGGGCCGCGAACGGCCTGCGCCGGATCGGCGTGAATCCGGGCGACCGGGTCGCGATGCTGGCGCTCAACCGCCTGGACTACCTGCCGCTGTTCTTCGGCACGGTGCGGACCGGCGCGATGAGCGTGCCGCTGAACTTCCGCTGCAGCGTGGACGAGCTGGCCTACATGCTGGACGATGCCCAGGTGGCCACGATGCTCGTCGGCCCCGGCTTCGAGGCCGTGGCGCTGGCCCTGCGCGAGCGCGTGCGCTGCCTCGAGGCGCTGGTCGCGATCGGCGGCGGCCCGGACGCCGGCCCGATGACTCCGCTCGATGCGCTGCTCGCCGCGGCCTCGCCCGAGGCTCCGGGCACGGCCATCGACGAGGCGTCGGGGGCGGTGATCTTCTACACCAGCGGCACCACCGGCCACCCGAAGGGGGTGGTGCTCAGCCACCGCTCGATCGTCGAGGGCGCCTGCCAGACGGCGCTGGTCGCCCGCATCCGCAGCTCGGACACCGCACTGGTCACCGTGCCGTTGTTCCATGGCGGCGGCCTGGCCGTGGTGTCGATGTCGCACCTGTACCTGGGCGCCGGCCTGGTCATCCATGACAAGGCCGATCCCGGCGAGGCGCTGCGCTCGATCGCCGGGGACGGCATCACCACCTACTTCGGCGTGCCGTCGCAGCTGTTCGCGATGCTCGAGCACCCGGACCTGAAGGACGCGGACCTGGGCAGCCTGCGCTCGCTATGGTACGGCGCCGCGCCCATGCCGCCGGTGGTGCTGCAGCGGCTGCAGGCCATGCTGCCCCGGCTCGATTTCGTCCAGACCTACGGCCAGACCGAGACCACGCTGACCGCCTGCCTGGGTCCCGAGGAGCACTTCAGCAAGCCGGGCGCCACCGGGCGGGAGCTGCCCGGGGTGGAGATCCGCGTCGTCGACGACGAGGGCCGCGAGGTGTCGCCGGGCGGCGTCGGCGAGATCCTGGTGCGCCGCGAGAGCGGCATGATCGGGTACTACGGCAATCCGCAGCAGACGGCCGAGACGATCCGCGACGGATGGATCCACACCGGCGACCTGGCGCGCATCGACGAGGACCGCTACATCACCATCGTCGACCGCAAGAAGGACATGATCCTGAGCGGCGGCGAAAACATCTATCCCAAGGAGGTCGAGGACGTCCTGCTGCAGCACCCGGCAGTGGCGCAGGTCGCCGTGATCGGCGTGCCCGACGAGCGCTGGGGCGAAGTGCCCAAGGCCTATGTCGTACCGAGGCCGGCTGCCGCGGCCGATGCCGCGGTGCTGGAAGCCTGGTGCATGGAGCGGCTGGCGCGCTACAAGCGCCCGCGGCACTGGTCCTTCGTGCAGGGCCTGCCGATGACTGCCACCGGCAAGGTGCGCAAGAACCTGCTGCGCGAGATCGACCGGCAGGCCGGGGAGGCGCGGTGAGCGCGGGCGAGGGAGCGGTGGCCGTGGTCACCGGCGCGGGCCGCGGCATCGGCCGCGCGGTGGCGCTGGCGCTGGCCGCGCGAGGCCTGCGCGTGGCTGCCTGCGCACGCACGGTGCAGCAGCTCGACAGCCTGGCCGCGGAAGTGGCTGCGGGCGGTCGCGGCGCCTGCCTGCCGCTGGTGGCCGACGTGACGCGCGAGCAGGACGTCTGCCGGATGGTCGAGGCGGCCGAAGACCAGCTCGGGCCGATCGAGATCCTGGTCAACAACGCGGGAGGCGGCACGCTGGGGGCGCTCACCGATACCACCACCGAGCAATGGCTGGCCGCGATGCAGGTCAACGCCACCGGCATGTTCCTGTGCTGCCGCGAGGTGTCGCGCCGCATGCTGCCGCGCGGCCGCGGCTGCATCGTCAACCTGTCGTCGATCGGCGCGCGCCGGCCGCTGGCGGGCATGTCGGCCTATGCGGCGTCGAAATTCGCCGCGCTCGGCCTGACCGAGGTGATGGCGCGCGAGCTGCGCCGGCGCGGCATCCGCGTCGTCTCGCTGTGCCCGGGCGCGGTGGACACCGAGCTGCGCCGCGCCGGCGTGCCCGACGAGGACCGCAGCCGCATCATGAAGCCGCAGGACGTGGCCGCCCTGGTGGCCTTCCTGGTCGCCGGAGAAGGCGCCGGGCTGCGCGAAACCGAGCTCGAGATTTTCTGACGAGGACGAAGCGACGTGGATATCAAGGACAGGGTCATCATCGTTTCCGGCGGCGCCTCCGGGCTGGGCGCGGCCACATGCCGGCTGTTCGCGCAGCGCGGCGCGGGCGGCGTGGGCATCGTCGATCTCGACGACGAGCGCGGCGCGGCGCTGGCCGCCGAGCTGGGCGAGCGGGCGTGCTTCGCGCGCGCCGACATCAGCGACGCGGCGGCAGCCGACGCCGCAGTGGCGACGATCGCCCGGCGCTTCGGCGCCGTGCACTTCCTCGTGAACTGCGCGGCCATCGGCGGGCCGGCCAAGCTGATCGGCCGCGACGGGCCGATCGCCCTGGAGAAGTTCGACCGCGTCATCCGCATCAACCTCTACGGCACCCTGCACATGCTGCGCGCCGCGGTGCCGCGGATGCTCGAGAACGCCCCTGCCGAGGACGGCGAGCGCGGCGTGGTGGTCAACGTTTCGTCGGGGTCGGCATACGAGGGCCAGGTGGGGCAGATCGCCTATGCTGCGTCGAAGGCGGCGCTGGTGGGCATGACGATGCCGCTGGCGCGCGAGCTGGGCGGACAGGGCGTGCGCGTGGTCACGGTGGCGCCCGGTGCCTTCGATACGCCGATCTACGAGCAGGCGCCGCCGGCGCTGGCCGAGACGATCGTGCGCGGCGCGGTGTTCCCCAAGCGCATGGGCCGGCCGGAGGAGTTCGCGCGTTTCGCGGCCGAGATCGCCACCAACGCGATGCACAACGCGCGCACCTACCGGTTGGACGGCGGCCTGATGCTGCCGCCCGGCTGAGGGCGGCGCGATGGACTTCGAGTTCGACGATACCGCGCGGGCCGTGATCGATGCCGCGACCGCCTTTCTCGACGGTGAGATCGCGCCGCATGCCGCGCAATACCGCGAGCACATGGTGCCCAAGGAGCGGATGCACGCCTTGCTGCGCTCGCTGGCGCCGTTCGGGTTCTTCGGCACCCTGATCCCCGAGGAGGCGGGCGGCTCCGGCCTGGACTTCACCACCTCGATCCGCCTCTACGAGGAGCTGTTCCGGGTGTTCCCCGCGCTGGCCGGCACGGCCTTCGTCAATCAGATGGTCGGCTACGGCCTGCACATGGACGGTACGGACGAGCAGAAGCGCCGCTACCTGCCGGGCCTGCTCACGGGCGAGCGGATCGGCTGCCAGGCCGCCACCGAGCCCGAGGCCGGCTCGAACCCGAAGGACATCCGCATGCGTGCCGCGGCCGAGCGCGGCGGCTTCCGGCTCAAGGGGCGCAAGGTCTGGATCTCCAACGGCTCGATCGCCGACTTCTGCATCGCGCTGGTGCGCACCGACGACGGCCAGACCAACCGCATGATCATCGATCGCGACGGCTACAGCGCACGGGAGCTGGAGACGCTCGGCCAGCGCGGCTGGTCCACCGCCGAGCTGCTGTTCGACGATACCTGGGTGTCCGAAGGCAACCGCATGACCGGCGCGGGCGCCGGCGCGCAGCAGACGCTGCGCGACTTCACGGTGGCGCGCTGCTTTGCCGCCACGATGGCCGTCGGCACCGCACGGGCGGCGCTGGACGCGGCCGTCGACTACGCCCGCAGCCGGCACCAGTGGGGCAAGCCGATCGGCCAGCACCAGCTGATCCAGGAGATGGTCGCCGACATGGCGACCGAGCTCGACTGCGCACGGCTGCTGACCTACCGCGCGGCCTGGATGGTGCAGGGCGGCCGGCGCGCCGACACGCAGGCCTCCATGGCCAAGTACTACGCCAGCGAGGCGGCGCTGCGCATCGCGTCGAAGGCGGTGCAGATCCACGGCGCGCTCGGCCTCAGCCGCGACCTGCCGGTGGAGAGCTACTTCCGCGATGCCCGGATGATCTCCATTCCCGACGGCACGACCCAGCTTCAGCAACTCATCATCGCCCGCAACCTGCTCGGCATGGCCGCCTTCACGGATGCCGGTGCCGGCCGCGCCCAGCCGGCCGGGAGGGCCGCCTGACATGTCCATGCCACTCGTCGAAGCGGCCGCAAGCGGTCCGGCGCAGATCCGCATCGGCCGATGCGGTGCCTGCGGTCACCGGTACTTTCCTTTCCAGCCGCTGGGGTGCGAGCGATGCGGGGCCCACGGCGCGACGCAAAGTCCGATCCTGGTCCCGGCGCGAGGCTCGGTCCTGGCCGCGGTCGGGGTGTGGAAGCACCGCAGCCCCGGCATCGAGGCGCCGTTCCAGGTGGCCGACGTCCTGCTCGATGCGGGCGTGAAGGTACGAGCCCTGATCGACGCGGACCCGTGCCGGCCCGCGACCCTCGGCACACCGGTGAGCGGCATCGTGGTGCAGGCCGGTGATACGCCCGTCGCGCCCTTGCGGTTCACGGTCGTCGGAGAGCGCGCGTGAGCAGGACCTTGAACGATCTGAGACCCGTCCACGTGGTCGGCATCGGGCTGCATCCGTACCAGGCTCCCGGGACACAGCCCTATACCGAGCTCGGCCTGACGGCGGTGCGCGCCGCGCTCGACGACGCGGGCATCGGCTGGCCCGAGGTGGAAACGGCCTTCGTCGGCACCGCGCTGGTGGCTGCTGCCTCGGGGCGTCCGATGCTGCGGCATCTCGGCGCCACGGGCACGAGCATCACGCACGTCGAGAATGCCTCGGCATCCGGCTCCAGCGCGTTCCGGCAGGCCTGCCTCGAGGTCGCCTGCGGTGTCGCCGAGGTGGCCCTGGCGGTGGGGGTCGACAAGCCGGAGATGCGGCCCGACGGGTTCAGCCGCGCGGGCGTGCCGGACCTCCTGCCCGGCGTGGTGTCGCCGATGACGCACTTCGCGCTGCTCGCCCAGTCCTACATGGAACGATACGGCGCCACGCCCGAGCAACTGGCCGCGGTGGCGGTGAAGAACATCGGCAATGCGGCGCGCAATCCCTGCGCGCAGCGCCGGCAGCCGGTGACCCTGGCGGAGGTTCTCGACGGAAAGCCACTGTCGGGCGTGTTGACCCGGATGCAATGCTGCCCGGTCGGGGAGGGCGCGGCCGCGGTGATCGTGGCCTCGGAGGACGCGATCGCGCGCCTGGGCATCGACCTGCGCCGCGCCGTCCGCGTGGAGGCGTCCGTCTCCATGAGCGAAGGCCTGTACGAGCCGACGGCGTTCCCGGATGCCGAATTGACGCGGCTGGCGGTGGCCGGGCTGCTGCGGCAGTCCGGCCGCAAGCCTGCCGACCTCGACATCGTGGAGGTGCACGACGCTTTCACCGTGGAGGAGCTGGTCTACGCGGAAGCGATCGGGCTGGCCGCGCCGGGCGAGGCCGCCAGGGCAGTGGCCGCCGGCGAATTCGACATCGGCGGCCGCTGCGCCGTCAGCCCATCGGGCGGGTTGCTGGGCATGGGTCACCCGATCGGTCCGACCGGGGTCGGCCAGATCGTCGAGATCGCGCGCCAGCTGAGGGGGGAGGCGGGACCGCGGCAGCACCCGAACGCCAGGGTGGGATTGGCGCACATGCTGGGCCTGGGCTCGGTGTGCGTCGCCCACCTGCTGTCGGTCGATCGCCAGGCGTGAAGGCTGCCGGAGGGTGCGATGATCATCGACTACTTCGATCGGGGCGCCATGCTGGCCGGCGACGGGCCGTGCCTGACCAACGCCGCCGACGGACGCACCTGGACCTACCCCCAGGTGCGGGAGCTGACGCTGAGGGCGGCCAACGGGCTCGCTCGCGAAGGAGTCGGCCTGGGCTGCCGCGGCGCCGTGCTGTCCGGCAACGATGCGCTCGCCTTCGTGGCCACGCTGGGCCTGATGCGGGCGGGCACGGCGTGGATCCCGCTGAACCCCCGCTTCTCGATCGAGGACAACGGCGCCATCCTCGAGCGCTTCGACTGCGACGTGCTCTTCTATCACGGCGCGTACCGCGATTCGATCGCGCGGCTGCGGGAGCTGGCGCCGCGGATCCGGCTGTTCGTGTGCATCGACGGCCCCGCCGGCGGGCATCCGGGGTTCGAGGAATGGGCCAGCGGATACCCGGACGACGAGGTGGACATTCCCTTCGATCGCGACGCGGTGATCGGCATCCAGCCCACGGGCGGCACGACCGGCAGGCCCAAGGGCGTGATGCTGACCCATCAGAGCTTCGAATACCTGGTGGGCAACTACCTCGCGGTCGCGCCGTTCGAGGGCCGTCCCCGGTACCTCGCCGCGGCGCCGCTGACGCACGCCGCGGGCTTCGTCATGCAGCACATCCTCGCGCAGGGCGGCCATGCGGTGGTCCTCCCCGGCGCGGACCCCGGGGGGATCCTGTCGGCGATCCCGAGATACCGGATCACCCATCTCACCGTCGTGCCGACCATCCTGTACATGATGCTCGCGCATCCCGAGGTGCGCAGCCATGACTACGGCTCCCTGCGCTACTGCTTCTACGGGGGAGCGCCCACCGCTCCGGAGAAGCTGCGCGAAGCGATCGGCGTGTTCGGCCCGGTGATGATGCAGATTCTCGGGCAGACCGAGGCCTCGATGCCGATCACCTGCCTGGCGCCCGCGGATCACCTGGACGGCGACCGGCCCGCTTCGGACGAGCGGCTGATGTCGTGCGGCCGGGCGGCGCCGCTGTGCCGCATCGCGGCGATGGACGACGAGGGGCGCCTGCTCCCGCCGGGCGAGGTCGGCGAGCTGGTGATCCGCAGCAGCGGCGTCATGAAGGGCTACTACAAGGATCCGCATGCCACCGAGGCGGCATTCACCCATGGCTGGCTGCGCAGCGGCGACCTGGTGAAGATCGACGCACAGGGTTTCGTCACCATCGTCGACCGCAAGAAGGACATGATCATCACCGGGGGTTTCAACGTGTACTCGGTGGAGGTGGAGGCGGCCGTGATGGCGCACCCGGCGGTGCAGGATTGCGCGGTGATCGGCATCCCCGACGACGTCTGGGGCGAATCGATCCTGGCGGTGGTGGAGCTGCGGCCGGGGGCGGCGGTCGAGCCCGAGCACCTGATCCGGTTCTGCCGCGCGCGCATCGGCGCGATGAAGTCGCCGCGCCGCATCGAGTTCGTGGAGACGCTGCCCAGGAGCGCCGTGGGCAAGCTGCTCAAGCGCACGCTGCGGGAGCAGTACTGGCAGAGGCACCGGCGTGCCGTCTGAGGGCCCGGCCCGCCGCGGGCCGCTGGCGGGGATCCGCGTCGTCGCCTTCTCGGGCATCGGGCCCGGGCCCTTCGCCGCCATGCTGCTGGCGGACATGGGCGCCGATGTCGTGCGGGTCGATTCGGTCGTGCCGCCGGCGGTGAAGACGATCGTCCCCATCCTGGGCACGAAGTTCGACGTGCTCGCCCGGGGGCAGCGGTCGATCATCCTGGACCTCAAGAAGCCCGAAGCCGTCGCCATCGCCCTGGCGCTCGCCGAGCGATCGGACATCCTTCTGGAGGGCTTCCGCCCGGGCGTGATGGAGCGCCTGGGGCTGGGCCCCGAGGCGTGCATGGCCAGCAACCGGGCGCTCGTCTACGGCCGCGTGACGGGCTGGGGTCAGACCGGCCCGCTGGCCGCCGCCGCCGGGCACGACATCAACTACATCGGGCTGTCGGGCGTGCTGCACAGCATCGGTCGCGACGGCGAGGCGCCGATGTTTCCGCTCGGGCTGGCCGGAGACTATGGCGGTGGCGGCATGCTGCTGACCGTCGGGGTGCTCGCCGCCCTGCACGAGCGTCATGCCAGCGGATCGGGCCAGGTGATCGATGCGTCCATGACCGAAGGCTCCGCCCTGCTGCTCGCCTCGCACTACGGGATGTTCGCGGGCGGCATGCTGCCCGGGCGGCGCGGTACCCACCTGTTCGACGGCGGCCCGCACTTCTACGAGACCTATCGCTGCGCGGACGGCCGCCATGTCTGCGTGGGAGCGCTCGAGCCGGCCTTCTATGCGAAGCTGCTGGAGCTGTGCGGGCTCGATGCGGCCCGGCTTCCCGCGCAGTTCGATCCAGGCGCGTGGCCGGAGATGAAGAGGCGGTTCGCCGCCCTGTTCGTGACCCGCACGCGCGACGAGTGGGTGGACCTGCTCGGAGGCAGCGACACCTGCTTCGCGCCGGTGCTCGATCTGGCCGAAGCGCCGCAGCATCCCCATGCGCGGGCCCGCGGTTCGTTCGCGTGCGTCGACGGCGTGGTGCAGCCTTCGCCGGCACCGCGATTCAGCCGCACCCCCGCTGCGGTTCCGGCATCGGGCTCGCAGCCCGGCGCCGACTCCGTGCGGGTTCTCGAGGAGCTCGGGCTCGATCCGGCGCGGATCGGGCAGCTCGTGGCCTCGCGCGCCGTGGTGGCATCGTGCGCGACCGTTGACAGCGCTCCTGCGAGGGGCCAATATTAGTCCCGTTTGAAACTAAATCGGACTGGCGCGGCGCGGCTGCGCCCCGCCATGAAGATCTCGATCCTGATGCCCCGGCTGGGACCCAACATGCACGAGGCGACCTTCGTGACATGGCTCAAGGGCGTCGGCGATCCCGTCACGCAGGGCGAGGCGATCGCCGAGGTGATGACCGACAAGGTCAACATCGACGTCGAAGCTCCGGCCACCGGCGTGCTGGCCGAGACGCTGGCCGTTCCCGACCAGGTGCTGCCCGTCGACGGCGTGCTGGGCAGCGTCGAATCCGGAGACTGTCGATGAAGGTTCGAGTGAGCCTGTGCGGCGCGGGAGCCGCCCGATGAGCGAGGCGGCGGTCTCCGGCCGCGTCGATCCGGTGGGCCTGCTGCGGGCCATGCTGGCCGGCCGCGCGCTCGAAGAGGCGATCTGTTCGACCACCGGCCACTACCACCCCGCGCGCGGCGAGGAGGGGGTAATCGTCGGCAGCTTCAGCGCCCTGGCGCAGGACGACTACGGGCTGCCGCACTATCGCGGCGCGGTCATCGCCTCGCTGGTGCGGGGGGCCGATGCGCACCGCCTGCTGGCGGGCGTGCTGGGCAAGGTCACCGGCTACACGCGCGGCCGCCAGCGCGGCGACTTCGTGGGCCGTTTTGCGCCGAACTTCTTCGGGCTGTTCTCCGGCACGCTCGGGCCGAGCATCGGCTACGCCACCGGCGCGGCGCTGTCGTCCAAGCTCGACGCGAGCGGCCGGGCGGCGATGGTCACCTTCGGCGACGGCACCTCCAACTCGGGTCTGCTGTACGAGTGCATGAACATGGCCTCGATGCTGCAGCTGCCGGTGGTGTTCGTGTGCCAGAACAACCAGTACGCGGTTTCCATGCCGGCCGCGCGCAGCATCGGCGGCGCGGCGCTGGCGCAGCGCGCCCGGGCCTTCGGCCTGCATGCCGCCGACGTGGACGGCAACGACGTGCTGGCCGTGCACGCGGCCGTGGCGGCGGCGCTCGCGCGGGCGCGCCGGGGCGAGGGGCCCTCGTTCGTCCATGCGCTGACCTACCGCGTCGCGGGGCACTGGGCCGGCGATACCTGCGGCTACCGCAGCGCCGAGGAAGCGCAGCAGTGGCGCGAGAAGGACCCCATCGATCGCCTCGCGCGCACGCTGGTGGGCGAAGGCACGCTCGCCGCCGAGGCGGTGGAGGCGCTCGGCGCCGCCGCGCGCGAAGACATCCAGCGCGCGCTGGCCGCGGCGCAGGCCGATCCGCTGCCCGATGCCGGGGTGATCGCCGCGCGCCAGGCCTACGTTTGAAGGGAACCCCATGGCACGAATGACGATGGTCGAGGCGATCGTGCTCGGCCTGCGCGAGGAGCTCGAGCGCGACCCTTCGATCTTCATGATGGGGCAGGACATCGGGCCGATGGGAGGGCCGCTGCAGTCGTTCAAGGGCCTGTGGGAATCCTACGGCGCGAGCGGGCGCATGATCGATGCGCCGATCTCCGAGGAGGCCATCACGGCGGTGTGCTTCGGCGCCGCCATGAGCGGGCGGCGCCCGGTGTTCGAGCTGATGTTCTCGGAGTTCAGCACGCTCGCCATGGGCCTGTTCGCCGCCGAGGCCGGCATCGCCTTCAAGACCGACGGCGTGCTCAAGGCGCCGCTGGTGATGCGTACCAAGTTCGGCATCAGCCCCCATCGCGGGCATCCCGAGGATTTCCATTCGCTCTTCGTGCACTGCCCCGGCGTCAAGGTGGTGATGCCGTCCACGCCGCGCGATGCCAAGGGGCTGATCAAGGCGGCTATCCGCGACGACAACCCGGTGGTGTTCTTCGAACACATGAGCCTGCTGCACGGCCGCAAGGAGGAGGTGCCGGAGGAGGACTACGTGGTGCCGCTGGGCAAGGCCGACGTCAAGCGCGAGGGGCGCGACGTCAGCATCATCGCCTCGGGCCTGATGGTCTCGCGCGCGCTCAAGGCGGCCGAGTCGCTGGCGCACGAAGGCGTGCAGGCCGAGGTGGTGGACCTGCGCACCATTTCCCCGCTGGACGAAGATACGCTGCTGGCCTCGGTGCGCAAGACCGGGCGTGCCGTCGTCGTGCACGAGGCCTGGAAGGTCGGCGGCTCGGGCGGCGAGGTGGCGGCGCTGATCGCCGAGCAGGCCTTCCTGGCGCTCACCGGGCCGGTGGTGCGCGTGGCGCCGGCGCACCTGCCGGTACCCTTCAGCCTGCCGCTGGAGAAGGCGTTCATCCCCGACGAGCACGCCATCGTCGAGGGCGTGCGCAGGGCGCTGGGTACGGCGGCACCTGCGGGCGAGGGGACGCAGCTTGCCGGGCGGGCTTGACGCAGCCCTCGCGCCACCCGCGGCGCGCGGCTGGCTCGCGGCGATCGAGCGCGGCCTCGCGCTCGTCACGGAGGTCCCGGCGGCGCTGCTGCTGCTGGCCGAGACCCTGGTGCTGCTGGCCGGGGTGGTGTCGCGCTACGTGCTGCACCAGCCCCTGGTGTGGACCGACGAGCTCGCGTCGTTCATGTTCATCTGGCTGGCGATGCTCGGCGCGGTGATCGCCGTGCGTCGCGGCGGCCACATGCGCATGACCACCCTGGCGACGCGCGCGCCGCCCGCGGTGCGCGCCGCGCTCGAGGCGCTGGCGCTCGCCGTGCCCGTGGTGCTGCTGGCGGCCATCGTCCTTCCGGCCATCGAGCACACCCTCAGCGAGGCGGTGATCCGCACGCCTTACCTCGATATCTCCGTGGGGTGGCGCGTGGCGGCCTTGCCGACGGGCATCGCGCTGATGCTCGCTGCGAGCGTCGTGCGCCTGCTGCGCCTGGGCCAGGGGGCGCTGTGCCTGAAGCTGCTCGTCGCGCTCGCCGTCGCGGGCGGCCTGCTGGCCGTGGCCGGACCGAGCCTGCGCGCGCTGGGCAACCTCAACCTGGTGCTGTTCTTCGTGGTGATCGTCTTCGCCGCCGTGTTCTCCGGAGTGCCGATCGCGTTTTCCTTCGGCATCGCCACGCTGGCCTACCTGGCGTTCGCCACCAGCACGCCGCTGAGCGTGCTGGTGAGCCGCATCGACGAGGGCATGTCGCACCTGATCCTGCTGGCGGTGCCGCTGTTCGTGCTGCTGGGCTACCTGATGGAGATGACCGGCATGGCGCGGGCCATGATCGGCTTCCTGGCCAGCCTGCTCGGCCACGTGAAGGGCGGGCTGTCGTACGTGCTGCTGGGCGCGATGTACTTGGTCTCGGGCATCTCGGGCTCGAAGGCGGCCGACATGGCCGCCATCACGCCGGCGCTGTTCCCGGAGATGAAGCGTCGCGGCTACGAGCCGGGCGATCTGGTGGCGCTGCTGTCGACCTCGGGGGCCATGAGCGAGACCATCCCGCCGAGCCTGGTGCTGATCACCATCGGCTCGGTGACCGGCGTATCGATCGCCGCGCTGTTCACCGGCGGGCTGCTGCCGGCGCTGCTGCTGGCGCTGGCCCTGGCCGCGGTGGTGGCATGGCGCTACCGGCACGAGGACACTTCGGGAGTGCCGCGCCAGGGCGCGCGCGCCATCGGACGGCTGGCGATGGTGGCGCTGCCCGCGCTCGGGCTGCCGTTCATCATCCGGGCCGCGGTGGTCGAAGGCGTGGCCACGGCCACCGAGGTTTCGACGGTGGGGATCGTCTACTGCGTGCTGGCCGGGCTGCTGTTCTACCGGCGCTTCGACTGGCGCCGCGCATGGGACGTGCTCATCGACACGGCGGCGCTCTCCGGCGCCATCCTGCTGATCATCGGCACCGCCACGGCCATGGGGTGGGCGCTGATCCAGTCGGGGTTCTCCAGGCAGCTGGCCGAATGGATGGTCGCCATGCCCGGCGGGCATACCGGCTTCCTCCTGGTGTCCATCGTGGCCTTCGTCATCCTGGGCAGCGTGCTGGAGGGCATTCCCGCCATCGTGCTGCTGGCGCCGCTGCTGTTCCCGATCGCGCGGCGGCTGGGCATCCACGAAGTGCATTACTCGATGGTGGTGGTCATCGCCATGGGCATCGGCCTGTTCACGCCTCCCTTCGGCGTGGGCTACTACACGGCCTGCGCCATGGGCGAGGTGGATCCGGACCGGGGCATGCGGCCCATCGCCGGATACATGCTGGCCATCTTCGCGGGCCTGCTCGCGCTCGCCTTCGTCCCGTGGTTCTCGATCGGCTTCCTTGCCCAGTAGCCGCCTTTGCCCACACTCGAAAGGAGACACTCCATGCAACGTGCCACACGGCGCACCCTGCTCGCAGCCGGATCGGCCGGCACCCTCGGCCTGCTCGTTCCGCGCTGGGCGCAGGCGGCGGAATTCACCTACAAGTACGCCAACAACCTGCCGCCCGCGCACCCGATGAACGTGCGCGCGACGCAGGCGGCGGCCCGCATTCGCGAGGAGACGGGAGGGCGCTTCGAGCTGCAGATCTTCCCCAGCTCGCAGCTGGGATCGGACAGCGACCTGCTCAGCCAGGTGCGCTCGGGCGGCGTGGAGTTCTTCACCATGGCCGGCGCGCTGCTGGCCACGCTGGTGCCGATGGCGGCGATCGACGGCGTGCCCTACGTGTTCGCCGACTACGACGCGGTATGGAAGGCGATCGACGGCGGGCTGGGCGCCACCATCCGCGGCGAGATCGCGAAGTTCAACCTGGTGGCCATGGAGAAGGTCTGGGACAACGGCTTTCACCAGACCACCACCAGGAACCGCCCCATCCAGGTTCCCTCGGACATGAAGGGCCTGAAGATCCGTACCGGCGCCAGCGCGCTGCAGGTGTCCATGTGCACCGCGCTGGGCGCCTCGCCCACCACGATCAACTTCAACGAGCTCTACTCGTCGCTGCAGACGGGCGTGGTCGACGCGCAGCTCAACGCCCTGGTGGTGATCAAGACAGCCAAGCTCTACGAAGTGCAGAAGTACTGCTCGCTCACCAACCACATGTGGAGCGGCTTCTGGTTCCTGGCGAACAAGCGCGCCTGGGAGCGGCTGCCCGAGAATGTGCGCGGTGTCGTGGCCAGGCACCTCGATGCGGCGGCGCTGGCCGAGCGCGCCGACATCGCCGCGTCCAACAAGACGCTGCAGGACGAGCTCGCTGCCGCGGGCATGAGCTTCAACAAGCCCGATCCGGCGCAGTTTCGCCAGGCGCTCGCGCAGGCCGGCTTCTATCGCCAGTGGAAGGAGAAGATGGGTGAGCGCGCCTGGGGCGCGTTGGAGGCGGCGGTTGGTACGCTCGCCTGAGGCCGGTGCGTCCGACGGCGGCTGCGCCGAGGCGCGGCCGTCAGCGGGGGCGGCCGCGGGCACGGCCCTCGTCACGGGCGCGGCCTCCGGCATCGGCCTCGCGGTGGCCCGCCTGCTCCTCGAGGAGGGCTGGCGCGTGCTGCTGGCCGACGCCGATGCGGCGGCGCTCGCGGCGCTGCGCGACGATCCGGCGCTCGCCGATGCCGCCCGCGCGCAGCTGCTGCGGCTCGACGTCACCGACGAGGCGGCAGTCGCACGCGCGGTGCAGGACATTCCTGCCGACCGGCCCTTGAAGGCGGTGGTCAATTCGGCCGGCATCGGCCATAACCTGCCGTTCGAGCAGACCAGCGTCGAGCTGCTGCGCCGCATCGTCGACGTGAACCTGGTGGGCACCTTCATCGTGTGCCAGGCCGCCGCCCGCGCCATGCGCGCCGCGGGCGGCGGCGCCATCGTCAACATCTCCTCCGGCTCGGGCCTGCGCGCCAATGCCGGGCGCGCGGCCTATGGCGCTTCCAAGGCGGCCGTGGAGATGCTGAGCAAGGTGATGGCGGTCGAGCTGGCGCCGCTGGGCATCCGCGTCAACACGGTCGCCCCCGGGCCCATCGAGACGCCTCTGGTGGCGCGCATGCATGGAGAGGCCGATCGCCGGGCGGCGCTCGCTACCGTGCCCCTGCGCCGCTATGGCCGCCCGCAGGACGTGGCACGGGCAGTGGCGTTCCTGCTGGACGAACGCTCGTCTTCCTTCGTGTCCGGAGAGACGCTGTGCGTGGACGGAGGCTTTGCCGCTGCCGGGGCCTTCGTCCATCCTGCTTCAGGCTAGTGCAGGACACTAGGCCTTCGCGTCCTCTTCGGGCATGTCCGCCCAGTGGCGGGCGCTCGCGATCAGCCTGGTCAGCGTCTTGCGGAACTGCCGCAGCTCCTCGGGCGAGAGCGCCTGGGTGAGCAGCTCCTGGCGCCACAGCAGGGCCGGCAAGGACTCGTCGTACTTGGCCCAGCCTTCCGGCGTGAGGAATACCGCCTGCTTGCGGTTGTCGTCCGGGTGGGTCTCGAGGCGAACGTACTTCTTCAGCACGCGCAGGCTGCGGCTGACCGTGGTCTTGTTCAGGCCGGTGGCGTGGATGATCTCGCGCTGGCTCAGGCCCGGACGGCAGGCGATGACCAGCATCAGGCGCCAGTCGTTGAGCGTCATGCCGGTGTAGCGGCCCATCTGCGCATAGAAGGGCCGGCTGATGAGGTTGCTCAGCACGCCCACCTGGAAGGTGAGGGCTTTCTCGACGTCGAAGATCTCGCGGCGGGCGCGGGCCATGGCGTGGTGCGAAGGGGCAACGGTGCGGCATCTTACTGTACCCGCGGCGCGGCGCGCAGCGTCGCGGCGGGCGGGCAGCGGGGCTTCGTGGCACACTGCGCTGTCCAGGTCCGTTCGAGGTGCAAGGGTGTCCTCCGGCGCATCCGGGGAAGGCTGTTTCAAGGGCGCCGACGGCGCGCTGCGCTGCGCGTGGTGCGAGGCCACGCCAGCCTATCGGCACTACCACGACCACGAGTGGGGCTTCCCGAGCACCGACGACCGGCACCTGTTCGAGAAGCTGTGCCTCGAAGGCTTCCAGGCCGGGCTGAGCTGGCGCACCATCCTCGACAAGCGCGAGGCGCTGCGCGACGCCTTCGCAGGCTTCGATCCCGAGCGCGTGGCGCGCTTCGACGAGCGCCGGGTGGCGAAGCTGCTCGCCGACCCGCGCATCGTGCGCCATCGCGCCAAGATCGAATCGGCGATCAACAACGCGCGCCGCGCGCTCGAGCTGCGCGAGGCATTCGGCTCGCTGGCCGCCTACGTGTGGCGCTTCGAGCCGCCGCCGGCGTCGCGCCCGAAGCGCCTGACCTGGGAGATCCTCAAGGGCCTGACCTCGTCGCCCGAGTCGGCGGCGCTGGCGCGCGACCTCAAGCAGCGCGGCTGGACCTTCGTCGGCCCGGTCACTATGTACGCGTTCATGCAGAGCGTGGGCCTGGTCAACGACCATCTCGAAGGCTGCCACGTGCGTCAGGCCGCCCTGCGGGCGCGCGCCGGCCTGGTGCCGCCGCGCCGGGAGCCGGTCGGCCAGGAGCCGGTCGGCTAGTATTCGTTTTTTCCCCTTTCCGACCGGAACGCTTCGCATGTTCGACGTAGTCAGAAAACACCAACGCCTGATGCAGCTGCTGCTGCTGGTGCTGATCTTTCCGGCGTTCGCCTTCTTCGGCATCCAGGGCTACGAGCAGTTCTTCTCCAGCGAGGGCGCGGTGGCGAAGGTGGGCTCGAGCAAGATCACGCAGCAGGAGTTCGAGCAGGCGCAGCGGCGCCAGCTCGAGCAGCTGCGCCAGATGCTCGGCCAGCAGATCGATGCTGCGGCGCTCGATACGCCGCAGGCGCGCGCCCGCATCCTCGACGGGCTGATCGCGCAGCGGGCCCTGCTGGCCGAGGCGGCGAGCGAGCGCATCAGCATCCCCGACGAGCAGGTGCGGCGCACGATCCGGACCATCCCCGGGCTGGGCAACCCGGACGGCAGCTTCGACGTGGAGCGCTACCGCTCGCTGCTGCGCGCCCAGGGCAAGAGCGAGGTGATGTTCGAGAACGAGGTGCGCAGCGACCTCGCCCTGCAGACGTTGCCCGAGGCGGTCTCGCAGACGGTGATGGTGCCGGCGGCGCTGGTCGACCGCATCATCGAGATCGCCGAGCAGACGCGCGAGATCCGCACGCTCGCCTTCCGCACCGACGACTATGCCGCGAAGGTCTCGCCGACCGAGGCGCAGCTCAAGGCCTACTACGAGCAGCACGCGGCCGCCTTCGAAGTGCCGGAGAACGCGAAGGTGCAGTACCTCGTGCTCTCGGCCGACGCGGTGGCCCGGCAGATCAAGGTGTCGGAGGCCGATGCGCGCGCCTATTACGACCAGAACAAGACGCGCTTCGCCACCCCCGAGGAGCGGCGCGCGAGCCATATCCTGATCAAGGTCGAGCCGGGCGCCAACGAGGCCGCGCGCAAGGCGGCGCGCGCCAAGGCCGAGGCGGTGCTGGCGCAGCTTCGCGCCGGTGCCGATTTCGCCGCGCTGGCCAGGGCCGAATCGCAGGATCCGGGCTCGGCGCCCGCCGGGGGCGACCTGGGCTTCTTCTCGGCGGACATGATGGCCAAGCCCTTCGCCGACGCGGTGTTCGCGCTCAAGCCCGGCCAGACCAGCGACATCGTCGAGACCGAATTCGGCTTCCACATCATCCGGCTCGCGGAAGTGCGGCCGGGCACGCAGCGCAGCTTCGAGTCGGCGCGCCCCGAGATCGAATCGGAGATCCGCGCGCAGCAGTCGAGCAGCCGCTACGCCGAGGCGGCCGACACCTTCAGCAACCTCGTCTACGAGCAGCCCGACTCGCTCGAGCCGGCCGCCGAGCGCTTCGGCCTGACGGTGCAGGGCGCCGACCACGTCGAGCGCAGCGGCGTCAAAGACCTGCCGCGCGAGAGCCCGCTCAACAACCCGCGCCTGCTGGAGGCGCTGTTCAGCGCCGATTCCATCGCCACCAAGCGCAACACCGAGGCGGTCGACGTCGGCAACAACACGCTGGTGTCGGCGCGCATCGTCGATTACCGCCCGGTGCAGCGCAAGCCCTTCGAGACGGTGCAGGACGAAGTGCGCCGCCGCTACACGCAGGATGCGGCGCACGAGCTGGCGGTGCAGGCGGGCACGGCCAGGCTCGCGGCGCTGCGCGGCGGCGAGGCGGCGAGCGGGTTCGCGCCGCCGCGCAGCGTGTCGCGCGCAGCCGCGGCCGACTTCCCGGCGGCGGCGGTGGAGGCGGTGTTCGGTGCTTCTGCGGGCAAGCTGCCCGTCTGGGTGGGTGCCGACCTGGGCGCGCAGGGATATGCCGTCTACCAGATCGACAAGGTGGTGCTGCCCGACGAGAAGCGCGTGGCCGATCGCCGCGACGCCTACCGCCAGCAGCTGAGCCAGGCCTATGCCCAGCAGGCGCTGGCCGACTACGTGGAGGCGGTGAGGGCGCGCTCGAAGGTCGTCACCTATCCGGAGCGGCTGGCGCCGTCGCAGAACCGCTGAGCGCGGCGCCGCGGCTGCCGGGCGCTACGCGACGGCGCCGCTGCCGTCGTACCCGGCGGCAGCGGCTACCGCGCGCACGGCCTCCTGCAGCGCGGCCTCGTCGGCGCTGTCCAGCGACACCGTCGCCGCTTCGCCGATGCGCCGGTAGTTGCGCCCGATCGAGCGGTCGTAGGCGGGATCGTAGTGCAGGTCGAGCAGCGACTCGACGAACGCCTCCCAGTCGCCCGCATCGGCCATCGCCTTCCAGGCGTCGACCTGGCGATGGCCGTGCAGCGGCACGAGCCGCTCCAGCCGCTCGAAGAGCAGCGCCCGGTCGGTGGTGAAATGGCGGTACTCGCGCAGCAGCAGCCCGGCGCGCACCGCCGCAGGCGCGTCGAGTCGCACGCACGGCGCCTCGCGCATGGCCGAGATCAGCGCATCAGGCAGGTGGCAGCGGCCGACCCGCCGGCTCTCGGACTCGACCAGCACCGGCCGCGCCGGATCGAAGCGGCGCAGCGCCTGCCACAGGCGCGTCTCGAACTGCTTCTGCGACGGCTGGACGGCCTCGGGCATCAGGCCCAGCACCGAGCCGCGATGCTCGGCGATCGCCTCCAGGTCGAGCACCTGCATGCCGGTAGCCGCGAGCCGCTGCAGCAGCAGGGTTTTGCCGGCGCCGGTGCGCCCGGCCAGCACCTGCAGGCGCAGGCCCTCCGGCCAGCACCCGAGGTCGTCGAGCACCTGCCGGCGGAAGGCGCGGTAGCCGCCGTCGAGGACCGCGGTGCGCCAGCCCACGCGCGCGAGCACCGTGGCCAGCGACCCCGAACGGTTGCCGCCGCGCCAGCAGTAGACCAGCGGGCGCCACTCGCGCGGCTTGTCGGCCAGACGCTCCTCGAGCAGGGCGGCGATGTTGCGCGAGACCAGCGCGGCGCCGATGCGCCGGGCTTCGAAGGGCGAGCGCTGCCGGTAGATCGTGCCCACCAGCGCGCGCTGCGCGTCGTCGAGCACCGGCGTGCTGGCGGCGCCCGGCAGGCGGTCGTCGGCGAATTCGGTGGGGCTGCGCGCATCGAGGATCGCGTCGAAGCGCTCGAGCTGCGCGATGGCCTCTTGGGCCGGGATCACCAGCGGATCTTTCATGGCGGGGCGGGCGGCGCGGCGGGCCGCAGGGTCGGCGGATTCTATCAGTGCGAAAGCACGTACAATCCAGGACAGGGAATACAGCAATGAAAGTCTTCAACCTTGCCTGCGAGCACGAGCACCAGTTCGAGGGCTGGTTCGCGTCGGTGGCTGCCTACGACGAACAGCTCGAGGGCGGCCTGCTCGAATGCCCGGTATGCGCCAGCAGGGCGATCCGCAGGATGCCGGCCGCGCCGCGCCTGAACCTGTCCTCGGGCCGCCCGGCGCCGGCCCAGGGCGAGCCGGCGGCCGATGCCGCGCCGGCCGCTGCGGCCATGCCCACGCCGCAGCAGTTGCAGGCGATGTGGATGAAGATGGCGCGCCACTTGGTCCGCAACACCGAGGACGTCGGCGAGCGCTTCGCCGAGGAGGCGCGGCGCATCCACTACCACGAGGCGCCCGAGCGCGGCATCCGCGGCGTGGCCACGCCGAACGAGCGCGCCGAGCTGTCGGAGGAAGGCATCGAGGTGTTCTCCTTCCCCCTGCCGAGCTCGGCAAAAGAACCTCTGCAGTAGGGCTCGCTCCTGAACGCGTTCAGCGGCGCGCGTACTGCGTCGCTCCGTAGAGTACCTCGCGCGCCTTGTCGTCGGTGACGGACCTGCGGCGATCGGCCAGCACGGTGAGGGCGCGCTGCACCGGCGTGCGCCCGCCGACGGCGTCGAACCAGCGCTGCACGTTCGGGTACTCGGCCAGGTCCACGCCCTGGTTGTCGTGCGAGCGCAGCCATGGCCAGATGGCGATGTCGGCGATGGAGTATTCGCCGCCGGCGATCCAGGCACCGGTCTTGCCCAGCTGCCGGTCGATGACGCCATAGAGGCGCCGCGCCTCGTTGGTGTAGCGATCGATGGCGTAGCCGATGCGCTCGGGCGCGTAGACGCGGAAGTGGTGCGCCTGGCCGAGCATCGGACCGACGCTGCCCATCTGGAACATCAGCCACTGCAGCACTTCGTACCTGCCGCGCGTGCCGGCCGGCAGGAACTTGCCGGTCTTGCCGGCGAGGTAGAGCAGGATCGCACCCGATTCGAACAGCGCGATCGGCTTGCCGTCGGGCCCGTCGGAATCGACGATGGCGGGAATCTTGTTGTTCGGGCTGATCTCGAGGAAGGCCGGGGCGAACTGGTCGCCCGCCCCGATATCCACGGGGTGCACGGCATAGGGCAGGCCGCATTCCTCCAGCATGATGTGGACCTTGTGCCCGTTGGGGGTGGGCCAGGTGTAGATGTCGATCATCGGAGCGACCCCTTTCCTCAGCGCACGCGCTGGGCGATCTGCCAGCCCATCTCGGCGAGCGGACGCGCGCGCCGGCCGGCTTCCAGCGCCTGGGCGCTCGAGGCCGTGCCGTCGGCCGCGCGCTTCATGATGCCCTGCAGGATGGCCGCCAGCCGGAACATGTTGTAGGCGAGGTAGAAATCCCAGTGCGCCAGCGTGCGCGCCGGATCGCGCCCGGTGCGCCGGCAGTAGGCCTCGACGTAGGCATGCTCCGACGGGATGCCCAGCGCCGCATGGTCGAGCCCGGCGATGCCGCGGAACTGGCCGGGCGCGATGTGCCAGGCCATGCAGTGGTAGGAGAAGTCGGCCAGCGGGTGGCCCAGCGTCGAGAGCTCCCAGTCCAGGATGGCGCGGATGCGCGGCCGCTCGCGCTCGAAGATGAGGTTGTCCAGCCGGTAGTCGCCGTGCACGATCGAGGTCTCGTCGCCCGGCGGGACGTGCTGCGGCAGCCATTCGATGAGGCGGTCCATGGCCTCGATCGGCTCGGTCTGCGAGGCCTGGTACTGCTTGCTCCAGCGGCCGATCTGGCGTGCGAAGTAGTTGCCCGGCTTGCCGTAGTCGCCCAGGCCGATCGCGCCGTAGTCCACCGAATGCAGGGCGGCGATCACGCGGTTCATCTCGTCGTAGATCGCCGTGCGCTCGGCGTTGGAGAGCCCGGGCAGGGACTGCTCCCACATCACGCGCCCGTCGACGAACTCCATCACGTAGAACGCGCGCCCGATCACCGATTCGTCTTCGCACAGCGCATGCACGCGCGCCACCGGGATGTCGGTGCGCCCGAGCGCCTCGAGCACCCGGTACTCGCGCTCGATGGCATGCGCCGAGGGCAGCAGCCGGGCCGCCGGCCCAGGCTTGGCGCGCATGACGTAGGTGGCCCCGGGCGTGACCAGCTTGTAGGTCGGGTTGGACTGCCCGCCCTTGAACAGCTCGATCGCCAGCGGCCCGGCGAAGCCGGGCACCCGCTCGCGCAGCCATGCCGAGAGCGCCTCGGTGTCGACCCGGTGGCGCTCGGGCACGGCTGCCGTTCCGCCAAGGGCGGCATCGCTGGCGGCCGGAGGCGTCGGGGCCGCCGGAGTGGCCGCGGCCTCGCCGGTAGCGGCAGTAGCGGTGGCGGTGGCAGCGGTAGCAGCGGTGTCCGGAGCGGCGGCGGTCGTCGCCGCCTCGCGGTTGAAGCGCGGCGGGCGCTTGGCCAGGAACGCGTCGATGCCTTCGCCGGCGTCGTCGTGGAACAGGGCGGCCACGAAGTTGTCGCGCTCGCGCACCAGTTGGCGGGCCAGCGCGTCGTGCTCGTGCGAGGCGAGCAGCGACTTGATCCGGCCGAGGGCGAAGGCCGGCGCATCGGCCAGCTCGGCCGCGCGCGCCAGCGCGGCGGCCATCGCTTCGCCGGGGGCGGTCAGCACGTTGACCAGGCCGAGTGCGTGCAGGCGCGCGGCTCCCACCGGCTGGCCGGCGGCGGCCAGCTCGTAGGCCAGGGGGTAGGGCAGGCGCGCGGCGAGGAAGTGGCTGGCGCCGCCGTCGGGCGTCAGCCCGACCTTGACGTAGGACAGCACGAAGCGCGCGTTCTCGGCCGCCACGATCAGGTCGCAGGCGAGCACCAGCGAGAAGCCCGCGCCGGCAGCCGCGCCTTCGACCGCGGCCACGATGGGCTTGGGGCACTCGCGCATGGCGAGGATCCAGGCGCCGAGCTGGTCGATCGAGGCGGCCTGCACCGAGGGGTCCCGGGTGCGGTTCTCGCGCAGCCGGTTGAGGTTGCCGCCGGCGCAGAAGTGCTCGCCCTCGCCGGCCAGCACGACGGCGCGCACGGCCGGGTCTGCGCCGGCCGCGTGCAGCGCGGCCAGGCCGTCGCGGTAGATGTCGGGATGCAGCGCGTTGCGTGCATCCGGGTTCGAGATGCGCAGCAGCAGTACGGCGCCGCGGCGCTCCGCGAGCAGCTGCGCGGGCATCGCCGTCAGTCCTCGTGCAGCAGCGACAGCCCGAGCTGGGCGCGCCGGCGCAGCCAGGCGCCGGGGCGATAGCGGGGATCGCCGGTGAGCGCGTGCATGTTGGCCAGGATGGTGAGCACGGTGGACGTGCCCAGGGCGTCGCCCATGGCCAGTGGCCCGAGCGGGTAGCCCAGGCCGATGCGCACTGCGGTGTCGATGTCGGCCGGCGAGGCGATGCGCCGCTGCGCGATCTCGGTGCCGATCGAGACGATCATCGCCAGCACGCGTTGCGCGATGAATCCGGGGCTGTCGCGCAGCACCGAGACGCCCGCACCGTCGGAGGCGAACAGGGCGTGGGCGGCATCGCGGTAATCGGCGCGCGTGGCCGGCGTGGGCATCAGCACGCGGCGGCGGCATTGGCCGGGAGCGATCGGGAACAGCGTGTCGATGGCCATGACCCGCTCGGCCGGCAGGCCGGCGGACGCGGCGGTGGCGCTGGCATCGAGCCCGAGCGGGCTCACCAGCACCAGCGCCTCGTCGCCCGGGCGCTGGGTATCCTGCACCGTGCCGCCCAATGCCGCCACCGCCGCGGAGACGAGGTCCGCGCGCGGCCCCGGCGCCACCCATACCGGCGGCAGCGTCGCCACCTTGGGGGCGGGCGCCTGCGGCGGCACTTCCTGGCGGCCGTCCTCGTGCAGGTAGAAGCCCGCGCCCGCCTTGCGGCCAGTGAGACCGGCGGCCAGGCGCTGCGCCGCGATCACCGACGGCCGGAAGCGCGGCTCGTCGTAGAACTGGCGGTAGATCGATTCCATCACCGGCTGCGACACGTCGAGCCCGGTGAGGTCGAGCAGCTCGAAGGGGCCGAGCCTGAACCCCTTGCCGTCGAACGACACCTGCTCGCGCAGGATCAGGTCGATGGTCGGGACGTCGGCGGCGCCCTCGCCGAGGGCCTTCAGCGCCTCGGTGCCGTAGCCGCGGCCGGCGTGGTTGACGATGAACCCGGGCGTGTCCTGAGCCACCACCGGCAGGTGACCGGTGCTGCGGGTAAGCGCCACCAGCCGCTCGACCACGCCGGCGGCCGTGCGCATGCCGTGCACCACCTCGACCACCTTCATCAGCGGCACCGGGTTGAAGAAGTGATAGCCGGCCACGCGCTGGGGGCGCCGGCAGGCTGCCGCGATCGAGGTGACCGAAAGCGACGAGGTATTGGTGGCCAGAACCGCGTCGTCGGCGACCAGGGCCTCGAGGGCGGTGAACAGCTCGCGCTTGGCATCGAGCCGCTCGACGATCGCCTCGACGATCAGGTCGCAGCCGGCCAGCCCCGGCAGACCGTCGACGGCATGCAGCCGTGCGCGTGCCGCCTCGCCCTCGGCCGCCTTGAGGCGACCCTTGTCGACCAGCATCGTGAAGGTTTCGCCGATGCCCGAAAGCGCCGCGGCCAGGGCAGTCGGGTTGCTGTCGTACAGATGCACGTCGTAACCGCTCTGGGCGAACAGCTGGGCGATGCCGCGGCCCATCGCGCCGCTGCCGACGACGCCGATGTTGCGGAAAGGAGCGGAATGCGGGGCGGGGGTATTCGAGGCGGATGTATTCATGGCGCCGATTCTACCTTGCGGCCCGGAGCCGATCGCGGCAGCGGCACCGATGCCTGGGCCGGGAGCGCGTTCAGGGCGTGCGGTCGAAAGCCTCGCGCTCGAAGGCTTCGCGCTGCGCCTCGCGCGCGGCGCTGTGCTCGAGCCAGCGTTCCTCGAGGGCTTCCTTTTCACCCGCCAGCGCGGCGCGTTCGCGCGCCACGGTCGCGGCGCCGGCGGCGTCGCGGTACAGGCCGGGATCGGCGAGCTGGCGCTCGAGGGCGGCCAGGCGCAGATCGACCTCGGACAGGCGCGCCTCGACGGCGAGGATCTCGCGATCGAGCGGCGCCAGCTGGCGGGCGAGCTCCGCGCGGCGCTGCGCGGCCAGGCGGCGCTCCTGTCGTGCCGCGTGGCCGCCCGCCGCGGGCGCCGGTGCGGGCCGCACCGAGGATGGCTCGCCGGAGGCTGGCTGCGCGGCGAGCGCAGCGGCGGCGCGCCCTGCCGTAGTGAGCCCTGCCGCGGCGGTTGAGCCGGTGCCCGCCGCAGCGCTGCCCGCCTGCTGGGCCAGCCAGGCGGCGTAGTCGTCGAGGTCGCCGTCGAAGGTCGCCAGCCGGCCGCCGGCGACCAGCATCAGCGTGTCGACGGTGGCGCGCAGCAGGTAGCGGTCGTGCGAGACCAGCAGCATCGCGCCGTCGAACTCGGCGAGCGCATCGGCCAGGGCGTCGCGCGCCTGTGCGTCGAGGTGGTTGGTCGGTTCGTCGAGCACCAGCAGCTGGGGGCGCTCGTGCAGCATCAGCGCCAGCGCCAGGCGCGCCTTCTCGCCGCCCGACATGGGGCCGACGGGGCGGGTCGCGTCCTCGCCGGAGAAGCCGAAGCGTCCGAGATAGTCGCGCAGCGCCTGCTCGCGCAGCGCCGGAGCGCAGCGCTGCAGCTGCGCGAGCGCCGATTCGTCGCCGCGCAGCCGTTCGATGCCCTGCTGGGCGAAATAGCCGATGCGCACCGAGCGCGATACCCGCACCTCGCCCGCCAGCGGGGCCAGCTCGCCCACCAGGGTGCGCACCAGCGTGCTCTTGCCGGCGCCGTTGCGCCCGAGGATGCCGATGCGCGCGCCGCGGCGCACCGCCAGCTCGACGCCGCGCAGCACCGGGTGCCCGGGATAGCCGGCGTCCAGCTCCTGCGCCGTCAGCAGGGGATCGGGGCAGTCCCCGACCTCGTGCAGGCTGAACTCGATGCCGCGCAGGGCGCGCACCGGGGCGACCTCGGCCATGCGCTCGAGGGCCTTGAGGCGGCTTTGGGCCTGGCGGGCCTTGGTGGCCTTGGCGCGAAAGCGGGTGATGAAGGCGTTCAGGTGCGCCACGCGCGTGTCGTAGGCGGCGCGCGCCCGCTCGGCCTGCTGCCGGCGCTGCGCGCGCAGGCGCTCGAACGCGCTGTAGCCGCCGGCGTAGCGCACCAGCTTGCCTTCGTCGATGTGCAGGGTGGCCACGGCGACGCGGTCGAGGAAGTCGCGGTCGTGCGAGACGATGACGGCCGTGCCCGGATAGCGCAGCAGCCAGCGCTCCAGCCACAGGATCGCGTCGAGGTCGAGGTGGTTGGTCGGCTCGTCGAGTAGCAGCAGCTCGCTGTGCGCGAACAGCGCGCGCGCCAGGTTCAGCCGCATGCGCCAGCCGCCCGAGAGCGTGTCGACCGGCTGCTCGGCCTGCGCCGGCGCGAAGCCGAGCCCGGCGAGCAGGCTGCGGGCGCGCGCCTCGGCGGTGAGCCCGCCCGCCTCCTGCCAGTGGTCGTGGGCGAGCGCCAGCGCCACGCCGTCGCCGTCGTGCTCGGCCTGCTCGAGCGCGCCGCGCGCCGCTTCCAGGCGGGCGTCGCCGGCGACGATGTAGCGCCACGCCGGCAGTGTGCTCGAGGGCAGGCCCTGTGCGAGGCGGATCACCTCGCGCCACGGCTGCTCGATGTCGCCGCCGTCGGGCGGCAGCTCGCCGGCCAGCGCCGCCAGCAGGGTGGTCTTGCCGCTGCCGTTGCGTCCGATCAGGGCGATGCGCTCGCCGGGGGCGATGGTCGCCTCGGCGCGGTCGAGCAGCGCCGTGCCGCCGCGCGACAGGGTGAGCGAGCGCAGCCGGATCATGCTGCGCGCGAACGTCGCCGGCGGGCGCGTCCTCCGGGGCGCGAGGCGAGCTGGGGTGTCGCGGCCGTGCCGTCCGCCGTGCCCGTGCCCAGCTGCGCGGCCTCGACGAGCACCACCATGCGCTCGCCGGCGGTGACCGGCAGGTAGTGGAACTCGAGCGAGGGGAAGGCCGCCTCGAAGTGCCGCGCCTCGTGCCCGATCTCGAGCACCAGCACGCCGTCGCGGCTCAGGTGCGCCGGCGCCTGCGCCAGCACCCGGCGCACCAGGTCCATACCGTCGGCGCCTCCGGCGAGCGCCGCGCGCGGCTCGGCGCGAAACTCCGGCGGCAGCCTGCGCATCGATTCCTCGTTGACGTAGGGCGGGTTGCACAGCACCAGGTCGAAGCGCTGGCCGGCCACCGCGGCGAACAGATCGCCGCGGTGCAGCGCGATGCGTTCCTCGAGCCCGTGGCGCGCCAGGTTCTCGGCGGCCAGGGCCAGCGCGTCCTCCGAGAGGTCGGCGGCGCTCACGCGGGCGTCCGGGAAGTGGAGCGCGGCGAGGATCGCGAGGCTGCCGCCGCCGGTGCACAGGTCGAGCACGCCGGCCGGCCACGAGGCAGCGTGCCCGTGGCATTCGAGCCAGGCCGGCAGCGCCTCTTCGAGCGCCTCGGCGAGCAGCGAGCGCGGCACCAGCGCGCGCGCGTCGCATGCGAAGCTCAGGCCGCGCAGCCAGGCCTCGCCGGTCAGGTAGGCGGCCGGCACGCGTGCGCGCATGCGCTCCTCGACCAGCGCCAGCGCGGCGTGGCGCTCGGCTTTCGAGATGCGCGCGTCGAGGAAGGGTTCGAGCCGCTCGGGCGGCAGGTGCAGCGCCCACAGCAGCAGCACGGCGGCCTCGTCCCAGGCGTTGTCGGTGCCGTGGCCGTAGGCCAGCCCGGCGGCCTCGAAGCGGGTGACCGCGTGGCGCATGAGGTCGCGCAGCGTGCGCGATTCGCGGGCGGCCGTCTCCACCGCCACCACCGGACGCTCGCGGGCAGGGCTCATCGCGCGAGCAGCGTGCGCAGGGTGCGCAGGTAGATGTTCTTCAAGGGTTCGAGGTCGGCGAGCGCGATGTGCTCGTCGACCTTGTGGATGCTGGCGTTGACCGGGCCGAACTCGATCACCTGCGGGCAGATGCGCGCGATGAAGCGTCCGTCGGAGGTGCCGCCGCTGGTCGAGAAGACGGTTTCCAGGCCGGTTTCGGCGCGGATCGCCGCGGCCAGCGCATTGGACAGGGCGCCGCGCTCGGTGAGGAAGGGCATGCCGGAGAGCGACCACTCGAGCTGGTAGTCCAGGCCGTGCGCGTCGAGCACGCCGGCGAGCCGCTGCTGCAGCGATTCGACGCTGCTCGCGGTGGAGAAGCGGAAGTTGAAGTCGAGCGTGACGCGCCCCGGGATGACGTTGTTCGCGCCGGTGCCGGCCTGCACGTTCGACACCTGCCACGTGGTGGGCGGGAAGTGCTCGTTGCCGCGGTCCCACTCGATGGCCACCAGCTCGGCCAGCGCGGGCGCGAGCAGGTGCACCGGGTTGCGCGCCAGGTGCGGATAGGCGACGTGGCCCTGGACGCCGGCCACGCTCAGGCGCCCCGACAGCGAGCCGCGCCGGCCGTTCTTGAGGGTGTCGCCGAGCCGCGCGTCCGAGGTCGGCTCGCCGACGATGCACAGGTCGAGGCGTTCGCCGCGCGCGGCCAGGCGCTCGACCACCCGCACGGTGCCGTCGGTGGCGACGCCTTCCTCGTCGGAGGTCAGGAGCAGGGCCAGCCGCCCGGCGTGCCCGGCGCCTTCGGCCAGGAGCTGCTCGACCGCCACCACGAAGGCGGCGATCGAGCTCTTCATGTCGGCCGCGCCGCGTCCGTACAGGCGCCCCTCGCGCACCGTGGGTACGAAGGGATCGCTGTGCCATTGCTCGGTGGGGCCGGGCGGGACCACGTCGGTGTGCCCGGCGAAGACGAGGGTGGGACCGTCGCTTTCGCCGCGGCGCACCGCCCACAGGTTGGTCACGCCGTTGTCCACGCTGCTCTCGCAGGCGAAGCCGAGCGGACGCAGGCGCTCGGCGAGCAGCGCCTGACAGCCCTGGTCGTCGGGGGTGACCGAGCGGCGGCGGATGAGCGCCTCCGCGAGCGAGCGCACTTCGCTCACCGCGACTCCTTCACCGCGGCTCCTTGCCGGCCTCGTCGTCGGCCGTGCCGAACACACCCGCATACAGGGCCTCGGAGAAGCCGACGATGATGCGGTCGCCGGCCTGCAGCACCGGGCGCTTGACCAGCGTCGGATCGCCCAGCAGCAGCTCGGCGGCGCTGGTCTGGTCGGTGATCGCCGCGCGGCGCTGCGCATCGAGCTTGCGCCAGGCCAGCCCGCGGCGGTTCAGCAGCGAATCCCAGGGCACGCGGGCCAGCCAGGCAGCCAGGCGCTGGGCATCCAGGCCGTCCTTGCGGAAATCGTGGAAGCGATGGGCGACGTGGTGCGCGCGCAGCCAGGCGCGCGCCTTGCGCACCTGCTCGCAGGTCTCGATGCCGAAGACGACCACTTCGCTCATGGGCGGGTCAGATGTTCAGCAGGAATTCGGAGAACGACGGCCCTTCGGCGGCCTCCGCGGAGGCGGCGGACGGCGAGGCGGAGGGCTGCGTACCGGAGGGCTGAGGGCGCCCGAGCGCGGCCGAGGCCATGGCGGGCGAGACCGCCGCGGCGGCGGCCGGGGCCGGTCGCGCGGCGGCGTCGCCGCTCTCGTTCTCGAGCATCCACAGCAGGTTGGTCGGGGAGTCGGCGTGCGCCATGGCGTCCTCCTTGGCGATGCGCCGCTCGCGTACCAGCTCGGCGAGCGCGCGGTCGAAGGTGCACGAGCCGGCGGCCAGGCTTTGCTCCATCGCGTCCTTGATCTCGGTGAGCCGGCCCTGCTCGATCAGCTCGGCGATGTGGCGCGTGTTCAGCAGCACCTCGACCGCGGGCAGGCGGCCGCCGTCGAGCGCGCGCACCAGGCGCTGCGAGACCACCGCCTTGAGCGTGGCGGAGAGATCGGACAGCAGCACGCGCCGGCTCTCCGGCGTATAGAAGCTCACGATGCGGTTGAGCGCGTGGTTGGCGTTGTTCGCGTGCAGCGTGGCCAGCACCAGATGGCCCGACTGCGCATAGGCCAGCGCGGCCGACATGGTGCCGATGTCGCGGATCTCGCCGATCAGGATGCAGTCGGGCGCCTGGCGCATGGCGTTCTTGAGCGCCGTCTCGAGCGAATGCGTGTCGGTGCCGATCTGGCGCTGGTTGACGATCGAGCGCTTGTTGCGGAAGGTGAACTCGATCGGGTCCTCCAGGGTGAGGATGTGCCCGGTCTTGTTCTCGTTGCGGTGATCGAGCATTGCCGCGAGCGTGGTCGACTTGCCCGAGCCGGTGGCGCCCACCACCAGCATCAGGCCGCGCTTGTCCATGATCAGCTCGCCGAGCACCGCGGGCAGGTGCAGCGCCGCCAGGCCGGGGATCTCGTGCGGGATGAAGCGGATGACGCAGGCGGCCGAGCCGCGCTGGCGAAAGACGTTGACGCGGAAGCTGCCCACGTCGCGCACGCCGTAGCCGAGGTTGAGCTCGTGCTCGGCTTCGAAGATGTCCCAGTGGCGATCGGCGACCACCTCCCGGATCAGCGCCTCGACGTTCTGGGCGTCGAGACGCTGCTGGTTGACCGGTATGGTCGTGCCGTTGATCTTGAGCTGGACCGGAGAGCCCGGCGCCAGGAACAGGTCCGAGGCCTTCTTCTCGGCCATCAGCTGCAGCAACCGATCCATCACCATCCGGTCTCTCCTCGTTGCGCCGCGCAGGCGATCGGCGACGGCAGCGCGCGCGGCGTCGTGCCGTCAGTCTCCGCGCAGCAGTTCGTTGATGCCGGTCTTGGCGCGGGTGCGCGCATCGACCCGCTTGACGATGACCGCGCAATACAGGCTCACCTTGCCGTCGGCCGAGGGCAGCGAGCCCGGCACCACCACCGAGCCCGCAGGCACGCGCCCGTACAGGACCTCGCCCGACTGGCGGTCGTAGATCTTGGTGCTCTGGCCGATGAACACGCCCATCGAGATGACCGAGTTCTCCTCGACGATCACGCCCTCGACGACCTCCGAGCGCGCGCCGATGAAGCAGTTGTCCTCGATGATGGTCGGGCCGGCCTGCAGCGGCTCGAGCACGCCGCCGATGCCGACGCCGCCCGAGAGGTGCACGTTGCGCCCGATCTGCGCGCACGAGCCCACCGTCGCCCAGGTGTCGACCATCGTCCCTTCGTCGACGTACGCCCCGATGTTCACGTAGGAGGGCATCAGCACGACGTTCTTTCCGACGAAGGCGCCGCGTCGTGCGACGGCTGGCGGCACCACGCGAAAGCCGCCGGCCTCGAAGTCGGCGGCGCTCCAGCCGTCGAACTTGGTCGGCACCTTGTCGAAGAACTGCAGCGGCCCGGCCTGCATGGGGCGGTTGTCCTCGATGCGAAACGACAGCAGGACCGCCTTCTTGATCCACTGGTGGACGATCCAGGTGCCGTCGCGCTTCTCGGCCACGCGCAGCGTGCCCTCGTTCAGTTGCGCGATCACGGCCGAGATCGCCTCGCGCAGCGCTGCGGGCGCGCTGGCCGGCGAGAGCGCGGCGCGCTCCTCCCAGGCCTGGTCGATGGTCTGCTGCAGGGATGTCATGTAGGGACGTGCTCGGGGCAGGGGGTTCAGGGAGAGAGGAAACGCTCGATGCGGCCGGCTGCCTCGATGCAGCGCTCGAGCGAGTCGACCAGCGCGATGCGCACGAATCCGCGCCCCGGGTTGCGGCCGTCGTGTTCGCGCGCGAGGAAGCTGCCGGGCAGCACCCGGACATTATATTGGGCGTGCAGGTCGCGGCAGAACGCCTGGTCGTCGTCGCCCGGAACCCGCGCCCACAGGTAGAAGCCGGCCTGCGGACGGGCGGTCTCGAGCACCCGGGCCAGCACCGGGGTGACGGCGTCGAACTTGCGCCGGTACAGCACCCGGTTGGCTGCCACGTGCGCCTCGTCGTTCCAGGCTGCCACCGAGGCCGCCTGCACCGGCAGGCCCATCGCGCTGCCGTGGTAGGTGCGGTAGAGCAGGAAGCGCCGCAGCACCGAGGCGTCGCCGGCCACGAAGCCGGAACGCAGCCCGGGCGCGTTCGAGCGCTTGGACAGGCTGGAGAACACCACCAGCCGCCGCCAGTCGGTGCGCCCCAGGGCCTGGGCCGCCTGCAGGGCGCCCAGCGGCGGGGCCGCCTCGTCGAAGTAGATCTCGGAGTAGCACTCGTCGGAGGCGATGACGAAGCCGTGGCGGTCGGACAGCTCGAACAGGGTGCGCCAGTCTTCCAGCGTCAGCACGGCGCCGGTCGGGTTGCCCGGCGAGCAGGCGTAGAGCAGGCGGGTGTCGGCCCACACGGCGGCCGGCACCGCGGCCCAGTCGCAGCGAAAGCCGTTCTCCGGTGCCTGCTCGACGTACCAGGGCTGCGCACCGGCCAGCAGCGCCGCGCCCTCGTAGATCTGGTAGAAGGGGTTGGGGCACACGACGCGGGCGCCGCCGGCCGGATCGACCACTGCCTGGGCGAAGGCGAACAGCGCCTCGCGCGAGCCGTTGACCGGCAGCACCTCGGTGGCCGCATCGAGGGCGCGCAGCCGGTAGCGGCGCACCAGCCAGCCGGCGATCGCCTCGCGCAGCGCCGGCGTGCCGGCGGTGAGCGGATACGACGCCAGGCCGTCGAGGCCCGCCGCGATCGCCTCGCGCAGCAGCGCCGGTGTCGGGTGCTTGGGCTCGCCGATGGACAGATCGAGCGCCGTCAGGTTCGCCGGCGCCGCCGCCGCGCCCAGCAGGCTGCGCAGCCGCTCGAACGGATAGGGCTGCAGCAAGTTCAGGCGCGAATTCAAGAATACCTCATAAGTTACTGTTATTTATGCTATTGTAGGCCATCAACCCTGGGTGCTGGCAGACGAGGGGAATTCGTCCAGCTCGATGCGCGGCGCCGGCTTCCAGCGCTTCTTGCGATGCTCGGCCACCACCGTCGTGAAGATCCCGCCGCGCACGTACCAGCGTGCCGTGAGGCGCATGAAGCGCGGCGCCGTGGCGGCCACCAGGTCGTCGAGGATGTGGTTGGTCACGGCCTCGTGGAACACGCCCTCGTCGCGGTAGCTCCACATGTACAGCTTGAGCGCCTTCAGCTCGAGGTTGCGCCGGTCGGGGATGTAGTCGAGCACCAGCGTGGCGAAGTCGGGCTGGCCGGTGAGCGGGCACAGGCAGGTGAACTCGGGCACCTCGATGTGCACCAGGTAGTCGCGCTGCGGCGCCGGATTGGGGAATGTTTCGAGTTGCCGGGAGGGCTTGGACGGCATGGTCGCGGTGAGAGGCGCAGGCATCGCCTGCGCAGGGGCCAGCGGGGAGGGTTAAGGTATTATACGGAGCGTCGAAAGCCGCCCGGCGCGGCTTTTGCGTCGGGGTTCGGATCGGCTCCGACGACCCCCTTGGAAGCCTGGGCGAAACACCTCGTGGGCGCGCCGAGGCGCCCTGATGCCGGGCGGCGAGCGGGCGCACCGCGGCTCGCGCCGAGGTCCGGCGATTGCAGCAAGGACCTTCGGTGCGACTGAAACAGATCAAGCTCTCCGGCTTCAAATCCTTCGTCGATCCCACCGCATTCGACGTGCCCGGCCAGCTGGTCGGCGTCGTCGGTCCCAACGGGTGCGGCAAGTCCAACGTCATCGACGCCGTGCGCTGGGTGCTCGGGGAGTCCAAGGCGTCGGAGCTGCGCGGCGAGTCGATGCAGGACGTCATCTTCAGCGGCTCGGCCGAGCGCAAGCCGGCCTCGCGTGCCTCCGTGGAGCTGGTGTTCGACAACTCGCTCGGACGCATCGCCGGCAGCTGGGGCCAGTACGCCGAGCTGTCGGTCAAGCGCGTGCTCACGCGCGACGGCCAGTCGACCTACTTCATCAACAACCAGCCGGTGCGCCGGCGCGACGTGCACGACATGTTCCTCGGCACCGGGCTGGGGCCGCGCGCCTACGCCATCGTCGGGCAGGGGATGATCTCGCGCATCATCGAGGCGCGCCCCGAGGAGCTGCGCGTGTTCCTCGAGGAGGCGGCCGGGGTCTCGAAGTACAAGGAGCGCCGGCGCGAGACCGAGAACCGGCTGGCCGATACGCGCGAGAACCTCACCCGGGTCGAGGACATCCGGCGCGAGCTCGAGGCCCAGATCGACAAGCTCGGCCGCCAGGCCGAGGTGGCGCAGCAGTACCGCGACCTCGAGGCCGAGCGCGACCGCAAGCAGCGCATGCTGTGGCTGCTGCGCCGCGACGAGGCCGAGGCCGAGCAGCAGCGCGTGGCCCGCCTCGCGGCCGAGGCGGAGCTCGAGCTCGAGGCCCGGCTGACCGAGCAGCGCGCGATCGAAGCCGAGATCGAAACCATCCGCAGCGCCCACTACGAGGCCGGCGACGCAGTGCACGCCGCGCAGGGCGGTTTCTACGAACGCAACGCCGAGGTCAGCCGCATCGAGTCCGAGATCCGCCTGGTGTCGGAGACCCAGGGGCAGCTGCGCGAGCGTCTCGACGGCGTGGAGCAGCAGGCGCAGCGCGCGCAGGCGCAGCAGGAGGAGGCGCGCCGCGATCGCGCCGGCGCCGACGAGCGCCTGGCGCAGGCGCGTGCGCACGCCGAGGAGCAGGCGGCGATCGCGGCGGCGCGCGCCGAGGCGCTGCCGGCGCTCGAGGCGCGCGCACGCGAGGCGCGCGGCCGCGTCGAGGAGGCGCGGGCGCAGGTGGCTGCCACCCGTCAGGCGATCGAGGTGTGCGCGCTGCACGAGCGCCAGGCATCGAGCGGGCGCGAGGGTGCGGCGCGCCGGCGCGACCGGCTGCAGGCCGAGGCGGGCGAGCTGCACGCCTTCGATCCGCAGGAGCTGGCGCGCGCCGCCCAGGCGCTGGCCGAGGCCGAGGAGCACGACCGCGCGACCGCCGAGAGCCTGGCCCAGGTGCAGCAGGCATGGAGCGCCCTCGATGCGCAGCGCCAGCCCTCGCAGCAGAGCCTGCGCGAGGCCGAGGCGCGGCTGGCACAGGTCGACGCGCGCATCACCGCGCTGCGCCAGCTGCAGGAGCGCGTCGAGAGCCAGGCCCGGGTCCTGCCGTGGCTGGCGCAGCACGGGCTGGAGCGGCTCGGGCGCCTGTACCAGAAGCTGCGCATCGAGGACGGCTGGGAGAACGCCATCGAGTCGGTGCTGCGTGAGCGGGTCAACGCCCTCGAGGTGAGCCGCCTCGACCACGTGGTGGGGCTGGTCGCCGATGCGCCGCCCTCGAAGGTGGGATTCTTCGCCGCCGCGCCGGGGCCCACGGCCGCCGCGGCTGCCGCGCCGGGGCTGCGGCCGCTGCTGTCGGTGGTGCAGACCGGCGACGCCGGAGTGCAGGCGCTGCTGGCCGACTGGCTGGCCGGCTACTACGCAGCCGATTCGCTCGAGGCCGCCATGGCGCAGCGCGCCAGCCTGCCGCCGGGGGGCCAGTTCGTCGTGGCGGCGGGCCACCTGGTGGGGCGCCAGTCGGTGCTGATGTACGCCGCCGATTCCGAGCAGGAAGGCGTGCTCGCGCGCCGCCACGAGCTGGAGAACCTCACGCGCGAGCAGCGCGCGCAGCAGCTCATGGTCGACGATACGCGCACGCAGGCCGCGCGCATCGAGAGCGGTGCCTCGCAGCATCTGGCGCGCCTCATGGCGCTGCGCGACGAGCACAACCGCGCGCTCAAGGCGGTGGCAGCGCTGCGCCTGGACGTGCAGCGGCTCGAGCAGGAGCGCGCGCGCGTGGCCGAGAGCCGCGAGCGCATCGAGGGCGAGCTGGGCGAGCTGGCCGCCCAGCTCGAGTCCTACGACGAGACCATCGCGGTGGAGACCGGCCGCTTCGAGCAGCTCGATGCCGAGCTGGGCGAGCGCCAGCAGCACTGCGAAGACCTGCAGCTGGCCCTCGAGGAGGCCGAGCGCGGGCTCGTGCACGAGCGCGAGGCGCTACGCCGGCACGAGCGCGACGCGCAGGAGGCCTCGTTCTCGGTGCGCGCCATCGAGGCCGACATCGAACGCCTGGAGGCATTGCTGGCCCAGGGGCAGGCGATGGCCGCGCAGGCGGCGAGCGAGCGCGCCACGGTGCTCGAACGGCTGCAGCAGCTCTCCGATGCCGCCGCGCGCCAGGCGCTGCAGGACGCGCTGGCTGCGCGCGGCACGGCCGAGCAGGCGCTCACGGCGACGCGCCAGCGCCTGGACGACCTCACGCGGGCGCTGCGCGAGCACGAGGAGCGGCGCCTGGAGGCCGAACGCGCCCAGGAACCGTTGCGCCAGCGCGTGGCCAGGCTGCAGCTCGACGAGCAGGCCGCACGCATGAGCCGCGAGCAGTACGCCCAGCAGCTGTTCGAGGCGCAGCTCGACGAGGAAGCGGTCGCCGCCCTGCGCACGGCGTTTCCCGAGCCGCCGCGGCCGTCCTGGCTGCAGGGCGAGGTCACCCGCCTCGGCAACGCCATTGCCGCCCTCGGCGCGGTCAACCTCGCCGCGCTCGACGAGCTCACCCAGGCGGGCGAGCGCAAGGGCTTCCTCGATGCGCAGTCGGCCGACCTGAACGAGGCCATCGCCACCCTCGAGGACGCGATCCGGCGCATCGACCGCGAGACGCGCGAGCTGCTGCAGCAGACCTACGACGGCGTCAACCGCCACTTCGGCGAGCTGTTCCCGCAGCTGTTCGGCGGCGGCGAGGCCCGCCTGATCCTCACCGGCGACGAGATCCTCGACGCCGGCGTGCAGGTGATGGCGCAGCCGCCCGGCAAGCGCAACACCACCATCCACCTGCTTTCGGGCGGCGAGAAGGCGCTCACCGCCATCGCCCTGGTGTTCGCGCTGTTCCAGCTGAACCCGGCGCCGTTCTGCCTGCTCGACGAGGTCGACGCCCCGCTCGACGACGCCAACACCGAGCGCTACTGCGACATCGTGCGGCGCATGTCCGACGAGACGCAGTTCCTGTTCATCACGCACAACAAGATCGCCATGGAGCTTGCCCAGCAGCTGATCGGCGTGACCATGCAGGAGCGCGGCGTCTCGCGCATCGTCGCGGTCGACCTCGAGGCGGCGGCGCAGCTCGCCGAGGCCGCATGAGCAGCCTCGGCACGAGCCTGCTGCTGCTGGTGATCCTGGCGGTGGTGCTGGTCATGCTCTACAACCTGCGCCAGTCCTGGCCGCGCCTGCGCCTGCGCGAGGGCTGGTGGCGCGTCGGACGCGCCGGGGCGGGGGCGCCCGCCGCGGCCGATGTGCCGGGCGGCGCCCACCTCCCGCGGCGCGCTCCGGCCGATGTCCCGGGCGCCGGCGGCGCCGCGCCGCGCGCCCGCGGCGAGCCTCGGCTCGGCGCGGGCGGGCCGCACCCGGACGCCGTCGCACGATCGGCACCGCCGGATACCGCCACGCAGTCCGCGCCGCCGGACGCCGACGCATGGTCCGTGCCGCCAGATGCTGCCGCCTGGCCCGCCCCGCCGGACGCCGGCGCACGGTCCGCAGCGTCGGACGTCGCTGCACGGTCCGCGGCATCTGCCCCGTCCGACGCGGGCATACGCGGCGCGCCCTCCGCCGTGCCTGCCCCCTCGGCGTCATCCATTCCGCCGGCGCCGCCTGCATCGGCCGCTCCGCACGGTCCGTCCACCCCGTTCACGCAGTCCGCGTCGCCCGCTTCGGCGCAGCCGGCTGCGGCATCGGTCCCGCCGCGGGAAGCCGCCGGGGCGGGCGCACCGTCGGCGCCGCTGCTCTCCGAAGTGTCCGACTGCATCGTGACCTTGGCGCTTCCGTCGCCGTGCCCCGGCGAACGGCTGACGGCGATCGCCCAGCGCTTCCGGCGCGCCGGCGGCAAGCCGGTGGCGATCGAGGGCCGCGCCGACGGCGCCGACCCCGAGGACTGGCGCGCGCCGGTGCCCGGCGTGCAGTACGAGGCGCTGCGCATCGGCGTGCTGATGGCGAACCGCCACGGTCCGCTCAACGCCATGGAGTACTCGGAGTTCGTCGCCGGCGTGCAGTCGATCGCCGAGTCGCTGTCGGCGCTGGCCGACACGCCGGACATGGCGGCGGTGCTGGCCAGGGCGCGCGACCTCGATGCCACCTGCGCGCAGCTCGATGCGCAGATCGGCGTGAACGTGGAGGCCCCCGATCCGCTCGGCCCTGCCCAGCTGGCCGGCCTCGCCGGCGCGCTGGCGGTGGTCGAGCGCGGCAGCAACCGCTACGCGCGCACCGGTGCACAGGGCGAGCTGATGTTCTCGGTCGCGCTTGCCGACGTGCCCGGGCGCCTGACCTTCCTGCTCGACGTGCCGCGCTGCCCGCCGGCGCTGCAGGCATGGGCCCACATGATCGGCACGGCGCGTGAATGCGCCGTGCGCCTGGGCGGGCGGCTGGTCGACGACGCCGGCCAGCCTCTCGCCGACGCCTCGCTGGCGCAGATCGGCCGCCAGCTGCTGCAGCGCTACGAATCGCTCGAGGCGATCGGGTTGCCGGCCGGTTCGCCCCTGGCGCTCAAGGTCTTCAACTGACTTGCTCAGCGGCGGTACCGTGACCTCTCCGAGGCAGCGTGTCGACCAGTTGCGCACGCAGATCGCCCGCTACGACCACGAGTACTACGTGCTCGATGCGCCCAGCGTTCCGGACGCGGAATACGACCGGCTGTTCCGCGAGCTGCAGGCGCTCGAGCAGGCCCATCCCGAGCTGATCACGTCGGGTTCGCCCACCCAGCGCGTCGGCGGGGCGGCCGCAGGTGCCTTCGCCGCGGTACGCCACGCCGTGCCGATGCTGTCTCTGAACAACGCCTTCGACGACGACGAGGTGATCGCCTTCGACCGGCGCGTGCGCGAACGCCTGCACGAGCAGCACCTGCCGCAGGAGGAGCTGCGCTACAGCGCCGAGCTCAAGTACGACGGGCTGGCGATCAGCCTGCGCTACGAGGCCGGCCTGCTGGTGCAGGGCGCCACGCGCGGCGACGGCACCACCGGCGAGGACGTGACCGCCAACGTGCGCACGGTGCGCGCGATCCCGCTGCGCCTGATCGGGTGCGCGCCGCGGGTGCTCGAGGTGCGCGGCGAGGTGCTAATGTTCCGCCGCGACTTCGAGCGCCTGAACGAGCGCCAGAGGAACGCCGGCGAGCGCGAGTTCGTCAATCCGCGCAATGCCGCCGCCGGCGGGCTGCGCCAGCTCGATCCCTCGATCACGGCGGGGCGCGCGCTGCGCTTCTTCGCCTACGGCGTGGGCGAGGCAGCCGGCGTCGATCTGCCCGACACGCACTCCGGCCTGCTCGACTGGCTGGCCGCGGCCGGCCTGCCGGTGGGCGCCCAGCGCACCGTCGCGCGCGATGCGCAGGCGCTGCTCGACTTCTACCGCCGGATGATGGCGCAGCGCGCGCAGCTGCCCTACGACATCGACGGCGTGGTCTACAAGGTCGACCGGCTCGACTGGCACGACGCGCTCGGCTTCGTGGCCAGGGCACCGCGCTTCGCGCTGGCCCACAAGTTCCCGGCCGAGGAGGCGCTCACCGAGCTGCTCGACATCGAGGTGCAGGTCGGGCGCACCGGCAAGCTCACTCCGGTGGCGCGGCTGCGCCCGGTGTTCGTGGGCGGGGTCACGGTCACCAACGCCACGCTGCACAACGAGGACGAGATCCGCCGCAAGGACCTCCTCATCGGCGACACCGTGGTGGTGCGCCGCGCCGGCGACGTCATCCCCGAGGTCGTGCGGGCGCTGCCCGAGCGCCGCGGCGATCAGGTGCGGCGCGCCTTTGCCATGCCGCGAACGTGCCCGGTGTGCGGCTCGGCGGTGCTGCGCGAGGAGGGCGAGGTCGACTGGCGCTGCGTCGGCGGCCTGTACTGCCCGGCCCAGCGCAAGCAGGCGCTGCTGCATTTCGCGCAGCGGCGCGCGATGGACATCGACGGCCTGGGCGAGAAGCTGGTCGATCAGCTGGTCGAGGCCGGGCTGGTGCGCACCCCGGCCGACCTGTACCGGCTCGACGCGGCCACGCTCGCCGGGCTGGAGCGCATGGGCGAGAAGTCCGCCGCCAACCTGGTGGAGGCGATCGGGCGCTCGCGCAAGACCACCTTCGCGCGCTTCCTGTTCGCGCTGGGTATCCGCCACGTCGGCGAGGAGGTCGCGCGCGTGCTGGCGCAGCGCTACCCGGACATGGATGCGCTGATGGCCGAGGACTGGGCGGCGCTCGCCGAGGCCAAGAACGCGATCCAGAAGGAGAACGTGCGCCGGCGCGCACGCGGCGAGGACCCCGAGCCGGTGCCGCTGGAGGGCATCGGGCCGGAGATCGTGGCCGCCCTGCAGGGCTTTCTCGGCGAGGAGCACAATCGCGCGGCGATCCGCGCGCTGCTCGAGGCCGGCATCGCCTGGCCGAAGCGCGCGCAGGCCCGCGGCACGGCGCTGGCCGGGCGCACCTTTGTCGTCACCGGCACGCTGCCGACCCTGTCGCGCGAGGAGGCGCAGGCGCTCATCCGCGACCACGGCGGCAGCGTGTCCTCGTCGGTGTCGCGCAAGACCGATTTCGTCGTGGCCGGCGAGGCTGCGGGCAGCAAGCTGGACCGCGCGCACGAGCTGGGCGTCGCGGTGATCGACGAGGCGGCGCTGCTGGATATGTGCAAACGGAGCATCCGATCATGAGTTCGACGATTCGACGGCGCGTCACCAAGGCCGTGTTCCCGGTGGCCGGGCTCGGCACCCGCTTCCTGCCGGCCACCAAGGCGCAGCCCAAGGAGATGCTCCCGGTGGTGGACAAGCCGCTCATCCAGTACGCGGTGGAAGAGGCCGCTGCCGCGGGCATCACCGACATGATCTTCGTCACCGGCCGCGGCAAGCGCTCGATCGAGGACCACTTCGACAACGTCTACGAGCTCGAGTCCGAGCTCGCCTCGCGCGGCAAGATCGATCTGCTCGAGCAGGTCTGGTCGACCACCCCCAAGGACACGCACTGCGTCTACGTGCGCCAGTCGGCCCCGCTCGGGCTCGGTCACGCGGTGCGCTGCGCGGCCAACCTGATCGGCGACGAGCCGTTCGCCGTGCTGCTGGCCGACGACCTGATGCAGGGCGAGGGCGACGGTCCGGGCGTGCTCGCGCAGATGATCGACGTCTTCGAGCGCACCGGCTCGAGCGTGGTCGCGGTGCAGGACGTGGCGCGCGACGACACCGCCTCCTACGGCATCGTCTCGACCGACGGCCCGGGGCCGGTCGAGCGCAGCGAGCGCGTCACGGCCATCGTCGAGAAGCCGGCGCCGGCTGCGGCGCCCTCCACCCTGGCGGTAGTGGGGCGCTACGTGCTGAGCGCGCGCGCCTTCGAGTTCCTGCATGCGCTGCAACCCGGCGCCAACGGCGAGCTGCAGCTCACCGACGCGCTCAACCAGCTGTGCGCGGCCGAGCGCATGCTGGCGTACCGCTTCCGCGGCAAGCGCTTCGACTGCGGCTCCAAGCTCGGCTACCTCGAAGCCACCGTCGAGCTGGGCCTGCAGCACCCCGAGGTCGGCGAGCACTTCGCGCAGTTCCTCGCCGGCGTCGTGCCGGCGCGCGCGCACTAGGGCGGGCCGCACATGCTGGCGATCATAGGCGGCAGCGGTCTGGCACGGCTGGCCGAGCTGCACGACACGCGCCGCGAGATCGTGCGCACGCCCTACGGCGATCCGTCGTGCGCGCTGACCTTCGGCAGGATCGGCGCGCACCCGGTGGTCTTCCTGGCGCGCCACGGCTACGGCCACACCATCGCGCCGCACGAGATCAACTACCGCGCCAACCTGTGGGCGCTGCGCGAGGTCGGCGCCGGCAGCGTGCTGGCGGTGGCCACGGTGGGCGGCATCCGCGCCGACTGCGATCCCGGAGTGCTGGTGCTGCCCGACCAGATCATCGACTACACCTCGGGGCGCCGGCACACCTTCTTCGACGGCGCCGACCAGCAGGTCACCCACATCGATTTCACCGCGCCCTACGACGCGGCGCTGCGCGTGCGCCTGCTCGAGGCCGCCCGGCGCGCCGGCGAGGCGGTGATCGACGGTGGGGTCTACGGCTGCACGCAGGGGCCGCGCCTGGAGACCGCCGCCGAGATCGTGCGGCTCGAGCGCGACGGCTGCGACGTGGTCGGCATGACCGGCATGCCCGAGGCGGCGCTGGCGCGCGAGGCCGGCCTGCCCTATGCGGCGCTGTGCGTGGTGGCCAACCACGCCGCGGGCAAGGGCGCCAGCCGGGCCGGCATCGCCATGGACGAGATCCGCGCCGTGCTCGACGCCACCATGCGGCGCGTCGGACGCGTGCTCGCGCAGGCGGCCGCCGGCTGAGGGTCTGTTCGCGCGGCGGGCGCTCGCGCGAGCGCCGATCGCGAGGCGCGCCGCCTCAGGAGGCGCGCAGCGCCTCGAGCAGGGCGGTCTCGAAGCGCAGCTGCTCGCGCGCGTGCCCGAGCGCCGGGCCGTCGATCAGGAACACGTCCTCGACGCGTTCGCCCAGCGTGGTGATGCGCGCGGCGTCCAGGCCGATGCCGTGGCGCACCAGCACGCGAGCGATGGCGTAGAGCAGGCCGGTGCGGTCGTTGGCGACCACCGACAGCAGGTACTGGCGCCCGCGCTCGTCGGGCCGCAGGTCGATCGACGGCTCGATCGGGAAGTGGCGCGAGCGCCGCGAGCTGCGCCCGTGCACCGGCGGGGGCAGCTCGCCGCCGGCGGCCAGGCGCCGCGCCAGCTCGGTCTCGACCAGCAGCAGGATGTCGCGGTAGTGCGAGACGCCGGCCGGGTCGACCAGCACGAAGCTGTCGAGCGCGTAGCCGTGCCGTGTGGTGTGGATCTTGGCGTCGAGCACCGACAGGTTCTTGCTGTCGAAGTAGCCGCAGATGCGCGCGAACAGGTCGGGCTGGTCGCGCTGGTACACCACTACCTGGAAGCCTTCGCCCATGGGCGCCAGGCGCGCGCGCACCACCGGCGCCGCGGCGTCGGCATGCCGGTACAGCACGCGCGTGTGCCAGGCGACGTCCTGCGGGTCGTTGCGCAGGAAGTAGGGCACGTCGAGCTGCTCCCACAGGCGCGCATAGCGCGCCGGGGCGATGGCGTACAGATCGAGCAGGCGTACCGCCTCGGCGCGCCGCGCGTCCAGGCGCAGCTGCGCCGACGGGGCCTCGCCCTCGATCACGCGCTTGGCGAGCCAGTACAGGTCGTCGAGCAGCTTGGCCTTCCAGGCGTTCCATACCTTCGGACTGGTGCCGCGGATGTCGGCCACCGTGAGCAGGTACAGCGCCGTCAGGCGCCGTTCGCTGCCCGCCAGCGCGGCGAAGCGCGCGATCACCGCCGGATCGCTGAGGTCCTGCTTCTGCGCCACCGAGGACATGGTGAGGTGCTGGGCCACCAGGAACTCGACCAGCGCGGTGTCCTCGGGCGTCAGCCCGTGCTGGCGGCAGAAGCGGCGCGCATCGAGGCGCCCGAGCGCGGAGTGGTCGCCGCCGCGCCCCTTGGCGATGTCGTGGAACAGTGCCGCGACGTACAGCAGCCAGGGTCGCTCGAAGCCGGCCATCAGCTCGCTGCAGAAGGGGTACTCGTGGGCGTGCTCGACGATGGTGAAGCGGCGCAGGTTGCGCACCACCATCAAGATGTGCTGGTCCACCGTGTACACGTGGAACAGGTCGTGCTGCATGCGCCCGATGATGCGGCGGAACACCGGCAGGTAGTGCCCGAGGATGGACCACTTGTTCATGCGGCGCAGCTCGTGGGTGACCCCGCGCGGCGCCTGCAGGATCTGCATGAACAGTGCCCGGTTGGCCGGGTCGCGCCGGAAGGCGCCGTCGATGCGCGTGCGCGCATGCCACAGCGCGCGCAGCGTGCGCGAGGTCATCCCGGTCAGCTCGGGGCGGCGCTCCATGGTGAGGAAGGCACGCAGGATGGCCGCCGGCTCGCACTCGAAGCGCCCCGGGTCGATCACGTCCAGCAGCCCCTGCAGGTTGCGGAACTCCTCGTCGATCGGCTCGGGCTGCGCGTCCGGGCTCGGGAACAGCTCGTCGCGCAGGTTCTGCACGACGATGGTGTTGAGCTGGGTGACCGCCTTGGCCGCCCAGTAGTAGCGCTGCATCAGCTCCTCGGAGGAACGCCGCGCGTCGCCGCGGGCGTGCCCGATGGCCTCGGCCACCGGCGCCTGCAGGTCGAACACCAGACGGTCCTCGCGGCGCCCCGACAGGATGTGCAGCCAGGCGCGGATGCGCTTGAGGCGCCGCTCGTTGCGCTGCAGCTGCGCGGCCTCGCTCGCCGTGAGCAGGCCGCGGCGCTGGAGCTCGCGCCAGCTGCGCCCGAAGCCGGCCGCGCGCGCGATCCACAGCAGCACGTGCAGGTCGCGCAGGCCGCCCGGGCTTTCCTTGGTGTTCGGCTCCAGGCTGTACGGCGTGTCCTCGAACTTCGCGTGGCGCTGGCGCATCTCGAGCAGCTTGGCCGAGAAGAAGGCGCGCGCGTCGAGCTGAGCAGCAAGCTGCGCGGCCAGCTCGACGGCGCCGCTGCGCGCGCCGGCCAGCCAGCGCATCTCGAGGAGGCTGGTCTGCACCGTGATGTCGGCGCGCGCCTCCTCCAGGCACTGTGCGACGCTGCGCACGCTGTGGCCGATCGACAGGCCGAGGTCCCAGCAGGCGCCCACGAAGGCCTCGATGCGGCCGGCCTGGGCGGCGTCGGGCTCGCCGGCGGTGAGGATCAGCAGGTCGACGTCGGAGTGCGGGAACTGCTCGCGCCGTCCATAGCCGCCGACCGCCAGCAGGGCGGCCTGGCGGCCCGGGCGCAGGGCGCGCCACAGCGCACGCAGGGCGCGGTCGGTGGCGCGCGACAGCGCGCGCGCGAGGATGTCGGGGTCCTGGCGCTGGCGAAACTGCTCGATCGCGGCCGCCCGCGCGCGAAGGTAGTCCTGCCGCGGCGGGTGCAGGTCGATCGCGGCGCTCACCCCGTCGCGTCGGGCGCCTGCGGCCGCGGCGGCGTGCCGGCCGAGACCGTGAGCACCTCGTGGCCCGATTCGGTGACCAGTACCGTGTGCTCCCATTGTGCCGACAGGCTGTGGTCCTTGGTGACGATGGTCCAGCCGTCGGCCATCTCGCGTACCTCGCGGCGGCCGGCGTTGATCATCGGCTCGATGGTGAAGATCATGCCCGGCTCGAGGCGCTCGCCGCTGCCGGGCTGGCCGTAGTGCAGCACCTGCGGCTCCTCGTGGAAGCGGCGCCCGATGCCGTGGCCGCAGAACTCGCGCACTACCGAGAAGCCGCTGGCCTCGGCGTGGCGCTGGATGGCGTGGCCGATGTCGCCGATGGTGGCGCCGGGGCGCACCTGGTCGATGCCCAGCCACATGCATTCGAAGGTGACCCTGCACAGCCGGCGCGCCGCTACCGACGGCTCCCCGATCACGAACATGCGGCTGGTGTCGCCGTGGAAGCCGTCCTTGATGACGGTGATGTCGATGTTCAGGATGTCGCCGTTCTTGAGCACCTTCTCGCCCGGGATGCCGTGGCAGACCTGGTGATTGACCGAGGTGCAGATCGAGCGCGGGTAGGGCCGGTAGCCGGGCGGGGCGTAGTTGAGCGGGGCGGGCACGGTGTGCTGCACGTTGACCATGTACTCGTGGCACAGCCGGTCGAGCTCGCCGGTGGTGGCTCCGGCGCGCACGAACGGGGTGATGTAGTCGAGCACTTCGCTGGCGAGGCGGCCGGCCACGCGCATCGCCTCGATCTCGGGCGCGGACTTCAGGGTGATGGGCATGCTAGAATTATAGGCTTGGCTCGATATCCCTACCGGCGCTTTCGAAGAGCGTCCGGGATCGAGCCGAAATCGCGCGCACCGCCCATCCCGGGTGGCCTGCGCCGATCGGGCGGCAGTCCGGCGGCGCGGGCCTGGAGGCAGTGCGTCAGACCCCAACCCGATCGGAGTTTGTCATGTCCGTCACCATGCGGCAAATGCTCGAGGCCGGCGTCCACTTCGGCCACCAGACGCGCTTCTGGAACCCGCGGATGGCCCCCTACATCTACGGCCACCGCAACAAGATCCACATCTTCAACCTCGAAAAGAGCCTGGCCCTGTACCAGGACGCCATGAAGTACCTGCGCCAGCTGGCGGCCAACCGCGGCACCGTGCTGTTCGTGGGCACCAAGCGCCAGGCGCGCGAGATCCTCGCCGAGGAGGCGGCGCGCGCCGGCATGCCGTACGTCGACCAGCGCTGGCTGGGCGGCATGCTCACCAACTTCAAGACCGTCAAGACCTCGGTCAAGCGCCTGAAGGACATGGAGACCACCGTGTCGGAAGGCGGCATCGAGCGCATGTCGAAGAAGGAATCGCTGCTGTTCCAGCGCGAGCTCGACAAGCTGCACAAGAGCCTGGGCGGCATCAAGGACATGGGCGGCCTGCCCGACGCGATCTTCGTCATCGACGTGGGCTACCACAAGATCGCCGTGACCGAGGCGCGCAAGCTGGGCATCCCGATCGTCGCGGTGGTCGACAGCAACCACTCGCCGGAAGGCATCGACCACCCCATCCCCGGCAACGACGACTCCGGCAAGGCGATCCGCCTGTACGCCCGTGGGGCGGCCGACGCGATCCTCGAGGGGCGCGCCGCCGCGCTGCAGGAGATCGTCAAGACCGCCGCCGACGACGAGGAGTTCGTCGAGGTCGACGGCGAGGAATCCTGAGCCGCCCCGACGCCGGGACGCAACGACTGAATCCAGGAGTAAAGCGATGGCGGAAATCACCGCAAGCATGGTCAAGGAGCTGCGCGAGAAGACCGACGCGCCCATGATGGAGTGCAAGAAGGCGCTGACCGAGGCCGGCGGCGATCTCGGCCGGGCCGAGGAGATCCTGCGCGTGAAGCTCGGCAGCAAGGCCACCAAGGCCGCCTCCCGGGTCACTGCCGAGGGCGTGGTGGGCATCTGGCTGGCCGACGACGCGAAGCTCGGGGCGATCGTCGAGGTCAACTGCGAGACCGATTTCGTCGCCCGCAACGACGACTTCCTCGCTTTTGCGCGCGACCTGGCCGAGCTCGTGGCGCGCCACGACCCGGCCGACACGACAGCGCTGGCGGCGCTGCCGCTGGGCGGCGCCACCGTGGAGCAGACGCGCACCGCGCTGATCGGGCGCATCGGCGAGAACCTGAGCGTGCGCCGCTTCGCGCGCCTGGCCGCCGAGGGGCGCCTGACCCGCTACGTGCACGGCGGCTCGAAGATCGGCGTGCTGGTCGACGTGGTCGGCGGCGACGAAGCCCTCGCCCGCGATCTGGCCATGCACGTGGCCGCCAGCAAGCCCAAGGCGCTCTCGAAGGAGGGCGTGCCGGCGGCCGACGTCGAGCGCGAGCGCTCGATCGCCCGCGAGAAGGCGGCCGAGGAGCAGGCCAAGGCCCAGGCCGAGGGCAGGCCCGGCAAGCCGCCCGAGATCGTCGAGAAGATGGTCGAGGGGTCGGTGCAGAAGTTCCTCAAGGAGGTCACCCTGCTCGGGCAGCCCTTCGTGAAGGACGACAAGCAGACCGTCGAGCAGCTGCTCAAGGCCCGCGGTGCGCGCGTGGCCCGCTTCGTGCTGTACGTGGTCGGCGAGGGCATCGAGAAGAGGCAGTCCGACTTCGCCGCCGAGGTTGCCGCCCAGGCTGCCGCTGCCGCCGCCCGGTGACAGCGCTCGGGAGAAAAAGGGCCCATAATCCCGTGCGGCACGGCCGGGGCGGGGCGCCCCGATGCCGCGCCGATCGGGAGGATGCGTGAGTTCGAACGAAAGGGCGGCGCAGGCTGCCTCCGCGAGACCCTCTGCGGCGCCGATCTACCGCCGGGTGCTGCTCAAGCTTTCGGGCGAGGCGCTGATGGGCGGCGAGGTCTACGGCATCGATCGCGCCACCATCGAGGGCATGGCGCGCGACATCGCCGGGGTGGTGACGATGGGCGTGGAGCTGTCCATCGTGATCGGCGGGGGCAACATCTTCCGGGGGGTCGCCGGCGGCGCGGCCGGCATGGACCGCGCCACCGCCGACTACATGGGCATGCTCGCCACGGTCATGAACTCGCTGGCGCTGCAGGACGCCCTGCGCCAGTGCGGGGTGGCCGCCCGCGTGCAGTCGGCGCTGAAGATCGAGCAGGTGGTCGAGCCCTACATCCGGCCCAAGGCGCTGCGCTACCTCGAGGAAGGCAAGGTCGTCATCTTCGCGGCCGGCACCGGCAACCCGTTCTTCACCACCGACACGGCGGCCGCGCTGCGCGGCGCCGAGATGGGCGTGGAGATCGTGCTCAAGGCGACCAAGGTCGACGGCATCTACAGCGCCGATCCGCTCACCGACCGCTCGGCGACGCGCTTTCGCCGCATCAGCTTCGACGAGGCGATCGCCCGCCACCTGCAGGTGATGGACGCCACCGCGTTCGCGCTGTGCCGCGACCAGAAGCTGCCGATCAAGGTGTTCTCGATCCTCGAAGCGGGGGCGCTGCAGCGCGCCATCTGCGGCGACGACGAGGGCACGCTGGTCCATGTCTGAGCCTGCCGGCGCGCCGCCCGGGGTGCGCGCCGGTTTCATCGTTGCGGAGGATTGCCCATGAGCGTCGCCGAGGTCAGGCGGTCTGCCGAGCAGAAGATGCAGAAATCGATCGAGTCGCTGCGCACGAGCCTGATGAAGATCCGCACCGGGCGCGCGCATGCGGGGCTGCTCGATCACATCATGGTCGACTACTACGGCAGCATGGTGCCGATCGGCCAGGTGGCCAACGTCACCGTCCAGGATGCCCGCACGATCGCCGTGCAGCCGTGGGAGAAGAAGATGGTGCAGGTGGTCGACAAGGCCATCCGCGAGTCCGACCTCGGGCTGAACCCGGCCACCAGCGGCGACCTCATCCGCGTGCCCATGCCGCCGTTGTCCGAGGAGCGCCGCCGCGAGCTCACCAAGGTGGTCAAGCACGAGGGCGAGCAGGCCAAGGTGGCGGTGCGCAACCTGCGCCGCGACGCCAACGAGCACCTGAAGAAGCTGCTCAAGGACAAGCTGGTCTCCGAGGACGAGGAGCGTCGCGCCCAGGACGAGGTGCAGAAGCTCACCGACCACTACGTGGTCGAGATCGACAAGATGCTCGCGACCAAGGAGCAGGAGATCATGACCGTCTGAGCCCTGCGAGCGCGGCCGCCGATCGCCTTCCGATGATGTCCACGTTCGCCAGCTCGACCGCCGCGGTGCCGGAGTACCGCGCGCTGCCCCGCCACGTGGCGATCATCATGGACGGCAACGGCCGCTGGGCCACGGCGCGCCGCCTGCCGCGCGTGGCCGGGCATGCCAAGGGGGTCGAGGCGGTGCGCGCCACGGTGGATGCCTGTGCGCGCCGCGGCGTGGAGTTCCTCACCCTGTTCGCCTTCAGCTCCGAGAACTGGCGCCGCCCGGCCGACGAGGTCTCGGTGCTGATGCGCCTGTTCATCTCGGCGCTCGAGCGCGAGGTGACCCAGCTGCAGGCCAACGGCATCCGCCTGCGCGTGATCGGCGAGCTGTCGGCCTTCGAGCCGCGCCTGCGCGAGCTCATCGAGCAGGCCGAGGCGCGCACGGCAGCCAACCGTCGCATGACCCTCACCGTGGCGGCCAACTACGGCGGGCGATGGGACATCCTGCAGGCGATGAGCGCCGCGCTGCGCGCGCAGCCGGAGCTGGCCAGCCATCCGGAGCGCATCGCCGAAGACACCATCGCGCCGCACCTGTCGATGGCCTACGCGCCCGAGCCCGACCTGTTCATCCGCACCGGCGGCGAGCAGCGCATCAGCAACTTCCTGCTGTGGCAGCTCGCCTATACCGAGCTCTACTTCACCGACGCCTTCTGGCCCGATTTCGACGCTGCCGCCCTCGAGCGCGCCTTCGCCTCGTTCGCCGGGCGCGAGCGGCGCTTCGGGCGCACCAGCGCGCAAACCGCCGCCGAGCCGGGCTGACCGTTACCGACGATGCTGCGCCAACGCGTCGCCACGGCCCTGGTCCTGATGGCGATCCTGCTGCCGGCGATCTTCGTGTTCCCTCCCTGGGTGTGGGGGGCGGTGGCCCTGGTGTTCCTGGCCATCGCCGCGCACGAATGGAGCGGCCTGCTCGGGCATCGCGCCTCGGCGCTGCTCGCCGCGCTGTCGCTGGCGGCCTGCGCGGCGGCGCTGCTCGCCTGGGACGTGCTGGCGGGCTGGCCGTACTGGTTCGCACCGCTCGCCTGCGGCCTGGCCACCCTGGTGTGGGTCGGCTGGGGGCCGTGGCGGCTGCGCCGCCACGATGCGCGCGACGGCGGCTGGCCGCTGGCGGCCGCGCTGCTGCTGGCGTGCTGGATCGCGCTGGTGGCGCTGCGCGAGATCGGTGCGCTGGCGCTGTTCGTGGCCATGGCCATCGTGTGGGTGGCCGACATCGCCGCCTATTTCTTCGGGCGCGCCTTCGGCCGCCACAAGCTGGCGCCGGCCATCAGCCCGGGCAAGAGCTGGGAGGGCGCCGTCGGGGGCTTCGCCGCCGTGGCGGTGGCCGGCCTGGCTGCTGCCGCCGTGCCGGCGCTCGCGCACACCCTGCCGGCGCGGCTGGTCGCCGTGTGGTCGCCGCCGGGTGCGGCGGCAGCCCTGGTGGGGCTGGCCGCGCTGTCCATCGTCGGCGACCTGCACGAGTCGCTGCTCAAGCGCCAGGCCGGGGTGAAGGACAGCGGCACGCTGCTGCCGGGCCACGGCGGCGTGCTCGACCGGATCGATGCGCTGATCCCGACCATGCCGGCGGCGATGCTGCTGCACGGCCTGCTGGGATAATGCCGGCCATGCGTACGCTCACCGTTCTCGGCGCCACCGGCTCGATCGGGCTCAGCACGCTCGACGTGGTGGCCCGCCACCCGCAGCGCTACCGCGTCTTCGCGCTGTCGGCGCACCGCCAGGTCGATGCGCTGGCCGAGCTGTGCCGGCGCCACGCGCCGCGCTTCGCGGTGCTGGGCGACGCCGGGGCCGCCGCCGCGCTGCGCACCCGCCTGGCCGGCGCCGCGCCGGCCACCGAGGTGCTGCACGGCGAGGCGGCGCTCGCCGAGGTGGCCGCGCACGCGCAGGTCGACACCGTCATGGCGGCCATCGTCGGCGCCGCCGGCCTGGTGCCCACCCTCGCGGCCGCGCGCGCCGGCAAGCGCATCCTGCTCGCCAACAAGGAATCGCTGGTGATGGCCGGCGAGGTCTTCCTGAATGCGTGCAGCGAAGGCGGGGCAACGGTGCTGCCGATCGACAGCGAGCACAACGCCATCTTCCAGTGCCTGCCGCCCGGGCACGGCCCGGGGCGCGCCGCCGCCGGCGTGCGGCGGCTGGTGCTGACCGCCTCCGGCGGACCGTTCCGGCGCGCCAGCCTGGCCGAGATGCAGCGCGCCACGCCCCAGCAGGCCTGCGCCCACCCGAACTGGTCGATGGGGCGCAAGATCTCGGTCGACTCGGCCACGATGATGAACAAGGGGCTCGAGCTGATCGAGGCGCACCACCTGTTCGGGGTGGCCGAGTCGTGCCTCGAGGTCATCGTGCACCCGCAGAGCATCGTGCACTCCCTGGTCGAGTACGACGACGGCTCGGTGCTGGCGCAGATGGGCAACCCCGACATGCGCACCCCGATCGCGCATGCGCTCGCCCATCCGGAGCGCATCGACAGCGGCGTGGCGCCGCTGGGGCTGGCCGACGTCGGCCGGCTGGAGTTCGAGGCGCCCGACGAGCGGCGCTTCCCGTGCCTGCGGCTGGCCCGCGAGGCGCTGCGTGCCGCGGGCGCGGCGCCGTGCGTGCTCAACGCGGCCAACGAGGTCGCGGTGGCGGCCTTCCTCGAAGGCGCGCTGCGCTTCACCGACATCGCGCGCGTCGACGAGGCCGCCCTGCAGGCGCTCGGGCATCTTCCCGGCGCGCCCGACCTCGAGGCGGTGCTGGAGCTCGATCGCGAGGCGCGCGCGGTGGCGCGCCGACAACTGGCGCGCTGCGCCGCATGAACATGCTGGAAACCCTCATCGCCTTCCTGGCGGCGCTCACGCTGCTGATCTTCGTGCACGAGCTGGGCCACTACCTTGTGGCGCGCCGCTGCGGCGTGAAAGTGCTGCGCTTCTCGATCGGCTTCGGGCGCCCGATCGCCACCTGGCACGTCGGCGCCGACCGCACCGAGTGGACGCTGGCGGCGATCCCGCTCGGCGGCTACGTGCGCATGCTCGACGAGCGCGAGACCGATCCCTCGACCATCCCGGCGCACGAGCTGCCGCGCGCGTTCACGCGCAAGAGCCTGCCGCAGCGCGCGGCGATCGTCGTGGCCGGCCCGCTGGCGAACTTCCTGCTGGCGATCGTGCTCTATGCCGTCATCGGCTGGATCGGCACCCAGGAGCCGGCGCCGGTGATCGACCAGCCGGCTGCCGGCACCGCGGCCGCCGCCGCCGGCCTGCACGCCGGCGACCGGCTGCTCGAGGTCGACGGCGCGCCGGTGCGTTCGTGGAACGACCTGCGCCTGAAGCTGCTCGAGCCGGTCATCGAGCGTCGCGCGAGCACGCTGCGCGTCGAGCGCGACGGGGCGGCGAGCAGCGTGAGCCTGGATGCCTCCGGCCTGCCCGAAGGCGAGGCCGAGCGCGACTTCCTGCGCACCCTGGGCATCCGCATCGAGCCGGGCGAGGTGGTCATCGGCAGCGTGCTGGCCGGCGATGCGGCCGAGCGCGACGGCCTGCGGGCGGGCGACGTGCTGCGGGCGGTCGCCGGCATGCCGGTGCGGCGCGCCGGCGACGTCATCGAGCGGGTGCAGTCGAATGCGGGCAGGCCGCTCGTCTTCACGGTGCTGCGCGAAGGCGCCGAGCTCACGATCACGGTCACGCCCGAGGCGGCGCGTGCCGGGGCTCCCGGTGCGCCGGAGGGCGCCGGCGGCGCCGCGCCCGGCCGCATCGGCGCCGCGCTGCAGGATCGCCTGCAGATGCAGACGGTGCGCTACGGCCCGCTCGAATCCGTGGTGCAGGCCAGCCGCCAGACCTGGGAGATGTCGGTGTTCTCCCTGCGCATGCTGGGCAAGATGGTGGTGGGCGAGCTGTCGCTGCGCAACCTGAGCGGCCCGGTGACCATCGCCGACCTCGCCGGACAGACGGCGCGGGTGGGCTGGTTCGCCTACCTGAGCTTCCTCGCGCTGATCAGCATCAGCCTGGGAGTGCTGAACCTCCTGCCGATACCCGTACTCGACGGAGGCCATTTGGTATATTACGCGCTCGAAGCGATCAAGGGCAGGCCGCTGTCCGAGCGCTTCATGGCGATCACACAAAGAGCCGGCCTCGCCATCATCATGATGATGATGGCCGTCGCCCTGTTCAACGACATCACCCGCCTGATCGGTTCCTGACGCATGCCATTCGACCGACGCCGACCGGGGCGCAAGCCGGGGGCGCTGCGTCTTGCGCTGGCCATCCACCTGGCGGCCCTGCTGCCCGCGATCCTTCCCCAGCCGGCGGCGGCCTTCGAGCCCTTCGTCATCCGCGACATCCGGGTCGAAGGGGTGCAGCGCATCGAGCCGGGCACCATCTTCAGCTACCTGCCGGTGCGCGTCGGCGACCGCATGACCGACGCCAAGGCGAGCGATGCCGTCAAGGCGCTGTTCGCCACCGGGTTCTTCCGCGACGTGCGCCTGGAGGTCGAGGGCGACGTGCTGGTGGTGTTCGTCGAGGAGCGCCCGGCGATCGCCTCGGTCGACATCACCGGCGCCAAGGAGTTCGACAAGGACACGCTCAAGAAGGTGCTGGGCGACCAGGGGCTGGGCGAGTCGCGCATCTTCGATCGCGCGGTGCTCGAGCGCGCCGAGCAGGAGCTCAAGCGCCAGTACCTGTCGCGCGGCAAGTACGGGGTGCGCATCACCTCCACGGTCACGCCGCTCGAGCGCAACCGCGTCGGCATCACGCTGGCGATCGAGGAGGGCGACAGCGCCAAGATCACCTCGATCCGCTTCGTCGGCAACAAGGCCTTCGCCTCGAAGCAGCTGCTCCACGAGATGCGCCTGTCCACGCCCACCTGGTTCACCTGGTATTCCAAGGCCGACCAGTACGCGCGAGAGAAGCTGGCCGGCGACCTGGAGGCGCTGCGCTCGTTCTATCTCGATCGCGGCTACCTCGAGTTCAACGTCGAGTCCACCCAGGTCTCGATCACCCCGGACAAGGAAGGCGTCGAGATCACCATCGACGTCAACGAGGGCGAGCAGTACCGGGTGTCGGCGGTGCGCTTCGGCGGCAACCTGCTCGGGCGCGAGAAGGAGTTCGAGCCGATGGTGTCGCTCGCCCCGGGCGACGTGTTCTCGGGCAGCAAGCTGAGCGAATCCACCAAGCGCATCACCGACCGGCTGGGCGCGCTCGGCTATGCCTTCGCCAACGTCAACGCGGTGCCGCAGATCGACCGCGAGAAGCGCGAGGTGGCCTTCGACATCCTGGTCGACCCGGGGCGGCGCGTCTACGTGCGCCGCATCAACATCTCGGGCAACCTGCGCACCCGCGACGAAGTCATCCGGCGCGAGATGCGCCAGTTCGAGGATGCCTGGTACGACGCCGAGAAGATCCGCCTGTCGCGCGAGCGCATCGACCGGCTCGGCTACTTCACCCAGGTCAAGATCGACAACCAGCCGGTGCCCGACGCGCCCGACCAGGTCGACCTGAACGTCTCGGTCACCGAGCGCCCGACCGGCAACATCACGCTCGGCCTGGGCTTCTCGAGCACGGAGAAGGTCATCCTGTCGGGTTCGATCGTGCAGCAGAACTTCCTCGGCACCGGCAAGTCGCTGGCGCTGCAGGTCAACACCAGCCGCCTGGCGCGCACCATCGTCGTCTCGCACACCGACCCGTACTTCACGCCGGACGGGGTGAGCCGCACCTTCGACCTGTACACGCGTACCTTCGACGCCTCCTACCTCAACCTGGGCGACTACCGCACGCGCTCCTCGGGCCTGGGCCTGCGCTTCGGCGTGCCCTACACCGAGTTCGACCGCGTCGCCTTCGGCCTCACCTACGAGCGCAACGACGTCAAGCTGGGCGACGCGCCGCCCCAGCGCTACGTCGATTTCGTGAACGATTTCGGCTCCTCCTCGACGGCGCTGCTGGGCACCCTGGGCTGGAGCCGCGACAGCCGCGACAGCGCGCTCTCCCCGACGCGCGGGCGGCTGCAGAACGCGGCGTTCGAGATCACGATGCCGGTGGCCGAGCTGCGCTACTGGCGCGCGACCTACAACCACCAGTGGTACTACCCGCTGAGCCGCGACTTCACGCTGGCCCTGAACGGAGACTTCGGCATCGGCCGCGGCTTCGGCGGCATGCCCTATCCGCTGTTCAAGAACTTCTACGCCGGCGGCATCGGCTCGGTGCGCGGCTACTACCCCAGCTCGATCGGTCCCAAGGAGGTCGACAACGTCATCGGCGGCACGCGCGAAGTGCCCCTGGGCGGGCAGACCAAGCTGGTGGGCAGCGCCGAATTCATCTTCCCGCTGCCCGGCACCGGCAGCGACCGCACCATCCGCTCGTTCGTGTTCTTCGATGCCGGCACCGTGCAGCAGGCGGGCGACGCGATCAGGCTCAGCGACCTGCGCTACTCGACCGGCCTCGGGCTGACCTGGCTGTCGCCGATCGGGCCGCTGAAGCTTTCCGTGGCGCTGCCGCTGCGCACGCGCGAAGGCGACAACCTGCAGCGGCTGCAGTTCCAGGTCGGCACCGGATTCTGAGGCCGGCGCAGTGCGGCCGGCACCGCGATGGCAAGGGTTGCAACTGTGCGAAAATCTCCGATTGGGATCAATGCGATGAGCGGGAAGGGCTTGATGAAGTTCCTCAGTATTTTCGCGGCGTGTGGACTGGCGCTGGCCTGCGTGACGGCCGGCGCGCAGGAGACGGCCAAGATCGGCTTCGTCAGCACCGAACGGATCCTGCGCGATGCGGCGCCGGCCAAGGCGGCCCAGCAGAAGCTCGAGCAGGAGTTCAGCCGCCGCGACAAGGAGCTGCAGGACATGGCGGCGCGGCTGAAGTCGCTCAGCGAGCGCCTCGACCGCGACGCCGCCGTCACCCCCGAGGCCGACCGCCTGCGTCGCCAGCGCGAGTACGCCGAGTCCGAGAAGGAATACCAGCGCAAGCAGCGCGAATTCCGCGAAGACCTGAACCAGCGCCGCAACGAGGAGCTGTCGCAGGTCATCGACAAGGCCAACCGCGTCATCAAGCAGATCGCCGAGCAGGAGAAGTACGACATCATCCTGCAGGAGGCGGTGTTCGCGAGCCCGCGCATCGACATCACCGACAAGGTGCTGCGCGCGCTGGGCAACGGCAAGTAGCCATGCCCGGCGGCGTCGCGCGATGCGCAGGCTCGACGACGGGTTGACCCTCGGCGAGCTCGCGCGGCGCGTTCAGGCGCGAATCCGCCGCGGCGACCCGCAGCAGGTCATTCAAGCCCTTGCCAGCCTGGCGGCAGCCGGCCGCGACGATCTCAGCTTCCTCGCCTCGGCGCGCCACGCTCCCCAGGCCCGCGCCACGCGCGCCGGCGCGGTGGTGGTATCGCCCGCGCTGGCCCACGAGGTCGGCGCAGCCAGCGCGCTGCTCGAGGTCGACGATCCGTATCGCGCCTTCGCCGCCATCGCCCGCGACGTGGCCGCCCTGCTGACGCGCGCTCCGGCGCCCGGCGTGCACCCGAGCGCCGTCATCGGCGCAGGGGTGCGGCTCGGCCGCGGGGCGAGCATCGGGCCGTTCGTCTCGATCGGCGACGGCGCACAGGTCGGCGAGGGCACGGCGCTGGGTGCGAGCGTGTCGATCGGCGCCGGCGCAGTGGTGGGGCCGGCCGGCCGCCTGCACGCGCAGGTCGTCGTGGAGGCCGACTGCATCGTGGGGGAGAACTGCACCATCTTCTCCGGCACGGTGATCGGTGCCGACGGCTTCGGCTTCGCCGAGGGACCCGAGGGCTGGGAGAAGATCCCCCAGCTCGGCCGCGTGGTGATCGGCCGCGACGTGGAGATCGGCGCCAACTGTGCCATCGATCGCGGCGCGCTCGAAGATACCGTGATCGGCGACGGCTGCAAGCTCGACAACCTCATCCAGGTGGCGCACAACGTGCGCCTGGGCGAGCGCACCGCCGTCGCGGGCTGCGTCGGCATCGCCGGCAGCGCGGTCATCGGCCGGCGCTGCCGCATCGGCGGCGGCGCGGGCATCCTCGGCCATCTCGAAATCTGTGACGACGTCACGATCTCGGCCATGAGCCTGGTCACCCGCTCGATTCGCGAGCCCGGATTCTACTCGGGCGTGTTCCCGTTGATGGACAATGCAGTCTGGGAGCGTTCGGCAGCGCTGCTGCGGCACCTTCCGCAGTGGCGCGGGCGCCTGCGCCGCCTCGAGGCGGCCGTTGCGCGGCACGGGGAAGAACACATGGACGAAGACAGGAAGCAAGAATGACCGTGCTCGACATCCGTGGCATCCTCGATCACCTTCCGCATCGCTATCCCTTCCTGCTGGTCGACCGCGTGCTCGAGCTCGAGAAGGGCCAGCACATCGTGGCGATCAAGAACGTCACCATCAACGAACCGTACTTCGTGGGGCATTTCCCCTACCTGCCGGTGATGCCGGGCGTGCTGCAGGTCGAGGCGCTGGCGCAGGCGGCAGGCATTCTCTCGTTCCAGACCATGGGCCGCGTCTCCGACGGCGGCTCGGTCTACTACTTCGTCGGCATCGACAACGCGCGCTTCAAGCGCCCGGTGGTGCCGGGCGACCAGCTGCGGCTGGAGGTGCGCATCGTGCGCATCGCCCGCTCGATCTGGAAGTACACCGGCAAGGCCACGGTCGACGGACAGGTCACCGCCGAGGCCGAGCTGATGTGCACCCTGCGCGAGATCGACGCTCCCGAGGGGGCCGCCGCGCGCGGCACCGACTGAAGAGGGGGTCGCGCGTGGCGCGCATCCATCCGAGCGCGATCGTCGATCCGCGTGCCGAGCTCGACGATACGGTGGAGGTCGGGCCGTACTCCATCATCGGCGCCGGCGTTCGCATCGGCGCCGGCACCCGGGTGGGCCCGCACGTGGTCATCGAGGGCGCCACCACCATCGGGCGCGACAACCGCATCCACCCCTACGCCTCGATCGGCGCCGCGCCCCAGGACAAGAAATACGGCGGCGAGCCCACGGCGCTCGAGATCGGCGACCGCAACACCCTGCGCGAGTGCGTGACGATCAACCGCGGCACCGTGCAGCACCGCGCCGTCACGCGCCTGGGCAGCGACAACTGGATCATGGCCTACGTGCACGTGGCCCATGACTGCATCGTCGGCGACCAGGTGGTCATCGCCAACAGCACCAACCTCGCCGGCCACGTCGAGATCGGCGACTGGGTCATCCTGGGCGGCGCCACGCAGGTGCACCAGTTCTGCAAGATCGGCGCGCACGCCATGACCGGTACGGGCACCATCGTCCTGCACGACATCCCGCCCTATGTCATGGCCTCCGGCAATACCGCCTCGGCGCACGGCATCAACACCGAGGGCCTGCGCCGGCGCGGCTTCGAGGCCGGGCGCATCGAGACGCTGCGGCGCGCCTACAGGATCCTCTACAAGAGCGGGGCGACCATGCAGCAGGCGCGCGAGACGCTGCGGGCGATGCTCGAGCCGTCGGCCGGGCTGGGCGAGCGGGAGCGCGCCGACGTGGCGCTGCTCGCCGGTTTCCTCGACACTGTCACGCGCGGCATCGTGCGCTGATGGCCCGACCCGAGGCGGCCGGCGGCGACGCCCTGGCGCTGGGCATGGTGGCCGGCGAGGCCTCGGGCGACCTGCTCGCGGCCGCGCTGCTCGAAGGGCTCGGCGCGCGCGCCGGGCGGCTCGTCGCGGCGGGCATCGGCGGCCCGGCCATGCGCGGCCACGGCTTCGACGCGTGGTGGGACATCGAGGCCCTGTCGGTCAGCGGCTACCTCGAAGTGCTGCGCGAGTATCCGCGCCTGCGCCGCATGCGCGAGGCGCTCTACGCGCGCATGGCCGAGTGGCATCCGGCGGCCTTCGTCGGCGTCGACGCGCCCGACTTCAACCTCGACCTCGAGGCGCGCCTGCGCGCGCGCGGCATCCGCATCGTGCATTTCATCAGCCCCTCGATCTGGGCCTGGCGGCGCGAGCGCATCGAGAAGATCCGCCGCAGCGTCGACCGCATGCTGCTGGTGTTCCCGTTCGAGGAGGCGATCTACCGCGATGCCGGCATCCCGGCGACCTACGTCGGCCATCCGCTGGCCGACGCGATTCCTCCGCAGGTCGACGCATCGGCCGCGCGTCGCGCCCTCGGCCTGCCCGAGGGGGGCGCGATCGTGGCCCTGCTGCCGGGCAGCCGCACCGCCGAGATCGAGCACCTGGCGCTGCCGTTCCTGCGCACCGCGCAGTGGCTCGGCGAGCGGCGCTCCGACCTGCACTTCGTGCTGCCGGCGGCCTCGGCGCGGCTGTTCGAGCGCCTGAAGGCCATCGTCGCGCAGGCCCGCCTGCCCGCCGGCGTGGTCCTCACCCTGGTCTCGGGCCGCTCGCGCGAGGCGCTCGCGGCCGCCGATGCGGTGCTGGTGGCCAGCGGCACGGCCACGCTCGAAGCCGCGCTGCTGCGCAAGCCGATGGTGATCGCCTACCGCATGAGCTGGCTGAGCCATCGCATCATGCGCCGCATGGGCTACCTGCCCTACGTGGGCCTGCCCAACATCCTCTCGGGGCGCTTCGTGGTGCCCGAGTTCCTGCAGTCGGCGGTACGCCCGGAGGCGATGGGGCAGGCCCTGCTCGCGCAGCTCGACGACGACGCGCAGCGCTCGGCCATCGCGGCGCAGTTCGCCGCGCTGCACGACTCGCTGCGCTGCGGCTGCGCGGCGCGCGCGGCCCAGGCCGTGCTGGAGGTGGCCGGTGGCTGAGCGCACGCGCCGCAGCTCCGCGGCGATGCAGGGGACGCTGGCCCTGACCCTGCCGGCGGGCCCGGTGTGCGGCGTCGACGAAGCGGGCCGGGGGCCCCTGGCCGGCCCGGTCTACGCGGCCGCCGTGGTGCTCGACGAGGCCGCCCCGATCGAGGGGCTGCGCGACTCCAAGGTGCTCGCCGAGGCGCGCCGCGAGGCGCTCGCGCTGGTCGTGCGCGCGCGCGCGCGGGCCTGGGCGATCGGCTGCGCGAGCGTGGAGGAGATCGACCGCCTGAACATCCTGCAGGCCACGCTGCTGGCGATGCGGCGCGCGGTCGATGCGCTGGCGGTGCAGCCGGTGCTGGCGCGCGTCGACGGCAACCAGCCGCCGCGGCTGCGCTGCGCCGTCCAGACCGTGGTCGGCGGCGATGCCAGCGACCCTGCGATCTCGGCCGCCTCCATCCTCGCCAAGTGCGCGCGCGACGAGGTCATGCGCGCGCTGCACCTGCGCTTCCCGCAGTACGGCTTCGACCGCCACAAGGGCTACTCCACCGCCGAGCACCTCGAGCTGCTGCGCCGCCACGGCCCCTGCCCGGAGCACCGGCGCAGCTTCGCGCCGGTGCGCGGCCTGCTCGCGCCCGCAGCCGCGTCGCGGCCATGACGCACGAGATCCGCTCCTCGACCAACGAGCGCTACCGCCGGCTGCTCGAGCTGACGGCCTCGGCGCGCGAGCGCCGGCGCGAGGAGCAGTCGGTGATCGAGGGCGTGCACCTGGTGCAGGCCTGGCTCGGCCGCTTCGGTCCCGCTGCCGGCGAGGCCGAGCTCTTCGTGCCGCGGCGCAGCCTGCAGCTCGCCGAGGTGAGCGCGCTCCTCGAGCGCTTCGCCGGCACGCCGACGGTGCTCGACGATCGCCTGTTCGCGCGCGCCAGCCAGGTCGAGCACGGCAACGGGCCGATCGCGATCGTGCCCACGCCGCGGCCGCCGCTGCCGCGGCGGCTGGAGGACGATACCGTCTACCTCGATCGCATCCAGGACCCGGGCAACGTCGGCAGCATTCTGCGCACCTGCGCGGCGGTCGGCGTGCAGCGCGTCATCGCCTCGCCCGGCACGGCGTTCTGCTGGTCGCCCAAGGTGCTGCGCGCCGGCATGGGCGCGCACTTCCACCTCGACATCCACGAGGGGGTCGAGCCGGCGACGCTGTGCGAGCGTGCGGCGCTGGCGGTGCGCGCCGCCGAGGCCGGCGCCTCGACCTCGCTGTACCAGGCCGACCTGCGCGCCCCCGCGCTGTGGCTGTTCGGCAACGAAGGGCAGGGGCTGGATGCCGAGCTGCGCGCCTGGCCGCAGGTGACGCGCCTGGCCGTTCCGCAGCAGCCGGCGGTGGAATCGCTCAACGTCGGCGTGGCCGCCGCGGTCTGCCTCTACGAGCAGTGGCGCCAGCGCCGCTCGTGACAGTCGAGATGCCGAGAACGTGTGAAGGAACCATAGCGAGCGGCCCGAGGTCGTACCGCGCAGTAGGTTCATTCATACGTTCTCAGCGGTCGAGCGCCTGCAGCACCGTGGCCGCGATCTCCTCGATCGACTTGGTCGTCGAGGACAGCCAGCGGATGCCCTCGCGGCGCATCATGGCTTCGGCCTCGGCCACTTCGTAGCGGCAATTCTCGAACGAGGCGTAGCGGCTGCCCGGCCGGCGCTCGTTGCGGATCTCGGCCAGGCGCTCGGGCGCGATCGACAGCCCGAACAGCTTCGGCTTGAAGCGGTAGAGCACCTGCGGCAGGCGCCGGCGCTCGAAGTCCTCGGGCACCAGCGGATAGTTGGCGGCCCGGATGCCGTGCTGCATCGCGAGGTACAGGCTGGTCGGCGTCTTGCCGCTGCGCGAGACGCCGACCAGGATCACCTCGGCGTGCTCGAGATCGGTGTGCAGCTGGCCGTCGTCGTGCGCCAGCGAGTAGTTGATGGCCGCGATGCGGCGCTGGTAGGCCTCGGAGTTGGTGGCGGCGTGCGAGCGCCCCACGGTGTGGGTCGACTTCACCCCGAACTCGCTCTCGAGCGGCTCGACGAAGGTCGCGAACAGGTCGAGGAAGCGGCAGTTGGCCAGGCGCACGACGTCGTTGACCCGCGCATCGACCAGGGTGCTGAACACCACCGGGCGGTGGCGGTCGAGCAGCGCCTGGCGGTTGATGCGCTCGACCGCCTGGTGCGCCTTCTCGACCGAGTCGACGAACGGCAGGCGCACCTGGCGCAGCTCGAGGCGGTCGAACTGCGTGAGCAGCGACTGGCCGAAGGTCTCCGCGGTCACGCCGGTGCCGTCGGACACGTAGAAGACCGTCCGGTCGTAGCGGGAAGGGGTGGAATCGGACATGAACGGCATTCTAAGCGTCGCGCGATCCCGGCGGCGGCAGGCCGGAGCCGGCGCGCAGTAGAATCGAGCCGATTCCAGCCCTGCGCTGCACCCGAATTCCCAACCATGTCAGGATCTTTCCATGAATCAGCACGAAGGACGATACGTCGTTCCCTTCGAAGACTTGCGCATGACCGATGTCGAATCGGTCGGCGGCAAGAATGCTTCGCTGGGCGAGATGATCAGCCAGCTCTCGGGCATGGACGTGCGCGTGCCGGGCGGCTTCGCCACCACGGCGTTCGCGTTCCGCGAGTTCCTGCGCCATAACGGGCTCACCCGCCGGATCCAGGAGCGGCTGCACGAGCTCAACACCGAGGACGTCAAGGCGCTCGCCGAGTGCGGCGCCGAGATCCGCGCCTGGATCGCCGCCGCACCGCTGCCGCCGCCGCTCGAGTCGGCGATCCGCGAGCACTACCAGCGGCTGGTCGAGGCCTCGGGCGCCGAGATCTCGGTGGCCGTGCGCTCCTCGGCCACCGCCGAAGACCTGCCCGACGCCTCCTTTGCCGGCCAGCAGGAGACCTTCCTCAACGTCAGCGGCATCGAGGCCGTGCTCGAGCGCATCCGCCACGTCTTCGCCTCGCTGTACAACGACCGCGCCATCTCCTACCGCGTCCACAAGGGCTTCGCGCACGGCGACGTGGCACTGTCGGCCGGCGTGCAGCGCATGGTGCGCAGCGACCTGGCCAGCTCCGGCGTCATGTTCACCATCGACACCGAATCGGGCTTCCCCGACGTGGTGTTCATCACCAGCTCCTACGGCCTCGGCGAGACGGTCGTGCAGGGAGCGGTGAACCCGGACGAGTTCTTCGTGCACAAGCCGATGCTGGCGGCCGGCAAGTTCCCCATCATCCGCCGCGAGCTGGGCTCCAAGCTCATCCGCATGACCTTCGCCGGCAACGGCGAGGGCGACGCGGGCGGCGGGCGCACCGTGCGCACCCTCGACACGCCGGCCGAGGCGCGCAACCGCTACTCGATCGCCGACGAGGACGTGATCGAGCTCGCCCGCTATGCGGTGATCATCGAGCAGCACTACGGCCGCCCGATGGACATCGAGTGGGGCAAGGACGGACGCGACGGCAAGCTCTACATCCTGCAGGCGCGCCCCGAGACCGTGAAGTCGCAGCAGGGCGAGACGCGCCAGCAGCGCTACCGCCTGCGCGGCAGCTCGGAGGTGCTCGCCTCCGGCCGCGCCATCGGCCAGAAGGTCGGCGCGGGGCGGGTGCGGGTGGTGTCGGACGCCGCGGACATGGACCGCGTGCAGGCCGGCGACGTTCTGGTCACCGACATGACCGATCCGAACTGGGAGCCGGTGATGAAGCGCGCCTCGGCGATCGTCACCAACCGCGGCGGGCGCACCTGCCACGCGGCGATCATCGCGCGCGAGCTCGGCATCCCGGCAGTGGTCGGCTGCGGCAACGCGACCAGCCGCCTCAAGGACGAGGCGCTGGTGACCGTCTCGTGCGCCCAGGGCGACACCGGCTACATCTACGACGGGCTGCTCGAGACCGAGGTCACCGAGATCGACACCGGCGACTTGCCCGAGCTGCCGGTGAAGCTGATGGTCAACGTCGGCAATCCGCAGCTCGCCTTCGAGTTCGCGCAGCTGCCCAGCGCCGGGGTCGGGCTGGCGCGCCTGGAATTCATCATCAACAACAACATCGGCATCCATCCGAAGGCGGTGCTCGACTACCCGAACGTCGACAGCGACCTCAAGAAGGCCGTCGAGAGCGTCGCGCGCGGCCACGCCACGCCGCGCGCGTTCTACATCGAGCGCCTGGCCGAGGGGGTCGCGACCATCGCGGCCGCCTTCTGGCCGCGGCCGGTCATCGTGCGCCTGTCCGACTTCAAGTCCAACGAGTACCGCAAGCTCATCGGCGGCTCGCGCTACGAGCCGGAAGAGGAGAACCCCATGCTGGGGTTCCGCGGCGCCTCGCGCTACATCGCCGACGGCTTCCGCGACTGCTTCGAGCTCGAGTGCCTGGCGATGCGCCGGGTGCGCGAGCACATGGGGCTCACCAACGTCGAGCTGATGGTGCCGTTCGTGCGCACCACCCGGGAGGCGGCCGCGGTGATCGAGCTGCTCGCGCGCAACGGCCTGCGCCGCGGCGAGGGCGGGCTGCGCCTGATCATGATGTGCGAGCTGCCGTCCAACGCGCTGCTGGCCGAGAGCTTCCTCGAGTACTTCGACGGCTTCTCGATCGGCTCGAACGACCTGACCCAGCTCACTCTGGGGCTGGACCGCGATTCGGGCCTGGTCGCCGAGAGCTTCGACGAACGCGATCCGGCGGTGCGCCAGCTGCTCGCGCGTGCGATCGGCGCCTGCCGCGCGACCGGCAAGTACGTCGGCATCTGCGGCCAGGGGCCCTCCGACCACCCCGACCTGGCGCAATGGCTGATGCAGCAGGGCATAGGCTCGATTTCGCTGAACCCCGACACGGTGGTCTCCACCTGGCAGCAGCTCGCCGCCGCGCAGCCCGGCTAGGCATCCGGGGCATCCGGGCGGTCCGCCGTCCGGGATGCGCGAGGCTACGCGAGCCGCGATTCCGCGCCGGCCGGATGCTAGGATGCCGGCACCGGCACGCCGGGCACGAACCCGGCGGGCGGCGCGGAGATCTCCATGCAGCTTCACTACTGGTGGTGGATCCTGGCCCTGGCGCTCGGGGTCCTGGAAGTCCTGACCGGCACCTTCTACCTGCTGGTATTCGCGGTCGGCTGTGCGGCCGGCGGGGTCGCCGCCTGGCTCGGCATGAGCCTCACGGTGCAGGTCCTGGCAGTCGCCGCGGTCACCGTGGTCGGCTGGGTCTGGCTGCGCCGGCGCAGCCCGTGGCGCGAATCGGGCCACAGCCCCGGCGCCGATCCGAACATGCTGCTCGACGTCGGCGAGCGACTCAGCGTCGAAGCCTGGGACGCCGAGCGCCGCGCGCAGGTGCGCTACCGCGGCGCGGCCTGGACCGTCGAGCTCGATCCGCAGGAGCCGGCCTCGGCCGCCGTGCCGGGCTCGTTCGTCATCGGCAGGGTGGTCGGCAATCGCCTCATCGTGCGCCGCGCCGGCTGACCCGCCGTTTTTCGATCGCCGTTTCTCGTACCCGCTGGGAGGAATCGATGCTTGGAGGAGCTTTCGGTGTCGCCGTGGTCGTGCTGGTCCTGGCGATCGTCTTCGTCACCCGGGCGATCCGGATCGTGCCGCAGCAGCACGCCTGGATCGTCGAGCGGCTCGGCAAGTACGACCGCACGCTCGCCCCGGGGCTGAGCTTCATCATCCCGTTCGTCGACCGCGTCGGCTACAAGCATTCGCTCAAGGAGATCCCGCTCGACGTGCCCAGCCAGGTGTGCATCACCAAGGACAACACCCAGCTCACGGTCGACGGGGTGCTGTACTTCCAGGTCACCGACCCGATGCGCGCCTCCTACGGGTCGAGCAACTACATCACGGCCATCACCCAGCTGGCGCAGACCACGCTGCGCTCGGTGGTCGGCCGCCTGGAGCTGGACAAGACCTTCGAGGAGCGCGACTTCATCAACTCCAGCGTCGTGTCGGCGCTCGACGAGGCGGCCCTGAACTGGGGGGTGAAGGTGCTGCGCTACGAGATCAAGGACCTCACGCCGCCCGCCGAGATCCTGCGCTCGATGCAGGCGCAGATCACCGCCGAGCGCGAGAAGCGCGCGCGCATCGCCGAGTCGGAGGGCCGCAAGCAGGAGCAGATCAACCTGGCCACCGGCGAGCGCGAGTCGTCGATCCAGCGCTCCGAGGGCGAGCGCCAGGCCGAGGTCAACCGCGCCATGGGCGAGGCCGCGGCGATCCAGGCGGTGGCCGACGCCACCGCGCGCGCCATCGAGCGCATCGGCGGCGCGCTGCGCCAGCCTGGCGGCATGGAAGCGCTCAACCTGCAGGTGGCCGAGAAGTACATCGACGCGCTGGGCAAGCTGGCTAAGGAGAACAACGCCATGATCGTGCCGGCCAACCTCGCCGACGTCGCCACCCTGGTGGCCACCGCGACCAGCGTCGTGCGCCGGCAGGGCGACCTTTCCGGTGCGGCCGGCGCGCAGCGGTGATCTCGCCCACCCTGCGCGCCGGCGTCGCGCAGTTCCTCAGGGCTCATGCGCCGTTCTCGATGATGAGCGACGACGACCTCGAGTTCGTCGCGCGCCACGTCGAGCTGGCCTATTACGCGCGCGGCGAGACGCTCATCGGCCCCGATGACGGCCCGCCGCGGGCGTGCTTCATCCTCAAGCAGGGCCTGGTCGAGGGGCTGCGCCGCCAGCCGGGACGGCCCGACTCCGACCCCGAGCCGATGGTGCAGCGGGTGCCGGGCGAGATGCTGCCGGTGAGCGCGCTCATGGCCGCGCGTCCGGTGATGTCGACCTACCGCGCCGCCGGCGACGTGTTCTGTTGGGTGCTGCCCAAGGCGCAGTTCGACGAGCTGCAGGGACGCAGCCCGGTGTTCCTCGACTTCTGCAAGCGGCGCATGGCCAGCCTGCTGGAGCTGTCGCACCAGTCGCTGCAGGCCAGCTACGCGGCCCAGGCGACGCAGTGGCGCACCATCGAGGCTCCGCTCGAATCGATGCTGCGCCGCGCGCCGGTCACCTGCGGCCCCGACGAGAGCCTGCGCGCCGTCTTCGAGCGCATGGAGCGCGAGCGCGTCGGGGCGATCGTCGTCACCACGCTGGCGCCCGGCGGGGGCGAACAGGTGCAGGGGATCTTCACGCGCCACGACGTCCTCGACCGGGTGGTGCTGCCGGGGCTGTCGCTGGAGACGCCGGTGCGCGCCGTGATGAGCGCGCCGGTGGTCACCCTGGACGCCCGCCAGTCGGTCGGCGACGCGATGCTGCGCATGTCGGACCGCACCATCCGCCACATCCCGGTGATGCGCGACGGACGCCTGGCCGGCGTCGTCGCCGAGCGCGACCTGTTCGTGCTGCAGCGGCGCAGCATGCAGCAGATCGGCGATGCGATCGGCAGGGCGCACAGCGTGGCGGAGCTGCAATTGCCCGCCGCCGAGATCCGCCAGTGGTCCTTCGGCCTGGTGGCGCAGGGCGTCTCGGCATCCTTCATCACCCGCCTGGTCAGCCGGCTCGACGACCAGCTGACGGCGCGTCTGCTCGAGCTGAAGGCGGCCGAGCATGCCGTCGGCCTCGATCGCCTCTGCTGGCTCGCGCTGGGCAGCCAGGGCCGCGAGGAACAGATCGCCGCCAGCGGCCAGGACAACGCGCTGATCGTCGCCGAGGCGGCGGCGCCGCAGGAGCGCGAGGCGATGGAAGCGTTCGCGCGCGACGTCAATGCCGCGCTCACGGCCTGCGGTCATCCGTCGGGCAGGAGCGGGATCGTGGCCGGCAGCCCGCACTGGTGCCTCGACCCGGCGCAGTGGCGCGCCCTCGTCGAAGGCTGGATCGAAGGCGACGGGCCGGAGGCTCCGCGCGAGGCGGGCGTCTTCCTCGACTTCCGCCCGGTCGCCGGCGCCGCCGCGCTCGCGCAGGCGCTGCGCGAGCACGTCGCCGAACGGGCCGCCGCCGCGCCGCGTTTCCTGCAGCGGATGCGCACCGCCGCGCTGCGTCACGCGCCGCCCCAGTCGTGGTCGGCGGGCGTGCTCGACGCCCTGTTCGGCGCGCAGGCCGCTCACATCGACCTCGAGGCGCACGGCACCACGCCGCTGGTCGATGCCGCGCGCGTGTTCGCGCTCACCCGCGGCGTGCGTGCCACCGGCACCGTCGAGCGCCTGGAGGCGCTGGCCGCCGACGGCGTGCTCGCGGCCGAGGAGGCGCGCGCATGGATCGACTCCTTCCGCTACCTGCAGGGCCTGCGGCTGCGCGCGCGCCAGGAGGGTGCTGCGCCGCCGCCGGACGATCCCGACGTGCTCGACACCCGCACCCTGTCCACGCTCGACCGGCGCATCCTGAAGGAAGCCTTTCGCGAGGTGCGCCGGATGCAGCAGCGCCTGGCCGCGCATTTCCCCGGCTGATCGCGGCGATGAGCCCGCCGGGCGGTCATCCGCGGCGCGACGCAGTCCCGCGGCCGGCGAGCGCGCCGGGAGGCTGGCTCGCCCGGCTCTTCGGGCGCGCGGCCCGGCCGCCCGCCGAGCCGCTGCGCTGGGTGGTCCTCGACCTCGAGACCAGCGGGCTCGATGCGGCGAACGACCGGCTGATCTCGATCGGGGCGGTGGCCGTGCATGACCGGCGCATCGTGGTCGCCGACAGCTTCGAGGCGACCCTGCGCCAGCCCGATGCCAGCTCGCGCCAGAACATCCTGGTCCACGGCATCGGAGCGGAGACGCAGCTGGCGGGGCTCGAGCCGGCGCGCGCCTGCGAGGCGTTCCTCGCCTATGCCGGACAGTCGCCGCTGGTGGCCTTCCACGCCCACTTCGATCGCGCCTTCCTCGCGCGCACGGCGCGCACCCACCTCGGCGCCTCGATCGGCAACGCCTGGATCGACCTGGCCGAGCTCGCCCCGGCGCTGCACCCGGGCACCGGCGCGCGCGTGCTCGACGAGTGGCTCGCCCACTTCGGCATTCCGGTCGAGCAGCGCCACCACGCCGTCGGCGACGCGCTGGCCACCGCGATGCTGTTCCTGGTGCTGCTCGACGAGGTGCCGCCCGCGCAGCGCCGGCCGCGCCGGCTCCGGCGCATCGCTGCGCAGCGGCGCTGGCTGGCAGGCTAGGAGTCTGTCGGAGTTGAAGCCGGCCCGCGCCTCGGCGGGCGGTTGGACGGTGAGAGCGGCGAGGGTGCTGCAGCGGGGACGGTGCACCGCCCCCGCTTGACCGGCGTCACGGGCGGCGCACGGAAAACGGGTATCTTGGCCGTCCGCGGTCGATCCGGTCGACTGCCCCAGCGATCCACGAAGCGACCCATGACCGAGGAACCAAGACGTGATCCGTGAAATCGAAGGCGACATCCTGCTTTCCAGGGCCCAGGTGATCGCCCATGGCATTGCCCCGCATGACCGCTTCGACAGCGGTCTCGCGCTCGCCCTGCGCGAACGCTGGCCGTCCATGGTGCGCGACTATCGCCACGCCATCCACGACAAGCCCCTGGAGCCCGGCCAGCTCTGGGACTGGTCCGGCGTCGATGCCGACGGGCATACGCGCCGCATCGTCAACCTGCTCACGCAGGGCATGCTGCACGACGGCCCGGCCGCCCGGCCTGCCAAGGCCACGCTCGAGAACGTGAGCCGCGCGCTCAAGGCACTGGCGCGCTTCGTCCGCGAGGAGAACATCCGCAGCGTCGCGCTGCCCCGGCTGGCCACCGGCGTCGGCGGCCTGCAATGGAGCGACGTCAAGCCGCTGGTGCAGCAGCATCTCGGCGATCTCGGCGTGCCGGTGGTGCTCTACGAGATCTACCGGCCGGGAGTGCAGGCCGACGAGAAGCTCGGCTGAGCGAGCGGCCCCGGACACCCGGCCGCCGCCGCCTCGGTGGGCCCTGGCCGCCCGCCGAGGCGGGCGGCCAGGGCCCTAGACCTTGTTCCCCTGCTTGAGCAGCCGCTGGCGCTCGCGCGCCCATTCGCGGTCGCGCTCGGCGGCGCGCTTGTCGAACTGGCGCTTGCCCTTGGCCAGCCCGAGCGCCAGCTTCACGCGTCCGCGCGTGTAGTGCAGGTCGAGCGGCACCAGCGTATAGCCGGCGCGCTCGACCTTGCCGATCAGGCGGGCGATCTCGGCCGCATGCAGCAGCAGCTTGCGGGTGCGCACCGGGTCGGGCTTGATGTGCGTCGAGGCTTCGGGCAGCGGCGAGATGTGCGCGCCGATCAGGTAGAGCTGCCCGTCGCGCACCACCACGTAGCCTTCCTTGAGCTGCGCGCGCCCGGCCCGGATGGCCTTGACCTCCCACCCCTCCAGGACCACGCCGGCCTCCAGCCGCTCCTCGATGAAGTAGTCGTGAGTGGCCTTCTTGTTCTGGACGATACTCATGGGCGAGGCGCTGTGGAAGACTAGAATCGCGGCGGCAAGCCGCATTGTGCCCCGGATTGCCGTGCATCGAACCGGCTTCCCGAACACTTCGCTACCACCGTGCACGCCGTCCGCAAGTCCGTCCTGCTGCCCTACAGCGCCGAGCAGATGTTCGTCCTGGTCGACCGGGTCGAAGACTATCCCCAGTTCCTGCCCTGGTGCGGCGGCACCGAGGTCGCGCGCGACGACGAGGCGGGCGTGCTGGCGACCGTGGTCATCGACTACCGCGGCATCCGCCAGCGTTTCACCACGCTGAACACCGGGCGGGCGCCCGAGACGATCTCGATGCGGCTGCGCGAAGGGCCGTTCTCGCGCCTCGAGGGCGAATGGCGCTTCCTCGCGCTGCGCCAGGACGCCTGCAAGGTCGAGTTCGCGCTGCAGTACACGTTCGCGCGCGGCCTGCTCGGTCGGGCGCTCGCGCCGGTGTTCGACCAGATCGCGCGCAGCCTCGTCGACGCCTTCGTGCGTCGGGCCGACCAGCTCTATGGCTCCGGCTAGGGCGCCGCTGCCGATCGAGATCGTCTGGGTCGGCGAGGGCGAAGCGATCGAGCGTCGCGAGCTGGTCCTCGCCGCCGGCGCCACGCTGGCCGACGCCGTGGCCGCCCTGCGTGCCGAGCCGGGCGGTGAAGCGGTGGCGGCCGCGCTCGCCGCCGGGCGGCTGCAGGCGGCGATCTTCGGCGAGCGCCGCGACGGTGCCGCCCGCCTGCATGCCGGCGATCGCATCGAGCTGCTGGCGGGCCTGCAGGTGGATCCGAAGACCGCGCGGAGGCGGCGCGCCGGGAACGTGTGAAGGAACCTGCTGCGCGATCCGATCTCGCGCCTGCGATGCTTGTATGTTTGAGGCGCGACCTCGGACCGCTCGCTACGGTTCCTTCACGCGTTCCGTACGGTTTTCAGCCGGCGCGGCAGGAGCGCTCGATGTCCTTGCGCGTGGCTTCGGTGCGGCGTGCCCGCTCGGCGTCGTCCACCGCCTCGCGTTCGCCTGCGGCATTCATCGTCATCATGCGCATGCCGCTTTCCAGGGCCCGCAGGCTGGCGCGCGCTTCCTGGCAGGCGCGCGTGAGATCGGCCGCCTGCTGCTCTTCCTCGCGCTGCTTCTTCTGCGCCTCTTCGCGCTCGATGATGCGCTTGCGGAAGGCCATGTCCTTCTCGGCCCAGGTCTGGGGCGGCTTCGGGGCCGCCGTCGCGTTGGCGGAGGCCGTGGCGGCTGCGGCAGCCTGCGGCGCGGCCGGCTCGCCCTGGGCAGGCGTCTCGGCCGGGGGGGCACGGTTGGGCGTCGCCGCGCGCACGATCTGCGAGGCGCGTATCTCGGGCGGCGGCGGCAGGTCCGAATAGACCATGCGTCCATCGGCGTCACGCCACTGCCAGGGAGCGGCGAGCGCCGCGGCGGCGAACGACAGGCCGGCCAACAGGACCAGGCGGGCAGGCAGGCGCAGCATCGGCATGAGGATCCACGTGAGCGGGATGGGCCGATTGTGGACGCGCTCGCACGCCGTCCGCGCCGGACGCCGACGAACGGTGCGGCGCCGCGGCCCGGCGGATCGAGGAATGAGGCGGAGATCGAGCCTGTATAATTCTCTTTTGTGCCCGAGGGTCCCATGCGACTGGCGAAAAAGGCGCTGACGTTCGACGACGTCCTGCTGGTTCCTGCCTTCTCCGAAATCCTCCCCCGCGACACCTCCCTGAGAACCCGCCTGACGCGGCGCATCTCGCTCAACATCCCGCTGGTGTCGGCGGCGATGGACACCGTCACCGAGGCCCGCCTGGCGATCGCCATCGCCCAGGAAGGCGGCCTGGGCATCGTCCACAAGAACCTCGAACCGCGCGCCCAGGCCTCCGAAGTGGCCCGCGTGAAGCGCCACGAAGCGGGCATCGTGCTCGATCCGATCACCATCGAGCCGCAGATGAAGGTGCTCGACGTGATCCAGCTCACGCAGCGCCACCACATCTCGGGCCTGCCGGTGGTCGAGCGCGGCAGGGTGGTCGGTATCGTCACCAACCGCGACCTGCGCTTCGAGACCCGGCTCGACGAGCCGGTGAGCCGCATCATGACCCCGCGCGAGCGCCTGGTCACCGTGCGCGAGGGCGCCTCGCTCGAGGAAGCCAAGGCCCTCATGCACCAGCACCGCCTCGAGCGGGTGCTGGTGGTCAACGACGCCTTCGAGCTCAAGGGCCTGATCACCGTCAAGGACATCCTCAAGTCCACCGCGCATCCCGATGCCTGCAAGGACGCGCAGGGCAAGCTGCGCGTGGGCGCGGCGGTCGGCGTGGGCGGCGATTCCGAGGAGCGCGCCGAGCGGCTGGTCGAGGCCGGCGTCGACGTGCTGGTGGTCGACACCGCCCACGGCCACAGCAAGGGCGTCATCGAGCGGGTGCGCGCCATCAAGCGCCAGTATCCCGCGGTCGAGATCGTGGCCGGCAACGTCGCCACCGCCGAGGCCGCGCGCGCGCTGGTGGAGGTCGGCGCCGACGCGGTCAAGGTCGGCATCGGCCCCGGCTCCATCTGCACCACGCGCATCGTGGCCGGCGTGGGCGTGCCGCAGATCACCGCCATCAGCGACGTCGCCTCGGCGCTCGCCGGCAGCGGCGTGCCGCTCATCGCGGACGGCGGCATCCGCTACTCCGGCGACGTGGCCAAGGCCATCGCCGCTGGCGCCGACACCGTGATGCTGGGCTCGATGTTCGCCGGCACCGAAGAGGCGCCGGGCGAGGTCATCCTGTACCAGGGGCGCTCCTACAAGACCTACCGCGGCATGGGCTCGCTGGGCGCCATGCAGCAGGGCGCGGCCGACCGCTACTTCCAGGACCCCACCGGCAACATCGACAAGCTGGTGCCCGAGGGTATCGAGGGGCGTGTCGCCTACAAGGGCTCGGTGGTGGCCATCATCTACCAGCTGTGCGGCGGCCTGCGCGCCAGCATGGGCTACTGCGGCTGCGCTACCATCGATGACATGCGTTCGCGCCCGCAGTTCGTCGAGGTCACCGTGGCCGGCATGCGCGAGTCTCACGTCCACGACGTGCAGATGGTCAAGGAAGCGCCCAACTACCGCGCCGAATGAGGCGCCGAATGAGCGGCCCCACCACCGCACAGGCCGGCGAAGGCGCGGCCGGGCGCCGGCACGACCGGATCCTGATCCTCGACTTCGGCTCGCAGGTCACGCAGCTCATCGCGCGGCGCGTGCGCGAGGCGCACGTCTACTGCGAGATCCACCCCTGCGACGTCGGCGACGCCTTCGTGCGCGATTTCGGCGCGCGCGGCGTCATCCTCTCGGGCAGCCACATGTCGGCCTGGGAGGAATCGACCGACCGCGCGCCCGGCGCCGTGTTCGATCTCGGCGTGCCGGTGCTGGGCATCTGCTACGGCATGCAGACCATGGCCCAGCAGCTCGGCGGGCGCGTCGAGAGCGGCGTCCAGCGCGAGTTCGGCTACGCAGAGGTGCGCGCACGCGGCCATACGCGGCTGCTCGAGGGCATCGAGGACACGCGCAACGCCGAAGGCCACGGCCTGCTGAAGGTCTGGATGAGCCACGGCGACAAGGTGGTCGAGATGCCGGCCGGGTTCCGGCTGATGGCCTCCACCGACTCGTGCCCGATCGCCGGCATGGCCGACGAGGCACGCGGCTTCTACGCGCTGCAGTTCCACCCGGAAGTCACCCACACCCTGCAGGGCGCGAAGATCCTCCAGCGCTTCGTCGCCGACATCTGCGGCTGCCGGCCCGACTGGGTGATGCGCGACCACATCGGCGAAGCGGTCGAGCAGATCCGCGCGCAGGTCGGCCGCGAGGAAGTCATCCTCGGGCTCTCGGGCGGCGTCGACTCCAGCGTCGCCGCCGCGCTCATCCATCGCGCGATCGGCGAGCAGCTCACCTGCGTGTTCGTCGACACCGGCCTGCTGCGCCTCGACGAAGGCGCGCAGGTCGTCGACACCTTCCAGCGCCACATGGGCATGAAGCTCGTGCACGTCGACGCCGGCGAGCGCTTCATGGCCGAGCTGGCCGGCGTGTCCGACCCCGAGGCCAAGCGCAAGATCATCGGGCGCGAGTTCGTCCACGTCTTCCAGGAACAGGCCGCGCGGCTGCCCAACGCCCGCTGGCTGGCCCAGGGCACCATCTACCCCGACGTCATCGAATCGGCCGGCGCGCAATCGGGCAAGGCCAAGACCATCAAGTCGCACCACAACGTCGGCGGCCTGCCCGAAACCCTGCACCTGAAGCTGCTCGAGCCCCTGCGCGACCTCTTCAAGGACGAAGTGCGCGAGCTCGGCGTCGCCCTCGGCCTGCCGCGCGAGATGGTCTACCGCCACCCGTTCCCCGGCCCCGGCCTGGGCGTGCGCATCCTCGGCGAGGTCCGGCGCGAATACGCCGACCTGCTGCGCAGGGCCGATGCCATCTTCATCGAAGAGCTGCGCCACACCAAAGACGCCGAGGGCCGCAACTGGTACGACCTCACCTCCCAGGCCTTCGCGGTCTTCCTGCCGGTGCGCTCGGTCGGCGTGATGGGCGACGGCCGCACCTACGAATACGTCGTGGCGCTGCGCGCAGTACAGACGCAGGACTTCATGACCGCGCACTGGGCGCACCTGCCCCACGAGCTGCTCGGCCGAGTGTCGAACCGCATCATCAACGAGGTGCGGGGGATCAATCGGGTGGTCTACGACATCTCGGGGAAGCCGCCGGCGACGATTGAGTGGGAATGATTCGGCGTCTTTCAGGGTCTATCGCGGCCCGTCGGAAAGTTCATCTAAGTAGTTGTCATACATAGGAAATATCTGTCGAGATCTATCGGCATCTATCGGTGGGATGCCTTTCGATCTGACGGTAAATCTGACGGTAGAAATCTCCGACCGGATGTCTCCAAAGTTTTTACCGTCAGGCCAAAGCGAAGCTTGACGGTAAAAAGTGTGGAAAGAACACTAGATATATCAAGAACTTAGTGAAATTGTAGCCACAGTTTTGGCGTGACGGTAAAATTCCTCCGAGAGGAGGGACCGCCGATGCTGTCCGATGGCACGCTCCGGGGCATCAAGCCCCAGGCCACCACCTACAAGATCGCCGACCGGGACGGGATGTACGTGACCGTCTCTCCCAGGGGCACGATCACTTTTCGTCTCGACTACCGGCTCAACGGCCGGCGGGAGACGCTCACGATCGGCCGCTACGGGTCCAAGGACGGGATCTCGCTGCTGATGGCGCGCGAGCGCTGCGTGGAAGCGCGCAAGGCGATCGCCGAAGGCCGGTCTCCCTCCCAGGAGAAGCAGCGCGAAAAGCGCAGGGCGGCCGAGGCCAAGACCTTCGAGGAGTTCACGAAGCGCTGGCTGGAAGAAGCCAGGATGGCCGAGAGCACGAAGTCGATGCGCAAGAGCATCATCGACCGGGACATCCTGCCGGTGTTCCGCAATCGGCTGATGGCCGAGATCGGGCCGGAAGACCTGCGCAACCTGTGCGCCAAGGTCAAGGCGCGCGGCGCGCCGGCCACCGCCGTGCACGTGCGCGACATCGTCAAGCAGGTCTTCGGTTTCGCAGCCTTGCACGGCGAGAAGGCGCCGAATCCTGCGGACGAAGTCGGCCCCTCGTCGATCGCCACATTCGTGGCCAAGGACCGCGCGCTGTCGCCGTCCGAGATCCGAGTCATGCACCGGGTGCTGGACGCCACGGCGACCCTGCCGACGATTCGCCTGGCGCTGCGCCTGATCCTGCTGACGCTCGTGCGCAAGAGCGAGCTGATCGAGGCCACCTGGGACGAGGTCGACTTCGAGAACGCCGTCTGGACGATCCCGAAGAGCCGCATGAAGGCCGGCAAGCCCCACAACGTCTATCTGTCGCAGCAGGCACTCGACATCATGGTGGCGCTGCGCACCTGCGCGAGCGGCTCCAAGTTCCTGCTGCCTTCGCGCTACGACGCCGATCGCTGCATGTCGAAGGCGACCCTGAACCGGGTCACCCAGATCGTCGTAGAGCGAGCCAAGGAAGCGAAGCTGCCGCTCGAACCGTTCACGGTGCACGACCTGCGCCGCACCGGCTCGACGATCCTCAACGAGCTGGGCTTCAACAGCGACTGGATCGAGAAGTGCCTGGCCCACGAAGACGGGCGCTCATCGCGCGGCGTCTACAACAAGGCCGAGTACGCAGAGCAGCGACGCCACATGCTGCAGGAGTGGGCCGACATGATCGATGCCTGGGTGGCGGGGAAGACGCACACGCCGACGCTGCTGCCGCCGAGCATGAGGGTCGCGACGACGGCGGCGCCGATATGAGTGGGTGCAACGACGCTATTGAGGAGAGCGGGCACCCTTGACTGCCCGCTTATCTCCAGTTGCGAGAGCGTCTTATCGCGGTACTTTGCCCGCGTACGAAGTTGCCGAGCGTCGTGACGGCCAAGCCTATCTGAGCACGGATAGCATGGATAGCACGGAGCCATCAGGTAGCTTGATCGACTGCGACTCGACCGTCAGCCGATAGGCGCCACTGCCGGACAGCCATCGATCCGCGGGCTCCTTGCGAGGTCGCGACATGCCGTTGGCGGCGCCGAATGCGATCTGGAACGCGTCGGTGTCATGATGTAGTTCGCCCAACACGTAGAAGTCGCCTGCGAGCGCTGTATTGCGCTGGAACCACAGCAGTTTTGTCTGACTGTGGCACACAATGCACGCAGGTGAGGTCGCCCTCTTGGCCAATTTGATGGCAGCCGCCGTGAGGCTAGCGTCGAAGTCTGAATCGCCCCGGCTTCTCTAGACACATTCGAGCCGGTTAGTGTGGCGCCGTTCGAACTCGACCGGCGAGAG
>MKUQ01000029.1 GCA_001898645.1 Burkholderiales bacterium 70-64
TGCAATACGCGCTAGTGGCGATCGTCTCGAAAGCCAGCATCGGTGCGGGGTGGCGGGTTGTTCAGGTCCGACTAACTAGCATGCAGTTCTTACCCGTCCGGCTCTCTCCAGGCGCAGACCTTCGTCGTACCTTACAAGACGACGTGGGGAGTCTGAATACAGATTCAGCCTTCGTTGTTGCGGGCATCGGCAGCCTGGTCGAGGCCAGTATTCGGTACGCGGGTGAATCCAAAGAGACCGTGCTTGCGGGTCCGCTCGAGATCCTGAGCCTATCGGGGAGTCTCAGCCCCGCAGGCGCACACCTGCACATGTCTGTCTCCGATGCGTCTGGTCGCGTGTATGGTGGCCATGTTGGCTATGGCAACACGATCAGAACGACAGCAGAGATTCTCCTGGCACTCCTACCAGATGGGTCTCTCACGCGTGAACACGACGCAAAAACCGGGTTCAACGAGTTGGTTGTCCGCCATCGGTTGTGAACGCAGGATGCCGCCTAATCCTTCCATTGAACTGACATGCTCCGGAAAGCCGGATCACGCAGCTCATGTCAAACGTTGTGCGTCACACACAGCCATCTCGAAGTTTTGACGCAACTCTCGCCACTGCTGTTGCACTCGAGGCGTCAGACCTCGCAACCAAGTTCATAGGTATTCGCGATGCTGGATCCACAGCCCTTTGTCCGTGAAGCAGGAGCCGGGCCGGCCATCGTTTGCATTCACTCGAATGCAAGTACCTCCAGTCAGTGGCGCGGCCTCATGGACCTGCTCGCTCAGAGGTACCACGTCTTGGCCCCGGACTCCTACGGGTCCGGCAAGACCGCGGAATGGCCATCTGATCGCGTAATCCGCCTGCAGGACGAGATCGATCTACTGGAACCGGTCTTTGCAAGGATAGGCGAATCGTTTGTGCTCGTCGGCCATTCCTATGGCGCAGCGATCGCCCTCCTGGCGGCTCTGCGTTACCCAAGGCGCGTCCGAGCGCTCGTGCTGTACGAGCCCACGCTGTTTGCGGTCGTGGACACTCGGCAATCACCTCCCAACGGTGTCGATGGAATCCGAAACGTCGTTCTCGCAGCCGGCGCGGCACTGGACACCGGTGACCAAGATCTGGCTGCTCGCCACTTCATCGACTTCTGGATGGGAAGCGGGAGCTGGGAAGCCACTCCGGCGCAGCGCAAGCCGTCGATCACAGGCTCGGTCGCCAATGTACGGCGCTGGGCCCATGCACTGTTCACCGAACCGACGCCTGTCGAAGCCTTCGCCACGCTGGACGTTCCGGTGCTCTACATGATAGGAGAAGACTCGCCCGAGTCGGCGCACGCTGTCGCTCGTGTCCTGCTGCCGGTGCTGAGCCGCGTCGAGGTCATCCGCTTTCCGGGCCTGGGTCATATGGCGCCGGTAACTCACCCCGAGGTGGTGAATGCAGAAATCGTGCGATTCCTGGGCGAGGTCTAACCATTCGTTCCACCTGCGTGCGGAGGCTGGCGCAGCCAGCCTCCGCACGCAGGTGAGCTCGAACGTCGTGCGCCATCTCACTGGCACCGACTTTTTCCGCCCGTGTAACCTTTTGCCCTCGGAGACGAAATGAAGGAATCTCTCAAGCCAGGCATCGAATACGAGCACAAGTTCAAAGTGCCTCCATCGAAAACCGTTCCGACCCTGTACCCCGAGTCGGCCGAGTTTGTCGCAATGCCTGAAGTCTTTGCTACGGAATTTCTTGTTGGCTTTCTTGAGTGGGCGTGCATCAAGGCAATCAATCCACATCTCGATTGGCTGAAAGAACAAACCGTTGGAACCCACATCGACGTAAGCCATGAGGCAGCCACACCACCGGATCTTGAGGTCACGGCGACTGTCGAATTGATTGCCGTCGAAGGGAAAAACTCATATTTTCTGTCGAGGCTCACGACAGTGTAGACCTGATTTCAAAAGGCCGGCACGAGCACTTCGTCATCGACAAGGAGAAATTCGATGCCAGGGTGGGAGCAAAGGCGGTCGGCGCATAACCCGGGCGGCAGGGTCTGGCCGAGATGCTGACGCAGGCGTTGGTGCTGATCACATCCGGCTCGGGCTTCGGTCTGTTGCCGCCGGGTTCGATCGTGTTTTCGATTCTTGCCCTGCCGGCCGTCGGCGTTGCCGCGCTCATGGCCGGATTCCGCTTGCGCTCGAGGAAATACTGATGTCGACTTTTCAGGGGCTGTTATTTCTGCTTTTCGGCGCCAGCCTGTTGTGGATGGACTATCGGGCATTGCGCAGTGGCTGGCTACCCTGCGGCCCGAACGGATTTAGAGGCAGGCTGGAGTTCAGGAAGAACGAGCAGCCGGTGAGGTTCTGGGTGATGTTTGCCCTCTATGGTGCTGGCGGCCTATGGCTGCTGGTTCTTGCCTTGCAGCTTCTCGCCGGACAGGCCGCACCTTTGCCGCTTCGTTGACCTATCCTGATCAGGAACCTGCCCGTGGCCGACGTGCTCAATCTGCTGATCAAAATCGGACCCATGGTCCTGCTGTTGGGCCTGATCGCGTCGATTGTCCTGGCGGTGTTCGGATTGGCACGCCGGGAAGACGACAAGGCGAGATGGCTGGTCCGTTACGTTCTGGGTTCAGTCGTGATCGGTATCGTTGCGTTGTTCGCCGGCACGGCATTGGGCATTGCAGTGTTCTGCTCGTCCGAAAAGATGGGCAACCTCTGCGGCTTGGGCGGCGTCTTCGGTTCGGGGCCGCTTCTGGCGGGTATTTCCCTTGCCATCCATGCTTACCGTCGCGTGCGGGGAGCGAGCAATGCGTCCTGACAACGCTCTCCAGACGACCTAGATCGTCCTGTATTCGTAGTGCTCGAGGACGTGCGTGTCGCTCCACGCGGCCGCCTCGTCGAGCAGGCTCTGGTGGGTCAGCGGGAAGCGCTGCGCCCACGCCCTGGGCATCTCCAGGCGCAGCGAGCGGCGGCGCAGGAACAGCGCCGGGGTGGGCACCTCGCGCCCGTCGCGCGCCCGATGCAGGATCACTGCCGTGCGCAGCGCGATGATGGTGAGCCAGCCGAGGTCGTCCTCGACCAGCCCGCGCAGTTTGCGCAGGCCGCCCGTCTGCGCCAGCGCGAGCTGCGCCAGCGCGGCCTGCTCGCGCTGCGAGAACCCCGGCATGTCGGCGCAGGCGAGGATGTAGGCCGCATGCTTGTGGTAGCCCTCGTGGGAGATCGAGCGGCCGACGTCGGCCAGCTCCGCCGCCCAGGCGAGCATCTGGCGCCGCGCCTGCAGCTCCTCGCGCGCGCTGCGTGCGCCCTGGTCGAACAGCGCCAGGGCGGTGTCGCGCACGCGCTGCGCGTGGGTGCGGTCGATACCGTGGCGCGCCAGCATCTGCGCCACGGTCACCGCGCGCACGTCGTGGCCGGCGCTGCGCCCGAGCAGGTCGTGCAGCACGCCGTGGCGCAGCGCGCCGTAGCAGTAGCGCATGGATTCGATGCCCAGCTCGTCGAAGGCGGCCATCATCACCGCCAGCCCGCCGGCGAGCACCGGCCGGCGATCCGGCCGCAGGCCGGCGAGCCGCACCGCATCGACGTGCCCGGCCTCGATCAGGGCGGCGTGCATGCGTGCCAGGGAGTCGCGGTCGAGCTCCTCGGCGCCCCACTGGGCCTGGGCGATCTGCCACAGCGACTTGGCCGTGCCCGAGGTGCCGGCGGCGTAGCGCCAGCCATGGTCGCGGAAGGGGCCCGCAACGTCGGCGAACACGCCGCGCGCCGCATAGTACGCGTGCTCGAACGACGCGCGTTCGACGCGCCCGCCGGCGAAATGAAGTGTCGACAGCGAAATGCAGCCGACGGCGGCCGACTCGAGCACCGAAGGCGCCATGTCGGTGCCGATCACGCACTCGGTCGAGCCGCCGCCGATGTCGACCACCAGCCGCGGCTGGCCGTCGGCGGGCAGGGCATGGGCGGCGCCGAGATAGATCAGGCGTGCCTCCTCCAGCCCCGAGATGATCTCGATCGGGAAGCCCAGCGCGGCCTCGGCGGTGGCCACGAACTGCCGGGCATTGCGCGCCACGCGAAAGGTGTTGGTCGCCACCGCGCGCACCGCGTCGGGCGCGAACGAACGCAGCCGCTCGCCGAACATGGCGAGCGCCATCAGGCCGCGGTTGCGCGCGCCTGCCTCGAGCGTGCCGTCGCGGCGCAGGCCGGCGGCCAGGCGCACCGTCTGCTTGATGCTGTCCAGCGGCAGCACCAGATCGCCGAGCGCCGAGGGCTCGATGCGACCGATCAGCAGGCGAAAGCTGTTCGAACCGAGATCGACCGCCGCCAGTAGACCATATCCGGGCATCGTGAGTACGTGGCATCCTTCCAGGACGAAGTATGACAAACCCGATGGGCCGCAAGAGCAGCGTCACGAAACCGTCACATCGCCGTGCCAGAGTGCGCGGCATGGACGCGCGTACCGGCCAGGAGCCGCGGCTGCTCAATCGCGAGCTCGGCATCCTCGCCTTCAACGAACGCGTGTTCGCGCAGGCCGAGGACCCATCGGTGCCCCTGCTCGAGCGGCTGCGCTTCCTCGCCATCGTCAGCAGCAACCTCGACGAGCTGTTCGAGATCAGGGTCGCCGAGCTCGAGCAGCGCCTGATGATCGGCCGCGGCGATACCGCGGCGATCCGCGCCGGGCTCGAGGCGATCCACCAGCGCGCGCGCCGCCTGGTGGCGCGGCAGTACGCCCTGCTCAACGACACCCTGCTGCCGCAGCTCGCCGACGCAGGCGTCGTGGTGCACACCAGCCTGAACTGGTCCGAGGCCCAGCGCCAGTGGGCCGAGCGCCTCTTCGATACCGAGATCGAGCCCCTGCTCACGCCGATCGCGCTCGATCCGGCCCATCCGTTCCCGCGCATCCTCAACAAGAGCCTGAACTTCGTGATCGAGCTCGACGGCCGCGACGCCTTCGGCCGCCGCGCCGGCATCGCGATCGTGCAGGCGCCGCGCGTGCTGCCGCGCATCGTACGCGTGCCGCCCGAGATCTCCGGCGCGCCGCACGGCGTGATGCTGCTGACCTCGATCGTGCAGGGCTTCGTCGACCGGCTGTTCCCCGGGCTCGCGGTGCGCTCGGTGCACCAGTTCCGCCTCACCCGCAACAGCGAGCTGTTCGTCGACGACGAGGAGGTCACCGACCTGCGCGTGGCCCTGCAGGACGAGCTGGTGCAGCGCCACTACGGCGACGAAGTGCGCCTGGAGGTCTCCGAGGGCATCCCCGAGGCGCTGGTGGCCCGCCTGCTGCGCGAGTTCGAGCTGGAGCAGCAGGACTGCTACCGCGTCGCCGGCCCGGTGAACCTGGCGCGGCTGGCCCAGATCGTGGACCTGGTCGACGTGGCCGGGCTGAAGTACCCGGCCTTCGAACCCTCGGTACCGGCCGTGCTGCGCGAACGCGACCTGTTCGCCGCCATCCGCAAGAACGACATCCTGGTGCATCACCCCTACGAATCGTTCGCGCCGGTGATGGAGTTCCTGGCCAGCGCGGCGCACGACCCGCGCGTCGTGGCGATCAAGCAGACCGTGTACCGCACCGGCGCCGACTCGGCGCTGATGCAGGCGCTGATCGACGCCGCGCAGGCCGGCAAGGAGGTCACCGTGGTGGTGGAGCTGATGGCCCGCTTCGACGAGGAGACCAACATCAACTGGGCCTCGCGGCTCGAGCAGGCGGGCGCCCACGTGGTCTACGGCGTGGTCGGCCACAAGACGCACGCCAAGATGGCCATGGTGCTGCGCCGCGAGGAGGGCAAGGGCGGGCAGGTGCTGCGCCGCTACGTGCATCTGGGTACCGGCAACTATCATCCCCGCACCGCGCGCCAGTACGAGGACTTCGGCCTGTTCACCGCGCACGAGGACGTCTGCGCCGATGTGCACGAGGTGTTCCGCCGCCTGACCGGCCTGGGCCAGCGCGGCTCGCTGAAGCTGCTGGTGCAGGCGCCGTTCACGCTGCACGAGACGCTGTTGTCGTCGATCCGGCGCGAGGCCGGGCACGCCCGGGCCGGGCGCAAGGCCTACCTGGCGGCGAAGGTCAACGCGCTGCTGGAGCCCTCGGTGATCGACGCGCTGTACGAGGCGAGCGCCGCCGGCGTGAAGATCGACCTCATCGTGCGCGGCGTGTGCGCCCTGCGTCCCGGCGTGCCGGGCCTGTCGGAGAACATCCGCGTGCGCTCCGTGGTCGGGCGCTTCCTCGAGCACAGCCGCGTCTACTACTTCCTCGACGGCGGCAGGAAGGAGGTCTGGCTGTCGTCGGCCGACTGGATGGACCGCAACCTGTTCCGGCGCGTCGAGGTGGCCTTCCCGGTGCGCGATCGCAAGCTCAAGGAACGCGTCGTGACCGAGGCCATCGAGGTGCACCTGCGCGACAACGTCAACGCCTGGGTGATGGACGCCGACGGCGGCTATGCGCGCAAGCGGCGCCGCGGCAAGCCCTTCTGCGCGCAGCAGGCGCTGCTCGCGGCGCTGGCCGCGCCGGGCTGAGCCGGGCCGCCACGCCCTGGGAGTCTGCCGGCTTCGACTCCGGGAGATTCCTACAGCCGCTTCATCAGCGCCAGCATCCGGTGCACCAGGGGCCGGTACGGCGGGGTGAACAGCCCCATGCCGTTGAGCCGCGCCTGCCGGAACACCGGCGTGAGCTTGCTCATCGCGTCGAAGCCCCACTTGCCGTGGTAGTGGCCCATGCCCGACGGGCCGACGCCGCCGAAGGGCAGCTCCTCCTGCACCACGTGCACCAGCGTCTCGTTGATGCAGGCGCCCCCGACGTGCGTGTTCTCCAGCGCCCATTGGGCGCGCCGGCGGTCGTCGTCGAACCAGTACAGCGCCAGGGGACGCGCCATGGCGTTGACGAATGCCACGGCGTCCGCCGGCTCATCGTAGGGCAGCACCGGCAGGATCGGCCCGAAGATCTCCTTACGCATGGCCACCAGCGAATGGGGGGGATCGACCAGGATCACCGGTGCGAGGCGATGCGCGGCGTCGTCGCGCGCCGGGCCCTCGAACAGCTCGACCAGCCGCATGCCCGCCGCGCTCGCGTCGTCCAGGTAGCCCACCAGGCGCTCGTACTGGCGCGCGTCGATGATGCTGCAGTAGTCGCGGTCGGCCAGTCCGGCGGGGTACATCGCGCGCGCTTCCTTCCGTGCCTGCGCCACGAAGGCATCCACGTCGGCGCGCGGCACCAGCGCGTAGTCCGGCGCGATGCAGGTCTGGCCGGCGTTCAGCAGCTTCCCGGTCATGATGCGCCGCGCGGCGCGACCGAGCGGGTAGCCGGGCGCCACCACGGCGGGCGACTTCCCGCCCAGTTCCAGCGTGACCGGGGTGAGGTTGGCGCCGGCCGCCGTCATCACCTTGCGTCCGACCTCGGTCGAACCGGTGAAGACCAGGTGATCGAAGGGCAGCGCCGAGAAGTCCGCGGCGATCTCGGCCCCGCCCGTGACCACTGCCAGCTCGTCGGTGCCGAAGTGCTCGGACACCAGCCGCTGGAACAATGCGGCGAATGCCGGCGTGAACTCCGAGAGCTTGACCAGGGTACGATTGCCTGCGGCCAGTGCGCCGGCCAGCGGCCCGATGGTGAGGTACAGCGGGTAGTTCCACGGCACGATGATGCCGACCACGCCCACGGGGCGAGGCATGATCCACGCGCGCGCGGGCAGGAACCATTTCGAGACCCAGGCGCCGCGCGGCTTCATCCAGCGCCGGCCGCCGCGCAACGCGGCGCGCACCTCCGCGACCGACGGAAAGAGCTCGGCGATCTGCGTCTCGATGCGAGGGCGTCCGCCGAAGTCGGCGTCGATCGCCTCCTCGATCGCCGTCTCGTTGTCCAGCAGCAGCCGCAGCAGGCGCTGCAGGCGGTCGCGGCGCGTCTCCCAGGGCGGGAACGGCGCCTGCCGGTGGGCGGCGCGCTGCACCTCGAGCAAGGCCGGAGGGTCCAGCAAGCGGTCGTTGCGATCCATGGGATGCCCCGTATTTCCGATTCTGGCCACGCACTGGCCGAACGAACAAGCATAGCCCGGTTGCGGTCGAGGGAGGCCTCGAATCGCGGCGGGGTGTCGGCACGACCATGGTCCCCGCGCCGGGGCCCCGCAGCCGGGAAGGTCGGATACGCTTCGGTAGCGGGAACCGCCCGCGTGGTCACGGAGGCCGAGATGTCGTACCTGCTGGCGCTCGACCAGGGCACTTCCAGCTCGCGCAGCATCGTGTTCGATGCCCGCGGCGGCGTCGTCGCGCTGGCGCAGCGCGAGTTCCGCCAGATCTTCCCGCAGCCCGGCTGGGTCGAGCACGATCCGCTCGAGATCTGGCGCACGCAACGCGATACCGCGCGCGAGGCGCTGGCGCGCGCCGGGCTCGAGGCGCGCGCGATCGCCGGCCTGGGCATCGCCAACCAGCGCGAGACCACGCTGATCTGGGAGCGCGCCGGCGGGCGGCCGATCCACAACGCGATCGTCTGGCAGGACCGGCGCACCGAGCCGCTGTGCGCGCAGCTGCGAGCGGCGGGCATGGCCGCGATGGTGGCCGAGCGCACCGGCCTGGTGATCGACGCCTACTTCTCGGGCACCAAGATCCGCTGGCTGCTCGACCACGTGCCCGGCGCGCGCGCGGCCGCGCAGCGCGGCGAGCTCGCCTTCGGCACCATCGACAGCTGGCTCGCCTGGCAGCTCACCGGCGGGCGGCTGCACGTCACCGACGTCACCAATGCCTCGCGCACCATGCTCTACGACGTCCGGCGCGGCTGCTGGGACGAAGAGCTGCTGGCCGCGCTCGACATCCCGGCCTCGCTGCTGCCCGAGGTGCGCCCGTCCAGCCATCGCTACGGCGACACCGATGCCGCGCTGCTCGGCGCCGGCGTGCCGATCGGCGGCATCGCCGGCGACCAGCAGGCCGCGCTCTTCGGCCAGGCGTGCTTCGAGGCCGGCATGGCCAAGAACACCTACGGCACCGGCTGCTTCATGCTGATGCATACCGGCGGGCGCTTCGAGCCGTCGCGCAACGGCCTGGTCGCCACCGCGGCCGCGCAGCCGGATGCGGCGCGGCAGTATGCGCTCGAGGGCAGCGTGTTCATCGCGGGCGCCGTCGTGCAGTGGCTGCGCGACGGCCTGCATGCGATCGAGAGGTCGTCCGACGTCGAGGCGCTGGCGGCCTCGGTGCCCGATGCGGGCGGGGTGATGTTCGTGCCTGCGTTCACCGGGCTCGGCGCGCCGTACTGGCGGCCCGAGGCGCGCGGCACCATCACCGGCCTGACGCGCGGCAGCTCGGTGGCGCACATCGCGCGCGCCGCGCTCGAGGCGATCGCCTACCAGAGCGCGGCGCTGCTGGGCGCGATGCAGCGCGACGCCGGCGCGCCCATCACCGAGCTGCGCGTCGACGGCGGCGCCAGCGCCAACGACCTCCTGATGCAGTTCCAGGCCGACCTGCTCGGCATCCCGGTGACGCGGCCCGCGGTGGTCGAGACCACGGCCCTGGGTGCCGCCTCGCTCGCCGGCCTGAGCTGCGGCGTGCACCGGGACACCGCCGAGCTGGCGCGCCAGTGGCGGGCCGATCGTACCTTCGTGCCGACGATGGACCGCGAGCGTGCCCGGACGCTGCTCGACGACTGGGAGCGCGCCGTGCGCCAGGCGCTGGCCGGAACGTCCGGATGAAATCCGCCGGGCGGCCCCGCGGCCGCTGGCGGCGATTCCCTGGCAGGCCGCGAGGCGGCGGGAGCGCCGCGCCCCGGCATACCCGGGAAGCTCCACGCGAACAGGCGGATGCTCTATAGTGCATCGCGCCCTTCTCCTTCCGACCGTGCCGCCATGCCCGTGATCACCTGCATCGAGGACCTGCGCCGGCTCGCGCATCGCCGCGTGCCCAGGATGTTCTACGAATACGCCGACTCCGGGTCGTGGACCGAGACCACCTACCGCGCCAACGAGAGCGACTTCGTCCCGATCAAGCTGCGCCAGCGCGTGGCCGTCGACATCGACAACCGCACCCTGGTGAGCACCATGGTCGGCCAGCCGGTGTCGATGCCCGTCGCCCTGGCGCCCACCGGGCTGACCGGGATGCAGCACGCCGACGGCGAGATCCTCGCCGCGCGCGCCGCGGCCAAGGCCGGCGTGCCGTTCACGCTGTCGACGATGAGCATCTGCTCGATCGAGGACGTGGCGGAGAACACCGACGCCCCGTTCTGGTTCCAGCTCTACGTGATCCGCGATCGCGACTTCATCCGGCGGCTCATCGAGCGCGCCAAGGCGGCCCGCTGCTCGGCGCTCGTGGTCACGCTGGACCTGCAGGTGATGGGACAGCGCCACAAGGACATCCGCAACGGTCTGTCGGCCCCGCCCAAGCCGACGCTGGCCAACCTGCTGAACATGGTCACCAAGCCGCGCTGGTGCCTCGGCATGCTGGGCACCAAGCGGCACACCTTCCGCAACATCGCCGGTCACGTGGAGGACATCGACGACGTGAGCTCGCTGTCGTCGTGGACCAACCAGCAGTTCGACCCCACCCTGAACTGGGACGACGTGAAGTGGATACGTGATCTATGGGGCGGCAAGCTGATCCTCAAGGGCATCCTCGACCCGGAGGACGTCGAGCCGGCCGTGGCCAGCGGCGCCGACGCGCTGATCGTCTCCAACCACGGCGGGCGCCAGCTCGACGGCGCGCTGTCGTCCATTCGAGCGCTGCCGGCCATCGTGGAGGCGGTGCGCGGACGCATGGAGGTGCATCTCGACAGCGGCATCCGCAGCGGCCAGGACGTGATCAAGGCGCTGGCGCTGGGCGCGCGCGGCGTCTACATCGGGCGCGCCTTCCTCTACGGGCTGGGGGCGATGGGCGAGGCCGGCGTCACCCTGTGCCTGGACATCCTGCGCAAGGAGCTCGATACCACCATGGGCTTCTGCGGGCTGCGCGACGTGAAGAAGATCGATCGCAGCATCCTGGTGCCGGGCACTTACTGAGCGACCGTATCAGGGCGATCCGGATGCCCCGCACGCCGCACGGCCGCGAGGATGCCGCGCAGGATCTCCAGCGGCGCGGGCGGGCAGCCCGGCACCTCGACATCGACCGGGATCACGTTGGACACCCGCCCCCGGCTGGCATAGCTCTCGCCGAAGATGCCCCCGGTGCAGCCGCAGTCGCCCACCGCGACGACCAGCCTCGGCTCGGGGGTCGCCTCCCAGGTGCGGCGCAGCGCGTACTCCATGTGCCGCGACACCGGGCCGGTGACCAGCAGCAGGTCGGCATGGCGCGGGCTCGCCACGAAGCGGATGCCCAGCCCCTCGAGGTTGTAGTAGGGGTTGTTGAGCGCGTGGATCTCCAGCTCGCAGCCGTTGCAGGAGCCGGCGTCGACCATGCGGATGGCCAGCGCCTGGCCGAGGACGTCGAGGATCTCCTGCCGGATGCGTCCGGTCGCGACGCGCAGCGCGTCGTCGCCGGCCGGCGCCGGCTCGGTGCGGATGCCGGTGCGCGCGATCTGGCGGGCGATCTTCCACATCAGAGGTCGTGCCCCGAATAGCTGAGGTTGAAGGACTTGTTGATCAGCGGGAAGTCCGGGACGATGTTGCCCATCACCGCGTGCTCGAGCACCGGCCAGTTCTGCCACGAGGGATCGTGGCAGTGGCAGCGCCGGATGCAGCCGCCGGCGTCCAGCTCGAGGGCGACGAACACCTCGCCGCGCCATCCCTCCACCCAGCCGGCGCCGACCGCCTCGCGCGGCGGCAGGCGGATCTCCCCGCGCACCGGGCCGCCGGGCATGCCGGCGCACAGCGCGCGGATCAGGCGCAGCGACTCGCTCGTCTCCTCGAAGCGCACCAGCACGCGGGCGGCCACGTCGCCGCCGGTGCCGGCAGCCATCGTCACGGCGAGCCGGTCGTAGGGCGGCCCGGGATGGTCGCAGCGCAGGTCGGCGCGCCGGCCGCTCGCGCGGCCGGCCAGGCCGGTGAGGCCGAGCCGCGCCGCGAGCTGCGGCGTGACGCGACCGGCGCCCATGAAGCGGTCCTGCAGCCCGGCGTGCTCGTCGTAGACGGCGCGCAGCGCGGCCACCTCGCGCTCGATCGCGTCGCACTGCGCGCGCATGCGGTCGAGCTGCACCGCGCCCACGTCGGCGGACACGCCGCCGGGCGCGACGCGGTCCATCATGAAGCGATGGCCGAAGGCTTCGCGCGACAGCCGCTGCCAGTCTTCGCGCAGGCGCGAGAACTGCGCCAGGCCGAAGGCGAAGCCCGCGTCGTTGGCGATCGCCCCGAGGTCGCCGAGATGGTTGGCCACCCGTTCGCGCTCGAGCATCAGCGCCCGCAGCCACTGCGCGCGCGCGGGGATCGCGGCATCGGCGGCCGTCTCCAGCGCCATGCAGCAGGCCCAGGCGAAGGCCACCGTCGAATCGCCCGACACCCGGCCGGCCAGCCGGTGCGCCTCGAGCGTGGCGATCTGCGTGAAGCGCCGCTCGATGCCCTTGTGGACGTAGCCGAGCCGCTCCTCCAGGCGCAGCACCTTTTCGCCCACCGCCGAGAAGCGGAAGTGGCCGGGCTCGATGATGCCTGCGTGCACCGGCCCGACTGCGATCTCGTGCACCCCGTCGCCCTCGACGCGCACGAACGGGTAGTCGGCGGGAAGTGTTTCCCCGGGCGGCGCGGACGATGAGGGCGGCGCGGGCGCATCGGAGCGTGCCGGCCCGTCGCGGCGTGCCGGCCCATCGTGGGGCAGCGGCGTGTCGTGGCGCAGCGGCCGGCATCCGGCCGGCCAGACGCCGTGATCGAGCCACCGGCGGGTGTCGGCGGCGCCCTCGATGGTCACGCCGGCCAGGTCGGTCATCGCACGCTGCATGCGCCCGGCGCAGGGGAAGACGGCGGCGAGGTCCGGGCATGCCGGCGGTTCGCTCTCGAGGACGAGCTCGAGCCAGGCCAGGCCTTCGGGCACCGCGTAGGCGGCGCAGGCGACGATGCCGCCGCTGCGTTCGCCCTCGCCCCCGCCGTTGCCGCCACCGGCCGTGCCGCTGCGATCGCTGGCCCACAGCGCCACCAGGCGCCCGCCGGCAGCCGCGACCGTGCGCGCCGCCGCCTGCCAGTCGCTGCGCCGCACCCGTGCGCGGGCGATCGGCAGCGGCGCCGGCAGCGGCTCGAAGGCGACGTCCAGCCCGATCGAGCGCATCGCTTCAGCCGCCGATCATGCGCGCGGCCTCGCGGTACCACGCATCCAGGTAGGGCGGCACGTAGAGCCCCAGCATCAGCCCGAGCGCGAGGTGCACGAACACCGGCACCAGCGCCGGGGGATGGGCGAGCCGCCGCAGCGAGGTGTCGCCGAACACCATCGGCTGCACCCGCGCGAACACCGAGGCGAACGCCACGCCCAGCGCCACCAGCAGGAACGGGGTGGCCCACGCCTGCTGGCGCATCGCGGTGGTGATGATGAGGAACTCGCTGGCGAACACGCCGAACGGCGGCATGCCGAGGATCGCCAGCGAGCCCAGCATCATCCCCCAGCCGACCGTCGGGCTGATGCGGATGAGGCCACGGATGTCGTCCATCACCTGCGTGCCGGCCTTCTGCGTCGCGTGTCCGACCGCGAAGAAGATCGCCGACTTGATCAGCGAGTGCACCGTCATGTGCAGCAGCCCGGCGAAGTTGGCGATCGGGCCGCCCAGGCCGAAGGCGAAGGTCATCAGGCCCATGTGCTCGATCGAGGAGTAGGCGAACATCCGCTTGACGTCGCGCTGGCGCGTCAGCAGGAAGGTGGCGGCGACCACCGACAGCAGGCCGAAGCCGATCATCATGCGTCCCGCCAGCGGGCTCGCCAGCGCGCCGTCGGTGAGCACCTTGCAGCGCAGGATCGCATACAGCGCCACGTTCAGCAGCAGCCCGGACAGCACCGCCGAGACCGGCGTCGGTCCTTCCGCGTGCGCATCGGGCAGCCAGTTGTGCACCGGCACCAGCCCGACCTTGGTGCCGTAGCCGATGAACAGGAACGCGAAGGCCAGCGTGATGATGTCCGGATCGAGCCGGTCCTTCACCGCGTCGAGGTTGGTCCACAGCAGTGCGCCGCCCTCGGCGCCGATCACCTTCTCGGCCGCCATGTACAGCAGCACCGTGCCGAACAGCGCCTGCGCGATGCCGACGCCGCACAGGATGAAGTACTTCCATGCCGCCTCGAGGCTGGCGGCGGTGCGGTAGACGCTCACCAGCAGCACGGTGGTCAGCGTCGCGGCCTCCATCGCCACCCACAGGATGCCCATGTTGTTGGTCATCAGCGCCAGCAGCATCGTGAAGCTGAACAGCTGGTACATGCTGTGGTACAGGCGCAGCCGCGGCGCCGTCATCCGGCCCTGGTCGCGCTCGACGCGCATGTACGGCCGCGAGAAGATGGCGGTGGTGAAGCCGACGAAGGCGGTGAGCGTAACCAGGAATACGTTCAGCGCGTCGATGAAGAACTCGTGTCCCCAGGCGAACAGCGGGCCGTCGGCGATCACCTGGACGGTGAGCGCGCAGGCGGCGAGGAAGGTCGCCAGGCTGAAGGCGACGTTGAGGTCCATCGCGCGGTCGCGATGGCCCCACAGCGCGAGCACCGCGCCGCCGGCGAGCGGAATGGCGAGTACCAGCAGCAGTGCCTGCACGGTCAGTCCTCCTTGAGCCGCTCGAGGTGGCGGATGTCCAGGCTGTCGAACTGCTCGCGGATCTGGAACATGAACACGCCCAGGATCAGCACGCCGATCAGCACGTCGAGGGCGATGCCCAGCTCGACCACCATCGGCATGCCGTAGGTGGCCGAGGTGGCGGCGAAGAACAGGCCGTTCTCCATCGACAGGAAGCCGATCACCTGCGGCACCGCCTTGGCGCGCGTGATCATCATCATGAACGACAGCAGCACGCAGGCCAGTGCGATGCCGAGCGAGCCGCGCGCGATCGACGACGATAGCTGCGCGATCGGCGTGGCCAGGTTGAACGAGAAGATCACCAGCAGGATGCCGATCAGCATCGTGGTCGGGATGTTGATCAGCGTCTCCACGTCCCAGCGCACGTCGAGGCGCTCGATCACCCGGTGCAGCAGCAGCGGGATCAGCACCACCTTCAGGGCGAAGGTGAGCGCCGCCGAGACGTACAGGTGCGGCTGCTGCGTCACGTAGCCGACCGCGGAGGTGGCGATCACCAGGGTCGCGCCCTGCAGCGTGAACAGGTTGATCAGCGACAGGATGCGGCGCTGCGAGATCATCGCGAAGGCGAGCAGCAGCAGCACCGCGCCGAGCAGGTTGATGAACTGGGCGAACAGCGGCGCCACTCTCAACCTCCGAGCAGGATGTGCACCAGCAGCCCGATCACCGCCAGCAGGAAGGCGGTGGCCAGGAACTCGGGGACGCGGAAGATGCGCATCTTGGCGCTCACGGTCTCGAGCGCGGCCAGGCTCATGCCGCCGATGGCGAGCTTCACGACCAGCGCCGGCAGCGCGAAGAGCAGCTCCAGCGGCGCCTGCGCCTCGGCGATGCCCCAGGGAAAGAACAGCGCCAGCCCGATGCACGAATAGGCGAACAGCTTCAGGCTGGCGGCCCATTCGATCAGCGCCAGGTGCCGACCCGAGTACTCCAGCACCAGCGCCTCGTGGATCATGGTCAGCTCGAGGTGCGTGGCCGGGTTGTCGATCGGGATGCGGGCGTTCTCGGCCAGCGACACCATGGTGAACGCCACGCCGGCGAAGGCCAGCACCGGGTGGATCGCCAGCTCGCGGTGGGCGAGCGTCTCCACGATGGTGGTGAGCGAGGTCGAATGCGAGATCAGCGAGGCCGAGAACAGCACCATCAGCAGCGCCGGCTCGGCCAGGAAGCCGATGAGCATCTCGCGCCGCGCGCCCATCGTGCCGAAGGCGGTGCCGACGTCCATCGCGGCCAGCGAGACGAACACCCGCGCCAGGGCCAGCAGCCCCACCAGCGCGATCGCGTCGGCGGCGCGCGACAGCGGCAGGTCGGTCGACAGCGTGGGGACGATCGCGCAGGCCACCAGCATGCAGCCGAACACGATGTAGGGCGCCGAGCGAAAGATCCGCGAGGCGTGCTCGGCGACCACCGATTCCTTGACGAACAGCTTGTGCAGCACGCGGTACGGCCGCCACAGGCTGGGCGCCGAGCGGTTCTGCAGCCAGGCGCGCCACATGTCGACCCAGCCGCTGAGGATGGGCGCCAGCAGCAGCGCCGCCACGATGGCGAGCACCTGCGAGATGGCGGCATAGAGCGTGCTCATCGCCTCACCAGCAGCAGCATCACGATCAGCGTCACGAAGCTGTACATCAGGTAGATCGCGATGCGTCCCTGCTGCAGCAGGCCGACCAGGCGGGCGATCCGCGCCGTGGCCGCGGCGATCGGCAGGTACAGCCAGTACCAGAAATGATCCTCGGCCGTGACCCGGTAGCGCGGCTGCGCGTCGAACGCCGTGGGCAGCTCGCGCCGCATGCGGAAGAAAGGCTCGAAGATCTGCCGGATCGGCTGCCCGAAGCCCTCGGCGGTGTCCTGCATGCGCGCGCTCTGCCACGGAAAGCCGCAGGCCCAGGGCGGCGCGCGCCGCAGCCGCCCGTGATAGAGCAGGCGCACCAGCAGCCACGCGATCGCGAAGCTCGCCGCGATGCCGAGCAGGAAGATCACCGGGCCGTAGCTCGCCCGCTCGATGCCGGCCGGCGTCAGCAGCCATCCGTGGGCGGCCACCGTGTCGCCGAGGCCGGCTTGCACCAGCAGGCGGGTCACCGGATCGATCAGCTGGATGAACTGGCTCGGCAGCAGCCCGAGCGCGACGCAGCCGGCGACCAGCCACAGCATGCCGGCACGTTCCCACCGCCCGGCATCGTGCGCCTGCGCGAGCTTCTCCTCGCGCGGCTGGCCCAGGAAGATGACGCCGAAGAACTTGACCATGGTGTAGCCGGCCAGCGCCGCGACCAGCGCGATCAGAGCGGCGACCACCGGGATCAGCATGTTCAGCACCGGGTGCGGCAGGCCCGGCGTGAACAGGAAGCTCTGCAGCAGCAGCCACTCCGACACGAAGCCGCCGAGCGGCGGCAGGCCGGCGCTGGCGAGCACGCCCACCAGCGTCACCCAGGCCACCCACGGCGTGTAGCGCATGAGGCCGCCCAGCTTGCCGAGGTTGCGCTCGCCGGTGGCGTGCAGCACCGAGCCAGTGCCGACGAACAGCAGGCTCTTGAACAGCGCGTGGCTGGCGACGTGGTACAGGCAGGCGGTGAGCGCCAGCGCCGCGATCGTTCGCATGCCGTAGGCGGAGAACACGATGGCCAGCCCGATCGCGGCGAACAGCAGCCCGATGTTCTCGATCGACGAATAGGCGAGCAGGCGCTTCATGTCGACCTGCACCGCCGCGAAGATCACCCCATACAGCGCGGTGGCCAGCCCCAGCGCGAGTAGCGCCGCGCCCCACCACCACAGCTGCAGCGGCAGCAGGTCGAACGCGACGCGCAGCACGCCATAGGCCGCGGTCTTGATCATCACGCCGCTCATCAGCGCCGAGACCGGCGAGGGCGCGGCCGGATGCGCCTCGGGCAGCCAGACGTGCAGCGGCAGCAGGCCGGCCTTGGCGCCGAAGCCGGTCACCGCCAGCAGGAATGCCGCCGAGGCCCAGAACGGATCGAGCCGCTGCGCGCGCATGTTGGCGAAGGTGTAGTCGCCGGTGTTGGCCTGCAGCACGCCGAAGCACATCAGGATGGCGATCGCGCCGACGTGGGCCACCAGCAGGTAGATGTAGCCGGCGCGGCGGATCTCGGGGATGCGGTGGTTGGCGGTGACCAGGAAGAACGACGACAGCGCCATGGTTTCCCACACCACCATGAACGCGTAGGCGTCGTCGGCCAGCACCACCATCGCCATGCTGGCGAGGAACACGTGGTACTCCAGGCACAGCAGGCCCGGCGGCGTGCCTTCCCCGCGGCGGAAGTAGCCGGCCGCGAAGGCCGACACGCCGGCCGCGGCGCCGCCGATCACCATCAGGAAGAATGCCGATAGCCCGTCGAGCCGCAGGTGGAAGGGCAGGCCCGGCAGGCCGAGCGGCAGGACGGCGGTCTGCGCGGACCCGAACAGCGCGGCGATCGCGACGCCGGCCAGCACCACGCCGAGCGCCCCGCCGGCAGGGAACAGCACGTGCGCGACCAGCCGGAAACGGCGCAGGGCGAACACGCCGGCCGCGCCGACCGCGAGCCAGCCGACCACCACCGCCAGCGCCCAGTCGATCGCCAGCCAGGCTGACGGTGCGGCGATCTCAGCGGGCGCGACCACGCGCCGGCCCCTTCGAGCGGGTCGCGCCGGACTTGCGTTGCGGCGCCTCGCGGCCCTCGGCGGATTCGGCCGCGGTGATGCCCGACGGCACGTACTCCACGCCGTGCGCGGCCAGGTACTCGCGGATCAGCCGCCGCACCACCTGGGACGGGGTGACGTCCTGGCTCGCGCACAGCCGCTCGAAGGCCGCCTTCTTGGCGGGATCGATGAGCAGGGTGAGTCGCGCCGTCTTGAGTTCCATGCCGTCCCATCGCATGCTAAGAACATTAACATGCTCCGCACATTTTAGGCGCATGCCCGCGTCCACGCAAGACCGGGCCGCGCAGCAGGTTCCTTCGCACGTTCAGGGTTCGAGCGCTACGGTGCCGCTCACCATCACGCTCACTGTGGTCTTGCCCTCGGCGGCGGGCAGCGGCACCGGCGCCGCTTCGGCGGCGCGCGCCATCATCATCTTCGGCACCGGCTCGGGCCGGATCGGTCCGCTGCCGCCGATCGACACCTCGCGCACCGCGTAGCCGCGAAAGCCCAGCGCCTTGGCCCCGGTGTCGGCCTTGGCGCGGAACGCGCGCACCGCCTCGGCGATCAGCTCGTGCTCCACGGCCAGGCGTGCCTCGCGGCTCAGCGAGTAGGCGACGGATTCGACGTTGAGCCGGCTCGCCAGCTCGCCGATCAGCTGGTTGAAGGCTTCCGAGGGAGCGGCGCTCACCTCCAGGGCGCCGCGCGTGCGCCAGGCGACGATGCGGCTCTGCTGCCACACCGGGTCGGTGCGGTAGCCCGAGGTCTGCACCTCGAGGTCGCTGCGCGATTTCAGCCGCGCGAGCACCGGGCCCAGCAGCTCGCTGACCTGCGCCTGACCGGTGGCCGGTTGCGGCGATTCGCGCTCGGCATAGAGGGTGACGGTGATGCGGTCCTGCGGCACGTCGCGGTAGGCGGTGGCGGAGACGCTCAGCTGCGGTGCGCGCGCGCTATGCGTCGCCGCAGCAGCGGCTTCCTGCGCGGCGGCGGATGCCGGGGCACAGGCGGCAAGCGCCACGGCGAGGGCGAGCGCCGCGACGGGCGCGCCGGGACGCCGCGCGCGCCGCGGCGGCCGGTAGGTCGATGGATGGGTCATGGAAGAGCCTCCCTGGTGTGGACACGCCCTCGGGGCAATGGCGGGGATGCTAACGCGAGCTGAGCCGCGAGGAGTCCGTCGGTGTCGCGGCCGATCCGCGTGAACCCGTGGCCGGGGCGCAGCGGCCCGCCACCGGCGATGCGCTGACCCTGCCGAAAGAATGGAGTAATAATCATCCGGGCGCACCGGCGGAGCCTGCCGCGCTGCGGCAGGTCGATCGATAGCCTCCTGGGGGTCGACATGCAGATCGGAATGGTTGGACTGGGCCGCATGGGCGCCAACATGGCCCGACGGCTGCTCGGCGCGGGGCACGCCTGCGTGGTCCACGACATCCACCCCGCGGCCATCCAGGCGCTGGCCGAAGCGGGCGCGCGCGGCGCTGCTTCGCTGGCCGAGCTGGCGCAAGGGCTCGAGCCCCCGCGCATCGTCTGGCTGATGCTGCCGGCCGCGGCAGTCGACGCGACGATCGAGGCGCTGCGGCCGCATCTGCAGGTCGACGACGTCATCGTCGACGGCGGCAACTCGCACTACCGCGACGACCTGCGCCGTGCCGCGGCGCTCGCCGGGAACGGCCTGCACTACGTCGACGTCGGCACCAGCGGTGGCGTATGGGGCCTGGACAACGGCTACTGCCTGATGATCGGCGGCGAGGCCGGCCCCGTGCAGCGGCTCGAGCCCGTCTTCGCGGCGCTGGCGCCGGGCCCCCAGGCCGCCGCGCCCACGCCCGGGCGCGACGCGCGGCACGCCGGCGCCGAGCGCGGCTGGCTGCACTGCGGGCCGAGCGGCGCCGGCCACTTCGTGAAGATGGTCCACAACGGCATCGAGTACGGCCTGATGGCGGCCTACGCCGAGGGCTTCGACATCCTGCGCCATGCCGGCGTCGGCAGCGAGTCGCAGGCCGCCGATGCCGAGACCGCGCCGCTGGCGCACCCGGAGGCCTTCCGCTACGACTTCGACCTGGCCGAGATCGCCGAGCTGTGGCGCCGCGGCAGTGTGGTGCGCTCGTGGCTGCTCGACCTCACCGCGCACGCGCTGCTGCACGATCCCGGGCTGGACACCGTCCGCGGCCAGGTGGCCGATTCCGGCGAAGGCCGCTGGACGCTGCAGGCGGCCATCGACGTCGGCGTGCCGGCGCCGGTGCTGGCCACGGCGCTCTTCGCGCGCTTCGGCTCGCGCGGGCGCGGCGACTTCGCCAACCGCATCCTCTCGGCGATGCGCCGCGAGTTCGGCGGCCACGAGGAGCGCCAGCCATGACCGTGCCGGCGTCCGACGCCCTGGTGCTGTTCGGCGCCACCGGTGATCTCGCTTATCGCAAGATCTTCCCGGCGCTGCAGGCGATGATCCGGCGCGGCAGCCTCGACGTGCCGGTGATCGGCGTGGCGCGCTCGGGCTGGTCGCTCGAACGGCTGCGCGAGCGCGTGCACGCCAGCCTGCGCGAGCACGGCGACGGCGGCGACGGCGCGGCCGGCGAGCGGCTCGTTGCGCTGCTGCGCTACGTCGACGGCGACTACCGCGAGGCCGACACGCACCAGCGCCTGCGTGCGGCGCTCGGCGCGGCGCAGCATCCGCTGCACTACCTGGCGGTGCCGCCGAGCCTGTTCCCCGCGGTGGTCGACGGCATCGGCGCCTCGGGCAGCGCCGAGGGTGCGCGCGTGGTGGTCGAGAAGCCGTTCGGCCGCGACCTGGCCTCGGCCCGGGCACTCAACCAGGCGCTGCACCGCACGTTTCCCGAAGCCTCGGTGTTCCGCATCGACCACTACCTGGGCAAGGAGGCGGTGCAGAACCTGCTCTATTTCCGCTTCGCCAACGCCTTCCTCGAGCCGGTGTGGAACCGCAACTACGTGAGCAGCATCCAGATCACCATGGCCGAGGAGATCGGGGTGCAGGGGCGCGGCCGCTTCTACGAGGAGGTGGGCGCGGTGCGCGACGTGGTGCAGAACCATCTGCTGCAGGTGCTCGCGCACCTGGCGATGGAGCCGCCGGTGGGCAGCGGTTCCGAGGCGTTGCGCGACGAGAAGGTCAAGGTGTTCAGGGGCATCCGTCCGCTCTCCGGGCGTAGCCTGGTGCGCGGCCAGTACGACGGCTACCGCGCCGAGGACGGCGTGGCCCCCGATTCCCAGGTCGAGACGTTCGCCGCGCTGCAGCTGCACCTCGACTCCTGGCGCTGGGCCGGCGTGCCCATCCTCATCCGTGCCGGCAAGCGGCTGGGGGCCACGGCCACCGAGGTGCTGGTGCAGCTCAAGCATCCGCCGCAGCAGGTGTTCGGGGAAGCGGCCGCGGCCGCCTCGAACTACTTCCGCTTCCGGCTCGGCCCCGATCGCGTGGCCATCGCGATCGGGGCCTCGACCAAGCAGGCCGGGGCCGCGATGGCCGGCGAGCCCATCGAGCTGTACGTGTGCAACGATCGCGGCCCGGAGATGAGCGCCTACGAGCGGCTGATCGGCGATGCGCTCAAGGGCGACCCGACGCTGTTCGCGCGCGAGGACGGCGTCGAGGCCGCCTGGCGCATCGTCGATCCGGTCCTGAACCTGCCGCTGCCGGTGCACGCCTATCGCCAGGGCAGCTGGGGGCCGCAGGAAGCGGAGGCGCTGGCCGCTGCCTGGGGCGGCTGGCATCCTCCCGGGAAGGGTTGATCCATGCACACCGAGCTGCTGCCCGATGCCACCGCAGCCGCGCAGCGGGCGGCGGCGTTTATCGCGGAGCAGGCCCGCGAGGCGGTACGCGAGCGCGGCCGCTTCCTGCTCGCGCTCAGCGGCGGCGAGACGCCGCGGCCGATGCTCGCGGCCCTGGCGCGACAGCCGCTGCCCTGGGAACGCGTCCAGCTGTTCCAGGTCGACGAGCGCGCGGCGCCGCGCGGCGGCGAGGCGCGCAACCTGACGCATCTCGAGCGCCTGCTGGTCGCTCCGGCAGGGCTGTCGCCCGGGTGCGTGCACGCGATGCCGGTCGAGGCCGCCGACCTGGCCGCCGGCGCGGCCGCCTACGCCGAGACGCTGGTCGCGGCGGCCGGCGCGCCGCCCGTGCTCGACCTCGTGCATCTCGGCCTCGGTACCGACGGGCACGCTGCGTCGCTGTTCGCTGGCGATGCTGCGCTCGAGGTCGACGACGCCTGGGTCGCGGCCACCGGACTGCACCGCGGCCATCGCCGCCTGACCCTCACCCTGCCGACGCTCGATCGCGCGCGCTGCCTGCTGTGGCTGGTGTGCGGGGCGGACAAGGCCGGGGTGCTGGCGCGCCTGCTCGACGGCGACGACGCCATGCCCGCCGGGCGGGTGCCGCGCGCCCGTGCCTGGATCGTGGCCGACGAGGCGGCGGGGCGGCCGCACGTGTCCGCATCGCGGGGGCCGTCGTGAACGTCCTGGCCGTCGACGTGGGCGGCAGCCACGTGAAGTGCCTCGCCAGCGGCCAGCCCGTGCCGCGCGCCTTCGTCTCGGGGCCGGCGCTCACGGCGGCCGCGATGGTCCGCGGCGTGCTGGCGCTCGCGCGCGACTGGCGCTACGACGGGGTGGCCATCGGCTACCCGGGCCCGGTGATGCACGGCGCGCCGGTGCGCGAGCCGTACAACCTCGGCGCAGGCTGGGTCGGCTTCGATTACGCGGCCGCCTTCGGACGGCCGGTCAAGGTGATCAACGATGCCGCGATGCAGGCGCTGGGCAGCTACCAGGGCGGGCGAATGCTGTTCCTCGGCCTGGGCACCGGGCTGGGCTCGGCGCTGATCGTCGACGGCGCGCTCGAGGCGATGGAGCTGGCGCACCTGCCCTACAGGAAGGGGCGCAGCTACGAAGACTACGTGGGGGAGCGCGGCCTCGAGCGGCTCGGCAAGAAGAAGTGGCGCAAGGCCGTGTTCGAGGTGGTCGAATCGCTGCGCGTCGCCTTCGCGCCCGACTACGTGGTGCTGGGCGGCGGCAACGCGCGCAAGCTGAAGCCGAAGATGCTGCCGGACGACGTGCGCCTCGGCGACAACGCCAATGCCTTCCTCGGTGGGTTCCGCCTGTGGAACGAGCCCGGCGCGGCCAGGCCCGGCGAGCCGACGTCCGGGGCAGGGCGGCCGGCACCCGCGGCCGGTGCGCGCGCGGAGCGCCGACCGGGGCGGCGACCGTGAGCGACGACGGCGCCGGCCATGCGCCGGGCGCCCCGGGCATCGCGCCGACCTGGACCAGCAGCGCGAAGGACCTGGTCGGCTCGTCGCTGGGGCCGGCGCGCCTGTGGTTCACGATCGGCTTCGGCATCGTCAACGAGGTCTACTACCCGCGCATCGACACGCCGCAGATCCGCGACCTCGGCTTCATCGTCGCCGACGGCGCGGGCTTCTGGTGCGAGGTCAAGCGCCTCGGCTGCTACGAGCTCGAGACGCCCGCGCCCGGCATCCCGGCGCTGCGCATCGTGCATCGCCACCCGCGCTTCACGCTCGCGCTGCGCATCGTCGGCGATCCGCTGCGCGATGCCCTGCTGCTCGAGGTCGAGCTGCAGGGCGATGCGGCGCTGCGCCCCCATGCGCTGCTCGCGCCGCACCTCGGCGGCACCGGCTACGGCAACCTCGCCGAGGTCGCCTGCCACGGCGGACGGCGTGTGCTGCGCGCCGGCCAGGCGGACGAGGGACACCCCTGGCTCGCGCTCGCCGCCGTCGATGCGGCCCAGCGAGACGCCTGGGGCCGCGCCAGCGCCGGCTACGTGGGCGCGAGCGACGGCTGGCAGGACTTCGACCGCAACGGGGCGATGCACTGGCAGTACGATCGTGCCGGCCCGGGCAACGTCGCGCTCACCGGCGAGCTGCCGCGGCGCTGCGTGCTCGCGCTCGCCTTCGGCGCCAGCCCCGAGGCCGCGACCACGCTGGCGATCGGCGCGCTCGCGCAGCCCTTCGAGGCGCCCTGGCAGAGGCAGATCGAGGAATGGACGCGCTGGCACACGGCGCTCGCGCCGCCGCTGCCCGATCGGCTCGACGCGCCGCTGCGCGCACAGCTCGCCGTCTCCGCGATGGTGCTGCACGTGCACCAGGACAAGATCCATCCGGGCGCGATGGTGGCGAGCCTGAGCGTGCCCTGGGGCAACAGCCGCGACGAGCGCGGCGGCTACCACCTGGTGTGGCCGCGCGACCTGGTCGAGTGCGCCGGCGCGCTGCTGGCGCTCGGCCAGGAGGCCGAGGCGCGCGACGTGCTGCGCTACCTGATCGCCTCGCAGCATGCCGACGGCCACTGGAACCAGAACCAGTGGCTCGGCGGCAAGCCCTACTGGCAGGGCGTGCAGCTCGACGAGGCGGCCTTTCCGGTGCTGCTGGCCGCGCTGCTGGCGGAGCGCGGCGCGCTCGGCGGCATCGAGGCCGGCGACATGGCGCAGCGCGCGCTGGGCTTCATCGCGCGCACCGGGCCGTCCAGCGACCAGGACCGCTGGGAGGAGGATGCCGGCGTCAATCCGTTCACGCTGGCGGTATGCATCGCGGCGCTGGTGGCGGGCGCCGCCTTCCTCGATCCGCAGGCGCGCGAATTCGCGCTGGCGCTCGCCGACGACTGGAACGCGCGCATCGAGGACTACACCGCGGTGTCGGGCACGGCACTGGCGCGCCGCCTCGGCGTCGGCGGCTACTACGTGCGCGTAGCGCCCGCCGCGGTGTTCGCCGACGCCGCAGCGCTGCATCGGCGCCTGCCGATCAGGAACCGCCTGCAGGAGGTCGCGCCGCCCGCCGACGAGCAGGTGTCCACCGATGCGCTGCAGCTGGTGCGCTTCGGCCTGCGCGGCCCCGGCGACGCAATGGTGCGCGATACGATCGCGGTGATCGATGCATTGCTCGCGGTCGAGACGCCGAGCGGGCCGGCCTGGCGCCGCTACGACGGCGACGGATACGGCGAGCACGAGGACGGCGTGCCCTTCGACGGCAGCGGTTGCGGGCGTCCGTGGCCGCTGCTGACCGGCGAGCGCGGCCACTACGAGCTCCTGGCGGGGCGCGATCCGCTGCCGTACCTGCGGGCGATGGCGGCGATGGCGAGCAGCGGCGGCATGCTGCCCGAGCAGGTCTGGGATGCCGCGGCCATCCCGGAGCGCGGCCTCTTCCCTGGCCGGCCGACCGGCTCGGCGATGCCGCTGGCCTGGGCCCACGCCGAGTTCGTCAAGCTGGCGCTGTCGTGCGCCGGTGGGCGTCCCTGCGACTGTCCGGCCGCGGTGTGGGAGCGCTATCGCGGCCGGCGGCCGGCGCCGCGCGCCACGATCTGGCTCGAGCACGCCCCCATGGCGCGCGGCATCGCCGGCGTCGACCTGCTGGTGTGCCTGCGCGCGCCGGCCCTGGTGCACTGGGGCGTCGACGGCTGGCACGACCCCGCCGACGTGCGCACCTGCCCGGCGGGCCTGGGCCTGCACGTCGCACGCCTGCCCATCGCTGCACTGCGCACCGGGCAGGGCATCGATTTCACCTGGCGCTGGCAGGATTCGGGCCAATGGACCGGTATCGATTGCCGCGTGGTGCTGGACATCGCCGTTGTCCCCTGCTCGTGCGGCTCGGTGGCAACATGACGGCATGCGTTGCCTGTCCCTGGTCGCCGTCGTTTGCGCGCTCGCCGCGCTCCCCGCCTGCAGCGAGCGCTCGCCGGCGCTGCAGGGCTACGCCGAGGGCGAATACGTGCTGGTCGCCTCGCCGTGGGCGGGCACGCTGAGCACTCTTGCGGTGACCCGCGGCCAGCAAGTCGGCCAGGGCGAGGCGCTGTTCATCCTCGAGCGCACCCTCGAAGGCGCCGCCGCCGACGAGACGCGCTCGCGCGTGCAGGCCGCCGAGGCGCAGCTGGCCAACCTCGGCGCTGCGCGGCGTCCTCCCGAGATCGACACCCTGCGCCAGCAGGTCGCGGCCGCACGCGCGGCCCTCGCTCTCTCCGAGGAGAACCTGCGCCAGCAGTTGCGCCTGTACACCGCCGGCTTCGTGTCGGCGGCCGCGCGCGATCAGGCGCAGGCCGCCCGCGACCGCGACGCCGCGCAGCTTGCGGCCGGCGAGGCCCAGGTGCGCAACGCCACGCTGAGCATCGGCCGCAGCCAGGAGATCGAGGCCGCGCGCGCCGAGCTCGAGGCCGCGCGCGCCGCCGATGCCCAGGCGCGCACGCGCTACGCCGAGAAGGCGCTCGCGGCGCCCGCCGGCGGCCTGGTGGCCGATACCTTCTATCGCGTCGGGGAGTGGGTGCCGGCCGGCGCTCCGGTGGTGAGCCTGCTGCCGCCGGCCAACATCAAGCTGCGCTTCTTCGTGCCCGAGGCGATGGTCAGCGGCCTGCGCACCGGCCAGCCGGTGAGCGTGTCGTGCGACGGCTGCGGCGCGCCGATCGCCGCGCGCATCAGCTTCGTGTCGCCGCAGGCCGAGTACACGCCACCGGTGATCTACAGCCGCGAGGCGCGCGCGAAGCTGGTATTCCTGGTCGAGGCGCGTCCCGGCGCCGCCGACGCGACCCGCCTGCATCCCGGCCAGCCGGTCGACGTCGTGCCGGGCGCGCCATGACCGCCGGGCAGGCGATCGACGTCGCCGGCCTGAACAAGCGCTTCGGCGACAAGCACGTGGTGCGCGACCTCACGCTGCAGGTGCGCCACGGCGAGATCTTCGGCTTCCTCGGCCCCAACGGCAGCGGCAAGACCACCTCGATCCGCATGCTGTGCGGCCTGCTGCGGCCCGACAGCGGGCGCGGCACCTGCCTCGGCCACGACGTGATCCGCGAGACGGCGGCGATCAAGCGCGAGGTCGGCTACATGACGCAGCGCTTCTCGCTGTGGGAAGACCTCACCATCGCCGAGAACCTCGACTTCGTGGCGCGCATGTACGGCATGCGCGGGCGCCGCGCCGCGGTGTCGCGGGCCCTCGAGGGGCTCGGGCTGGCGCAGCGCCGCGACCAGCTCGCCGGCGCGCTCTCGGGCGGCTGGAAGCAGCGCCTGGCGCTCGCCGCCTGCCTGCTGCACGACCCGCGCCTGCTGCTGCTCGACGAACCCACCGCCGGGGTCGACCCCAAGGCGCGGCGCGACTTCTGGGACGAGATCCACCGTCTCGCCGCCGGCGGCATCACGGTGCTGGTGTCGACCCACTACATGGACGAGGCCGAACGCTGCCATCGCCTCGCCTACATCGCCGAGGGTCGCCTGCTGGCGACGGGCACGGCCGCCGAGGTGGTCGCCGGGCGCCGTCTCGCGGCCTGGTCGGTGAGCGGCGGCGACGCTTCGGGCGCGGTCGCGCGCATCGCCGGGCTGCCCGGCGTCGAGCACGTCACCGCCTTCGGCAACACGCTGCACGTCACCGGCCGTGACGCGCAGGCGCTGGCGCACAGCATGGGCTCGCTCGCGCCCGGCGAGGGCTGGCGCGTGCAGCCGATCGAGCCCACGCTCGAAGACGTCTTCATCAGCCTGATGGACCAGGCGCGCGACGGGGCCGGCTGATGCGCGCCGCCCTTTCGGCGAGCCGCTGGGCCGCCATCGTGATCAAGGAGTTCATCCAGCTGCGGCGCGACCGCCTCACCTTCGGCATGATCGTCGGCATCCCGGTGATCCAGCTGCTGCTGTTCGGCTTCGCGATCAACTCCGACCCGAAGCACCTGCCGACCGCGGTGCTGGCCGAGGACCACAGCCCGTATTCGCGCAGCATCGTCGCCGCGCTGCAGAACAGCGGCTATTTCGCGCTCGCCGTCGCCGCGCGCTCGTCGCGCGAGGTCGACGCGCTGCTGGCGCGCGGCGAGGTGCAGTTCGCGGTCACCATCCCGCAGGACTTCTCGCGGCGGCTGGTGCGCAACGAGCGCCCGGTGCTGCTCGTCGAGGCCGACGCCACCGATCCGGCGGCGACCAGCAACGCGCTGGCCGCGCTCGGCACGCTGGTCGATGCGGTGGTGGCGCGCGATGCCGCCGGCGTGCTGCAGCCGCGGCCGCCGCTGCCGCCGCGCGTCGACGTGCGCGTGCAGCGGCGCTACAACCCCGAGGGCATCACGCAGTACAACGTGGTGCCGGGGCTGCTCGGCGTGATCCTCACCATGACCATGGTGCTGATGACCGGGCTCGCGCTCACCCGCGAGCGCGAGCGCGGCACCTACGAGAACCTGCTCGCCACGCCGGTGCGGCCGATCGAGGTGATGACCGGCAAGGTCGTGCCCTACATCCTGATCGGGCTGCTCCAGGTGGCGCTGGTGCTCGCCGGGGCGCGCTACGTGTTCGGCGTTCCTTTCCTCGGCAGCCTGGTGCTGCTGTTCTTCGTGGTGCTGCTGTTCATCGCCGCCAACCTGACGCTGGGCATCACCTTCTCGTCGCTGGCGCGCAACCAGCTCCAGGCGATGCAGATGACGTTCTTCTACTTCCTGCCCTCGATCCTGCTGTCGGGGTTCATGTTCCCGTTCCGCGGCATGCCCGGCTGGGCGCAGTGGATAGGCAACCTGCTGCCGCTCACCCACTTCCTGGTGCTGGTGCGCGGCATCCTGCTCAAGGGCAACGGCGTGACCGAGCTGTGGCCGGCGATCTGGCCGATCGCCGCATTCACCGTGGCGGCGATCACCGTGGGCGTCACCTTCTATCGGCGAACGCTGGACTGACCGGCGCCGGGAAGGCGATGGTCGCACCGCGCGCCTCGGCGCTGCCCACGCTGCTGCCTATGTCGCCGCTCACGTCTCTGCCCACGTCGCTGCCGCGCGCAGCCATGCCGTCGCCGCGCCCGATCTCCAGCCGGTGCCGGTGGAACGACGCCAGCGACGAACGGTGGCCGATGCTGACCACCGTCGTGTCCGGCAGGCGCTCGCGCAGCAGCGCGTAGAGCCGGCGCTCGGCGGTCTCGTCGAGCGAGGCGGTGGCCTCGTCGAGGAACAGCCAGCGCGGCCGGTGCAGCAGTGCGCGCGCGAAGCCGATGCGCTGCTGCTCGCCGGGCGACAGCTCCTGCGACCAGTGGCGCGTCTCGTGCAGGCGTGCCGCGAACTCGCCCAGCCCGCAATCGGCGAGCGCGCGGGCGATCTGCGCGTCGCCGAGGCGCTCCGCCGCGTCCGGATAGGCCAGCTGGTCGCGCAGCGGCGCGATGGTCAGGTAGGGCTTCTGCGGCACGAACAGCACGTCCTCGCCGCGCGGACGGTGCACGGTGCCGCGGCCGAACGGCCAGACCCCGGCGAGCGCGCGAAACAGCGTGCTCTTGCCGGCGCCCGAGGCGCCGGTCACGAGCAGCGATTCGCCCGGGCACAGCTCCACGTCGACGCGCGAGAACAGCGGCCGGCCGTCGGGCAGGTCGATCGCCAGGCCGTGCGCCCGATAGGAGCTGCCGTCCTCGTCGAGCTGCACCCGGATCGCCTCGCGCCCGCCCGCCTCGCGCTGCGCGCGCTCGGCGGCATCGCGAAAGCCGGTCAGCCGGTCGACCGTGGCCTTCCAGTCGGCCACCCCGGCGTAGGCGCTGACGAACCACGACAGCGCGCCCTGCACCTGGCCGAAGGCCGAGGCGGTCTGCACCAGCCCGCCCAGCTCGATGGCGCCGCTGAAGAAGCGTGGCGCGGCCACCAGGAACGGGAAGATGATCGCGATCTGGTCGTAGCCCGACTGGAACCACGAGAGCTTCTTCTGGCGCACCATCAGCGCCCACCAGTTGCGGAACACGTCGCCGAAGCGTCCCTGCAGGGCACGGATCTCGTCGGCCTCGCCGCGGTACAGCGCCACCGCTTCCGCGTTCTCGCGGAAGCGCACCAGCGCGTAGCGGAAGTTCGCCTCGTACATCTGCTGGTTGAAGTTCAGCCGCACCAGCGGATGCCCGATGCGCTGCGTGAGCCACGAGCCGATCACCGCGTAGATCAGCGCAGCCCACACCATGTAGCCGGGCACCACCCACTCGCGCCCGAGCAGGTGCAGGCTGAGCGCCCCCGACAGTCCCCACAGCATGACGACGAACGAGAACAGCGTGACCACCGACGACAGCAGCCCCAGCCCGAGGGTCAGCGTCGAGGCGACGAAGGAGGCCAGGTCGACGCTGACCCGCTGGTCGGGGTTGTCGGTGCCGTGGTCGGCCAGCTGCATGCGGTAGTAGGCGCCGCTGCCGATCCACTCGCGCAGGTAGTGGTCGGTCAGCCAGCGCCGCCAGCGGATCTGCAGCATCTGGTTCAGGTAGAGCTGGTAGACGCCGATCACGATCAGCGCCGCCGCCAGCACGCAGAAGTACGCCAGCAGGCGGTAGAAGGCGCCCATGTCGAGCTTCTGCAGCGCCGTGTAGAAGCGGTTCTGCCACTCGGTGTAGAGCACCGTCAGCGCGACCGAGCCGAGGTTCATGGCAACGATGGCCGCCAGCAGCCCGCGCGCCGGCCAGCGGTCCTCGGAAGACCAGTACGGGCGGCTGAGCGCCCACAGGTTGCGCAGGAAGGTGCCGATCTCGTTTCGGTTCATGGGATGGCGCGACGCGGGCCGCCGCTTCCGGGATTTTCAGGAGAGCGCCGGGTGCCTGTTCGCCCGCCAGGCGGCGAGCCGTTCGAACCAGAGGTACACCACCGGCGTGATGTACAGGGTGAGCGCCTGCGAGACGACCAGGCCTCCCACCACGGCCAGCCCGAGCGGGCGGCGCGCCTCGCCGCCGGCGCCGAAGGCGAGCGCGATCGGCAGGCTGCCCATCAGCGCGGCCATGGTGGTCATCATGATCGGTCGGAACCGCGTCAGACATGCCTCGTGGATGGCCTCGCGAGCCGGCTTCGCCTCCCGGCGCCGGGCCTCGATGGCGAAGTCGATCATGATGATCGCGTTCTTCTTGACGATGCCGATCAGCATGATGATGCCGACGAAGGCATACATGTCGAGCTGCTCGCCGAACAGCATCAGCGTGACCAGCGCGCCGAACCCGGCGCTGGGCAGGCCCGAGAGGATGGTCAGCGGGTGGATGAAGCTCTCATAGAGGATGCCGAGCACCAGGTAGATGACCAGGATCGCCATGGCGAGCAGGATGCCCATGCCCTGCAGCGAGGTCTGGAATGCCTGGGCGGTGCCCTGGAACGAGCCCGAGATCGTCGCCGGCAGGCGCATGTCGGAGGCCGCCTGCCCGATCTCCTCGATCGCCTCGCCCAGCGACATGCCCTGCGCGAGGTCGAACGAGATGGTCACCGAGGGCAGCTGCCCGAGGTGGGTGATGGCCAGCGGGCCGACCGAGGGCTCGAGCGTCGCCACCGCGTTGAGCGGCACCAGCGCGCCCGTGCTCGAGCGCACGTACAGCAGCGACAGCGCCGACGGATCGGCCTGGTACTGCGGCGCCAGCTCCATGATCACCCAGTACTGGTCGGTCGGCGCGTAGATCGTCGAGACCTGGCGCGAGCCGTAGGCGTCGTACAGCGTCGACTCGATCGCCTGCGCCGAAACGCCGAGCGCGGAGGCCTTGTTGCGATCGATGGTCACGGTGACCTGCGGCTTGGCGATCTGCAGGTCGCTGGTGACGTCGAGCAGGCCGGGCAGCGTCCTCAGCTTCTGCTCGATCAGCGGCGCCCAGTGGAACAGGTCCTCGGTGTCGGTGGCCTGCAGCGTGTACTGGTAGGTGCTCTTGGTGAGCTGGCCGCCGATGCGGATCGCCGGGATGTTCTGCACGTAGGCCCGGATGCCGGTCACGCCGAGCAGCTCGGGACGCAGCTGGCGCACGATCTCGTCGGCGCTCGGGCGGCCCTCGCGCGGCTTGAGGCTGATGAAGATGCGGCCCAGGTTCAGCGAGGTGCTCGAGCCCCCGGTGCCCACCGAGGACATCACCCCCTCGACGTGCGGGTTGGCCTGCACGATGCGGGCGACCTGGCGCTGCATGGCCACCATCGCGTCGAACGAGACGTCCTGCGAGGCTTCGGTGAACACGAACAGCTGGCCGCTGTCCTCGCTGGGCAGGAATCCCTTGGGGGCGATCGCGAACAGGTAAGCGGTGCCGGCGAAGATGGCGAGGAAGACGAGCATGATCAGGCCGCCGCGATCGAGCACCCAGCGCAGGCTGAGATCGTAGGCGTCGCGCAGCGCGTCGAAGCCGCGCTCGGCGAGCGCATACAGGCGGCCGTGGCGCTGCTCGTGCGCGACGGTGAGCATGCGGCTGCACAGCAGCGGCGTGAGCGTCAGCGAGACGAAGCCCGACAGCAGCACCGCCACGATGATGGTGACGGCGAACTCGTGCAGCAGCCGCCCCAGGATGCCGCCCATGAACAGCACCGGGATGAACACCGCCATCAGCGAGATCGTCATCGACACCACCGTGAAGCCGATCTCCCTCGAGCCGTCGAGCGTGGCCTGCAGGCGCGACTTGCCCATCTCCATGTGGCGCGTGATGTTCTCCAGCACCACGATCGCGTCGTCGACCACGAAGCCGACGCACAGCGTGAGCGCCATCAGCGACAGGTTGTCCAGGCTGTAGCCGAGCAGGTACATGGCCGAGAACGTGCCGATGATCGACATCGGCAGGGCCAGGCTCGGGATGATGGTCGCGCGCACGTTGCGCAGGAACACGAAGATCACTCCCACCACCAGCACCAGCGCGATCAGCAGCGTCTCCTGCACGTCGCGCACCGAGGCGCGGATCGACTGCGAGCGGTCGTACAGGCGGTTCAGCGACACCGAGGGCGGAACCTGCGCGCGGAAGGTGGGCAGCAGCGCGTCGATGGCGTCGACCACCTCGATGGTGTTGGTGCCGGGCTGGCGCTGGATGGCGAGGATCACGCCGCGGGTGCCGTTGTACCAGGCGGCGACCTTGTCGTTCTGAACGCTGTCGAACACGCGGCCGACCTGGTCCAGGCGCACCGGCGCGCCGTTGCGCCAGGCGACGATCATCGGCGCGTACGCCTGCGCGTCCATCAGCTGGCCGGTCGCCTGCACCGAGGTCGCGCGCTGGGCCCCGTACAGCGTGCCGGTCGGCAGGTTCACGTTGGCGTTGCCGATCGCCTGCTCGACGTCGGTGAGCGCGATGCCGCGCGTGGCCAGCGCGCTCGGATCGAGCTGCACGCGCACGGCGTACTTCTGCGAGCCGAACACCTGCACCTGCGCCACGCCGCTGATGGTGGAGATGCGCTGAGCGAGCAGGTTCTCCGCGTAGTCGTCGACGGCGGACAGGGGCAGCGTCGAGGAGGTGAGCGCCAGGTAAAGGATCGCCGCGTCGGCCGGGTTGACCTTGCGCAGCGTGGGCGGCGAGGGCATCGAGGCCGGAAGCTGGCGCGCCGCCGTCGCGATCGCCGACTGCACGTCCTGCGCGGCGGCGTCGATGTTGCGCTCGAGCGCGAACTGCAGCGTGATCTGGGTCGAGCCCTCCGACGAGATCGAGGTCATCGAGTCGACGCTGGCGATGGTCGAGAACTGCTTCTCCAGCGGTGTGGCCACCGCCGAGGCCATGGTGGCGGGGCTGGCGCCGGGCAGGGTGGCCGTGACCTGGATGGTCGGGAAGTCGACGTTCGGCAGCGCACTGACCGGCAGCAGCCGGTAGCTGGCGATGCCGAAGATGAGGATCCCCAGCATCACCAGCACCGTCATCACCGGGCGCTGGACGAAGGGTGTGCTGATGTTCACGACGCGTCGTCGGTCGCTTCGAGGCTGACCCGCGTGCCCGGGGCGAGCCGGATCTGGCCCGCCGTGACCACGCGCTCACCGGGCTTCAGGCCCGCGGCGATCACCGCGTCATCGCCCTCGACCCGGTCGATCCGGACCTGGCGCAGCTCGACCGTGCGATCCGGCTTGACCACGAATGCATACTGCCCGGTCGGCCCGTTCTGCATCGCGATGGCCGGGGCGACGACGGCGTTTGGCTGCTCGTACAGGGTGACCGCCACATCGACGAACTGGCCCGGCCAGAACGCCTTGTCGGTATTGTCGAATCGCGCCTGCAGCTTGATGGTGCCGGTGGTGGTGTCGGCGGCGTTGTCGATGAAGACCAGCTTGCCGCCCACCGGCTGCGCAGCGCCGGCCAGCTTCGCCTGCACCAGCAGGTCGCCGCGCGCCTGGTGCGCGCGGATCTGGCCCAGGTACTGCTCGGGTACCGAGAACGAGGCGTAGACCGGCACCACCTGGTTGATCACCACCAGCGCGTTGGTGTCGTTGGCCTTCACCAGGTTGCCTGCCTGGATCAGGATCTTGCCGGCGTAGCCGTCGATCGGCGAGCGGATCGAACAGTGCTCGAGGTCGAGTCGGGCGCTGTCGATCGCGGCCTGGTCGGCGGCTACCGTCGCGGCGGCGGCCTCGGCGTTGGTGCGTGCCTGCTCGTAGGCGTCCGGGGAGATGAACTTGCGCGCGAGCAGGTCCTGCGAGCGCACCTGCTGCTGGCGCGCGCGCTCGAGCAGCGCCTGGTCCCTGAGGAGGTTGGCCTGCGCCTGCGCCAGGCGCGCCTTGAACGGGCGCGGATCGATCTCGAACAGCAGCGCGTTCCTGCGCACCGCGTCGCCTTCCTTGAAGTGGACCGCCAGGATCTGCCCGTCGACCAGCGCCTTGACCGCGACCGTGGTCCAGGGCTCGATGTTGCCGATCGCATGCAGCCGCAACGGCACCGTCTTGATCACCACCAGCGCCGTGCTGACCGGCACTGCCGGCGTCTGCGCGGGCGGCGAGGCGGCCCGGGTGAAATTGGCACTGCGTGCGACGAAGATGCCGATCGCGGCGGCGATGACGAGCAGAACGGCTAGCGACGGCAGGATTCTCTTGCTCGACATCGACGGATTCGAGGAGGGGATCGCCCGGGGCATCCATCGTACGCCGCTCGCGGGCGCCGCGCCGGAAATGCTCCCCGCCGGCCTTGCGGACGGCGTCGCGATCCCGATACGATCAAACGAGAATCATTCTTATCTGGCGGCCCTTCATCCTGCGGACCCGGCTTTTCGCCACCAACAACCCCCGGCGGCGCGGCATTGCGGCAGATCAACCCTCCTCGCCGCCGCCCGGTCATCCTCTCCAGGGACAGCGGCCGCAGGCGGTAGCATTTGCGCGCTGGCCGGTGCAGGCTGCCGGGCGGTCTCCGCGCAGCCGGCACCCGTTCCTGTTCCTTCTTCCTTGTCCCCCCACGTCGGAGAGTTCGCATGAGCACCAAGAAAGGCAAGACCCCGGAAATCGACATCGGCATCAAGAGCGGCGATCGCCAGAAGATCGTCGACGGCCTGTCCGCCCTCCTGGCCGACAGCTACACGCTCTACCTCATGACGCACAACTTCCACTGGAACGTGAAAGGGCCGATGTTCAACAGCCTGCACCTGATGTTCATGGAGCAGTACACCGAGCAGTGGAATGCGCTCGACCTCATCGCCGAACGCATCCGCGCGCTCGGCCATCCGGCCCCGGGCACCTACAAGGAGTTCGTCAAGCTGGCCTCGATCAAGGAAGTCGAGGGCGTCCCCCAGGCCACCGACATGATCCGCCACCTGGTCGCCGCCCAGGAAGCCACCGCGCGCACCGCCCGCAAGCTGTTCCCGATCGTGGACTCCGCCAGCGACGAGCCCACCGCCGACCTGCTCACCCAGCGCCTCGAGGTGCACGAGAAGACGGCGTGGATGCTGCGCAGCCTGCTGGAGGATTGATCGCAGGCAGGTGCCTGCGGGGAAGGAGTCGGCCGTGGGCGGGAGCGGCTGCGCTCAGACGTTGAACCTGAAGTGCATCACGTCGCCGTCCTTGACCACGTACTCCTTTCCTTCCAGCCGCATCTTCCCCTTCTCCTTCGCGCCGGCCTCGCCGCCGAGCGCGACGAAGTCGTCGTAGGCGATCGTCTCGGCGCGGATGAAGCCGCGCTCGAAGTCGGTGTGGATGACGCCGGCGGCCTGCGGCGCGGTGGCGCCGATCCGTACGGTCCAGGCACGCACCTCCTTTTCTCCGGCGGTGAAGTAGGTCTGCAGCCCGAGCAAGGAGTAGGCGGCGCGGATGACGCGGTTCAGGCCCGGCTCGTCCATCCCCATGTCGGCCAGGAACACGGCCTTGTCCTCGTCGGGGAGGTCGGCGATCTCGGCCTCGATGGCCGCGCACACCGGCACCACGATCGAGCCCTCGGCCGCGGCGTGCCGGCGCACCGCCTCGAGGTGGGGGTTGTCGGCGAAGCCGTCCTCGCGTACGTTGGCCACGTACATGGCCGGCTTGGCGGTGATCAGGCACAGCGGCCGCAGCAGCGCCTTCTCCTCGTCGTAGAGGTCGAGCGAGCGTACCGGCCTGGCCTGGTCGAGCGTCGCCTGGCACTTCTCGAGCACCGCCACCAGGCGCTGCGCCTCCTTGTCGCCGCCGGCGCGCGCCACCTTGCCGTAGCGCGCGAGCGCCTTCTCGACGGTGGCCATGTCGGCCAGCGCCAGCTCGGTGTCGATCACCTCGATGTCCGACAGCGGATCGATCTTTCCGCTCACGTGCACCACGTTCTCGTCCTCGAAGCAGCGCACCACGTGCACGACGGCGTCGGTCTCGCGGATGTTGGCGAGGAACTGGTTGCCCAGGCCTTCCCCCTTGGAGGCGCCGGCCACCAGGCCGGCGATGTCGACGAACTCGACGGTGGCCGGCAGCACCCGCTGCGGCTTGACGATCGCCGCCAGCACCGCCAGCCGCGGGTCGGGCACCTCGACGATGCCGACGTTCGGCTCGATGGTGCAGAAGGGATAGTTCTCGGCCGAGATGCCGGCCTTGGTGAGCGCGTTGAAGAGCGTCGACTTGCCGACGTTCGGCAGGCCGACGATGCCGCATTGCAGGGACATGCTGGAGGCTCCGGAGGGCCGCCGGGGCGGGGCGGCCGGGGGTGGGATCGAAGCCGCCATTGTCTCAGAGCCCGCATGGCCCTCCCGGAGCTCCGCGATCGCAGTCAGCGGCGACCGCGGGGTGGGGAACGACGGAGGAGCGGCGGGGGGGGGGCGCGGGCGATGCCGCCGACCGCGGACGGCGAAGCCCGCTAACATGATGGCGCTGTCCGACACGGCATGATTGCCCGCAACGGCGCCGCCCGGGGCAGGGTGCCGCCGGGCGATCTAACCGGACCCCGACCCCACATGGCTGCAACGCTGGACGGAAAGCTGGTGGTCGCGATCTCCTCGCGAGCCGTCTTCGACTTCGAGGAGGAGAACCGCGTCTTCGAGCGCGACGACGACGCCGCATACATGGCGCTGCAGCGCGAGCGGCTCGACGTCTCGGCTCAGCCCGGCGTCGCCTGGGCGCTGGTGCGCAAGCTGCTGCGCTTCGATCCGCCCGGCCGGCCCGAGGCGCAGCGGCGCGTCGAGGTGGTGGTGGTGTCGCGCAACGACCCGGTCAGCGGCCTGCGGGTGTTCCGCTCGGCGCAGCAGGGCGGGCTGCGCCTGGAACGCGGCGTGTTCACGCGCGGGCGCGCTCCCTGGTGCTATCTGTCGCCGCTGAAGGCCAACCTGTTCCTGTCGGCCAACGCCGACGACGTGGCGGCGGCGCTCGAAGCCGGCTTCCCGGCAGCGCGGGTATTCCCGGAGTCGGTGAAGGCCTCGGAATCGCACCCGGACGAGGTCCGCATCGCGTTCGATGGGGACGCCGTGCTCTTCTCCGACGAGTCCGAGCGCGTGTTCCGGTGCGGCGGGCTCGACGCCTTCCAGCGCCACGAAACCGATCACGTGGCCCGGCCGCTGCCGCCGGGGCCGTTCAAGCCGCTGCTCGAGGCGCTCAACCGGCTGCAGCGCGAAGACGCGCCGGCGGGCGTGAACGGCCATGCGCTGCCCCCGGGCGCCGCACCGGGAGCGGACGGCGCCGCGCCGGCGGCGGACGGCGTCGGGCCGGGAGGGGCCGTCGAGGCCCCGCCGCGGGTGCACATCCGCACCGCGCTGGTGACCGCGCGCAGCGCGCCGGCCCATGAGCGCGCGATCCGCACCCTGATGGACTGGGGCATCGAGGTCGACGAGGCGATGTTCCTGGGCGGCCTGGCCAAGGGCCCGTTCCTGCACGCCTTCGAGCCCGATTTCTACTTCGACGACCAGACCGGGCACTGCGAGTCGGCCGCGCGCTTCGGGCCGGCCGGGCACGTGCCGGCGGGCATCGCCAACGGGCGCTGAGGCCACGATGAAGCCGGCCCCGTTCGTCGTGCACCGCGGCATCGTGGCGCCGCTCGACCTGGCCAACGTCGACACCGACGCCATCTTCCCCAAGCAGTACGGCCGCTCGATTGCTGCCAGCGGCTTCGGCCCGGTGCTGTTCGACAACTGGCGCTACCTCGATCCGGGCGATCTCGACAGCGACCACTCGCTGCGCCGCGAGAACCCGGAGTTCCTGCTCAACCGCGAGCCCTACCGGCACGCGACGATCCTGCTGGCGCGCGAGAATTTCGGCTGCGGCTCGAGCCGCGAGCACGCGGTGTGGGCGCTGCGCGACTTCGGCTTCCGTGCGCTCGTGGCGCCCGGCTTCGCCTCGATCTTCGCCGGCAACGCACTGGCCAACGGGCTGCTGGCGATGGTGTTGCCGTCCGGCGACATCGACGTGCTGTTCGACTGGGCACGCACGCAGGCGCGTCCCGAGGCGACCATCGATCTGCCTGCCCAGCAGCTCGCGGCCGGCGGGCGGCGCTACGGCTTCGACATCGATGCGCGTTCGAAGCAGGCGCTGCTCGAAGGCTGGGACGAGATCGAGCGGACGTTGTTGCGGCGTGACGCCATCGGCGCATTCGAGAGCCGACGGCTGTCGGAATTCCCTTGGCTCGCCGGACATCCGGACATACCCTTTTTCAGGTCAACCAATCAGCACGACGAACCGTAAAGGGCTATAAAGAAGAAAACGTCAGGAGATCCGTACACGAGAGACGCAGCAAGGGACCGGGTGCAAGGCAAGTCCCGCAGCAGGCACGGTTCCGGCCGCAGGAGGTGAGCATGTCGATTTTCACTCGCTACCAGAGTCGCTACGAGGCCGCGCAGGAAGAAGAGATATCGGTCCAGGACTACCTGGACCTGTGCAAGCACGACCGGTCGGCGTATGCCAGCGTCGCCGAGCGCATGCTGATGGCGATCGGTGAGCCCGAGCTGGTCGACACGCGGCTCGACCCGCGCCGCTCGCGCATCTTCGCCAACAAGATGCTGCGCGTCTACCCGGCCTTCGCCGATTTCTACGGCATGGAAGAGGTGATCGAAAACATCGTCGCCTACTTCCGGCACGCGGCGCAGGGGCTGGAGGAGAAGAAGCAGATCCTCTACCTGCTCGGCCCGGTCGGCGGCGGCAAGAGCTCGCTGGCCGAGAAGCTCAAGCTGCTCATCGAGAAGGTGCCGTTCTACGCCATCAAGGACTCCCCGGTCTACGAATCGCCGCTCGGGCTGTTCCGGCCTGACGAGGATGGCCGCATCCTGGAAGAGGACTACGGCATCCCGGGGCGCTACCTGAGCGGCATCATGAGCCCGTGGGCGGTCAAGCGCCTGCACGAGTTCGGCGGCGACATCACCCGCTTCCGGGTGGTCAAGCTGCGCCCGTCGGTGCTGTCGCAGATCGCGGTCTCCAAGACCGAGCCGGGCGACGAGAACAACCAGGACATCTCCTCGCTGGTGGGCAAGGTCGACATCCGCAAGCTGGAGACCTACTCCCAGGACGACCCCGACTGCTACAGCTACTCGGGCGGCCTGTGCCTGGCCAACCGCGGCATCCTCGAGTTCGTCGAGATGTTCAAGGCACCGATCAAGGTGCTGCACCCGCTGCTCACCGCCACGCAGGAGGGCAACTACAAGGGTACCGAAGGGTTCGGCGCGATCCCCTTCGACGGCCTGATCCTGGCGCACTCCAACGAAGCGGAGTGGCTGTCGTTCCGCAACAACCGCAACAACGAGGCGTTCATCGACCGCATCTTCATCGTGAAGGTGCCGTATTCGCTGCGGGTCAGCGACGAGATGCACATCTACGAGAAGCTGCTCAAGAACTCCTCGCTCTCCCAGGCGCCGTGCGCGCCCGACACGCTGCGCATGATGGCCCAGTTCTCGGTGCTGTCGCGCCTGAAGGAGCCGGAGAACTCGTCGATCTACTCCAAGATGCGCATCTACGACGGCGAGAACCTCAAGGACACCGATCCCAAGGCCAAGAGCTACCAGGAGTACCGCGACTACGCCGGCGTCGACGAGGGCATGACCGGCCTGTCGACGCGCTTTGCGTTCAAGATCCTGTCGCGGGTGTTCAACTTCGACCATCGCGAGGTCGCGGCCAACCCGGTGCACCTGATGTACGTGCTCGAGCAGCAGATCGAGCAGGAGCAGTTCCCGCCGGAGGTGGAGGAGAAGTACCTGCGCGTCATCAAGGAGTACCTGTCGCCGCGCTACGCCGAGTTCATCGGCAAGGAGATCCAGACCGCCTACCTCGAGAGCTACTCGGAGTACGGCCAGAACATCTTCGAGCGCTACGTCACCTACGCCGACTTCTGGATCCAGGACCAGGAATTCCGCGATCCGCACACCGGCGAGATCCTCGACCGCAAGGCACTGAACGACGAGCTGGAGAAGATCGAGAAGCCCGCCGGCATCTCCAACCCGAAGGACTTCCGTAACGAGGTGGTGAACTTCGTGCTGCGCGCGCGCGCCTCGCAGGACGGCAAGAGCCCGTCGTGGACCAGCTACGAGAAGCTGCGCGCGGTGATCGAGAAGAAGATGTTCTCCAACACCGAGGAGCTGCTGCCGGTCATCTCGTTCAACGCCAAGGCGAGCGCCGACGACCAGAAGAAGCACAAGGACTTCGTCGACCGGATGATCGCCCGGGGCTACACCGAGAAGCAGGTACGGCTGCTGTGCGAGTGGTACCTCCGGGTCCGGAAATCCTCCTGAGGGGCGCAGCGCGCAAGGGCGGCCCGGGCGGGCGCTGAGGCAGGGCATGCTACGCATCGTCGACCGCAGGTTCGACAGCCGCAACCGGAGCTCGGTCAACCGGGGTCGGTTCCTGCGCCGCTTCAAGAGCCAGATCCGCAAGGCGGTCAACGATGCACTGAACAAGCGCGGCATCCGCGACCTGGAGAACGGCGAGAAGATCGGCATCCCGGGGCGCGACATCGCCGAGCCGCAGTTCAGCCACGGCCGCGGCGGCGTGCGCGACTACGTCCATGCGGGCAACGACCGCTACGGCGCCGGCGACGAGGTCGATCGGCCGCCCGAGGGCGGCGGCGGCTCGGGTCGCGGCCGGGCGAGCAACGAGGGCGAGGGGCTCGACGAGTTCGCCTTCACCCTCACGCGCGAGGAGTTCCTCGACATCTTCTTCGACGACCTGGCGCTGCCCAACCTGGTCAAGCGCCAGCTGGCGCGCATCGAGCAGTACCGGCGCGTGCGCGCCGGCTATACGCAGAGCGGCGTCCCGACCAACATCAGCCTCACGCGCACCATGCGCGGGGCCGCCGGCCGGCGCGTCGCAGCCGCCGGCCCCTACGGCCGCCGGCTGCGCGAGCTCGAGCAGGAGCTCGAGCGCCTGCTGCTGCAGTACCGGGAAACCGATCCCGAGGTCGTGCAGCTGCGCCTGGAGATCGCGCGCCTGAAGGCGAAGATCGAGGCGATCCCGTTCATCGACACCTTCGACCTGCGCTACCGCAACCGCATCCGCATTCCGGAGCCGAGCACGCAGGCGGTGATGTTCTGCCTGATGGACGTCTCGGGCTCCATGGACGAGGAGCGCAAGAACATCGCCAAGCGCTTCTTCATGCTGCTGTACCTGTTCCTGAACCGCAACTACCAGCGCATCGACGTGGTGTTCATCCGCCACCATACGGTCGCCAGCGAGGTCGACGAGGACGAGTTCTTCGGCTCGCGCGAAACCGGCGGCACGGTGGTCTCGAGCGCGCTCGAGCTCATGCGCAAGATCATCGCCGAGCGCTACCTGTCGAGCCAGTGGAACATCTACGGCGCCCAGGCCTCCGACGGCGACAACTGGAACGACGATTCGCCGCTGTGCCGCGAACTGATCGAGGAGTCGATCCTGCCCCTGTGCCAGTACTTCGCGTACATCGAGATCACCGACGCCGAGCCGCAGAACCTGTGGCGCGAATACGAGAAGCTGCAGGCCGCCTGGCCCGACCGCTTCGCGATGCAGCGCATCGGCGGCCCGGCCGATATCTACCCGGTGTTCCGCGAGCTGTTCCGCAAGCGCAGCCACGCGGGCGTGGCATGAGCGACCAGGACCAGAGCCAGGGCCGCATGTTGCCCGACGACGCGGAGTGGAGCTTCGATGCGATCGAGCTCTACGACGAGGCCATCGGCGAGGTGGCGCTGCGCTACGGGCTCGACGGCTACCCGCACCTGCTCGAGGTCATCACCGCCGAGCAGATGATGGACGCCTATGCCTCCAGCGGCATGCCCATCTATTACTACCACTGGTCGTTCGGCAAGCACTTCCTGGCCACCGAGAACCGCTACCGGCGCGGCCAGATGGGGCTGGCCTACGAGATCGTCATCAACTCCGACCCCTGCATCGCCTATCTGATGGAGGAGAACACGCTGCCGATGCAGGCGCTGGTCATCGCCCACGCGGCCTATGGGCACAACTCGTTTTTCAAGGGCAACCACCTGTTCCGGCAGTGGACCAGCGCCGATTCGATCATCGATTACCTGGTGTTCGCGCGCAACTACATCTCCGAATGCGAGGAGCGCCACGGCGAGGCCGCCGTCGAGCGGCTGCTCGACGCCTGCCACGCGCTGGTCAACCTGGGCGTCGATCGCTACCAGCGCGCCCCGCGCCTGTCGCTGGAGAAGGAGCGCGTGCGCCAGGCCGAGCGCGCCGAGTACCTGCAGTCGCAGGTCAACGACCTGTGGCGCACCCTGCCGCCGCGGACGGAAGACGAGACCCCCGAGCCCGAGCGGCGCTTTCCCGAGGAACCCGAGGAGAACCTGCTCTACTTCATCGAGAAGAACGCGCCGCTGCTCGAGCCGTGGCAGCGGGAGGTGGTGCGCATCACCCGCAAGATCGGCCAGTACTTCTACCCGCAGCGGCAGACCCAGGTGATGAACGAGGGCTGGGCCACGTTCTGGCACTACACGCTGCTCAACACGCTCTACGACGAGGGGCGGCTGTCCGACGGCTTCATGCTCGAGTTCCTGCACTCGCACACCAGCGTCGTGCACCAGCCGCCGTACAACAGCCCGTACTACTCGGGCATCAACCCCTATGCGCTCGGCTTCTCGATGTGGCGCGATATCCGGCGCATCTGCGAGGCGCCGACCGAGGAGGACCGGGCCTGGTTCCCCGACATCGCGGGTTCCGACTGGCGCACGACGCTCGATTTCGCGATGCGCAACTTCAAGGACGAGAGCTTCGTTGCCCAGTTCCTGTCGCCGCGGTTGATGCGCGAGATGCGGCTGTTCGCGGTGCTCGACGACGACAGCCGCGAGAAGCTGCGCATCGACGCCATCCACGACGAGCACGGCTACCGGATGCTGCGCCAGCTGCTGTCGGACCAGTACAACTTGGGCAGCCGCGAGCCCGACATCCAGGTCTGGAACGTCGATCTGCGCGGCGACCGCTCGATCACGCTGCGCCACTTCGTGCGCGACCGGCGCCCGCTGGCCTCCTCCTTCGAGGCGGTGCTCGACCACGTCGCCTACCTGTGGGGGTTCACCGTGAGGCTCGAGGGCCAGAACGTCGACGGCGAGGTCGAGCTGCTCGCCGAGCGCCGCGGCGCCCGGCGCCGGCGCGGCGACGGCTGACGTCAAGTCCCTCCTACAGCGGCTGTCAAGATTTCCCGATGGGCGTGCCCGCGCCGCTGGCATAGATTGGCCGCGGACCGACGGGATTCCCGTCGCCGATCAATCAGCCGATGCGGGAGCGGACATGACCAGTCGTTTCAGCCGGCGCAGCGTGCTGCAGACGGGCCTCGCGCTCGGCGCGGCGCCGCTCGTCGCCCATCCCATCCTTTCCTATGGCCAGGGCGAGACGCCGATCAAGATAGGCATGCACGATCCGCTCACCGGCACCTATGCCGCCGAGGGCGACAGCGAGGTGCGCGGCGCGAAGATGGCGGTGGCCGAGATCAATGCCAAGGGCGGCGTCATCGGGCGCAAGATCGAGCTGGTCGTCGAGGACGACAACGCCAACGCGGGCCTCGCGGCCCAGAAGGCCCACAAGATGATCGAGAAGGACGGCTGCGCCATGCTGATGGGCGCGGTGTCCTCGGCTACCGCGCTGTCGGTGAGCCAGGTGGCGAACCAGAAGGGCGTGGTGTACATGGTCACCGGCGGGCACACCGACCCGGTGACCGGCAGCGAGTGCCACTGGACGACGTTTCGCATCTGCACCACCACCTACATGCTGGCGGCAGGCCTGGTCAACACCCTGGCCAGCAAGTTCGGCAAGAAGTGGTACTTCATCACTCCGGACTACGCCTTCGGCCACACGTTCCAGGCCGCCTACGCGAAGATCCTCAAGAGCCTGGGCGGCACCGTGCTCGGCAACTCGCTCTCTCCGCTGGGCACCACCGACTTCTCCTCCTACCTGATCAAGGCCCAGTCGACCAACCCCGAGGTGCTCATCCTGCTCGTCGACGGGCAGGATCTGGTCAACTGCATGAAGCAGGCGGTGCAGTTCGGGCTGCAGAAGAAGATGCCGATCGGCGGCGGGCTCTCCGAGCTCGAAGTGCTCAACGCGCTGCCGCGCGAGGCGAGGCTCGGCTGGTGGACGCTCGAGTGGTACTGGAACCAGCCCGATACGCCGCACGTGAAGGAATGGGTGGCGAGCTACCGCAAGGCCTACCCCGACGGCAGCTACCCGAGTGCGCGCACCTGGTTCGGTTACGCCGGCACGCACGCCCTGGCGCTGGGCGCGGCGAAGGCCAGGAGCGTGGAGCCGGCCAAGCTGGCCCGCGCGCTCGAGGGGCTCGAGCTGCCGCCCGAGATCAAGCTGCAGCCCAACAAGGTGTACTTCCGGCCGCAGGACCACCAGCTGATGTCGAGCGAGTTCCCCGGCGAGATCATCGCCGACGGCAAGTATCCCGACCTGTTCAAGGTGGCCGACATCGTGCCGGGCGACAAGACCTCGCTGCCGGTCGCCGAGACCGGCTGCAAGCTGGTCTATCCGAGCACCTGACGCATGGAGCTGCTGCTGTTCAATGCGTTCAACGGCCTGATCCAGGGAGTCTTCTACGCGCTGATGGCGCTCGGGCTGGCGTTGATCCTGAGCCTGAACTCGGTGATCAACATGGCGCACGGCGGCTTCCTGGTCATCGGCGCCTACCTGGCCTATACGCTGGCGCCCTACCTCGGCTTCTGGGGGGCGCTGGTGGTCGGTCCGCTGTGTGCAGCGGCGATCGGGCTGGCGGTCGAGCGCGTCCTGGTGCGGCCGCTGTACAAGCGCAGCGATCCGCTCTACACGCTGCTGCTCACCTTCGGGCTGGCGCTGGTCATCGAGGACATGACGCGGCGCATCTGGGGGCCGCAGGGCCTGCCTTTCGCGGTCCCCGACCTGCTCAATACCTCGGTGAGCCCGGTGTTGTTCTTCGTCACGGGATACCGCGTGCTGGTGGTGGCGATCACGGTGCTGGCCGCGCTCGGCCTGTACCTGGTGCTGCGGCGCACCCGGCTGGGCATCCGCATCCGCGCCGGCACGCTCGACCTGGAGACGGTCTCGGCGCTGGGCGTCAACATCTACCGCCTGCGGGCGCTGAACTTCGCGCTCGGCTGCCTGCTGGCGGGCCTGGCCGGGGTGCTGGCCGCCGGCATCCTCGGGCTCACCCCGCCGATGGGCAACAGCCTGATCATGCCCAGCTTCGTGGCCATCATCGTGGGCGGCGTCGGCAGCCTGCTCGGCAGCGTGCTGGGCGGGTTGATCATCGGCGTGGCCGCGGGCGTGACCACCACCTACTACCCGGCCGCCAGCGAAGCGGTGATCTACCTGATCATGCTGATCGTGCTGGTGATCCGCCCGCGCGGGCTGCTCGGGCAGGAAGGGTTGTTCGAATGAGCTGGCGCACGGCCGGTGCGGTCGTGTTCTGGGCGGCGCTGCTGGCCGCGCCGCTATGGCTGCCCGGGGTGGGAGGCTATACCGCGCTGGGCACCAAGATCCTCGTCTACGGCATCGCGGCGCTGGCGCTCAACCTGTTCCTCGGCTTCACCGGCGGCCTGTCGTTCGGCCACGCGGCGTGGTTCGGGCTGGGCGCCTACGGCGCGGGGATGACGCTGAAGTACCTGCTGCCCTCCACGCCGCTGGCGATCCTCGTCGGCACGCTGGTCGGCGGCCTGGCGGCCACGCTGCTCGGCCCGTTCGTGATGCGCCGGCGCGGCATCTACCTCGCCATGATCACCATCGCCATCGGGCAGCTGTTCTATTTCGTCGCGGTGCGCTGGAACAACGTCACCGGCGGGGAGGACGGCCTGGCCGGTTTCCAGCGCATGCCGGTGGGATTCGGCGGCTGGAGCTTCGATCTGCGCGACGAGACGAAGTACTACTACCTGGTGCTGGCGTGCTTCGCCGTCGCGGTGGCCGTCCTGCGCGCGCTGCTCGCTTCGCCGCTCGGGCACACCTGGGTGGCGATCCGCGACAACGCGCGCCGCGCACGCTTCCTCGGCCTGCGCACCGACCTCTACGTCTGGGCGGCGTTCGCCGTCTCGGGCACGCTCACCGCCCTCGCCGGCACGCTCAACGCGCTGCTGTTCAACTTCACCTCACCGCAGGACCTGCACTGGATCCTCTCGGGCAACTTCGTGATCATGATCGTGCTCGGCGGCATGCGCAGCTTCTGGGGTCCGCTGGTCGGCGTGGTCATCTTCGTGGTGGCGCAGGACTATCTCTCGAGCCTCACCGACAACTGGATGACCCTGATCGGGCTGCTGTTCGTGCTGATCGTGCTGCTGTTCCCCAAGGGCATCCTCGGCATGCTGGTGCAGCGGGGGCGCGCGACATGAACGCTCCGCTGCTGCGCCTGGACGGCGTGAGCCGGAACTTCGGCAAGCTGCAGGCGGTGCGGGACGTCTCGTTCGCCATGAGCGAAGGCGAGCTGCGCGCGGTGATCGGCCCCAACGGCGCCGGCAAGACGACGTTCTTCAACCTGATCACCGGCTTCTTCCCGCCGAGCGCGGGCGAGATCTGGTTCGACGGCGAGAGCATCCGCGAGCGCTCGGTGGTGTACCGCGTGCGGCGCGGGATCGTGCGCACGTTCCAGATCACCGAGGTCTTCCCGGAGCTCAGCGTCTTCGAGAACGTGCGCATCGGGGTGGAGACCGCGGCCGGGGTCAACGGCCGTCCCTGGCTGCCGCGGGCGGCGCGCGCCCGGCTGGCGCGCCGCGTCGACGAGCTGATGGACACGGTCGATCTGTCCGGCAAGGCCGAGCGCGTGGTGGGCGAGCTCGCCCACGGCGACCAGCGCGTGGTCGAGATCGCGCTGGCGCTGGCGATGAACCCGCGCCTGCTGCTGCTCGACGAGCCCACCGCGGGCATGGGCGATGCCGAAACCGATCACATGGTGGGGCTGGTGCGCCGGCTGCATGCCGAGCGCAGCCTGTCGATCCTGTTCATCGAGCACGACATGAGCATCGTGTTCGACATCGCGCAGCGCATCACCGTGCTCGACCAGGGACGCCTGCTCGCCGAGGGCACCCCGGCCGAGATCTCGGCCGACGAACGGGTGCGCACCGCCTATCTCGGCGACGGCGCGGCGGCGATGCGCGAGGAGGCCGGCGCATGACCACCGTGCTGCAGGCGAGAGACGTCCACGCCTATTACGGCAAGAGCCATATCCTGCACGGCGTCTCGCTCGAGCTGCGCGAGGGCGAGATCGTCGCCGTGCTCGGGCGCAACGGTGCGGGCAAGACCACGACGCTGCGCAGCCTCCTCGGCCTGACACCCGCGCGCGCGGGCAGGGTCGACGTGCTAGGCCGCGACGTGACGCGCTGGCCCTCGTACCGCATCGCGCGCCTGGGCGTCGGCTACGTGCCCGAGGGCCGCAGGATCTTCGGCCACCTGACGGTGCTCGAGAACCTGATGGTGCCCGAGGCGCGGCCGGGGCCGTGGGGGCTGGCGCGGGTGTTCGAGCTGTTCCCGCGTCTGGCCGAGCGCCGCCACCAGCTCGGGCGACAGCTCTCCGGAGGCGAGCAGGAGATGCTCTCGATCGCGCGCCCGCTGCTGGTCAACCCGCGCATCATGCTGCTCGACGAGCCCTCGCAAGGGCTGGCCCCGCTGGTCGTGCAGGAAGTGATGCGGGTGGTGCGCGCGATGCGCGAGGAGGGCCTGTCGGTGCTGCTGGTGGAGCAGAACGTACCGCTGTCGCTCGGCATCGCCGATCGCGCCTACATCCTCGGCGACGGCAAGATCGTGTTCTCGGGCAGCGCGGCCGAGCTGGCCGCCGACCAGGGGCTGGTGCAGAAGCTCGCCGGTGCCTCTGCCGGGCACTGAGAGGAAGTTTCCTTCGGGCCCGGGCGCGGGCTGCCGCCGTCAGCGCTTGCGGGCGCGCGCGGTCGCCTGCGGGCGAGCCCGCTTCGGCTGCAGCATGGTGCCGGTGCATTCGGGCGCGCCGCAGCGGCAGGCCCAGACCCGTTTCATCGCCGGCGTGTGCGGCACCCCGAGCACGATGCCGTAGTTGTAGGTGAGCTCCTCGCCCGCGCGGATGTCGCGGATGGCCTCGATGAACACGCGGTCGCGGCTGCGGTCGTCGCCCTCGTGCTCGTCGACCACTGCCTCGCAGTTGGGCGCGCAGCCATGGTTGATCCAGCGCGCGCTGTTGCCGTTCTGGCCGGCGTCGATCACGTACTCGTCGTTGAGCGAGAAGAGGAAGGTGTGGCCGGTGTCGGCGCCGTTGGCGTACAGCCTGTCGCTTTCGGCCTGGGTGAGCAGCTTGCCCTTGTACTGGATCAGGCGCGTGCCGGCCGGGATGTCGGTGGCGGCGAACATGCCGTTGCCGTGGATGGCCGAGCGGCGGGTGACGATGCGGGCGGGCATAATGCTCCGATGGATTCCTGGAAGGCGTGCATTGTCGCTCAGGCGCCGCGAACGTGCAGCTTCGCCATCGCCGCCTCCGGCTGGCCGGCCACCAGCTCGGGCAGGCAGGCCAGCGCGCGGTCGATCGCCGCGTCGATCGCCTCGTGCTGCTCGCGCGTCGGGCGGTGCAGCACGAAGTCGACCACCTCCTGGTTCAGCTGCAGCGTGCGCGGATGGCCGATGCCGAAGCGCAGCCGCCAGAAGTCGGCGCTGCCCAGGCGCGCCTGGATGTCCTTCAGGCCGTTGTGGCCGGCGTGGCCGCCGCCGCACTTGAGCTTCACCTGGCCGGGCGGCAGGTCGAGCTCGTCGTGCACCACCAGCATCTGCGCGGGGGCGATGCGGTAGAAGTTGGCCAGCGCGGCGACCGCCTGGCCCGAGCGATTCATCCAGGTGGCCGGCTCGAGCAGGAACACCGGCTCGCCGGCGATGCGCGCGCGACCCACTGCGCCGAAGAACTTGCCTTCGCGCGTGAGCGTCGCGCCGTGCGCCTGCGCCACGGCGTCGACGAACCAGAAGCCGGCGTTGTGCCGGTCCAGCACGTGTTCGGGTCCCGGGTTGCCCAGGCCGACGATCAGGCGGATTCCGTCCATGTCGGCTCGAAGTGTAGCGTCACGAGACGAGCGGGCCGCCCGCTGCGCCGGTGCCGCGCACCGCGGCCGGCCAGCGATGGCGCAGGTACAGCCATGCCGCCAGCCCGATGCACAGCATGGCCAGCGAGGTGGCCGCCAGCGCCACGGTCGAATGCATGACCAGCGGCGCGATCACGCCCGCCACCACCCCGTTGGCGACGCTGCCCACCACCGCCTGCAGCGACGAGGCCATGCCGCGGCGCAGCGGGTGCAGGTCGAGCACCATCAGCGTGACCACCGGCACGTTCAGCGCCCATCCGAAAGCGAATACGGCGATCGGCGCGAGCGCCCACCAGGCGTGCGGGGTGAACACCAGGTTCGCCGCGAGGTTGAGGATGCCGGTCGCGAACATCACCACGAAGCCGTGGCGGACCTGGTGCCGCGGCGGGATGCGTCCGGCCAGTCGTCCGCTGACCCAGGCGCCGGCCATGATGCCGGTGATGGTCAGCAGGAAGAACCAGAAGAACTGCGTCGGCCCGAGGCCGAGGTGGTGGCCGAGGAACTCGGGCGCGGCCAGCACGTACAGGAACATGCCGTTGAACGGCACGCCGCTGGCGAAGGCGAGCAGCACGAAGCGCGGATCCGAGAGCAGCTGCGAATAGCCGCGCATCAGGTGCTGCAGCTCGAACGGCTGCACGTGCGTCGGGTGCAGGGTCTCGGGCAGGAACTTCCAGTTGGCCAGCCACAGCAGCACGCCGATGAGCGCGAGGAACCAGAAGATGCCGTGCCAGTTCACGTGCACGAACAGCCAGCCGCCGATGATGGGCGCGACCGCGGGTGCCACGCCGAAGTAGATCGTCACCTGCGACATTACGCGCTGGGCCTCTTCGGGCCGGAACATGTCGCGGATGACCGCGCGCGAGACCACGATGCCGGCGCCGGTCGACAGCCCCTGCAGGGCGCGGAAGGCGACCAGCCAGCCGATGGTCGGCGCGAGCGCGCAGCCGACCGAGGCGAGCGTGAAGACGCCCACGCCCCACAGCACCACCGGGCGGCGGCCGAAGCTGTCGGCCAGCGCGCCGTGGAACAGGTTCATGAACGCGAAGCCGAACAGATACGCCGAGAGCGTCTGCTGCATCTGCACCGGCGTCGCATCGAGCGCCTCGGCGATGCCCGAGAAGGCGGGCAGGAAGGTGTCGATCGAGAACGGGCCGAGCATGCCGAGCGCGGCCAGCAGCACGGCGAGTGCCCAGCGCGGTGCGCTCCAGATCCGGTCGGCTTCCGGATTCATCGTGCGAGGTCGGCGAAGAAAAAGGCCCGGGTCGCACCCGGGCCTCTCGAGCGGCCGGCCCGCAGGGCCGGCCTCACTTCTTGCCGGCCGCGGCAGCCGGTGCGGCGGCTGCCGCAGGCGCGGTGGGCGCCGGCTCTTCCTCGGCCGCGCCCGGGATGGTGACGGTGACCAGCACCGGGTTCTCGCCGGCGCCCGTGGCCGGGCTCACCCCCTTGGGGAACGCCACGTCGCTCAGGTGCACCGACTTGCCGGCTTCGAGGCCGGCGAGGTCGACCTCGATGAAGCCGGGCAGGTCAGCGGGCAGGCAGGTGATCTCGACGTCGTTCATCACGTGGCCGATGATGCCGCCCGAGAGCTTCACCGCCGGCGAGATCTCCTGGTTGACGAAGCGCAGCGGCACGCGGATGGTGATCTTCTCGTCGGCCGCGACGCGCTGGAAATCGATGTGGAGCACCTGCGGCTTGTACGGATGCCACTGCACGTCGCGCAGCAGCACGCGCTCGTTGGCGCCGTCGATCTCCATGTCGAGGATCGACGAGTGGAATCCCTCGACGCGCAGCGCGTGATACAGCGGGTTGTGCTCGATCGACACCGGCCGGGCTTCGCCCTTGCCGCCGTAGACGATGCCCGGCACGAAGCCGGCGTGACGCAGGCGGCGGCTCGCACCGGAACCCTGCTCCTTGCGGGTAGTTGCAACGACTTTCATCGTTCCTTCCTTCTTACAGGCCCCGGATCCGCGACCAGAACCGCGGGGCATTCACGAAAATCCCGCGCGCCGGCGGCGCACGGGGACCCAGAAACTCCGGCGACCGGAAACTCAGTCGACGAACAGCGACGACACGGAGTCGGCGCGGTTGATGCGCAGGATGGTCTCGGCCATCAGCTGCGCGCACGACAGCACGCGGATGCGCGTGCACGCCTCGGCTTCCTTCGAGAGCGGGATCGTGTCGGTGACGATCAGCTCGTCGAGCGCCGAGTTGTCGATGCGCGCCGCCGCTCCGCCCGAGAGCACCGCATGCGTGCAGTAGGCCACGACGCGCCTGGCGCCGTGCTCCTTGAGCGCCGCGGCGCCCTTCACCAGCGTGTTCGCGGTGTCGACGATGTCGTCGATGATCACGCAGGTGCGCCCCTCGACGTCGCCGATGATGTTCATCACCTCGGCCACGTTGGCCTTCGGGCGGCGCTTGTCGATGATGGCCAGGTCGCAGTCCAGGCGCTTGGCCAGCGCGCGCGCGCGCACCACGCCGCCCACGTCGGGCGAGACCACCAGCAGGTTCTCGAACTGCTGCTTGTGCACGTCGGCCAGCAGCAGCGGCGTGGCGTAGATGTTGTCGACCGGGATGTCGAAGAAGCCCTGGATCTGCTCGGCGTGCAGATCCATGGTGAGCACGCGATCGACGCCCGCCGTCTCGAGCATGTTGGCCACCACCTTGGCGCTGATGGCCACCCGCATCGAGCGCACCCGGCGGTCCTGGCGGGCATAGCCGAAATAGGGCAGCGCGGCGGTGATGCGTCCGGCCGAGGCGCGCTTGAGCGCGTCGACCATGATGATCATCTCCATGAGGTGATCGTTGGTCGGCGCGCAGGTGGACTGCAGCACGAAGACGTCCCTGCCGCGCACGTTCTCCAGGATCTCCACCATCACCTCGCCGTCGGAGAAGCGGCTGACGGTGGCCTTGCCCAGGTTGATGTACAGGTTGCGCGCGACATCGGTGGCCAACTGCGGATTGGCGCTCCCGGTGAAGATCATCAGGCCTTCGGCGTCGGGATTCACGATGTCGGAGTTGCGGCGGTAATCCTGCGCCATGCGGCTCTCGGATGGGAAAGTTGGCTGGGGAGGAAGGATTCGAACCCTCGAATGCCGGAATCAAAATCCGGTGCCTTAACCAACTTGGCGACTCCCCAGTGGTGCATCGACGAGTCGCGAGCCTTCGGACCCGGGCGCGGGCCTTCCGGCGAACGACCAGTCGGACAGCGGATGCCGGTCGAGCGAGCGGACCGTGAACACCGATCCGATCGCGAGCCGCTCGAGCCGTTGCCGGATCGAGGCGGCGACCTGCTCGTCAGGGACGGGACAGAACACGCATGCGCCCGAACCGGTCATCCGTGCCAGCCGGCCCTGCGCGCCGCACTGGTCGGCGGCGTGCCGCAGCGCGGCGAGCGCTTCGGCGACGGGCGGCCAGGCCGCACACACCACCGGTTCGAGATCGTTCTTCCCGCGATAGACGAACCGCTGTCGCGAAAGACCGGAAATTTTGAGCGCTTTCGTATCGCGTGTCAAACCAGGCGCGGCGAACACCGAGGCGGTCGGCACCTGCACCGGCGGCGCCACCACGACGAACCACGCCGCCGGGGCCGGCAGCGCGCGCAGCCGCTCGCCGATGCCGGCGCCGAAGGCGCGGTGCCCGAACACGAAGACGGGCACGTCGGCCCCCAGGCGCAGGGCGAGCTCCATCAGCTGGCGGCGCTCCAGCCGCAGGTCCCACAGCCGGTTCAGCCCGAGCAGGACCGTGGCCGCATCGGAGCTGCCGCCGCCCAGCCCGCCGCCGAGGGGGATGCGCTTGTCGATGGCGATCTCGACCCCGAGCCGGCAGCCGGTCTCGGCCGCCAGCAGGCGCGCCGCGCGCACGCCGAGATCGTCCTGTGCCGGCACGCCGGGCAGCGGGTCGAGGCGCACGATCTGCGCGTCCTCGCGGCGCTGCAGGTGCACGCGGTCGCACAGGTCGACGAGCTCGAACACGGTCTCGAGCAGGTGATAGCCGTCGGGCCGGCGTCCGGTGACGTGCAGGAACAGGTTGAGCTTGGCCGGGGCCGGCAGGTTGCGCAGCGCGGCTATCATCGCTGCGCCGCGATGCGGATCGCCTGGTCGACCACCAGCCGCAGCGCCAGGCGGCGTTCGCCGGTGGCCGCGCCGGCTGGCCAGTCGAGCGTGAGCCGGCGGGGCCGGCCGGCCTCGCGCGCGTCGATGCGCACCGACCAGCCGTGCTCGCGCCCGGCCACCACGCCCTGCGCGTCGCGTTCGGTCGGCTCGGCGATGCGTCCCTCGAGCCAGCCGGGGAGGTTGCCGATCGGCACGCGCCAGCCGAACACCTGCTCGGTGAGCGCTTCGGCCGAGGCCGCCTCGTACGACCTGCCGTCGGCGCCGAGCAGCGTGGCGCGGCCCGCCTCGAGCGTGACCTGCGCCATGGTCTGCCCGAGCGGAGAGGTGAGCTCGAGCCGCGTCACCGGGCCGTCGGCGCGCAGCGAGAAGCTTCCGCTCGAGCGCTCCTCGCGCGCCTCGGGGCCGGCTTCGGTGACGGTGACCGCGAACCGGCCGGACCACAGGTTGGGCGGCCCCTCGGGGCCGGGCAGCGGCGGCGCCGACGGCGTGGCGCAGCCGGCCAGCACGAGCGCGCCCGCGGCGACCGCTGCCGCCAGCCATGCCCGGCGGCCGGCGCGCCGTCGGCACGGGGCACGCGCGCCGGGCGCGGCCGTCGCGCCGGGGAGCGGTGCGCTGGTCATTGCACGGCTTTGAATCGCGCCAGCGTTTCCTTCAGCGTCTGGTTGTCCGGGTCGGCAGCCGCGGCCGCGGCCCAGATGCGCCGCGCTTCGTCGACGCGCCCCGCCCGGAACAGAGCCTCGCCCAGGTGCGCGCCGATCTCGGGCTCGGGCAGTAGCCGCCAGGCTTTCTGGAGCTGCTCGACGGCCGGCGCGAACTGGCCGCGGCGGAACAGCACCCAGCCCATGCTGTCGATGATCTGCGCATCGTCGGGAGCCAGCGACAGCGCCTTCTCGATCAGCTGCTGCGCCTCGTCGAGCCGGATGTTGCGATCGGCGAAGGTGTAGCCGAGCGCGTTGTAGGCGTGGGCGTAGTCCGGCCGCAGCGACATCAGCTTGCGCAGGTCGGCTTCCATCACGTCGAGCTTGTCGACGCGCTCGGCGGCCATGGCGTGGTCGTAGAGCAGGTCGGGGTTCTCGGGCGTGCGCGCCAGCGCCTCGTCGAGCACCGTGTACGCCTCGGCGTCGCGCCCGGCCTCGCGCAGCACCTGTGCCTCGGCCGAGGTGAGCAGCGCGCGCTCGCGCGCGCTCGACACCGAGGTGCCGCGCAGCAGCTCGCGCGCCGCATCGACGCGGCCGGTCTTGCCCAGGATCACCGCGCGCCGCGTCAGCGCGGGCAGGAACTGCTCGTCGCGGCGATCGACCTTCTCGTACCAGCCGAGCGCCTCGTCGTAGCGGCGCGCTTCCTCGGCGAGCTGGCCCATGAACAGATAGGCCGGGTCGTTGTCGCGCTGGATCTGCTCCGGCAGGTCGAGATAGCGCTGCAGGTATTCGGCGGCGACCTGGGGCTGCTTCATCTGGTGGGCCAGCTGCGCCAGCGAGAACAGGATCGCCGGACTGTCGGGCTCCTGCTTCAGGGCCGTCTCGAACTGCTCGCGCGCCGCCTCGTTGCGGCCCTCGGCCGCGAGCAGGCGCGCCAGCAGGAAGCGCGCTTCGGTGGCCTTGGGCTGGCGTTTCAGGAACCTTTCGAGCAGCGCGATCGCCCCCGGGTTGCCGCGCGGCGTGCCGGCGACGTAGCGTGCGGCGGCGATCGCCGCCGGCTCGCTGGTCGCATCGAGCTTGAGCGCCGCTTCGGCCTCGGCGGCCGCGCGCACGCTGTCGCCCCCGGCATGCGCCACGGCGGCCAGCGCCAGGCGGGCGGCGACCACGTCGGCATCGGGGGCCGCGAGGCGCTCGAGCATCTCCAGCGCCGCCTTCGGGTCGGCGGTGCGCACGAGCAAGCGCTGGAGCTGGGCGTAGGTCTGCGGCAGGCGGCGCTCGGCGCGGGCGCGCTCGAGCCGCGCGCGCAGCAGGGGCTCGGCCTGCTCGTAGCGCCCGGTGCTCAGCCACAGCGACTCGACGGTCTGGGTAGCCACCGCCGAGGAAGGCGCCAGCTCGTGCCACAGCCGGGCGGCCGGCAGCGCGCGCTCGATCGAGCGCTCGGCCAGGGCCAGCTCGGTGGCGCGCTGCGCGAGCCTCGGGTCGCGCGTCTGCTGCGCCATCGACAGGTAGGTGGCCGCGGCGCTGTCGACCTGGCCGCGCTGGGCGGCGATCTCGGAGGCCAGCACCTGGTACATGATCTGCGGCGTCAGCTCGACCGCGGGCAGGTCGGGTGCCTGCGCCGCGGCGCTCGCATCGCCAGCATCGCCCGCGTCGGCGTCGGTGCTTTCGGCTTCATCGGCGGCACTCGCCTGCGTGCCGGTGGGCGCCGCCGCGGGCGTCGCGCAGGCCGCCACCAGCAGCGCGAGCGCCGAGAGCACCGCCAGCGACAGGGCGCGCAGGCCGCTGCGGCGCGCTGCCCGGGCGGCGGGGAACGGAGCGGGCACGGACGTGTTCATGGAGAGATGGCCGGTTCGTGGGTTCGTCTACACTTCGATACAAGATTACCCGAGCCGGCGCCCGAGCACCTGCGGTGTCCGGCGCCGTGAATTGCAATGCCCGAGCTTCCCGAGGTCGAGGTCGTACGCCGCGGACTGCAGGCGAGCGTCGTCGGCCGTACCCTGCGCGCCGTGCGCGTGCGCGAGCCGCGGCTGCGCTGGCCGGTGCCGCCGGCGCTGTCCGAGCAGCTGCCCGGACGCATCCTGCGTTCGGTCGAGCGGCGCGGCAAGTACTTGCTGATGAGCTTCGATCACGGGGCGCTGATCGTGCACCTGGGCATGTCGGGCAGCTTCCGCTTCCTGGTGGCGCCGCCCGTGCCGGCGCGGCACGACCACGTCGACCTGGAGTTCGAGCACGGCACGCTGCGCTACCACGATCCGCGCCGCTTCGGCGCCATGCTCTGGCACGACGCCGCGCAGGGTCCGGCGCTCGGTCATCCGGCGCTGGCCAACCTCGGCGTGGAGCCGCTGTCGCCGGCCTTCGACGGCGCGCTGCTGCACCGTGCGCTGCGCGGCCGGCGCACGGCGATCAAGCAGGCGCTGATGGCCGGCGACATCGTCGTGGGCGTCGGCAACATCTACGCCTCGGAGAGCCTGTTTCGCGCCGGCATCCGACCGAACGCCGCGGCGCATCGCATCGGCCGCGAGCGCTGCGACCGCCTGGCCGATTCGGTCCGCGCAACCCTGGCCGAGGCCATCGAGCACGGCGGCAGCACGCTGCGCGACTTCGTCGCCAGCGACGGCGCAGCCGGCTGCTACCAGGTCGAGAGCTACGTCTACGGACGTGCCGGCCAGCCGTGCCGCGTGTGCGGCGCGCCGGTGCGCCGGATGCGCCAGCAGCAGCGGTCGACCTTCTACTGCGCGCGCTGCCAGCGCTGACCGGGCGCCGTCCACCGGCCGGAATCGGCCACAGGGCGGGCCGGGCGCGGCGCGGGCGGATACTGCCGCGCGTGCGCCGGATCGGCATGCTATAGATCGTCCGGGATCGACCCGGCGGACGTGCTGCGCATGTCAACGAACATTGATCGACGAATACCGGTAGGAGCTTTCGGGGAGCAGGTTGCCGAATACGGCCGCTGGCGGCGCGAGCTGTCGGAGGCGGTGCGCCGGTACGGCCGCTGGCTGGACGACGTCCAGGTGTCCGACCCCGCGCTGCAGGCCCGCGTGCAGCGCATGGCCGAGCGCCTCGCCCAGGAGCGCATCACCGTCACCTTCGTGGCCGAGTTCTCGCGCGGGAAGTCCGAGCTGATCAACGCCATTTTCTTCGCCGACCACGGCCAGCGCATCGTTCCGTCTTCGGCCGGGCGCACCACCATGTGTCCGACCGAGCTCCTCTACGACGCCTCGCGTCCGAGCTCGATCCGCCTGCTTCCGATCGAGACGCGCCTGCGCGATACCGCGCTCTCGGAGCTGCGCCAGCTCGAGGCCGAGTGGCACGAGCTGAGCGTCGATCCGTCGGATCCGGCCAGCCTGCGGCGTGCCTTCGCCTGCGTGCAGGAGACGGTGCGTGTCGACGCGGAGCAGGCCAGGCTGCTCGGGCTGCACGACGAGGACGCCCCCGATGCGCCGTCGCACGCCGCTTCCGGCGGGCAGGTCGAAATCCCGCGATGGCGCCATGCCATCGTCAACTACCCGCATCCGCTGCTGCAGCTCGGCCTGGTCATCGTCGACACGCCGGGGCTGAACGCGATCGGCGTCGAGCCCGAGCTCACGCTCAAGCTCATCCCCGGCTCCGACGCCGTGCTGTTCGTGCTGGCCGCCGATGCCGGGGTCACGCGCAGCGACATCGAGGTCTGGCGCCGCTACATCGGCCCCACGCACCGCTCGGGGCGCCTGGTGGTGCTGAACAAGATCGACGGGCTGTGGGACGAGCTCAAGGACGAGGTCCAGATCCAGCTCGAGATCGCGCGCCAGGTGAGCTCGGTCGCGCATACGCTCGACATCGCCAACGACCGGATCTTCCCGGTCTCGGCGCAGAAGGCGCTGGTGGCGCGGGTGAACGGCGACGCGGCGCTGCTCAAGCGCAGCCGCATGTCCGATCTCGAGTACGCGCTCGGGCGCGAGCTGGTGCCGCAGCAGCGCGAGATCGCGCGCGAGCACGTGCGGCGTGAATTCGACGAATTGCACGCGCTGGTGGGCGCCGTGCTGTCGGCGCGGCGCCGCGCCGCGGTCGAGCAGCTGCTCGAGCTCGACGGCCTGCGCGGCAAGAACCGCGACGTGATGGATCACCTGGCGGCGCGCATCCGGCTCGAGCGCGAGGAATTCGAGAAGAGCCTGCGCCACCTGCAGGGCCTGCGGGCGGTGTTCACGCGCCATTCGCAGGCGATCGCCGCAGCGATCGGCGGCGACTCGCTCAAGCGCCATGTGCGCCATTCCCGCGAGGTGATGAAGGCGAGCCGGCTCTCCATCGGCCTGCGCGACGGCATGAACTCGCTGCTCGGCGGAGTGCGCGCCGACCTCGACGAGACGACGCGCGTGGTCGAGGAGGTCGGCACCCTGATGAGCGCGATGTACCGCACCTTCAGCGCCGAGCACGGCCTGTCGCTGGGCAACCCGGTGCTGTTCTCGACGCGCGGCCACTACGCCGAGCTCGAGCGCATCGAGGAGCTGCAGCGCCGCCAGTTCGGGCCGATCACGCTGGCGACCACCTCGCAGTGGGTGCTCATGCGCCGCTTCTTCGAATCGGTGGCCGCGCGCGTGCGCGAGGTGCAGGAGAACGCACATCGCGAGGTGCAGGCGTGGATGCGCGCGGTGATGTCGCCGATCGAGAGCCAGGTGCGCGAGCACCAGCTGCAGCTCAAGCGCCGGCTCGACTCGGTGCGCCGCATCCTCGATGCCAGCGAGGACCTCGATACGCGCATCGCGGAGGTCGACCGCCTGCGCGCCGAGGCGGAACAGCGCGTCGCGCTTTCGGAGGAATTCGCGCGCCAGGTCGGAGCGCTGCTCGAGCCCGCCATGCGGGCCGACGGCTCCCGGCGGGCCGTACAATCCAGTGCGTGATCGCACCGCGCCTGATCGACTGGCAACGCAGCCACGGCCGCCATGACCTGCCCTGGCAGGGCACGCGCGACGCCTATCGCATCTGGCTGTCGGAGGTGATGCTGCAGCAGACGCAGGTGGGCACGGTGGTGCCGTACTTCCTGCGCTTCGTGGCGCGCTTCCCCGACGTTGCGGCCCTGGCCGCTGCCGACCTCGACGACGTGCTCGCCCTGTGGAGCGGCCTCGGCTATTACAGCCGCGCGCGCAACCTGCATCGCTGCGCGCTCGAGGTCGCGACGCGCTTCGGCGGGCGCTTCCCCGAGGATCCGCGTGACCTGGCCGCGCTGCCCGGCATCGGCCGCTCGAGCGCCGCGGCCATCGCGGTGTTCGCCTTCGGGCGGCGCGCCGCCATCCTGGACGGCAACGTCAGGCGGGTGCTGTGCCGGCACGCCGGCGTGCACGGCTATCCCGGCGAGCGCGCGATCGAGCAGCGCCTGTGGGAGATCGCCGAGCGCGAGCTACCCGAGGGCGGCATCGAGCCCTACACCCAGGGCCTGATGGATCTCGGCGCAACGGTATGCGTGCGGGCGCGTCCGCGCTGCGAGACCTGCCCGATCGCCGCCGACTGCAGCGCGCGGCGCGAGGGTACGGCGGCGCAGCTGCCGACGCCGCGGCCCAGGCGCACGGTGCCCACGCGGCATCGCACGCTGCTGGTGATCCGGCGCGGCGCCGAGGTGCTGCTCGAGCGGCGCGCGCCGACCGGGGTCTGGGGCGGCCTTTGGAGCCTGCCCGAGAGCGAGGGCGAGGAGCCGGCCGCGCCCGCCCGCCATGCAGGGGATGGGGATGCAGCGGCGGAGGCGGGCGCTGCGGCGCTCGCCGGCGAGGTCGAGCGGCGCTTCGGCGTGCGCGTCTCGCCGCCGGCCGCCTTGGCGCCGTTCGAGCATGCGTTCACGCACTTTCGCCTGCGCGCGCAGCCGGTGCTGTGCGAGTTCGTCGCGGCGACGGCCGTCCGCGAGAAGTCCGGCGTGCGCTGGCTGGCGCTGGCCGATGCCGCGGCCGCGCCCCTGCCGCGGCCGGTGAAGACGCTGCTCACGCAGCTCAGATGATCTGGTGCTGCTGCAGGTACTGGTGGATGATCGACAGGCGCGTGACCCCGTCGGCCAGCTCCATCAGCTTCTGGCGCGCGCGCGGGGAGATCGGCAGGAACTCGCTCAGGCGGTTGGCCACCCAGCCGGCCGAATCGAACCGGTAGGGCTCGGCGATCATCCTGCGCATCGGATCGGCTTCACGCGCGACGAGGTCCTCGACCAGCCGGCGCACCAGCGACACGCAGGCCGAGAACTCCACGGGCACCCCCACCGGCTCGTCCGGCTCGATCATCTCGATGTCGGCGCGGATCAGGCCGTCCGGCCTCACCCGCCGTTCGATCACCCTGAAGCGCTGGCCGCCGATGGCGCGCAGGTTCAGCAGGCCCGAGGGATCGGTGTCGAAGTCGACGATGCGCGCGGTGCAGCCGATCGCCTCGTGCTGCGCCGGCGTACCGACCTCGCTGCCCTCGGTGATCAGGCACACGCCGAAGGGCAGGTCGCCGGCGCTGCATTCGCGCACCAGGTCCAGGTAGCGCGCCTCGAAGATGCGCAGCGGCAGCACGCCGTCCGGGAACAGCACCGTGTTCAGCGGAAAGATCGCCAGCCCGTCGCCCATGCCGACCCCGCGCCCGCTCAGGAACCCGCCGCCTGGCGCGCCGCGAGCGCGCGGTGGCGCACCAGGACGTGCTCGATGCGGCGGAAGCGGCGGGCCAGCTCCTCGACGCAGTACACCGAGCGGTGCTGGCCGCCGGTGCACCCGATGGCCACCGTCAGGTAACTGCGGTTCTCGAGGATGTAGTGCGGCAGCCAGGTATGCAGGAAGTTGGCGATGTGCTCGATCATCCGCTGTACCGAGGGGATCTGCCGCAGGTACTCGGCCACCGGCTCGTCGAGCCCGGTGAGCGGGCGCAGCTCGGCGGTGTAGTAGGGGTTGGGCAGGCAGCGCACGTCGAACACGAGGTCGGCGTCGAGCGGCACGCCGTACTTGTAGGCGAACGACTCGAACAGCAGCGTGAGCGCGGCGCGGCCGGTGCCGACCACGTCGCGCACCCAGCTGCGCAGCACGTTCGGGTGCAGGTCGCTGGTGTCGAGCGACACACCGATGTCCTCGATCACCGACATCAGCTCGCGCTCGCGTTCGATCGATTCGATCAGCGTCGGCGCGCCTTCGCTGTCGCCGGCGCGCAGCGACATCGGGTGGCGGCGCCGCGTCTCCGAGTAGCGCTGCACCAGGGTGTCGGTGCGCGCGTTCAGGAAGATCAGCTTGACGTCGTGCCCGTAGCGGCCGAGCCCGCTGACGATCTCGCGCAGGTCGCCCACCGAGTCGCCGCTGCGGGCGTCCACCGACACGGCCACCTTCTCGTGGCCGGACTCCTGCAGCGACATGATCACCTCGTGCAGGAAGCGCAGCGGGAGGTTGTCGATGCAGAAGAAGCCGTCGTCTTCGAGCACCTTGATCGCGATCGACTTGCCCGAGCCGGAGATGCCGGTGACCAGTACGACGCGCATCGACTAGCCCGGCAGTTGCGACTCGATCAGCTGGCGCTGGCGGGCGACGAATTCGCCGGTGGTGTCGAAGCCGCGCAGCTGCAGGATGGTGCTGCGCACGGCCGCCTCGGTGAGCACCGCGAGGTTGCGTCCGGCGGCCACCGGGATCACCACCTTGGGCACCGCCACCCCGAGCACGTCCTCGCTGAGCGCCTCCAGCGGCATGCGCTGGTATTCGTCGTCCATGGAGCTGCGGCGGATCAGGTTCACGATCAGCTTCAGGCGCATCTTGCGGCGCACCGCGGTCTCGCCGAAGATCGTGCGGATGTCGAGCAGCCCCAGGCCGCGCACCTCGAGCAGGTCGCGCAGCAGCGGCGGGCAGCGTCCCTCGATGGTGAGCGGCGCGATGCGGGCGAGCTCGACCACGTCGTCGGCGACCAGGCCGTGGCCGCGGCTGATCAGCTCGAGCGCGAGCTCGCTCTTGCCCAGCCCCGACTCGCCGGAGATCAGCACGCCCATGCCGAGCACGTCCATCAGCACGCCATGCAGGGTGCAGGTCCTGGCCATCGCCTTGGTCAGGTAGACGCGTATCACCTCGATGACGCGCGCGGCCGGCATGGGGGTGCCGAGCATCGGCAGGCCGTCGGCGGCGGCGCGCCGCAGCAGGTCGTCGGGCGGCTGCAGCCCGTCGGCGACCACGATCGCGGGGGGCTGCCCGGCGATCAGCTCGGCGCTGAGCGCCTCGCGCCGCGCCGCATCGACGCGCTGGGTGTAGGCCAGCTCGGCGTTGCCGAAGACGTGGATGCGCTTCGGGTGGATCAGGTTGAGGTAGCCGACCAGCTCGGCCGGCTCGGTGGAGCCGGCCGCGGCGTCACGGTCGGCGCCGGCTTCCCCGGTGAGCCACTGGAGCTGGAGCTGCTCGTGATTCTGTTCGAAGAGGGTGCGGACGGTGACATTCATGCGCAAAGCATACCCGCACCGCGCGAGCGTGAATCAGGCGGCCGGGCGAAACGGCCCCCAGGTGGTCAGGATGCGGTGCATCTGGACCGGATCGTTGCAACTGAGCAGCGATTCGCGGATGGCGGTGTCCGAGAGCAGCTCGGCGAGCTCCGACAGCAGCTCGAGGTGCTCCTCGGTGGCCGCTTCGGGCACCAGGAGGAATACCAGCAGCCTGACCGGCTTGCCGTCGGGCGCCTCGAACGGGATCGGCTGGGCCAGGCGCACGACCGCCGCCAGCGCTTCCTTCAGCCCCTTGATCCGGCCGTGGGGGATTGCCACCCCTTCGCCCAGCCCGGTCGACCCGAGGCGTTCGCGGGCGAACAGGGAATCGAACACCTTGCCGCGCTCGATGCCGTGGTTGTTCTCGAAGAGCAGCCCGATCTGCTCGAACAGCCGCTTCTTGCTGGTGACCGAGAGGTCCAGCACCACGTCGTTCGGGGCCAGCATCCTGGACAAACGGTTCATCACGAACGCACTGAACGAGACCGCCTTGACGCTTTGCAGCATGTCGAAAAACCCCCGAGGGGAACTTCCGGGTAGCGGGGATTATATCGAGGGGGTCGGTAAAGGAAAGTATCGGATGCTGCAATGCGACAACAAAGCCACACATCGTGCCGGTAGGCGGCACAGGGCTCGGCCCGGTCGTATGGAACGTCAGCCGGCGGAGAGGTCGCGCTCACAGCGATCTGCGTTGCGTGACCGGGGGGATCCGCAGGGATTCCCGGTATTTCGCAACGGTTCTTCTGGCCACCACGAACCCCTGCTTGCCCAGCAGGGCCGCGATCTGGCCGTCGGACAGGGGCTGGCTGGCATCTTCCGCGGCCACCAGCTGCTTGATCAGCGCCCGGATGGCGGTGCTCGAGGCCGCTCCCCCGGAGTCGGTCGCCACGTGGCTGCCGAAGAAGTACTTGAGCTCGAAGACTCCTGACGGTGTGAGCATGTACTTTTGTGTCGTCACGCGCGAAACCGTGGATTCGTGCAGTCCCAGAACATCGGCGATCTCGCGCAGCACGAGCGGCCGCATGGCCACCGCCCCGTGCGAGAGAAAGGCCCGCTGTCGGTCGACGATGGCCTGTGCGACCCGCAGGATGGTGTCGAAGCGCTGTTGCACATTCTTGATCAGCCAGCGTGCCTCCTGCAACTGCCCGGACAAGCCCGGGTTGGCTCCCCTGTTTCGTCGCAGGATGCGGGCGTACATGTCGTTGATGCGCAGCTTCGGCATGACGTCCGGGTTGAGCGAGACCTGCCATCCGGCGCGGGTGCGGCGAACGATCACGTCCGGCACCACGTAGGCGGTCGCGTCGCCGGCGAAGGAGGCGCCGGGCTTCGGGTTGAGGGCACGGATGAGCGCGTGGGCCTCGCGCAGCGTGTCCTCGTCGCAGCGCAGCGAGCGGCGCAGCCTAGCGAAGTCCTTCTCGGCGAGGCTCGCGAGATGCTGGTCGACGATGGTGCGCGCGGCGCGCACCACCTCGGCGGAGCGTTCGGCGGCGGCTTCGCCGTGCTCCAGCTGCAGCAGCAGGCACTCGCGCAGGTCGCGCGCCCCGATGCCGGGCGGGTCGAAGCTCTGCAGCAGCCGCAGCGCGGTGGCCAGCTCCTCGGGGGCGACGTCGAGATCGGCGGGCAGCATCGCGCCCACCTCGGCGAGGGTCGATTCGAGCAGGCCGTCGTCGTCGAGCGCATCGATGAGCAGCTGCACCAGGGCGCGGTCGCGTACCGTGCACTGGGTGGCCGCGAGCTGCTGGGTCAGGTGCTCGCGCAGCGACAGCCCGGCGCCGGCGAGCTGGGGATAGTCGCGCTCGTCGCCTTCGCCCTCTTCGCCGCGCGACGAGGTGCCGCTCCACTCGCCGAGGGCGCCGGGATCGTCCCAGCCGCCCCCTTCTTCGCCGGCGGCCTCGGCGCCCTCGGCAGCCGAGCCGGCGGGCCCGCTTTCGAGGCGATCGGAGGCGCCGGCAGCGGAGCCGGCCGCTTCGGCGTCGTCCTCGCGCAGCCGGGCCTGGCCGTCGAGCCCGCCGTTCGGGGCGATGCTCACGCCGTGCAGCAGCGGCTCGTCGAGGCGCTCCAGCAAAGGATTGTCGGCCAGCGCCTGCTCGAGCTCCTGGTTCAGCTCGATCGTCGACAGCTGCAGCAGGCGGATCGATTGCTGCAACTGGGGCGTCAGCGCGAGCTGCTGGGTGAACTTGAGCTGAAGCGATGGTTTCATCGGACGTCCGACAGACCCTCAGATGCCGCGGTACCGGTCCACCTGCCGTCCGGCGCTACATCGAGAAGTGTTCGCCGAGGTAGTAACGGCGGACGTCCTCGTTCTGCACGACCTCGTCGGGGCGGCCTGAAGCAAGAACGGTACCAGCCCTGATGATATACGCGCGATCGCAGATTCCAAGGGTTTCGCGCACGTTATGGTCGGTGATCAACACGCCGATGCGGCGGTCCTTCAGGAAACGCACGATGCGCTGGATCTCGATCACGGCGATCGGGTCGACCCCGGCGAACGGCTCGTCGAGCAGGATGAAGCGGGGCGAGCCGGCCAGCGCACGGGCGATCTCGACGCGGCGCCGCTCGCCGCCCGACAGCGATTGCGCGGTGTTGGAGCGGATCTGCTCGATCTGCAGCTCGCCCAGCAGCGCCTCGAGCCGCCGCTCGATCTCGCGCCGTCCGAGCGGACGCCCCTGCCCGTCGGCCTGCAGCTCGAGCACGGCGACGATGTTCTCCTCGACGGTGAGCTTGCGGAACACCGACGCTTCCTGCGGCAGGTACGACAACCCGAGGCGGGCGCGGCGGTGGATCGGCAGGCGCCCCAGCGAGGCGCCGTCCAGCTCGATGGAGCCGCCGTCGGAAGGCACCAGCCCGACGATCATGTAGAAGCAGGTGGTCTTGCCCGCTCCGTTGGGGCCGAGCAGGCCCACCACTTCGCCGCTGGCCACGTCGAGCGAAACGTCCTGGACCACCTTGCGGCCGTGATACGCCTTCATCAGGTGGCGCACCGTCAGGCGGCTCTCGGGCCGCGCCACGAGGTGGGCCGCCGCGGCCATCAGCGCGTGCCGGTTCCGCGCGGCGTGCCCAGACGCTCGGCCGGCTGGAGCGTCGTCGCTTCGCCCGGCGCCTGAGCCGGCGCGGAGCCCGGGGCTGCCGTGCCGCCCGGAGCCGTCGTGCCGCCCGGAGCCACCGCGCCGCCTGGGGCCACCGCGCCGCCCGGGGTCGCGGTGCCGCCGGCCGCGGAGCCGGGAGTCGCGGAGCCGGGAGTCGCGGAGCCGCCCGTCGCCGCGCCGCCTCCCTCGCGCGGCTGGATCACGACGCGCACGCGCCCGGCCGGGTTGCCCGCCGTGGCGGCCGCGCCGCTGGTGCCTTCCACGGTGAAGAACTCGCTGCGGCTTTCGTAGAGGATGTCGCTGCCGTGGACTTCGTCGACGACGCGGTCCTTCTCGGTCCTGCGCATCATCGCCTGCTGCTGCAGGTGGAAGGTCTCGAGCTTGCCGTCGTAGTCGATCTGCCGCGCCTGCCCCTCGACGTACTGGTCGATGCCCTCGCGCTTTTGCTTGAAGAACGCCAGGTTGCCGGTCGCGGTGCCGTACTGGTAGCCCTCCGGATCCTGGCGCAGCACCAGCTTGTCGGCGCGCAGCAGGATGGTGCCCTTGGTGAGCACGACGCTGCCCGTGAAGACGGTGATCTGCTTCAGGTCGTCGTACTGCATCCGGTCGGCTTCGATGTTGATCGGCTTGTTCCGGTCGGCCTTCTCGGCGAAGGCCGGCGCCGCGGACAGGCCGAGCAGGGCGGCGAGGGTGCCGGCGAGCACGGCCGCGAGCCGGCGGCGAAGGCAGCGGCGAATGCGGAGGCGGAGGGGGGCGGGGTCGGTCTTCGCGCGCATGGTCAGCGGGACTGTTGCGGCGGCTGCCAGGTGAGATGCACCCGGGAATCGACCCTCAACGAGCGGGCCGCATTATTGAATTCCATGCCGACCCCCGTCAAGACCGAGTCGCCGCGCTCGATGCGTACCGGCAGCGCGGTGCGTGCGATCTCGGTCTCGCTGAAGATCGTCACGCTTTCCGTCCGGATGGTCATCTGCGGCTCTTCGGCGCTGGCTGCGCGCACCATCACCACGTCGCCGTCGAGCACGGTTTCCTCGCCGTCGGCGGTGGAGCGGCCGCGATCGGCGCGCAGGTTCACGCGCGGCTTGTCCGGGTCCAGGCTCACCAGCACCGGCCGCTGGTAGACGGTCGACAGGTCCTCGGGGAAATGCAGCATGCGCTGCGCCGACATGCGGAACACCGGCGCACCCTGCGCGTTGATGCGGGTGAAGACCGCGTCGTCGACGAAATAGTCGGGCTCGCCGGCGGCGGCGGCCGGGCGCATCGCGCCCGTCTCGCGCATCGAGATCTGCGCCAGATAGTAGGTGCCCGCGGTCAGCCCGAGCAGCAGGAGCAGCGACAGCGCCGCGGCCAGCCGGTCGTAGGCGCGCGCCCTCACGCCGTCGGGCCCGCGTAGCGTGCCAGGGCATCGTCGAGCCGGCCCTGGGCGAGCAGCACGAACTCGGCGAACTCGCGCACCGCGCCGCGCCCGGCGCGGGCCTGCGATACCCAGTGCGCGCGTTCGCGCACCGCCGCCGGTGCATCGGCCACGGTGGCGGCGAGCCCGGCCAGCGCCATCGCGCCCAGGTCGGGCCAGTCGTCGCCGACGAATGCCGCCGCCGCCGGCGCCACCTGCCGGCGCAGGCACAATGCGCGCAGGGCCTCGGCCTTGTCGTGCACGCCTTGCAGCACCTCGTCGAGCTTCAGCTCGGCGGCACGCACTTCGACGATGGCCGAGCGCCGGGCGGTGATCACCGCCAGCACGATCCCGGCCTCGCGCAGCAGCGTCAGGCCGAAACCGTCGCGTACCGAGAATGCCTTCATCGCCTCGCCGCCCGGCCCGATGAACAGCCGCCCGTCGGTGAGCGTGCCGTCCACGTCCAGGGCGACCAGCCGGATGCCGGCGGCGCGGGCGGCCGCGTCGGGGGAGGCGTTCATGGGCACGCCATTCAGACGACCTTGGCCGCCAGCAGGTCGTGGATGTGCAGCGCGCCGGCCAGTCGGCCGCGCTCGCCGGTGACCAGCAGCTGGCTGATACGCCGCTCCTCCATGATCCGCACCGCCTCGGCCGCCAGCGCCTGGGCGTCGATGGTGGCCGGGGCGCGGGTCATCACCTCGTCGATGGACAGGCCGCGCAGGTCGCGGCCCTGCTCGATGAGGCGGCGCAGATCGCCGTCGGTGAAGATGCCGGCGAGCGCGCCCGTGGGCGCGACGATGGCGGTCATGCCCATGCGCTTGCGCGTGATCTCGAGGATCGCGTCGACCAGGCGCGCTCCTTCGGCGACCGTGGGCAGGGCCTCGCCGGTGCGCATGAGGTCGGCCACGCGCGTGAGCAGGCGCCGCCCGAGCGCGCCGCCCGGGTGCGAGCGCGCGAAGTCGAGCTCGCCGAAGCCGCGCGCGTCGAGCAGCGCCACCGCCAGGGCGTCGCCCAGCGCGAGCGCCGCGGTGGTGCTGGCGGTGGGCGCGAGGTTCAGCGGGCAGGCCTCGCGATCGACGCGGGCGTCCAGGTGCGCGTCGGCCAGCCGCGCGAGCGGCGAGTCGGGATTGCCGGTGATGGCGATCAGGCGCGCGCCCTGGCGCTTGACCACCGGGATGATGGTCAGCAGCTCCTCCGTGGCGCCCGAGTTCGACAGCGCCACGAAGACGTCGTCGCGCGTGACCATGCCGAGGTCGCCGTGGCTCGCCTCGGCCGGGTGCAGGAAGAATGCGGGCGTGCCGGTGGAGGCCAGGGTCGCGGCGATCTTGCGCGCCACGTGCCCGGATTTGCCCATGCCGCTGACCACCACGCGGCCGGTGCACGCGAGGATGATCCGGCAGGCGGCGGCGAAGCCGCCGTCGATGCGATCGGCCAGCCGCGCGACCGCCTCGGCCTCGATGCGCAGCACCTCGCGCGCCTGGGCGAGCAGCCGATCGGGCGCCGCCACCGTGGATTCGTTCATGCGCCCGAGTATATGACGAGCACGCCGGCCGCGGCCGCCGGGCCGGCCGCGGCGGCAGGCCCGGTTTAGAATGCCCGGTTTCATCCAATGCCGGCAGATCCCTGGATGGCAGAGTTCCTCGTGCTGGACAAGGTCCGGTTCGGATACGGCGAGCGCCTCATCCTCGACGATATCTCGATGCGCTTCGAGCGCGGCAAGGTCGTCGCGCTGATCGGCGGCTCCGGTTCGGGCAAGACCACGATCCTGCGCCTGATCGGCGGCAAGCTGCGCCCGCAGGCCGGTACCGTCGTGTTCGACGGCCAGGACGTGCACCGCCTCGATCGCGCGGGCCTGTACGCGCTGCGCCGGCGCATGGGCATGCTGTACCAGTTCGGCGCGCTGTTCACCGACCTCGACACCTTCGAGAACGTCGCGTTCCCGCTGCGCGAGCACACCGACCTGCCCGATTCGATGATCCGCGACCTGGTCCTGCTCAAGCTCGAGGCGGTCGGCCTGCGGGGGGCCGCGCCGCTGCGCACCAGCGAGCTCTCGGGCGGCATGGCGCGGCGCGTGGCGCTGGCGCGCGCGATCGCGCTCGATCCGCCGCTGATCATGTACGACGAGCCGTTCGCCGGGCTCGATCCGGTGGCGCTGGCCACGGTGGCGCAGCTCATCCGCCGGCTCAACGACGCGCTCGACTGCGCCTCGATCGTCGTGTCGCACGACATCAAGGAGGCGTTCGCCATCGCCGACTACGTCTACCTGCTCGCCTCGGGGCGCATCCCGGCGCACGGTACGCCCGAGCAGATGCGCGCCTCCGACGACCCCAACGTGCTGCAGTTCCTGCACGGCAGCATCGACGGGCCGACCGCCTTCCACTACGGCGCCCGGCCGCTGGCCGAAGACCTGGGGCTGCCGCGATGATGCAGGCGCTGCTCACGCCGTGGAACGTTCTGGTCGACTTCGTCGCCTCGGTGGGCCGCGGCACGCGCTTCTTCCTCAGGCTGTGCGCGCTGGGCGTGCGCGCGCTGGGCCGCCCGCGGCTGGTGATCGACCAGATCCATTTCATCGGCAACTATTCGCTGTCGATCATCCTCGTCTCGGGGCTGCTGATCGGCTTCGTGCTCGGGCTGCAGGGCTACTACACGCTGCGCCGCTACGGTTCCGAGGAGGCGCTCGGCCTGCTGGTCGCCCTGTCGCTGGTGCGCGAGCTGGGGCCGGTGGTCACCGGCCTGCTGTTCGCCGGCCGCGCGGGCACCTCGCTGACCGCCGAGGTCGGCCTGATGAAGGCCGGCGAGCAGATCGACGCCATGGAGATGATGGCGGTCGATCCGGTGGCGCGCGTGCTCGCGCCGCGCTTCGTCGCGGCGGTGCTGTGCGTGCCGCTGCTGTCGGCGCTATTCTCGGCGCTGGGCGTGCTGGGCGGCTACATCGTCGGCGTCGCCATGATCGGCGTCGACGCCGGCGCCTTCTGGTCGCAGATGCAAGGCGGCGTCGACTGGCTCGACGATGTCGGAAACGGCGTGCTCAAGAGCATCGTGTTCGGCTACACCGTGGCCTTCGTCGCGCTCTACGTCGGCTACCGGGCGCAGCCCACCCCCGAGGGCGTCGCCCGCGCCACCACCACCACCGTGGTCGCGGCCTCGCTGGCGATCCTCGGGCTCGATTTCATCCTCACCGCGCTGATGTTCAGCACCACCTGACCAGGGAGATTGTTTCGATGAAGCGCTCGGGAGTCGATCTGCTGGTCGGGCTGTTCGTGCTGCTGGGGTTCGCCGCGCTGGTGTTCCTGGCGCTGCGCGCCGGCAACATGAGCAGCGCTCTCGGGCTCGGCCCCACCTACGAGGCGACGGCCGAGTTCGACAACATCGGCGGGCTCAAGCCGCGGGCCGCGGTGCGCAGCGCCGGCGTGGTGGTCGGGCGCGTCGCCTCGATCCGCTTCGACGACCAGTCGTATCGCGCCCTGGTGGTGCTCGAGCTCGACAGCCGCTACAAGTTCCCCAAGGATTCTTCGGTGAAGATCCTCACCTCGGGCCTGCTCGGCGAGCAGTACGTCGGGCTCGAGCCGGGCGGCGACAGCGCCATGCTCGCGCCCGGCGGCCGCATCGCGATGACCCAGTCGGCGGTGGTGCTGGAGAACCTCATCGGCCAGTTCCTCTACGGCAAGGCGGCCGAGGGAGGCGCGAAATGAGTCGTGTCCGGGCGGCGCGGCCCGCGGCGGGAGGCCGGGCGTGCCCGGCGTCCCCGGCCGCCCCGCCGCGGGTGTTGCCCGCAGCGGCTGCGCTGGCCGCGGCGCTCTCGCTCGGCGCCTGCGCCACTGCGGGTGCACCGGCGGCCGATCGCGATCCGCTCGAGCCGATGAACCGCGCCGTCTATACCTTCAACGACGCGCTGGACCGCGCCGTGCTCAAGCCGGTGGCGCAGGGTTACCAGGACTACGTGCCGGAGGTGCTGCGCAACGCCGCCGGCAACGTCTTCGGCAACCTCGCCGACCTGTGGACGGCGGCCAACCAGCTGCTCCAGGGCAAGCCGCGCGAGGCAATTTCCGATCTCTCGCGCGTGCTGATCAACTCCACGGTGGGCTTCGCCGGCCTGGGCGATCCGGCCAGCGACATGGGCTTCGAGAAGCACCGCGAGGATTTCGGGCAGACCCTCGGGCGCTGGGGCGTGCCGGCCGGGCCGTACCTGGTGCTGCCGTTCTTCGGGCCGTCGAGCCTGCGCGATGCGCCCGGGCTGGGCGTCGACCTCTATGTCGGCGACCCGCTGCTGGCGATCGACTCGCACGGCCGGCGCAACAACCTGTATGCGCTGCGCATCGTCGACGGTCGCGCCGCGCTGCTGCGCGGCGAACGCGTGATCGAGGGCGCCGCGCTCGACCGCTATTCCTTCCTGCGCGACGCCTACCTGCAGCGGCGCCGCAACCAGGTCTACGACGGCAACCCGCCGCCCGATCCCGAGGACGATCCCGGCCCGACGCCGGACGATCGGCCCACGAACTGAATCCGAGGAGCCACACGATGATCAAGCGCCTGTTTTCCTGGTGGCTGTGCGCGCTGCTGGCCGCACCGTTCGCCTTGGCGGCTCAGGAGAAGCCCGATGCGCTCATCGAGCGCCTGAGCAACCAGATGATCGATCGCATCAAGGCCGATCCGGCCCTGCACGCGGGCGACCTGCAGAAGCTCTCGGCACTGGTCGACGAGATCATCATGCCGCACGTCGACTTCCGGCGCATGACTGCGCTGTCGGTCGGGCGCTACTGGCGCGGCGCCACGCCCGAGCAGCAGCAGCAGCTCATGGGCGAGTACCGCACGCTGCTGCTGCGCACCTACGCCGGGGCGCTGTCCTCGGTGAGCGACCAGAAGGTGCGCATGCGCCCGCTGCGCGCCGGCGCGCAGGATACCGAGGTCATCGTGCGCAGCGAGGTGCTGCAGCCGCGCGGCGAGCCCATCCAGCTCGACTACCGGATGGAGAAGACCGATGACGGCTGGAAGGCCTACGACGTGAACATCCTCGGGGTGTGGCTGGTCGAGACCTACCGCAGCCAGTTCGCCCAGGAGATCAGCGCCCGCGGCGTCGACGGGCTGATCCGCAGCCTCGCCGAGAAGAACCGGCAGCCTGCCGGCAAGAAGCCGTCCTGAATGCCCGCCCGCCGATGACCGAGCCCGCGACCCCGGCCGCACGCATCGAGATCTTCCGCCTGCCGCCCGAGGTGCGCTTCGCCAATGCGCGGGCGGTGCTCGAGCAGGCGCTGGCCGCGTCCACCCGGGCGTTCGACCTGTCGGCGTGCGAGCACTTCGATTCCTCGCTGATCGGCGTCCTGCTGGCGCTGTCGCGCCACGCCGGCGCGAGCGGGGGCACCTGCGTGTTCGCGCGGCCGCCGGCGAACCTGCGCAAGCTGGCCAGCCTGTACGGGGTGGAGGCGCTGCTGTTCGGTCCGGCGCAGCCGTGAGCGTCGCAGCGGTCGAGGTGCGCGCCGTGGTCAAGCGCTTCGGCCGCTTCGAGGCCCTGCGCGGCGTATCGCTGTCGATCGCACAGGGCGAGTTCTTCGGCCTGCTCGGTCCCAACGGCGCCGGCAAGACCACGCTGATCTCCATCGTCGCCGGGCTTTCCCGCGCCAGCGCCGGCGAGGCCAGCGTGATGGGCCACGACGTCGTGCGCGACTTCCGCGCCGCGCGGCGCGCGCTCGGCGTGGTGCCGCAGGAGCTGGTGTTCGATCCGTTCTTCACGGTGCGCGAGACGCTGCGCATCACCTCGGGCTACTACGGCCTGCGTCGCAACGACGACTGGATCGACGAGGTCCTCGCCCATCTCGGCCTCGACGACAAGGCCGATGCCAACATGCGCACGCTCTCGGGGGGCATGAAGCGGCGCGTGCTGGTGGCGCAGGCGCTGGTGCACCGGCCGCCGGTGATCGTGCTCGACGAGCCCACCGCCGGGGTCGACGTGGAGCTGCGCCAGACCCTGTGGGCGTTCATCCGGCGCCTGAACCGCGACGGCCACACCGTGGTGCTCACCACCCACTACCTCGACGAGGCGCAGGAGCTGTGCGGGCGCATCGCCATGCTCAAGCACGGCGCAGTGGTGGCGCTCGACGAGACCCGCTCGCTGCTGCAGCGCTTCGCCGGCGGGCGGCTCAGGCTGCTGCTCTCGGGCGCTCCCCTGCCGGCGCCCCTGGCGCGGCTGCGCATCGGCCCGCAGGAGCAGGCCGATGCGCCGGTCCTGCTGCGCGTCGACGACTACGCGGCCGTCGAGGGCCTGCTGGCGGCCCTGCGCGAGGCCGGCTGCCGCATCGAGGACATGGAGCTGCAGCACGCCGACCTCGAGGAGGTGTTCGTGCAGGTGATGAAGGAGGCCCGCTGAGTGGCCGGGCCCGCGCGCCCCGACGGCGGCTTCGCGCTGCAGGGATTCCTCACGCTCCTGCACAAGGAGGTGCTGCGCTTCCTGAAGGTGGGCTTCCAGACCATCGGCGCGCCGGTGCTCAGCTCGCTGCTGTACCTGCTCATCTTCTCGCACGTGCTCGAGGAGCGCGTGCAGGTCTTTGACGGCGTGCGCTACACCTCGTTCCTGCTGCCCGGCCTGGTGATGATGTCGCTGCTGCAGAACTCCTTCGCCAACACCTCCTCGTCGGTGATCCAGAGCAAGGTCACCGGCAACATCGTGTTCGTGCTGCTGCCGCCGCTGTCGCACCTGGAGATGTACGCGGCCTACGTGCTGGCTTCGATGATCCGCGGCGTGTCGGTGGGCGCCGGCGTGTTCCTGGTCACCGCCTGGTTCGCCCACCTGTCGTTCTTCGCGCCGGGCTGGATCGTGGTCTTCGCCCTCCTGGGCAGCGCGATTCTCGGTACAATGGGCCTGATCGCCGGCATCTGGGCCGACAAGTTCGACCAGATCGCGGCTTTTCAGAACTTCGTCGTCATGCCGCTCACGTTCCTCTCGGGCGTGTTCTACTCGGTGCACTCGCTGCCCGGGTTCTGGCAGACGCTGTCACGGCTCAATCCGTTCTTCTACCTCGTCGACGGATTCCGCTACGGGTTCTTCGGCGTTTCCGACGTGCCTCCGCTGGAGGCCTGCGCGGTGGCCGTGCTCTCGCTCGTGGTGGTCGCCGCGGTGGCGCTGCGCATGCTCTCGAGCGGCTACGGCCTGCGCCACTGATGCCACCGGTTCATCCCACTTCTGCCCGGATTCCGCCATGGTCACCCCCGATACTCTGCGCAGCTACATCGCCGACGGCCTCGAATGCGAGCATCTCGAGGTCGCCGGCGACGGGCGGCACTTCGAGGCGCTCATCGTCTCGAAGCACTTCGAGGGCAAGCGCCTGCTCGAGCGACACCAGCTGGTGTACGCAGCGCTGGGCGATCGCATGCGCGAGGAGGTCCACGCGCTGTCGATGAACACGCTGACCCCCGAGGAATTCGCCGACCGCGGCGGCTGAACCGGACCCGGCGGGTCCGGACGGACGCCGTGTCCGACCGACCTGCATCCGAGTGCGAGCATGGACAAGCTGAAAATCGAGGGAGGGCACCCGCTGCGCGGCGAGATCGCCGTCTCGGGCGCCAAGAACGCGGCACTGCCCATCCTGTGCGCGAGCCTGCTCGTGGCCGAGCCGTTCGAGCTGGACAACGTGCCGCTGCTGCACGACGTGGCCACCACGCTGAAGCTGCTGCACCGGCTGGGAGTGAAGGCCGAGCGCGAAGACGCGTGCATCGCGCTCGATGCGCGCGCCCTGGTCTCGGTCGAGGCGCCCTACGAGCTGGTGAAGACCATGCGCGCCTCCATCCTCGTGCTCGGCCCCTTGCTGGCGCGCTTCGGCGAGGCGCGCGTGTCGCTGCCCGGGGGCTGCGCCATCGGCCAGCGGCCGATCGACCAGCACATCAAGGGCCTGCAGGCGATGGGCGCGCACATCGAGATCGAGCACGGCTACGTGGTCGCCCGGGCGGCGCGCCTGAAGGGGGCGCACATCGTCACCGACATGGTCACCGTCACCGGTACCGAGAACCTGATGATGGCCGCGACCCTGGCCGAGGGCGAGACCGTGATCGAGAACGCCGCCTGCGAGCCCGAGGTGGTCGACCTGGCCGCGGCGCTCGGCGCCATGGGCGCGCGCATCGAGGGTGCCGGCACCGAGCGCGTGGTGGTGCACGGGGTGGCGCGCCTGCACGGCGGATCGCATCGCGTGATGGCCGACCGCATCGAGGCCGGCACCTTCCTGTGCGCCGCCGCGGCCACCGGCGGCGAGATCGTCCTCGGCCGCGCCGAGCCGGCGACCATGCACGCCACCCTCGAGCGGCTGCGCGAGGCCGGCGCCGAGGTGCGCGCCGGCGACGGCCATATCGCCCTGTCCATGCGCCGGCGCCCGCGCGCGGTGAACGTGCGCACCGCCCCCTACCCGGGCTTCGCCACCGACATGCAGGCGCAGTTCATGGCCGTGAACTGCGTGGCCGAGGGCACCGGCGTGATCACCGAGACCATCTTCGAGAACCGCTTCATGCACGTGCTCGAGCTGCAGCGGCTGGGCGCCGACATCACGATCGAGGGCAACACGGCGATCGTGCGCGGCGTGCCCCGGCTCTCCGGGGCCGCGGTGATGGCCACCGACCTGCGCGCCTCGGCCGGCCTGGTCATCGCCGGGCTGGTGGCCGAGGGCGAAACCGTCGTCGATCGCATCTATCATCTCGATCGCGGCTACGAGCGGATGGAAGCGAAGCTGGCGCAGCTCGGCGCGCGCATCACCCGCATCTAGGAGTCTGTCGGGAGAACCATCCGTGATCACCCTGGCCCTGTCCAAAGGGCGCATCTTCGACGAAACGCTGCCGCTGCTGGCCGGCGCCGGCATCGCGCCCGGGCCGGCCGCGCCCTCCTCGCGCAAGCTGATCCTGCCCACCGGCGACCCGCAGCTGCGCCTGATCATCGTGCGCGCCTCCGACGTGCCGACCTACGTGCAGTACGGCGCGGCCGATCTCGGCGTGGCCGGCAAGGACGTCCTGCTCGAGCACGGCGGCGAGGGGCTGTACCAGCCCATCGACCTCGGCATCGCCCGCTGCCGGCTGTGCGTGGCCGCGCCGGTGGGCTTCGACTACGCCAACGCGGTGCGCCGGGGCGCGCGCCTGCGCATCGCGACCAAGTACCTCAAGACCGCCCGCGAGCACTTCGCCGCCAAGGGCGTGCACGTCGACCTCATCAAGCTGTACGGCTCGATGGAGCTGGCTCCCCTGGTCGGGCTGGCCGACGCGATCGTCGACCTGGTGAGCAGCGGCAGCACGCTGCGCGCCAACCACCTGGCCGAGGTGGAGGAGATCATGCCGATCTCGGCGCGGCTGATCGTCAACCAGGCATCGCTGAAGACGAAAGCCGACCGCCTGGAGCCGCTGCTGGAGGCGCTGGGCCGCGCCGCCGCGGCATCGACCGAGGCCACCCCATGAATGCCGCCGCGCCCATCGCCCGGCTCGACAGCCGCCAGCCCGATTTCCACGCGCGGCTCGCGACCCTGCGCGCCTGGGAGCCCGAGCAGGACGAGCAGATCGAGCGCGTCGTCGCCGACATCGTGCGCGACGTGCGCCGCCGCGGCGACGCGGCGCTGCTGGAGTACACGCACCGCTTCGACCGGCTCGAGCTCGCCCGCGCCGCCGACCTCGAGCTGCCGCGCGCGGCGCTGCAGGCCGCGCTCGATGCGCTCGCGGCGCCCGAGCGCGAGGCCCTGGAGGCGGCCGCGGCGCGCGTGCGCAGCTACCACGCGCGCCAGCTCGCCCAGTCCTGGTCGTACAGCGAACCCGACGGCACCCGGCTCGGCCAGCAGATCACGCCGCTCGACCGGGTCGGCCTGTACGTGCCGGGCGGCAAGGCGGCGTATCCCTCCTCGGTGCTGATGAACGCGCTGCCGGCGCGGGTGGCCGGCGTGCCGGAGCTGGTGATGGTGGTGCCGACCCCCGACGGCGTGCGCAACCCGCTGGTGCTGGCGGCCGCCTGCATCGCCGGTGTCGACCGGGTGTTCACGCTCGGCGGCGCGCAGGCGATCGCCGCCCTGGCCTACGGCACCGACACCGTGCCGGCGGTCGACAAGATCGTCGGGCCGGGCAATGCCTGGGTGGCCGAGGCCAAGCGCCGAGTGTTCGGCACCGTGGGCATCGACATGATCGCCGGCCCGAGCGAGATCCTGGTGCTGTGCGACGGCTCCACCGAGCCCGACTGGGTGGCGATGGACCTCTTCTCCCAGGCCGAGCACGACGAGATGGCGCAGGCGATCCTGCTCACGCCCGATGCCGCCTTCGCGCAGCGGGTGGCCGACTCGATCGACAGGCTGCTGCCGGGCCTGCCGCGGCGCGAGGTCATCGCCCGCTCGCTGGCCGGGCGCGGCGCGCTGATCGTCGTGCGCAGCATGGAGGAGGCGTGCGACATCGCCAACGACATCGCCGCCGAGCACCTGGAGATCTCCGCCGCCGATGCCGCGCGCTGGGCCGCGCGCATCCGCCATGCAGGCGCGATCTTCCTCGGGCCGTGGTCCTCGGAAGCCATCGGCGACTACTGCGCCGGGCCCAACCACGTGCTGCCCACCATGCGCACCGCCCGCTTCTCCTCGCCGCTGGGCGTCTACGACTTCCAGAAGCGCACCAGCCTCATCGAGGTCTCGCAGCAGGGCGCGCGCGCCCTCGGAACGCTGGCGGCGACGCTGGCGCGCGGCGAGGGGCTCGAGGCGCACGCGCGCAGCGCCGAGATGCGCGCGCAGGGGTAGCGCCGGCTGCGTCGCTTTTGGTGGCTGAGTTGCGGGACGCGCGCCATGACCTGAGCGTGCTTCGGCTCATGCGTGCGTCGGTTTGCGCATGCTTCGGTTTGCGCGAGCAAAGGCGCGGGCCGCCCGGGGCCGGCGCACCGGTGCTTGCCCCCCGCTGCGCGGGGGGTGCC
>MKUQ01000030.1 GCA_001898645.1 Burkholderiales bacterium 70-64
AACAGCGCCAAGTTGGCCAGGAAGGTCCGGGTCATGACTTTCGGTGCGCGCACGAAAGCAGGGCTCGCACTCGAGGTGAATCCGGTGATTCCGGTCGACGCGTTCGGCTTGCGACGCGATCTCCCGCACGATGAGCTCGTGGGTGCCCTGCACCAGCTGCCTTGGTGGCACGTGCTCCTTCTTTCACACGTCATGCCGTGCCCTCCATGCCACGGCATCGGCGTGGCGGGCAGCCCGGATGCGAACCCTTGATCACCAGCTCCTGCGCTTTCACGGTCGTCGGTTCTCCCCCGCTTCACAGCGCTCGCCTGATCCCGAACTGTGGTGTACTCTACTAAGATATATTTAGTATACTCCTTCAAAAGGGTGACGTGGAATCGCAAGCTGCATTGCCAACCGACCGTCGATCCACGGGATTCACGGGCTTCAGAACCGCCGTTCGTGCAGCTCGAGCAGGCAGGGTCGATGGGTACGGTGCAGCCAGGGGGAGGCCATCCAGATGATGATCAGATCCGGGGTTTCGCGCTGGACGATGGTGCATTTCGGCCTGGCCATCGTCGCGCTCCTGGCCGCCGAGGTGCTGTTCGTCCTGGGCTACTCCGACCCGCTGTCCGGATTACGCGCACCCGCCACGCTGGTCGCGGTTCATCTCCTCACCATCGGCTGGCTCAGCCTGCTGATGCTTGGCGCGCTGTATCAATTCGTCCCCGTCATCACCAACACTCGACTGTATAGCCAGCGCCTGCCGCTGTATTCGCTCATCGCGATCATCACGGGACTGGCCGCAATGCTGGCCGGCTTCCTGGCATTGGGCGGGCTGAGCGTGCTCACGATTGCCTGGCTGCCGATCGGCGGCAGCCTCGTGATCGCGGGTTTCGCGCTCGGGGCGATCGACCTCTGGGTGACGCTCTGGCGCGTACGACCGCTGCCTCTGCCGGCGGGATTCGTGGCCGTCGGCCTCGGTTTCCTGTTGTTGACCGGCCTGATCGGCCTCGGATTCGCGCTCACTTTCACGCTGCCGCAGCCACCGGGCTTCCTGCTGGCACTGACCGCCGAAGGGCTCAGCCTGCATCTCGCAGCGGGCCTCGGCGGCTGGTTCACGCTGACCGTGATGGGTGTCAGCTATCGGCTGCTGTCGATGTTCATGCTGTCACCCGATGAGCCGCACCGCACGACCTATGCGGCACTGATCCTGACCGTGACGGGCCTGCTGTTGCTGATCGCTGCCGGGCTGGGCGGGGCGTGGGCGGGATTGGCCTCGGGCTGGGGCAAGTCGATCGGTGCGGCGCTCGCCGGTCTCGGCGTGGCTTTCTATCTGGTCGATATCGCACGGTTCTACCGCACGCGCAGCCGGCGTCATCTGGAATTGAACAGCACGACGGCGGCCGCGGCACTGGGCCTGGTCACTCTGGCCCTGGCGGCCGGCGCGCTGGCGGCGGCATGGGGCGTGCTCGATCGCTTTGCCGGTGCAATCGGCTATCTGTTCGTCCTGGGTGGCCTGACGGGACTTGGGCTCAGCCAGCTCTACAAGGTCGTCCCGTTCCTGACCTGGCTCGAGCTGTTCGGGCCGAAGCTCGGCAAAGGGCCGGTGCCGCGGGTTCAGGACCTCGTCGACGAGCGCCGCGCCATGCCGTGGTTCGTGCTCTATTTCGCGACGGCGCTGGCGGCGGCGGGGTCGATCGCGCTCGACCAGGCGCCGGCGTGGAGACTGGCTGCCGGCCTGCAATTGGCGGCCACGGTGCTGATCGTGATCGAGCTGTGGCGTTCTCGCCATCCGGACCCGAACCTCAAGCCTGCACCGATGAAGCTGCCGGTCGTGCCCGCGCCGGGAGCCAAATCGGCGGCCTTTGCCTCGCCCTCATCCCGTCAAAGGAGTACGACATGACCGTATCGCTCCATACCCTCGACGTGCGCCCGATCCTGAAGGCGGGCGGCGAGCCGCTTGCCGAAATCATGAACGCAACCGCCGCACTCGGCAGCGGCGAGGGCCTGCGCCTGCTGGCCAATTTCAAGCCGGTACCGCTCTTTTCGATCATGCAGAAGAAAGGCTACGCGCATCACGAAAAGGAGCTCGGCGGCGGCGATTGGGAGATCGTCTTCGAACCCAGTGCCGCAGCAGAAGCCGCCGCACCTGCCGCGCCCGCGGAAACGGCGCCCGCCCGACCCGGGCAGGACGATGCCGGCGGCTGGCCTGCACCGAGCCGCTCGCTCGACAATCGCGGCATGATGCCGCCGGAACCGATGGTCACCACCCTCGAAGCCATCGAGAGCATGGCGGCCGGCGAGGTGCTGGAGGGCTGGTACGACCGCGATCCGCTGTTGCTGTATCCGGAGCTCGAGACGCGCGGCCACGAGCACCGGTGCGAGAAGCGCGGTCCCGGCGAATATCGCGTGCTGATCCGTTGCGGCACCCGGCAGGAACGCGCGTCATGAGCACGCCCACTGCCGAGCAGTTGCGCGAACTGTTGAAGGACGTGTTCGACCCGGAGCTCGGGTACAACATCGTCGATCTCGGCCTGGTCTATGGAGTCGAGATCGCCGACGGCGTGGTGACGGTCACGATGACGATGACCACACCCGGCTGCCCTGCCTCGGACATGATCCAGGGAGGCGTCAGGCACCGGCTGGAAGAAGTGAAAGGGGTGGACGACATCGTCATCGACCTGGTCTGGGAGCCTCCGTGGGGCCCCCATGCGATGAGCCCGGCGGGCAAGGAACATTTCGGCGTCGAGGACTGACCGCACATGGACACACCCGAGCCGCAGCAGAGAGAGTCGTGTGCCGGCGATCGCGTCGAGCCGGCTCTATCCACCCACAGCGTGACGCAAAAGGAGCTTCATGATGAGCGATAGCGAAAACCTCGATGTCCGCCAGCTGATCCCCATGAAACGGCACAGCACGATCTTCAGCACCTGGCAGAACCTGGCCCCGGGCAAGAGCTTCGTCCTGATCAACGACCACGATCCGAAACCGCTCTATTACCAGTTCGACGCGGAACACCACGGGAAGTTCACCTGGGACTACATCGAATCCGGCCCCGAGGCCTGGCGCGTGAGGATCGGCAAGGCCGCGACGGCCTGAACGGAGGAGACGGTCGATCCGGCGTCCCGGACGCAGCCGGAAGCGCGTAGCGCATCCCGGCCGGCCGGGACCGGCCGGAAGTCGGGGGCGACGAGGGGCCGCTGCCGTGCATGCGCAGGGCGCATTCCGCGGCCCGTCAATCGTCCAGCAACGACAGATCCCTGACCGCTCCCTTGTCAGCCGACATCGCGAGCTTCGCATAGGCCCTCAACGCCGCCGAGACCTTCCGCTTCCGCGGCCGTGCCGGCTTCCAGCCCGACGCCTCCTGCTCCACGCGCCGCCTGGCGAGCTCCTCGTCGGACAGCAGCACATCAATGCGACGGTTCGGGATGTCGATGCGGATCCGGTCGCCGTGGCGCACCAGGCCGATCGGTCCGCCCGCTGCAGCTTCCGGTGACACGTGGCCGATCGACAGGCCCGAGGTTCCGCCGGAGAAGCGCCCATCGGTCAGCAGCGCGCAGACCTTGCCCAGGCCCTTGGCCTTGATATACGAGGTGGGATAAAGCATCTCCTGCATGCCGGGGCCGCCGCGCGGGCCCTCGTAGCGCACCACGACGACGTCGCCGGGCTTCACCTCGTCCTTCAGGATGCGCTCGACGGCTTCGTCCTGCGATTCCGTGACATGGGCGGAGCCCTCGAATACCAGCAGTGAGTCGTCCACGCCGGCCGTCTTCACCACGCAGCCGTCGGGCGCGATGTTGCCCACCAGCACGGCCAGACCGCCCTCCTGCGAGTAGGCGTGGCCGTTGGAGCGGACGCAGCCCTCGACGCGATCGGTGTCCAGCGAAGGCCAGCGGGTATCCTGACTGAAGGCCACCTGGGTCGGGATGCCGGCGGGGCCGGCGCGGTAGAAGCGCTTCACCTCCTCGGAGGGTTCACGCATGACGTCCCACTCGTCCAGGGCGTGCTTCAGCGTGGGCGCGTGGATGGTGGGCACCCCGGTGTGCAGCTTGCCGGCGCGCTCGAGCTCGCCGAGGATCGCCATGATGCCGCCTGCGCGGTGCACGTCCTCGACGTGGTACTGCTGAGTGTTGGGCGCCACCTTGCACAATTGGGGCACCACGCGCGAGAGGCGGTCGATGTCCTTCATCGTGAAGTCGACACCGGCCTCCTGGGCGATCGCCAGGATGTGCAGGATGGTGTTGGTCGAGCCGCCCATCGCGATGTCCAGCGTCATCGCGTTCTCGAAGGCCTCACGGCCCATCGAGCGCGGCAGGATGCTCCCGTCGCCCTGCTCGTAATAGCGACGGGCCAGCTCCACGACCAGGCGGCCGGCGCGCTCGAAGAGCTTCCGGCGGTCGGCATGAGTGGCCACCACGGTGCCGTTGCCGGGCAGGGCCAGGCCAAGCGCCTCGGCCAGGCAGTTCATCGAGTTGGCGGTGAACATCCCGGAGCACGAGCCGCAGGTGGGGCAGGCGGAGTGCTCGACCGCGGCCACGGTTTCGTCGCTCACGGCGGGGTCGGCGGCCATCACCATCGCATCGATGAGGTCGAGCTTGTGGTCGGCCAGGCGCGTCTTGCCTGCCTCCATCGGGCCGCCGGTCACGAACACCGCCGGGATGTTCAGGCGCATCGCGGCCATCAGCATGCCGGGGGTGATCTTGTCGCAGTTGGAGATGCACACCATGGCATCGGCGCAGTGCGCGTTGACCATGTATTCGACCGAGTCCGCGATGATGTCGCGGCTGGGCAGCGAGTAGAGCATGCCGTCGTGGCCCATCGCGATGCCGTCGTCCACCGCGATGGTGTTGAACTCCTTGGCCACGCCACCGGCCGCCTCGATCTCGCGCGCCACCAGCTGGCCCAGGTCCTTCAGGTGCACGTGCCCCGGCACGAACTGCGTGAACGAGTTGGCCACCGCGATGATCGGCTTGTCGAAGTCGGCATCCTTCATGCCGGTGGCGCGCCACAGCGCGCGCGCGCCCGCCATGTTGCGGCCGGCAGTGGAGGTCCTGGAGCGGTAGGCAGGCATCGGTGAACCCTCGTGGTATGCGGTTGCTGTTTCGTGCGAGGCTGCGCCGGGGCGCAGCCGGTGGCGTCAAGCGGGGATTGTCGCTCACCGGCGGCGATGGTACCTGCCGGATGCAAGCCGCCCGCCACCGTCACCCGGCCGGCATCCCGCACCGCGCACGTGCCGGTGCCGCGGCGCGCGGCGGCAGCACCTGCGCCAGCCACAGCGACACCGCCGCGGCCTGCGCTGGCAGCACCGCGGCCCCGCCGCTGAACCGTTCCCAGGACCCCAGATACGGCGTGGCCACGGCCGTCAGCACCGGCACGCCGTTGGCCATCAGCGCCAGCAGCTCCGCGGCGAACCCGCCGCCCTCGGCCTCGAGGCTGCCGAAGCGGTTGCTGATAACGAGATCGGGCGACTGCTCGAGCGCATCGCGCAGCACCCGGCTGGCGCGCGCGAATCCGTGAGGATCGGCTCGGCATGAGGTCGAGCCGCGACCCAGGCGCTGCGATACCAGGTACTCGTCGCGCGTCTCGATGTCGACCAGCACCATGGCGCCGTTGCAGCCCGGGCCGTCGGGATGCGTCATCAGCAGGCCGCGCACGCGGCGCCCGGCCTGCCGCTGCGCCCGCGCGACGGCGGCCAGCAGGGCATCGATGTCGACGCTGCCGTCGTCCAGGACGGCAGCGGCGGGCACGGGCGGACAGTCCACGGCCGCCGACCGTTGGGGACTCGCGGCGCTGGTTGGCGTGCCGGACGCGACCGGGAGCGGGAAAGCCGGGATCGAGCTCATGGTTCCTGTTTCCAATATCCGGCGTTCAGCGGGCCAGCATGGCCATGAGCTTGCGGATGTCGTCGCGGCAGGCCGCGGCGGCGGTCTGCTCGATGTGCCGGTACAGCGCGATCAACTGCCGCCCCGCGTCGGTGAGCGCGCTGCCGCCGCCGTCGGCCCCGCCCTTGGCGGAATCGACCACCGGATGGCGCAGCGAGCGGTTCATCTCGTCGAGCAGGATCCATGCGCGCCGGTACGACATGTCGAGGCGCTTCGCGGCACCGGTGATCGACCCGGCCTGGTCGATGGCTTCCAGCAGCGCGATCTTGCCCGGTCCGACGGCGATCATGTCGCCGACGGTGATGCGGATGCGGAATCGCAGCACGGGCTCCGGCCGGCCCGGGGCCGTGCGGGGCGGTGTCCGGGCGCCGGCTTCGGGGCGGGAGGTCCTGGCGGGCATGGGATAGACCGATCGGGTCGTGTTCGCAGATCGCAGCATAGACGACCCCTCCTTCCCACGCCCGTTCCCGATCGTTATATTCTACTGTATATTTCGAAGCGGATGCCGCGGCCGCTGGCCTGCGGTGGTGTTTCCCACTCTCCGCCGGCCACCGCGTGACCATGTCGAATCTGCCGTTCCGTCCCGCTCTCCGGCCCACTGCCGCACCGTGGGCAGACAGGATCGCGGAGTCGCTCGCCGGGGGTGCCTGTCACCACGAGGCGCCCCCGCAAGCCGCTGTCTGTGGCAGCACCGCTCGCGCGCGCCTGATCGACCTGGATCCGCAGCTGCACTGTTCGGTGATCGGCACCTGTCTGTCGACCGCCGAGCTGCGCAGGCTGATGCGCAAATTCATGGACGTCGACGATGCGAACGACCTCGAGGTCCACCACGAAGCGGTGCGGATGGTGTCCCAGCACGCCGGGCTGGGGCGAGCGCTGCACAAGACGCTGGAGCAGCAGCACGGCTCGGCCGTGCAGCGTTTCGGCCGGGCCAGGGACACCGATGCGCTGATCGCCCTGTGGGAGGAAGCGCTGCGCCAGGGCGAAGTGCCCGGCGCCTACTGGGCGGTGCTCACGCATCGCCGCGTCACGCCTGCCCTGCGCCAGCGCGTGTTCGGTGATGTCCACATGCTGTCGCACCTGGTGGGTGCCGCCAACCGCGCCGACATCCGGCGCCTGGTCGCGCTCGAGCAGGAGAACGCCGAGCTGCGCAACCGCGTCGAGCGCCAGCAGGAACGTCTGACCGGGATCGGCGAGGAGCGCGATCGCGCGCTGGCCGAGCGCGACCAGCAGGCGTGCGAGCTGGTCGGAATGCGCAGCGCGCTGGCCCGGGGCGCGCAAGAGGAGGCCCGGCATCGCGAGACCGCCGCCGAGGTCGCCGCGCTGTCGGCCGCGGTCGCGGCGCAGACCCGGCGGCGCGAGCAGGCCGAAGGCGCTGCGCTCGCCGCCGGCGCCGACGCGCAGCGGCTCGAGCAGGAGCTGGCGCGCCTGCACGCCTGTGTCGCGGAGCTGGCGCACGAGCTCGCCGCCGCCGAGACCCAGCTGCGCGAGATGGCGAGCGGCGCCGATGCCGCCGGTTCGACGCTGAGCCGCCTGTTGCGCGGCCAGCGCGTGCTCTACGTCGGAGGCCGGCCGAGCTCGAACCCGGCCATCCGCGACCTGGTGTTGCGCCACGGCGGCGAATACCAGCGCCACGACGGCGGCATCGAGGACCGCAAGGGCCTGCTCGCCTCGGCAGCGGCATGGGCGACGCTGGTGGTGTTCCCGGTCGACTGCATCGACCACGATTCGGCGCTCGCGCTCAAGCGCATGTGCATGCGCCAGGGCACGCGCTTCGTCGCCCTGCGCAGCGCCGGCGTGGCGAGCTTCGCCAACGGCGTCTCCGCGCTGGAGGCGGCGGAGATGCGGGCCGGGCTGCCGGCCATGCACCTGTGCCCGAAGCACGGCTAGGGCCTACCCCACCCGGCCGCCCTCCGCTATACTGGCTGTCAGTGGAGATGGCATACCTCCCTTAACCGCCGGTCACGGCTGATGATGCCTACGCAAGGCCCCTGGATGGGCCGGTGTGGGCATTATTCGGAATCCTCTTCGGACTCCCCGATACGCGCTCGCTGCCGGTCGCTCCAGGTCTGTGAAGATGAAGGAGCGACATGGACGGTTATCCTTTTCTCGCGGTGTTCGGCGGCGCCGGCCTGGGCGCCCTGCTGCGCTGGGCTTTCGGTTCCACGCTGAACCCGATCTTCCCGACCATTCCGCTGGGCACCCTGGCCGCCAACCTCCTCGGCGGCCTGCTGGTGGGCGTGGCCACGGCAGTGTTCCTCCACAAGCCCGGCCTGGCTCCGGAATGGCGGCTGTTCGTGATCACCGGCTTCATGGGCGGGCTGACCACTTTCTCGACCTTCTCGGTCGAGGTGGTCTCCCTGCTGGGACGTCGCGAGCCGCTGTGGGCCTTGGGCATGACGGCTCTCCACCTGCTGGGCTCGCTCGCCCTCACCGCCGCCGGCCTGGTGCTCGGCAGCGCGATCGCGACGGCCGGCACCTACCGTTGAAGGGAGGCCTGCGATGGACGGACTCTTTCTGCGCTTCTACGTGCACGAGAACCAGCGCATCCACCACGTCCTCCTGTGGGAATGGCTGCTGCAGCAGGCCAACCGCATGGGCATCCGCGGCGGCTCCGCCTTCCGCGCCATGGCCGGCTTCGGCAGCCATCGCGTCCTGCACGAGGATCATTTCTTCGAGCTCGCCGGCACGCTGACCGTGGAGGTCGAGTTCATCGTGACGCAGGACGAGGCGCAGCGGCTGCTCGCCCTGCTGCGCAGCGAGCGGGTACGCGTGTTCTACGCGCAGATCCCGGCGCAATTCGGCGTGCTCGACGCGGGGGAGGGCGGCGCGGGCAGCACGGGGAGCGCCGGCGGGACGGGCAGTGCCGATAGCACGAGCGGTACGGGCGGCGCCGGCAACCCCAGCGGAGCCGGCGATGCGGGCAAGCCGACGGGGAGCGCATCGTGACCGGGATCTGGGCCCAGGCGGCCCTGTGGCTGGGCCTGGCGCTGGTGGCCACGCTGCTGTCCATCGGCCTGCGGGTGGCCACGGCGCTGTCCGAGATCGTGGTCGGCACCATCGCGCAACTGCTGATCGGCGCCGCGCTCGGCGGTGTGCTGCTCGCGGGCGACGCCTCGTGGCTGAAGTTCCTCGCCGGCGCGGGCGCGATCGTGCTCACCTTCCTGGCCGGCGCCGAGCTGGATCCGGCAGTGTTCCGCCACAAGTGGAAGGAGGCCGGCGCAGTCGGGCTGGTGGGCTTCGTCTCGCCCTTCCTGGTCTGTGCGGCCGCCGCGCACTACCTGCTCGGCTGGTCCACGGACGCCAGCTGGCTGGCTGGCGTGGCGATGTCGACCACCTCGGTGGCCGTCGTCTACGCGGTGATGCTGGAGTTCGGCCTGAACCGCACCGACTACGGCAAGACGGTGCTGGCGGCCTGCTTCGTCAACGACCTCGCCACGGTGCTCGCGCTGGGCTTCCTGTTCTCGCCGTTCAGCCTCAAGACGCTGGTGTTCGTCGCCGTCGCCGTGGTCGTGTTCGCGATCCTGCCGTGGCTCACGCCGCGCTTCTTCCACCGCTTCGGCGGGCGCCCCTCGGAGCTCGAAGCCAAGTTCCTCATGCTGTGCCTGTTCGGCATGGGCGCGCTGGCGAGCTGGGCCGACAGCGAGGCCGTGCTGCCGGCCTACCTGATCGGCATGGTCCTCGCCGGCACCGTGGGCAAGGACCATGCGCTGATCCGCCGGTTGCGCACGCTGACCTTCGGGCTGCTCACGCCGTTCTACTTCATCCGCGCCGGATCGCTGGTCTCGGTACCGGCGCTGGTCGCGGCGCCGGCCGGCCTGCTGGTGCTGCTGCTGACCAAGATGCTGGCCAAGGTCGTCGGCGTGTACCCGGTCACCAAGCTGTACCGTTCGCCCGATCGCGAGGCGGCGTACACCACGCTGCTGATGTCCACCGGGCTCACCTTCGGCACGATCTCGGCGCTCTTCGGGCTCTCGCACGGCGTGATCGACGAGGGCCAGTACTCGGCGCTGGTGGCCGCCGTGGTCGGCAGCGCGGTGGTGCCGACGCTGATCGCCAACGCCTTCTTCATGCCGCGCCACCTGCTCGACGAAGCGGTCGATGCCGGCGACCCGATGCCGCCCGTGGCGCGGCCCCAGCCATCGGCCAGGAGAGGAACATGATCCGCAAGATCCTGCTCGGATACGACGGCTCGCAGGCCGCCGACGACGCCTTCCGTTTCGCGGTCGAGCTCGCGAAGAAGTACACGGCCGAGCTCCATCTCCTGGCGGTGGCGCGGCCGCCCGAGCTGGGCGACGACGTGGAGACCGAAGCGGTCATCGAGAACTCGCGCCGCCACTACGACCGGCTGCTGGGCCAGCTCGACGCCCGGCTGGCCGGCGAAGGGGTGGCCGCGCAGGCCCACGTGGTCGTCGGCCATCCGGCCGAGCAGATCGTGCGCTATGCCGATGCCCACGGCATCGATCACATCGTCGTCGGCCATCGCGGCCACACCCTGTTCGAACGCTGGCTGATCGGCTCGGTCGCCCGGCAGGTGATCGCCTACGCGCACTGCGCCGTGACCGTGGTACGCACGGCGCAGCCGTCTGCGCAGGCCGGCGGGCGGCAATGATCCGGCGACGGACACCTCGGAACCAGGAGCGAAGACATGGGACTGAACCGCGTCGAGACCGGCCTGAACGTGCCGGAAGACTTCAACGTGATCATCGAGATCCCGATGCTGGCCGATCCGATCAAGTACGAGGTGGACAAGAAGAGCGGCGCGCTGGTCGTCGACCGCTTCATGTCGACCTCCATGCACTACCCGTGCAACTACGGCTACGTCCCCGGGACGCTGTGCGGCGACGGCGACCCCCTGGACGTGCTGGTGCTCACTCCCGTGCCCCTGATGATGGGGGTCATCGTGCGTGCCCGTCCGATCGGGCTGCTGCGCATGCAGGACGAGCACGGCGAGGATGCCAAGGTGCTGGCGGTGCCGGTGAAGGCAGTGTGCGGCGTGTACGACGACGTGCAATCGACGCACGACCTCCCCGCCCTCCAGCTGCGGCAGATCGAGCACTTCTTCCAGCACTATAAGGACCTGGAGGCGGGCAAGTTCGTGCGGCTGCTCGGCTGGGGCGACCCGCAGGAGGCGCGCGTCGAGATCCTGCGCGGCGTGCACGCCTACCGGGACGCCGCATAGCGGCCCGCGGCAGCGCACACGGCAAGGCGGCCCCATGATCGAGATCCTCGTCCCGGGCGGCGGCGCGCTGCGCCTGGAGTACCTCGTCGCCGATTTCAACGGCACCCTGGCCGTCGACGCGACGCTGCTGCCCGGGGTGGAGGAGGCGCTGCGCCGGCTCGCCGGCCGCCTGGCGATCCACGTCGTCACGGCCGATACGCACGGCCGGGCGCGCGAGGCGCTCGCCGGACTGCCGCTCGAGCTGTTCGTCCTGCCGCCCGGGCCGGGTGCGCCGGCCAAGCGGTATCACGTCGAACGGCTCGGCGCGCATCGCTGCGCGGCCATCGGCAACGGCCGCAACGACTGCGACCTGCTCTCGGTGGCGGCGCTGGGCATCGCCGTGGTGCAGGCCGAAGGCGCCGCGGCACAGACCCTCGCCGCCGCCGACATCGTGGTGCCCGACATCGGCGCCGCCCTGGACCTGCTGCTGCATCCGGCGCGCCTCGCCTCCACCCTGCGGCCCTGAGCGGCACCATGGGCGATGCGCTGCCCGGGCTGCCGGACGCCGCCTTCCGGCAGGTCGACGAGGCCGGGCGCGCCGGCCTCCGCGTTCACGCCGAGGCGCAGGCCGCCTCGTCCTCGAAGATCCTGCGGTACAGATCCTGGCCGAAGCTGGTCGCCAGCGGCTCGCCCTCGATGAGGCGGAAGGTGCGGGTTCCGTCGGCACGCCGCTCGGCGCGCAGGAACAGCGCATCGTCGTGCCTGCGGACGTGGCACTCGTGCGCGAACTGGTACAGGTGAGTGACGAAGAAGATCCGCACGCGCTTCTCCAGCAAGGCCCCGACGATCTGCCGGGCGATCTCGGAACCCTCCCGCTCGTTGGTCGCGGCGAACGATTCGTTGCACAACAGCATCGAGTTCGGCCGCAGCCGGTCGACGATCCGGTTCATGCGCCCGAGCTCCTCGTCGAGCTTCCCGCTGCGCAGTGTCGCATCCTCCTCGCGCTTGTAGTGGGTGAACAGGCCGTCGCACAGCTCGCCCTCGAAGGCCTGCGCCGCCACGAACATGCCGGACTGCATCATCAGCTGCGCCAGGCCGATGCTCCTCAGGAAGCTCGATTTCCCGCCCTGGTTGGCGCCGGTGACGATCACCAGCCTCTTGCCGTCGGCGTTCGCCGCGTTGCCGACGACGCGCCGCTCCATGCTCAGCGCGAGGCAGGCGTCGTAGAGCCCGCTGAAGGACCGGCGGCGCGCGCCGGCGGGCCAGGGAGTGGGAAGGACCACGCCCGCCCCTCTCTCCGCGAGACGCTGGTGCAGGTTCAGGCAGCCGACGTAGAAGGCCAGCTCCGCGCGCAGCATCTCGAAGAAGCTCAGGACGTGGTCGGTCGACTGGGCGAGCGCGTTGGCCACGAGGTTGATGCCGCGGCCCTGCAGCTGCGACAGCGCGTTGGCGCCCGCCTCGTCGCGATCGGCGATGCGGAACACGTAGGCGGGCGGCTTCCTGGCGAACAGGCGCTCCCACCAGCGCTGCCTGCGCGGCGGCGTCCTGCGCACGACGTAGCCGCTCGCCTTGTTGCCCTTGCCCAGCCCCGCGCTCAGGAGCACCCCCTTGCGGAACCGGAGCTCGGCCAGGTGGTCCTCGATCTCGGCGAAATACGCCTCGCCGAACTCCCTGCGCAGCAGCGCGAACAGCGTGCAGAAGCCCTCCGAGCGGAACTGTCCGGCGTGCTCGTCGGCGATCGCCTTCAGCTGCCCGATGTGCCCGACGAACATCTGCAGCAGCTCGATCGCATCGTGCAGGATCACGATCGGGTAGTGGCTGAGGACGCCGAAGAAATGCTTCTTCCTGCCCTCGACCGCCGCCGTCGCGACCCCGTACAGCGCGCGGACCACCGCGGCGTTCGCCAGGCAGTCGGCGACGATGTGCTGGCGGTGCAGCACTGCTTCCACGTCGTCGTGCAGGCTCGCGAGCATGGCCTTGCGAGCCACCTCGAGAAGGAAGGGATCGCCGTCGGCCATGGCGCCGAACAGCACCTCCAGCTCCAGGTCCCGGATCAGGTCCTCTCCCTCGGGCGGCAGTTCCTGCTGCAGATCGAGGTCACGGTCGGGGTACATCAGGAAGGCTTTCATGGCGTCACCCGCTGTCCGATCCACGCGGCGGTCAGGCGGTACTTCGCCGCGATCGCCAGCGCATAGGAAAGCCCGTCGGCCGGCCGGCGTTCGAGCCTGAAGGTGCGCACCGTCGGATCCTCGGCGTCGACCGCGCTCACCATGCTCACGGTCTTCTCGTCGAACGACGCCAGCTCGTCCATGAAGGTGACGCACACGCACAGCGCGTCCAGCGCCGAGATCCTCGCCATCACCTTCCTGCCCAGCCACACCGCGTCCTCGAGCGTGGTGGACGAGAAGATCTCGTTCATCACCACGACGCTCGCAGGCGTCGCCCGGTCGAGGATGCGGCGTATCCTCGTCAGGTCGTCCTGCAGCTTGCCGTGCAGGTTGGCGATGTCCTCTTCCCGCTCGAAATGCGTGAACAGGCGGTCGAAGAGGAACAGACGCGCCTGCGCGGCCGGCACCGGCAGGCCCAGGCAGGCCAGGTAGTGCAGCTGGCCGAAGGTGCGGGCGAAGGTGGTCTTGCCGCCCTGGTTGGGGCCCGACACGACGAAGATGCGCTCGGGGTCGCGCAGGAAGAAGTCGTTGCGCACCACGGACAGGCCGTCGCGCGCGAGGCGATCGGCCAACGCGAGGTCGAAGGCCGCGCGGACCTCGATGTCCTTGCGCTCGCCCGAGAGCTGCGGATAGCAGAACTCCAGGCCGCCCCGCCTGAAGGTGTCGGCGTGCTCGAGGAAGGCCAGGTAGAACTGCACCTCGCGATCGAACCGCTCGATCGCCGGATCCAGGTAGTCGCGGTGATCGGCGCAGCAGGCGTCGAGCGCGCGGAACGCCTCGGGCTCGAGCTGCGCCACGAGGTCCAGGATGCCGGCCTCGACGTGGTTCATGCCGGGCCAGTCCGAGTACTTCACCCGGTAGTCGCTCACCGCTCCCTGCCTGAACTTGGCGAACGTCTCCTCGACCGCGGCGCTGTAGTCGATCTCGCCGTCGTAGCGGCTGACGACCACGGCGTTGCCGTGGATCCGCATGCAGTAGCGGATCGCGGCCAGGCCGGCCTTCACTGCCTCGACCTGCCCCGGCAACGGGGCGAAGCGGGCGGATTGCACGTATTGCGACAGGTATTGCCGCAGCCCCGACAGCCCGCGTGATCGCACCGCCAGCCGCTCCAGGTCGCGCGCGAGGCCGGCGACGGCGCCGCAGTACGTTTCGATCGCGTCGAGGAACCAGCGCTCCTTCTCGTAGGGGTAGTGCAGCTTCTCCGCCTGCGCGCGCTGCTCGCGCATCGTGCGCATCGCCTCCGCGAAGGCGCCGATGGCCTGCCGCGCGTCCTCGCGCTCCAGCTCGCGCATCACTTCCTGGCGATAGGCGATCGCGTCGAGGTCATCCAGGCGCGCGTGGAAGAAGGGCTCGAGCCGGTATTCCGCGCGCCGTGCGGCAACGGCCGCGATGATCAGGTCGAGGCCGAGGTCGTGGAAGAAGTCGGGCGCCTCGGGCGCGGGCGACAGCGCCTCATCTCCGGGGCGCGGGAACAGGATGCTGCGAAAACCGCATGGCGCTTCGTTCATTCGCGTGCCTCCACGCCCAAGCGGGCGGTGCAGGCATCATCAGCCGTTGCGGCGGTTTCGCGAATGCGGGAGGAATGCCATCTCCCTCGTCCAAGTGTACGACGGCCGCATCCGCCGAGCAACGCCGGCATACTGCGGAGCATCGAGAATCACCCGGGCCATCCGTTGACCGCCGCAACCGCTCCGCACGAACGCCTCGCCGCCGGCTCGCCCGCCTTTCGCCGGGTCAACCTGGCGATGTTCGTCGGCGGCTATGCGAGCTTTGCCATGCTCTACGGCACGCAGCCGCTGCTGCCGCTGTTCTCAGCCGAGTTCGCGCTCGATCCGGCGACCGCCAGCCTGGCGGTCTCGGCGGGCACCGCGGGGCTGGCGCTGATGCTGATCCCGGCCAGCGTGCTGTCGGACCGCTTCGGGCGCGTGCGCCTGATGAAGCTCTCGCTCGCCATCGCCGCCCTCGTCTGCGCCGCCTCGGCGGCAGTGGCGGACTTCGCCCAGCTGCTGCTGCTGCGCGCGCTGCTGGGGGTGGCCATCGCGGGCCTGCCGGCCGCCGCGGTGGCCTACCTGGCCGAGGAGGTGGCGCCGGCGGCCCAGGGCCGCGCCATGGGCCTGTACATCGGCGGCAACGCGCTGGGCGGCATGAGCGGGCGGTTCCTGGCCGCCCTGGTCACCGAAGGCGGATCCTGGCGCCTGGCCCTGGCGCTGCTGGGCGCGCTCGGCGTGGTGGCCGCGGTGCTGTTCTGGCAACGGCTGCCGGCCTCGCACCACTTCCGGCCGCGCGACGCAGCGATCGGCCGCATCCTGCACGATGCGCGCGCGATGCTGGCCGACCCCGGCCTGCCCTGGCTGTTCCTGATCGGCTTCCTGCTGATGGGCACCTTCATCGCGCTCTACAACTATCTCGCCTATCGCCTGCTCGCAGCGCCCTATCACCTGGGGCAGTCCGCGATCGGCGCGATATACCTGCTCTACCTGCTGGGCAGCGCAGCCTCGGCCTTCGCCGGACGCCTGGCCGACCGCCATGGCCGGCGCAACGTGCTGTGGATCATGCTGGTGCTGCTGGCGGCAGGCCTGGCCGCGACCCTGGCGGCCCCCATGGCGGCCATCGTCGCCGGCGTGGCGCTGAGCACCTTCGGCTTCTTCGCGGCCCACTCCCTGGCCAGCGGCTGGGTGGCACGGCGCGCCCCCGAGCGCCCGGCGCTGGCGGCCGCCCTGTACCTGTGCGGCTATTACCTCGGCGCCAGCATCATCGGCACCGTGGCAGGGAAGGCCTGGAGCGCGGGCGGCTGGCCGGGCCTGGTGGCGATGCTCATGGCGTGCACGCTGGCGATGATCGTCGCGGCGCTGCGCGCGCGCCGGGCCGCCATCGTCCGTCCTGCACCCAGTGAATACTGACCGGAGCTACGCTTCGACTTCCAGGACGACCCGGACCGTGAACACCGAGAACCTGCAGCAATGGATCGGTCGCACCGAGCGCCGCACCGACCAGGTCACCGCGACCCCGATCGCCGCGCTGTCGGCCACGCTCGATCGCGACGACCCCGAACCCGTTTCGGGCAGCGACGTGCCGCCGCTGTGGCACTGGCTGTATTTCACTCCGCTGGCCCGACAAAGCGAGATCGGCCCCGACGGCCACCCGAAGCGCGGCGGCTTCCTGCCGCCGGTGCCGCTGCCCAGGCGCATGTGGGCCGGCGGACGGCTCGAGTTCCACCATCCGCTGCACGTGGGCGACCCGATCACGCGCGTCTCGCGCGTGGCCGACGTGAGCGTGAAATCGGGACACAGCGGCGCGCTGGTGTTCGTGAAGGTGCACCACGAGATCGCCGACACGCGCGGCATCGCGATCACCGAGGAGCACGACATCGTCTACCGTGATCCTCCTGCCCCCGGCGCACCGGCACCCGCCCCGCGGGCGGCGCCGGACGATGCGGCTTTCTCGCGCGAGATCGCGCCCGACCCGGTGCTGCTGTTCCGCTATTCGGCGCTCACCTTCAACGGCCATCGCATCCACTACGATCGCAGCTACGTCACCGCAGTCGAGGGCTACCCCGGCCTCGTCGTGCACGGGCCGCTGATCGCCACGCTGCTGCTCGATCTGCTGCGGCGCGAGATGCCGCACGCGGGCGTGCGCCGCTTCGAGTTCCGGGCGGTGCGCCCGCTGTTCGACATCCATCGCTTCGCCGTGTGCGGGCGCCGCGACGGCGAGCGTGCCGTACACCTGTGGGCCCGCGACCACGAGGGCTTCCTCGCGATGGAAGCTGTCGCGCAGCTCTCCTGACCGGCCCCCTCCAGGAGCACCCGATGATCCCGACCTGCGCATCCGATCCGGCTCGAGCCGGCCGAGCCGGGACAGACCGATGAGCCAGTCCGACCTCCATCGCAATCGGCCGACGGATCCCGAAGCGACGCGCATCGCACGTTCGCTGCTGTTCGTGCCCGCATCGCGGCCCGATCGCTTCGACAAGGCGCTGGCCGCCGGCGCCGACGCGGTGGTGATCGACCTCGAGGACGCGGTTCCGCCCGCCGACAAGGACCGTGCGCGCGACGCGGTCGCCGCCTGGCTCGCGCCGGGTCGCTCCGTGGTGGTACGCATCAACGGCGCCGGCACCGGCTGGTTCCGCGGCGATCTCGCGCTGTGCGCCCGACCCGGTGTGGCAGCGGTGATGCTGCCCAAGGCCGAGCGCGCCGACCAGGTCGCCGCGTTGCGCGATGCCGGCGCGGCCGCGGTCATGCCGCTCATCGAGAGCGCGGCCGGATTCGCCGCGCTGCCGGCCATCGCGGGCGCGCCCGGCGTGCAGCGGCTCGCCTTCGGCTCGATCGACATCCAGGTCGACCTCGGCATGCGTGACCCGCTCGAGGACGAGCTGCTGCTCTTCCGCTCGCAGCTGGTGCTCGCCTCGCGCCTGGCCGGGCTGCAGCCGCCGATCGACGGCGTGAGCACGGCGATCGACGATGCCCAACGACTGCGCGACGACGTGCTGCGCGCGCGCCGCCTCGGCTTCGGCGGCAAGCTGTGCATCCATCCGCGCCAGGTGGAGGGCGTCAACCGCCATTTCGCGCCCAGCGAGGCCGAGCGGGCGTGGGCGCAGCGCGTGCTGGCAGCCGCCGCGGCTGCGGGCGGCGCCGCGGTGGCCCTGGACGGCGCCATGGTCGACCAGCCGGTGATCCTGCGCGCGCAGGCGATCCTGCGCGAGGCGCAACGCGACTAGCGACTAGCGACTAGCGACTAGCGACTGGCACTGGCACTGGCACTGGCGGCCAGGGCACGCACACTCCGGTCGTCCCCACGACCGGGATTTCGAACGCCCGAGGCAGACCCCTCCTGCGCGGCCGGGAACGCCCGGCACCGTGCCGGCATCCAATGCGGCATGAACGCCCCCGAACCGCTCCTGCCCCTCATCGACATCCAGTCCCAGCGCGACGAGCGTCGCATCGCCATCGACGCCGTCGGCGTCCACGGGCTGCGCCACCCGCTCACGATCCGTTCCGGCAGCGCGTCGCAGCCCACGGTCGCCGCGGTGACCATGACCGTCGGCCTGGATGCCCGCACCCGCGGCACCCACATGTCGCGCTTCGTCGAGCTGCTCGAGACGCAGGCCGCACCCGTCGACCAGCCACGCTTCGCCGCGCTGGTAGCGCAGATGCTGGACCGGCTCGAGGCGGACAGCGGCGCGATCGACCTGCGTTTCCCCTGGTTCGTGACCAAGCGTGCGCCGGTATCGGGCGTGCGCAGCCGCCTCGACCATGACGTGCACTGGCACGGCAGCCTGCGCGATGGCCGCTACGTCTTCCGGATGGGCGTGCGCGTGCCGGTCACGAGCCTGTGCCCGTGCTCGAGGGCCATTTCGGACTATGGTGCGCACAACCAGCGCTCGCTGGTCGCCATCGAGGCCGAGCCGTGCGGGGAGATGCCGATCGACGACCTGATCGCCGTCGCCGAGCGCCACGCGTCGTGCGAGGTGTACGGCCTGCTCAAGCGCCCGGACGAGAAGTTCGTGACCGAACGCGCCTACGACAACCCGAGGTTCGTCGAGGACCTCGTCCGGGACATCGCCGCGGACCTCGATCGCGATCGGCGCGTGGCGCGCTACCGGGTCGAGGCCGAGAACTTCGAGTCGATCCACAACCACTCCGCGTTCGCGCGCATCGTGCGCGCCTGATCGCGGAGCACCGGGGGAGGACACGGCCATGACGTCTCCACGCAGCGCAGCGGCGCTCTCCTCGGTCGCCGCCGTCCTGGCGCTCGGCGCCTGCGCCAGCGGCGAGGACACCGGCACCGGGACCGACCCGGCGGTGATCGCGCAGGGCAAGCAGATCTTCCGCTACGACACCTTCGGCGACGAGTCGAAGTGGACCGATGCGCTGCGGATGCACGAGGTCATCGCGGCCGCGGTCGATCCGCTGACCGCGCTGTCGGTCGGCCTGAAGGTCGATGCCGAGGCGCTCCCGCCGGCGGTGGTGCAGGGGATCCGCGACGGCAGCATCGACCTCGCGAGCCCGGACACCACCGTCGCCCTGCTCAAGCTCAACGCCGTCGTCGGCCTGCGCGGCACCGTCGAGCGCATCGGCGGCAAGGACACGCTGACCCGCGTCGGCATCACCTGCGCCCTGTGCCATTCCACGGTCGACGATTCGCTCGCGCCGGGGATCGGCAAGCGGCTCGACGGATGGCCCAACCGCGATCTCGACCCGGGCGCGATCATCGCGCTCTCCCCGTCGATCGACACTGCCGCCCGCGCCGTCTTCGGCTCGTGGGGCAAGGGGAAATACGACCCGCGCTTCAATCTCGACGGCATCAACGGGCCGGTGGTGATCCCGCCGGCCTACGGGCTTGCCGGCGTCGCGCGCATCACCTCCACCGGCGACGGGGACGACATCGCCTACTGGAACCGGTACGTCGCCATCACCCAGATGGGCGGACACGGCGCCTTCTCGGACGCGCGCATCGGCGTCGACGTCCGCAACGGCAGCGACGACCTGGTGAGCGCCAAGCTCCCGGCGCTGCAGGCCTACCAGCTGGCGCTCGCGGCGCCGGCGCCGCCGGCCGGCAGCTTCGACGCCGCGGCCGCCGCGCGCGGCAAGGCCGTCTTCGAGGGCGCCGGCAGGTGCGTGAGCTGCCACAGCGGGCCGACGTTCACCGATGCCGCGTCCAGGCTGCACCCGGCCGCCGACGTGGTCAGCGAGCCCGAGCCGAACGGCGCGCCCAGCTGGGCGTCGCGCAGCGCGACCAAGCTGTACCGCACGGCGCCGCTGCGCGGCATCTGGCAACACCCGCCGTACTTCCACAACGGCAGCGCGCCGACCCTGGAAGCCGTGGTGCAGGCCTACAACGCGAAGAAGTCGCTCGGGCTGGGCATCGCCGAGGTCGCCGATCTGGTCGAGTACCTGAAGTCGCTGTAGCCGCCCTCGCCCGCCTCCCTCACGGGTCGCGGGCGTCCGCGGCTGTGCCCGATTCTGCCCGGCCCTGCGCCTTGGCGCGGTACATGTCGCTGTCGCTGCGCCCGAGCAGGGACTCGACCGTGTCGCTGGCGTGCGCCTGCGCCAGGCCCACGCTCAAGCTCACCGCGAGGCCGCTGCCGATCTCGCCCCAGGCATGGCAAGCGACGGCCTGAACCAGGCGCCGGCACACGCGCGTTGCCGCCGCCAGGTCGGCGCCGCGGAACAGGATCACGAACTCGTCGCCCGCCAGCCGCGCCGGCAGGTCGTCCTGGCGCACGTGCGCGCGCAGCAGGCCGGCGATCGCCTTGAGCACGAGGTCGCCGGCAACGTGCGAATAGCGGTCGTTGATGCTCTTGAAGCGGTCGACGTCGATCAGGGCGATGGAGACGCCTTGCGGATAGCGCGGCAGCAGCGCGAGCGCCTCCGACAGCTCCCGTTCGAAGCGGCGCCGGTTGGGCAGGCCGGTCAGCGCGTCTTCCAGCGACAGCTGCTCGAGGTGCCTGGAGCGCGCCTGCAGGCGATGCAGCTGCGAGAAGCTGGCGCGCAGGTCGATCTGCCATTGCGCCACCCGTTCGTGGTGCGCGAAGCTCTCGCGGCGGATGTCGAGGTCGCGCTGCGCCAGCAGACGCAGCGCCTCGAGCGCCTCGCCGCTGCGGTCCTGCGCGCCGAGGATCTGGCTCGACAGCATGTAGCCGGTACGCACGAGCTGCTCGTGCTCGACGGCGATCGCCAGCTCGATCATCTGCCTGGCGCAGGACTCGGCCAGCGCCCAGTCGCGCTCGGCCCAGGCCACCTCGCAGCGGGCCCACATGCCCAGCGAGCGCAGCCAGGTGACGCGCGCATAGCGCGCAGCCCAGCGCAGGACCTCCTCGGACTGCGCACGCGCGGCGGCGCGCTCGCCCTGCCAGCAGGCGGCGAAGCATTCGGCGAACGCCAGCAGGGCGTTGAAGGTCGGCTCGAGCCCTGCCGCCGGCCGCGGCATCTCGCCCGGGCGCCTCTGCGCGCGGCACTCGGCGAGGAAGCCGGCGAGCCGGCCCGGATCGGGCGCCCGGCCGTCCAGGTGCCGCTCGACCGTGAGCCGCACGATCTCGCCGTAGCAGCGGTCGAGCCTGGGCGGCCACCCCGCCGCGACGTCGCCCAGCTCTCCGGCGATGTCGATGGCCGTGGCCAGGGCCCGCTCGGACTGCTCGAAGTCTCCGTTGGCGGTGAGCGCGATGCCGAGGCTGTCGAAGGCCGACACCCGCAGCGGGCTCAAGGGCAGCGATTCGGCCAGCTTGGTGGCCAGCAGGGCCGCCGACAGGGCTGCCTCGTTGTGACGCAGGCAGCTGGCGGCATGGGCCAGCCTCGCCAGCGAGCGGACCTCGCCGGCCGGATCGTCGAGCGCCTGGTACAGGTGCGCCGCCCGGTGCGCCGCCTGGTGGGCGCTGCGCAGGCGCGACACCAGGGCGTCGGCGCGCGCCAGCAGCAGCTGGGCATGCGCTTCGAGCCGCAGGTCGCCGGCAGCGCTCGCCATGCGGCTGGCCAGCATCGCCAGCGAGCGGCTGCGCTCGGGTTCGCCGCGCTCGAGTGCGGCATCGGCCAGCGCCAGCGGATGCGCGGCGCCCGCCGTGCTCGCCCCTGCCGCCCCCCTCGATTCGTTGTTCATATGCAGCGCAGCCGACGCCGCGAACGGCCGGGATGGATTCCGGTACACCGTGCCGCGTTGGCCAACAGCGATATTTATCACGCGCCGCAACGGAATTGTGCGTGCGCCACAGGACCGATGGCCTAGGCCGTTAGTCTTATTGCGTAATACCGGAAGATGAGGTAGGCGAATCGGCCCTGGTCCCCGCAGGCTGCCGCGGGGCCGCCCGGCGGCCGATGGCCAGCGCGCCGATCACCGTGCCGGCCGCGCCGGTCACCACGGTGAAGCTGAGGTCCACGTAGAGCTTGCTGCCGTCCTTGTGCATGGAACGGGTGGTGGTGACGTGCCCCGCGGCGCTACGGGTACGCCCGGCGGCGATCGCCCGGTGGAACCCTTCCCAGTGGGGGCGCCGAAGGTGCTCGGGGATGATCAGGTCGAGGCTGCGCCCGATCGCCTCGTCCGCCCCGTAGCCGAAGAGCGCCTCGGCGCCGCGGTTCCAGAGGCGGATCGTGCCGTCGCGGTCGGCGAGGATGATCGCCTCGGGCGCCTGCTCGACGATCGCGCGAAAGGCCTCGGCATCGAGGGGCCCGGGTGCGCGATCGGCTGGCATATCGGGCATGGCGGCTCCTGGAAGTGAGTCGGAGTTGGATCGAGCCCCTGGCGCCACGTATTATGGATTTCGTCCGGCGCCCATATCGAATCCCCCTGCCGTGAAACTCAATATCCTCTCCGACCTGCATCTGAGCCTCGGCGCGCTGCCGATGCCGCACAACGATGCCGACGTGATCGTGCTCGCCGGCGACCTCGGACGCCCGCGCGAGGCGCTCGCCTGGGCCTCCCGGCTCGACAAGCCGGCGCTCTACGTGCCGGGCAACCACGAGTTCTACGGCGGCAGCCTCGACGGCACCGTCGACGAGCTGCGCCAGCTGTGCGCGGGCACCGGCGTGCGCCTGCTCGACAACGACGAGGTGGTCATCGACGGGATCCGCGTGCTGGGCAGCACGCTGTGGACCGACTTCCTGCTGCTCGGCACGGGCGAGCAGCGCGAGGCGGCGGTGCGCGAGTCGAAGCGCCTCATGCGCGACTTCAGCCGCATCCGCGTCGAGCGCGGCTCGGAGACGATCTTCACGCCCGACCATTGCGCAGCGCTGTTCGCGCGCAACGCCGCCTGGCTCGCCGCCCGGCTGGACGAGCCCTTCGACGGCCCGACCGTGGTGATCACGCACCACGCGCCATCACGCCGCAGCATCCATCCGCGCTTCGCCGACTCGCTGATCAACGTCTGCTTCGTGTCGGATGCCGAGCACCTGCTCGACGGCTCGCGCGTGCGGCTGTGGATCCACGGCCACACGCACGACAGCTTCGACTACGTCGTGAACGGCACGCGCGTGGTGTGCAACCCGCGCGGCTACTCGCGCGACGGCGTCAACGAGAACCCCGCCTTCGACCCGGACCTGATCGTCGAGGTCGCTTGAAGTGATGCGGACGAACGCCAGACCGTATCAGGGACGCACCGTCGGATCGTCGCCGCTCAGCCCGGCGCATCCCGAAGCGCCGTCGAGGCGCCGGCCGGCGAGCACGCCCTGGAAGCGGATCGCCCACATGGCGAACGCGGCCAGCCACATCGCCGCGGCCGCGAGGAGCAGCGCCTGCGAGGCCGCGCCGCCCTCGCTCGCGGCCGCGCGCGTCAGCGCAGCCGCCGCCAGCAGCACCGCGCCGGCCGGCAGCCAGGGGCGCGCATCGAGCTTACGCCCGGCATGCACGCGCCCCGCGATGCTCATCGCCACGTAGATCGCCAGGCTGAGCGCGCCCGCCGCGAGCAGATGGCGCCCGCCGCTCACCGTGCCGTAGTCGAACAGCAGCGCCGAGCCCATGGTCGCGTAGCCCAGCGCCATCAGCGCGTAGACCGCATAGAGCATCGCCACCCAGCGATCGAGCAGCACGCGGCCGCGGTGCCAGTCGCCCAGCACGTTCAGCACCGCGGCGGCGGCGGCCAGCGCGACCCAGCCGGTGACCGGCTGGCCGGGAGCGAGCCATTCGACGGCGGCGTGCAGGCCGATCGCGAACACGGCGAGGTTGCGCCGCGGCGGCCGCACGCGGTACTCCTCGCCGGGGTCGTGCCCGGCGGTGCGCAGGAGGTCGAGCCCTTCGTTGACGATGCGCATCGAGATGCGGCTCATGGCCAGCACGATGAGCGCCATCAGCGCGCCGATCGCGGCATAGAGCCATCGCATCGGCGATGCGCCGCGCCACGCATCGACGTAGAAGCCGGCGGTCACGACGATGAGAGCGATCAGCGCCCACAGGAACCCGGTATGCAGGCGCGCGGGGTCGCGCAGCACCCTCGGGGCCACGCGCGCGGCGAGCAGGCCGAGCAGCGCGAGCTGCGCCAGCGCGACCGGCAGGATCCCGATCCAGCCCGAGGCCGCGAAGGCGACACGGGCGGCCAGCCACGCCAGCAGCAGCGCCAGGGTGAGCGGCGGCTCGAACTCGGGGGTGGTGGTGAACTCGGGCACCGAGGTGAGGAGGAAGCCGACCACGGCGGCGGTCGCGAAGCCGAACACCAGCTCGTGGACATGCCAGACGAAAGGCCCGCCCGGCACGTCGGGCAGCGGCAGGCCCCAGGCGAGGAAGGCCAGCCACAGCGTCATGTCGAGCGCCGCCAGCCACGCCCCGAGGAGGAAGAAGGGGCGAAAGCCGCACAGGAACAGCGGCAGCGCGAGCACGCGCGCTATCGCGCGCTTCAGCATCGGTGCGCCGGCGCGTGCGCCCGCACCGGCGCATCCTCGATCGTGAACGCCGGCACCGGCGCGGCGGCGCAGGCCGCCGGTGCGCCGGCGGGTGCAGGCGGCGGCTCCACGGCCGCAGGCAGCTCCAGGCCGTCCGCCTGCGCCTCGGGCAGGCCGAACGACTCGCGCACCACCGGATCCTGCAGCAGGGCCGCCGTGCTGCGATAGACCCAGGCGTCGTCGCGCCGCCCGAGGGCGTCGCGCAGCACCAGGCGGCGCGCGATGCGGCCCGGCCCGGCGATCATCACCAGGATGCGGTCGGACAGCCGCACGGCCTCCATGAGATCGTGGGTGATCATCAGCACCGCCATGCCGCGGCGCGCCTGGTGCTCGGCCAGCAGCGCGTAAAGCTCCGTCTTCAGGCCGATGTCGAGCGAGGAGAAAGGTTCGTCCAGCAGCAGCAGCTGCGGATCGAGCACCAGCGCGCGGGCCAGGGCGACCCGGCTCTGCATGCCGCCCGACAGCTCGTGCGGGAACTTCGCCAGGTCGTCGGCGCCCAGGCCGAGGCGCTCGCCCAGCTCGAGCGCGCGCTGCGCCCGCTGCGCGCGCGACATGCCGCGCGCCTTCAGGCCCAGCGCGATGTTCTCGCTCGCGGTCTTCCAGGGCAGCAGGCGCGGCTGCTGGAACATGCAGGCGGTGCTCGCGAAGCGGTTCGAGATCGTGCCTTCGCGCAGGGGCAGCAGCCCCGCCACGAGGTGCAGCAGCGTCGTCTTGCCGCACCCCGACGGGCCGACCAGCGCCACGGTCTGGCCGGGCTGCAGCGCCAGGTCGATGCCTTCCAGGACCTCTGTCGGGCCGAAGGCGTGGCCGACCCCGCTCAGCTCCAGCGCGGCGGCCTCGAGCCGCACCTCGGTCAGGTGCGCGGCGCCGGCCTCGATGAGGCCCGCGGCGCCGATCAGGCTTGCGGCGCTCGCCATCGCTCCACCTCGCGCTTGAAGGGTTCGAGGACCAGGTATTCGACCGCCAGCAGCAGGCCGACCACGGCGCTGATCCAGGCCATGGTGGTGGCGGTGTCGAGCTGCGAGCGCGAAGCGGCCAGCGCCGCGCCCACGCCGTCGCTCGAGGCGAGCAGCTCGGCCATGACCACCACCTTCCACGACACGCCCAGGGCAGCGATCCACGAGGGGAAGAGATACGACAGCATGTGCGGCAGGTAGACGTCGAACACTTGCATGCGCAGCGGCAGCCGGAAGGTGCGCGCCATGTCGCGCAGCTGGCCGTCGAGCGTACGCGCGCCCTGCAGCGCGCCGAGGAACACCAGCGGGAAGCAGGCGATGAAGACGGTGAACAGCGGCGTGCCGTCGCTCGCGCCGAACCACAGCATCGCCAGCACCAGCCACGCGATGGGCGGCGTGCCCATCAGCACGGTGACCAGCGGCCGCGACATGGTCGAGGCGGTCATCGACAGGCCGGCGACCAGCCCGAGCACGCTGCCCGCGACGATCGACAGAGCCAGCCCGGTCAGCGCGCGGCGCGCCGTGATCGCCAGCTCGGACCATCCCGGTCCGGAAGCGAGCAGGCCGTAGAGGGTGTGGAAGGCGGCGCGCGGATCGGGCAGCACCAGCGCGCCGTAGCGCTGGCTCACCGCCTCCCAGGCGGCCATCAGCAGCAGCAGGCTGGCGATCGCGCCCCAGCCGCTCCACAGATAGGCCGGCAGCCCGCGCAGCCACAGCCGCAGCAGGTTCATCGCCGGGCCGCCGGCGCGGCAGGCGCGCGCCAGTAGAAGGCGTCATCGGGCAGCTTGCCGCCGACCAGGCCCGGGCTGCGCTCGAGCATGCGCTGGAACAGGAACTCCAGCTCGGGGCGCGCCTCGGCGGCCGGCACCGCCTGCATCGGGTTGGCCGCGATCGCGTCGGCGGCCGCTTCGGCGGAGATCATCGGCACCCGCCGGGCGACCGCCTTGCCGCATTCCTCGGCGTGGGCGCGGCACCATTCGAGGGAACGGGCATACTCCTGCGCCACGCGCGCGGCAAGCTTCGGATCGTCGCGCAGCGCCCCCATCGCGACGATGCCCGCCTGCGGGATGCGCGCGGCGCGCCCGAACGCGCGGCCCCACTCCTTCTGCATGTCGATGCCGCGGTACAGCGTCGGCGCCACCACGCTGACCGGGAACGAGCCGGTCTTGCGCAGCGCCATCGATACCGCAGGCTCGGCCAGCAGCGCATGGTCCACCTGGCGCATGATCAGCAGCTGCATCGCGTCGATGGGCGAGGCGACATAGCGCAGGCGCAGGTCCTTGCGCACGTCGATGCCCTCGCGCTGCGCGATCAGGCCGAACAGCAGATCGGGCATGTCGCCGCGAAACGGCATCGCGATCTCCTTGCCGCGCAGGTCGGCGAGGGTGTGCACGTCGGGGTCGCGGGTGAGCACCCACAGGATGCCCCAGGTCGATACGTTGAGCAGCTCGAGCGGCACGCCGCGGTTGTACAGGTTGGCCGCCACGTTCACCGGCATCGCCAGCACGTCGGCGCGCTTGTCGAGCGCCATGGCGCGCAGCTGGTCGGGATCGCGCCACGGCACGAACTCGACCTGCTCGGCGACGTCGGACAGCGCGCCCGAGTCGACCATGTGGATCAGCGCATCGGACACCGACGCCGGCGGCCCGGCAAGCACGAGGCGCGGCAGCTTCTGGGCATGGGCGGGGAGCACCAGCAGCGCGGCGACGAGCGCGACCAGCATCCGCCGCACGGCGCGGCCGGGGTCACGGCCGGGAATGCGCATGGTTAACCTTCATTCTGAACGTATGTTTAAACCATAGAATAACAAGAATCATTCTTGGATGATATCGATCAACGACCCGTCGCGCTTCGGGCCGACGACGGTGACAGCTTAGGGCGGTCAGGAGCCCGTGGGGGCCGAATCGAGCCTGACAGGTTCCTAGAGGGGCTTCTTCAGCCAGTGGCCGATCTCGCCCACCACGCCGCGCCGGAAGGCCAGCACGCACACCACGAAGATCGCGCCCTGCACCACCGTGACCCAGGCGCCGATCTGCGCCAGGTAGTTCTGCATCGTGATGATGATCGCCGCGCCCACCACCGGCCCGAACAGCGTGCCCAGGCCGCCGAGCAGCGTCATCAGCACCACCTCGCCCGACATCGTCCAGTACACGTCGGTGAGCGAGGCGAGCTGGAACACCAGCGCCTTGGTGCCTCCGGCCAGGCCCGACAGCGCCGCCGAGAGCACGTAGGCCAGCAGCTTGTAGCGGTCGGTGTCGTAGCCGAGCGAGAGGGCGCGCGGCTCGTTCTCGCGGATCGCCTTGAGCACGCGGCCGAACGGCGAGGTGACCACGCGCCAGATGAGCAGGAACCCGGCCAGGAAGATCACCAGCACCAGCGGGTACATGGCAGCGGCGGAATTCAGGTCGACGAGCCCGAACAGCCGGCCGCGCGGCACCGCCTGGATGCCGTCCTCCCCGCCGGTGAACGGTGCCTGGACATAGAAGAAGAACAGCATCTGCGCCAGCGCCAGCGTGATCATCGCGAAGTAGATGCCCTGGCGGCGGATGGCCACCAGCCCGGTGATCCAGCCGAGCAGCGCCGAGCAGGCGGTGGCGAACAGGATCGCCAGCTCGGGCGTGAACCCCCACACCTTGGCCGCGTGCGCCGCCGCATAGCCGGCCGTGCCCAGGAACATCGCATGGCCGAACGACAGCAGCCCGCCGAAGCCGATCAGGAGGTTGAAGGCGCAGGCGAACAGCGCGAAGCACATCAGCTTCATCAGGAAGACGGGGTAGATGGCGAGCGGCGCGAGCGCGAAGAACGCCACCATCACCGCGAAGGCGATGAGCTGGGACCGCCGGCCGTCGTCGCCGCCCGGCGACAGGGGCGCGGAGCGGACGCCGCGAGCCGGCGCGAGGGAAGGGGTGTCGCTCGCCATCGCCGTCCTATTTCTGCGTACCGAACAAGCCGGCCGGCTTGATCATCAGGATGATCACCATGATCACGAAGATCACGGTGCTCGAGGCCTCGGGATAGAAGACCTTGGTCAGCCCCTCGATCAGCCCGAGGCCGAAGCCGGTGAGGATGGAGCCGAGGATCGAGCCCATGCCCCCGATGACCACCACGGCGAACACCACGATGATCATGCTCGAGCCCATCTGCGGGCTGACCTGGTAGATGGGCGCGGCCATCACGCCGGCCAGCGCGGCCAGCCCCACGCCGAACCCGTAGGTGAGCGTGATCATGCGCGGCACGTTGATGCCGAACGCCTGCACCAGCTGCGGGTTCTCGGTGCCGGCGCGCAGGTAGGCGCCGAGCTTGGTGCGCTCGATGATGTACCAGGTGCCCAGGCACACGATCGCCGAGGCGACGATGACCCAGGCCCGGTAGTTGGGCAGGAACATGAAGCCGAGGTTGCGCCCGCCCGAGAGCTGGGACGGAATCGGGTAGGGCTGGCCGGAGGAGCCGAACTCGTTGCGGAAAAGCCCCTCGATGATCAGCGCCAGGCCGAAGGTGAGCAGCAGGCCGTAGAGGTGGTCGAGCTTGTAGAGCTGCCTGAGCATCAGCCGTTCGATGACGATGCCGCTGGCGCCCACCGCGATCGGAGTGATCAGCAGCGCCCACCAGTAGTTGACGCCGAGCTTGTTCAGCAGCAGATAGGCGCAGAAGGCGCCCAGCATGTACTGCGCGCCATGGGTGAAGTTGATGATGTTGAGCAGGCCGAAGATCACCGCCAGCCCGAGCGAGAGCAGCGCGTAGAACGAGCCGTTGATCAGGCCGATCAGCAGCTGGCCGAACAGGGCCTGGGTCGGGATGCCGAAGATCTCCATCGGGCGTCGGTCCGGTGGGTGGCGGTCCGGCCGCTTCCTCCGGCGAGCGCGCCGGGGGAAGCGGCCGGGCCCGAGCGGTCGCTCAGCCCTTGACCAGCGGGCAGCCGCCTTCGTTCAGCGGCCGGAACGCCTGCTCGGCCGGGATCGTGGCGCGCAGCTTGTAGTAGTCGTACGGACCCTTGGACTCGCTGGGCTTCTTGACCTCGAACAGGTAGGCCGGGTGGATCTTGCGGCCGTCGACGCGGATGGTGCCCTTGCCGAACAGCGCGTCGTCGGTGGGCAGCGCCTTCATCTTGTTCACCGCCTTCAGGCCGTCGTCGCTGTTGCCGGCCTGCACCGACTTCAGGTAGTGCAGGACCACCGCGTACACCCCCGCGTGGTCCATCGACGGGTATACGCCCTTGTTGGCCGCCGCGAAGCGCTTGGACCAGGCGCGCGTCTGGTCGTTGAGGTCCCAGTAGAAGGTCTCGGTGAGCATCAGGCCCTGCGCCTTCTCCAGGCCCAGCCCGTGCACGTCGGTGATGAACACCAGCAGGCCGGCGAGATTCTGCCCTCCCTTGACGATGCCGAACTCGGATGCCTGCTTGATCGAGTTGATGGTGTCGCCGCCGGCGTTGGCCAGGCCGATGATCTTCGCCTTGGAGGACTGCGCCTGCAGCAGGTAGGAGGAGAAGTCCTGGGTGTTCAGCGGCACGCGTACCTGGCCGAGCACCTTGCCGCCGGAGGCCTTGACCACCTCGGCGGTGTCGCGCTCGAGGGCGTGGCCGAAGGCGTAATCGGCGGTGATGAAGAACCAGGAATCGCCGCCCGTCTTCACGATGGCGCTGCCGGTGCCGTGGGCCAGCATCCAGGTGTCGTAGAGCCAGTGCACGGTGTTCGGCGAGCACGCCTTGCCGGTGAGATCGGCCGTGCCCGGGCCGGTGGCGAGGAAGGCCTTGTTCTTGTCGCGGGTGATCTGGCTGACCGCCAGCGCCACCGACGAGGTCGGCACGTCGACGATCGCGTCCACGCCGTCGGTGTCGTACCACTGGCGGGCGATGGTCGAGCCGACGTCGGGCTTGTTCTGGTGGTCGGCCGACACGACCTCGATCTTGAAGTTGGGCTTGGCCGACTTCTGGAAGTCCTCCACGGCCATCTTCGCCGCGACCACCGAGCCCGGGCCGCCGATGTCGGCATACAGCCCCGACATGTCGTTCATGACGCCGATCTTGACCACGCCGCCGGAGACCTGCGCCTGCGCCGCGCCGCCCGCGAAAGCGAGCGCCAGCGAGGCCACCACCGTCGAAAGCTTCAGTTTCATGTTCCGTCCTCCTGGAAAGTGTTCAGGACATCAACGACCGGGCCATCGCCCTCAGACTCCGAGGAGCTCGTGCAATGCGCCCATCTTCTCCCCCAGCTGCGCCGCATCGATGCGCTCCACGATGCGGCCGTGCTCCATCACGTAGAACCGGTCGGCCAGCGGCGCCGCGAAGCGGAAGTTCTGCTCCACCATGACGATGGTGAAGCCCTTCTCGCGCAGCGTGCGGATCATGCGCGCCAGCGCCTGCACGATCACCGGCGCCAGGCCTTCCGAAATCTCGTCGAGCAGCAGCATGCGGGCGCCGGTGCGCAGGATGCGCGCCACCGCCAGCATCTGCTGCTCGCCGCCCGACAGGCGCGTGCCCTGGCTGGCGCGACGCTCCTCCAGGTTGGGGAACATCGCGTAGATCTCTTCCACCTTCATGCCGCCCGAGGCCACCTGCGGCGGCAGCAGCAGGTTCTCCTCGCACGACAGGCTGGCGAAGATGCCGCGCTCCTCGGGGCAATAGCCGATGCCCAGGCGGGCGATCGCGTGCGGCGGCAGGTCGACCGCCTCGACTCCGTTGATCATGATCGAGCCGCTGCGCCGCCCGACCAGGCCCAGGATCGCCCTGAGCGTGGTGGTGCGCCCGGCGCCGTTGCGCCCGAGCAGCGTGACCACCTCGCCGCGGTTCACCACCAGGTCGACCCCGTGCAGGATGTGGGATTCGCCGTAGAAGGCATGCAGGTCGGTGATGCGCAGGTATTCGGTGGCGGCGCTAGTGCCCATGCGCACCTCCGAGCTCGACGTCGGCGCTGCCCATGTAGGCCTCGAGCACCTGCGGATCCTTCGAGACGACGGCGTACGGCCCCTCGGCGATCACCTGGCCGCGCTGCAGCACGCTGATCGTGTCGGCGATGTTCGACACCACGTTCATGTTGTGCTCGACCATCAGCACCGTACGGTTGGCCGCCACCTTCCTGATCAGCTGCGTGACGCGCTCGACGTCCTCGTGCCCCATCCCCTGGGTGGGCTCGTCGAGCAGCATCAGCTCCGGATCGGTGGCCAGCGTGGTGGCGATCTCCAGCGCGCGCTTGCGTCCATAGGGAAGCTCGACCGTGAGGTAGTCGGCGAAGTCGGCCAGGCCCACCGTATCGAGCAGCTCGAGGGCGCGCGCATCGAGCACGCCCAGCGAGCGCCCCGGCTTCCAGAAATGGAACGAAGTGCCCAGGGCGCGCTGCAGGCCGATGCGGACGTTCTCGATCACGCTCAGGTTGGGGAAAGTGGCCGAGATCTGGAACGAACGTACCACGCCGCGGCGCGCGACCTGCGCCGGCCTCTCGGTGGTGATGTCGCGCCCGTTGAACAGGATCTGCCCCGCGTTGGGGATCAGGAACTTGGTCAGCAGGTTGAAGACCGTGGTCTTGCCGGCGCCGTTCGGCCCGATCAGGGCATGGATGCTGCCGCGCCGCACGCGCAGGCTGACATCGTTGACCGCGACGAAACCCTTGAATTCCTTGACCAGGTGCCTAGTCTCGAGAATGTAGTCGTGTTCGGCCATCGATGCGCGGATGTCCGCGAGCGCCATGCCCGCCAGAGCGCGGATTATGGCCATCCGGGCAGGGCGCCACAATCCGGGTAAGCCACGATCCGGCGAGCCGCGATCCCCGGCCGGCGCGCACGGCGGCCGGGCTGCCGTTCCCTGCCGGCGGTGGAATCCGGTAGGCTTGACAACGACCCCTTCCGGCGACACGCGCTTGGAAACGCTCCCGCTCTGGCTGCAGGGCCTGCTCCTGTTCCTGCTGTTGCTGCTGTCGGCCTTCTTCTCCATCGCCGAGACGGCGATGATGGCGCTGAACCGCTTCCGGCTCGGCCACCTGGTGCGCGAGGGGCGGCGCGGCGCGAAGCTGGCGGCCCGGCTGCTCGGCCAGACCGAGCGGCTGCTGGGCACCATCCTGCTCGGCAACAACGTCGCCAACATCGCGCTGACTGCCCTCGTCACGGCCATGGCCATCCGCTACTTCGGCAACGACGACCGGGTGGTGCTGGCCGCCACCACCGCGGTAGCGGTGCTGGTGATCGTGTTCTGCGAGATCACGCCCAAGGTGATCGGCGCCACTTTCCCGGAGCGCATCGCGCTGCCGGCCGGCCCGGTCCTGGATGTGATGATGCGCCTGTTCTCGCCGGCGGTCTGGGCAGCCAACCTGATCGTGCGGCGCCTGCTCAGGCTGGCCGGCGTGGCGCCCGGCCCGGGGCAGGCGCCGCCCCTGTCGCTGGAGGAGATGCGCACCATCCTGCTCGAGAGCGGCGGCTTCATGCCGCCGAAGCACCGCTCGATCCTGCTCAACCTGTTCGACCTGGACCGCATCACGGTCGACGACGTGATGGTGCCGCGCCATCGCGTCGAGGCGCTCGACCTGGGGCACGACGTGCGCAGCATCCGCGAGCAGCTCGCCACCTGCTTCCACAACAAGCTGCCGGTGTTCGAGGGCGAGATCAACCGCGTGGTCGGCATGCTGCACGTGCGGCGCGCGCTCGGCCTGCTGCAGCGCGAATCGTTCGACATCGAGGACCTGCGCGGCATCCTCGCCGACCCCTACTTCGTCCCCAGCGGCACGCCGGTATTCCGCCAGCTGCAGTTCTTCCAGGAGAATCGCCAGCGCATCGCGCTGGTGATCGACGAGTACGGCGAGGTGCTCGGCCTGGTCACCCTCGAGGACATCATCGAGGAGATCATCGGCGAGTTCACCACCACCGCGCCGGGCGGCGACAGCAGCCTCGAATGGAACGAGCACGACGAGGCGACCGTCGAGGGCAGCGCGCTGCTGCGCGAGATCAACCGCCGGCTCGGCACCGCCTTCCCGCTCGACGGCCCGCGCACGCTCAACGGCCTGCTGCTGCAGACCCTGCGCGAGCTGCCCGAGGCCAGCGTCAGCGTGCGCTTCGGGCAGCTGGTGGTCGAAGTGCAGCAGATCGAGGACCGGCTGATCCGCAGCGCGCGCCTGCGCCGGCTGCCGCCGGGCGCCTTCCCGGTCGAGGGCGCCCCGCAGGAGACGCCGCCGCGCTGAGCGCCGTCATTCGCCGGCGTTCATTCGCCGGCGTTTCTTCCGGGCGCCACGGCGAGCGCCGTTCGTCCGGCTCGCTGCCGCCGCTCGTCCAGACCTCCCCGCACACCCATCGCTCCGGGCACGGCCCGGCAGGCATGATGGCGCAATAACCCGAAGACCGACGATCCACCAGACAGGCAAGATGGCAGCCGCGACCCTCCCGCCCCGCACGGCCGAGCCGACCACGCTCGCCGGGCTCGGCCGCGCGCTGGTGCAGCACCAGATCCTGCGGGTCGACCAGGCAGGCACCATCCAGCGCAAGGCCGACGCCGCCAACGTGGCGTTCATCGACGAGCTGATCGCCGGCGGCCACATGCAGGCGCGCCAGCTGGCGAAGTTCGCCGCCGAGGTGTTCGGCCATCCGCTGCTCGACCTCTCGGCCATCGATCCGGCGTCGCTGCCGGACGACGCACTCGATCGCAAGCTCGCCACCGAGGTGCGCGTGGTCGCGCTGGGCAAGCGCGGCGGCCGGATCTCGGTGGCGCTGTCGGACCCGACCGACTTCCGGCTGCTCGATCGCATCCGCTTCTCGGCGCAGGCCACGGTCGATCCGATCGTGGTCGAGCACGACAAGCTCACCCGCATGGTCGAGCGCCTCGGCCAGAGCGTGGCCGAGAAGCTGGGCGACCTGGTCGACGACTCCTACGACATCGACGTCGCGAGCGAGGAACCGAGCGCGCCGGCCGACACCAGCGAGGTCGACGATGCCCCGGTGGTGCGCTTCCTGCAGAAGATCCTGGTCGACGCGATCCAGGCCGGCGCCTCGGACGTGCACTTCGAGCCCTACGAGAAGTTCTACCGGATCCGATTCCGCGTCGACGGCGAGCTGCGCGAGATGGTGCAGCCGCCGCTGGCCATCAAGGAGAAGCTGGCCTCGCGCATCAAGGTGATCTCGCGCCTGGACATCTCCGAGAAGCGCGTGCCGCAGGACGGGCGGATGAAGATCGTGCTGTCGAACCAGCGCGCCATCGACTTCCGCGTCTCGACGCTGCCGACGCTGTTCGGCGAGAAGATCGTGATGCGGATCCTCGATCCGTCGTCGGCGCGGCTGGGCATCGACGCCCTGGGCTACGAGCCCGACCAGAAGCAGCTGCTGCTCGACGCGATCCGCCGTCCCTACGGCATGATCCTGGTCACCGGCCCGACCGGCTCGGGCAAGACGGTGTCGCTGTACACCTGCCTGAACATCCTGAACCAGCCCGGCATAAACATCTCCACCGCCGAGGATCCGGCGGAGATCAACCTGCCCGGCATCAACCAGGTCAACGTCAACGACAAGGCGGGCCTGACCTTCTCGGCCGCCCTCAAGTCGTTCCTGCGCCAGGATCCGGACGTCATCATGGTCGGCGAGATCCGCGACCTGGAAACCGCCGACATCGCGATCAAGGCCGCCCAGACCGGCCACATGGTGCTTTCCACGCTGCACACCAACGACGGCCCGACCACGCTCACCCGCCTGGCCAACATGGGGGTGGCGCCTTTCAACATCGCCTCCTCGGTGATCCTGATCACCGCGCAGCGCCTGGCGCGCCGCCTGTGCGCGTGCAAGCAGCCCCTGGAGGCCGGCCACGCGGCGCTGCTCGAGGCCGGCTTCCTCGAGTCGGACCTCGACGGTTCGTGGGTGCCCTACCGCCCGGCCGGCTGCGAGCGCTGCGGCGGCTCGGGCTACAAGGGCCGCGTCGGCATCTACCAGGTGATGCCGATCTCCGAGGAAACGCAGAAGATCATCCTCGCCGGCGGCAACGCGCTGCAGATCGCGCACCAGGCCCAGGCCGAAGGCGTGCGCGACCTGCGCCGCTCGGGCCTGATGAAAGTGATGCAGGGCATGACCAGCATCGAGGAGGTGCTGGGCGTGACCAACGAATGACCCACATCGAGACACGCTGAGAGGCACGCCGATGGCCACCACCCGAGCCCTGCCCGCGCCGCCGCGCGCCGCACCCAAGGAGCACACCTACACCTGGGAGGGCCGCGACCGCACCGGCAAGACGGTGCGCGGCGAGATGCGCGCGAACGGTCCGGCCGTCGTGCAGACCACGCTGCGCCGCCAGGGCATCGTGGTGACCCGGGTCGCCAAGCGGCGCTACAAGAAGGGCAAGCGCATCGGCGAGAAGGACATCACCCTGTTCACGCGCCAGCTCGCCACCATGATGAAGGCCGGCGTGCCGCTGCTGCAGTCGTTCGACATCGTGGCGCGCGGCACCAGCAACGGCTCGGTATCCAAGCTGTTCAACGACATCCGCGGCGACGTCGAGACCGGCACCTCGCTGTCGCAGGCCTTCCGCAAGTATCCGCTGTACTTCGATTCGCTGTTCTGCAACCTGGTCGGCGCCGGCGAGCAGGCGGGGATCCTGGACGACCTCCTCGACCGGCTCGCGACGTACAAGGAAAAGATGCAGGCGATCAAGGGCAAGATCAAGTCGGCCCTGTTCTATCCGGTGGCCGTGCTGGTCGTGGCGTTCATCGTGGTCGCGGTGATCATGCTGTTCGTCGTGCCGGCCTTCAAGAACGTGTTCTCCAGCTTCGGAGCCGACCTGCCCGCGCCCACGCTGATGGTGATCGCCCTCTCCGACTTCTTCGTCGAATACTGGTACCTGGTGTTCGGCACCATCGGCGGCGGGCTGTACTTCCTGCTGCAGGCGTGGCGGCGCTCGCCCAAGGTCCAGATGATCGTCGACCGCACGATGCTCAAGCTGCCGATCTTCGGCTCGGTGGTCGAGAAGGCCACCATCGCACGCTGGCTGCGCACCCTGTCGACGATGTTCGCCGCCGGCGTGCCGCTGGTCGAGGCGCTCGACTCCGTGGGCGGCGCCTCGGGCAACCACGTCTACCTCATGGCCACCAAGAAGATCCAGCAGGAGGTCTCGACCGGCACCAGCCTGACGGTGGCGATGCAGAACTCGAGCGTGTTCCCGAACATGGTGCTGCAGATGTCGTCCATCGGCGAAGAGTCGGGCTCGCTCGATTCGATGCTGGCCAAGGCGGCCGACATCTTCGAGCGCGAGGTCGACGATGCGGTCGAGAGCCTCTCGAGCCTGCTCGAGCCGCTGATCATGGTGGTGCTGGGCACGCTCATCGGCGGCCTGGTGGTCGCCATGTACCTGCCGATCTTCAAGCTCGGCCAGGTGGTGTAGTAGGATCGGCCGCAACGCCGATGCTCGACACCCTGCAGCACTCGCCCTCCCTGGCCGTCGGCACAGCCGCCGTCCTGGGGCTGCTGGTGGGCAGCTTCCTGAACGTGGTCATCCACCGCCTGCCCAGGATCCTCGAGCGCGACTGGGCGCGCCAGGCCGCGGAGGTGCGCGGCGAGGCGGCCCCGGCGCTCGAGCCGTACAACCTGGTGGTGCCGCGCTCGCATTGCCCGGCCTGCGGCCACCGCATCGGCGTGCTCGAGAACATCCCGCTCGCCAGCTGGCTGTGGCAGCGCGGCAAGTGCACCGCCTGCGGCAAGGCCATCTCGCTGCGCTACCCGCTGGTCGAGCTGGCCGCCGCCGCGCTGAGCGCCGCGGCGGTGTGGCGCTTCGGCGCGAGCGCGGCCGGCCTCGGCGCCCTGCTGCTCACCTGGGCGCTGATCGCGCTCGCCTGCATCGACTTCGACACCCAGCTGCTGCCCGACGACATCACCCTGCCTCTGCTGTGGCTGGGCCTGCTGTTCAACCTGCAGGGCGTATACGCGCCGCTCGAGGCCGCCGTGGTCGGCGCGATGGCGGGCTATCTCAGCCTGTGGTCGGTGTACTGGCTGTTCAAGCTCACCACCGGCCGGGAAGGCATGGGCTACGGCGACTTCAAGCTGCTCGCCGCGCTCGGCGCCTGGTTCGGCTGGACCGCCCTGCCCTCGGTGATCCTCCTGGCCTCGGTGGTCGGGGCCATGGTCGGGATCGCGCTGATGGTGTTCGCCCGCCATGGGCGCGAGGTGCCGATCCCGTTCGGCCCCTACCTCGCCGGCGCCGGCCTGCTGGCCCTGTACTTCCGCGAACCGCTGGGCGCGCTGTTCGGCATCCACGCCTGAGAAAAACCCGATCGCCGCGCGTGCCCCGGCAGCAGCCGCTGCTAGACTGCCGCGCATGGGCACCGCGCTCCCCCCTTCCGACCCGCACGCCGGCCGACGCGGCCTGCTGATCGGCCTGACCGGCGGCATCGGCAGCGGCAAGAGCACCGTGGCCGACCTGTTCGCCGCGCATGGCGCCACGGTGATCGACACCGATGCGATCGCCCACGAGCTCACCGGACCCACCGGCGCGGCGATGCCGGCGATCCGCGCTGCCTTCGGCGACCGCGTGGCCAAGGCCGACGGCTCGCTCGACCGCGACGTCATGCGCGAGATCGCGTTCGGCGACCCGGCCGCGCGGACGCGTCTCGAGGCGATCCTGCATCCGATGATCCGCGCCGAATCGCAGCGCCGCATCGGCGCCTCGCGCAGCCCCTACACGGTGCTGGTCGTGCCGCTGCTGGTGGAGTCGGGCGATCGCGCCGGCGGCGTCGATCGCATCGTGGTGGTCGACTGCCCGGTCGAATCGCAGATCGAGCGCGTCATGCGCCGCAGCGGGCTCACCCGCGAGCGCGCCGAATCCATCCTCGCCGCCCAGGCCAGCCGCGCGCAGCGGCTGGCCGCGGCCGACGACGTGATCGACAACGGCGGCGCCCCGCAGGCGCTGGCCGCCCAGGTCGACGCGCTGCATCGCAGGTACGTCGAATCGCAATGACGAGTCCAACCGGTTTGTCAAGCGAATCGCTTTGCGCCAGAATTCGTGCGTCTTCGAGCATTGCGCACGATGCTCATCCGGCGACGCCGCCGCGGCGATGCTGCGGGCAGCGCCGCCTGCGGCCCAGGACGGCACCTTGATCTTGTACGAGTATCCGCTGAACGAACGCGTCCGGACCCTGCTGCGGCTGGAAGACCTGTTCGAGCGCCTTGAGTTCTTCGCCGGCAAGGAGCACGCGCTGGATCACCACGTGGCGCTGGTCACCCTGTTCGAGATCCTCGACGTCGCGGGCCGCGCCGATCTCAAGTCCGACCTGCTGCAGGAGCTGGAGCGGCAACGCCAGACGCTGATCGCGTTCCGCAACAATCCGGACGTCTCGGGCGAGGCGCTCGATCGCATCCTGGCGCAGATCGACGAGGCCGCGCGGGGGCTGGGCGCGATCACCGGCAAGAGCGGGCAGCACCTGCGCGACAACGAGTGGCTGATGAGCATCCGCAGCCGCACCATCATCGCGGGCGGCGCCTGCGAGTTCGACCTGCCTTCGTACTACGCCTGGCAGCATCGGCCGTTCGAGGCGCGCCAGCGCGACATCGCCGGCTGGGCGGCGCCCTTCAAGCCGCTCTACGACAGCCTCGCGATCGTGCTCCGGCTGCTGCGCGAAAGCGCCCAGCGCTCGGTGCTGTCGGCCCAGCAGGGCAGCTTCCAGCAGTCCCTCGGCGGCAAGACCTACCAGATGGTGCAGGTGCGCCTCGACGAGACCACCGGCGCCATCCCGGAGATCAGCGCCAACAAGTACCTGCTGTGGATCCGTTTCACCAGCCAGGACGGCGACCTGCGGCCGCGCCCCTTCGAGGGCACCGTCGACTTCGAGCTGGCGCTGTGCAACCTGTAGCGTGATGGCCGGGCGGGCGCAATGGCCGGACGCGTGATGGCTGGGCGGGTGTGATGGCCGGGCGGGTGGTGTCGGTGAGTTGCCCGGCATGCGGGCGCAAGGTGCCGTTCGAGCCGGCCAGCCGCTGGCGGCCCTTCTGCTCGGAACGCTGCAAGACGCTCGACCTGGGCGCCTGGGCAGCCGAGCGCTACCGCATCGCCGGCGAATCGCGCGACCCGCAGGCGCATGACGTGGACCCGGCAGCGGGCGGAACCGGCGGTGGGACGGGAACACCCCCCACCAACGGGTCCCACGACTGATACGGTCTTGCGTTCGTTCGCATCACCGCCGCCGAGACCAGCTGCAGCATGCGCCGCCGGCGAAGCGCCTGTGCGGCTCAGCGCCAGATCGAACGCATCATGGCCAAGCCGTGCGCGCCGGCACGCATGGCCTGCGAGGCGTCGCGCTCGTCGAGGCCGCCCAGCGCATAGACCGGCACGCCCGACCCCCGCGCCAGCCGCGCGAAGCCCGGCCAGCCCAGCGTACGCGCCAGCGGGTGCGTCAGGGTCGGCTTGACCGGCCCGAGCAAAGCGAAGTCGGCGCCCAGGCGTGCCGCCAGGGCGAGCTCTTCGGCATCGTGGCACGACGCTCCGACGATGCGCAGTCTCGGGCGAGAAACGCACAGGCGCAATTCGGCCGCCCGCATGTGCACTCCGTCGCAGGCCTGCGCGTAGGAGGCCGGGTGCACGCTGTTGACGATGAGCTGCGCGCCGTGGTGCCGGCAGCGCTCGCGTACGCGGTGGAACAGGGCATCGAAGCGCTCGGCGGACATGCCCGGCTCGCGCAGCTGGAGCAGCCGCAGGCCGCGCAGCAGCCGTGCCTCGAGCCGTTGCAGGAACAATTCCTCGCCCAGCTCCATCGCGCAGGAGATGGCCAGGCACTGCGGCAGGCGCAGCCAGCCGATGACCGGCACGGTGGCCGGCAGCAGCGGCGCGAGGTCGATGTGCGAGGCCTGGCGCCAGGCCAGCGCCTGGCCTTCGCGGGCCCGCGGCTCGCCCGACCAGGTCGGCACGCGCAGGAACGACAGCCTGACGTGGGCGTGCGGATAGACATGCTCGCGCACCACCCAGGGCCGCGCCTCGCGCACCGTGATGCCGAGCTCCTCGTGCAGCTCGCGCGCCAGCGCCTGCTCGACGCTCTCGCCGGCCTCGAGCTTGCCGCCCGGGAATTCCCACCATCCCGCGTAGGCCTTGCCCGGCGGACGCTGCGCCAGCAGCACGGCGCCGTCGGCGCGCGTCAGCACGCCCACGGCCACCTCGGTGATGCCGCGCGTCACCGGGCCTGCTTGCCGCCGGCGGCGCGGCGGCCGGCCGGGGCAGGCGTGCGCTGCCGGGCGGGCGCAGGCGTGCGGCCCCGGGCGGACGCGGGCGCACCGCCCGGCGCGGCCCGGCGCGGCGCACGGCCTTTCAGGCGGCCGGCGTGGTCCCTGGCGAACTGCCAGGCCACGCGCCCGGAGCGCGAACCGCGTTCGAGGGCGAAGCGCAGCGCCTCGGGGCGCGCGGCGTCGATCTCGTCTTCGCTGCAACCGAAGCTCGCCAGCCAGTGCGCCACGATGGCCAGGTAGTCGTCCTGGCGAAACGGATAGAAGGCCACCCACAGGCCGAAGCGCTCGGACAGCGAGATCTTCTCCTCGACCGTCTCGCCCGGGTGGATCTCGCCGTCGGCCTGGTGCTTCGCGTCGAGGTTCTCGCGCATGTACTCGGGCATCAGGTGGCGGCGGTTCGACGTGGCGTAGATCAGCAGGTTGTCGGACTGCACCGCCACCGAGCCGTCCAGCGCCACCTTCAGCGCCTTGTAGCCGGGCTCGCCTTCCTCGAAGGAGAGGTCGTCGCAGAACACGATGAAGCGCTCGGAGCGCGGCGCCACCAGCTCGACGATGTCGGGCAGGTCGACCAGGTCGTCCTTGTCGACCTCGATCAGGCGCAGCCCGCGGCCGGCATATTCGTTCAGGCAGGCCTTGATGAGCGACGACTTGCCGGTGCCGCGCGAGCCGGTGAGCAGCACGTTGTTGGCAGGCAGGCCCGCCACGAACTGGCGCGTGTTCTGCTCGATCACGCGCTTCTGCTCGTCGATGTGCATGAGGTCGGACAGGCGGATCGGCGACACCTGCCGTACCGGCTGCAGCACGGCCTGCACGCCCAGCACGCTGGTGCGGCGGCGCCAGCGAAACGCCGTGGACGCGCTCCAGTCGGGCTCGGGAACGCCCGGCAGCAGGCTCTCGAGCCGCCCGAGGAGCGAGTGCGCCCGATCGACGAGGTCATCGAGCTTGCGAAGATCGAACATCGACGCGCTCAGAATCAGGAACGATAGTCGGCGTTGATCGACACGTAGTCGTGCGACAGGTCGCAGGTCCAGACGGTGGTGGCCGCCGACCCGCGGTCGAGCAGGACGCGAACGCCGATCTCGGGCTGCTTCATCACGCGCTGGCCGTCTTCCTCGCGATAGTCGGGGTGGCGCCCGCCGCGCGTGGCCACGTGCACGTCGTCGAGGTACAGCTCGATGCGCTCGACGTCGAGGTCGTGCACGCCGGCATAGCCGATGGCCGCCAGGATGCGGCCGAGATTCGGGTCGGAGGCGAAGAATGCGGTCTTGACCAGCGGCGAGTGCGCGATCGCGTAGGCGATGCGCGCGGCCTCTTCTTCGCTGCGCGCCTGCTCGATGCGGACGGTGATGAACTTGGTCGCGCCCTCGCCGTCGCGCACCAGCGCCTGGGCGAGCTGCTGCGCCACCGCGACGAAGGCCTCCTTGAGCGCCGCGGCGCCGGGCGCGGCCTCGTCGGCCAGCGACACGCCGGACGCGCCGCTGGCCGCGAGCACCAGGGAATCGTTGGTCGAGGTGTCCCCGTCGACGGTGACCCGGTTGAAGCTGAGATCGGCCACCTCGCGCGCCCAGCGCGCCAGCAGCGGCTGCGGCAGCGCCGCATCGGTGGCGATGAAGCCGAGCATGGTCGCCATGTTCGGGCGGATCATGCCCGCTCCCTTGGCGATGCCGCTGACCGTCACGCGCCGCCCGCCGATCGTCACTTCGCGCGAGACGGCCTTGGGCAGCGTGTCGGTGGTCATGATCGCCTCGGCGGCATCGAGCCAGTCGCTCGCGCCCAGCTCCGCCACGGCCGCCGCGATGCCCGCGAGCAGGCGCGGCATGGGCAGCGGCTCGAGGATCACTCCGGTGGAGAACGGCAGCACCTGCTCGGGGGCGCAGCCGAGGAGCCGCGCCACCTCCTCGCAGCTGCGCCGCGCATCGGCGAGCCCCTGCGCGCCGGTGCCGGCGTTGGCGCAGCCGGTATTGACCACCAGCGCGCGGATGACGCCTGCGCTGCGCTCGAGGTGCTCGCGGCACACGCGCACCGGCGCGGCGCAGAAGCGGTTGGTGGTGAACACGCCGGCGACGCTGGCGCCTTCGTTCAGGCGCAGCACCAGCACGTCGCGCCGACCGGGCTTGCGGATGGCGGCCCTGGCGGTGGCGATGTCGACACCGGCCACCGGGCGCAGCCGCTCGCGCACCGGCATTTCGAGGTTCACGGGCATGGGATTCTCCGCGCCGCCAGGGGTCGAGCCGCCGCCCGGCTGGACTTCAGCCGAGCCGGCCGTGGCACTGCTTGTATTTCTTGCCCGAGCCGCACGGGCACGGATCGTTGCGGCCGATCTTCTGGCCGAAGCGGCGTACCGGCTGCTGGGCCGCTTCCTCGACGCGCGGCGCCTGCTGCACCGCCAGCGCGATCGTCTCGGCATCGGCCGATTCGGCGGCGGTCTCGTCGAAGTCGGCGTGCGTGTAGTTCACGTTGGCGTAGTGCGGCTGGGCGGCCTCGGCCTGCTCGACCTCGGCCGAGGACTGGATGCGCACCGTCATCAGGATGCGCGTGACGTCGGTGCGCACGCGCTCCTGCATCAGGCCGAACAGCTCGAACGCCTCGCGCTTGTATTCCTGCTTGGGGTTCTTCTGCGCATAGCCGCGCAGGTGGATGCCCTGGCGCAGGTAGTCGAGCGACGACAGGTGCTCGCGCCAGTGCTGGTCGATGGTCTGCAGCATGATCGAGCGTTCGAAGCCGGCGAAGACCTCGGCGCCCACCTGCTCCACCTTGGCCTCGTACACGCCGTCGGCGGCCTCGAGGACGGCCTTCAGGAGGTCGTCGTCGCCGAGGTCGGGGCTCTGCTGCAGCGTCGCCGCCAGCGGCACGTCGAGCTGCCAGTCGCTCTCGAGCGCCTTCTGCAGGCCGGCGACGTCCCACTGGTCCTCGACCGTGCCGGCCGGCACGTACTGGCGGAACAGCTCGCCGAAGACGCGCTGGCGCAGGTCGCGCACGCGCTCGGAGAAGACCTCGGACTCCAGCAGCGCGTTGCGATCGGCGTAGACGATCTTGCGCTGGTCGTTGGCGACGTCGTCGTACTCGAGCAGCTGCTTGCGGATATCGAAGTTGCGCGCCTCGACCTTGCGCTGCGCCGACTCGATCGAGCGCGTGACCATGCCGGCCTCGATGGCCTCGCCCTCGGGCAGCTTGAGGCGGTCCATGATCGCCTTGAGCCGGTCGCCGGCGAAGATCTTCAGCAGCGGATCTTCCATCGACAGGTAGAAGCGCGACGAGCCCGGGTCGCCCTGGCGCCCGGAGCGCCCGCGCAGCTGGTTGTCGATGCGGCGCGACTCGTGGCGCTCGGTGCCCACGATGTGCAGGCCGCCGGCGGCGATCACCTGGTCGTGCAGCGACTGCCATTCGTCGCTCAGCCTGACGATGCGCGCTTCGCGCTCGGCCTCGGGCAGCGACGCGTCGGCGCGCAGGAACTCGATCTGCTTCTCGACATTGCCCCCGAGCACGATGTCGGTGCCGCGGCCCGCCATGTTGGTGGCGATGGTGACCATCTTCGGGCGGCCCGCCTGCGCGACGATCTCGGCCTCGCGCGCGTGCTGCTTGGCGTTGAGCACCTGGTGCGGCAGCTTCTCCTTGGCTAGCAGGCCCGAGAGCAGCTCGGAGTTCTCGATCGAGGTCGTGCCCACCAGCACCGGCTGGCCGCGCTCGTAGCAGTCGCGGATGTCGGCGACGATGGCGTCGTACTTCTCGCGCGCGGTGCGGAAGACCTGGTCCTGGCGATCCTCCCGGATCATCGGTCGATGGGTCGGGATGACCACCGTCTCCAGGCCGTAGATGTCCTGGAACTCGTAGGCCTCGGTGTCGGCCGTACCGGTCATGCCGGCGAGCTTGCCGTACATGCGGAAGTAGTTCTGGAACGTGATCGAGGCCAGCGTCTGGTTCTCGGCCTGGATGGTCACGCCTTCCTTGGCCTCGACCGCCTGGTGCAGGCCCTCGGACCAGCGCCGGCCCGGCATCAGGCGCCCGGTGAACTCGTCGACGATGATCACCTCGCCGTTCTGCACCACGTACTGCTGGTCGCGGTGGAACAGCGTGTGCGCGCGCAGCGCCGCCATCAGGTGGTGCATGAGGCCGATGTTGCCGGCGTCGTACAGGCTCGCGCCCTCGGGCAGCAGGCCCATCTGCGCGAGGATGCGCTCGGCCTTCTCGTGGCCGGCCTCAGAGAGGTACACCTGGTGCGCCTTGCGATCGACCCAGTAGTCGCCGGGAGGCTCCGGCTCGCCGGACTTCGGCTCGCTGGCCATCTCTTCCAGCAGCGGAGGCAACGCATCGATGCGCTGGTAGGTCTCGGTCTGGTTCTCGGCCTGCCCCGAAATGATCAGCGGCGTGCGTGCCTCGTCGATCAGGATCGAGTCGACCTCGTCGACGATCGCGTAGTGCAGCCCGCGCTGGCGGCGGTCGCCCACCGCGTACTCCATGTTGTCGCGCAGGTAGTCGAAGCCGAACTCGTTGTTGGTGCCGTAGGTGATGTCGGCCGCGTAGGCTTCCTTCTTGTCGGCGGTGGCCTGCTGGGTGAGGATGGTGCCGACCGTCATGCCGAGGAAGCGATAGACGCGGCCCATCCACTCGGCGTCGCGGCTGGCCAGGTAGTCGTTGACGGTGACCACGTGCACGCCCTTGCCGGCCAGCGCATTGAGGTACACCGCCAGGGTGGCGGTGAGGGTCTTGCCCTCGCCGGTACGCATCTCGGCGATCTTGCCGGCATGCAGCACCATGCCGCCGACCATCTGCACGTCGAAGTGGCGCATGCCGAGCACCCGCCGCGCCGCCTCGCGGCACACCGCGAACGCCTCGGGCAGCAGGTCGTCGACCGTCGCGCCGTCGGCCAGGCGCTGGCGGAACTCGGCGGTCTTGGCCTTGAGCTGCTCGTCGTCGAGCTGCATGATCCGCGGCTCGAGCGCGTTGATCTGGGCGACCGTCTTGCGATAGGTCTTCAGCAGCCGCTCGTTGCGGCTGCCGAAGATCTTGGTGAGGACGTTCTGGATCATTCGGGGCGGGCGAGCCGAACCGCGGCCGGTCGGGCCGGGCTGGGCCACAGCCTGATGGGAAATCCTGCGAGTCTAGCACGCACCCCTGCACGAGCCGGCCACCGGCGCACCGGCCCCGCGCAGCCCGCCGCGCAGATAGGCCAGCGGGTCCTTGGGCACGCCGTCGAGGCGGACCTCGAAGTGCAGGTGCGGGCCGGTCGAGCGGCCGGTGGAGCCGACCTCGGCGATCTTCTGCCCCTGCTTGACGATCTCGCCGGCCGTCACGTCCAGGCGCGAGGCGTGCGCGTAGCGCGTCACCAGGCCGTTGCCGTGGTCGATGTCGACCTGGTTGCCGTAGGCCGGATGGCGCTCGGCGTACACCACCACCCCGGCGGCGGCCGCGAGGATGGGCGTGCCCACGGGAGCGCCGAAGTCGAGCCCCTCGTGCACCACGCGCCGGCCGGTGAACGGATCGATGCGCGCGCCGAAGGCCGAGCCCACCAGCGCGTCGGCCAGCGGCCGCGTGCTCGGCACCAGGCGCGCGGCCGCCTCGCGGTACAGCAGCTCCGATTCGAGCAGGTCCAGGGTGTCGGACTGGCGCTCGAAGGCGCTGTCGGTGCGATCGATCGCGTGCGCGAGCTCGTCCAGCGTGAGCGAGCGGCTGCCGGCGGCCAAGGGCCCGCCGCGGCCCGGCACGCGGCTCGCCGCGCCGATATCGACGGCAGGCAGGCCGGCCATGGACGCCAGCCGCTCGCCCAGGGCATCGAGCCGCGCCAGGCGCGCCTGCAGCTGACCCAGCCTGACGGCCAGGGCATCGATGTGGTGGCGCACCCGCTCGTCGCCGTCCGCAGCCAGCGGCGCCGGCTGCGGCAGCCATTGCTGCAGCCACGGCAGCTGCGCGCCCGCCGCGTGGCGCACCATCACGTAGGACAGCAGCCCCGAGGCCGAGGCCAGCGCCAGCAGCAGCGCGAGCGCGAGGGTGGTCACCGTGCCGCGGCCGATGACGATCGTGCGCGCCTGCCTGAACCGCGGATGCACGAGAATGATCTGCATCTGGTTTCTCCGCCGTGCTACCGTTGCCTGCCGACTGCGCAGACCCGACCGATGAAATCCGCGCCCGCCCGCCCCGCCGCCAGCTGGCTCGATGCCGAGGCGAGCTTTCGCGCCCTGGCCGCCCGCGTCGATCGCCTGGTGGCGCTGCAGGCCCGGCTGGCCGAGGCGTGTCCGCGCATTCCCATGGCCGTGATGTCGCTCGAGGCGGCGACGCTGACCGTCGCGACGCCGAACGCGGCCTGGGCGGCGCGGTTGCGCCAGATGGCCCCGACGCTGCTGGAAGTCCTGCGCCGGGACTGCGCGCAGGTTAGTCGAATCAGGATCGTGCCGCAACGACACGGCGCGGCGCCCGCGCCCGCCGCATCCGCGCCGCGCCCTGCCGTGCCGCCGCACGCTCTGGCCGAGCTGGCGCGGTTGACGGCCGGCATCGAAGCCTCACCGCTCAAGCAAGCGCTCGCAAACCTGATCCGCCACCAGCGCCGGGCGCGCTGACACCGCCGGCGCGCGGCCGGACGCCGGCGTGACGGGCGGCGGCACGAGACCGATGGGAGGCGCTCGCCTGCGCGGCGAGCTGGGCCGGAAGCCGCGAGCGAATTCTGCCGCCCGGCGCCCGGGCCGGTCAGAGCCGCTCGGCGATCAGCACCGCGAAGAACAGCAGCACGGCCGCCAGGCCGATCGCCAGCGTACGGCCGGCCAGGCGCAGGTAGCGGCGCTCGCGCGTGGCGAGGAAGCGCACGACGAACCAGACCACGGCGATCGCGAGCGCGACGACCGCCAGCCGGAGCGCGATCATCATCGCGGCAGCGGCCCGCGTTCAGGCATGGACCCAGTCGAGCGCGAACAGGCGCGGCGCATCGGCGCGCTCGCCGAAGGTGATCAGCTCCCAGGCCGACTCGTCGGCCAGCAGGGCGCGCAGCAGCTGGTTGTTCAGGGCGTGGCCCGACTTGTGCGCATCGTAGGCCGCCAGCAGCGGATGGCCGACCAGGTAGAGATCGCCGATCGCATCGAGGATCTTGTGCTTGACGAACTCGGCGTCGAAGCGCAGGCCGTCGGCGTTGAGCACGCGGTATTCGTCCATGACGATCGCGTTGCCGAAGCTGCCGCCCTTGGCCAGGCCGTGGGCGCGCAGCGCCTCGACGTCCTGCATGAAGCCGAAGGTGCGCGCGCGCGCGACCTCCTTCACGTACGACATCGTCGCGAAGTCGATCTCGAAGGCCTGGCCGGTGGCGTCGATGGCCGGGTGCCCGAAGTCGATCGAGAAGCGCAGCTTGAAACCGAAGTGCGGATCGAGCCGCGCGTACTTGTCGCCCTCGCGCACCTCGATCGGCCGCTTGACCCGGATGAAGCGCTTGAGCGCGCGCTGCTCGACGATGCCGGCCGACTGCACCAGGAACACGAAGGAACCGGCCGAGCCGTCGAGGATGGGGATCTCGGCCGCCGTGACGTCCACGTACAGGTTGTCCACGCCGAGGCCGGCCAGCGCCGACATCAGGTGCTCGACGGTGGCCACGCGCACCTCGCCGCCCGGACCCTCGTCGGCTGCCGAGAGGGTCGAGGCCATGCGCGTATCGGTCACGCGCGCGGCGCCGGCGCGGATCTCGACCGGCGGGTCGAGATCGACGCGGCGAAAGACGATGCCGGCATCGGCGGGCGCCGGGCGCAGCGTCAGCTCGACCCGTTCGCCGGAGTGCAGCCCCACGCCGGTCGCGCCGACCGGTGCCCGGATGGTCCGTTGCCGCATCATGGTCCGCGCGGCCCGCGCCTCACAGGCGGGCCAGCATCGGCTCGGCGCCCGAGACCTCGAACTTGCCGGCCGCCTCCACGTCGAGCGACTTGACCACGCCGTCGTCGACCAGCATGGCGTAGCGCTGCGAGCGGATGCCCAAGCCACCCTTGGTGAGGTCGAGCTCCAGGCCCAGCGCGCGGGTGAGCTCGGCGCTGCCGTCGGCCATCATGCGCACCTTGCCGCCCGCCCCCTGGTCGCGGCCCCAGGCACCCATCACGAAGGCATCGTTGACCGACACGCACCAGATCTCGTCGACGCCCTTGGCCTTGAGCGCGTCGTAGTGCTTCACGTAGCCGGGCACGTGCTGCACCGAGCAGGTCGGCGTGTAGGCCCCGGGCAGGCCGAAGATCACGATGCGCTTGCCCTTGACGAGATCGGCGACCTGGAACGCGTTGGGGCCGATCGAGCAGCCGTTGCCCTCGACCTCGATGAATTCGCGGATCGTCGCATTGGGTAGCTTGTCACCCACCTTGATCGTCATGGCCTGGTTCTCCGTGAGGCGGCCGCGAGGCGGGCCGTGGCACCCGTCCGCCTCGCGGCGGACAACCCCGAATTGTAGTGCCGGACGCGTTCCGGCGCCCGGCAGCCCGGCCGCGGAACGCGCGCAGGGACTGCGGCGCGCGGATCCCCGTGCGCGTCCGGCGGGGCCGTCAGTCGGCCTGCTTGCGCAGGAACGCCGGGATGTCGAAGCGCTCGACGCCGCTGTCCTCCAGCGCCTGCACCTGGGCGGCCGCCGACGCCCGCGGGCTGCGCCACACCGTGGGCTGCTCGAACTGCGCGTAGTCGGCCGCCTGCGCCGGAGCGGCATGGTCGGTGCCGGTATGGCGATGCGCCTGCGGCACCAGCACCGGCTTGGCGGCACGCCGCCCGATGCCGGTGGCCACCACGGTCACGCGCAGCCGGTCGGCCATGCTCTCCTCGAACACCGTGCCGTGGATGATGGTGGCGTCGTCGGCGCAGAAGTGCTTGATGGTGTTGATGACGTCGTTGGTCTCCTTCAGCTTCAGGCTGCGGTTGGCGGTGATGTTGACGATCACGCCGCGCGCGCCCTGCAGGTCGACGCCGTCGAGCAGCGGCGAGGACACCGCCTGCTCGGCGGCGATGCGCGCACGATCGAGGCCGGCCGATTCGCCGATGCCCATCATCGCCTTGCCCTGCTCGCCCATCACCGTCTTCACGTCGGCGAAGTCGACGTTGACCAGGCCCGGCACGTTGATGATCTCGGCGATGCCGGCCACGGCGTTGTGCAGCACGTCGTCGGCGCGCTTGAACGCATCCTCCAGGCTGGCGTCCTCGTCCATCACGTCGAACAGCTTCTGGTTGAGCACCACGATCAGCGAATCGACGTGCTCGACCAGCTGCTCGATGCCCTGCTCGGCGATCTGCAGCTTCTTGGCGCCTTCGAAGTCGAACGGCTTGGTGACCACGCCCACGGTCAGGATGCCCATCTCCTTGGCGATCTCGGCGATCACCGGCGAGGCGCCGGTGCCGGTGCCCTTGCCCATCCCGGCGGTGAGGAACACCATGTTGGCGCCTTCGAGCGCCTCGCGGATGTGGTCGCGCATGGCATCGGCCGCGGCACGCCCGGCCTCGGGGCGCGCACCCGCGCCCAGCCCCATGTTGCCGAGCTGGATGGTGCGCTCGGCCAGCGAGCGGCCGAGCGCCTGGCGATCGGTGTTCAGCGTGATGAACTCGACCCCCTGCACGCCGCGGTTGATCATGTGGTTGACCGCGTTGCCGCCGGCGCCGCCAACCCCGACCACCTTGATCACGGCGCCGTCGACTTCGTTTTCGATCATTTCAAAAGTCATGGTCATGCCCTCCTGGATGGTGAGAAGACAGACGGGAGAAGCTGAGCCGACCCCCGGCACATGCCCCCGTTAGCGCGGCCGAACGGCCTCGCCTCTCCAGTCGCCCTTCCCGATGCAAAACGGGGTGTTCAGAAATTCCCAAGGAACCACTCCTTCATGCGCCGCAGCGTTTCCTTGAACGATCCCGACTGCTCGGCCACCTTGCGGCCGCGCAGGCGTTGCAGCCTCGCCTCCTCGAGCAGGCCCACCGCGGTGGAATAGCGCGGCGAGCGCACCACGTCGGCCAGCCCGCCGCTGTAGCCGGGCATGCCGATGCGCACCGGCTTGAGAAAGATGTCCTCGGCCAGCTCGACCATGCCCGGCAGCAGGCTGCTGCCGCCGGTGAGCACCACGCCCGAGGAGAGCAGCTCCTCGTAGCCCGACTCGCGGATCACCTGGTGCACCAGCGAGAACAGCTCCTCGATGCGCGGCTCGATGACGGCCGCCAGCGCCTGGCGCGACAGCGTGCGCGGGGCGCGGTCGCCCAGGCCCGGCACCTCGATCTTCTCGCCGGGATCGGCCAGCACCTGCTTGGCGATGCCGAAGCGCAGCTTGATCTCGTCGGCCTCGGGCGTGGGCGTGCGCAGCGCCATCGCGATGTCGTTGGTGATCTGGTCGCCGGCGATCGGGATCACCGCGGTGTGGCGGATCGCCCCGCCGGTGAAGATCGCGATGTCGGTGGTGCCGCCGCCGATGTCGACCAGCGCCACGCCGAGCTCCTTCTCGTCCTGCGTGAGGATCGACATGCTCGAGGCCAGCGGCTGCAGGATCAGGTCGTTGACCTCCAGCCCGCAGCGGCGCACGCACTTGACGATGTTCTGCGCCGCCGACACCGCGCCGGTGACGATGTGCACCTTGACCTCCAGGCGCACGCCGCTCATGCCGATCGGCTCGCGGATGTCCTCCTGGCCGTCGATGATGAATTCCTGCGGCAGCACGTGCACGATCTGCTGGTCGGTCGGGATGTTCACCGCCTTGGCGGTCTCGATCACGCGCGCCATGTCGGCCTCGGTGACCTCCTTGTCCTTGATGGCCACCATGCCGCTGGAGTTGAAGCTGCGGATGTGGCTGCCGGCGATCCCGGTGTAGACCGTGCGGATCTTGCAGTCGGCCATCAGCTCGGCTTCCTCGAGGGCGTGCTGGATCGAGGCCACGGTGGACTCGATATTGACCACCACGCCCTTCTTCAGGCCGCGCGAGTCGTGCTGGCCCAGGCCCACGATCTCGTAGTGGCCGTCGGCACGCATCTCGGCGACGATCGCCACGATCTTCGAGGTGCCGATGTCGAGCCCGACGATCAGGTCCTTGGCGTCTCTGGTCATTCCCTGGTTCCGGTGTCCATGCAGTTCAATGCGCCCCCGCGCGTCCCCGGGCGTCGCCGTCGGCGAGCTGGGCGAGCGTGCGGATGGCGAATCCGTTCGGGTAGCGCAGGTCGACCACCTCGGCGCGCCGGCCCAGGCTGGCGGCCACCTGCGGCCAGGCGTCGACCCAGCGCGCCACGCGGCGATCGAGCGGCATGCCTTCGTCGCGTCCCAGCAGCAGCGTGGTGCCGTCGTCCAGGCGCACCGTCCAGGCGTGCCGCGGCGATAGCGCTACCGAATCGGGCTGCACGTGCAGCGGTGCGACCTGCGCACGCAGCTGCGCGTAGCGGCGCGCCACCTGCAGCGCGCTGCCCTCGGGCCCGGAGAACTGCGGCAGCTCACCGTCCTCCTCGGCCTCGGCGAGATTGGCCGCGAACAGCTCCCCGAAGGTATTGACCAGGCGCCCGTCGCCCCACAGCGCCAGCGGCCGGTGCTCCTCGATCGCCACCTCCAGCCCGTCGGGCCAGATCCGCCGCACGCTGGCGTGGCGCACCCAGGGCACGGTCTCGAACACCGCGCGCACCGCGTCGAGGTCGATCGCGAAGAAGTTGCCGCGCACGTCGCGCGCCACCGTGGCGCGCAGCAGCAGCGGCGACACGCGGTGCAGCGCATGATCCTCGGCGGCGGCGATGCGCACGCTGCTCAGCGCGAACACCGGGCGCTGCGACAGCCACCATAGCCCGGCGGCCAGCACGGCGAGCAGCGTCGCGCCCGACACCGCGTTGGCCAGCGCATTGAGCACGCGCACGTTGTGCCACAGGTTCATGCGCGCGCCCCGATCTTCAGGCTGGCTGAGGCCAGGATGCGCAGGCACAGCTCCTCGTACGACATGCCGACGGCGCGCGCGGCCATCGGCACCAGCGAATGGCCGGTCATGCCGGGCGAGGTGTTGACCTCGAGCAGCCAGGGCCGCTCGTCGGCGCGGCGCAGCATGATGTCGACGCGCCCCCAGCCTTCGCAGCCGATGGCGCGGTAGGCGTGCAGCGAGAGCTCGGCCAGCTCGTCGGCGAGCGCCTGCGACAGCTCGGCCGGGCACACGTAGCGGGTGTCGTCGCGGAAGTACTTGTTCTGGTAGTCGTAGTTCCCGGCCGGCGCGACGATCTCGATCACCGGCAGCGCGCGCGCCCGCGCCCCCGAGCCGATCACCGCGACGGTCAGCTCGCGCCCGTCGACGAACTCCTCGCACAGCACGTCGTCGTCGTGGCGCCGCGCGATCTCGAACGCCGCCTGCGCCTGGTCGGCCGACACCATCTTCGTGAAGCCGATCGTCGAGCCCTCGCGCGACGGCTTCACCGCCATCGGCAGGCCGAAGCGCGCCGCCGCCTCGCTCACCTCGGCGACGCTGCAGGCGAGCGCGAAGGCCGGCGTGGGCAGCCCGTGGGTGGTCCAGATGCGCTTGGTGTAGACCTTGTCCATCGCGATGGCCGAGGCCATCACGCCGCTGCCGGTGTAGGGGATGCCGAGCAGCTCGAGCGCGCCCTGCACGGTGCCGTCCTCGCCGTAGCGGCCGTGCAGCGCGATGAAGGCGCGCGCGAAACCCTCGCGGCGCAGTTCGTCGAGGGCGCGCTCGGCCGGGTCGAAGGGATGCGCGTCGACCCCGCGGCTGCGCAGCGCGGCCAGCACGCCGGCGCCCGACATCATCGAGACCTCGCGCTCGGCCGAACGGCCGCCCGAGAGCACCGCCACCTTGCCCAGCGCCGCCGGCGCGGGCAGCTCGCCGTCTCCGGGAGCGCGGTCCTGCGGATCAGGATTCACCGGCAGCCTCCTTCACCTGCTGCGCGACGGCTCCGATCGAGCCGGCGCCCATCGTGATCACCACGTCGCCGTCGCACGCGGCGTCGAGGATCGCCCCGGCCATCGCGCCGATCTCCTCGACGAACACCGGCTCGACCTTGCCCGCCACGCGCACCGCGCGCGCCAGCGAGCGCCCGTCGGCGGCGACGATCGGGGCTTCACCGGCGGCATAGACGTCGCCGAGCAGCAGCGCATCGGCGCTCGAGAGCACGCGCACGAAGTCCTCGAACAGGTCGCGCGTGCGCGTGAAGCGGTGCGGCTGGAAGGCGAGCACGATGCGCCGGCCCGGAAAGGCGCCGCGTGCGGCCTCCAGCGTCGCCGCCATCTCGGCCGGGTGGTGCCCGTAGTCGTCGATGAGCGTGAAGCGCCCGCCGCCTGCGCCCCGCACGGGAATCTCCCCGTAGCGCTGGAAGCGCCGCCCGACCCCGTTGAACTCGGCCAGCGCCGAGACGATGGCCTCGTCGGCCACGCCGAGCTCGTCGGCCACCGCGATCGCGGCGAGCGCGTTGCGCACGTTGTGCAGCCCGGGCGCATTGAGCACCACCGGCAGGGGATCGGCATCCTCGCGCACCAGCGTGAAGCGCATGCGGGCGCCCTCGGCGAGCACGCTGGCGGCGCGCACCTGCGCGCCCTCGGACAGCCCGTAGGTCAGCACCGGCTTGGAGACCAGCGGCATGATCTCGCGTACGTGCACGTCGTCCATGCACAGCACCGCCGCCCCGTAGAACGGCAGGCGCTGGGTGAAATCGATGAAGGCCTGGCGCAGGCGCGCGAAGTCGTGCCCGTAGGTCTCCATGTGATCGGCGTCGATGTTGGTGACGACGGCGATCATGGGCGTGAGGTTCAGGAACGAGGCGTCGGATTCGTCGGCCTCGACCACGATGTATTCGCCGGTGCCCAGCCGCGCGTTGGCGCCGGCGCTCAGCAGGCGCCCGCCGATCACGAAGGTCGGGTCGAGCCCGCTGGCCGCGAGCACCGAGGCGACCAGGCTGGTGGTGGTGGTCTTGCCGTGGGTGCCGGCGATCGCGATGCCGTACTTCAGCTTCATCAGCTCGGCCAGCATGAGCGCGCGCGGCACCACCGGCACGCGGTGCTGGCGCGCCGCGATCACCTCGGGATTGTCGCTGCGCACCGCGGTCGACGTGACCACGCAATCGGCGCCGGCGATGTGCGCGGCGTCGTGGCCCAGGCTCACCGTGGCGCCGAGCGCGTCGAGCCGGCGCGTCATGGCATTGGCCGCGACGTCGGAGCCGCTGATGCGATAGCCGAGGTTGAGCAGCACCTCGGCGATGCCGCTCATGCCGGCGCCGCCGATGCCCACGAAGTGGATGTGCTTGACCTTGTGCTTCATGCCGCCCTCGCCGCCTCCTCGCACACGTCGGCGACCCGGCTCGCCGCGTCGGGGCGCGCCAGCGCGCGCGCGCGCGCGGCCATCTCCGCGAGCGCCGGCCGCTCGAGCCCGGCCAGCAGCTTCGCCAGCCGCTCGGCCGTGAGCTCTGCCTGGGGCAGCAGCAGCGCGGCGCCCTGCTCGGACAGGAAGCGCGCATTGCCGGTCTGGTGGTCGTCGACCGCATGGGGGAAGGGCACCAGCACGCTGGCCACCCCCACCGCCGCGATCTCGGCCACCGTCATCGCGCCGGCGCGGCACACCAGCAGGTCGGCGCGCGCATACGCGTCGGCCATGTCGTCGATGAACTCGAGCACCGTCGCCTGCACGCCGAGCTCGCGGTAACGCGCCTGCAGCTCGTCGCGGCGCCCGCGCCCGCTCTGGTGCACGACCTCGGGGCGCGACGGCGGCGCGAGCAGCGCCAGCGCCTGCGGCACGACCTCGTTGAGCGCCTGCGCCCCGAGGCTGCCGCCGACCACCAGCAATTGCAGCGCGCCGCTGCGCGCCTCGTAGCGCGCCTGCGGTGCGTCGTCGCGCAGCATGCCGGCGCGCAGCGGGTTGCCGGTGCACTGCGCGCCGGGCAGGGTGCCGGGGAAGGCCTCCAGCACCCGGTCGGCCAGGCGCGCCAGCAGGCGGTTGGTCAGCCCGGCCACCGAGTTCTGCTCGTGCACCACCAGCGGACGGTTCAGCAGCGCCGCCATCATGCCGCCCGGGAAGGCGACGTAGCCGCCCATGCCCAGCACCACCGCCGGACGGGTCGCGCGCAGCGCGCGCAGGCTCTGCCAGAACGCGCGCAGCAGCGTCAGCGGCAGCAGCAGCCGGGTCGCCAGCCCCTTGCCGCGCACGCCGCCCATGCGCACCCACTGCATCGCGATGCCATGGCGGGGCACCAGCGCCGCTTCCATGCCCGAGGGGTTGCCCAGCCACACCACGCGCCAGTCGCGGGCGCGCATCTCGGCGGCCACCGCCAGCCCCGGCATCACGTGGCCGCCCGTGCCGCCGGCCATGATCATGACGGTGCGCCCGTTCATGCGGCCCCCCGCAGGAACGACCGGTTTTGGCTCCGGCCGCTCGCTGTCGCTCGCTTGACTTCGCTGCGCGAAGTCAGCCTGCGCCGAAACAGGCAACTCATGCGGCCCCCCGCATGAGTTGCCTGTTTTCGTAATCCACCCGAAGGAGCACGCCGATCGCGACGCAGTTGACCAGGATGCCGGTGCCGCCGTAGCTCATCAGCGGCAGCGTCAGGCCCTTGGTCGGCAGCAGGCCGGTGTTGACGCCCATGTTGATGAAGGCCTGGAACCCGATCCACAGGCCGATGCCCTTGGCCACCAGGCCGGCGAAGGTGCGGTCGAGCTTGATCGACTGGCGGCCGATCTCGAACATGCGCCGCGTGAGCCAGAAGAAGGCCACCATCACCACCAGCACGCCGACCAGGCCGAGCTCCTCGCCGAGCACCGCGAGCAGGAAGTCGGTGTGTGCCTCGGGCAGGTAGTGCAGCTTCTCGACCGACCCGCCGAGCCCGACGCCGAACAGCTCGCCGCGGCCGAATGCGATCAGCGAATGCGAGAGCTGGTAGCCCTTGCCCAGCGTGTTGGCGTCGTCGAACGGGTCGAGGTACGCGAAGATGCGCTCGCGCCGCCAGGGCGAGAGCCAGATCAGCAGCGAGAAGGTGGTGCCGGCGAGCACGATCAGCGCCGAGAACAGCCTGCCGTTGACGCCCCCGAGGAACAGCAGGCCCATGGCCACGGCGGCGATCACCACGAACGCGCCCATGTCGGGCTCGAGCAGCAGCAGCAGGCCCACCAGGGCGACCGCTGCGCCGATCGGCGCGAAGCCCTTGCGCACGCTCTGCATGTGGTCCTGCTTGCGCACCGTGTAGTCGGCGGCATAGAGCACCACGAACAACTTCATCAGCTCGGAAGGCTGCAGGTTGAACACATACAGCGACAGCCAGCGCCGCGCCCCGTACACCGACTTTCCGACGCCGGGAACGAGCACGATGGCCAGCAGGATCAGCCCGAGCAGGAACAGCCACTTCGCCCACGCCTGCCACTGGCGCACCGGCACCGCGAAGGCGACCAGCCCGGCGCCCACCCCGATCAACACCGCCATGGCGTGGCGCACCAGGAAGTGCGTCGAGGCATAGCTGGCGAAGCGCGGCGACTCCGGCAGCGCGATCGAGGCCGAGTACACCATCACCGTGCCGGTCAGCAGCAGCGCCGAGACGACCCACAGCACCGCGAAGTCGACGCCCTGCGCCGCGGCCGCAGGCGCGGCGCGATGCACAGCGGGCGCCCCGGCGTGACGGCGGGTGGGCAGGCGCAGGCTCAGCACGATCCGTCCATCGCGACGCCGCGCGCCTCGGCGAGGCGGCGCACCGCCTGCGCGAACGCCTCGGCGCGGTGCGCGTAGTTGCGGAACATGTCGAAGCTCGCGCAGGCCGGCGACAGCAGCACGGCCTCGCCCGACCGGGCATCGGCGGCGGCACGCTCCACCGCTTCGTCGAGGCCGGCGCAGTCCACGAGCGGCACGCCGGCACCGGCCAGCGCCGCACGCAGGCGCGGCGCATCGCGCCCGATCAGGTAGACCGCTGCGGCATGCCGGCCGACCGGGCCGGCCAGCGGCGCGAAGTCCTGCCCCTTGCCCTCGCCGCCGGCGATCAGCCGGCAGCGCCGCCCCAGCCCCTCGAGCGCCGCGATGGTGGCCCCGACATTGGTGCCCTTGCTGTCGTCGACGTACTCGACCCCGTCGATCACGGCGATCGTGCGGCAGCGGTGCGGCTCGCCCGCGTACTCGCGCAGCGCGTGCAGCATGCGTGCCAGGGGCACGCCGATGGCGCTGCACAGCGCGAGCGCGGCCAGCGCATTGAGCTGGTTGTGCACGCCGCGGATGCGCAGCGCGTCGGCGGGCATGAGCCGCCTGATCGTGAACGCCACCGGCTGCCTGCGCCGGCGCGCGCCGGCAGCCGTATCCTCGTCGGCCACCGCCTGCGCCAGCCACACCAGCGCCCCGTCGCGCACCAGGCCGAAGTCCCCGGCCGCCTGCGGCGCATCGGTGCCGAAGGTGATGCGCGCGGTCGCCTCCGGCGCGCCCTGCGCGCCCGCGCGGGCCAGCCCTTCGGCGCGCCGCGGCGCCGTGGCCGGATCGCCGCGATCGAACACGGCGACGGCGCCGTGCGCGAAGATGCGCTGCTTGGCCGCCGCGTAGCTGTCCATCGAGGCATGCCAGTCGAGGTGGTCTTCGCTGACGTTGAGGATGGCGGCGGCATCGGCCGAGAAGCTGTCGGCCAGGGCCAGCTGGAAGCTCGAGAGCTCGAGCACCCAGACCTGGGGCAGCGCTGCGGCGACGACCGCCTCGCGCAGCGCCTCGAGCATCGCCGGGCCGATGTTGCCGGCCGTGCGCACGTCCATGCCCGCGCCGCGGCACAGATGCGCGGCCAGCGCCGTGGTGGTGGTCTTGCCGTTGGTGCCGGTGACCGCCAGCACCCTGGGCACGTAGCCCGACTCGCGCAGGTCGGCCAGGGCCTGCGCGAACAGCTCCAGCTCGCCGGCCACGGCAATGCCGCGCTCGCGCGCCAGGGCATGGAAGCGCGCCGGCTCGCCGAGCTCGATCGACAGGCCGGGGCTCCATGCCACCAGGTCGACGCCGTCGAGCCAGTGCGCGCTCCAGGGCTCGCCCGAGGCGTACTCGAAAGCGTGCCCGGCCGCGCCCTCCTGCTCGCGCAGCCGCTGCCACTGCGGCAGGTCGCTGCCGTCGACGCTGCGCGTATCGGCCACGCGCACGCGCGCGCCGCAGTGCGCGGCCCAGCGCGCCATCGCCATGCCGGAATCGCCCAGCCCGAGCACCAGCACCCGCCGGTCGTGCAGGTCGAACAGGTGCAGCTGGGGCGTGGCGAAGGCTGCACTCATGGCTAGCGCAGCTTGAGCGTCGACAGGCCGAACAGCACCAGCATCATCGTGACGATCCAGAATCGCACGACCACCTGGCTCTCCTTGACCCCGCCGACCTCGAAATGGTGGTGCAGCGGCGCCATGCGGAAGATGCGCCGGCCCTCGCCGTAGCGCCGCCGCGTGTACTTGAAGTAGCTGACCTGGATCATCACCGACAGCGTCTCGACCACGAACACGCCGCCCATGACGAACAGCACGATCTCCTGGCGCACGATCACCGCCACGCTGCCCAGCGCCGCACCCAGCGCCAGGGCGCCGACGTCGCCCATGAACACCTGTGCGGGGTAGGCGTTGTACCAGAGGAAGGCGAGGCCGGCGCCGGCGATCGCCGCGCAGAAGACGGTGAGCTCGCCTGCGCCCGGAATGTGCGGGATCAGCAGGTAGCGGGCGAACACCGCGTTGCCGGTGACGTAGGCGAAGATGCCCAGCGCCGATCCGACCAGCACCGCCGGCATGATCGCCAGCCCGTCGGCGCCGTCGGTGAGGTTGACCGCGTTGCTGGTGCCCACGATCACCAGGTAGGTGAGCACGATGAAGCCGAACACGCCGAGCGGATACGCGACGTTCTTGAAGAAGGGCACGATCAGGTCGGCGCCGGCCGGCAGGTCGCTGCTCAGGCCGCTGCGCACCCAGTCGAGGAACAGGTCGATCGCCTGCGCGTTGCTCTGCGCCGGCACCGAGAAGGCGAGGTAGACCGCCGCGCCCAGCCCGATGAGCGACTGCCAGAAGTACTTCTCGCCGGCCGACATCCCCTTGGGGTTGCGATGCACGATCTTGCGGTAGTCGTCGATCCAGCCGATCCAGCCGAAGCCGACGGTCACGATGAGGACGATCCACACGAAGCGGTTCGACAGGTCCGCCCACAGCAGCGTCGCCACGCCGATCGAGATCAGGATCAGCGCGCCGCCCATGGTGGGCGTGCCCGATTTGGTGAGATGGGTCTGCGGGCCGTCGGTGCGCACCGCCTGGCCGATCTTGAGCGCGGTGAGCTTGCGGATCAGCGAAGGCCCGAACATCAGCCCGATCGCCAGCGAGGTGAGCGTGGCCAGCACGGCGCGCAGCGTGATGTAGCCGAACACCGAGAACGCGCGGATGTCCTTGGCCAGCCACTGCGACAGCTCCAGCAGCATCAGGCGTGCTCCCCGGCCGGCGCGCCGGCGAGCGCCGCCACCACGCGCTCCATGCGCATGAAGCGCGAGCCCTTGACCAGCAGCACCGTGGCCGCGTCGCACAGGCCGCGCGCGCGCTCGAGCAGCGCCTCGAGCGTCTCGAAGTGCTCGCCGCCCGCGCCGAAGGCGGCCACCGCGCCGCTGCACGCCTCGCCGAGCGCCAGCAGATGCGTCACCCCGCGCTCGCGCGCGTACTCGCCGACCTCGCGATGGAACTGCGGCCCGCGTGCGCCGACCTCTCCCATGTCGCCGAGCACCAGCACGCGGCGCGCCTCGCAGGCGGCCAGCACGTCGATCGCCGCGCGCACCGAATCCGGGTTGGCGTTGTAGCTGTCGTCGATGAGCACGGCGCCGCCTGGCGCGCGCAGCCGGGCCAGGCGTCCGACGGCCGGGCGAAAGCGCGCCAGGCCGGCGGCGATGGTCGCGCCGTCGATGCCCAGCGCGTGCGCGCAGGCCGCCGCCGCCAGCGCGTTGCGCACGTTGTGCGCGCCGTCGATCGCCAGGGCCACCTCGACGCGGGCATCGGGCAGCTCGAGCATGAAGCGCTGCGGGCGCGCATCGGCTGCGGCCTGCACTGCGAACCGCGCCGCCCGGCCCGGCTCGACCGCGGCGCCGCCGTGCCCGCCGCCGGGGCCGTCGTGCCCGCTGCCGCCGGCGTCGCTCTGCAGCCCGAACTCGATGCAGCGGCGCGCACCGGCCAGCGCGCGCCACAGCGGCGCCTGTGCGTCGTCGCCCGGGAACACCGCGATGCCCTCGGCGCCGAGCGCTGCGATCGCCGCCCCGTTCTCGCGCGCCGAGCCCTCGGCGCCATCGAGGAACTCCTGGTGCTCGCGCTGGGCATTGGTGACCAGCGCGACCGTCGGCTGCGCGATCCGCGCCAGCCACGCGACTTCGCCGGGATGGTTGGTACCGAGCTCGACCACCGCGGCGCGATGCTCCTCGCGCAGCCGCAGCAGGGTGAGCGGCACGCCCACGTCGTTGTTCAGGTTGCCTCGCGTGGCCAGGCGATGCGCCTGGCCGAAGCGCTCGACCAGGATGGCGGAGATCATCTCCTTGACCGTCGTCTTGCCGTTGCTGCCGGTGACGGCCACCAGCGGCAGCGCGAAGCGCGCGCGCCAGCCGGCGGCCAGCTCCCCGAGGGCGCGGCGGCTGTCGGCGACCTGGATCGCCGGCAGGCGCACCCCGGGCACCCAGCGATCGAACAGCACCGCGGCCGCTCCGGCGCGCTGCGCCTGCCCGACGAAGTCGTGCGCATCGAAGCGCTCGCCGCGCAGCGCCACGAACAGGTCGCCCGGCGCGATGCGGCGCGTGTCGGTCGAGACGCCGCCCATGCGCACGGCGCCGTCGCCGTACAGGCGTCCCGCCGAGAGCCAGCCGAGCGCCTCGCGCAGCTCAAACATGCACGGTCTCCAGGCGCTGCGCGAGCCAGCGGCGGGCCACCTCGCGATCGGAGAACGGCAGACGATCGCCGGCGATCTCCTGGTACTCCTCGTGGCCCTTGCCGGCGATGAGCACCAGGTCGTCGACGCCGGCGGCCGTGATGGCGTGGCGGATCGCCTCCCCCCGGTCGAGCTCGGTGAGCCAGGGCTCGCGCATGAATCCGGCGCGGATGTCGGAGACGATGCGGAACGGCGTCTCGCTGCGCGGGTTGTCGCTGGTGACCACCACCCGGTCGGCGAAACGCTCGGCGACCATGCCCATGATCGGGCGCTTGCCCGCGTCGCGGTCGCCGCCGGCGCCGAATACGCACCACAGCAGGCCGCCGCGCGCGTGCGCGATCGGCTGCAGCGCCTGCAGGACGTTCAGCAGCGCATCCGGCGAATGCGCGTAGTCGACCACCACCAGCGGGCAGCGCTCGACGACCACCTGCTCCATGCGCCCGGGCAGCGGCTGCAGCGCCTCGAGCCCCTGCATGGCCTCCTCGAAGGGCATGCCCAGGCTCATCCAGACCGTTGCCACGGCCATCGCGTTGACCACGTTGAAATGGCCGAGCACCTGCAGCCGGATCTGCGCGCGCCCCCAGTCGCCGCCCACCGACACGCGCACGCCGTCGCGCTCGTCGTGGATCTCGTAGGCCGAGAGCTTGCGGCGCGCTCGCCAGCCGTGCTCGCCGGGGAGCTGGCCGAAGGCCACCGTCTGCACCGGGCCCGGCACCGCGTCGAGGATCGCCGGTGCGCTGGCGTCGTCGCCGTTGACGATCGCGGTGCACAGGCCCGGCCACGAGAACAGCCGGCGCTTGGCTTCGAAGTAGGCCTCCTCGCTGCCGTGATAGTCGAGGTGATCGCGCGACAGGTTGGTGAACACCGCCGTGCCGATCGGCATGCCGTTGAGCCGCCCCTGGTCGATGCCGATCGAGGAAGCCTCCATCGCCACGACTTCCACGCCCGCCTGCACGAACCCGGCGAGCATGCGCTGCAGCGCGACCGCATCGGGGGTGGTCAGCCCGAAAGGCTCGAGCTGCGTCGGCGCGTCGGGGTGGCCCATGATGCCGCTGCCCAGCGTGCCGATCACCGCGGCGCGGCGGCCGGTGCGCGCCAGTCCGCGCGCGATCCACTGGGTGCAGCTGGTCTTGCCGTTGGTGCCGGTGACCGCCACCACCTCCAGGCGCGATGCGGGGTGCCCGTAGTATTCGGCGGCGATCGGCCCTGCGAGGTGCCGCAGGCCCGGCACGGCCCGGCTCGGCACCGGCGGCGCGTCCGCAGCGGGCGCCTGGCCGTCGTCTTCGTACAGCACGGCCGCGGCGCCGCGTGCCAGCGCCTGCCCGATGAACTGGCGCCCGTCTGCCGACGCGCCCGGCCAGGCGATGAAGGCGTCGCCCGGCCGCACGGCGCGGCTGTCGGCCACCAGTGCCGCCCCCGGCGCCAGCACGCTGCGCAGCCATTGCCCGAGCGAGGCCGCGAGGGGCGGCTGCCCGGCCGTTTCGTTCACAGGCTCTCCTTCACCGGCTCGGCCGGCACGTTCAGGCGGGCCAGCGGCGCGTCGGGGGGCACGCGCAGCGTCCGCAAGGTATCTCCCGCGATGCGCGCGAAGACCGGCGCCGACACCAGCCCGCCGTAGTATTTTCCCGCGCTCGGCTCGTCGATCATCACCGCGACGATCACGCGCGGAGCGGAGGCCGGCGCGAAGCCGACGAACGAGGCAACGTACTTGCCGACGTAGCGGCCGCCATCGCGCTTGTGCGCGGTGCCGGTCTTGCCCGCCACGCGATAGCCGGAGATCTGCGCCTGCGGGGCCGTGCCGCCGGGGCCGGCGGCCATCTCGAGCATGTGCCGCACCGCGCGCGCGGTCTGCGTCTTGATCACCCGGTAGCCCTCAGGGGCGCCGTCGACCTTGAACATCGACAGCGGCACCAGCTCGCCGTCGTTGGCGAACACGGTGTAGGCGCGCGCCAGCTGCAGCAGCGACACCGACAGGCCGTAGCCGTACGACATCGTCGCCTGCTCGATCGGGCGCCAGCTGCGATAGGGCCGCACGCGGCCGGCCACCGCGCCGGGAAAGCCGATCCGCGGCGCCTGCCCGAGCCCGAGCGCCGTGTACATCTCCCACATCTTCTGCGCCGGCATGTTGAGCGCGATCTTGGCGGTGCCGACGTTGGACGACTTCTGGATGATCTGCTCGACGGTGAGCGGCCCGTAGGCGTGCGCATCGCCGATGGTGTTCGGGCCTATCGTCAGGCGCCCCGGCGCCGTCTGGATCACCGTGCCCGGCGTGACCTGTCCGGTCTCGAGCGCCAGGGCGATGGTGAACGGCTTCATCGTCGAGCCGGGCTCGAAGGTGTCGGTGATCACGCGGTTGCGCAGCTGCGCGCCGGAGAGCTGGCCGCGCTGGTTGGGGTTGTAGGTCGGCCAGTTGGCCAGCGCCAGGATCTCGCCGGTATGCACGTCCAGCACGACGGCGGCGCCCGCCTTGGCCTTGTTCTCGCGCACCGCCTCGCGCAGGGCGTCGAAGGCGAGGAACTGGATCTTGCTGTCAATCGACAGCGCCAGGTCGCGGCCGTTGTGCGGCTCGCGCACCGCCTCGACGTCCTCGATGACCCGGCCGAGCCGGTCGCGGATGACGCGGCGGCTGCCCGAGCGCCCGGCCAGATCGGGATTGCGCGCCAGCTCGATGCCCTCCTGGCCGACGTCCTCCACGTTGGTGAAGCCGACCACGTGGGCGATCGTCTCGCCCTGCGGGTAGTAGCGCTTGTACTCGCGCTGCTGGTGCACGCCGGCGATCTGCAGCGCCGCCACCCGCTCGGCGACCTCGGCGTCGACCTGGCGCTTGAGGTAGACGAAGCTGCGGTCCTCGTCGGCGAGCTTGCGGCGCAGCTCGCGCTCGCTCAGCCCGAGCAGCTTCGACAGGGCGGCGAGCTGCGCCGGGGTCGCCTCGACCTCCTCGGGCACGGCCCACACGGCACGCGCCGGCAGGCTCGAGGCGAGCACCACGCCGTTGCGATCGAGGATCTTGCCGCGCGAGGCCGGCAGCTCGATCGTCTTGGCATAGCGCATCTCGCCCTGCTTCTGCAGGAAGGTCTGCGAGAACACCTGCAGCCACACCGCCCGCGCGCCGAGCGCGACGAAGGCGATCGCCACCAGCAGCATCATCAGCTGCGAACGATAGGCGGGCAGCTTGACCCGCAGCAGCGGGTTCGAGGCGAACGGCACGTTGCGCCGCGAGGTGCGCGCCATCACCGGCCTCCGGTCCGATGGGCCGGCGCGGCGGGCCGGCGGCCCGCGGCCTGCGGCTCGGCGAGCGGCGTGCCGACGCGGGCGACGCGCGCCACCGGATCGAACATGAGGTAGAGCGTGCGCTCGGCCGACACCGGCTGCATGGCCAGGTCGCGGCGCGCCCTGGCATCGATCAGCGACGCCTTGGCGAGCGCCGTCTGCTCGAGCTGCAGCTGGTTCCAGCGCACCTCGTGCTGGGCCGCCTGCGCCTGCGCGCGCTCGAGGTCGACGAAGAACTTGCGCGCGCGATGCTGCGAGGTCACCAGACCGAGCGCGCACAGCAGCAGCGCCGCGGCGAGAACGATGTTGGCCCTGACCATGATTGCCGCCCCGGTGCCGCTCAGATTCGTTCGGCCACGCGCATCAGCGCCGAGCGCGCGCGCGGATTCTCGGGCCGCGGCCGCCCCGCGCCGGCGCGCGCCGGCCGCGCCGCCGCGGCCGGTCGCACCCGCTGCAGCACGCGCAGGCGCGGCGGCGACTCGGGGCGCAGCGCGCCGGTCACCGGATCGCGCGGGGCATCGCGCCCCGCTTCCCGCACCATGAACTGCTTGACCATGCGGTCTTCCAGCGAATGAAAACTGATGACGACCAGGCGCGCGCCCCGCGCCAGGCGCGCCACCGCCTTCTCGAGGACTAGCGCGAGCTCCTCGAGCTCCTGATTGACGTGAATCCGTAGAGCCTGAAAAGTGCGGGTGGCCGGGTCCTTGCCCACCTGCGCGCGCCCCTGGCGGCGCCGGACGACACCCGCCACGAGTGCGGCAAGCTCTCCGGTTGTCCGAAGCGCGGCACTGCCGGCTTCCCGGCGGCGAGCAACAATCGCCTTTGCAATCTGAACAGCAAGCCGTTCTTCCCCATAGTCTTTCACCACCCTGGCGATCTCGTCTTCGCTTGCCCCGAGCAGCCAGTCGCGCACCGGCGCGCCGCTGCCGGGATCCATCCGCATGTCGAGCGGTCCGTCTTCGCGAAAGCTGAAGCCGCGCGCCGGATCGTCCAGCTGCGGCGAGGAAACGCCGAGGTCGAGCAGCACGCCGTCGACCTGGCCGAAACCGTGTGCATCGAGCACCGCATCGAGGTCGGAAAAGCGCGCGTGCACGATAGTGAAGCGCGCATCGCGCCAATCGCGCGCGGCCTGCACGGCCGCGGGGTCGCGGTCGATCGCGAGCAGGCGGCCCTCGGGACCGAGGCGCTCGAGGATCGCCGCGCTGTGCCCGCCGCGGCCGAACGTGCAGTCGACGTAGTGGCCGGCCGGGCGCACCGCCAGGGCCTCGATCGCTTCGTCGAGCAACACCGTCCGGTGGCCGAGCCCGGTCGCTTGCGCATCGGCTGGCCGTTCACTGTCGCTCGCCACCGCGTCAGAAATTGAAGCTGGCGATCGCCTCGGGCATGCCCTGGGCGATCGCCTCGCGCTCTTTGGCCGCCAGCGCCACGGCATCCCAGACCTCGAAGTGGCTGCCCATGCCGAGCAGCATCACTTCGCGGGTCAGGGAAGCGGCGGCGCGCAGCTCGGGAGAGATCAGGATCCGCCCGGTGCCGTCCATGTCGACGTCGAGCGCGTTGCCGAGGAAGATCCGGGTCCAGGTGCGGGCGCCGATCGGCATCGCGGCCAAACGCTCGCGGTGGCTTTCCCACACCGGCCGCGGGAACATGAGAAGACAGCCGTCGGGGTGCCGGGTGAGAGTAAGTAGGCCCTTACATTGCTCGGATAGCGCGTCCCGGTGCCGTGCCGGGATCGTCATCCGACCCTTGGCATCGAGCAGCAACGCGGAACTACCCTGGAACATGCCCTTTCCACCCGACCCGACGCGGGCGAAACCTCCTTTCAGGGCAGGCTTCGTCCCACTAATATGCACTTTTTGGCACGAACCTGCACTTTACGGAAAACAGTCGGGCAAGGCAAGTCGATAAAAGGGTTTTCCTTGCTACAACAAATACTTAGGCGCGTTATTGCAAGTATCCCGATGCAATCTTTCCCCTGTTCGATGAATGACTTGGCGCAGAAAGTGAATGTCAAGTCTGAGATCGGTGGAGACGGCGAGGCGATCGGCCGCCTCGTGGCGCCCGGCCCGGCCGGCGGGGCGGAAGGTGGAGCGGGTCTGTAGGCCGGATTCTGTGCGCCGGCGAACCGGCGTGGCGATCATTCATCTGGGCGGCCGGTTGCCCGGCCGCTCGAGCCATCTACCCGCACGCTCGGACGGGCCGTCCTGTGCGGTCCGCAGACCGCGCGCGTGCCTATTGGATGTTGCTCCGGATGGGGTTTGGCGTGCCGGCCGTGTCGCCACGTCCGCGGTGAGCTCTTACCTCACCTTTTCACCCTTGCCGTCGGCGCCGGCGAACCGGCCGCCGCTTGGGCGGTGTGCTTTCTGTTCCACTTTCCGTCGCCTTGGGCCTTGCGGCTTGCTGCGCCTGGCCGTTAGCCAGCATCCTGCCCTGTGGAGTCCGGACCTTCCTCCGGCGCCGGCGCTTTCGCCCCGGTGCCGGCGACCGCCCGACCCGCTCCGACCGCGATTCTACGACGCCCGGTCCGCCAGCTTCCAGGCCAGCGTCTCGCCGCCCGCCAGCGGCACGATGTGCTCGGCGCCGAAGGGCAGCGACTCGGGCACCGTCCAGCGCTCGCGCCGCAGCACGATGCGCGCGGTGTTGCGCGGCAACCGGTAGAAGTCGGGGCCGTTGAAGCTGGCGAAGGCCTCGAGACGCCCGAGCGCACCGGCCTGCTCGAAGGCCGCGGCGTAGAGCTCGATCGCATGCGGCGCGGTGTAGCAGCCCGCGCAGGCCGCCGCGTGCTCCTTCAGGCGCGCGGCGTGCGGCGCACTGTCGGTGCCCAGGAAGAAGCGCGGATCCCCGCTGATGGCCGCCTGCAGCAGCGCGCGGCGGTGCTCCTCGCGCTTGAGCACCGGCAGGCAGTACCAGTGCGGCCTCAGCCCGCCGGTGAAGAGGGCGTTGCGGTTGTACAGCAGGTGGTGGGCGGTGATCGTCGCGGCGATCGGGCCTTGCGCCTGCGTCACGTACTGGGCGGCCTGGCGCGTCGTGATGTGCTCGAACACCACCCGCAGGGCGGGGAAGTCGCGGCGCAGCGGCTCGAGCACGCGCTCGATGAAGACCGCCTCGCGGTCGAACACGTCGACCGCCGGATCGGTCACCTCCCCGTGCACCAGCAGCGGCATGCCGCAGGCCTGCATCGCTTCCAGCACCGGCCAGGTGCGCCGCAGGTCGGTCACGCCGGCGTCGGAGTTGGTCGTCGCGCCTGCCGGATAGAGCTTCACCGCATGCACGCCGCCGCTGTCGAGCGCGCGCCGGATCTCGTCGGCCGGGGTATTGTCGGTCAGGTAGAGCGTCATCAGCGGCTCGAACGCCGCGCCTGCCGGCAGCGCTTCGAGGATGCGCTGCCGGTACGCCAGCGCCTGCGCGACCGTGGCCACCGGCGGGCGCAGGTTCGGCATCACGATGGCGCGCGCGAACTGCGCGGCGCTGGCCCCGACCACGGCGCGCAGCGCCTCGCCGTCGCGCAGGTGCAGGTGCCAGTCGTCGGGGCGGGTCAGCGTGATCGTATCCACGGATGGCTCTGGAAGTTCATCGGAACCGACTTTAGCGCAGCCGCGGCAAGCGAAGGCAAGACTGCGGCGCGCCCGGGCCAGGGATTCACGCGGGCTCGATTCGACTCCGACGGATTCAGGGACTCAGGGACGGGCCGCGAGCGCCCGCGCCACCGCCTCGCCGACCTCCTGCGTCGAGGCGCTGCCGCCCATGTCGGGCGTTCGCGGCCCTTCGGCGGTGACGTGCTCGATCGCCGCGATCACGGCATCGTGCGCCTGCCCGTGGCCGAGGTGCTCGAGCATCATCGCGCCGCACCAGATCTGGCCGATCGGGTTGGCGATGGCGCGCCCGGCGATGTCGGGCGCCGACCCGTGCACGGGCTCGAACAGCGACGGGAACCTGCGCTCGGGGTTGATGTTGGCCGAGGGCGCGATGCCGATCGTGCCGGTGCACGCGGGCCCGAGGTCGGACAGGATGTCGCCGAACAGGTTGCTCGCCACCACCACGTCGAACCAGTGCGGGTTGCGCACGAAGTGGGCGGCCAGGATGTCGATGTGGAAGCGGTCGACCTTCACGTCGGGATACTGCCGCTGCATCTCGGCCACGCGCTCGTCCCAGTACGGCATGGAAACGAAGATGCCGTTGGACTTGGTAGCCGACGTCAGGTGCCGCGCCGGGCGCCGGCGCGCGAGCTCGAACGCGTAGCGCAGCACCCGGTCGACGCCGGTGCGCGTGAAGATCGACTCCTGCAGCACGAACTCGCGCTCGGTGCCGGCGAACATCCTGCCGCCCACGGTGGAGTATTCGCCCTCGGTGTTCTCGCGAACGACGTAGAAGTCGATGTCGCCGGGCCGGCGCCCCGCCAGCGGGCACGGCACCCCGGGCATCAGCCGCACCGGGCGCAGGTTGACGTACTGGTCGAACTCGCGGCGGAACTGCAGCAGCGAGCCCCACAGCGACAGGTGGTCGGGCACCGTGGCCGGCCAGCCGACCGCGCCGAAGTAGAGGGCATCGTGCCCCCCGATGCGCTGCTTCCAGTCGTCGGGCATCATCGTGCCGTGCAGCGCGTAGTAGTCGCAACTGGCGAAGTCGAACCAGTCGAACTGCAGCGCGATCCCGAACCGGCGCGCCGCCGCCTCCAGCACGCGCACGCCTTCGGGCATCACTTCCTTGCCGATCCCGTCGCCGGGGATCACCGCGATCCGGTGCGTGCTCATCGAGTGCTCCGACAGACTCCTGGGGAGGCGATTGTCCGGGCCGGCCCCTCACCGGGTCAACCATCGCCCGCAGCCGGGCGTTGTCATCGACATGAAGTCGGCCCCGCGACCCTCGATGCGCCGCGGCGCAGCTGCCCTGGGAGCAATCTCGGCGGTCCTGCTCGTGAGCGGCTGCGTCACCCCTGCTGCGACGTACTACTACGACCCGACGATGGCCGACCCGGTCTTGGTGACGCCTCCGGCGGTGGACGTGATGCCCGGCTACGGCTGGTACCCCTGGGCGCCGTACGGTCCTGGCTGGTGGTACGACGGCGGCTACTACTACCGCCGGCCGGTGCCTGCCTATCCTCATCGCCGGCCGGACGGACACGGGCGGCCATCGCCGGGCCCGGGCGCGCAGCCGCCGGCGCCACAGCCGTCGCCCCTCGCACCCTGGCAGCGCCCCCGGCCGCCCGGTGCTCCCCAGTGGCAGGGTCCGCGCCAGTCGGCGCCGCCCGGCGGCCCCGGCGGCGCACAGGTCCGGCCGCGCCCCAGCAACCCGGGCGGACCGCCCCCCGATCGCATCCGGCCCAGCAACCCCGGCGGACCACCTGCCGATCGCATCCGGCCCAGCAATCCGCAGGGCCCACCCGGCGGCGGATCACCGGGCTGACCTGCATTCGAAGGAGCCTGCGGGCCCGTCGGGCCCGCAAGGGCCCGGACGGCCGTCCGAGTCGAATAAGGCTCCTAGCCCGTGACGCCGAGCGCGTCCTCGCCGCGCTCGCGGTCGCGCTCGGCCTCCTCGTCGCGGAGAGTGCCCGCCGCGTCGCTGCCGCCCTCGCGCGACGCCGATGCGTCGTCGGCGTGCTGCATCGCCCACAGGCGCGCGTATTCGCCGCCCAGCGCGAGCAGGACATCGTGACTGCCCCGCTCGACGATGCGCCCCCGCGCCATCACCAGGATCTGCTCGGCATCGACGATGGTCGACAGGCGATGCGCGATCACCAGCGTGGTGCGATCGAGCGCGACGCGGCGCAGCGCGTCCTGGATCGCCTGCTCGTTGCGGCTGTCCAGCGCCGACGTGGCCTCGTCGAGGATCAGGATGGGCGGATTCTTCAGCAACGTGCGCGCGATCGCCACCCGCTGCTTCTCGCCGCCCGAGAGCTTGAGCCCGCGCTCGCCCACGTTGGTGTCGTAGCCCTGCGGCAGCGACATGACGAACTCGTGCAGCTGGGCGGCGCGCGCCGCCGCCTCGATCGCCGGCTGGTCGGCCTCGGGGCGTCCGTAGCCGATGTTGTAGCGGATCGTCTCGTTGAACAGCACGGTGTCCTGCGGCACGATGCCGATCGCCGCGCGCAGGCTCGCCTGCGTCACGTCGCGCAGGTCCTGGCCGTCGATCGTGATGCGGCCGGTGCCGATGTCGTAGAAGCGGAACAACAGGCGCGCCAGCGTCGACTTGCCCGCGCCGCTGGCGCCGACCACCGCCGTGGTCGTACCCGGTTCCATGGTGAGGTCGACCTCGTGCAGGATCGGGCGCGCCGCATCGTAGGCGAAGGACACCCGCTCGAAGCGGATCAGCGGCGCCGCGGCCCCCGCCGCGCGGGCAGGATCGCCGCGCGCGGTCGCGCCGACGCCGGGTTCGCCCCGGGCCGCCAGCGCGAGCGGACGCGCGTGCGGCGCATCGGCCACCTCGCGGTGCTCACCCAGCAGACGGAACATCCGCTCCAGGTCGATCAGCGCCTGCTTGATCTCGCGATACAGAACGCCCAGGAAGTTCAGCGGGACGTAGAGCTGGATCATGAACGCGTTGACCAGCACCAGATCGCCCAGGCTCATGGTGCCGGCGACCACGCCGGCCGTGGCCCGCCACAGCAGCAGCGCCACCGCGGTGGCGACGATCAGGCCCTGGCCCGTGTTCAGCAGCGACAGGGACGACTGCGACACGATCGCCGCATGCATGCGCGCGAGCAGGTTCTCGTTGTATCGGCGCGCCTCGAACTCCTCGTTGCAGAAATACTTGACGGTCTCGAAGTTGATCAGCGCGTCGACCGCCTTGGTGTTGGCGCGCGAATCCTCCTCGTTCATCCGGCGCCGGAACTGGGTGCGCCACTCGGTGACGCTCACCGTCCAGGCGATGTAGAGGGCCAGCGCGCCGAGCGCGATCGCCGCGAACGAGGCGTCGTAGTGCGTCACCAGGTAGCCGATCACCAGAGTGATCTCCACCAGCGTCGGCAGGATGCTGTAGAGCGTGTACGAGATGAGGCTGGTGATGCCCTGCGAGCCGCGCTCGATGTCGCGCGACATGCCGCCCATCTGGCGATCGAGGTGGAAGCGCAGCGACAGCGAGAACAGGTGCCGGAACACCTGCAGCATGATGGTGCGCGAGGCATCGTGCGTGACCCGCGCGAAGAGCAGCTCGCGCAGCTCGGTGAACACCGTCACCGCCAGGCGCAGCGCACCGTAGGCCACCAGCAGCGCCACCGGCACCACCAGCACGACGCGCACGTCGCCCGCCTTCAGGTCGAGCGCATCGACGATGTGCTTGAGCACCAGCGGCACGCCCACGTTGGCGAACTTCGCCGTCACCAGGCAGCCGAGCGCCAGCGCGACCCGCCAGCGATAGGCCCACAGGTAGGGCAGCAGGCGGGCGATCGTGTGCCAGTCGCCGCTCACGGGCGGCTTGCCCGGCGCCTGGGCCGGGCCGATGACGGTGGAGGTGCGTCGCACGGCGATTCCGGTCAGGCCGATCGGAGCGTCAACGCGCCGGGAGCCTGCCGGGGCCGAATCGGGCCCGATTCAACTCCGGCGGACTCCTGCGGCTACACTCGGAGCCGGGAGGCACCCCGGCCTCTACGCAACCCGCCCGAGACCCGATCGCCATGACCGAGACGACCAGCGCACTGCCCGAAGGACGGATCCCCGAACTGCGCGTCGTGCCCATGCCGGCCGACGCCAATGCGCACGGCGACGTGTTCGGCGGCTGGATCATGGCGCAGGTCGACATGGCGGGCGCGCTGCCCGCGATGCGGCGCGCCAACGGGCGTGTGGCGACGATTGCGGTCAATTCCTTCCTCTTCAAGCATCCGGTGTTCGTGGGCGACGTGCTCAGCCTGTACGCCGACGTGGTGCGCGTCGGACGCACCTCGCTCACCGTCTTCGTCGAAGTCTACGCGCAGCGCAACCGCCTGCACGACGAGGTGGTCAAGGTCACCGAGGCCACCCTCACCTACGTCGCCACCGACGACCAGCGCCGGCCGCGGCCGCTGCCGCCGGCCTAGGGCCCGTTCACCTTGCGGGCCGGGGTCTGCCGCGGCTCGCAGGACGATCGGAGGATCGACACGCCCTAGTCCAGAAAGAAGTCGGGCAGGAACGCCGTCGTGCCGGGCTTGACCGCGTAGCGATCGAGGTCGACCACGCCGGCGGCGCGCAATACCTCGTCGTCGACGTGGAAGTTGCCGCTCGCGGCCGGATCGCGCGCGTCGCGCGTGAGGATCAGGTAGGCGGCGTCGGCCAGGATCTCGGGCGTGCGGCACAGGTTGCGATCGACGCCCGGAATCATCTGCAGCGCGGCGGTATCGATCGCCGTGCGCGGCCACAGGGCGTTGACCGCGATGCCGTAGGGCCGGAACTCCTGGGCATGGCCGAGCACGCACATGCTCATGCCGTACTTGGCCATCGTGTAGGCGACGTGCGGGCCGAACCACTTCGCCTTCATGTTGAGCGGCGGCGACAGGGTGAGCACGTGCGGGTTGCGTCCCTGCTCGCCGGCACGCTTCAGATAGGGCAGCAGCACTTGCGTGCACAGGTAGGTGCCGCGCACGTTGACGCCGAACATCAGGTCGAAGCGCTTGATGGGGGTGGCCTCGGTGCCGGTGAGGCTGATCGCGCTGGCGTTGTTCACCAGGATGTCGATGCCGCCGAACTTCTCGGCGCCGCGGCGCGCCGCCTCGATCACCTGCGCCTCGTCGCGGATGTCGCACATCACCGGCAGGCAGCGGCCGCCGGCGGCCTCGATCTCGGCGGCAGCGGTATGGATGGTGCCGGGGAGCTTCGGGTTGGGCTCGCCGCTCTTGGCCGCGACGATGATGTTGGCGCCGTCGCGTGCGGCGCGCCTGGCGATCGCCAGGCCGATGCCGCGCGACGCGCCGCTGATGAACAGGGTACGGTCTTTCAGGTTCATGGACATCTCCCCGGCACCGGCCCCGGCCGGCGCCGCTTCAGCCGAATTTCGAGAAGTCGGGCTTGCGCTTCTCGAGGAAGGCGGTGAACGCCTCGCGCGCTTCCGGGGCGGTGAGCATGGCGCGGAACTGGTCGTTCTCCTCGCCCATCCGCTGCGCGATCGCCGCGCCCAGCCCCGACCTCATCAGCCGCTTGGTGGCGCGCAGCGACGAAGCCGGCAGCCTCGTCAGCTTCGCGGCCTGCGCCAGCGCATGCGGGATCGTCTCCGCGGCCGGCAGGACCTTGTTCACCAGCCCCATCTCGCGCGCCTCCTCGGCGCCGAAGGGCTCGCCGAGCATCAGCTTCTCGGCGGCGCGCTGGTGGCCGGCGAGCATCGGCAGCAGCAGGCTCGAGGCAAGCTCGGGGCACAGCGCCAGCTGCGAGAACGGCAGCGCGAAGCGCGCATTGTCGCCCGCATAGACCAGATCGCAGTGCAGCAGCATGGTGGTGCCCACGCCGACCGCCGGGCCGGCGACGGCCGCCACCAGCGGCTTGGTGCAGCCCGCGATCGCGGCCATGAACCGGAATACCGGCGCGCTCTCGTCCTGCGGCGGATGCTTCAGGAAGTCCTCGAGATCGTTGCCGGCGGTGAAGGCCTCGGACGTACCGTGGATCACGATGCAGCGCACCGCGCCCTCGGCGTCGGCCGCGCGCAGCGCGTCGGCCATCGCCTGGTACATCGGCGCGGTGATCGCATTCTTCTTCGCCGGGCGGTCCAGCGCGATCGTCGCGATGCCGCCGGCGCTGCTCACCAGGACGTCCATGGCCAGGCTCAGTCGGCGTACACGCCGGCCTTCTTGATCACCGGGCTCCAGCGGTCGATCTCGGCGGCCAGGTGCTTGCGCAGCCCGTCGGGTGTCGCCCGCTGGCTGCTCGCGGTCTGTGCGCCCAGCTCGGCGAAGCGCTTGTTCAGGCCGGGGTCCTTGAGCGCCTGCTGCAGCGTGGCCACGAGCTTGTCGAGCACCGGCTTGGGCGTGCCCTTGGGCGCGTACATGCCGTGCCAGATCGACACGTCGAAGCCGGGATAGCCCGACTCGGCCATCGTCGGCAGGTCGGGCAGCGACTCCAGCCGTGCCGGCGACGTGACCGCCAGCGCGGTGACCTTGCCGGCCTTGATCTGCGGCGTGGTGTTGGTGGTCTGGTCGCACAGGATGTCGACCTGCCCGCCCATGAGGTCGGCCAGCGCCGGCGCCGTGCCCTTGTACGGCACGGTGACCAGCTCCTGCCCGATCGCCGACTGGAACAGCAGCCCGCACAGGTGCGAAGCCGAGCCGATGCCAGCATTGGCCAGGGTCACCTTGTCCGGATGCTGCTTCACGTAGGCGACCATCTCCTTCACCGACTTCGCCGGGAAGCCGTTCTTCACCAGCAGCGTCATCGGGACGTCGTTGATGAGGCCGACGTACTCGAAGTCCTTGAGCGGATCGTACTGGAGCTTGCGATAGAGGGCGGGCGCGGTCGCCATCCCGATGTGGAACACCAGCAGGGTGTAGCCGTCGGGGTTCGCGCGCGCGACCTTGCCCACGCCTATGGTTCCGCCTGCGCCGGCGGCGTTCTCGACCACGATGTTGGCGCCCGGCATCGCCTTGGTCATCGCATCGGCCACCGAGCGCGCGACGGTGTCGGTGGGGCCGCCGGCGGCGAACGGCACGACCACCGTGATCGGGCGGCTGGGATACTGCTGCGCGCCGGCCTGCGGAAGGGCGACGAGCGCGGTGGCGGCGACGGCCGCCGCGGAGATCAGGTTTCTGAGCATGGTCGGGTTCCTTTTTAACCTGCGGAGAATACCCCAGGAGGATCGCATCCGGGCATCGGGAACGACCCGGATCGGTCAGGCCGCCGGCGCGGCGCAGCGCGCGTCCAGCCACTCGGCGGCCACGGGCCAGAGGCTGTCGCGATGGCGTGCCCGGAAAAACCCCATGTGCCCGACCGGCCCACCGGCCTCGGCCGGGGAGATGCGGCGCGATTCGCGCCTGACGCCGCGCAGATGCGCATGCAGCCGCTCCACGTTTCCCTGCGGCATCATCGTGTCGTCGGCGAAGGTGAGCGAGAGCACGTCGAAACGCGCCTGCGCGTAGGCCTCGCGCGCGCCGGGCTCGACCCCGATCAGGTAGTCCTCGTCCAGGCACCAGCGGCGCCATTGCCGCATCACGCCCGCCGGCAGGTCGCCGAGGATACGCAGCCGCCGCCCCGGGAAGTAGCCCGCCAGCGGAATCGACAGCGGCGCGACGCCGTGCAGCATCAGCAGCATCTGCGCGCGCATCCGCGGGGGAAATCCGCGCCAGTAGCCGCTGCCGCCGGCCACCGCCACCAGCGCGCGCACCGCATGCGCCGACGGCGGCAGCGCCGCGAGCTGCGCGCCCAGGCTGTGCCCGACCACGAACAGCGGCAGCCCGCCGGTCGACTCGCGCGCATGCGCGAGCGCCGCTTCGAGATCGAAGCGGGCCCAGTCGTCGATCGTCGCGCGAAAGCGCCGCAGCGAAGGCGGCGCCGACTGCCCGATGCCGCGGTAATCGAAGGTGAGCGTCGTGTAACCGCGTTGCGCGAGCCAGCCGGCGAAGTCGCGATAGAAGTCCTGCGGCACCCCGAGCGCCGGCGCGACCACCACCGCCGCACGCGGCCGCGGCGCATCGAACCGCCGCCCGGCCACCGCGGCGCCGTCGCCGGTGCGCAGCACCAGGCCCCCGCCGTCCGCGCCGCTCACCTGCGCCCCCTCAAAACGTCTTTCAGGTCCGCTCGAAGATGCCGGCCGCGCCCATGCCGGTGCCGACGCACATCGTCACCATGCCGTACTTCAGCTGGCGCCGGCGCAGCGCGTGCACCACCGTGGCCGCGCGGATCGCGCCGGTGGCGCCCAGCGGATGGCCGAGCGCGATGGCGCCGCCCATCGGGTTGACCACCTCCGGGTTCAGGCCGAGATCCTGGATCACCGCCAGCGCCTGCGCGGCAAAGGCCTCGTTCAGCTCGATCCAGCCCAGGTCGTCGAGCTTCAGCCCCGCAACCTTCAGCGCCGCCGGGATCGCCTCCTTGGGCCCGATGCCCATGATCTTCGGCGGCACGCCGCGCACCGAGAACGACACGAAGCGCGCCAGCGGCTTCAGGTCGAACTGCTTGAGGATGCGCTCGGACACCAGGATCAGCGCGCCGGCGCCGTCGGAGGTCTGCGAGCTGTTGCCGGCGGTGACGCTGCCCATGCCGGTCGGCTTCCCGCTCGTGTCGCGCGCGGCCGCGAACACCGCGCGCAGCTTCGCCAGCGCCTCGAGCGTGGTGTCGGCGCGCGGGCCCTCGTCGAGCTCGAGCAGGCGCGTGCGCACGTCGACCACGCCGCGGGCCAGGTCGGGAAAGCGCTCGACCACCTCGATCGGGCTGATCTCGTCGGCGAACTCGCCGGCGCGCTGCGCGGCGATCGCCTTCTGGTGCGAGGCGAGCGCGAAGGCGTCCTGCGCCTCGCGCGTCACCTTCCACTGTTGCGCGACCTTCTCCGCGGTGAGCCCCATGCCGTAGGCGATGCCGAGGTTCTCGTCGCTCTCGAACACGCGCGGGTTGATCGACGGCTTGTTGCCCATCATCGGCACCATGCTCATCGACTCGGTGCCGGCGGCGATCATCACCTCGGCCTCGCCGACGCGGATGCGGTCGGCAGCCATGGCGATTGCAGTCAGCCCGGAGGCGCAGAAGCGGTTGACGGTGACGCCGCCGACCGTGTCGGGCAGCCCGGCCAGCAGCGCGCCGATGCGCGCGACGTTCAGCCCCTGCTCGGCCTCGGGGATGGCGCAGCCGACGATCGCGTCCTCGATCGTCTTCGGATCGAGCGCCGGCACCTGGGCCAGCGCCGAGCGGATCGCGTGCACCAGCAGGTCGTCGGGGCGGACGTTGCGCAGCGCGCCCTTCGGCGCCTTGCCGATCGGCGTGCGCGTGGCCGCGACGATGTAGGCGTCCTGTACTTGCTTGCTCATCGTGAACTCCTGGATTGCGTCGGGTCGCGCCGCTCAGTTGCGCACCGGCTTGCCGGTCTGCATCATGCCCATGATCCGTTCCTGGGTCTTGGGATGCGTGAGCAGGCTGGTGAAGGCCTTGCGCTCGAGCGCCATCAGCCACTGCTCGTCCACCAGCGAACCCGGCTCGACGTCGCCGCCGCACATCACCTCGGCGATGGTGCGGCCGAGGTGGTAGTCGTGCGCCGAGATGAAGCCGCCGTCGCGCATGTTCAGCATCTGCGCGCTCACCGTGGCCACGCCCGAGCGCCCGGCCACCCGGATCATCGACTTGCGCGGCGGACGGTAGCCGGCGTCGCTCATCGCCCTGGCCTCGCGCACCGCCGCGTAGAGCAGCTCCTGGCGATGGAACACGATGCGGTCCTCGGGCAGCAGGTAGCCCATCGCCTGCGCCTCGATCGCCGAGCGCGACACCTGCGCGGTGCCGGCCGCCAGCACGTACTTCTTCAGGAAGTCGAGCAGGTAGGCGTCCGGGGCCGCCGCCTGCTCCTCGGCCGCGCGCCGCGCGCCGAAGGCCAGGCCGCCGCCGCCCGGCACCAGGCCCACGCCGACCTCGACCAGGCCGATGTAGGTTTCCAGGTGCGCCACGCGTCGCGCGCAATACATCGCCAGCTCGCAGCCGCCGCCCAGCGCCATGTTGGCCAGCGCCGCCACGGTCGGCACCTGGGCGTAGCGCAGCCGCAGCATCGCGTCCTGCAGCGCCTTCTCGGCCTCGCCGATGGCCCCGGCGCCGCCCGACATGAACACCGGCAGCATCGCCTGCAGGTCGGCGCCGTAGGAGAACGGGTCGTCGGGCGACCAGATCACCAGGCCCGAGTAATCGCGCTCGGCGAGCTCGGCGCCCTTCACCAGGCCGGCGATCACGCCGGGGCCGATGGCGTGCACCTTGGTCCGGATCGAGGCGATCAGCACGCCGTCGACGCCGTGGTCGTCGAGCGTCCAGAGGCGGATCGACTCGTCCTCGAACACCGTGCGGCCGCCGTCGCGGCCGCTCGCGCCCTCTTCGCCGGCCACCCGCACCGGGAACAGCTGGCGCTGGTAGACCGGATGCGCCGTGCGCGGCACGAATTCGCCGCGCGCCGGCGACCACGAGCCCTCGGGCTGGTGCACGCCGCCGCGGCGCGCCACCGGCCCCTCGAAGACCCAGCCCGGCAGCGGCACGGCGGCGAGCGCCTTGCCGGCGTCGATGTCGGCCTTGATCCATTGCGCGACCTGGCTCCAGCCCGCCTGCTGCCAGGCCTCGAACGGCCCCTGCGCCATGGCGAAGCCGAAGCGCATCGCCAGGTCGACGTCGCGCGCGTTGTCGGCGATCTCCTCGAGCTTGCAGGCCGCGTAGTGCCAGCCGTCGCGCAGGATCGCCCACACGAACTGCGCCTGCGGGTTGGGCGACTCGCGCAGCAGCTTGAGCCGCTCGGCCGGATCCTTCTTCTTCAGGATGCGCACCACCGTCTCGTCGGCCTTGGCGCCGGCGGGCACGTAGTCGCCCTTGGCCGGATCGAAGCGCAGCACCGCCTTGCCGTCCTTGCGGTAGAAGCCCGCGCCGGTCTTCTGGCCGAGCGCGCCCCTGGCGATCAGGGTCGCGAACGACTCCGGCGTCGCGTAGAGCGCGGCGAACGGGTCGGCCTTCAGGTTGTCCTGCATCGTCTTCATCACGTGGCCGATCGTGTCGAGACCGACCAGATCGGCGGTGCGGAAGGTGCCCGACTTGGCGCGCCCGAGCTTCTCGCCGGTGAGGTCGTCGACCACGTCGAAGCCCAGGCCGGCCCTGGCGGCCTCGGCCACGGTGGCGAACATGCCGAAGGTGCCGAGGCGGTTGGCGATGAAGTTCGGCGTGTCCTTCGCGCGCACGCAGCCCTTGCCCAGCGTGGTGGTCAGGAAAGTCTCGAGGCGATCGAGGATCGCCGGGTCGGTGGCCGGGGTCGCGATCAGCTCGACCAGGTGCATGTAGCGCGGCGGATTGAAGAAGTGCACGCCGCAGAAGCGTTCGCGCAGCCCGGCATCGAAGCCTTCCGAGAGCCGGCCGATCGACAGCCCCGAGGTGTTGGTGGCGAAGATCGCGTCGGCGCCGATGAAGGGCGCCACCTTGCGGTACAGGTCGTGCTTCCAGTCCATGCGCTCGGCGATCGCCTCGATGACGAGGTCGCAGCCGCGCAGCTGCTCGAGATCGTCGTCGTAGTTGGCCTGGCCGATCCAGGCGGCCAGATCCGGGTGCCCGAGCGGCGCCGGATTGAGCTTCTTCAGCCCCTCGATGGCCCTGGCCACGATGCCGTTCTTCGGCCCTTCCTTGGCCGGCAGGTCGAACAGCACCACCTCCACCCGCGCATTGACCAGGTGCGCAGCGATCTGCGCGCCCATCACGCCGGCACCCAGCACGGCGACCTTCCTCACCAGGAAGTTCGCCGCACGCCCGTTCGAATCACCTTCTCTTGCCACCTCGTTACTCCTCGCGAATCCAGGTCTGGGTACGCCCGAGCAGCGGCATGCCGATGTAGCCGCGCACCTCGAGCTTGCGTCCGCCCTCGACGAGCTTCATCTGGCTGCGATATACCTTGCCGTTGTTCGGGTCGAGGATGCGGCCGCTGCCGAACAGGCCGGTCTCGGCAGCATCGCGCTTCATGCCGGTGACGATGGTCATGCCCTGCACCGGCTTGTCCTTGCGCTCGTCGGTGCACTTGTCGCACACCGCATCGGTCTTGTCGGTCAGGATCTTCTCGATGCGGCCGCTGAGCACGCCGTCCTTCTCGCTGATGCGGATCAGCGCCTTGGGCTGGCCGGTCTCGTCATCGATGTTCTTCCACAGGCCGACCGGCGAGGCGGCCGGATCGGCGTGCAGCGCCGGGGCCGCCAGGGCGAGCGCGGCGGCCGCCAGCATCGGTGCGGCAAGGGCGCGCAGGCCGTGCCGCAGGGGTATCGGGGTCATCCGTGCCTCCTTGGTGTCGATCGGTGCATGCATGTCAGAACAGGTCCACCTCGATGTCCATCAGCGAGGCGGCGCCGGAGCGCGCGCTGCGGATCAGCGAGGCGGTCTCGGGGAACAGGCGGGCGAAGTAGAACCGCGCCGTGGCCAGCTTGGAACGATAGAGCGGATCGCCCGAATCGACGCGATCGAGCGCGAGGCGCGCCATGCGCGTCCAGAAGTAGCCGAGCACCAGGTGGCCGATGACGCGCAGGTAGTCGACCGCGGCGGCTCCCGCCTCGTCGGCGTTGCCGAGCGCCTTCATGCCGATCTCCATGGTCAGCTTCTCGACCTTGCCGGCCAGGTCGGCGAGCGGATTGACGAACTCCGCCATGTCCTCGCGGGTGCCCTCGGTCTCGATCAGGGCGGCGACCAGCTTGCCGAACTTGCGCAGCTTCGCGCCGTTGTCGCCGAGCACCTTGCGCCCGAGCAGGTCGAGCGACTGGATGGTGTTGGTGCCCTCGTAGATCATGTTGATGCGCGCATCGCGCACGTACTGCTCCATCCCCCATTCGCGGATGTAGCCGTGGCCGCCGTAGACCTGCATCGCCAGGTTGGCGGCGAGGAAGCCGTTGTCGGTGAGGAAGGCCTTCACCACCGGCGTGAGCAGCGCCAGCATGTCTTCGGCATCCTTGCGCGCATCGGCGTCGGGATGGTGCTGCGCGATGTCGGCCTGCAGCGCGGTCCAGTAGGCGAAGGCGCGCGAGCCCTCGGCATATGCCTTCTGCGTGAGCAGCATGCGCCTCACGTCGGGATGCACGATGATCGGGTCGGCGGGCTTGTCGGGCGCCTTAGGCCCCGTGAGCGAACGCATCTGCAGGCGCTCTTTCGCGTAGTCGAGCGAGTTCTGGTACGCCACTTCCGTCAGCCCGAGCGACTGCATCCCTACGCCGATACGGGCGGCGTTCATCATCACGAACATCGCCTGCAGGCCCTTGTTGGGCTCGCCGACCAGCCAGCCGACGGCGCCGTCCAGGTCCATCGCGCAGGTTGCGTTGGCGTGGATGCCCATCTTCTCCTCGATGCGCGCGCACTTCACGCCGTTGCGCGCGCCCAGGGTGCCGTCGGGGTTGGGCACGAACTTCGGCACGATGAACAGCGAGATGCCGCGCGTGCCCGCGGGCGCGTCCGGCAGGCGCGCCAGCACCAGGTGCACGATGTTCTCGGCCAGGTCGTGCTCGCCCGACGAGATGAAGATCTTCGAGCCGGTGATGCGGTAGCTGCCGTCGGCCTGCGGCTCGGCCTTCGAGCGCAGCAGGCCGAGGTCGGTGCCGCAGTGCGGCTCGGTCAGGCACATGGTGCCGGTCCACTCGCCCGAGACCAGCCTGGGCAGGTAGAGCGCCTTCTGCTCGGGCGTGCCGTGCGCGTGCAGGCAGTCGTAGGCGCCGTGAGTGAGGCCGGGATACATCGCCCAGGCCTGGTTGCCCGAGTTCATCATCTCCTGGAAGGCGATGCCCACCGCCATCGGCAGCCCCTGGCCTCCGTGCTCCGCGTCGCAGGTCAGGGTCGGCCAGCCGCCGGCCTTGAACTGTTCCCAGGCTTCCTTGAAGCCCTTTGGCGTGGTGACCACGCCGTCGCCGGCGTAATGGCAGCCTTCCTCGTCGCCGCTGCGGTTGAGCGGGAACAGCACCTCGGCGCAGAAGCGGCCGCCCTCGGCCAGCACCTGGTCGATCACGTCGCGGCCGGTGTCGGCATGAGGGGGCAGCGCCTCGAGCGCCGTCTCGACTTCGAGCAGCTCGTGCAGGACGAACTGCATGTCGCGCAGGGGGGGAGTGTAACGGGCCATGTCTGCTGCTCCGGTTCGGTCTGGATTCAATGGGTCGGGTCGGCGAGTGCGTGCCGACGGCGCGGCTGGGCGGTGCGCCAGGAATCGATCACGCGCTCGAAGCTGCGGCGCGCCCGGCTCACGGCGTCGGGGCTGTTCAGCAGTCGCCCGTCGTGGTGCACGACGAGGATCACGCCGTACAGCTGGAACACCAGCTGCTCGGCATCGACATCCGCCAACAGGTCGCCGGCCTCGATCGTCTGCCGGATCGCACGCAGCAGCTCGCCCTGCCAGGAGCGGACCATCGCCACCAGCTCCTCGCGCACCGGGCCGGGCCGATCGTCGTACTCGGTGGCGCCCGAGATCCAGATGCAGCCGCGCGCGGCCTCGATCGCGGTGAGGTCGAGCCAGCGCTCGAAGATCGCGCGCAGCCTCGGCAGCCCACGCTTCTCCTTCAGCGCGGGCACCAGCACCTCGTCGACGAAGCGCTGTTCGTAGGCCTTGAGCACCGCGATCTGCAGCTCCTCGCGTGAGCCGAAGTGCGCGAACACGCCGCTCTTGGACATGCGCATGCGCTCGGCGAGCGCGCCGATGGTCAGGCCCTCGAGGCCGTCGCGCGCAGCCAGCTCCAGCGCCGCGCTGACGATGGCTGTCCGCGTCTGTTCGCCTTTTCGCATTCTGAAAAATTAGATTTACGAACGTTCGTGCTATTTGCGCTAGGGTACCGGACTTCGTCGACCGGGGTGTGCAGCGGGAAGACGATTTAGGTCCGGGGCTCTAATGGTGCGGCGCAATACAACCCAGGGGGTCGGACTCCTCCTCCGCCCGTTTCCGCTTGATCTGAAGCAGGTACGGCAGCGCGTCTTCGGAAAAGAATCGCCCCCAACGATCGCGAGGAGTCGTCGATGTGCGGCCTGGATCAGCTGATTTCGGGTCTGGGAACGGAGCGCTTCTGCTCCGACCTGCTGAGCTTTGTCGGTTCGACCGGCACCGTGGATCACGCGGCGGTGATCCGCTTCGACGCGCAGGCGCAGGCCCGCGTCACGGTATCGGCCACGCGGCCCGCGCTGCGCATCAACGGGCAGCATGTCCGCGATGCCTACGAGCGCCGGTTCTTCCGCGCCGATCCGAACCGCTCGGCCCGCGCGCTCTCGGCCGGCGACTCGAGAGCGGTGTTGCGCCGCCTGCGGCCCGGCTCGCTCTCCGACGAGAACTACCGCTTCCACTGCTTCGAGCTGCCCGCCCTGGTCGACCGCCTGAGCGTGATCACGGCCGCGCGGGAGTTCGTCTACTGCCTCAACCTGTACCGATGTTCGTGCAGCGGCCCGTTCTCCGACGCGGAGATCGCCGCCGTCGAGGCGAGCGCGCCCGTGCTCGCCGCACTGTCGGTGAAGCACGACGAGATGGCGCGCAGGAGCAGCGCGCCGCGCGGGCGCGGCGAGCGCATCGCGGACCTCGTCCAGCGCCTGGCGGCGCTGCGCAAGGGGCTGACCCCGCGCGAGCTCGAGATCGCGGCGCGCATCGTCGCCGGCATGGGCGCGGAGGCGATCGCGCTCGACCTCGGCATCGCGCCGAGCAGCGTCGTCACCTACCGCAGGCGGGCGTATGCCCGGCTCGGGATCGCGGCCCAGAACGAGCTGTTCGCCCTCTGCTATTTCGGGTAGGCGCGCCGGTACCCGCACGGACGCTGTCCCCTTCCGGGGGGACAGCCGCTCGCCGGCCCGCCGTCCAGACTATGCGCAGGCAAGCCGCGAGGACGGAGAGGTGGACGAGAGCGCTGCACGAGGACCGGAGGTCTACGCGACCCCCAATTCGACGACGCCGGGGCAGCCGGTGGTATTCGACGCGGCCGTGTGCACCGGCTGCAACATCTGCGTCCACGTGTGCCTGGAGGACGTCTTCATCCCCCATCCGCGGAAAGGCGAGCCGCCCATCCTGCTGTACCCGGAGGAATGCTGGTACTGCGGCCCGTGCGTGTCGGCCTGCCCCCACGAGGGCGCGATCCGCCTGAACCATCCGCTGCAGCAGCGGGTGCGCTGGAAGCGCAAGTCGACCGGCGAGCACTTCAGGGTATGAGCGCGATCCATGACGACGGCCGCCTGCTGCGCTGGCCGTACCCGGTGCGCTACGGCAACGAGCAGCGCGTCGAGGCCGACGTGCTGGTGCTGGGCGGAGGCATCGCGGGCGTCTGGGCGGCCATCGCCGCAGCGCGCTGCGGCGCGCGCGTGGCGATCCTGGAGAAAGCCGCCACGGTGCACGCCGGCGCCGGCGGCGCGGGCGTGGACCACTGGCAATGGGCCGCCGACAACCCCGCTTCGCGGGTGCGCCCCGAGGAGCTCGCGCAGGCGCTGGTCGACAACCAGGGCGGCTATCGCAACGGCATCTCGACCTACGTGCAGTGCGCATCGGCCTACGAGACGCTCGAGGAGATGGAGCGCATGGGCGGGAAGGTGCGCGACACCGCCGACGAATACCGCGGCGCCGACTTCCGCGACGAGGCGAGCAGGCTGCTGTTCGCCTACGACTACACCAACCGCTTCGTGATCCGGGTCTGGGGCGCCGACTACAAGCCGTTGCTGAGGAAGGAATGCCTGCGCCTGGGCGTGCGCATCCTCGACCGCACCGCCGCCACCGCCCTGCTGACCGAGGACGGCCGGCACGGCGCCCGCGTCGTCGGCGCCACCGGGCTGAACACCCGCACCGGCGCCTTCGTCGTCGTGCGGGCGAAGGCGGTGATCCTCGCCACCAGCCGCCCGCAGCGCATCTGGACCTTCTCCACCGAGCTGCGCGGGCTTTCCACCTTCCGGCCCCCTTCGGACGCAGGCAACGGCTACGCGATGGCATGGCGCGCCGGCGCGCAGTTCACGATGATGGAGAAGTCGATGCGCTCGCCGTTCGGCAGCGCCTATTCGTTTCCCGCCTACGGCAGCGGCAACGCGATCAACACCTGGTACCCCTGCACCATCGTCGATGCCACCGGCAAGGAGGTGCCCTGGGTCGACGGCGACGGCCGCGTCCTGCACAACGTCGCCGAGCGCTGCCGCCCGGCGCCGGGGCAGCGCTTCTTCATCATGGGCGGCGGCTCGAGCTCGCTGCCCCATCCCGGCCTGAAGCAGTATGCCGGGCCAAAGCCCATCCCCGATCTCGAGGAGCGCATGCGCCGGGGGGAGTTCACGCCGCCGTTCTATGCCGACCTCGCCGCGATGCCGGAGCTGGAGCGCAAGGTGATCTGGGGCCTCATGGTGGGCAACGAGGGCAAGACGCGCATCCCGGTGATGCAGACCTACGCGCAGTCCGGCTTCGATCCGGAGCGCGACATGCTGCAGACCTACGACTTCCTACGCGGCTCGGGGATGCGCGAACCGGTGGTGCCGCAGGAGCGCACGTTCGGCGAATCCGGCGTGTGCGGCGGGCTGCTCACGGACTGGGACCTGATGTCCACCCTGCCCGGGCTGTTCGGCGCCGGCGACCTCGTCTTCGGCGGGCAGGACCACTCCCACGCAGCCGCCACCGGACGCTATGCAGGCGCCCGCGCGGCGCTGTTCGCCCGGGCGCACGCCGCCGCCGGCCTCGACGAACGGCAGCTCGCCGACGAGAAGCGCCGCGTCTACGCGCCGCTGTCCGTGCGCGGCGCTCGCACCATCGACTGGAAGGAGCTCAACGCGGGCATCGCGCGCGTGATGCAGAACTACTGCAGCGAGCCGAAGAACGACGAGCTCCTGCGGCTCGCCGAGACCTGGCTGGCCGACCTGCAGGCCAACGAGGCGCCGCTGGCCGGCGCGGACAACCCCCACAAGCTCATGCGCACGCTCGACGTGGCGGACATCCTCACCTGTGCCCGGATAATCGTCCACGCCTGCCGCGCGCGGCGCGCGAGCAGCGCCTACCTGCACTTCAACCGGCTCGACTACCCGGACGTGGATCCCCCCGAGTGGCACAAATGGATCACCGTGCGCCAGGGCGAGCACGGGATGGAAACCAGCGAGCTGCCGATCGCGTTCTGGGGCGGGCTGGAAGACAACTATCGACCACGCCATCGCGCGAACCTCGCGGCGATGGGCAGCGGCGGCGCTGCACATCGCCGCAGCGCCTGAAGGCCGTGGCCACCATCGCGCACCGCACGCGCGGAAGAAGGAGGAGGAGAACGATGCATCGCATGCCGACGAGACGATGGGCGGCAGGGCTCGCAGCGGGGCTCGCGCTGCTCGGCCTGGCCGCGCAGGCCCGGGCCCAGGACTATCCGGCACGGCCGGTGACCCTGGTGGTGTGGACCGCGCCCGGCGGCAGCATCGACGTGCTCTCGCGCATGGTGGCCGAGAAGCTGTCGCAGCGCTGGAAACAGCCCGTGGTGGTGGAGAACAAGCCCGGGGCGAGCGGCATCCCGGCCAGCGAGTACGTCGCCCGCGCGCCGGCAGACGGGCACACGCTGCTGGTGACGATCAACACCACGCACATCAACAACCCGGTGCTGCGCTCGAAGCTGCCCTACGACCCGGTGCGCGACTTCGAGCCGGTGTCGCAGCTGGCGATCGGCAGCGTGGTGCTGATCGCGCCGGCGGCGCATCCGGCCGACAACGTCGCCGAGCTGCTGGCGCTGGCCGGGCGCAAGGGCACGAGCGTGAGCTACGGATCGTGGGGCATCGGCTCCTCGGCGCACCTGTTCGGCGAGCTGCTCCGCCGCAGGAGCGGTGTCGACCTGGTCCACATCGCCTACAAGGGCGAGATGCCCGCCATCACCGACATGCTGGGCGGCCACCTCGACGTCACCTTCGCCGGCGGCGGCACGACGCGCGCCCAGCTGCCGGGCGGCAAGATCAAGGTCCTGGGCATCACCGGCCCGCGGCGCATCCGCGCCCTGCCCGGCGTCGCCACCTTCGCCGAGCAGGGATTGCCCGGCTTCGAGCTGGCCGGATGGGTCGCCGTCTATGCACCTGCCAGGACACCGAAAGCTCTCGTCCACAGGATCGCCGCCGACCTGGCCGAGGTCGTGGCCGCGCCGGACGTGCAGGCACGCATGATCGAGAACGGGTTCGAGCCGGTCGGCAGCACGCCGGAACAGTTCGAGGCCCTGTACAAGGCCGAATACCCGAAGTGGGCCGAGCTCATCAAGGCTTCCGGCGCGGCCACCGAATAGTAGTAATAGTGCCCGGCCGGCCGCCGTTCGGTGGCCGCCCGGGCGCAGCGGAAACGAGGGCGGATCTCAGCGCGCCCGCGGTCTCCCGCGGATCTGCGAGCGCAGCACCTCGATGAAGCTCTGCGCCGCCGGCGACACCGATGCGCCGCGGCGCGTGACGACGCACAGGTTGCGGGTGACGACCGGATTCACCAGCCTGATCGCAGCCAGCCGCCCTCCGTGGAAGTAGCGGGTCAGGTAGGCGGGCAGGACGGAGATGCCCAGGCCGTGGAAGGTCAGGGACAGGGCGGTGGCCAGGTACGACACCTCGTAGGTCGGCTCGAATGACAGCCCGAGGCGGCCGAGCGTGTCGTCGATGAGGGTCCGGATGCCGCTGCCCTTCCTGACCGTGACCGTCGGGTGGCTGGCGATCTCGCTCCAGGCGACGCCCCTGCGGCGCGCGAGCGGCGAATCGCGCAGGCAGACCACGCACATGCGGTCCTCGATCAGGGTGGCGAGGTCGACCTCGGGCGACGGGCCCTCGGGCGTGCCGATGCTGAATTCGACGGCGTTGCCGGCGACCGAGGCGACCAGCTGCTCGGGGGCCAGGTCATGGAGGGTGACGTCGACCTGCGGAAAGCGCCGGCGGAACTCCATCAGCGCCGGAGGCAGCAGCACCGAGGCCACTGCCGGCGTGGCGCCGACGTCGACCCGGCCCCTGCGGCGGGTCGCCACGTCCTTGAAGCCCGCCGCCAGCTGCTCGAGATCCTCGAGGATGCGCTCGGCCTTGGCGATCGACTCGTGGGCGGCCGCGGTCGGGTGCAGCGAGCGCGTGGTCCGGTCGAACAGCCGGACACCGGCGGAATCCTCCAGCTGCCGGATCAGCACGCTCACCGCGGGCTGGGTGAGGAACATCTGCTCGGCCGCGCGGGTCAGGCTGCCGAGCCGGTATACGGCGACGAAGGCCTGGAGCTGGCGGAGGTTCAGATTCATGTATGACATTCATGAATCCAGCTAAATAATTAATTTTACCCGCCTGCTCTCCCGTGCAAGCATCCCGATCAATAGACCGGGAAAGGAGCCGCGGATGAGCCTCGTCGTCGACGTACACACCCACATGCTGAACAAGGCATGGCTGGATCTGCTCAGGCAGCATGGCGGCCCGAGGTACACGGTGCAGCGCGTCGCGCCGGACGTCGAGGCCGTGCACAAGGACGGCACGCCGTTCATGACCCTGACACCGGGCATGTTCGACTACGAGCTGCGCATCCGTAACATGGACCGGGCCCGCGTCGACATGGCGATCGTCTCGCTCACCTGTCCGAACGCCTATTGGGGCGAGCCGGCGGTCAGCCTCGAGGCCGCCCGGATCGTCAATGACGACATGGCCGCGGCGCAGAGGCACCATCCGGGGCGCATCCGCTGGTTCGCCTCGCTGCCCTGGCAGCACCGCGACCTCGCCCTGCAGGAGCTCGAGCGCGCCTGCGGCGCCGGCGCGGTCGGCGTCATGGTGCTCGCCAACATCGGCGGCAAGTCGCTCACCGACCCGGCGTTCGCCGACATCTGGCGGGCGATCGACGAGCGCGGGCTCCCGGTGCTGGTCCACCCGACGGACCCGCCGGGGGTCGGAGAGATGGACATGGCGGACCACAATCTCGTGCCGCCGATCGGATTCACCTTCGACACCTCGCTGGCGATCGCCCGCTGCATCTACGACGGATTCCTCGATCGCTATCCGAACCTGAAGCTGATCGCCTCCCACGGCGGCGGAGCGCTTCCCTACCTGATCGGGCGCCTCGACATCTGCCACGAACGCATCCCGCGCTGCCGCGCGCGCACCCAGGAGCGTCCGAGCAGCTACATGCGCCGGGTCTACGTCGACACCGTGGTGTTCACGCCGGAGGCGCTCGCGATGTGCGTGAAGGTGTGCGGCCCCGACAACGTGCTGTACGGCTCCGACTATCCGCACAACATCGGGGACATGACCGGCTGCCTGGCGCGGGTCGACGACCTGCCGGACGCGATCCGGCACCAGGTCCGCGGCGGCAACGCGCTGCGCATCTTCGATCTCGACTGAAGGCATCGCGGTGGGCGAGCCCCGGGGCCGGACCGCCCGGCAGATTACAAACAAAGGAGAGGAGACGATGAGACGACGCAGGCTGCTCGAAGGTCTGGGCTGTGCCATGGGCATGGCGGCGACGGGAACGATACCGATGCGCGCGCTGGCGCAGCAGGACAGGCCGGTCACGCTCGTCGTGCCCTATGCCCCCGGCGGCACCAGCGACATGCTGGGGCGCCTGCTCGCGCAGCACCTCGGGACCATCCTCGGCCGCACGGTGGTGGTCGACAACCGCCCGGGCGCCGGCACGGCGGTGGGCGCGAGCTACGTGGCGCGGGCAGCCCCGGACGGCGGCACGCTGCTGCTGGCCACCAGCACGACGCTGGCGATCAACCCCTCCCTCTATCCCAAGCTGACCTACGACCCGGTGAAGGACCTGGCCCCGATCGGCCTGGTCGCCGCGGTGCCCTTCGTGGTGGTGGTGCACCCGTCGCTGAAGGCCAGGACCCTGGCCGAGCTGGTGGCGCTGGCCAGGGCCCAGCCCGGCGCCCTGATCTACGGCTCGGCCGGCAACGGCAGTCCGCAGCACCTGATCGCCGAGATGTTCAAGTCGACCACCGGCGTCCAGATGCGCCACGTGCCGTACAAGGGCACTGCGCCGGCGCTCACCGACCTGCTGGGCGGCCAGATCAACGTCGTGTTCAGCGACGTCGCACCCGCCCTGCCGCACATCAGGAGCGGCAGGCTCGTCGCGCTCGCAGTGACCACCGCCAGGCGCCAGCCCTCGGTTCCCGAGATTCCGACGATCGCCGAATCGGGCGTGTCCGGCACCGGAGATTTCGAGGCGGTGGCCTGGCAGGGCATCGTCGCTCCGGGCGCGACGCCGGCCGGTGCCGCGGCGGAACTGAACCGCCAGCTCGCCCGAGTCTTGTCCCAGCCCGAGGTGCAGGCACGCCTGCAGGAGGTCAACGTCGAGCCGCGCACCAGCGCGAGCCCGGAGCAGTTCGCGGCCTACATCAGGAGCGAGACCGAGCGCTGGAGCAAGGTGATCAAGGCCTCGGGCGCAACGGTAGACTGATCCGCCGCATCGGCCCGACCCGCGGCTACCGGACCCGCGGCCCGGGCGGCAGCGGCGTCCCGCACGGCACGCCCGGCGCATCGGCGCCGGGACCCGGCGCGCACGGCCAACCTCCCCGCGTATAATCGCCGCTCGGCGCTCGCCCGCCGGCGCCCTTCCTGCCATCGCCGGCGCCTCTGCATCGAGCAGCGTCCGCCCGGCGGACATGCGAACGGCGAACCGAACCCTCGCCGCGGCCCGAGCGCCCCGGCCATGGCCGACTCCCGGCGAACCGCGCGTTCGCCCCTACCCGGGAGTTCCGGCAGAGCCGATCAGTGGCGCGGCATCATGCGCCGGAACGGAGAGTGCGACGCATGAAGGAACAACTGTCCGGGTTGAAGGCGTTCATCGCACCCTATGCCGACGAGTGGCGGCTGCTGCTGTCGATCGCCGGCGTGGTGCTGATCGCCTTCATCGCGCGCCACGTCTCGGTGCGCGTGCTGCGCGGGTTCTTCGCGCACGCGATCGAACGCGCTGCGACGGTCGAGGAGAAGCGCCGCGTCGAAACGGTCGGCAAGGTGGTGCGGCGCTCGGTGTCGACCCTGGTCGTGATCGTGGCGGCGATGGTCGTGCTGAACCAGGTCGGCATCTCGATCGCGCCGATCCTGGGCGCCGCCGGCGTGGTCGGCATCGCGATCGGCTTCGGCGCGCAGAGCCTGGTGAAGGATCTCTTCGCGGGCCTGTTCCTGCTCACCGAGAACCAGATCCGCGTCGGCGACGTGGTCGAGATCGCCGGCAAGTCGGGCACGGTGGAGGAGCTGAGCCTGCGGCGCACCAAGCTGCGCAGCTACGACGGCAGCGTGCACTACATCTCCAACGGGCTGATCACGATCGTCACCAACATGTCGACCGACTTCGCGTACGCGGTGGTCGATATCGGCGTGGCCTATCGCGAGAACATCGATCACGTCTACGAGATCATGCGCGAGACCGCGCGCGCACTGCGCAGCGACCCCGAATTCACCTCGAAGATCGTCGGCGACCTCGACATCGCCGGCGTCGAGCAGTGGGGCGAATCGGCGGTGATGATCCGCGCGCGCATCCGCACGCAGCCGCTCGACCAGTGGAGCGTGCGGCGCGAGTACCTCAAGCGCCTGAAGGCCGCCTTCGACCGCGAGGAGGTCTCGATTCCCTTCCCGCACCGCACGGTGCTGGTCACCGGCGGCGCGCCCGCACCCATCCCTGCGCCCGCGCCGGCGCCCCCGCCCAACCGATGAAGGAGGCCCGATGAGCGCGCCCCGCAGGAGTCCGAGATGACCGGCGACAGCCGCTCCGAGTTGTTCTTCCTGCCCTCGTGGCCGCCGGTTCCCGACGCCGTGCTGTGGGTGTCGCTCACCATCGTGGTGGCCGGCCTGATCGGCGAGTTCGTGTTCCGCTCGTTCCGGCTGCCGCGAGTGGTCGGTTACGCCGTGGTCGGCACGGTGGTTTCGGCGTTCGGACTGGGACCCTCGGACACCATCCTCAAGCCGAGCTTCCGCCTCATCGTCGACCTCGCGCTCGCCCTGCTGCTGTTCGAGCTCGGCAGCCGCATCAGCCTGCGCTGGCTGCGCACCAATCCCTGGCTGCTGGCGACCAGCCTGCTCGAATCCGCGCTGACCTTCGTCGCGGTGTATTTCACGCTGACGTTCCTCGGCGCCGAAGCGCGCGTGGCCACGGCCGTGGCGGCGATCGCCGTGGCCGCCTCGCCGGCCGTGGCCATGCGCGTCGCCTCCGAGTTCGAGGCGTCGGGCCAGGTCACCGAGCGCATGATCCTGCTCACCGGCCTGAACACTTTCTATGCGGTGCTGGCGACCCGCTTCGTGTTCGGCTGGCTGCACGCGCAGCACGCGGGCATCTGGCTGGGCGCCATCGCGCATCCGCTGTACCTGTTCGCCGGGTCGGCCGTGGTGGCCGCGCTGCTCGCGTACTCGGTGTCGCTGATCGCGCGCCGCCTCGACCTGCGCAACGAGAACTCGGCGCTGCTGCTGCTCGGCATGATCCTGCTCGCGCTCTCGCTGACCAAGATGGCCAACCTCTCGACCCTGCTGGTGCCCCTGCTGGCCGGCGTGCTGCTGCGCAACAGCAGCGAGCGGCCGTGGATCTGGCCGCGCCACTTCGGCACCGCCGGCGGCGCCCTGGTGCTGATGCTGTTCGTCATCACCGGCTCGGTGTGGTCGTTCGATGCGCTGATGGCGGGCGCCGGCCTCGGGCTGGCGGTAATCGCGGTGCGCCTGCTCGCCAAGATGCTGGTCACGGTGGCCCTGGCGCGGCCGAGCGGCATCTCCTTCCGGCAGGGCGTGGCGCTGGGCGTGGCGCTGTCGCCGATCTCGGGCGTCGCGCTGGTCATCATGGCCGACCTGCAGGGGCTGTATCCCGAGTTCGCGGCCGAGCTGACCGGCATCGTGTTCAGCGCCATCGCGGTGCTCGAGCTGATCGGCCCGATCGCGGTGCAGGCGGCGCTGCGCTACGTCGACGAAGACAACATCCGGTAACCGTTACGGAGCGGCCGATGCCCCTGGAACCCTTCGCCGATTCGCGGGCGCTCACGCTGGGCGTCGAGCTCGAGCTGCAGATCGTCAACACGCACGACTTCGACCTCGCGCACGGAGCGCCCGACCTGCTGCGGCTGGTCGGCCGGCGCAAGCTGCCCGGCGAGGTGAAGCCCGAGATGACCAACAGCATGATCGAGCTGTCGACCGGCGTGTGCACCGACTATACGGGCGCGCTGTCGCAGCTGAGCGAGATCCGCGACGTGCTGGTCGAGTGCGCCAGCAAGCTCAACATCGGGCTCTCGGGCGGCGGCACGCACCCGTTCCAGCACTGGAGCGACCGGCGCATCTTCGACACCCCGCGCTTCAACATGCTCTCGGAGCTCTACGGCTACCTGTCGAAGCAGTTCACCATCTTCGGCCAGCACGTGCACGTCGGCTGCCCGGGCCCGGACGCGGCGCTGGTGCTGCTGCACGGGCTGTCGCGCTTCATCCCGCACTTCATCGCGCTGTCGGCCTCCTCGCCGTTCGTGCAGGGCACCGACACCGGCTTCCATTCCGCGCGCCTGAACTCGGTGTTCGCCTTTCCGCTGTCGGGGCGCGCACCGTTCACGCTGACGTGGGAGGAATTCGGACGCTTCTTCGACAAGATGACGCGCACCGGCGTCGTGCAGAGCATGAAGGACTTCTACTGGGACATCCGGCCCAAGCCGGAGTTCGGCACGATCGAGGTGCGCGTGCTCGATACGCCGCTCACCATCGAGAAGGCCGCCGCGCTGGCCGCCTACATCCAGTGCGTGGCGCGCTGGCTGACGTTCGAGCAGCCGTTCCGCCCCGCCGAGGACGACTACCTCGTCTACACCTTCAACCGCTTCCAGGCCTGCCGCTTCGGATTCGACGGCACCTTCGTCGATCCGCAGACCGGCGAGCACCGCACCATTCGCGAGGACATCGCGGCCACGCTGGCCGAGATCGAGCATCATGCAATCGAGCTCGGCGCCGAAGACGCCTGCCGGCGCGTGCGCGACGACATCGGCGCGCTGGGCAACGACGCCACCTGGATCCGCCAGACCTACGAACACGAGCACCTGCTGGCCGAGGTGGTCCGCCAGCAGTGCCTGCGCTGGAGCCGCTGAACCCCCATGCCCGTGCCCGCGCGGCCGCTGAAGATCGGCCTGTCGGCACGCCTGCTGCACACGCCGCCGGCGGAATTGGGCTTCCGCAACAAGACCCTGCAATACCTCGAGCAGACCATCGCGCACTGGATCATGGCCCACGGCGCGCTGGTGCTGATGATCCCGACGATAAGCACCAGCGCCGAGGTGAGCCGGCGCGGCATCTCGGTGCGCGCCTACGTGCGCGAGCTGGACGGGCTGGTCCTGCAGGGCGGCGCCGACGTGTGCCCACGCTCCTACGGAAAGCAGCCGATGCGCGCCGAGTGGGCCGGCGACATCGAGCGCGACCGCTACGAGATGGAGCTCCTGCACGAGTTCATGGCGCAGGGCAAGCCCGTGCTCGGCATCTGCCGCGGCGCGCAGCTGATGAACGTGGCGCTGGGCGGGACGCTATTCCAGGACATCGCCACCCAGTGTCCACAGGCGATCCCGCACGTCGACACCGACCTGTACGACCAGCTCTACCACGAGATCAGCTTCGAGCCGGATTCACGCCTGCGCGGGCTGTACGGCGACCTCGGCCACGCCAGCGTCACCAGCATCCACCACCAGGCGGTCGACCGCCTCGGCAGCGACCTGGTGGTCGAGGCGCGCAGCACGCGCGACGGGATCGTCGAGGCGATCCGCTGGCGCGGCGCCGGCTACGCGATCGGCCTGCAGTGGCATCCGGAATTCCATACGGCCGGCCACGACCTGCTCGACAGCTCGCCGATCGTGCTCGACTTCCTCGCCGCAGCCGAACGCATGCGCGAGCCGGGGTAGGGCGCACTGCCACGCGCCGGCCGGCAGCGGGAAGGCCGCATCGAGCCGCCAGTGCCGGGCGGTGACGGCGCGGATACGGCTGAAATGGACGCTCATCATTCGGGACCTCCTGCTGCGCTGCACGATGCCCGGGCAGTGTCGCGCGCCAGGATGACCGCCGCGTGACGCCACGCGCTCCACGCCGACGCTGCCGCGCGGCACCGCGCGGTCCGCGCCGACGCGAGCGAGCGGCCGGTCGTGTCGCGGCGCCTGGAGCCGCCGCCCACCCCGGTGCCGCGACTCAGCGCGCCGCGGCGGTCGCACCGCTGCCCTGCTCGAGTTGTTCGATGCGCGCCTGCAGCGCCCGGATCCGGCGCTGCAGGGCAGCCACATCGACGAAGCGGGCGGCGTCGGCCGGCGCATCGAGGGTGTTGCCCCAGGCCTGCCAGCCGCCGACGTACAGGCGCACCTGGCCGAACCCGAGCGCCGCCAGCATGGCCGCGGCCGGCGCCGCCTCGGCCGGCGCATGCGCGTAGACGATCGTCTCCTTGCGCGCATCCAGGCCGGCGAGCCGGGCCTGCCAGCGCGCGCGCGCCTCGGCCTCGAGCGCGCCGGGACCGGCCGGCAGCGGCAGGTTGAGCGCACCCGGCACGTGGCCGCCGCGCAGCGCGCGCACGTCGCGCGCCTCGAATTCGGCCGGCGAGCGCACGTCGAGGATCTGCGCCCAGGGCTGGTTCAAGCGCGTGCGCAGACCCTGCGTGTCGATGATGCGGAACGGATCGGCGGCGAGCGTCACCCGCACGGCCGCGGCCTCGGCCAGCCCGCTCTCGAGCGGACGCCGTGCTGCGCGCCAGTCGTCGATGCCGCCGTCGTAGACGGCGGCACGCTCGACCCCCCAGGCGCGCAGCGCCTGCTGGGCGAACCAGGCCGCCGGCGAGCCCCGGCCGCCGTAGACGACGATCTCGCGGGCGGTGTCGATGCCCGCGTTGCCGAGCAGCGCCGCTGCGCCTGCTTCCGGAAGCAAGTGCTCGCCATCTGCCGCAAGCAAGCTGTGCATCACGTCACCGACCGAGCGCGCGCCGGGCAGATGCGCTTCGGCAAAGCTGCGGGGATCGCGCACGTCCCACAGCAGCGCTCCGCGCGCCAGCGCCTGCTCGACTTCGAGATGCCCGGACAGCACCGGCAGCGCCGACGCCCGCCCCGAGGCGCCGCCCGCCCACGCCGGAGCACCCACGACGAATGCGAGCGCGGCGAGCACGGCCGCCAGGGCGCCGCGGCCCAGCCGGGCGAGGACGGCATCGACGAGGGCGGCCGGCAGACGAGCGGGCAGACGCGGCATGACGGCGCTCCGTGGCGGAAAGGAGTGGAGGGCCGGCCAGTGTGTCGTGCCGCGGGCGCCCCGGCCAGCATCGCGGCGACGCCGAATATCGATATGCCGCGCGGCGCGCCGGCGCCGCGGCGCGTGATCACGGCGTGGGCAGGCCCTACACGGAAGGGTGGATCAGCTCCAGGTCGGCCACCAGCGGACTGTGGTCCGACAGGCGCGCCCACTCCAGCCCGCGCAGCACCCGCACGTTGCCGACGTGAAAGCCGCGCTGGTAGATGCGGTCCATGCGGAACCAAGGCACCAGCGCCGGGAAGGTGCGCGCGGTGCGTACCATGCGGGGCACGCGCGGCCTGGCGGCGGCCGGCACGTCGATGCCCGGCAGCACGTCGCGCACGAAGTAGGCGGCGCGCTGCATGAGCTCGGCGCGAGGGCGCGCCGCATCGAACACCTCGACCACGCCGATCTCCCGGCACAGCCGGTCCGAGAGCTGGTTGCGCCAGTCGTTGAAGTCGCCGGCGATGATCAGCGGCGCGTGCGCATCCACTTCGCGGGAGACCCACTCGATGAGCGCGCCGAGCTGGCGCTCGCGGCTGCCGGCGAGCAGGCCAAGGTGAACGACGAAGCAGTGCACGTCGACCGAGTCGATGCGGACGGTGCAGTGGAGCAGGCCGCGCTTCTCCAGCGCGTGATCGGAGATGTCGCGGTTCTCGAGGCCGACGATCGGGTAGCGCGACAGCAGCGCGTTGCCGTGATGGCCGTGCAGATAGCTGGCATTACGCCCGTAGGCGGTCTGGAAGCTCTTCTCGAGCGTCGGCGAATGCGCGAGGAAGACGTCCTGCGGCTCGCTGGGCCATTGCTCGAAGCGCCGCGCGTAGCGCTTGTGCATGCCCTGCACTTCCTGCAGGAAGATCAGGTCGCTGCCGAGCTCGTGCAGCCGCGAGCGCAGCTCATGGATGCGCGGCACCCGGCGCAGGCCGAGGAAGTCGCGCAGCACGCCCTTGTGGATGTTGTAGGTGGATACCCGCAGCACCGCCGGCGCGGCGAGCGCGGAGGCCGCGGCGGATGCGGCGGGCGCAGCCGGCGCCGCGGCGCGGGGTTCGGTGCGCCGCGGAACGCCGGCGCGGCGCGTCTCGCCGTGCTTGCCCGCGCGGGCGGGGCGCGGTGCGGTCGGTCCGGTACGCATCGGCTCCATCGTTCAGTGCCGCGCCGCGCCCGAACGCCGCGGCAGTTGCCGGATCGCCTCCACGTTGCTCCACGAGAAGCAACGCTCGGCTGCCTGTTCCCAGGGCAGCCAATCGTAGCGCAGGTGCTCGCGCGGCTCGAGGGTGACCGCGAGCGGCGCGGGCAGGCGCAGCCCGAACACGTGCTCGGTGTTGTGCGTGACGCCGTCCGGATAGCGATGTCGCCAGTGCGCGTAGATCTCGTAGCGGTTCTGCAGGTGCCAGTCGCTCAGCTCGTAGCGCTCGACCTCCAGCCCGGTCTCCTCGTGCACCTCGCGCCGGCAGGTCTGCTCCAGCGGCTCGTCGGGGCGCGCGCGGCTGCCGGTGACCGACTGCCAGAAGCCGGGGTGGTCGGCGCGCTCGAGCAGCAGCACCTCCAGGTCGGCCGTATGGATGACGACCAGGACCGATTCGGGGATCTTGGTGCCGCTCACGCTTTCGTCGGTTCGGGCACGCGCAGCCGGATGTGCAGCTCGCGCAGCTGCTGCTCGTCGACGCTCGAGGGCGCCTGCGTGAGCAGGTCCTGGGCACGCTGGGTCTTGGGAAACGCGATCACGTCGCGAATCGACTCGGCGCCGGCCATCATGGTGACGATGCGGTCCAGCCCGAAGGCGATGCCGCCGTGGGGCGGCGCGCCGTACTGCAGCGCATCGAGCAGGAAGCCGAACTTCTCGCGCGCCTCCTCGGGGCCGATCTGCAGCGCGCGGAACACCTTGCTCTGCACCTCCTCGCGATGGATGCGCACCGAGCCGCCGCCGATCTCCCAGCCGTTGAGCACCATGTCGTAGGCCTTGGCCATGCAGCGGCCCGGATCGGTCTCCATGTAGTCTTCGTGGCCGTCCTTCGGCGAGGTGAACGGATGGTGCACGGCGAGCCAGCGCCCTTCCTCCTCGTCGTGCTCGAACATGGGGAAGTCGGTGATCCACAGCGGCTTCCAGCCGGCCTCGAACAGGCCGCTGCGGCGCCCGAACTCGGAATGCCCGATCCGGGTGCGCAGCGCGCCGATGGCATCGGCGACGATCTTCGCGCGATCGGCGCCGAAGAAGATGAGATCGCCGCTGGCCGCGCCGGTACGCTCGAGGATCGCCGCGATCGCCGCGTCGTGCAGGTTCTTGACGATCGGCGACTGCAGGCCCTCGCGACCCTTCGCGGCGTCGTTGACCTTGATCCACGCCAGGCCCCTGGCCCCGTAGATCGCGACGAACTGGGTGAGCGCGTCGATCTCGCTGCGCGGCATCTCGGCGCCTCCCGGTACCCTCAACGCCACCACGCGTCCGCCCTCCTGGTTGGCCGGCCCGGCGAACACCTTGAAATCGACGTCCTTCATGACGTCGGTGAGCTCGGTGAACGCGAGCTTCACGCGCAGATCGGGCTTGTCGGAACCGTACAGCCGGATCGCCTCGGCGTACGGCATCGCCGGGAAGGGCGCGGGCAGCTCGACGCCGATCGCGTTGCGGAACACGGTGCGGATCATCTCCTCGAAGATCGCGCGGATCTCGTCCTCGGAGAGGAAGGAGGTCTCGCAATCGATCTGCGTGAACTCCGGCTGCCGGTCGGCGCGCAGGTCTTCGTCGCGGAAGCACTTGGTGATCTGGTAGTAGCGGTCGAAGCCGGCCACCATCAGCAGCTGCTTGAACAGCTGCGGCGACTGCGGCAGCGCGAAGAAGTGGCCGGCGTGCACGCGCGAGGGCACGAGATAGTCGCGCGCGCCCTCGGGGGTCGACTTGGTGAGCATCGGCGTCTCGATGTCGACGAAGCCCAGGGCATCGAGGTACTTGCGCACCTCCATGGCGACCCGGTAGCGCAGCATGAGGTTGCGCTGCATCGACGGGCGGCGCAGGTCCAGCACGCGGTGGGTGAGCCGGGTGGTCTCGGAGAGATTGTCGTCGTCGAGCTGGAACGGCGGCGTGACCGACGGATTGAGGATCTCGAGCGCCTGGCACAGCACCTCGACCTCGCCGCTGCGGATGTTCGGGTTCACCGTTCCCTCGGGACGCCGGCGCACCTTGCCGACCATCTTCACGCAGTATTCGTTGCGGACGCGCTCGGCCACCTCGAACACCTCGGGGCGGTCGGGGTCGCAGACGATCTGCGCCAGCCCCTCGCGGTCGCGCAGATCGATGAAGATCACGCCGCCGTGATCACGCCGCCGGTGGACCCAGCCGAACAGGGTGACCACCTGGTCCAGATGGCCGGCGGACACTTCGCCGGCATAGCAACTGCGCATCTTCTTCATCTCCGCTTCATGCTTTGTTGGCGGTGGCGATCGCCACGGCGCCGCGATCGACCGGCGCCACCACGCCCATCGACACCACGTACTTGAGCGCCTCGTCGACGCTCATGCGCAGCTCGACCGTCTCCTCGAGCGGCACCATCAGGAAGAAGCCCGACGTGGGGTTCGGCGTGGTGGGCACGTAGACCGAGACCATCTCGCCGGCCACCTTGCGCCGCACCTCGTCGGCCGGCGTGCCGGTCTGGAAGGCGACCGTCCAGACGCCGGCGCGCGGGTACTGCACCAGCAGGGCGCGGCGGAAGGCCTGGCCGTTGGGCGACAGGATGGTGTCGCTCACCTGCTTCACGCTGGAATAGATCGTGCGCACGATCGGGATGCGACCGAGCAGACCCTCCCAGAATTCCAGCAGCCGCTCGCCCACGAAGTTGCGCGCCAGCAGGCCGGTGCCCACCACCACCAGGATGGTGAGCAGCATGCCCAGGCCCGGGATGTCGCGCCCGAACACCACGTGCGGCTGCCAGCTCGCCGGCAGCAGCTGCAGGCTCTGGTCCATCGTGGACACGATCAGGTTGAGCACCCAGAGCGTGATCACGAGCGGCACCCAGATCAGCAGGCCGGTGACGAGGTACTTGCGCATCTGGATGACTTCCCCGATGGAAGATCCGGGACGCATGCCGCGCCCCGCTTCGTGTGCGTGCCGCGGCTCAGGAACCCTTGGGCCCGGCCGCGCTGCCCGCTGCGGAAGCCGCCGGCGCCGCACGCGGCGGCTGCGCCGCGGGGGCGGCCGCAGCCGGTGCCGGCGCCGCGGCCTGGCCGTCGCTTCCGGCAGCGGCCGGAGCCGGCGCGCCCTCGGCGGGTTTTGCCTCCGCGGAAGCGCCTTCGGGGGCTGCCGCCGGCTTCTTGGCGCCGTCGCGGAAGTCGGTGACGTACCAGCCGCTGCCCTTCAGCTGGAAGGCCGGCGCACTGAGCTTCTTGTGGAACGATCCGGCGCCGCACTCGGGGCACACGGTGAGCGGCGCATCGGAGAGCTTCTGCAGCACGTCTTTCTCGACGCCGCAGCTGTCGCAACGATAGGCGTAGATCGGCATGGCGTACACGACTCGTGAATGGATGCACCCGGGGCCGGCTCGAGCGGGCCCCGGGCGAGAAAGAAAACTTTGAATTGTAACGAAAAACTGGCGGGAAGCCGTCGCCGCGGGAAATCGCCGCCCCGGTGACGGGGATGATCAGGAGCGCGCAGCGGCGGCGTCGATCGCCGCCCGCAGCTCCGGATAGCTGCGCGTGACCGGGAACTGGGGGAACTGCTGGGCGATGGCCGCGGGCGGATGGATGAAGAAGCCCGCGTCGGCGGCCAGCAGCATGCCGGTGTCGTTGTAGGAATCGCCGGCGGCGTACACCCGGAAGTTCAACCCCTTGAGGGCCTGGACCGCCGCCCGCTTCTGGTCCGGCATGCGCAGACGGTAGCTGCGCACGAAGCCCTCGGCATCGATCTCGAGGCGGTGGCACAGCAGGGTGGGCCGGCCGAGCTGGCGCATCAGCGGATCGGCGAACTCGTAGAAGGTGTCCGAGAGGATGAACACCTGGTAGTGCTCGCGCAGCTCGTCCAGGAAGGCTCGCGCGCCTTCCATGGGGCCCATGCCCTCGATCACGCGCTGGATGTCGGCCAGCTTCAGGCCGTGCCTGGCGAGCAGCTCGAGGCGAAAGCGCATCAGCCGGTCGTAGTCGGGTTCGTCGCGGGTGGTGCGCGCGAACTCGGCGATCCCGGTGCGCCGCGAGAACTCGATCCAGATCTCCGGCACCAGCACTCCCTCGAGATCGAGGCAGACGACCTGCATGGACACGCTCCTGGGAAATAGACGGAAATTCGGGGCGGAAACTCGGACGGAAATTCGATCGGGCGGCTGCGCCGCCGCCCCGGGCCGCGCGCGGGCGCCATGGTAGCGCAAGCCGCGGACCCGCCTGCCGACCCATGACCCAGGTCAAACTGCACCGCGCCCGCGCGTTTGTAGACTGCATGATGATCACCGCAAGCGCAGCCGGCTACCGGTTCGATCCATGGAACTGGTGGCGCCACACCGACGACCTGTGGCGCTGGGGCGTGCGGCTGCGCGAGCTGTGGCTGGAAGGGCTCGCCGACGAGGCCATGCGCGAGGCCCTGCGCCAGCAGCGCATCGCGGCCCTGCTCGCGCACGCACGCAGCCGCTCGGGCTTCTACCGCGAGCACTATCGCGACGTGGCCCACGATTGCACCGACCTCGCCTCGCACCCGGCGGTCACCCGCGCGCAACTGATGCGGCACTTCGACCAATGGGTCACCGACCCGGCGCTGCGCCTGCACGAGCTGCAGGCCTTCATCGCCGACCCGGCCCGCGTGGCCGAGCCCTACCTCGGCCGCTACACCGTCTGGACCAGCTCGGGCACCACCGGGGTGCCGGGCGTCTACGTGCAGGACCCCGACGCCATGGCGGTGTACGCCGCGCTGCTGAGCGCGCGCTTCGAATTCGATCCGAACGCCGGCGATCCGTGGCGGATGATGGGCGGCGCCTCGCGCGTGGCGCTGATCGCCGCCACCGGGGGCCATTTCGCCGGCGTGGTGTGGTGGGAGCGCATGTGCCGCATCCACCCGGCCGTGGCCGCCAACGCGCGCGTGTTCTCGATCATGCAGCCGCTGGCGCAGCTGGTTGCGCAGCTCAACGACTGGCAGCCGGTGTTCCTGGCCAGCTACCCGACCATGCTCGGCCTGCTGGCGCAAGAGCAGCGCGCCGCACGGCTGCGGATCCGGCCGCGCTCGTTGTGGAGCGGCGGCGAGGGGCTGACCGGCGCCGACCGCTCGGCGATCGGCGAGGCCTTCGGCTGCGACGTGATCGAGGACTACGGTGCCTCGGAATGCATGAACATCGCCTTCGGCTGCCGCCACGGCGGCCTGCACCTGAACGACACCTGGGTGGTGCTCGAGCCGGTCGACGAGCACCTGCGCCCGGTGCCGCCCGGCCAGCCCTCGGCCACCGTGCTGCTCACCAACCTCGCCAACCAGGTGCAGCCGGTGATCCGCTATGACCTCGGCGACAGCATCGCGCTGGGCACGGCGCCGTGCCCGTGCGGCGCGCGGCATCCGACGCTGCGCGTCGAAGGCCGGCGCGACGACGTGCTCGAGCTGCAGGCCGCGGGCCGCTCGCGGGTCCGCCTGCTCCCCCTGGCCATCGAGACGGTGCTCGAGGAAGAGGCCGGCATCGCCCGCTTCCAGCTCACGCAGACCGCCCCGGATGCGCTCAGCCTGCGCATCGAGGCGCGCAGCGAGCGCCAGCGCGCCGCCGCCTTCCGGCGCGCCGCGAAGGCGCTCGGGCGCTACTTCGAGCAGCAGGGGGCGCCGGCGGTGAGGCTCAGCTGCGAGGCCGGCGCGCCCCAGGCCAACCCGGTCAGCGGCAAGCTGCGCCGGGTGCGCGCGCTTTCGGCGGCCCAGCGCCTCGCCTGACGACGGCAGCAGCCGGACCGGCGCGGGCCGGCTTCAACTCCGACAGACTCCTAGAACGGAATGTCGTCGTCCATGTCGTCGAAGTTCGGCGCCGGCTTCTTCGGCGCGGCCGGGCCGCCGCCCGCGCGAGCGCCGCTGCCCGAGGCCGACGGCTCGCGCGTGTAGCCGGGATCGTCGCCGGCCGGCGCGCCGCCGCCGTCGCGCGAGCCGAGCAGCTGCATCGACTCGGCGATGACCTCGGTGGTGTAGCGGTCGTTGCCGTCCTTGTCCTGCCACTTGCGCGTCTTCAGGCGGCCTTCGACGTAGACCGGCCGGCCCTTCTTCAGATACTCACCGGCGATCTCGGCCAGGCGGTCGTAGAACACCACGCTGTGCCATTCGGTCTCCTCGCGCTTCTCGCCCGAGGCCTTGTCCTTCCAGTTGCGCGTGGTGGCGATGCGCACGTTGCAGATCGCGCTGCCGCTGGGGGCATAGCGCGTCTCGGGGTCGCGGCCGAGATTGCCGATCAGGATCACCTTGTTCACCGAAGCCATGCTGCTTGTCTCCCGCTGAATCCGCTTGCACACGTTCTCAAGTGGCGCTCAGGCCGCCGCGCGCCGAACGCGGCCAGCGCCGGTGGCTCACCGCCACCACCAGCCACAGCGCCATGAGCGCCGCGCAGAACCCGAACACCGACGCCTGGCCCCAGCTCTGCTGCACCCAGCCGCCGAGCAGGCCGCCGCAGAACAGGCCGAGCGACTGCGTGGTGTTGTAGACGCCGAGCGCCGTGCCTTTCGCCTCCGGGGGAGCCAGCCGCGACACCAGCGACGGCAGGCTCGCTTCCAGGATATTGAACCCCACGAAGAAGGCCAGCAACAAGGCTGCCAGGGGAACTAGGCCGGCCGGCTGACCCGCCAGCAGCAGCTGCACCGCCAGCACCAGCACCACCGCCCCGATGAACAGGCCGCGCGACCGGCCGCTGCGCTCGCCCCAGAGCAGGGGCGGCAGCATGAGGGCGAACGACAGCAGCACCACCGGCAGGTAGATCTTCCAGTGCTCGGCGAGCGGCACCCCGGCCCGGTCGGCCAGCCAGGTGGGCAGCACGACGAACATCGCCATCTGCACCGCGTGCAGCGAGAAGATGCCGAAATTCAGCCGCAGCAGGTCGGGCTCGAGCAGCACCTCGGCGAACGTCGTGCGCCGGGCGTCGGCGGCCGGCGCCACCAGCGGCGCCGCAGGAACGACCAGCGCGACCACGACGATCGCGGCGAGCGCGAGCGCGCCGGTGAGCGCGAAGATGCCCCCCATGCCGATGGCCTCGTACAGCAGCGGCGCGCCCACCAGCGACAGCGCGAAGGTCAGGCCGATCGAGCCGCCGATCATCGCCATGGCCTTGGTGCGCTGGCTGTCGCGGGTGCTGTCGGCGATGAAGGCGGTGATCGCCGCGGAAATGGCGCCCGCGCCCTGCAGTGCGCGCCCGAGGATGGTCACGTAGATGTCGTGCGCACCGGCGGCCACGAAGCTGCCCAGGGCGAACAGCAGCAGGCCGAATACGATGACCGGCTTGCGTCCGAAGCGGTCGGAGGCCACGCCGAACAGCAGCTGCAGGAAGCCCTGGGTCAGGCCGTAGATGCCCAGCGCCAGGCCGATCAGCCGGGCGTCTTCGCCGCCCGGCAGCGTGCGCGCATGCAGCGCGAACACCGGCAGGATCAGGAACAGGCCGAGCATGCGCAGCGCGAACAGCGAGGCGAGCGAAACGCTCGCGCGCAGCTCGCGCGGGGTCATGGACTCGGGGGGATCGGCAGGCATCACGTGGCGGTTCGCGACCGGGTATATTAGCCGATTGGCCTTCGCAGCCCTGCATGGACGCCATCCGGATCCGGGGTGCCCGCACCCACAACCTGAAGAACGTCAGCCTCGAGCTGCCGCGCAACCGACTGGTGGTCATCACCGGCCTGTCCGGCTCGGGGAAATCGTCGCTGGCCTTCGACACGCTGTACGCCGAGGGCCAGCGCCGCTACGTCGAGTCGCTGTCGGCCTACGCGCGGCAGTTCCTGCAGCTGATGGAGAAGCCCGACGTCGACCTGATCGAGGGCCTGTCGCCGGCGATCGCCATCGAGCAGAAGGCGACCAGCCACAACCCGCGCTCCACCGTGGGCACGGTCACCGAGATCCACGACTACCTGCGGCTGCTGTTCGCGCGCGTCGGCACGCCGCACTGCCCGGACCACCCGGAGCAGACCCTGGAGGCGCGCAGCGTCTCGCAGATGGTCGATGCGGTGCTGGCCCTGCCCGAAGGCACGCGCCTGGCGATCCTCGCGCCGGTGCTGGCCAACCGCAAGGGCGAGCATGCCGAGCTGCTGGCCGGGCTGCAGGCGCAGGGCTTCGTGCGGGTGCGCGTGCGCACCGAGGGCGGCGAGCCGCGCACCGTGGAGCTCGACGGGACGCTGGCGCTCGAGCGCCAGCGCAAGCACTCGATCGACGTGGTCGTCGACCGGGTGAAGGTCGCGCCGGCCATCCGCCAGCGCCTGGCCGAGTCGTTCGAGACCGCGCTGCGGGTGGCCGACGGCCGCGCCGTGGTGCTCGACCTCGATCGCGGCAGCGAGCAGGCATACTCGAGCCGCTACGCCTGCCCGATCTGCAACCATGCGCTGCCCGAGCTCGAGCCGCGGCTGTTCTCGTTCAACAATCCGGCCGGCGCCTGCCCCGAGTGCGACGGCCTGGGCACGGTGCAGTTCTTCGACCCGAGGCGCGTGGTGCAGTTCCCCAACCTGAGCCTCGCCTCGGGAGCGATCAAGGGCTGGGACCGGCGCAACCAGTTCTACTTCGACCTGCTGCAGAGCCTGGCCGCGTTCTACCATTTCGACATCGAAGCGCCCTTCGAGGCGCTGCCCGAGCGCGTGCGCCACGTGGTGCTGTACGGCTCGGGGAGCGAGAAGATCCCGTTCAGCTACGGCACCGACGGCAAGCGCCCCGCGGTGCGCGAGCACGCCTTCGAGGGCGTGATCCCCAACCTCGAGCGCCGCTACAAGGAGACCGACTCGGCCCAGGTGCGCGAGGAGCTCGGCAAGTACCTCAACTCGCGCACCTGCCCGGCCTGCCAGGGCACGCGCCTGCGCCTCGACGCGCGCTTCGTGCGCGTGGGGCCGCGCGGCGGCGACCTCCCGATCTACGAGATCTCGGCGCTCACGCTGCGCGAAGCGCTGCAGTGGTTCGAAGCCCTCCAGCTGCCCGGCGCGCGCCAGGCGGTCGGCGAGCGCATCGTGCGCGAGATCGTCAACCGCCTGCGCTTCCTCAACAACGTCGGGCTGGACTACCTCTCGCTCGATCGCCCGGCCGAGACCCTGTCCGGGGGCGAATCCCAGCGCATCCGCCTCGCCTCGCAGATCGGCTCGGGGCTGACCGGCGTGATGTACGTGCTCGACGAGCCGTCGATCGGCCTGCACCAGCGCGACAACGATCGCCTCATCGGCACCCTGAAGCACCTGCGCGACCTCGGCAACTCGGTGCTGGTGGTCGAGCACGACGAGGACGCGATCCGCGCCGCCGACCACGTCGTCGACATGGGGCCGGGCGCCGGCGAGCACGGCGGCCACGTCGTGGCCGAAGGCACGCCGGCGATGATCGAGGCCAGCCCCGCCTCGCTCACCGGCCGCTACCTGGCCGGCACCCTGCGCATCGAGGTGCCGGCGCGGCGCAAGCCGCCCGGCGGGCAGTTCCTGACGGTGCGCGGCGCCAGCGGCAACAACCTGCGCCAGCTCTCGGTGCAGGTGCCGCTCGGGCTGCTGGTGTGCGTCACCGGCGTGTCGGGCTCGGGCAAGTCGACGCTGGTCAACGACACGCTCTACGCGGCGGCCGCGCGCGCGATCAACCGCTCTTCCGTCGAGCCCGCGCCGCACGAGGCGATCGACGGGCTCGAGCAGCTCGACAAGGTGATCAGCGTCGACCAGAGCCCGATCGGGCGCACGCCGCGCTCGAACCCGGCCACCTACACCGGGCTGTTCACGCCGATCCGCGAGCTGTTCGCGCAGACGCCCGCCGCGCGCGAACGCGGCTACGGGCCGGGGCGCTTCTCGTTCAACGTCAAGGGCGGGCGCTGCGAAGCCTGCCAGGGCGACGGCGTGATCCGCGTCGAGATGCACTTCCTGCCCGACGTCTACGTGCCGTGCGAGGTGTGCCGCGGCCGGCGCTACAACCGCGAGACGCTCGAGGTGCGGTACAAGGGCCGCAACATCGCCGAGGTGCTCGACATGACGATCGAGCAGGCCGCCGGGCTGTTCGAGCCGGTGCCCGCCATCCGCCGCAAGCTGCAGACGCTGCTCGAGGTGGGCCTGGGATACGTGCGCCTGGGCCAGAGCGCGACCACGCTCTCGGGCGGCGAGGCGCAGCGCGTCAAGCTCGCCGAGGAGCTGTCCAAGCGCGACACCGGCCGCACGCTCTATATCCTGGACGAGCCCACCACCGGCCTGCACTTCCACGACATCGCGCTGCTGCTCGAGGTCATCCACACCCTGCGCGACCACGGCAACACGGTGATCGTCATCGAGCACAACCTCGACGTGATCAAGACCGCCGACTGGGTGATCGACCTGGGGCCCGAGGGCGGCGACGGCGGCGGCACGGTGGTGGCCGCCGGCACGCCCGAACAGATCGCGGCGTGCGCGGCCAGCCATACCGGGCGCCACCTCGCGCGCGTGCTGCGCCGCGCGGACGCGCAGGCACCGCTTCCGGCACGGCCGGCGGCCGTCGTGCGGGCCGGGCGCTAGGCCGCCGACGGATCGGGGCGATAGCGCGCGAAGCGCGCATGCACCCGCGCCATCTCGGCGGCGTCGAGCAGCACCGGCTCGCCCACCTGGAGCGCCTGCCAGTAGGCGCGCGCCAGCCATTCCACCTCCACCGCCAGCTCGAGCGCGCCCTCCAGCGTGCCCGCCAGCGCCACCATGCCGTGCTGCGCCAGCAGGCAGGCGCGGCGCCCGAGGAGCGCCGCGCACGCGGCCTGCGAGAGCTGGCGCGTGCCGAAGGTGGCGTAGGGCGCGCAGCGGATGTCGTCGCCGCCGGCCAGCGCGATCATGTAGTGGAAGGGCGGAATGCCCTGCGCATGCACGCGCGGCAGGCAGGCCAGGGTGGAGGCGTACGACGGATGGGCGTGCACGATCGCCGCGGCGTCGCTGCGCCCGGCGTAGAGGTCGCGGTGCAGGCGCCACTCCGAGGACGGCGCGCGCCGCCCGTCGAAGCGCAGCGGCTGCGCGGCCTCGTCCTCCTCGCCCGCGGGCGCCGCCAGCGGCAGCCAGGCGATGTCGTCGATCGTCATCGCCGCATAGGCCAGCGCGCTCGGGGTGATCAGCAGCCCCTCCTCGCCGCCGCGATGCCAGCGCAGCGACACGTTGCCGGCGCGTCCGGTGTTCACGCCGCGCGGCTCGAGCTGGCGCGCGGTGTCGACGACGGCCTGGCGCGCCCGGTCTTCGCTGCGGCAGGGCGATGCCGCGGCCCCGGCGCTCATCGCGGCGGCTCCTGCAGCACGCCGCGCAGCCCGTCGGCGGAGGCATCGCACACGCCGCGCTCGGTGATCAGGACCGTCACCAGCCGCGCCGGCGTGATGTCGAACGCCGGGTTCGCGCAGGCGCTGCCCGGCGCCGCCACGCGCACGCTGGCCAGCGTGCCGTCGTCGAGCCGCCCGCTCACGTGCGAGACTTCGCGCGCGTCGCGCTCCTCGATGCGGATCGCCGCGCCGTCGGGCGCGTTGGCGTCGATGCTCGAGATCGGGCAGGCGACGTAGAAGGGGATGCCGTTGTCGCGGGCGGCCAGCGCCTTGAGGTAGGTGCCGATCTTGTTGGCGACGTCGCCGTTGGCGGCCACGCGATCACAGCCGACGATCACCGCGTCCACGCGCCCCTGCATCATCAGCAGGCCGCCGGCGTTGTCGGCGATCACCGTGTGCGCGATCCCGCGTTCGCCCAGCTCCCAGGCGGTGAGCGCGGCACCCTGGTTGCGCGGGCGCGTCTCGTCGATCCATACGTGCACCGGCACGCCCTCGTCGTGCAGGCGGTAGACCGGCGCCAGCGCCGTGCCATGGTCGATCGTGGCGACGCGCCCGGCATTGCAGTGGGTGAGCAGGTTCAGCGCGATCGAGTCGGCCCCGGCCACGCCGGCCAGCGCCGAGCGCTGGTCGGCCAGCGCGTGCAGCAGGCGCGCGCCGTGCTCGCCGATCTTCGCGTTGCAGGCGACGTCCTCGTCGCAGATGAGGCCCGCTTCGTCCCAGGCCAGCGACGCGCGCGCCTCCGGCGCCGCCGGTGCCACGCGCCGCACCACGCGATCGAGCGCCCAGCGCAGGTTCACCGCCGTGGGCCGCGCCGCCAGCAGCCGCTCGTAGGCCTGGCGCAGTGCCGCGTCGCCCGGGTCGGCGCGCACGGCGAGCGCCAGCCCGTAGGCACCCACGGCGCCGATCAGCGGCGCCCCGCGCACGCGCATGTCGCGGATGGCGGCTTCGCAGTCGTGCAGCGAGCCCAGCACCAGCTCGCGCCGCTCGAAGGGCAGCACGGTCTGGTCGATGGTGTGCGGAAGTCGGTCGTCGCCGATCCAGAGGGTTCTTGACATCGTGCAAGACGGTTGTTGGCGGTCGCGGTAGCATGCGCCGGTGAGCCGCGGCACGCCCCGTTCCGGCTCGAGTTTAATCCCTGTCCCGATACGCATGATCGGCGCTTCCCTCCTTTCGGTGTTCCTGCTCGGCCTGTTCGGCGGCGTGCATTGCGCGGGCATGTGCGGCGGCATCGTGGCGCTGCTCGGCTCGCGCCATCGCATCATCCCGATCCACCCCCAGCGCGGCGCCGCCGTGGCCGCCGTGCACTCGGGCGCGCCGCTGCAGCTGGCCTACAACGCCGGACGCATCGGCAGCTACACGGTGGCCGGCGCGATCGCCGGCAGCGTGGGCTCGGCCGCCTGGCTGGCCGGGCACGTGCTGCCGGTGCAGCAGATCGCCTTCGCCGCCGCCAACCTGGTGATGATCGCGCTGGGCCTGGCGCTCGCCGGCGCGGGCGGCGGGCTGCGCCGCCTCGGGCCGCTCGAACGGCTCGGCGCCGCGCTGTGGCGCCGCATCGGCCCGGCGGCCACGCGGCTGCTGGGCAGCGCCACGGTGCCGGGGGCGCTCGCGGCGGGGGCGGCCTGGGGCTGGGTGCCGTGCGGCATGGTCTACGGCGTGCTGGTCGCCGCGCTCGTTTCGGGCAGCGCCGCCGACGGCGCCCTGCTGCTGCTCGCCTTCGGCCTCGGCACCCTGCCCAACCTGCTGGCGCTCGGCTTCGCGGCCCGCGGCGGCGCGAACTGGCTCGGGCATGCACGCCTGCGCCTGGCCGCCGGCCTGACGATCGCCGCCTTCGGACTCGCCGGGCTCGCCCGCATCGATCCGCTCGCCCATCTGCACGCGGCGCTCGACGCCTGCGTGAGCTGGCTGCCCTGATGCGCTCCGCATCGAGGCAGGACGGCGGCGCAGCGCAGGCGCCGGACACCGGCGCGCCGCCGCCCTGCTTCCACTGCGGCCAGGCGGTGGCGCAGCCCGGCCGCTGGCGCGTGCCGATCGACGGCGCCGAGCGCGAGATGTGCTGCGCCGGCTGTCAGGCGGTGGCCGCGGCGATCGTCGCGGCCGGGCTGGCCGACTACTATCGCGCGCGCAGCGCGCCGGCCGCCGGAGCGGCCGTGGTGCCCCCGGCCCTGCAGTCGCTGCAGGTCTACGACGACGCCGAGGTGCAGGCCCGCTTCGTGCGCACGCAGGACGGCGATCGCGAGTCCACGCTGCTGATCGACGGCCTGCGCTGCGGCGCCTGCGTGTGGCTGATCGAGCAGGGCCTGCGACGCTGCCCGGGCGTGGTCTCGGCGTCGGTCAACCTCGCCACCGGGCGCGCCACGCTGCGCTGGCGGCCCGAGGCCACGCGCCTGTCGGCGTTGCTCGAGGCGATCGGCCGGCTCGGCTACCGCGCCCTGCCCTTCGATGCGCGCGAGCGCGAGGCGCACATCCAGCGCGCCGGCAAGGCGCTGTTCCGGCGCCTGTTCATCGCCGCGCTGGGCATGATGCAGGTGATGATGTACGCCTTCCCGGCCTATGTCGCCGCGCCGGGCGACATGGAATGGCAGTACCAGAACCTGCTGCGCTGGGCGAGCCTGCTGCTGACGCTACCGGTCATGCTGTACAGCGCGAGCCCGTTCTTCGCCGGCGCCTGGCGCAGCCTGCGCGCACGCACCGTCGGCATGGACGTGCCGGTGGCGATCGGGCTGCTCGCCGCCTTCGGCGCCAGCGTGCGCGCCACCGTCACCGGCCGCGGCGAGGTCTGGTTCGATTCGGTCACCATGTTCGTGTGCCTGCTGCTGGCGGCGCGCTACCTCGAATGGATCGCCCGCCGCCGCGCCGGCCGCGCCATCGACGCGCTGGCAGCCGCCGCGCCCGACACGGTCGAGCGCGTCGATGCGGCCTCGGGCGCAATCGAGCGCGTGCCCGCTACGCGCCTGGCGCCCGGTGACCTGTTTCGCGTCGCCGCCGGCGAGCGCGTCGCGCTCGATGCCGAGATCGTCGAGGGCCGCACCTCGATCGACCAGTCGCTGCTCACGGGCGAATCGTTGCCGGTGGCATGCGCCCCCGGCGAGACGGTGCCCGGCGGCGCCGTCAATGCCGGCAGCCCGGTGCTGATGCGGGTGGTGCGCGCGAGCGCCGACAGCGCGATCTCCACCATCGAGCGGCTGGTGGATCGCGCCTCGGCCGACAAGCCGCCGCTGGTCGGCATCACCGAGCGCGTGGCGCGCTGGTTCGTCGCCGCGCTGCTGCTGCTGGCCGCCGCCGTCTGGCTCGTCTGGCTGCAGATCGATGCGCCGCGCGCCGCCCAGGTGGCGATCGCGGTGCTGATCGTCTCGTGCCCGTGCGCCCTGTCCATGGCCACGCCGGCGGCGCTGGCCGCCGCCACCGGCGCGGCGATGCGCCGCGGCATGCTGATCGCGCGCGGCGATGCGCTCGAGCGCATCGCCGACTGCACCGACGTGGTGTTCGACAAGACCGGCACGCTGACGCGCGGCCGCCCGGAGGTGGTGCGCATCGAGGTGCTCGCGGCCGGGCACTCGCCCTCCGACGTGCTCGCCGTGGCCGCAGCGCTCGAGGCCGGCCAGTCGCACCCGCTGGCCGAAGCGATCCGCCGCGCCTGCCCCGAAGGCGCGCAGGATGCGCGCTTCGTCCCGGGCGAGCGCACGACGGTGCCCGGGCTCGGCGTCGAAGGCGTCGTCGGCGACCGCCGCTGGCGCCTAGGCGCGGCCGCATTCGTGGCCGGCTGGCATCCGTCGGTGGCCGACGCCTCCGACGGCGGCGACACGGTGGTCTGGCTGGCCGATGCCGAGGCGCCGATCGCGCGCCTGCATTGCCGCGACCGGTTGCGCGAGGAAGCCCGCACGGTGGTCGAGCAGCTCGGCGCGGCGGGGCTGCGCCTGCACCTGCTGTCAGGCGACCGCCCCGCCGCCGTGGCGCAGGTCGCGCATGCGCTGGGCATCGCGCGCAGCGTCGCCGGCGCCACGCCGCAGCGCAAGCTCGACTACGTGCGCGAGCTTCAGGCGCAGGGCCGGCGCGTGCTGATGGTCGGCGACGGCATCAACGACGCCCCGGTGCTGGCCGCCGCCGACGTGTCGGTGGCAGTCGGGCGGGCCACCGCGCTGGCCCGCATCGCGGCCGCGGTGGTGCTGCTCGGCGCCTCGCTGGGCGAGCTCTCGGCCCTGCGCGCCCTGGCGCTGCGCACCCGCACGATCGTGCGCCAGAACCTCGGCTGGGCGATGCTCTACAACGCGATCGCCATCCCGGCGGCCGCCGTGGGCTGGGTGCCGCCGTGGCTGGCCGCGCTCGGCATGTCGGGCAGCTCGCTGCTGGTCGTGCTCAACGCGCTGCGCCTGATCCCGCGCACGCGGGCGCTGCCGGCAGCCGGCGCGACCGACTGGCATAATTCGCGCCGTGCCGCCGCGCGCGGGGGTGCGTAGGGTGTCGGGTGGGTTGGACGCATCGTCATGGAAGCCTTGTACCTGCTGATCCCGCTCAGCCTGGCCATCGTCGCCCTGGCCGCCTGGATCTTCCTGCGGATGTCCGAGAGCGGGCAGTTCGACGACATGGAAGGGCCGGCGCACGGCATCCTGTTCGACGACGACCGGCCTGCGCCGGCGCAGCAGGCCGATGTTGCCGATCCCGCAACAGGGGTAGCCCATCACCGAAATCCGCATTGATTCAGCTCAAGAGATTCCCACCCGAGGCTCCCCGATAATGCGGTACAGCGGCGCGGGTTCGGGATTCAGACCGCGAAGAAACTCCTAGGGGGAATGAATGACTAGTGCCGTTTCGGGCGGTGCCACGGCCTACAACTACCGGGTCGTGCGCCAGTTCACGGTGATGACCGTGGTCTGGGGAGTGGTCGGCATGCTGGTCGGCGTGTGGATCGCCGCCCAGCTGGCATGGCCGCAGCTGAACTTCGACATCCCGTGGATCACCTACAGCCGGCTGCGACCGCTGCACACCAACGCGGTGATCTTCGCGTTCGGCGGCAGCGCGCTGTTCGCCACCTCGTACTTCGTCGTGCAGCGCACCTGTCAGGTGCCGCTCTTCGCGCCCGGGCTGGCCGCCTTCTCGTTCTGGGGCTGGCAGGCGGTGATCGTCGCGGCAGCCATCACGCTGCCGATGGGTCTGTCCACCACCAAGGAATACGCCGAGCTGGAGTGGCCGATCGACGTGCTGATCGCGCTGGTGTGGATCGCCTACGCGATCGTGTTCTTCGGCACCATCGCCCGGCGCAAGACGCCGCACATCTACGTGGCCAACTGGTTCTTCGGCGCCTACGTGATCACCATCGCGGTGCTGCACATCGTCAACAGCGCCGCGCTGCCGGTCACCTGGACCAAGTCGTACTCGGCGTACGCCGGCGTGCAGGATGCGATGGTGCAGTGGTGGTACGGGCACAACGCGGTGGGCTTCTTCCTCACCGCGGGCTTCCTCGGGATGATGTACTACTTCATCCCCAAGCAGGCCGAGCGCCCGATCTACTCGTACCGCCTGTCGATCGTGCACTTCTGGGCGCTGATCTTCACCTACATGTGGGCCGGCCCGCACCACCTGCACTACACGGCGCTGCCCGACTGGGCGCAGAGCGTCGGCATGATCTTCTCGCTGATCCTGCTGGCGCCGTCGTGGGGCGGCATGATCAACGGCATCATGACCCTGTCGGGCGCCTGGCACAAGCTGCGCGACGACCCGATCCTGAAGTTCCTCGTGGTGTCGCTGTCGTTCTACGGCATGTCGACCTTCGAGGGCCCGATGATGTCGATCAAGACCGTCAACGCCCTGTCGCACTACACCGACTGGACCATCGGCCACGTGCACTCGGGCGCGCTCGGCTGGGTCGGCTTCATCACCATGGGTTCGCTGTACTACCTGCTGCCGCGCCTGTTCAACCGCACGCAGATGTACAGCGTGCGCGCCATCGAGGTCCACTTCTGGGTCGCGACGATCGGCGTGGTGCTGTACATCGCCGCGATGTGGATCGCCGGCGTCACCCAGGGCCTGATGTGGCGCGCCACCAACGCCGACGGCACCCTCACCTACGCGTTCATCGAGTCGGTCAAGGCCACCTACCCCTACTACTACATCCGCGTGCTCGGCGGCCTGCTGTACCTGGCCGGGATGCTGATCATGCTGTGGAACTGCGTCATGACGATGCGCGCGGGCTCGCCGGTCGATGCCGAAGTGCCGCGCAGCGCGGTCGCCGCGGCCTGACCGCGCGCCGGAGATCGCAACGATGAAACTCTCCCACACCCTGATCGAGAAAAACCTGCCGCTGCTGTTCGTGCTGATCGTCGTCGCGATCAGCTTCGGCGGCCTGGTCGAGATCGTGCCGCTGTTCTTCCAGAAATCCACCACCGAGGCGGTAGCCGGCTGGAAGCCGTACGGCGCGCTCCAGTTGGCCGGGCGCGACATCTACATCCGCGAGGGCTGTTCGAACTGTCACTCGCAGATGATCCGGCCGTTCCGCGCCGAGACCGAACGCTACGGCCACTACTCGGTGGCCGGCGAGTTCGTCTACGACCGCCCGTTCCTGTGGGGCAGCAAGCGCACCGGGCCCGATCTGGCCCGGGTCGGCGGCCGCTATACCGACGAATGGCATCGCGTGCACCTGATGAACCCGCGCGACCTCGCCCCCGAATCGAACATGCCGGGCTACCCGTGGCTGGCGAAGGGCATGGCCGACGACGGCACGATCCAGCGCAGGATGCAGGTGCTGCGCACCCTCGGCCACCCCTACACCGACGAGGAGATCGCCCAGGCGCCCGAGGCGCTGAAGGACCGCACCGAGATGGACGCGCTGATCGCCTACCTGCAGGTGCTCGGCACCTCGATCAAGAGCACGGCGCGCTGAGCCGCACGGGGACGCGCGATGGACATCAACATAGTGCGCGGAATCCTGGCGGTGGTGTGCCTGGTGTCGTTCCTCGGCATCGTCGCGTGGGCCTGGAGCAGGCACCAGAAGGCGCGCTTCGACGAGGCTGCCAACCTGCCCTTCGCCGAAAAAGACTGAGCAACGGAGCATTCCGACATGGCCGACTTCACCAGCTCGGGCTGGAGCCTCTACATCTCGATCATCACGCTGCTCTCGATCGCCTTCTGCGTCTGGCTGGCCCTGGTGCTCGCGAAGGGCCGCGCGCCGGGCGCGCAGGTCGGCACCACCGGGCACCAGTGGGACGAGACGCTCGAGGAGTTCAACAACCCGCTGCCGCGCTGGTGGCTGTGGCTGTTCCTCATCACCTGCGCATTCGCGCTGCTGTATCTCGTGCTCTACCCCGGCCTGGGCACCTTCCAGGGCGTGCTCGGCTGGAGCCAGAAGGGCCAGTACGAACGCGAGGTGGCGCGCGTCGACGAAGTGGTCGAGCCGCTGTTCGCCAAGTACCTCGCGCAGGACATCCCGGCCGTCGCGGCCGACCCGCAGGCGCGCGAGATCGGCGAACGCATGTACCTCACCTACTGCGTGCAGTGCCACGGCTCGAACGCGCGCGGCAGCCGAGGCTTCCCCAACCTCACCGACCGCGACTGGCTGTGGGGCGGCGATCCGGCCGCCATCGTGACCACCATCACCGAGGGGCGTACCGGCGCGATGCCGCCGATGGGTGCTGCGGTGGGCTCGCCCGAAGACGTGCAGAACCTCGCCAACTACGTCGCCTCGCTCTCCGGCGGCGGCCACGACGCGGCGCGCGCCGCGCTCGGCAAGCCCAAGTTCACCGATGCGGGCTGCATCGCCTGCCACGGCGCCGACGGCAAGGGCAACCCGGCGCTCGGGGCACCCAACCTGACCGACAAGACCTGGCTGTACGGCGGCAGCATCGCCACCATCGGCGAGACCATCGACAAGGGCCGCACCAACCAGATGCCGGCATTCGGCCAGATGCTCGGCAAGGGCAAGATCCACCTGCTGGCCGCCTATGTCTGGGGCCTGTCCAACGTCACGGATCGGCAGGAAGGCGGCGGACGTTGACCGCACCGCAGGTTCCGGCGCGGGGAGGCCCGGCCGGCGAGGTCGAGGCAGCCCTCTACGAGGTACGGCGCAAGATCTACCCGCGCGCCGTGCACGGCTGGTTCGCGCGCTGGCGCTGGGCGCTGGTCTGGTTCACGCAGGCGATCTTCTACGGCCTGCCCTGGCTGAGCTGGGGCAGCCGCCCGGCCGTGCTGTTCGATCTCGAGGCGCGCCGGTTCTACCTGTTCGGCATCGTGCTGTACCCGCAGGACTTCATCTACCTGACGGGGCTGCTGGTGATCTCGGCGCTCGCGCTGTTCCTGTTCACCGCGGTGGCCGGCCGCCTGTGGTGCGGCTACGCCTGCCCGCAGACGGTGTACACCGAGATCTTCATGTGGATCGAGCACCGCATCGAGGGCGACCGCACGGCCCGCATGAAGCTCGACCGCAGCCCGATGAGCGCGCGCAAGCTGGCCCTCAAGGGCACCAAGCACCTGCTGTGGATCCTGGTCGCGCTGTGGACCGGGATCACCTTCGTGGGCTACTTCACGCCCATCCGCGAGCTGCTCGGCGCGCTGCTCACGCTGTCCACCGGCCCGTGGCAGACGTTCTGGGTGCTGTTCTACGGCTTCGCCACCTGGGGCAACGCCGGCTTCCTGCGCGAGCAGGTCTGCAAGTACATGTGCCCCTATGCGCGCTTCCAGGGCGTGATGTTCGACAAGGACACCCTGGTCATCACCTATGACCGCGAGCGCGGCGAGCCGCGCGGCCCGCGCTCGCGCAAGGCCGACCCGCGCGGCGCCGGGCTCGGCGACTGCGTGGACTGCAACATCTGCGTGCACGTGTGCCCGACCGGCATCGACATCCGCGACGGCCTGCAGTACGAGTGCATCGGCTGCGCGGCCTGCATCGACGGCTGCAACCAGGTCATGGACCGCATGGGCTATCCGCACGGCCTGATCCGCTACACCACCGAGAATGCCCTGGAACGCAAGCTCGAGCCTGCCGCGATCGTGCGGCGCGTGCTGCGGCCGCGCGTGCTGGTGTACTCGGCGGTGCTGCTGGCGGCCACGCTGGCGCTGTTCGGCCATCTCGCGCTGCGCGCGCCGCTGAAGCTCGACGTGATCCGCGACCGCGCGCTCGGGCGCGAGGTCGAGGACGGCCGGATCGAGAACGGCTATCAGCTGCAGATCATCAACTCCGCGGAGCGCACGCGCCGCTTCCGCGTCACGGTCTCGGGCATCGACACCATCTTCGTCGCCGGCGGCTCGGAGTTCGAGGTCGGCCCGGCAGGCGTGCGCATGGTGCCGCTGCCGGTGCGCGTCGAAGCGGGCCACGGCGAGCCGGGCAGCAACCGGATCGCCTTCCATGTGCACGCCGAGGACGACCCATCGGTGTCGGCCGAGGCACACTCCACCTTCTTCGTTCCGCGATGAACCGGATGGGCGCAACGACCGTGCAACCGCACACCCCCTGGTATCGCCACCGCTGGCCCTGGCTGCTCGCCATCGCGCCGGCAGTGGCCCTGGTCGGCGGCCTCGTCACCTTCTGGCTCGCCTTCACCACCAGCGACCCGATGGTGGTCGACGACTACTACCGCGAAGGGCGGGCGATCAACCAGCAGCTGGCGCGCGATCGCCAGGCCGCGGCGCTCGGCCTGCACGCGACGGTCTCGCTGCGCGCCGGCGCAGCGGGCGCCGCGCAGGTCGAGGTCACGCTCTCGGCCGAGCGCGGCAGCGGCTGGCCCGAGCACCTCGACCTGCGCATCGTGCACGCCACGCGCTCGGATCTCGACGCCGAGTACGTCCTGCGCAGCGCCGGCGGAGGGCGCTATCGCGGCACCGGCACGCTGCCTCCGGCAGGGCGCTGGCTGGTCCAGCTCGAGGATCCGGGGCGCACCTGGCGCCTGGTCGATCCGCTCGTCACGCGCTTCGACGCGCCGATCGAGCTGCGGGCCCCGGCGCCATGACGACCGCATCCGGACAGCAGGAAGGGACGATGCCGGGAGCACCGCGACCGCCCGGCCGGCACAGGGTCGGCCGCTTCATGATGCAGGTGCTGTGGCCGGCCTTCCTGATGGCCGTCGTCGCGGAGGGGATCTTCTTCTCGCTGATCGATCCGCGCGAGCTGGGCATCGTCGGCGCCCGCCTCGCCGACAGCCGCGAAGCCGCCTACACCCTCGGCTTCTTCGTGTTCTGGCTGCTGTTCGCCTGCGCCAGCGGCATCACCTACGTGCTGAGCCACGGCATCGGCGATCCGCCCGATGCCGGGCGCGACGAAGAAAGCTGAGCGCGCCGCGCCGTCCTCCGCGATCAGGGCTCGTCCAAGCTGCGATCGCCACGCCCGAGCCGGAGACGTAATGCGGGACATGGCGAAACGAAAGACGTTTTCAGGTATTTTAGGCGCCCCGGCCGGACCATTCCGGCCCCTGTGGAGAGTCGTTCATGACCGTGCCCTTCAAGGAGCGCTACTTCGAAGACTATCGACCGGGGGAGGTCGTCGAGTTCGGGGACTATCTCGTCACGGAGGAGGAGATCATCGACTTCGCCCGCCGCTACGATCCCCAGCCGTTCCACCTCGACAAGCGGGCCGCGGCCGAGTCGATCTATGGCGGCCTGATCGCCAGCGGCTGGATGACCGGCAGCATCATGATGCGGCTGCTGGTCGATCACTTCGTGTCGCCGGTCTCGAGCATGGGCTCGCCCGGCGTCGACGAGATGCGCTGGCTCACGCCGGTGCGCCCGGGCGACCGGCTGCGCGTGCGCCTCACCGTCATCGACACCAAACGCTCGCAGAGCAAGCCCGATCGCGGCATCATCCAGGTGCAGCAGGAGATGATCAACCAGGACGGCGATACGGTGATGAGCATCCGCGGCCTGAGCCTGTCGAAGTGCCGCACCCCGCCGCCGTCTTCTTGACGCCCGAACTTTCGCTCACATAGACTCCACGATCGCCAGCCGGCCCGTCGATCGGCTGCCTGGTGCCCCGTCGCACCTCCCTACTCCCCGGAGCATATCGATGTCGAGATTCGCGATCGCGGCCGTCCTTGCCGCGGCGCTGGCCGCGCCCGCCGCATCGGCCCAGGAAACCACCCTCAAGGTGGTCAGCGCCTTCTCCGAGAACAGCATCTACGTCAAGCGCCTCGAGACCTGGATGCAGAAGGTCAACGCCGACGGCAAGGGCGTGCTCCAGCTCAACTTCATCGGCGGGCCGCGAGCGGTGCCCACCTTCGAGGTCGGCAACGCGGTCAAGACCGGCGTGGTCGACATCGCGCTCACCACCGGGGCCTTCTACACCAACCTCATGCCCGAGGCCGATGCGCTCAAGCTCGCGCAGTCGACCATCGCCGAGCAGCGCCGCAACGGCGCCTTCGAGGTGATCAACAAGATCTGGAACGAGAGGGCCAACATGTACTATCTCGGCCGGCCGGTCGAGGGGCAGACCTTCCACCTCTATCTCAACAAGAAGATCGACAAGCCCGACCTGAGCGGCCTGAAGATCCGGGTCACGCCGGTGTACCGCGACTTCTTCCAGGCGCTCGGGGCGCAGGTCGTCACCACGGCGCCGGGCGAGGTCTACACCGCGCTCGAGCGCGGCGTGGTCGACGGCTACGGCTGGCCGATCGGCGGCATCTTCGACCTCGGCTGGCAGGAGAAGACGAAGTACCGCGTCGATCCGGGCTTCTACAACGTCGAGGTGTCGCTGGTGATGAACCTCGACGCCTGGAAGCGGCTCACGCCGGCGCAGCGCGATTTCCTGACCAAGGAAGTGCTGGCGTTCGAGGCGCAGAACGGCTTCTGGAAGGGCGACAACGAGGCCGAGGCCAAGCGGCAGGCGCAGGCCGGCGTCCAGACCATCACCTTCGATGCCGCCACCTCCAAACGCTACCTCGACACCGCCTACGAGGCCGGCTGGAAGGCCATCCTCAAGGCCAGCCCCGACAACGGCGCCAAGCTCAGGGAGGCGCTGTCCAGGAAGTAGCGGTCGGCCCCGATGCAACGGCTTTCCGCCGCCTACGACCGGCTGCTCGCCGGGCTGGCGCTGCTCGCGAGCCTGCTGCTCGGGGCGATGATGCTGATCATCTGCGCCGATGTCCTGCTGCGCAACGTCGCGCTGATCCCGGGCATGCGCGGCATCGAGTGGTCCAACGAGGTCTCGGAGGCGCTGCTCTACCTGATCACGCTGCTGGCCGCGCCCTGGCTGCTGCGCCAGGGACAGCACATCCGCGTCGACCTCCTGCTGCGCGCCCTGCCGCGGCGGGTGGCGTGGCAGGGCGAGATCGTCGCCGACGTGCTGGCCTTCGGCTGCTGCGTGGCGCTCGTATGGTACGGCGCGCGGGCGACCTGGGCGAGCTACGCCGCCGGATCGACCACCATCAAGACGCTGATCACGCCCGAATGGTGGTCGCTCGTGCCGCTGCCGCTGGCCTTTGCGCTGCTGGCCGTCGAGGTGGTGTTCCGCATGCAGCGCCTGCTCACCGGCGAACGCGCCCCGCGCGACGACGCCGTCTCCGCTTCTTAGGCAGACTCCCGACATGGCCTGGCAGACGGCGGCGTGGTTGCTGCTCGGCGGTTCGACCGTCCTGCTGTTCCTCGGCCTGCCGGTCGCCTTCTCGTTCCTGGTGATCAACCTCGTCGGCGCCTGGCTGTTCCTCGGCGGCGAATCGGGCATGATCCAGCTCGCGCGCAACAGCGTCGCCTCGGTGCAGAGCTTCGCGCTGACGCCGATCCCGCTGTTCGTGCTGATGGGCGAGATCCTGTTCCACACCGGCATCGCGGTGAAGGTGATCGACGGCATCGAGCGGCTGATCCGCCAGGTGCCCGGCCGGCTCGCCGTGGTGGCGGTGGTCGCGGGCACGGTGTTCTCGGCCATCTCGGGCTCCACCATCGCGACGACCGCCATGCTGGGCAGCCTGATGCTGCCGATGATGCTGGCGCGCGGCTACCACCCGACCATGGCGACCGGCCCCATCATGGCCATCGGCGCGGTCGACATGCTGATCCCGCCCTCGGCGCTGACGGTGCTGCTGGGCAGCCTGTCGGGCATCTCGATCTCCAAGCTGCTGATCGGCGGCATCGTGCCGGGCCTGCTGCTGTCGGTGGCCTTCATCGCCTACATCGTCATCCGGGTGGGGATGAACCCCTCGCTCGCGCCCAAGGCGCAGTTCACCGTGCACCGCGGCTGGGAGCATTGGCGGCCCTTCGTGCAGTACGTGATCCCGCTGGTGTCGATCTTCGCCGTCGTCGTCGCCTCCCTCACCGCCGGCTGGGCGACGCCGACCGAATCGGCCGCCATCGGGGCGCTGGCCACCATCCTGCTGGCCCTGGCCTACCGCGCGCTGACGGTGACCAACCTGCTCCAGGCGCTGCGCGGCACCGTCGGCATCTCCGGGATGATCCTCTTCATCATCGTCGGGGCGACCACCTTCGCCCAGATCCTCTCGTTCTCGGGCGCCAGCAACGGGCTGGTGCAGATCATCACCGGGCACGGCCTGTCCACCGCCGCGGTGGTGGTGGCGATGATGCTGGTGCTCATCTTCCTCGGCCTGTTCGTCGATCAGGTCAGCATGATGATGATCACGCTGCCGATCTTCATGCCGGTGGTGCAGCGCCTGGGCATCGACCCGGTCTGGTTCGGCGTGATGTACCTCATCTGCATGCAGCTCGGCCTGCTGCTGCCGCCGCACGGCATGCTGCTGATGACCATGAAGGGCGTGGCCCCGCCGCCGGTGACCATGGCCCACATCTTCCAGGCGGTGATCCCCTATGTGGCGATGAGCCTGCTGGTGCTGGTGCTGGTGTTCCTGTGGCCGGCGGTCGCGGTATGGCTGCCGACCCTGCTCGGCTGAGAACGAACGCGAAACCGTATCAGCGCGGCAGGTCGGTCGCGCCCATCAGGTACTGGTCGATCTCGCGCGCGCACTGGCGGCCTTCACGGATGGCCCACACCACCAGCGACTGGCCGCGGCGCATGTCGCCGGCGGCGAACACCTTCTCCACGCTGGTGCGATAGCAGCCGTCGCCGTCGGTCGTGGCGCGGGCGTTGCCGCGCGCGTCCCTGGCCACGCCGAACGCCTCGAGCACTGCCGTGCTCGGGGAGACGAAGCCCATCGCGAACAGCACCAGCTCGGCCGGCAGCTCGAACTCCGAGCCCGGCACCTCGCTCATCTGCATGCGCCCGGATTCGTCCCGCGTCCACTCGACGCGCGTCGCCGCCAGCGCCCTCACCCTGCCCTGCGCATCGCCGACGAAGGCCTTGGTGGTGACCGCCCAGTCGCGCCCGCAGCCCTCCTCGTGCGAGGAGGAGGTGCGCAGCTTGTAGGGCCAGTACGGCCAGGTGAGCGCCTTGTTCTCGCGCGCCGGGGGCTGCGGCATCAGCTCGAACTGGGTGACCGACTTCGCGCCCTGCCGGTTGCTGGTGCCGACGCAGTCCGAGCCGGTGTCGCCGCCGCCGATCACGATCACGTGCTTGCCGGTGGCGAGGATCTGCTCCGGGACCCGGTCGCCGGCGACGATGCGGTTCTGCTGCGGCAGGAACTCCATGGCGAAGTGCACGCCCGCCAGCTCGCGGCCCGGCACCGGCAGGTCGCGCGGCTGCTCGGCGCCGCCGGTGAGCGCGACCGCATCGAACTGCGCCAGCAGTTGCTCGGGCGACACGATCTCGGCGGCCAGGTTGAGGATGCCCTCGAGCGCGCCTGCGCGCCCCACCATCATGCCGGTGCGGAAGCGCACGCCCTCGGCCTGCATCTGCTCGACGCGCCGGTCGATGTGGTGCTTCTCCAGCTTGAAGTCGGGGATGCCGTAGCGCAGCAGGCCGCCGATCCGGTCGTTCTTCTCGAACACCGTGACCTCGTGGCCGGCACGCGCCAGCTGCTGCGCGCAGGCCAGCCCGGCCGGGCCGGAGCCGACCACCGCCACCGTCCTGCCGGTCTTGCGCGTGGCCGGCTGCGGCAGCACCCAGCCCATCTCCCAGCCCTTGTCGATGATGGCGTGCTCGATCGACTTGATGCCCACCGGGTCGTTGTTGATGTTCAGCGTGCAGGCCGCCTCGCAGGGCGCAGGGCAGATGCGGCCGGTGAACTCGGGGAAGTTGTTGGTCGAGTGCAGGGTCTCGAGCGCACGCTTCCAGTCGCCGCGGTAGACCAGGTCGTTCCAGTCGGGAATGATGTTGTTGACCGGGCAGCCGCTCTGGCAGAACGGCGTGCCGCAGTCCATGCAGCGCGCACCCTGCACCGCCGCGTCCTGGTCGGACAGGCGCGAGACGAATTCGCGGTAATGGCGCACGCGCGCCTTGGCGTCTTCGGCCGCCTCGTGCAGGCGCTGGAACTCGAGGAACCCGGTGATCTTTCCCATGTCGCTGAATCTTCGCTAAGCGCCGCCCCAGGCGGCCCGCCGCGCGCCATCGGGCCGACCCGATGGCGACGCGCTCACGCCGCCGTCTTCTGCTGCTTCGGCTGGCCCTGCTCCTGCCCGTGGATCTGCCCCAGCGCCCGCTTGTACTCGTGCGGGAACACCTTGACGAACAGCGCACGACGCCGGTCCCAGTGATCGAGGACGGCGCGCGCCTTCTCGCTGCCGGTGTACCTGAAGTGCTTCTCGATGAGGTTCTTGAGGATGATCTCGTCGCATTCGCCGTGATGCCACAGCGCGGGATCGACCTGCACCAGCTGCTCGGCCGTCGACAGCACCCGCTCCAGCCCGACCATGGCGGCGTTGCAGCGCGCCTGGAAGGTGTCGTCGGGGTCGTAGACGTAGGCGATGCCGCCCGACATGCCGGCGGCGAAGTTGCGCCCGGTGCCGCCGAGCACCACCACGGTGCCGCCGGTCATGTACTCGCAGCCGTGGTCGCCGGTTCCCTCGACGACGGCCGAGGCGCCCGAGTTGCGCACGCAGAAGCGCTCGCCCGCCACGCCCGAGAAGTAGGCCTCGCCCTCGATCGCGCCGTACATCACCGTGTTGCCGACGATGATGTTCTCGTCGGCCTTGCCGCGGAAGTCGTTGGTCGGGCGCACCACGATGCGTCCGCCCGAGAGGCCCTTGCCGACGTAGTCGTTGCCTTCGCCGACCAGGTCGAGCGTGATGCCCCGGGCGAGGAAGGCTCCGAAGCTCTGCCCGGCCGTGCCGTTGAGCTGCACGTGGATGGTGTCCTCGGGCAGCCCTTCGTGGCCGAAGCGCCGCGCCACTTCGCCCGAGAGCATGGTGGCGACGGTGCGGTTGACGTTGCGCACGGGCAGGATGAACGAGACCTTCTCCTGACGCTCGAGCGCCGGCCTGGCGAGCTCGATCAGCTTGTGGTCCAGCGCGTGCGCCAGGCCGTGGTCCTGGGCCTCGACGCAATGCCGCGGCGCGTCGGCCGGCACCGCCGGCTGATGGAAGATGCGCGAGAAGTCGAGCCCGCGGGCCTTCCAGTGCTCGATGCCCTTGCGGGTGTCGAGCAGGTCGGCGCGGCCGATCAGGTCGTCGAAGCGCCGGATGCCCAGGCGCGCCATCAGCTCGCGCACCTCCTCGGCGACGAAGAAGAAGTAGTTGACGACGTGCTCGGGCTTGCCCGCGAACCTGCGCCGCAGCACCGGGTCCTGCGTGGCCACGCCCACCGGGCAGGTGTTCAGGTGGCACTTGCGCATCATGATGCAGCCCTCGACGACCAGCGGCGCGGTCGCGAAGCCGAACTCGTCGGCCCCCAGCAGCGCACCGATGGTGACGTCGCGGCCGGTCTTCATCTGCCCGTCGGCCTGCACCACGATGCGCCCGCGCAGCCCGTTGAGCACCAGCGTCTGCTGGGTCTCGGCCAGGCCCAGCTCCCAGGGCGTGCCGGCGTGCTTGATCGAGGACCAGGGCGAGGCGCCGGTGCCGCCGTCGTGCCCGGCGATCACCACGTGATCGGCCTTGGCCTTGCTCACGCCCGCGGCCACCGTGCCCACGCCGACCTCGGAGACCAGCTTCACCGACACCGAGGCGCGCGGGTTGGCGTTCTTCAGGTCGTGGATCAGCTGCGCCAGGTCCTCGATCGAGTAGATGTCGTGATGCGGCGGCGGCGAGATCAGCCCCACGCCGGGCACCGAGTAGCGCAGCATGCCGATGTAGTCGGACACCTTGTGCCCGGGCAGCTGGCCGCCCTCGCCCGGCTTGGCACCCTGCGCCATCTTGATCTGCAGCTGGTCGGCGCTGGAGAGATACTCGGCGGTGACCCCGAAGCGCCCCGAGGCCACCTGCTTGATGCGCGAGCGCAGCGAATCGCCCTCCCGCAGGACGGTGTCGGACTCGATGCGCTCGGCGCCGATCACGGTGCCGATGGTGTCGCCGTCGCGGACCACCGGCTGGCCGGCACGCATCTCGGCGCGGTAGCGCAGCGCGTCCTCGCCGCCTTCGCCGGTGTTGGACTTGCCGCCGATGCGGTTCATCGCGATCGCCAGCGTGGTGTGCGCCTCGGTGGAGATCGAGCCGAGCGACATGGCTCCGGTGGCGAAGCGCTTGACGATCTCCACGGCCGGCTCGACCTCCTCGATCGGCACCGGCGTGCAGGCGTCGAAGCGCAGCTCGAACAGGCCGCGCAGCGTCATGTGGCGCCGGCTCTGGTCGTTGATCAGCTGCGCGTATTCCTTGTAGGTGGTGTAGTTGTTCGCCCGCGTGGAGTGCTGCAGCTTGGCGATGGATTCCGGCGTCCACATGTGCTCGTCGCCGCGCACCCGCCAAGCGTACTCGCCACCCGGATCGAGGAAGCCCTCCAGTGTGGCATCCTGGCCGAACGCGGCGCGGTGCAGGCGGATCGCCTCCTCGGCGACCTCGAAGATGCCGATCCCGCCCACGTTGCTCGGGGTGCCGGTGAAGTACTTGTCGACCATCGGCCTGGCCAGCCCGATCGCCTCGAAGATCTGCGCCCCGCAGTAGCTCATGTAGGTGGAGATGCCCATCTTGGACATCACCTTCATCAGCCCCTTGCCGACGGCCTTGATGTAGTTCTTGACCGCCTTGTCGGGGCCGATGCCGCCGGGCGCCCCGCGATGCAGCTCGACCAGCGTCTCCATCGCCAGGTAGGGGTGGATCGCCTCGGCGCCGTAGCCCGCCAGCAGCGCGAAGTGGTGCACCTCGCGCGCCGAGCCGGTCTCGACCACCAGCCCGGTGCTGGTGCGCAGGCCGCGGTTGATCAGGTGCTGGTGGATCGCGCTGGTGGCCAGCAGCGCCGGGATCGCGACGCGCTCGCGCGAGACGCGCCGGTCGGATACGATCAGGATGTTGTAGCCCGAACGCACCGCGTCCTCGGCCTCGGCGGCCAGCGAGGCCAGGCGCGCCTCGATGCCTTCCTTGCCCCAGGCCACCGGATAGCAGATGTCGAGCTCGTACGACTTGAACTTGCTGCCCGTGAACGCGTCGATGTCGCGGATCTGCGCGATGTCGTCGAAGTCGAGCAGCGGCTGCGTGACCTCGAGGCGCATCTGCGGGTTGATGTTGTTCAGGTCGAGCAGGTTGGGCCGCGGTCCGATGAACGACACCAGCGACATCACCAGCTGCTCGCGGATCGGGTCGATCGGCGGGTTGGTGACCTGCGCGAACAGCTGCTTGAAGTAGTTGTAGAGCGGCTTGTTGCGGTCGGAGAGCACCGCCAGCGGGGAGTCGTTGCCCATCGAGCCGATCGCCTCCTCGCCGGCGCTCGCCATCGGCAGCAGGATGAACTTCAGGTCTTCCTGCGTGTAGCCGAACACCTGCTGGCGATCGAGCAGGGGCGTGGCCGAAGCCGGAGCGCCGGCCCCGGTGTCGGGCTGGCCCGGCCCGGGCGTGAGCTCGTCGAGCTTGATGCGGATGGCCTCGATCCACTCGCGGTAGGGCTTGCTGTTGGCGAGCTGGGTCTTGAGCTCGGCATCGTCGACGATGCGGCCCTGCTCGAGGTCGATGAGGAACATCTTGCCCGGCTGCAGCCGCCATTTCTTGACGATGCGGCTCTCGGCGATGGGCAGCACGCCGGCCTCCGAGGCCATGATCACCATGTCGTCGTCGGTGATGCAGTAGCGCGCCGGGCGCAGGCCGTTGCGATCGAGCGTGGCGCCGATCTGGCGGCCGTCGGTGAAGGCGATCGCCGCCGGCCCGTCCCAGGGCTCCATCATCGAGGCGTGGAACTCGTAGAAGGCGCGCCGCTTGGGATCCATCAGCGCGTGCTGCTCCCACGCCTCCGGGATCATCATCATCATGGCATGCGCGATCGGGTAGCCGGCCATCACCAGCAGCTCGAGGCAGTTGTCGAACGTGGCGGTGTCGGACTGCCCGGCGTAGACGATGGGGTAGAGCTTCTTCAGGTCGTCGCCGAGCACCGGCGAGCGCATCACGCCCTCGCGCGCGCGCAGCCAGTTGTAGTTGCCCTTGACGGTGTTGATCTCGCCGTTGTGCGCGATGAGCCGGTAGGGGTGCGCCAGCGGCCACTCGGGGAAGGTGTTGGTCGAGAAGCGCTGGTGCACCAGCGCCAGCGCCGACACCACGCGCGGATCGCGCAGGTCGCGGTAGTACTGCCCGACCTGCCCGCACAGCAGCAGGCCCTTGTAGACGATGGTGCGCGCCGACATCGACGGCACGAAGTACTCCCGGCCGTGCTTGAGGCCGAGCTGCTGGATGGCGTGGCTGGCGGTCTTGCGGATGACGTAGAGCTTGCGCTCGAGCGCGTCGGTGACCATCACGTCGGGGCCGCGGCCGATGAACACCTGGCGGATGACCGGCTCCTTGGCCTTCACCGTGGGCGACATCGGCATGTCGTGGTCCACCGGCACGTCGCGCCAGCCGAGCAGCACCTGGCCCTCGGCGCGCACGGCGCGTGCCAGCTCCTGCTCGCAGGCCAGCCGCGAGGCGTGCTCCTTGGGCAGGAACACCATGCCCACGCCGTACTCGCCGGCCGGCGGCAGGGTGACGCCCTGCTGCGCCATCTCCTCGCGCAGGAACTGGTCGGGCATCTGGATCAGGATGCCCGCGCCGTCGCCCATGAGGGGATCGGCGCCGACCGCGCCGCGGTGGTCGAGGTTGCACAGGATCTGCAGCCCCTGCTCGATGATGCGGTGGCTCTTCCTGCCCTGGATGTGCGCGACGAAACCCACGCCGCAGGCGTCGTGCTCGTTGGCCGGGTCGTAGAGCCCCTGCCCGTCGGGGCGTCCCGCGGCGCGGCCGAGGTCGAGCGGTGTCGACGACGAGAACGAATCATCCATGATGCGAACTCCAGAATTCTCCGCCCGGCGTACGCCGGGCACGGTGCCGCACGGGCCTGCCCTGGCGCATCGGGCCGGGCCCCGAAAACGATAAAAACGATATTAAGTCAGCGCTTGCTGACGCGCAGAACGGCTTCCGGAAACGGTTTGCCGCAATGCAGCGCGAAAATTGCGAACGAACTTATCAGTATACTCCGCGCGCCCGCCAAATTGAAGGACGGGCATCGCGCGATCAGGGATGGTCCGGCAGGCCCGGCCCGAAGGCGGTCTCGCCGGTCAGGCGGGCGTACTCGCGCAGCGCGAAGCGATCGGTCATGCCCGCGATGTAGTCGGCCACCGCGCGCAGGCCCAGCGCCTCGACGCGCCCGCGATGCTCCTCGGGCAACAGGGACGGGTCGGCGGCGTAGGCCTCGAAGAGCCGCCGCATCACGGCGCGGGCGCGCGCCATCACCTCGTCGACGCGGGGGTGGCGGTAGAGCGCCACGTGCAGGAAACCCTTGAGCTGCGTGGCGCGCTCGCGCATCGGCGCCGAGAAGGCGGCCAGCGGCGCGGCCGCGCGCACGTCGTCGATCGAGCGCGGACCCGCCGCCGCGATGCGCCGGCGGGTCTCGCCGATCAGGTCGGTCACGAGGTCGTTGATCATGCGCCGGATGGTCTCGTGCACCAGGCGCCGGCCGGCGATGCCGGGATACGCCCGCTCGACCTCGCGGCGGTGGCCGGCGAAGAGATCGATGTCGTCGAGCTGCTCGAGCCGGATCAGCCCCGAGCGCAGGCCGTCGTCGACGTCGTGGTTGTTGTAGGCGATCTCGTCGGCGAGGTTGGCCACCTGGGCCTCCAGCGAGGGCTGGCGCCGCTCGAGGAAGCGGGCGCCGAGCTCGCCCAGGCCTGCCGCGCTCTCGCGCGAGCAGTGCTTGAGGATGCCTTCGCGCGTCTCGAAGCACAGGTTCAGGCCGTCGAACCCGCCGTAGCATTGCTCCAGCTCGTCGACCACGCGCAGCGACTGCAGGTTGTGCTCGAAGCCGCCGTGCGTGCGCATGCAGGCATCGAGCGCATCCTGGCCGGCATGGCCGAACGGGGTGTGGCCGAGGTCGTGCGCCAGCGCGATGGCCTCGACGAGGTCTTCGCACAGGCCGAGGCCGCGCCCGATCGAGCGGGCGATCTGCGCCACCTCGATCGAGTGGGTGAGCCGGGTGCGGAACAGGTCGCCTTCGTGATTGACGAAGACCTGCGTCTTGTATTCGAGCCGGCGAAACGCGGTGCAGTGGACGATGCGGTCGCGGTCGCGCTGGAATTCACTGCGCGGGGTCGGCGGCGGCTCGCGATGGCGGCGCCCGCGGCTGGCCAGCGGGTCGGCCGCCCACGGCGCGAGCGCCGAGGCAGCGCGAGACGGCGGCGTCGACGAGGCCACCGCGCCGCGGCCTTCTCAGCCTGTGCAGGCCGCCAGCGTCGCGCGCAGCGCCGCGTCGGGCACGCGGCGCTGCGACGCCTGGCCCAGGCGCTCGAGCACGACGAAGGTGGGCAGGCCCTGCTGCGCCTTCTTGTCGACGCTCATCAGCTCGAGGTAGCGCTCGGCCGGCCAGGCCGGCCCGCGCACCGGCAGGCGCGCGGCGGCGATCGTCCCGCGCAGGCGCTCCACCACCGCCGCCTCGATCAGGCCGATGCGCTGCGACAGGTCGGCCGCCATCACCATGCCGGCGCCGACCGCCTCGCCGTGCAGCCACTGGCCGTAGCCCATGCCGGTCTCGATGGCGTGGCCGAAGGTGTGGCCGAAGTTCAGCGTCGCGCGCACCCCGGTCTCGCGCTCGTCGGCGGCGACCACCGCGGCCTTGATCTCGCACGAGCGCAGCACCGCCGCGATCAGCGCCACCGGCTCGCAGCTCAGCAGCGCATCGAGGTCGCGCTCGAGCCGTTCGAGGTAGGCGGGGTCGGCGATCGCGCCGTGCTTGATCATCTCGGCCAGGCCGGCCGAGAGCTCGCGAGGGGGAAGCGTACGCAGCGTCTCGACGTCGGCGAGCACCAGCCGCGGCTGGTGGAACGCGCCGATCATGTTCTTGCCGAGGCGATGGTTGATCGCGGTCTTGCCCCCCACCGACGAATCGACCTGCGCGAGCAGGGTGGTGGGCACCTGCACGAAGTCGACGCCGCGCTGGTAGAGCGCCGCGGCGCAGCCGGTGAGGTCGCCGATGACCCCGCCGCCCAGCGCCACCAGCAGGCAGCGGCGGTCGAAGCGGTGCTCGAGCAGCTGCGTGAACACCCGGTCGAGCGATTCGTAGTTCTTGTACTGCTCGCCGTCGGGCAGCCGGATCGACAGCCGCGACGCCGCTCCCGCCAGCGCCGCGGCCAGCCGCGGCTCGTAGAGATCGCCGACCGTGTCGTTGCTGACCACCGCCACCTGGCGGCCGGCGGCCAGACGCGCCAGCGCCTCCGAGCCGGCCAGGATGCCGGCGCCGATCAGGATCGGGTAGCTGCGATCGCCCAGCGACACGCGCAGTTCGCACACGGACATCGGGTCGGGCCCGGGCGCCGTTCAGGGCGCCCTGAATTCGTCGGGAAGACGCTCGATTATATCGGCGACGAGCTGCTCCACCGGCTGGCGCTCGCTGACCTGCGTCAGGTGCGCCACCTCGCGATACAGCGGCTCGCGCTGCGCCAGCAGCTCGGCCAGCCGGGCGCGCGGATCGTCGGTCTGCAGCAGCGGGCGGGTGCGGTCGCGCCGCAGCCGGTGCCAGAGCTCGGTTGCCGACGCCTGCAGGTAGACGACCAGCCCGCGCTCGTGCAGCAGGCGGCGGTTGGCCGCGCCGGTCACCGCCCCGCCGCCGGTGGCCAGCACGATGGCCGGCAGCCGGGTCAGCTCGTCGAGGACCGCCGCCTCGCGGCGGCGGAAGCCTTCCTCGCCCTCGAGCTCGAAGATGGTGGTGATGGAAACGCCGCAGCGCTCCTCGATCACCTTGTCGGCATCGACGAAGCGCCGCCCCAGCCGCGCCGCCAGGCGGCGCCCGACGGTGGACTTGCCCGAACCCATCATGCCCACCAGCACGATGGGGCGGCCCGGCGGGTCCGCCCCTTTCGTGTCCGGGCTCGCCGCCGGCCCGGTCATCGTCGCGCGCGCCGCACAGGCGCGCCGGCGCGCGGCTTCATCGCGCCATCGCGGTATCGGTGACCACGCGCGGCGTCAGGAACACCAGCAGCTCGGTGCGGTTGTTGATGCGCGAGTTGTTCTTGAAGGCGTTGCCGAGGATCGGGATGTCGCCCAGCAGCGGCACCTTGTTGACCTGGTCGCGCTCGAACTGCTCGTAGATGCCGCCGATCACCACCGTGCCGCCGTTCTCCACCAGCACCTGCGTCTGCACGCGGCGCGTGTCGATCGCGAAGCCGGCCGGGGTGAGCTGGCCCACCGCGTCGCGGTTGACCTGCACGTCGAGGATCACGTTGCCCTCGGGCGTGATCTGCGGCGTGACCTCGAGCTTCAGGTTGGCCTTGCGGAACTGGATCGCGGTGGCGCCGCTGGAGGTGGCCTGCTGGTAGGGCAGCTCGGTACCCTGCTCGATGATCGCCTTGCCCTGGTCGGCCGTGAGCACGCGCGGGCTGGACACCACCTTGCCGCGCTGGTCGGCCTCGAGGGCGGAGATCTCGAGGTTGAGGAACTGCGTCAGGGTGGAGTTGAACAGGCTCAGCGAGAAGGTGGCCGGATTGACGCCGCCGATGTTGTCGGCCGGCAGGTTCACGAAGTTGGTGTTGCTCAGCGCGGTCGAGCCCGGGCGGCTGCCGGCGGAACCGGTGGACGCCGAGCCGGGCAGCAGCGCGAGGTCGTGCGTGCCCTGCAGGTTGCCCGACACGGCGGTGCCGCCGGAGGTGCCGGCCGGCACCTTGTTCAGGCCGAAGCGCACGCCGAGGTTGCGCGTGAAGCGGTCGTCGGCCTCGACGATGCGCGCTTCGATCAGCACCTGGCGCACCGGCACGTCGATCTGCGCGATGATCCGGCGCACCTCTTCGAGCCGCGACACGGTGTCCTGCACGAACACCTTGTTGGTGCGCTCGTCGATGACGACGCTGCCGCGCTTGGACAGCACGCGCTGCTTCTCGTTGGAGAGCAGCCGCTGCAGCGCATCGGCCTTCTGGTAGTTGAGCTGGAAGGTCTCGGTGCGCACCGGCTCGATGTCGGAGATCTGCGAGCGCGACTCGAGCTCCAGCTTCTCCTTGGCGGCGATCTCGTCGCGCGGCGCGACCACGATCACGTTGCCGTTCTTGCGCTTGTCCAGGCCCTTGGACTGCAGGATGATGTCGAGCGCCTGGTCCCACGGCACGTCCTTGAGGCGCAGCGTCAGGCTCCCCGACACCGAATCGCTGGTCACGATGTTCAGGTTGGTGAAGTCGGCGATCACCTGCAGCAGCGCGCGGATGTCGACGTTCTGGAAGTTCAGCGACAGGCGCTCGCCGCGATAGCCGGGCTGCGTGCCCGCCACCAGCCGGTTCGGATCCTCGCGCAGCGGCTTGACCTCGACGACGAACTGGGTGTCGCTCTGGTAGGCATTGTGCTCCCACTGGCCCTGCGGCTCGATGACCAGCCGCGCGCTGTCGCCCTGCTGCGAGGCGCGCACCGCCTTGACCGGCGTGCCGAAGTCGGCCACGTCGAGGCGGCGGCGCAGGTTGTCGGGCAGGCGGGTGCCGATGAAGTCGACCACGATCGTCTGGCCCTGCTGGCGCACGTCGACGCCGACGCCGGGATCGGACAGATCGACCACCACCCGGCCCTCGCCGTCCTTGCCGCGGCGGAAGTCGATGTCGCGCAGGGCATGGCCGCTGCGGCCGTCGGCCTTGGCGAAGCTGTATGCCGAGGACGCCGGCGCGCCGGCCGCCGTGGCCAGCGGATCGAGCGCCACCACCAGCGTGCTGCCGTCGACCGAGGCGTTGTAGCTCAGCGGGCGCTTGAGGTTGAGCACCACGCGCGAGCGGTTGCCCGCCTGCACGATCGCCACGCTGCGCACGTCGCCCTGGGGAAACTCGACCGAGCCCTGGCCGGCGCGGTTGTCGGTGTCGAGGAAATCGAACGCGATGCGCGGCGGATTCGCGACCGAGAAGCCGGCCGGCGCGGAAGTGAGCGCGTTCTTCAGCGCGATCCGCAGATAGGTGGTGTTGCCCTGCTGCACGCTGGACACCGACTCGATCGAGTTGGCCTGCGCGAGCGCGGCCGGTGCGGCCGCGACCGCCAGCGAGACGATGAACGCGGCGACGAGCGCCCGGGCGGCCCCGCCGGCGGCCGAACCCGTCTTGCGCAGTGTCGTGATCATTTGCTGCCTCCCTCCTGAAGCTGCAGCGACGATTCGCGCTCCACCCAGTCGCCGGCGGCGTCCTGGACCAGTTCCTTGAGCGTGACTTCGGTCTCGCTGATTCTGGTGATCTTCCCGAAATTCTGTCCGGCGTAGCTGCCGACGTGCGCCTTGTAGACGACCGCTTCGGCCTGCAGCAGGGCGTAGTCCTGGCGGTCGTTGCTGAGGCGCCCGACCATGCGGATGGTGTCGAGCGGATAGGCCTCGAGCGCCTCGCGACGCCGGTTCAGGTCGGGCTTGAGGCCGTCCCGGGCGCGCTGCTGGAACTTCTCGATCGCCGCCGCGAGCTTCTCGGGCGAGAACGGATCGATCTGCGCGGCGTTGTCGTAGCGAAACGGCTCGAAGCGCTTGGGCTCGGCGATGCGTTCGCGCACCGGCTGCGTGGATGCGCGCACCCCGTCCATCCAGCTGCGCAGTTCGCTCTGGTCGTTGGCGCAGGCCGTCAGCGCGAGCGCCGCGGTCACAACGAGCAGCCCCCTCATTTCGCCGCTCCCTTGTTGGCGTTGGGTCCCTTCGCGGCCGCGGCCGCCTTGCGGCGCTGCTCGGCGACTTCCTCGGGATCGAGATAGCGGAAGGTCTTGGCGACGGCTTCCATCGACAGCGCGCCGGCCGCCCCCGCGCCGGCGGGCGCCTTGTCGGGGAGCGTGATCTGCAGGTTGTTCAGCGTGACGATGCGAGGCAGGTTGGCGATGTCGCTGGTGAAGGCGCCGAAGTCGTGATAGTTGCCCGAGAGCTTGATCGAGATCGGCAGCTCGGCATAGTAGTCCTTCACCACCACCTGGCCGGGCTTGAACAGCTCGAACTGCAGGCCGCGGCCGACGCCGGCCTGGTTGATGTCGGACAGCAGCGCGTCCATCTCCGCCTTGCCCGGCAACTGCTTCTCGAGCAGGCTCACGTACTGCGAGACTTGCTCCTTCTGCTTGCGCAACACCTCGAGGTTCACCGCCTGCTTCATCTTCTCGGTGAACTCCTGCTTGAGCCGCGCCTCTTCCTGGACGCGGGTGTCGAGCTCCTCGAGCTGGCCGCGCCACCAGGCGACATAGGCCACGCCGAGCACCACGGCAACGATCCCGACGAGCAGCGCCGCCTTGGGCAGCGGGGGCCACAGCCCGGCATGGCGGCCCTGCAGCCCCTCGAACTGCGCGGTCAGGCCGGTGAAGTCGATCTTCGGATTGAACTTGGCCATCGGATCACCTGTTGGCCGGGGTCGTGGCCGCGGCCAGCGCGCCCGGCGCGGCCGTGGTCTTGGGCGCCGGCGCATGCGTCTCCGGATCGCTCGCCTTGACCATCGCCGTCAGCGCGAACTCGAACACCCGGCGCGAATCGGCCGCGTCGCGCCCGCCGCCGGCCTTCGCGCCGCCCTGCCCGCCGATGCGCGAGGCCTTGATCTCGACCAGCTCCGGGCGCTCGAGCCAGGGCGTATGGTTGGCAAGGTTGCGCAGCAGCTCGGAGACGCGCTCGTTCGACTGAGCGTAGCCGAGCAGCGTGATCTTGGCGTCGTCCTGGCGCATCGTCTTCAGGTAGATGCCTTCGGGCGTGTGCTTGACCAGCTCGTCCATCAGGTGCACCGGCAGCGTGCGGTTGGTCTGCAGGCTCTCGACCGCCTGCTGGCGCGCGCGCAGCGAATCGATCTCGGCGCGCAGCGTGGCGATTTCCTTGATCTGCTCGTCGAGCTTCGTGTTCTCGGCGCGGATGAAGTCGTTGCGGGCGCGCTGTGCATCGATCTGCTGGTCGATGCCCAGGGCGACCACGACCGCCGCGCCGGCCGCGGCGAGGCCGGTGAGCGCGATCAGCCCGACGAAATCCTTCTTGCGCCGCTCGCGCCGCATCTCGCGATGCGGCAGCAGGTTGATGCGCGTGCTCATGCGTCGAACCTCCGCATCGCCAGGCCGGTCGCCACCAGCAGGGCCGGCGCATCGGCGCGCAGCTGACGCTCGCGGATGGCCTCGGAGACTTCCATCCCCTGGAACGGGCTGAGGATCTCGGTCGGCACCTGCGTACGCTGGGCCACCGCCTCGACCAGGCCGGGCACCACCGACGAACCGCCCGCCAGGTAGATCTGGTCGACGCGCGTGTACGGCGTCGAGGTGAAGAAGAACTGCAGGGCGCGGCCGATGTCGGCGGCGCCCTGCTCGACGAACGGCTGCAGCAGGTCGCGCTGGTAATTGTCGGGCAGGTCGCCGCTGCGCTTCTTGAGCTCGGCCTCCTCGGGCGTCAGGCCGTACAGTCGCACCAGGTCCTGGGTGAGCAGCTGGCCGCCGAACGACTGCTCGCGCTCGAAGATGGTCTGCCGGTTCAGCACCACCGTGAGGGTGGTGGTGCTCTGGCCGATCGAGAACACCGCGATGATCTGGCCCTGCCCGTTGTTCGGCAGGAACTCGCTCACGTGATCGACCGAGGCGCGCAGCGCGTAGGGTTCGACGTCCATCACCACCGGGCGCAGGCCGGCCATCTCGGCCACGGCCACGCGATCGTCGACCTTCTCCTTGCGCGAGGCGGCGATCAGCACGTCGACCTCGTCCTCGACGTTCGCCGCCGGCCCGACGATGCGGAAGTCGAGGTTGACCTCCTCGATGGGGAAGGGGATGTACTGGCTCGCCTCGGTCTCGACCTGGACTTCGTAGTCTTCCTCGCGCAGGCCCGCGGGCAGCATGATCTTCTTGGTGATCACCGCGCCCGACGGCAGCGCGAGCGCCGCTTCGCGCGCGCGGCTGCTGCATTTCCTCAGGGCGCGCAGCAGCGAATCGGCCACCGCCTCCGCCTTCTCGATGTTGCCGTCGACGATGGCACCGCGCTCGAGCATCTCGATCGCGTAGCGCTCGAGGCGCATCGGGGTCCGCTGGCCCTTGACCAGCTCGACCACCTTGACGCTGGAAGCGCTCAGATCGATGCCGACGAGGGGGGGAGGGGCTCGGCGAAACAGACTTGGAAAACTGACCGCCACAGGGTGCCTCTGCTCAGGAGAAACTCTTATAAACCAAAGAGTTACGTTTGTTTTCTACAATTTGCTGGAAATGCTAGCAACAAGCTCGATTTACTGTAAAGCCTTTTGTGGAGAACTTGGCAGCGGGCCGGCTCCATCTGTCGTATGCCATCGACCATCCGGCCGGCTCGCGCAGGCGGCGCGGTATCAACGGTTGATCGGGGCAGCCCTGCGGCACGCCGGCGGCCGGCGGCAGGGCGGGCGGCCGGGGCAGCCGCGAGGGCGGCCGCAGACGGGCCTCGCCGGCAAGGGAGCTGCGGCGTACGATCCGTATAGAATCCGGCGACGGCAACGTGGGCCGCCGGCCCATCGATGCACGCATGAGCGATACCACCCGAGCACGCACCCCGCGCAGGAAACCACCGTCGAACCGCAACTGGCTGCGGATCGGTCTGGTGTTGCTTGCGATCCCGGTCACCGCGGCCGCGGCCGGCGCGCTGCTCGTGGCCCTCGCCCTGGTGCTCGCCAACGACCGGCTGCCGCCGCTCGATGCGATGATCGACTACCGTCCCCGCATTCCGCTGCGGGTGTACACGGCCGACGGCCAGCTGATCGGCGAGTTCGGCGAGGAGCGCCGCACCTTCGTGCGCATCGAGGACGTGCCGCCGGTGGTCAGGCACGCGGTGCTCGCGGCCGAGGACGCCCGCTTCTTCGACCACATGGGCATCGATCCCATCGGGATCGTGCGCGCCGCGGTGGTCAACTTCGTCGCCGGCGGCACCGAGCAGGGCGCCAGCACCATCACCATGCAGCTGGCGCGCGAGTTCTTCCTGTCGCCCGAGCGGACCTACACGCGCAAGATCATCGAGATCCTGCTCGCCCTGCGCATCGAGGACACGCTGAGCAAGGAACAGATCTTCGAGCTGTACCTGAACCAAATCTACCTGGGCAAGCGCGCCTACGGCTTCGCCGCGGCCTCGCAGACCTATTTCGGCAAGCCCCTGTCGCGCCTGACCGCGGCGGAGGCGGCCGTGCTGGCCGGGCTGCCCAAGGCGCCGTCGCGCTTCAACCCGATGGTCAATCCGAAGCGGGCCGTCGAGCGCCAGCGCTACATCCTGCACCGCATGCACGATGCCGGCTTCCTTTCCGACGCGGGCATGGACGCGGCGCTCAGGCAGCAGCTGGTGTTCATGCCGGCGCGTGCCGACTATCCGGTGCACGCCCCCTACGTGGCCGAGCTGGCCCGCCAGCTCGCCTTCGACCTCTTCCGCGAGGAGATCTACTCGGCCGGGCTGAAGATCTACACCACCATCCTGCCGGCCGACCAGCAGGCCGCCAACGTCGCGCTGGAGCAGGGCGTGCTCGACTACGACCGGCGCCACGGCTTTCGCGGTCCCGAGCGCATGATCGACCTGCCCGCCGATGCGGCCGCTGCCGAGGACGCCATCGATGCGGCGATCGGCGACGGCGACGATATCGGGCGCTTCCTCGCCGCCGTCGTGCTGGAGGCCGATCCGAAGCGGGTGGTGGTCTCGCGCGGACGCGACAGCCCGATCGAGATCACCGGCGACGGCCTGAAGTTCGTCGCCTCGGCGCTCGGCGAACGCGCCCCGGCAGCGCGCCGGCTGCGCCGCGGCGCGCTGGTGCGCATCGTGCGCACGCCCAAGGGCGACTACGAGATCGGCCAGCTTCCCGAGGTGCAGGCCGCCCTGGTGGCGGTCAACACCCACGACGGCGCCGTACGCGCGCTGGTGGGCGGCTTCGACTTCGAGCGCAACAAGTTCAACCGGGTCACGCAGGCGTGGCGGCAGCCGGGCTCGAGCTTCAAGCCCTTCATCTATTCGGCGGCCCTCGAGAAGGGCTTCATGACCAGCACCGTGGTCAACGACGCGCCGGTGCTGATCGACCCGGCGCGCACCGGCGGCCAGGTGTGGGATCCGAAGAACTACGACGGCAAGTTCGAAGGGCCGATGCGCCTGCGCACCGCGCTGGCCAAGTCCAAGAACATGGTGTCGATCCGGCTGCTCGATGCGATCGGCCCCCAGTATGCCCAGGACTACGTGTCGCGCTTCGGCTTCGATCCCGCGCGCAACCCGGCGTTCCTCACCATGGCGCTCGGTGCCGGCTCGGTGACGCCGTGGCAGATGGCCAGCGCGATCACCGTCTTCGCCAACGGCGGGTACCGGCTCGAGCCATACATCATCTCGCGCATCACCGACAGCAGCGGGCGGCTGCTGGCCAGCGCGCACCCGGGCGAGGCCGGCGACGAATCGCTGCGCGCGATCGACGCGCGCAACGCATTCCTCATGGACAGCATGCTGCACGACGTGGTGCGCATGGGCACGGCCACGCGCGCGAAATCCCTCAAGCGCCAGGATCTCGCGGGCAAGACCGGCACCACCAACGACTCGATGGACGCCTGGTTCGCCGGTTACCAGCCGCAGGTGGCGGCGGTGGCCTGGGTCGGCTTCGACCAGCCGCGCAAGCTCGGCGACCGCGAGACCGGCGGCGGACTCGCCCTGCCGATCTGGATCAACTACATGGCCACCGCGCTGCGCGGCATCCCGGAGCAGGCGCAGAACCCGCCGCCGGGCATCGTGCAGCTCGACGGCGAGTACTACTACGGCGAGACGCGCCCCGGCCAGGGCATCGCCTCGCTCGGCGTCGCCGAGGAAGGCGTCGCCAGCGGCAGCAACGCCGACCTGATCCGCGACCAGGTCTTCTGATCCGGTGCGCTTCGTTCCCGCACCGCGGCGCGCTGCGGGCGTGGGAATGGGGTGCAGGCAGGCCGCCGCGCGGCGGAGCCCATGCGCGCTGCATGCTAGACTGCCCGGCGTGAAAACACGGGCGCGACAGGCACGATCGTCGGCGGTACTGCTCGCCGCCTGCGTGCTGCTCGCCGCCTGCGGCCAGCGCGGCCCCCTCTATCTGCCCGACTCCGCGCCGAAGAAGCGGGCCACCGTGCCGTCTGCACCGTCCACACCCCCTGCGCCGTCCGAGCCGGCGAACACCCCGCGGCCCTGACGGCCAGCCGGGCCGGATCCGCATGGATGCCTTCCAGTACCGCCAGGGCACGCTGCTGGCCGAAGGGGTCGCACTCACCGAGATCGCGCAGCGCTTCGGCACGCCGACCTACGTCTATTCGCGCCGCGCGATCGTCGACGCGTTCGGCGAGTTCAGGCGTGCGGCGGCAGGGCGCGACGTGCTGGTCTGCTATGCGCTGAAGGCGAACTCCAATCTCGCAGTGATCGACCTGCTCGCCCGCGAAGGCGCCGGCTTCGACATCGTCTCAGGAGGCGAGCTGCAGCGCGTGCTGGCCGCTGGAGGCGATCCGGCGAAGGTGGTGTTCTCCGGCGTCGGCAAGACCGAGGCGGAGATGCGCATGGCGTTGCAGGCCGGCGTGCGCTGCTTCAACGTGGAATCCGAGAGCGAGCTGGCCCGCCTGGACCGCGTCGCGGGCTCGATGGGGCGGCACGCGCCGGTCTCGCTGCGCGTGAACCCCGATGTCGATCCGGGCACCCATCCCTACATCTCGACCGGGCTGCGCGAGAGCAAGTTCGGCATCGCGCACGACGCTGCCCTGGCCGCCTACCGGACCGCCAGCCGCCTGCCGCACATCGAGGTGACCGGCATCGACTGCCACATCGGCTCGCAGATCACCTCGCTCGCGCCGTTCCTGGCTGCGCTCGACAAGGTGCTCGAGCTGATCGACGCCCTGCACGCCGAGGGCATCGCCCTGCGGCACATCGACCTGGGCGGCGGGCTCGGCATCCGCTACGACGAGGAGCAGCCGCCGTCGCGCGGCGCGCTGCTGGCAGCGGTGTTCGAGCGCATCGATCGCCATGCGCGCGGGAAATCGTGCGCCATCCTGTTCGAGTTCGGCCGCTCGATCGTCGGCAACGCCGGCCTGCTGCTCACCCGCGTGGAGTGCCTCAAGCGCAACGGCGAACGCCGCTTCGCGGTGGTGGACGCGGCGATGAACGACCTGATGCGGCCTGCCCTGTACGAGGCCTGGCACCCGGTGTGGCCGGTGCAGCCGCGCGAGGCCGATGCGCAGCACAGCTGGGACATCGTCGGTCCGGTGTGCGAGTCGGGCGACTGGCTCGCGCGCGAGCGGCGCCTGGCGCTGGCCGAGGGCGACCTGCTGGCGATCGGTTCGGCCGGGGCCTACGGCATGGCCATGGCCTCGAACTACAACACCCGGCCGCGTGCCGCCGAGGTCATGGTCGACGGCGGCCAGGCCTACCTGGTGCGCGAGCGCGAGACGGTGGAGTCGCTCTACGCGCTCGAACGGCGCCTGCCGTAGTCCAGACCAGCCGGAACGCGAGCAGCCCGGCCACCACGAGCGCGTAGACGAACGGTTCGGCGACGTCGTTCTTGCCGGCCTTGGCCCACCAGTAGTGCAGCACGCCGAGCAAGGCGATCGCATACACCAGGCGGTGCAGCTCCTGCCAGCGGCGGCCGAGCCGGCGCATCATGGCCTGCGTCGAGGTCGCCGCCAGCGGCAGCAGCAGCACGAAAGCCGTGAAGCCGACGGTGACGAACGGCCGCTTCATGATGTCGGCCAGCATGGAGGCCGGATCGAACCACTGGTCGAACCACAGCCAGGTGGTGAAGTGCAGTGTCGCGTAGAAGAACGCGAACAGCCCGAGCATGCGGCGCAGGCGCAGCAGCCACGGCCAGCCGAGCAGGCGGCGCAGGGGCGTCACCGACAGCGTGGCGCACAGCATGACGAGCGTCCAGGTGCCGGTGGAGCGGGTGACGAACTCGACCGGATTGGCACCGAGCGCATCGGCATAGCCCAGCGCGAAGAGGCGCGCCAGCGGCACGAGCGCCGACACGAACAGCACGGCCCGGATCCAGGCCAGCGCGCGCGCCGAGGGACGTATCGCCGGCACGCGCGGGCGCGCCGCGATCAGGGTCGCGAGCGCGCCGCGGGCGTCGCTGCGGATTGCCGGGCGGCCGTAGGCGGACACGCGCGATGCCCGGTCAGAATGCCTTGTGCAAGTCCATGCCGGCATAGAGCGAGGCCACCTGCTCGCCGTAGCCGTTGAACTTGAGCGTCGGCCGCTTGCGCTGCAGGAAACCGTCCTCGCCGATGCGCCGCTCGGTGGCCTGCGACCAGCGCGGATGGCTGACTTCCGGGTTGACGTTGGAATAGAACCCGTACTCCTGCGGCGCCGCGCGATTCCAGCTCGTCACCGGCTGGCGGTCGGTGAAGCGGATGCGCACCAGCGACTTGCCGCTCTTGAAGCCGTACTTCCACGGCACGACCATGCGCACTGGCGCGCCGTTCTGCCGCGGCAGCACCTCGCCGTACAGGCCCAGCGTGAGCAGGGTCAGGGGATGGGCCGCCTCGTCGATGCGCAGCCCCTCCACATAGGGCCAGGCCAGCACCCCCGAGCGCAGGCCGGACATCTGCGCCGGATCGGCCAGGGTGACGTACTCGACGTACTTCGCGCCGGCAGTCGGCTCGACCCGCTTCATCAGCTCGGCGAACGGATAGCCGATCCAGGGGATGACCATCGACCAGCCCTCGACGCAGCGCATCCGGTAGATGCGCTCCTCGAGCGGCGCGAGCCCGAGCAGCTCGTCGATGCCGAACTGGCGCGGCCGCGCCACCAGACCCTCGACCGAGACGGTCCAGGGGCGCACGTGCAGCGAGCCGGAGAAGCGGGCCGGATCTTCCTTGTCGGTGCCGAACTCGTAGAAGTTGTTGTAGCCGGTGACGTCCTTGTATGGCGTCTGCCGCTCCATCGTCGAGTAGGAGCTGGGGCGCGCCTGCAGCTTCGCCGGCGCCGCATCGGCGGCGGCGCGCACCGCCGGCGCCGCGTAAGCGGCGCCCGTCGACCAGAAGGCGACCCCGGCCGCGGCCGCCCTCAGCACCGCGCGACGGCTCTCGTACAGCGGCCTCGGGGTAATCTCCGAGGGCAGGGGTTCGACGCCGGATCGGGTACGCAACAGCATGGCGACTCCTCCTGCGAGAGGTCGTAATGCAAATCGCCACCTTACCGGAAAGCAGAGGGCCGCAGCGCGGCCGTACGAACATCCGTTCCGTGCATCGCCGCCCGCTGGCGGCGACCATTCGGGTCTTCAGCGCAGGCCGGCGGAGTAGTCGGCGACGGCCTTGATCTCGCGGTCGGACATGCGCGCGGCGATGCTGCTCATCTGCTCGCTGTTGCCGCGCTCGCCCTGCCGGAACGCGACCAGTTGCGCCGCGAGGTACTCCGAGTACTGCCCCTGCAGGCGCGGATACTGGGCCGGCATGCCGGCACCGGCCGGGCCGTGGCAGCCGGCGCAGGCCGGCACGCCCTTCTCGGCGATGCCGGCGCGATAGATGCGCTGGCCGAGCTCGACCAGGTCCTTCTGCTCGGCGGCGGCCGGCTTCAGGGCCTGCGTCGCGAAATACGCGGCCACGTTGCGGATGTCGGCCTCGGAGAGAGTGGCCGCGAAGCCGGCCATGATCGCGCTGACGCGCGCCGCCTGCTGCGCGCCGGACTTGACCTTGAAGTCTTCGAGCTGCTTGGCGAGGTAGTCGGCGTGCTGCGCGGCGAGGTTCGGATTCGCCGACGCCACGCTGTTGCCGTCAGCGCCATGGCAGGCCACGCAGACCTGCGCGGCGATCTCGCCCCCGCGCTTCGGATCGGGACGGGCCGGCTCCTTGCCGGCGGGCGACTGCGCGAGCGCGCTGCCCGCAAGAACGAAGGCCGAGGCGACGAACGCCACAAACGGTTTGGCTCGGAGCATGGACGAACCCAGGAGAGGAACCCAGGAAAACAGGCCGCGACTGGCGCCCGACAAAAACGACGAATTGTACAATAGTGTTTTGCCGTCGGTCATCCGACCGGAACTTCTCCCCCGAATTCCCGCCGTGGCCCCACTCCTGACGAGCGCACGGTTCGCGACCACGGTTGCCCGGCTCGCGCAGCTGCCCGAAGACGACGGCGTTCCCGAGGTCGCCTTCGTCGGACGCTCCAACGCCGGCAAGTCGTCGGCGATCAACGCGCTGTGCCAGCGGCGGCGCCTTGCCTTCGCGAGCAAGACGCCCGGCCGCACGCAGGCGCTGAACTACTTCGCGCTCGGCCCCGGGGCGCTGCCGCCGCAGGCGTTCGTGGTCGATACGCCGGGCTACGGCTTCGCCACCGCGCCGATCGAGGTCAAGCGCGCCTGGGACCAGCTCGCCGGCCGCTACCTGTCGCAGCGGCGCTCGCTCGCCGGCGTGGTGCTGGTGCTGGACATCCGGCGCGGCCTCACCGACCTCGATCGCACGCTGCTCGGCTGGCTGCGGCCCGAGGTGCCGCTGCTCGTGCTGCTCACCAAGTGCGACAAGCTCACCCAGGCGCAGCGCGCGAAGGCGATGCGGCAGACCGAAGAGGCGCTGGTCGCGCTGCGCCTGCCGAACCCGCTCGTGCTGCTGTCGTTCTCGGCCACCCACCAGATCGGGATCGAGGAGGCGCGCACCTTCATCGGCGACTGGCTGGCGCACTGCGCGACCGGCACGCCACTCGGCCAGGAGCTCGAATGAAGCTCGTCGAACACCCGTTCCGTGCGCCGCGGCTCGCGCGACGCACGCTGGAGCCACTGACATGACCCGCGCAAGCTTCCCCCAGGACTTCCCCTCGACGCGCATGCGCCGGCTGCGCCGCGACGACTTCTCGCGCCGCCTGGTGCGCGAGCACGTGCTGCACGCCGATGACCTGATCTACCCGGTGTTCGTGCTCGACGGCCAGGCGCAGACGCAGGCCGTGCCGTCGATGCCCGGGGTCGAGCGCATGACCGTCGACCGCCTGCTGCCGGTGGCCGAGGATTGCCTGGCGCTGGGCATCCCGGTGATCGCGCTGTTCCCGGTCATCGAGCCGTCGCTGAAGACCCCCGACGGCGCCGCCGCCGCCGACCCCGACGGCCTGGTGCCGCGCGCCGTGGCGGCGCTCAAGAAGCGCTTCCCGGAGCTGGGCGTGCTGACCGACGTCGCGCTCGACCCGTACACCAGCCACGGCCAGGACGGCGTGATCGACGACGACGGCTACGTGCTCAACGACCCGACGGTGGAGATCCTCGTGCGCCAGGCGCTGGTGCAGGCCGCCGCCGGCGTGGACATCGTCGCGCCGTCCGACATGATGGACGGGCGCATCGGCGCGATCCGCCGGGCGCTCGAATCGGCCGGCCGCATCCACACGAAGATCATGGCCTATTCGGCCAAGTACGCCTCCGGCTTCTACGGGCCGTTTCGCGACGCGGTCGGCTCCGCCGGCAACCTGGGCAAGGGTGACAAGAAGACCTACCAGATGGACCCCGCCAACTCCGACGAGGCGCTGCGCGAGGTCGCGCTCGACCTGCGCGAAGGCGCGGACATGGTGATGGTCAAGCCCGGCATGCCCTACCTGGACATCGTGCGCAGGGTCAAGGACACCTTCCGCTGCCCGACCTTCGTCTACCAGGTGAGCGGCGAGTACGCGATGCTCAAGGCCGCAGCGGCCAACGGCTGGCTGGACGAGCGCGGCGTCGCGATGGAGTCGCTGCTCGCCATGCGCCGCGCGGGCGCCGACGGCATCCTCACCTATTTCGCGCGCGACGCCGCGCGCTGGCTGCGCGAGGCGCGCTAGGCCGTCTTTCTCGACTGCCGAATCAACTTCACATGAAGCCGGGATTGCGAGGCAAGTACCGTCTCCAGTCGCCGAACTCGTGCGCCGACATCAGCACCATGGGAAGTGTCAATCGCATTCGGTGGCCAATTGCGATGGCCAGCGCCTCACTGGGCCCGGGGAGAAAAGCGGATACGTGTGTGGCTCCACTGGTCAATGCCACCTCCAAAGCAGTGTTGAATGCCTTCGCCATCGCGCGCGTCTGTGCGACCGCCAGCGGGCCAATCTGGCCCGTCGCAGATACGTATGCGTACCCGACACAGTCACCATCGTCGTGGAGGAGTACACCTTTGATCGTAGCGTCGCCCAATAGATAGTGGTGGTGCTTTTCCCGCGAGATACCCAAGGCGCTCACATCGAGGCGTGCCAGCGTTTCGAGATCGGCCGAAGTCGACCGGATCGGGGTCGCGCGGAGTGAATCGCCCCGGCTTCTCTAGACACATTCGAGCCGGTTAGTGTGGCGCCGTTCGAACTCGACCGGCG
>MKUQ01000031.1 GCA_001898645.1 Burkholderiales bacterium 70-64
GAGCGCCGTCTGCAGCTCGTTGCGCAACTGCTTGACCTGGGCCACCAGCGTGGCGACGGTATCGCGCGGCGTGTCGCCTTCGATGCCCAGCGCTTTCATCTCTTCGGGCGTGAGCGGGTTGGCGCTGCCGGGAGGTGCCGGCCTGGCGCTACGCTCGCCCGAGAAGAACTTGATGCCGACGAACACCAGCACCAGCGCCATCGGGATCAGCAGCCACTTCAGGAGGGGGTTACTTTTCATCGCGCGCTCCTCCTCCTTCGGCCTGGCCGGCCGCCGCCGCCGGCGGCAGGTCCACCGTCGCGTCGATCGGCGCCACCTTGGGCAGCAGCGACTCGGCCAGGCCGTGGCCACGGGTGACGAGATAGACCACGGTGGTGTCGGCTGCGCGGCCGGACGGCCCCAGGGTCGGGTGCTGAAAGGTCGCGGCGAGGAAGTCGCCCTGCAGCGCACGCGGATCGAGGTCGAGCCAGCGCCCGGAGGTGTTGGTGAGCTTCACGGCCGTCACCCACTGGTCTTCGAGCCGCCACGCGGCCAGCGCCTGCGCGCGCACCGGCAGCGTGGGCAGCAAGGTGTCCAGCGCGAGGTTGCGGCGCAGGTTGACGCGGCCGATGCCGGCCATGGGCTCCACGGTGCGCAGCGGCGCGTACAGGTTCTGCGCTGCGTAGCGCGTCAGCACCACGGCCACCGGCGTTGCGCGGCGGGCGGCTGGTGCCGGGCGCTGCGCATCGTCGTCCGCGGTGGCCGAGGGGCTGGCCGGCTCGCTGTAGCGGGTGGCCGGCACATCGCCCTCGACGATGCGCACGGGTTCGAGCGCGGGCTGGCCTGCTTTGGCCGGCTCGGCGGCGATGTCCAGCAGGATCAGTGCGCCGGATTCCACGTCCTGCAGTTGCAGCCGCGTGGGCGGGATGGGCGCGCTGGCGCGCAGGTAGATTGCCCCGCCGGCGCTCTGCACGCGCAACTGCTCGCCGGCGCCGGCCGGCACGCCGATGCGCACGTTGCGCTCGATGAAGACCACGCGCTCTTGGCCGACCACCAGCGGCACCGCCAGCGGCAGACGCTCCCAACGCAGGATTTCAGCGGCATGGCCCGCGGGCACGAAACCCAGGCACAACAGGACGCCGGCCAGGGCCGGAAGGAAGCAGCGCTTCATGGGGTGTCTCCCTGCAGATTGGCGCCGGGGCTGGCGGGCTTGCCGGCTGGTGCCGGGGGCGGCGAGGTTTCGATGCGCTCGGGCGCACGTGCGTAGCAGTCCAGCACCAGGCCGAAGGGATTGCGCTCGGGATCGATGTCCATGCGCACGACCTTGAGTGCATAGCGCACGAGCGCGCGCTTGACCTGCTCGGCGCCCAGGTACTCGTCGGCGCTCACGTCCAGCGTGACGATCCAG
>MKUQ01000032.1 GCA_001898645.1 Burkholderiales bacterium 70-64
CGATGTCGTAGCCGTAGTTCTGCAGCGTCTGCATGATGCCGCTGCCGGTGCCGCGCGACGGATCTTCCAGCGTGGGAAGAGCGGCGAACGACTGCGACGGCATGGCGGCGATGCCCAGCGGGACGAGCAGCGCAGCGAGGCGCGCAGGCCGTGCAGCGAGACGGTGAAGAGTCGGGGAAGCGTTCATGGCGATACACCTTTCATGGGGTCAGGACAGGAGGAAAGAGCCCAGCACCAGGTACATCGCGACGAAGCGCACGATGACGCCGAGGAACTGGCGTTGGGTCAGGTGGTGCTCGGCCCAGCCGACATAGGCGGTACGCATCGCCCACACGCCCCACAGCAGCAGAACGGCGAAGACGAAACCGAGCACGACGGTGGAGACGGCCGCGGGCGCGAACCCGCCGTTGGCTTGGAAGGCGGCGACCTGATCGGCGGAAGGCGTCATGGCAACGGCGCCTCCTTGTCGCTGGCCGTGCCGCTGCGCGTGTAGTCGCCGGCCAACGGCACGGGATCGCGCGGCTGAGCGCGTTGCGGCACCAGGTAGTCGCGCACGCCAGCACGCACGCGATGCAGATCGGCGCGCAGACGGTCGTAGTCAAAGTGGTAACGAGAGCGCTTCTGTTGTGCGGTAGCGGTCTGGTCGGCCAACTGGTTTGCCAGGCGGTCGGCCAGTTCAATCTGGCGCACTAGCGCTGCAAGGTGCTCGCGCTCCGGGGCATCGTCGGCGTAAGCCGGGTGCAGCACCGCGAGCGACAGAACCAGAGCGACCGGGGCCACGGTCATCGGGCGGCGCCATGCGGATGTGCGGCGGCAGGTCGATTGCATCGTGCCATTCCTCGTTGAAGCCTCGGCGAGGCGAATGGTGTCGATGCTCCGGCGGGCACTCGGCCAGCGCCGCAGGGAATGGGAATTCGAGGGCGACCGGATTCATGCAGGTCCGACGGCGACTTCCGCGTAACCGATCCGTTGGAGCATTTATGCATCCATAAAAGTCCCCTTGGAAGCGATTATTTAAGTACAGTCGCAATCAAGTTATAATCGCTTCCATCAAACCACCAACGCCTCATTAACGTCCCGCAGGAGTTCTTAAAGTGGATTCACCGCTTCCGCTTCCCGTCGAGCGGGCCATCCAGAAGCTCGGCAGCGACATTTCACTCGCCCGCCGGCGGCGCCACATCTCCCAGGCGTCGCTCGCTGAACGCATGGGCGCTTCGCTGACCACCGTGCGCCGCATGGAAAAAGGCGATGTGCGGGTGCCTATCCACTTTTTCGCCCGTGCGCTGCATGTCTTCGGCGAGATTCAGGCGCTGGAGAACCTGCTGGATACCGCCAAGGACGACATCGGCCTGACGCTGATGGACGCGAACCTGCCCAAGCGCGTGCGCAGCAAGTCCGGCACTTCGGGAGCACTCTGATGGTCGCAGTAGCGCCGGTGCGTCGGCAGATTCAACTTTGTATTGGCAAGGCGGGGCTGGCGGTCGGCTCGCTGGTGTATGTCCGCCAGGGACGGCGCGAGAACAGTGCCTTCGCCTACGATGAGAGCTGGCTGGCCAGCCCGGCGCGCTTCAATCTGTCGGCCGATCTGCAGCTCATTCCGGGCCACCAGCCCCACAAGGCTGCGTCGGCGCACGATTCGGTGTTCCACGGAGCGATCGCCGATACCGCGCCGGACGCTTGGGGCCGGCGCGTCATCGCCCGCGATCACGCCAAGCGCCGCAAGGATGATCCGAAGCTGCCAGCCCTTACCGAACTGGACTACCTGCTGGCGGTGGACGACTTCAGCCGCGTCGGTGCGCTGCGCCTGCGCGACCCGGACGGCACCTGGCACCGCACGGTGCAAGCCGGCCGCCGCAGCACGCCGCCGCTGATCGAACTGGAGCGCGTCTTTCAGGCCAGCCGCGCGGTGGAGCGCGGCCAGGAGACCGCCGAAGACCTGCGCTACCTGCAGGGCAAGGGCACGTCGCTGGGGGGCATGCGGCCGAAATGCACGCTGGTGGACGAGGACGGCCGGCTCGCCATCGGCAAGTTCCCGAGCGTGGGCGACACGCGCAGCGTCACCCGTGGCGAAGTGCTGGCCCTGAAGCTGGCGGCGCGGGCCGGTATCGACGCGGCGCCGGCACGGGTCGTTTGTCTGGGGCCATCGGGAAGCGAAGTGCCGGTAGCCGTCATCCAACGCTTCGACCGCGACGAGGCCGACGGCCGCATCCCCTACCAGTCGGCCGCCTCGCTGTTGCAGGCTTCGCGCGAGGAGGATCGCAGCTACACCGAGATCGCCGATGCGATTCGCACCCACGGGCAGGCCCCCACCCAAGACCTGCGACAACTCTGGCGCCGGCTGGTCTTCAACCTGCTGGTCACCAATGTGGACGACCACCTGCAGAACCACGGGTTCCTGCACGTGGCGCATGGCCAGTGGCGGCTGGCCCCCGCCTTCGACATCAATCCGTTCCCGGACAAGGACCGCGAATCCAAGACCTGGCTGTCCGAACGGGATGGACCGATCACCGACGTGCGGATGTTGCTGGCTCGCGCCTCGTACTTCGCCCTGGACGAGCAACAGGCTTTGACCGTGCTGGGCGAGGTGCACGCTGCGGTATCGAACTGGCGCAACTTGGCGCTCGGGCCGGAGGTCGGATTGCGTGCGACCGAGCTGGACGACTTCGCGCTTGCCTTCGAGCACGAACAGATAGATGCAGCCGCAACGCTGCTCGGGTGGTGACGCGAACGAGGGCAGACATGGAGTGTTTTCACATCGACGAGAGCGGCTACACGGGGTTCGACCTACTCAACGCGGAGCAACGTTTTCAGGGTGCTGCGGCGGTGTCCATCGGCGATGAAGAAGCTGCACGACTGATTCGGGAACATTTCCCCAAGCTGCAAGCACCCGAACTCAAATACCACGCCCTGGCACGCCGACCTGGCTATCGGCAGCCGCTGATGGAGTTGCAGCGCGCCGTGCTCTCTCAGCACAAGTGCGTGACCTACGTCTGCGACAAGCGCTTCCTGCTGCTCCTCATGTTCTTGGACTATGGCGTCGAGCCGTTCTACTACGAGCGCGGACACGACTTCTATAAGGACGGACAGAACTACGCCTTGGCTTCGCTGCTGTATACCGTCGGTCCCACCTTGCTCGGCAAGGCGGCATTTGATGATCTGCTTGCGGCCTTCCAGCGCGCGGTCAAGGAAAAGACTCTGCTAGCCCTGGATGCATTGGTGAAAGCGGCCAGGCAGCTCAATTGGCGTGAACTGCCCGAAGCGCTAGGTCCTCTCGCGCTGAACTCGCCCGAATGTCTGTCCGCGATTGCCACGCCGGGCGTCTCGACCGATGCCGCGATGGTGGTTCTCCAGTCCCTGATCAGCCGGATGGAGGTGATGGCTGCAGGACCGTACCGGGTCGAGCACGACCAGTCCAAGAACCTGCTCACGTACCACGAGCTGCTGCAGCGCTACATCGACCATCAGCATGAAGTCGAATTCAGGCAGACCCAGATCGGGAGCATCAGTTTCCCGCTCAAGCTGTCGTCCGTCACCCAGGTCGATTCAAAGACCAGTCCAGCCGTGCAGATTGCCGACGTCGTGATCGGCGCCGCCATCGAGGCGGCGAACGCACTGACCGGCCTGCGCCCGCCGCTGTTGGACCCACAAGCCGTGATGTCGCTATATGCCGATGACCAGTTTATCCACTTGGTGCCGTCGATCGACTTTGATGAACAGAAGCAGTTCCGCGAGGGGACGCAGGCGGCAGAAATGATCGACTACTTCGCCGAACACTTCGGTACGAAAACCTCGTAGAGCGCCTGCAGCCGCACCTGAGAGAAACAAGACATGGCACGAATCAGAAGAATCGAAATCGCCAACTTCCGTGGCATTCAACGGCTGGCCTGGTGTCCTGCGCCAGGCATCAATTGCCTGATCGGGCCGGGCGACAGTGGCAAGTCCACCGTGCTGGATGCGATCGACCTGTGCCTGGGGGCCAGGCGCAATGTCCAGTTCTCGGATGCGGACTTCTTCGACCTGGACATCACGAACCCGATCAGCATCACGCTGACACTGGGCGATCTGGACGATGCCATGAGGACGCTGGAAGGCTTTGGCGCGTTCCTCCGCGGGTTTCACCCCACCACCGGCGTCGTCGAAGACGAACCGACCGTCGGCGCGGAGGTCGTGCTCTGCTTGAACCTGATCGTCGCGAGTGACTTGGAACCATCATGGACTTTGGTCTCCGAGCGCGCTGCACAGCAGGGCATCGTCAAGACGCTCGCATGGAAAGATCGCCTCGCTTTGGCGCCCACCCGCATCGGTGCGCTGGCTGACTACAACCTGGGGTGGCAACGTGGCTCCGTGTTGAATCGCATCTCGGAGGAACGAGCCGACGCTTCAGCCGCCTTGGTCAAGGCTGCCCGAGATGCGCGCAGCGCCTTCGGAGACCAAGCCGAGCAACAGTTGGCGGAAGCGCTGGGAATCGTTACCGCGACGGCCCAGGAATTGGGCGTGCACATCGGCGCCAAGGCCAAGGCACTGCTGGATTCGCATTCGGTGTCGTTTGGTGGCGGCACCATCTCCTTGCACAACGAAAGCGGCATCCCGCTTCACAGCCTCGGCGTCGGGTCCACGCGCCTGCTCGTCGCCGGTCTGCAGCGCAAGGCGGCCGGCAAGGCGTCGATCGTGCTCTCGGATGAACTGGAGTACGGGCTGGAGCCACATCGCATCGCCCGGTTCCTGGGCTCCCTCGGCGCCAAGGAAGCCGCTGCTCCGCTACAGGTATTCCTCACCACCCATTCCCCCGTGGCGCTGAGAGAACTGTCGGGCAGCCAGCTTTTCGTGCTGCGCCGCGGCCCTCATGCCCACGAGGCTCGTTTAACTGGCGCCGACGATGGCATCCAGAGCACGATTCGCCTCTATCCCGAGGCCTTCCTGGCCGGCTCCGTGGTCGTGTGTGAGGGCGCCAGCGAGATCGGCCTGCTGCGTGGCTTGGACCTGTACCGGCTTGACCAGGGGAATGCGTCGCTGGCTGCATTGGGTGTGGCCCTCGTCGACTGCGGCGGTGGCGAGCCCGATCGAGCGTATGCCCGTGCGACAGCCTTCCAGTCCCTCGGCTATCGGGTGATGGTGCTGCGCGATGACGACAAAAAGCCCACGCCAGCCATCGAGCAGGCATTTGTCCAGAACGGCGGCACCGTCGTCGCCTACCGCACGGGCCGGGCGCTGGAGGACGAACTGTTCGGCAGCCTCACGCCGGCTGCATGTCAGAGGCTGATCGGCTACGCCAACGAATTGCATGGCGACCTGATCGTCGAACACCTGCGCACCGTCTCGAACAACACGCTCACCTTCCAGCAGGTCTGGGACGAGATCCAGAATACTGGCGTCTTATCCGCAGAGCGCAGGGCCATTCTTGGTCAGGCAGCGCGCATCCGAAAGGCGGGTTGGTTCAAATCCATCTCCTGGATGGAGGACGTGGCAAGAACCATCGTTGCGCCGGACCTGCATCTTTGCGATCCGGAATTCCGTGCGCTGATGGACCAGGTATTCGGGTGGGCCGGTCATGGACCCCGTTGAAATCGACCTTCGTGCAATCGCACGCGGCACCGTCACTGCGCCGGCGGGCTGCGGCAAGACGCAGTTGATCGCCCATGCGCTGGCGAGCCATCGGGATGCCAAACCTATCCTCGTGCTGACACACACGAACGCCGGGGTCGCGGCGCTGCGTGATCGACTGGACCGCGCCGGTGTGCCGACCGGCGCCTATCGGTTGTGCACTGTCGATGGTTGGGCCATCCGGCTCATCTCGACCTTTCCACGCCGCAGCGCTCACGATTCGGAGATTCTGCGGCTGACCACACCTGCGCGTGACTACCCGGCGATCCGCGACGCCGCTTGGAAGCTACTGCAGGCCGGCCACGTCAACGACGTGCTAAAAGCCTCGTATGCGCACCTCGTCGTGGATGAATACCAGGACTGTTCGGTGCCTCAGCACCACACCGTCTATTTCCTCTCGTTGATTCTGCCGACCTGCGTGTTGGGCGATCCGATGCAGGCCATCTTCGGCTTCCGAGGCAACGAACTGGCTGATTGGGACCAACAGGTGTGTGCGCATTTCCCTGTCGTCGGGGAGTTGGCAACACCCTGGCGGTGGCGCAATGCGGGCGCGGAAGCGTTGGGTCAATGGCTGCTGGAGGCCCGCCGGCTGCTTGCAGCGGGGCAGTCTGTCGATCTGAGGAGCGGCCCGTCGGAGCATGTGACCTGGATGCGGACCGTACCACCCAATGACCATGCTCAGCGCCTGGCTGCGGCGAGGACGGCACCACCCACCGCTGACGCTCGCGTACTCATTATCGCCGACAGCCGAAACCGGGCGGCGCAGCAGAACTTCGCCAGTCAGACGCCGGGCGCCTCGACGGTCGAGGCTGTCGATTTGCAAGACCTCATCGCCTTTGCCAACGGCTTCGATGTGGGATTGGCAGGTGCGTTGGGCCAACTGCTGTCACTGGCGCAGAGCGTCATGACCAACGTGGGGGTGCCGGAATTGATGCGGCGATTGGATTCGCTGCAACGGGGCACCGCGAGGAATCCGCCAAATGCGGCGGAGAGCCGTGCGCTGGCTTTCGTGCGTGCGCCGTCCCTCGCTGCGGCGGCTGAATTGCTGTCGGAGCTGCGGGCACTTCCAAATGTACGTGTGCATCGGCCGGCCATCCTCTACGGCGCGCTCAAAGCGCTGAGGGATGCCTCGGCAGGCACCGTTGCACTGGCAGAAACGGCCCGACGGGTGCGCGAGGAAAACCGGCTTCTCGGGCGCCCATTGCCCAAGCGCGCGGTCGGCAGCACGCTGCTCCTCAAAGGACTGGAAGCGGAAGTGGCCGTGCTGCTGAACACGGAGGGTATGAGCGCGCAGAACCTGTATGTCGCCATGACCCGAGGATCGATGAAGCTCGTAGTGTGTAGTGCCAGTCCGGTGGTCGGTTAGAGATACTTCTTGAACGTCGCCGACGCGATGCAGACCGCGACGCCCAGCAGCGCCGCGCTGGGCAGCAGGATCAGCAGCGGATGCACGCTGACCGGCAGCGCCAGGTACGTGACCCAGGGCAGCACCGCCAGCGGCATCAGGCTGGCCCTCGCCCGGTGGTAGACGAAGCCCGATTCGCGCCCGGCGCCGAAGCCGCGCACGTCACGGCGCACCAGGCCATCCACCAGGCCGGTGAAGGCCGCCATCAGGAACAGCGGCAAGGTCAGGATCAGTACCAGCAGCCGCACGAGGAACACCAGCACCGTGTAGGCCGAGGCGATGACGTAGCTCTCGACATGCACGTAGAGCTGCCCGATGTAGTAGCGGAAGTCCTGCGCCTGGCTCTTGGCACCGGCGCGTGATTGCGCCGCGGCGTCGCGTATCCAGTCCAGCAGCCCGGTCTTCACGAACAAGCCCTGGTAGGCCCACTCGACAAGCTGGCGCGCACTACGCCCCGGCTCCTGCACCAGCGCGCTGCGCGTGAAATGCTCCGAGACCTGCGACAGCTCGTAGTTCAGCATGCCCTGCGCGTGGCGCCAGCCCTGCTCGGGCCAGAAGAAGTGCATGCCGAGACACTCGATCACGATGCACAGCAGGAGCGAGCCGATCAACACCCCGAACAGCCGAAACGGCAACGTCACCAGCCCCGCGATCAGGCCCTGCTGGCGAACCTGCTGGCGTTGGACGGCGACGGCAGGGTCGCTCATGCGATGGTTCCTTCGTCCATGCTCGCCATCTGCTTGAAGCCCGCCAGCAGATCGTCGGGCAGCGGCTGGTCTTGCAAGCCAGGGAGCCAGTTGTTATCCCACCAGTCACCGGCCTCGACGTAGTGCTGCCGCATGTAGCCGGCCAGTTCCTGCAGATCCTTGGGCATGGCTTCGTCGGGGTCGGGCGCCGGCAAGGGCATGCGCACCTTCCACAGGTGGCCGCCCTCGATCAGCGCGAAGCACTGCCCCTTGGGCAGGCCCACGACATGCGCCGGTTCGATCAGCGGCACGCTGTTGCTGCTGATGCGGTCCTGCGTGTTGGACG
>MKUQ01000033.1:0-62829 GCA_001898645.1 Burkholderiales bacterium 70-64
CCAGCCGGTGCTGGAGCATCGCAGGGCACCCCCCGCGCAGCGGGGGGCAAGCACCGGTGCGCCGGCCCCGGGCGGCCCGTGCCTTTGCACGCGCAACCCGAAGCACGCGCGAGCACCGCCCCGAGGCCGAACGTCAGGCCTGCACTTCGACGCCCGGTTCGCCGCTCACCATCTCGCCGATCTCGCACGCCTCGGCGAACCCGTCGCGGCGAAACGCCTCCAGCACCGCCTCGAGCGCCTCGGGCGCACAGGCCACCAGCAGGCCCCCCGAGGTCTGCGGATCGGTCAGCAGCGCCCGCTGCGCGCCGTCGTCGGACAGGCGCACCGCGTCGCCGTAGGCCGCCCAGTTGCGCGCCGAGGCGCCGGTGACGAAGCCGCGCGCGATCAGCGCCTCGACGCCGGCCATGCGCGGCACGGCCGCCATCGACAGGCGCGCCGCCACGCGCGCGCCGCGGCACATCTCGAGCAGGTGGCCGAGCAGGCCGAAGCCGGTGACGTCGGTCAGCGCATGCACGTCCTCGAGCTCGGACAGGGCCATGCCGGGCGTGTTCAGGCGCGTGGTGGTGGCGATCATCGCCGCGTAGCCTTCGGGCGGGAGCTGCTCCTTCCTGAGCGCGGCCGACATGATGCCCACGCCGAGCGGCTTGCCGAGCACCAGCCGATCGCCCGGACGGGCCCCGTCGTTGCGCTTGATGCGCCCCGGATGCCCCAGCCCGAGCGCCACCAGCCCGTAGATCGGCTCGACCGAATCGATGGTGTGGCCGCCGGCCACCGGAATGCCGGCGGCCGCGCACACCGATTCGCCGCCGGCGAGGATGGCGCGGATGGATTCGAGCGGCAGCCGTTCGATCGGCATCGCCACCAGCGCCAGCGCCATGATCGGGCGCGCGCCCATGGCGTAGACGTCCGAGAGCGCGTTGACGGCGGCGATGCGGCCGAAGTCGAAGGGATCGTCGACGATCGGCATGAAGAAATCGGTGGTGGCCACCAGCGCCCGCTCGTCGTCGAGCTGCCACACCGCGGCGTCGTCCGCGCTCTCGATGCCGACCAGCAGCTGCGCCGGCGCGGGAAAGCCCGAGGCGTTCCTCAGGATGTCGGAGAGCACGCCCGGGGAGATCTTGCAGCCGCAGCCGCCGCCGTGCGAGAACGACGTGAGCCGCGGCGCAGCCGGGGGCGTAGCGTCGTTCATGCGCGCTGCCCGCCCGGGCGATCGAGGATGCCGCCGGTGACCTGGCTGAACCCGGCGTCGACGTAGGTGATCTCGGCAGTGATGCCGGAGGCGAGCTCGGACAGCATGAACGCCGCCACGTTGCCGACGTCCTCGATGGTGACGTTGCGCCGCAGCGGCGCGTTGGTCGCGACGTAGTCGAGGATGCGCGAGAAGTCCTTGATGCCGCTGGCCGCAAGCGTGCGGATCGGGCCCGCCGAGATGCCGTTGACGCGCACGCCGCGCGGGCCGAGGTCGTCGGCCAGGTAGCGCACGGCCGCCTCCAGGCTGGCCTTGGCCAGGCCCATGGTGTTGTAGTGCGGCACGACGCGCACCGCGCCGAGGTAGGTGAGGGTGAGCATCGCGCCGGCGCGCCCCTGCATCATCGGCGCGGCGGCCTTGGCGAGCGCCACGAAGCTGTAGGCCGAGATGTCGTGGGCGACGCGGAACGCCTCGCGGCTGGCGCCGTCGAGGAACTCGCCGGCGATCGCCTCGCGCGGGGCGAAGGCGATGGCGTGCACCAGGCCGTCGAGGTGGCCCCATGCCTGGCGCAGCGAGGCGAACAGCGCCTCGATCTGCGCGTCCTCGGCCACGTCGCAGGGAAACACCAGCGAGGAGTCGAAGCCCGCGGCCATCTCGGTGACGCGGTCGCGGAAGCGCTCGTTCTGGTAGGTGAAGGCCAGCTCGGCGCCCTGTTCGCGGCAGGCTTTCGCGATGCCGTGGGCGATCGAGCGGTTCGAGAGCAGGCCGGTGATGAGGATGCGCTTGCCGGCAAGAAATCCCATTCGGGGTCTCCGCTAGAATCGACGACAAATGAGCATTGTCGCATGCGTGGCAGGGCGCAACGGGCCGGGCGCGGCTCGGCCGGCGCGCCGCCGCCGTCCGGGCGTGCGTACGGCATCCTGCCTCGCGGCGCTGCTGCTGGCCGCCGGCGCCGCGCTGGCCGCTGCCTGGCCCGCGCCGGCGCAGGCCGCCCGTGCGCTCGCCTGGGGCGAGGCGCCGAAGTATCCGCCGGGCTTCGATCATTTCGACTACGTGAACCCGGCCGCGCCCAAGGGCGGCACGCTGCACCTGTCGGCCGACGGCTCGTTCGACAAGCTCAATCCGTTCACGCTGCGCGGGCTGCCGGCGGCGGGCCTCGGCACGCTGATGTTCGAGACGCTCGCCGAGGGCAGCGACGACGAGCCCTTCTCGATGTACGGGCTGCTGGCCGACGACATGGCGTTCGCCGCCGACGGCCTGTCGATCACCTTCCACCTGAATCCGGCCGCGCGCTTCTGGAACGGCGACCCGGTCACCGCGGCCGACGTCAAGCACTCGTTCGACACCCTCACCGGGCGCCAGGCGCATCCGCGCTTCCGCCAGTATTTCGCCGACGTGGCGCGCGCGGTGGTGGTCGACGAGCGCACCGTGCGCTTCGAGTTCCGCCGCCGCAACCACGAGCTGCACATGATCATCGGCATGCAGATGCCGGTGTTCTCGCGCAAGTGGGGCGCCGGCCGGCCCTTCGATCGCGTGGTGCAGGACGAGCCGCTCACCAGCGGTCCGTACCGTGTCGAATCGTGGGACTGGGGCCGCAGCGTGGCATTCCGGCGCGATCCGGGCTACTGGGGGCGCGACCTGAACGTGCGCTGCGGCATGTTCAACTTCGATCGCATCGTCTACAAGTACTTCAAGGACGAGACCGCGCGCCTGGAAGGCTTCAAGGCCGGCGAGTTCGACTGGGTGCTGGAGAATTCGGCGCGCAACTGGGCGCGCGGCCATGTCGGGCGTCGCTACGATTCGGGCGAGATCGTCAAGGAGCAGTTCGCGCACTCGAACTCCGCCGGCATGCAGGGCTTCGTGCTGAACACGCGCCGGGCCCTGTTCGCCGACGTGCGCGTGCGCCACGCGCTGGCGCTGGCCATGGACTTCGAGTGGATGAACCGGCAGGTCTTCTACGGCCAGTACGTGCGCAGCCGCAGCTACTTCACCAACAGCGAGATGGAGGCCCGCGGCCTGCCTTCGCCGGCCGAGCTGGCCCTGCTCGAGCCGTATCGCGCGCAGCTCGACCCGTCCGTCTTCGGGCCGGCGATCCAGCCGCCGGGCACCGACCCGCCGGCCAGCCTGCGCGACAACCTGCGCCAGGCGCTCGCGCTGCTCGCGCAGGCCGGCTGGAACGTCGACGACGACGGCGTGCTGCGCGACGCCGCCGGGCGCGCCTTCGCCTTCGAGGTGCTCAGCTACTCCGCGGGCCTGGAGCGCATCGCGGTGCCGTGGGTGCGCAACCTGGAGAAGCTCGGCATCGTCGCGCGCCTGCGCATCGCCGATCCGGCCCTGTACCAGAAGCGCCTGGACGAGTTCGACTTCGACGTCGTGGTGCAGCTGCTCTCGGCCAGCCAGACGCCGGGCAACGAGCTGATCGAGCGCTTCACCTCGGCCGCAGCGAGCGAGCCGGGCTCCGACAACCTGGCCGGCGTGCGCGATCCGGTGGTCGATGCGCTGGTGCACGGGCTGCTGGCCAGCCGCACGCGCGCCGAGCTGGTGGTGGCCGCGCGCGCGCTCGATCGCGTCCTGCGCAGCGGCTGGTACCTGGTGCCGCACTTCTACGCGGCGACGCACCGCGTCGCCTATCGCAGCCGCCTCGCGCACCCGGCCCGCCTGCCGCTGTACTACGCCGCCGAGCTGTGGCTGCTCAAGACCTGGTGGGAGAAGCGCTGATGGCCGCCTACGTGGGCAAGCGCCTGCTGCTGATGATCCCGACCCTGGTCGGCATCCTCCTGGTGTCGTTCGTCATCATCCAGTTCGTTCCCGGCGGGCCGGTCGAGCAGCTGGTGCGCGAGCTGCGCGGCGGCGGCCTGGGCGGCGAGGTGGCCGCCAGCGGCGGGGTGTACCGGGGCGCGCAGGGGGTGGCGCCCGAGCAGGTCGCCGAGTTCCGCAAAATGTACGGCTTCGACCGCCCGGCGCACGAACGCTTCCTCGACATGCTGCGGCGCTATGCGGTGTTCGACCTCGGCACCAGCTACCTGCATCACAAGAGCGTCTGGGCGCTCATGCTCGAGAAGCTGCCGGTGTCGATCAGCCTCGGGCTGTGGAGCTTCCTCATCGTCTACGCGGTGTCGATCCCGCTGGGCATCGCCAAGGCGGTGCGCCACGGCAGCCGCTTCGACCTGTGGACCTCGGTGGCCATCCTCGTCGGCTATGCCATCCCCGGCTTCGTGCTCGGGGTGGCGCTGCTGGTGCTGTTCGGCGGCGGCAGCTTCTGGCAGCTGTTTCCGCTGCGCGGGCTGACCTCGGACGACTTCGCGCAGCTGTCGCTCGCCGGCAAGGTGCTCGACTACTTCTGGCACCTGGCGATGCCGCTGGCCTGCCTCACCGTGGGCAGCTTCGCGGTCACCACCATGCTCACCAAGAACACCTTCCTCGAGGAGATCCGCAAGCAGTACGTGCTGACCGCGCGCGCCAAGGGCGTGAGCGAGCGGCGCGTGTTCTACCGGCACGTGCTGCGCAATGCGCTGATCCCGCTGGTGACGGCCTTTCCCGCGGCCTTCGTGGGCGCCTTCTTCACCGGCTCGCTGCTCATCGAGACGCTGTTCTCGCTCGACGGCCTGGGGCTGCTGTCGTACGAGGCGGTGATCCGGCGCGACTATCCGGTGGTGCTCGGCACCCTCTACGTGTTCTCGCTGCTGGGCCTGCTCACCAAGCTGGTCACCGACCTCGCCTATACCTGGGTCGATCCGCGCGTGAAGTTCGAGGCGGCCGGGTGAGCGGCGCCTCGCTCTCTCCCGGGCGGCGCGCCTGGCTGCGCTTTCGCGCCAACCGCCGCGGCTACTGGTGCCTGTGGATCTTCCTGGCGGCGTTCGGCCTGAGCCTGTTCGCCGAGGTGCTCTCGAACGACCGGCCGCTCGTCGTGCGCTACGAAGGGCAGCTCTACTGGCCGCTGTGGCACTACTATCCGGAGACCACCTTCGGCGGCGACTTCCGTACCGCCACCGACTATCTCGATCCCTTCATCCGCGCCCGGCTCTCGGAGGGCTCGAACTGGGCGCTGTACCCGCCCAACCCCTACCGCTTCGACACCCTCAACTATTTCGCGCCCAGCCCCAATCCCGCGCCGCCCTCGCGGGTCAACTTCCTGGGCACCGACGACCGCGGTCGCGACGTCCTCGCGCGGCTGCTCTACGGCTTTCGCATCTCGGTGCTGTTCGGGCTGGCGCTGACCGCCATCGGCGTCGCCCTGGGCATCGTCGCCGGCGCCGTGCAGGGCTATTTCGGCGGGCGCATCGACCTCACCTTCCAGCGCCTGATCGAGGTGTGGGGGGCGATCCCGGAGCTCTACCTGCTGCTGATCCTGGCGTCGATCTTCGAGCCCAGCATCTGGATCCTGCTCGCCATCCTCTCGCTGTTCGGCTGGATCGGCCTGTCGGACTACGTGCGCGCCGAGTTCCTGCGCAACCGCCAGCTCGAGTACGTGACCGCCGCGCGCGCCCTCGGCCTGTCGAGCCTGCAGATCATCCGCCGCCACGTGCTGCCGAACTCGCTCACCCCGGTGATCGCCTTCCTGCCGTTTCGCATGAGCGCGGCGATCGTCGCCCTCACCAGCCTCGACTTCCTCGGGCTCGGTGTGCCGCCGCCCACCCCGAGCCTGGGCGAGCTGCTGGCGCAGGGCAAGGCCAACCTCGACGCATGGTGGATCTCGCTGGGCACCTTCGGGGTGCTGGTCGGCACGCTGATGCTGCTGATCTTCATCGGCGAGGCGCTGCGCGACGCGCTCGACACGAGGAAGGGGTAGGGGATGCGCGAAGCCGTCCGCCCCGATGCCGCCGCACCGCTGCTGGCGGTCGAGGCGCTCACGGTCGACTTTGTCGGCGCCGGCGCCGCCACGCGCGTGGTCGATGGCATCGACTTCCGCATCGCGCCGGGCGAGAAGTTCGCGCTGGTCGGGGAGTCGGGCTCGGGCAAGACGGTGAGCGCGCTGTCGCTGCTGCGGCTGAATACCGACGCGCGCTACGGCGGGCGCATCCTGTTCGAGGGCCGCGACCTGCTCGCCTGCTCCGAGCGCGAGATGCGCGGCGTGCGCGGGCGCGACATCGCGATGATCTTCCAGGAGCCGATGTCCGCACTCAACCCCCTGTACCCGATCGGCCGGCAGATCTGCGAGGCGATCGAGGAGCACGAGGGGCTCACGCGCGCGCAGGCCACGCGCCGCGCCGTCGAGCTGCTGGCGCGCACGCGGGTGCCCGAGCCGCAGCGCCGCTTCGCCAGCTTCCCGCACCAGCTCTCGGGCGGCCAGCGCCAGCGCGCGATGATCGCCATGGCGCTGGCGTGCCGCCCGCGGCTGCTGGTGGCCGACGAGCCGACCACCGCGCTCGACGTCACCATCCAGCGCCAGATCGTCGCCCTGCTCGATGAGCTGCAGCGCGAGACCGGCATGGCGGTGCTGCTGATCACGCACGACCTGCCGCTGGTGCGCTCGTTCGCCGGACGGGTGGCGGTGATGAAGGACGGGCGCATCGTCGAGCAGGGCGCCACCGCCGAGGTGTTCGCGAACCCGCGCAGCGACTACACGCGGCTGCTCGTCGACAGCCGTCCGCGGCGCTCGGTGGCCGCGCCCGACCCGGGCGCGCCGCCCCTCCTCGAGGCGCGCGCACTGAGCTGCAGCTTCCGCATCGCGCGCGGCTGGTTCGCCGCCCGCCGCTTCGAGGCGGTACGCGAGGTCGACCTGCGCCTGCCGCGCGGACAGACCCTGGGCGTGGTCGGCGAGTCGGGCTCGGGCAAGACCACGCTCGGCCTGGCGCTGCTGCGCCTCGCCCGGAGCGAGACGACCGGCGAGATCCGCTTCGACGGCCAGCGCATCGATGCGCTGCGCCCGCGCGCCCTGCGCGGGCTGCGCCGCCGGATGCAGATCGTGTTCCAGGATCCGTTCAACTCGCTGTCGCCGCGGCGCACCGTGCTGCAGATCGTCGAGGAGGGGCTGGCGCTGCACCGGCCCGAGCTTTCGGCCGGCGCGCGCCGCGACGCGGTGGTGGCGATGCTCGAGGAGGTCGGGCTCGGCGCGGCCACGCTCGGGCGCTATCCGCACGAGTTCTCCGGCGGCCAGCGCCAGCGCGTCTCGATCGCGCGTGCCGCGGTGCTCCAGCCCGAGCTGATCGTGCTCGACGAGCCCACCTCGGCGCTCGACGTCTCCGTGCAGCAGCAGGTGCTGCAGCTGCTGGCCGGGCTGCAGCGCCGGCACGGCCTGGCCTACGTGTTCATCACCCACGATCTGGAGGTGATCCGCGCCATGGCTCACCACGTCGTGGTGATGAAGGACGGGCGCATCGTGGAAGCGGGAGAGACCGAGGCGCTGTTCGCGGCGCCGCGCGAGGCCTACACGCGCGAGCTTTGCAGGAATGTGTGAAGGAATCTACTGCGCGGCCCGATCTCGCGCCTGTGATGCTCGCCGTACTCCCGTACGGCTGCGCTTCTCGGCGCGACCTCGGGCCGCTCGCTACGATTCCTTCACACGTCGATGCGACGCTGTCCCTCGCCCGGTGCACCCTGCGCGGCGCATTCACCGCCTGGCGCTTGCTCGGGCACCGGCCTCAGGTGCGCTTGGCGGACTTCTTCGCTTGCGGGGCGCGCGTGCCGGTGCGTACGGCCCCGTCGCCGCGGCCATCGTGGCGATTCGAATTGCGTGCTGCGGCGGCTGGTGCGCGCGCCGGCTTCCCGGCGGCGCGGGCCGCCGGCGATGCCTTCGCGGCAGCGGCGGCGCGTGCCGGTGCGGCTTTTATTTCCCTGGCCGGGCGCTCGGCGTGGCGCTGCGCCGGCCTCGCCCGGTGGCGCGCACGCGCCGCCGCGGTCGGCGGGGCGGCACGGGTTTGCGCTTTCGCTTCGGCCGCCTGCGCGGGCGCCTCGGCCTCCTCGCGGCGCAGCACGGCGTGCATGATGCGCGGCTGGTCGGTTTCGCTGCGCACCACGCGCCGGTCGCCGTTCTCCGTGGTGAGCAGGGTCTGCGAACCGGCCGGACGCACCAGCAGCACGGTGCCGGGGCGTGCACCCTTGCTTCCCAGTCCGTTCCACGCCTTCAGCTGGGCCACCGAGGCGCCGTAGCGGCGGGCGATCGAGGCCAGCGTCTCGCGCCGACCCACCTTGTGATGCACGGCGGGCCGCTCGATCAGCTCGTAGACGCGCGGTCCGTCGAACTGCTCGACGCGGCTCTCGTCCTCGACGCTGCGCTGCGGGGCGAGGATGCGCGTGCCCGGCAGGATGCGCTGCCCGGAGCGCAGGTCGTTGGCGCTGCGCAGCTCGGCCAGCGCCACGCCGCCGCGCTGCGCCAGCGTCTCGAGCGTCTCGCCCGGCCGGATGGTGTGCGGCTGCCAGGTGGCGAAGGCACGGTTGGCCTGGCCATGGCGCTCGACGGCGTCGAGGAAGGCGTCGAGCCGGTCGGCCGGCAGCTTGATCTGGTTGTTGCGGCTGGCCGCGATGACCGGGCGGTTGTGGGCCGGGTTCAGCGCCACGAACTCCTCGACCGTCATGCCCGCGAAGCTGGCGGCGAGCTTGAGGTCGATCGGGCGGGTCTTCTCGATGGTGACGAAGTACGGCCGGTTGGGCAGCGCGGGCAGCGCCACGCCGAGCTCGTCGGCGTGCAGTAGGATGTGCTTGAGCGCCAGCAGCTTGGGTACGTAGTGGCGCGTCTCGGCCGGCATCTGCAGCGACAGGTAGTCGGTGGGCAGCCTGCGCATCTCGTTGCGCCGCACCGCGCGCGCCACCGCGCCTTCACCCCAGTTGTACGAGGCGAGCGCGAGGAACCAGTCGTTGCCGTGCATCGCGTAGATCTTCTGCAGGTAGTCGAGCGCCGCCTGGGTCGACTTGACCACGTCTCGCCGGTTGTCGACCCACCAGTCCTGGCGCAGGTTGTAGGCGCGCCCGGTCGACGGGATGAACTGCCATAGGCCGGCGGCCTGCGCGGAGGACAGCGCCGTCGGGTTCATCGCGCTTTCCACGAAGGGCAGCAGCGCCAGCTCGGTGGGCATGCCGCGCTTTTCGATCTCCTCGACGATATGGAACAGGTAGCGGCTGCCGCGCGCGAACATGCGCTGCAGGTAGTCGGGGCGCTGCAGGTAGAAACGCTCCTTCTCGGCCACCAGCGGGCTTTCGAGCTCCGGCATGGCGAAGCCGGCGCGGATGCGTGCCCACAGGTCACCGGTGGGTGCGGGCACGGCCGGCCTCCCGCTCGGCGCGGGCAGGGCAGCAAGCGCGTCGGGAGCCGGAGCGGAGGCGTCGGGCGCAGTGGTCTGGGGCGTGGCGGCCTGGGATGCGGCATCGCGCACCGGCGCTGCTGTGGCCGAGGGCGACACCGATGCCGGCTCCTGCGCCACGGGCGGGCTCACGGTGGAGCAGCCGGCAACGGCCAGCAGCACGGCCAGCGCGGGAGCGACGCGGCGCAGGCCGATCGATGACAGGATGGCGGAGGGGGCGAAGGCGCGCGCAATATCGACAAACTGCGACAAGGAAGCCCCCTAACTCGATGATTTAGCGTGACAAGCCGCGAATCCTACGGAAGGAAACCGGGAGGGTCAAGCAAGCGAGGCCATGGGCCGAGCCTGTCGATCGCGGTCGAGCCTGTCGATCTTTCCATGCCGGGCGCTGCGCGAAAGCACCTTCCGCGCGACGGCGCCCGGGTTCGGACAGCCGGCGGGTGCGGGCACGGCCGGCCGCCCGCTCGGCGCGGCATGGCGCGGACGCGGGTGCGGCAACGCCCCCGCGCCGGCATACGCACGTAAAATACGGTTCTGCCGTCCGCCGGGCGCGCGCGGAAACGACTGCAGCGGAACCCGGCCGGTGGAGGTACGAAGACAGCCAGGCATGAATCTGGACGATCCGGGAATCCTGCAAAGCGCCGCGCCGCTGCGTGAAGTCCGCGCCGGCTGGCGCGCATGGCTGGCGTCGCCGGCCGGCCGCTACGTGCTGGCCTGGGAGCAGGCGCAGTTCGACGCGGCCGTGGCCGACGTGTTCGGCTTCCACGCCATGCAATGCGGCCTGGCCGAGATCGATGCGCTGCGCGACAACCGGATGCCTCACCGCATCCACGCCTGCGAGCCCTGCGACCTGTTGCCGCAGAACGCCGCGCACCTGGTGCTGGATCACTTCGAGGAGCTGCCCATCGGCTCGCAGACGCTCGACCTGGTGGTGCTGCCGCACGTCCTCGAGTTCGCCTCCGACCCCCACCAGGTGCTGCGCGAGGTCGACCGCGTGCTGCGCCCGGAGGGCAGGGTGATCATCTCGGGCTTCAATCCGGTCAGCCTGTGGGGCGCGCGCCAGGGCCTCGGGCGCGCCATCGGGCGGCCTGCGTTCCCGCCCGTGGAGGGCCAGTTCATCGGGCTGCCGCGCCTGCGCGACTGGTTCAAGCTGCTCAGCTTCGAAGCCGAGCGCGGGCGATACGGCTGCTACCGCCCGCCGTGCCGCACGCAGCGCTGGCTCGATCGCACCCGCTTCATGGAATCGGCCGGCGACCGCTGGTGGCCGATCTGCGGGGCGCTGTATTTCGTGTCGGCGATCAAGCGGGTGCGCGGCATGCGGCTGATCGGACCCGCATGGCGGCAGGTGCGCCCCGCCGCCGCGCCGGCGGTGATGGTGTCGCGGCGCAGCGCCCGCTAGTAGGGAAATCGCAATGGGGTCTCCTTGATGGTGACCCATTGCCATTGCGTGAACTCTTCCCAATTGGCCGGGCCGCCGATGCGGCTGCCATTGCCCGATGCGCCGCGCCCGCCATAGGGCACCGTTGCATCGCTGTGGATGGTCTGATCGTTGATGTGCACCAGGCCGGTCTGCAATTGGTTGCCGATGGCCATGGCGCGGCCGACGGATTTCGAGAGGATGCCCGCCGACAGGCCGTATTCGGTCTGGTTGGCCATGGCAATTGCTTCTTCGTCCGTATCGAAGGGGGTGATGGCGGCAACGGGACCGAAGATCTCCTTGTCGAAAGCAGGCATGCCTGCCTCGACGCCACTCAACACCGTCGGCCGATAGAACAGGTCTTCATGCGTGCCGCCGGCATGCAGGGTTGCACCGGCAGCCAAGGTGTCCTGCACGATCTGGTGTATCTGCTGCAGTTGCCGATGGTTGATGATGGGACCCATGCCGACTTCCGGGTCCATGGGGTCGCCGACGCGCAGGCGCCGGGCCTTTTCCTTCAGCCGTTCGGTCAATGCCGGAACGATTTTCCGTTGTACCAGGATGCGTCCCGACGCCATGCATACCTGGCCCTGGTGCAGCCAGGCGGCAAAGGCGGCATTGGAGGCAGCCAGATCCAGATCGGCATCTTCCAGGATCATCAAGGTATTCTTGCCGCCCAGTTCGAGCGATACCTTCTTGAGGTGCTCGCCACAGGCTGCGGCCACCTTGCGTCCGGCTGCGGTCGATCCCGTGAATGCCACCATGCTGATGAGGGGGTCGGTGCAGACTGCCGCGCCAGCCGGGGCGTCACCCGGCAGGATATGCAATACGCCCGGCGGCAGGCCGGCTTCTTCGAACAGACGCGCAATCATCAGGCCGCCGCAAATGGCGGTTTGGTGATCGGGCTTGACGATGACGGCATTGCCGGTTGCCAGCGCAGGGGCGATGGCACGCATGGAGAGGATCAGCGGGAAATTGAAGGGAGAGATGATGCCGACCACGCCATGCGGCATGCGGCGCGCATAGCTCAGGCGCCCCGGATTGCTGGGCAGCAGGATCCCCGGCGATTCGGTGAGCATGGCTGCCGCGTAATTCAGGCAGTTGGTCGATGAGCGCAGTTCGCCTTCTCCCTTGGCGCGCAGGCCACCGCTTTCGCGCATGATCCATTCGGTCATCTCGGTGCGGTGTTGTTCGATCAGATTGATCGCACGGCGGAAGATCGCCGACTTCTCCTCGATCGGCACTGCCGCCCAGGCAGGCTGCGCCGCCTTGGCGATCTGCGCAGCCCGTGTCACGTCATCCGGTGCGGCAATCCCGGTTTGTGCCAGCACATTGCCGGTTGCCTTTTCGATGACGTCCTGACTGCCGCCTGCGCCGTGGGTCCATTCTCCGCTGAAGATCCTGCCGTTCCAGCGTGCGGCCTCGCTCATCAATCCTGCATGCATTGCCGATCCTTCCTTTATCCGGGGAGCTGCTTCCAGAACGCCCCTCTTCATGCGGCGAACCGCTCGAGATGATGCTCGGCGTCGCCGAGTCGTTGCGCGATCATGGTCAGGCGACGGAACGCATGACTGATCATCATTTCATCGGACATCCCCATGGCGCCCTGCATTTGCACGGTTTCCTGGCTGCTGCGGCGACACGCATCGCCGATCCGGATCTTGGCAGCGGATGCCAGCCGGCGTCGTTCTTCCGGCCCGACGCCCGCATCCAGTCTTGCGCAGACAAGGCAGACCATGGAGTACGCCTGCTCGAGGTCGATGAACAGCTCCACCATGCGATGCTGCAATGCCTGGAAACCGCCGATCGGCTCACCGAACTGCTTGCGGGTCTTCAGGTATTCCAGGGTGGCCTGGTAGGCGAGGCGCAGCACGCCCACGGCTTCCGCACACAGCACGGCCGTGGCACGATCCGTCACTTCTTCCATCAGTGCCAGGCCCTCGCCGGCCTGGCCAAGCAGGGCATCACCCGACACGACTACCTGGTCGAACTCGATGTCGGCCGCGGACAGGCCATCTGCCGTGCTGTAACCGCGCAGCCTGACTCCCGGTGCGTCAGCGGCGACCAGAAACAGGCTGATGCCTTGTGCATCGTCAGGATTGCCGCCAGCGCGGGCAGCGACGACCAGCAGGTCGGCGCAGGCACCATGCAACACCACCCGCTTTTCCCCCTGCAGCAGCCAGCCTCCATTCCTTGCGGTTGCCGTGGTCGAGCAGTGTGCGAGATCGTAGCGTGCATCGGCTTCCTGCTGGGCAAAGGCTACGCGGCACTCGCCGGTGGCAATCCGGGGCAGCCATTGCTGTTGTTGTTCGGGCGTGCCGCCGCGCATCAGGAACGGAGCACCCAAGGCAACGGTGGAGAAGAACGGTTCGATCACCAGCGCTTCGCCCAGGACTTCCATGATCGCCATCAGATCCACCAGCCTGCCATCGAAGCCGCCGTACTTTTCCGGCAGGGGAAGCGCCAGCAGGCCAAGCTCGGCCAGCGCCTGCCAGACCGCGTCGCTGCAGCCCTGCCCGGAGGTGATGATGCGATTGCGCGCGGCGAAGTCGTATTCCTTTGCCAGGAAACGCCGCAACGCGCTGGCCATTTGCTCTTGTTCCGAGCTGTACTCAAAATCCATGGCGTTCCTCTTCGGCCGGGCACAATCCGGCCATGCCATCACAGTCCGAGGCGCATCTTGGCAATGATGTTGCGCTGCACTTCATCGGTACCGCCGGCAATGGTGAGCTTGCGCAGATTGAAGTAGCGTGGCGCCAGTGCTGCCGTCAGGCTGTCATGTGCGTCGATCTCGCCTCCCTGCGGCATGCCGCGCTGGCCGTGCGGGCCGGCTGCTTGCAGCATCAGTTCGGACAGTTGCTGCTGGATCGCCGTGCCCTTGATCTTCAGCAGGGAGACTTCCGCCCCGGGGGGCTGCCCGCTGCGCACCATGCGGTCGAGGTAGCGCAGGTTGGTGATTTCCAGCGCCATCAGTTCGATCTCGACGCGGCTCAGGCGATCACGGAAACGCGGATCTTCCATCAGGGAGCGGCCCCGTGTGATCTGCCGCCCTGCCATGTCCTTGAGCCTGGCCAGCTGCCGCTTGGAGGCGCCGATCCTGCCGGCACTCAGGCGCTCGTAGTTCAGCAGGTACTTGGCAACCTCCCAGCCCTGGCCTTCCTCGTGCACCAGGTTGGCAACCGGCACCTTGACCTCATCGAGGAACACTTCGTTGACCTCGTGGCTGCCATCCATCAGGATCACCGGCCGCACGGTGATGCCCGGGGTTTGCATGTCGATCAGCAGGAACGAGATGCCTTCCTGTTTCTTTCCGGCCTGCGGATCCGTGCGCACCAGGCAGAACATCCAGTTGGCCCAGTGGGCCTGGGTGGTCCAGATCTTGTGCCCGGTGACGATGTAGTGATCGCCTTCGCGCACAGCACGGGTCTGTAGCGCTGCCAGGTCCGAGCCGGCCGCCGGTTCGGAGTATCCCTGGCACCAGAAATCCTCGCCGCTGTAGATGCGCGGCAGGAACCGCCGCCTTTGCTCCGGCGTGCCGAAGGCGATCAGGACCGGTGCGCAGAACATCAGCGAGAGACCCGGCAGCTGGGGGGCGCCCGCATGGCTGCATTCTTCTTCGAAGATATAGCGCTGCACGGCATCCCAGCCCGTGCCGCCCCACTCGACCGGCCAGTGCGGGGCAATCCAGCCCTTGTCGGCCAGAATGCGGTGCCAGCGCATCACCTCTTCCTTTTCCAGGTGGAGGTAGCTCGCCACCTTGTCCTTCAGGTCTGCCGGTAGATTGGCTTGCAGCCACCGCCGCACGTCGTCCCGAAATGCCAGTTGTTCAGGAGAGTATTGCAGGTCCATCCGTCATTCCTCGGGGACGGTGTGAAAGGATTCCCGCAGCGCATATTTCAATACCTTGCCGGAGCTGTTGCGCGGAAGGGATGGCAGGAAGCGGACATGCTTGGGCTTCTTGTAGCTGGCAATGCGCTCCTTGCAGTGGGCAACGATCTGTTCCGCCGTGAGGGTTGCACCCGGCATCAATTCGATGAAGGCAGCCACGGCTTCACCGAACATGGGATCGGGCACACCGACGACCGCCACGTCATGGACTGCGGGGAGTTCCCGGATCGTAGCCTCGACTTCCTTGGAGTAGATGTTGTAGGCGCCCGATAGCACCATGTCCTTCTTGCGATCGACGATGTACAGGTACCCGTCTTCATCGAAGCGCCCCATGTCGCCGGTTCTCAGCCAGCCGTCCTGCAGGGCGTCCGCGGTTGCCTGCGAATTGTTGAAGTACGCCCGCATGGTGATGTAGCGTCCCGGCGGCCCGGTGCGCACCAGGATTTCGCCGGATTCGCCGGTGACGACCGGGTGGCCCTGGTCATCCACCAGCTTGACCTCGATCCCGGGGTTGATCCGGCCCACCGAGGCCGGTTTCTCGAACTGGTCCCTCGGGCCCAGGCTGGTGATGGGGCCAAGCTCGGTCATGGCAAAGAAGGAATACAGCTGCAATTGCGGCAGGGACTTTCGCAACCGCTGCTTCAGCTCGACCGGGAAGGTCTCTCCGGTGACCGCGGCGATACGCAGGCTGGCAAAGCGTTCGGGCTGCGATTCGATGAGCGGCAACAGCATGCGGCCAACGGTCGGCACCATGTTGAGCAGGGTGATTCCTTCATCCTCGATCAGGCGTACCGTTTCTTCCGGCTCGAAATGGCGGACGAAAACGATGCTCACGCCCAGGCAAATCACGTTCATCAGACGCGAAAACGCCGAGCGGTGCGCCAGCGGCGTGGTGGTCAATACCCGGTCCTCGGTGGTGAGGCCCCACTGCTGCGCATTGAGAAAACCGTTGGCAACGATGAAGTTGCTCTGGGTGATGATGGCACCCTTGGGCTTGCCCGTGGTCCCGGAGGTGTAGGAGATCATGCAGTCGTCGAAATCGACTGGTATTTCCGGCAGCGTTGCTGCATCTTCCGAACGACATTCGTCATAGGCATGCTCCTGTGCATCCTGTGCACCATCGACACAGATGCGTACCGCACCACCCAGATCGGCCTTTTCCAGGGTCGGCCGGGTCTCGTTCTCGAAAATCACGACCTTGGGCTCGGCATCCGAGAACACGTAGCTGACTTCGTTCGGAGATAGCTTGGGATTGGGCGTCACCGCGATCGCCCCCGCCTTGACCGCGGCCATGAAGGCCACCGGAAAGTCGACGCGGTTATGGAGAAAGATGACGACGCGGTCGCCCGTGGCTACCCCGAGGCGTCGCAGCATGCCGGCGAGCTGCGTGGATTGGCGGTCGAGCTCGCCGAAGCTCAGGCTGCGGCCTTCGCAGCGCACCGCTTCACGATCCGGGGTTGCACGCGCAAAGGCGGAAAGGAAATGGGCGAGCTTCATGCTGGCACGAAAGCCGGATAGGCCAGCTCATCCGTCAATCTCTCCCAGTACAGCTTGACTGCCATGCCGATCCTGACGTCTTCCGGCTTGACCTGATACAGGTTGCACAGGATGCGCACCCCTTCCTCCAGGTCGACCAGGGCACACAGGTAGGGAACCCGCGCTTCGTGCCCCGGCCAGGCATTCAAGGTGTTGGTAAAGCTGTAGACCGTCCCTTTGCCGGATGCTTCGCGCCATTCGAGATTGCGCCTGCCGGTTACCAGGCTGATGGGGCGCGGGAAGAACTGCGGTTCTCCGCTGTCGACGCAATATTGAATCAACAGGCGTCCTTCGCTGGTTGCCCGCCAGAAAGGCGTGGTGTCCATGTAGGCATTGGGCCTCGGCAAGGGACGGGAAATGTTTGCCGCGCTCATGGCTGCTCCAGAATCATGACGTTGGATACACCCCAGTTGCGACCATAGGGGATCACGCCAATCCCGGTGACCATGCAGTTGCGCGGGTCACTGACCTGCCGCTCTCCGGCTTCTTCGAACATCTGCCGCACCCCTTCGACCAGGTTGAGGCCGCCCCCGGCGAGGCCGGGCTGGCCTGCCGAGATCTGTCCGCCTGAGGTGTTCAGCGGCAGGGTGCCGCGATACGAGAGATCGGTATCCAGCACGAACTGCGCGCCCTTGCCCTTCTCGCAGAAGCCGATGTCCTCCAGCGTGATGATCAGGGCAATCAGGAAGTCATCGTAGGGCATGATCATGCGCACATCCGGCGGCCTCATGCCGGCCTGGCGCAGCGCCTTGGGGCCTGCCAGGCTGAAGCCGGAAACCGTGATGTCCGGCTGCCGTGCAGCACCATTGAAGTTGCTGATCTCGCCATAGCCGATCGGATGGATCATCTTGCGCGCGCCCAGCCGCCTTGCATTTTCGGTGGATGTCACCAGGACGCCATTGGCGCCATCACAGACCATCACCGAATCCAGCACTCGGATCGGTGTCGAGACGTATTTGGAGCTCAGGTAATCCTCTTCCGTCAATGGTTTGCGCAGCTTCTCGCATCCGTTCGGATTCATCAGCGCATGGTTGCGCTGGGTGACCGCCAGCTTGGCCAGGGCGCGCTCATCCAGGCCATACTGGTGGCGGTAGCGCTCGGACAACAGCCCGAATGCACCTACCGGGCCCTTGAGCCCCACCGGATACATGAACTCGTGACGCTGTGCCCCTTGCTCCGGTGTCTTGCCGGAGGACTGTGCATCCGATGCCAGCACCAGGACGGTTTCGCACATGCCGTCGCGAATGGCTGCGGCGGCCCGGGCAATCCCGCCGATGCTCGATGCGCCGCCCAGACCGTTAAGCTGCATCCAGGAGGGCGACAGACCCAGCATTTCGCACATGTAGACCCCCCAGAAGGGGTTGCCCGTCTCGCTCATGGTTTCGGAAATTGCCAGGCCATCGATCTCGCGCTTGTCGATGCCGGTCTGCACCAGGATCTGCTCCATCACTTGGGCGGCCAGCTCGTAGGAGCTGCGGCCGCCGCGCAGGACGACGGGCGTTTCACCGTAGCCGATGATGGCGATATCTTTGCGCTTGTTCGTGCTCATGCTTTCAATCGACCTTGATGCCGCGTTCCTTGATGATCTTGCCCCAGCGATCTATCTCGGAATGAATATGCCTGGTGAATTGCTCGGAGCTGCCGCCCACCACGCTCATGCCGGCAGATGCCAGACGTTCGCGTACGTCTGGCATGGCCAGCACCGCATTGATTTCGTGATTCAGCTTGTTGACGATGCCGGCTGGGGTGCCGGCACGCATGACCAGACCGAACCAGGTCACGACCACGGCGTCCTTGTAGCCCTGCTCGGCGAATGTCGGCACATCGGCCAATACCGCCGCGCGCTCGCTGGGGCCTATGGCGAGTGCACGCAGGCGGCCGCTGGTGATGTAACCGAGAATGGATGGCGACATGGTGATCGAGCCGACATCCACATGGCCGCCCACAACGGCTGTGGTGAGGGCGGCGACTCCTTTGTGCGGCACGTGAATCAACGATGTGCCGGATACGTATTGGAACAGCTCGACCATCAGGTGATTGCCCGTTGCCACCCCTGGTGAACCATAGCTGATGGTACCTGGCTCGGCCTTGGCCTTCTTCACCAGATCGTCGAGGGTCTTGATGTCGGATGTGGCGCGCACCAGCAATACCGGCGGCAGGTTGGTCAGGTGGATCAACGGCTGGAAATCGCGCCTTGTATCGTAGGGAATGTTTGCAAACAGCGCAGGGTTGGTTGCATGAGGGACGGCCACCAGCAGCATGGTGTAGCCATCTGCTGGCGACATCAGGAGATGCTGCGATGCGATCCGTTCGTTGGCCCCCGGCTTGGCTTCTACCAGCACGGGCTGGCCAAGGCGCTCGGACAGCTTGTTTGCCACGGTACGGGCCAGAAAGTCGACCGATCCGCCCGTTTCGTAGGCAAGGACGATACGCAGCGGCTTGTTGGGGAAATCTTGTGAAAAGGCGGAAGGGAAGAAAAGCAGGCTGGCGATGCAGAAGAGACAGAACGAAAGGATCCTGCGTGCTGTCAGCCTCTGCGGCAAGGCAGCCATCCGGACTTGCACGACGAACATGATTCGTTTCCTCTACGTGAAAGTTGGCGCGGCAAAATGGGCGTGTATCGGTCCAGTCGCCGGAGTGCCGGCGACAGTCCGGCAGGGGGCTCGCTCATTCGAGCCTGATGTCGGCCGCCTCGATGACCGCTTTCCACTTCACGGTCTCGTCGATCTGCAGCGTCCGCAACTCTTCCGGCGTCGATCCCTGCGGATTGATGCCCAGGGCCTCCAGCCGCGACCGGAAAGCCGGATCCTGCAATCCCCGGTTGATCTCCCGGGACAGGCGCTCGACGATGTCCTTCGGCATGCCACCCGGCCCGTGAACCGCAAACCACGTCGCTGCATCGAAGTCGGGTACGCCGGACTCGCTCAGGGTCGGGACATTCGGCAGAGCCGTCGATCGCTCGCGCGTCGAAACCGCCAGCGCCTTCAGCTTGCCGGACTTGATGTGAGGCAGGACGGACGGACCGAAGTCGATTGCAGCCTGGACCTGGCCACCGACCACGTCGATGATCGCCGGCGCGCTTCCCTTGTAGGCGACGTGAAGCATATCCATGCCGGTCTCCCGCTTCAGCATCTCCATGAAGATGTGCTGCGCCGTGCCGACGCCGGCCGAGCCGTAGGCCACCTTGCCCGGGTTGGCCTTCACGTACTTGACGAACTCCTGGAACGTATTGGAGGGAGAGCTCGCGGACACCACGAAGAAGCTCGGCAACTTTGCCACTTGCGTGATCGGCGTGAAATCCTTGTTCGCATCGTAGGGCATCGCCTTCATCAGGATGGGATTCACCGAATACAGCGCCTGCGATCCGATCAGGATGGTGTAGCCGTCCGGCGCCGACCGGGCAACCTGGGTCGCTCCGATAATGCCGGAGTTGCCGGGGCGATTTTCGACGATGACCGGTTGATGCCAGGCATCCTGCAGATGCTTTCCGATCGATCTGGAGATCATGTCGGTCGCACCGCCCGGCGGGTATGGCGCAATGATTTGAATCGGCTTGTTCGGATAGCCCTGGCTGAAGACAGGCGGGCTGGCTGCCAAAGCGATGCAAGCCACCGTGAGAACCAACGAAAGACGCCGCATGATCATCCCTCCTCCCTTTGGTCACGACTTGGAAAAAGAACTCGCCAGGATCTTCTTCATCACCTTGCCGGTATGGTTCTCTGGCAGCTCTTCCACGAATCTCACGTACTTCGGTTTCTTGTAGCTTGCGATCTGCTCTCTGCACCAACTTATCAGCTCGTTTTCCGTCACCGTTGCGCCTGCATGGCGCACGACGAATGCTGCGACGGCCTCTCCGAAAACTTCGTCCGGCACGCCCACGACCGCCACCCTCGCCACATCCGGATGCGCAGCGATGACGTTCTCCACCTCCCTCGAATAGATGTTGTATCCGCCGGAAAGGATCATGTCCTTCTTCCGGTCGACGATGTACAGGTAGCCGTCTTCATCGAAACGGCCCATGTCCCCGGTCACGAACCAGCCGTTCCTCAGGCTCTCGGCGTTCGCCTCGGGACGATTCAGATAGCCCTTCATCGTGAGGAAGCGGCCCGGTTCGCCGGATCTCACCCGGATTTCACCGACCTCACCGGTCGGCACCGGATTCCCGCGCTCGTCGACGAGCTTCACTTCCAGGCCCGGCAGGACGCGACCCACCGATGCGGCGTGCGAGATCTGCTCCTCGGGCCTGAGCAGGGCGACGACGCCTGCCTCGGTCATCGAATAGAACGAGAAGAGGCTGATCCCGGGAAGGGCTGCCAGAAACCTCGCCTTGAGCTCGACGGGAAACGCCTCGCCGGTGGCCAATACCCGTTTGAGGTTGCGAAAATTCTCGGGTGCGCGCTCGATTTCCGGAAGCAACAGCCTTGCCACCGTGGGCACTATCCCGAGCACGGTGATGGATCGTTCCCGAAGGGTGGAAGACAGCTCCATCGGATCGAATTTCGGCAGCACGACCAGCGTGGCGCCGAGCACCAGGAGATTTCCCATTCGAGCGAACGCGATCCGATGGGCCAGAGGCGTGGTGATCAGGATTCGATCGTCACCGCTGAATCCCCAATACAGCGCATTCAGGTACCCGTTCATCACGATGTAGTTCGATTGCGTGAGAACGGCACCCTTGGGCTTGCCCGTGGTTCCCGACGTGTAGCTGATCATGCATTCGTCTTGCTCGATCGGGACTTCCGGCAGAAGGGCGTCGATGTTCCGGATCATCGCTTCATAGGAATGCCCGGGCCTGTCGGGGCTGCCGCCGAGCCAGATCCGTGGAATGCCGATTCGATCGGCCTTGTCGAAGCCCTCTGCGAAGCTCGCGTCGACGAACGCTGCGACGGCCCTGGTGTCCTCCAACTGAAAGGCGACTTCCGGCGTGGCCAGGCGCATGTTGATCGGAACGGCGACCGCCCCGGCCTTGACGATGCCGAAGAAGCACACTGCGAACTCCAGACAGTTCGGCAGGTACAGCGCGACCCGATCCCCGGGCTTGATCCCCAGCGACGCGAGCGAAGCGCCCACGCGATCGCTGAAGCGATGCAACTCTCCGAAGGTCAACTCCTCGTTCTGGCAGATGAGGGCCACTTTCGAGCCGATTCGCTGAGCATGCGCAGCCAGAAAACTCGAGAATCTCACGACGCCCTCCGCATCGTTGACTTCGGCGCTATCGATCCGGCAGCAATTCGAAGGCGGGATACAGGAACCCGTCACCGAGCTCTTCCCAAGCCACCCTGACCCTCCGGCCGACCTTCAATTCCGCCTCGCCGATATTGATCAGGTTGCACAGCATGCGCACGCCTTCGTTCAGCAGGACGAGGCCACAGACATAAGGGACACGATGCTCGTGGCCCGGCCATGCGGATGTCGTGACGGTCCACGAATAGATGGAGCCGAAACCCGACACCTCGACCCAGGACAGATTCTTCGACCCGGTGTAGACGCTGACCGGCCGCGGCGGATGCTGCAGCCGCTTCGTGTCATCGCACCGCTGAACGAGCAGCCTCCCGTTCCGGGCGGCATCCCAGATCGGCTGCGTATGCATGTAGCTGTTCGCTACAGGTTTCACCCGCTTCGCTTCCATGACCATGCCCTCCTACTGCTCGAGCACGAGCACGGCAGAACTGCTCCAGTTCCTGCCGATCGGAATCACCCCGATCCCCGTCACGACGGCGTTGCGAGTCTTGCCGACCTGGCGCGACCCGGCCTCTCCGAACATCTGTCGAATCGCTTCGACCAGGTTGAGGCCGCCCCCGGCCAGGCCCGGCTGCCCGGCCGATATCTGTCCCCCGCCGGTGTTCAGCGGGAGATCACCATCGAATGACAGATTCGTTTCCTTGATGAAGCGGGAGCCCTCTCCGTCGCTGCAAAAGCCGATCTGCTCCATTTGCAGGAGGATGGCGATCAGGAAATCGTCGTAGGGATGGAACATGCAGACATCGCGGGTCTTCAATCGCGCCGAGGCGAGCGCTTTCGGCCCCGCCACCTTGAAGCCCGTCTCCGTGATCTCTGCCGCCGGATTGAATGCCTCGAAGTTCGTGATCTCGGCGTAGGCTGTCGGAACCACGAACTTGGCGATCCCTTTGGATCGAATATTCTTCTTCGTCGTCAACAGGATGCCGTTGGCACCGTCGCAAACCATCACGCTATCCAGGATCCGCACCGGATCGGATACGAACCTGGATGCCAGATAGTCCTGCTCCGAAAGAGGAACCTGGAGCTTGTCGCATGCGTTCGGATTCAGGAGCGCGTGCTTTCGTTGCGTAACAGCCAGCTTGGCGAGCGCCAACGGATCCAGCTGGTGCAAGTGCTGGTAGCGCCGGGTCAGCAGGCCGAACGCGCCGACAGGCCCTTTCAGTCCGATGGGGTACTGGAACTCGTGGCGTTGCCCGCCTTGCTCCGATTGGTTCTTGCTCGATTGCGAATCGGCCGATAGCACCAGCACCGTCGAACAGAAGCCCGCTTCGATTGCGGCGATGGCGCGCGCAACGCCGCCGACGCTCGAGACACCGCCTAGCGCCAGGCATTCCAGCCAGGTCGGCGTCAGCCCGAGCATGTCGGCCATGTAGGCCGGCCAGAAAGGATTGGCTGTCTCGCTTATCGTCTCGGCAACAGCCAACCCGTCGATCTCCGAACGGTCGAAACCGGTCTGCCGAAGGATCTCGTCGAAGACGTCCGCAGCGAGCTCGTAGGCGCTGCGGCCTCCTCGCAGCGTGATCTTCGTCTCGCCGTAGCCGACGATGGCTACGTTTCTGCTTTCATTCATCGGCTTTTCTCAACGTCCTTTGAAGGAGGGTGAACGTTTCTCCTTGAACGCCGCCAGTCCCTCTTGCCTGTCCTGGGAAAAGCTCAGCGCAAAGGACAAATCTCCCTCCTGCAGCCAGGCATTCCGGGCCGACAGATCCGCCGATCGATCGATCAGCGCCTTCGAGAACATGACCGGCAAAGGGGCGTTGCGCACGATTTCGGCCGCCAGCCGTCGTGCCGCTTCCAGGCTGGCCCCGGCGTCGGCGAGCTCCGCTGCGATGCCCATCTCGAACGCTTTCGTGCCGTCGAAGCGTGCCCCCGTCCAGATCAGGCGCTTGGCCTGTGCCCTGCCCACGACTCGTGCAAGGGTGGCGGTTCCGCCGCCCCCGGGCAGCATCCCCAGCTTCACTTCGGTCAGCCCGAAGATCGCATCCTTCGAAGCCACGATCAGATCGCACATGAGCGCCAGCTCGAATCCGCCGCCGAGTGCGTAGCCGTCGACCGCAGCGATCAGCGGCTTGGTGAAATTCGGCAGGGATGCGTAGAGGCGGGAGATCCTTCTCGAGGTCAGGCGTGCCCGCCATTGCTCGAAAGGGCCGTTTTCGTCGACCCTGAACGCTTCCGTATCCACGCCGGCGCAGAAAACCCCTTGTGCTCCGTGCAGCAGCACCGCACGGACGCCGGGATCGGACTCGGCCCGCTCCAGGACAGCCAGTAGTTCGGATGCGGTCTGTTCGCGCAATGCATTGCGCTTGGCCGGCCGGTTGATCGCGATTTCGAGCCAGGCTTCTTCGCGGCCGACGCGCAAATCCTGCAGCTGCAGGTTCTCGAAGTGAGACATCGAACGAACGCCCCTCCCAAGCCGATCGGTCTGTGCCTATGATTAGCACATTCATGCGACAAGAGTAGCACGTTTGTGCGAATAGACAAGCGTTTTCTCGGCGGGGATGGAGATGGGGTTTTCGGCCGGCTGCGCGCCTGGCGACTGGCGCGCGGACACGGTGCTCGACTCGCATGGCCGGCCTGGCAATGAGCCCATCGACAATGCGATATGATGGAGTCGATCAATGTCCTCAGTGCAGGATGTCAGGATTCCAGTGAGCGGACCCGACAGGCACGACAACGCTCACTCGCCAACAAGACACCACGTATGCAGAATCCATCGGCTGCCGCAGATGACAAGTCCAGGACGCGCAGATCCGGTCTCCCGGCAGCAGCCACGAAACGAGGATTATTGAAGCAGGATTATCTGCTGGGCGTGGTCTACGACCTGATCTCCGAGCACGGCATCGAGTCGCTCACGATGAGGAACGTGGCCGAACGCAGCAATGTGAGCACGGGCACCATCAACTATCATTTCAAGAACAAAGAGAATCTGCTCATCGCCGCGCTCGAGGAGGCATACAGCCTGCCGAAGGATTGGGCCAACTACAAAGGCTCCTCCGAAGCGCAGCTTCGAAGAATCGCCAATTCCTACATCCTGCGCGCCAAGAGCGACCGCTGGTGGTTCTTCTGGATCAATTATCTTGCCTACAGCACGCGCCATCCCAAGATGCAGATCCGCCAAAGCGAGCGGTACGACAAGCAGCTTCGCTTCTGGGCGCAGCTCATCACGGATGGCCAGGAGAAAGGCGAGTTTCGCACCGATCTCGATCCGGTCGAGACCGCGCGGCGACTGCTCACGACGGTCCATGGCCTCCTGACGTTGCAGCTCATGAAGAGCGACGCCGAAATCCGCGTATACGCTCGCGAGCAGATCAGCAGCGCCATCGATGCGCTCGTCTCCCGTTAGGGTGAGCAGGCCCTAGCCCGAGTTCCCCACGCGCCGTTGTCGCGCCGGCTCGAGGAACGCCTTCTCGGGATGAGTGGGGAGGGCGGTCAGCGGGGCGCGTACATGTAGTCGCGCGACAGCGGCAGCGGGCTGTGCGCGCCGGCCGCGTCGATGCGCGGCTTGATCACCAGCAGCTGGTACAGGTTGATCCACCCCTGCTCGAAGCCGTGCGCGCAGCCGGCCAGGTAGACCCGCCAGATGCGCGCGCGCTTCTCGCCGGCGAGCGTGACCATGCGGCTCAGGTTCGCCTCGAAGCCGGCCGACCAGAAGCGCAGCGTCTTCGCGTAGTGCCGGCGCAGCGATTCGCAGTCGGTCAGCTCGAGGCCGGCGGCCGACAGCTCGCGGATGGCCAGCGAGACGTGCGGCAGCTCGCCGTCGGGGAAGACGTACTGGTCGATGAAGTCGCCGGCGCCCAGCCCGACCGAGCGGCTGTCGGCGTCGCTCGAGGTGATGCCGTGGTTCATCGCGATGCCGCCGGGCTTGAGGTGGCGGTGGACCACGTCGAAGTAGCCGCGCAGATTCTTCAGCCCCACGTGCTCGAACATGCCGATCGAGGAGATGCGGTCGAAGTTCTCCTCGCCCGGGATGTCGCGGTAGTCCTGCAGGCGGATCTCCACCTGGTCTTCCAGGCCGGCCTCGCGCACCCGCTCGCGGGCCAGCTCGTACTGGTTGGTCGACAGCGTGACGCCGACCGCCTTCACGCCGTAGCGGCTGGCCGCGTGGATGACCATGGCGCCCCAGCCGCAGCCGATGTCGAGCAGCGTCTGGCCGGGCTCCAGCATGAGCTTGCGGCAGATGTGGTCGAGCTTCTGCACCTGGGCGGTGGCCAGGTCTTCCTCGCCGCTGCGGAAGTACGCGCACGAGTACACCATGCGCGGGTCGAGCCAGACGGCGTAGAACTCGTTGGAGACGTCGTAGTGGTATTCGATCGCCTTGCGGTCGGTCTTGCGGGTATGGCGCGCGAACCACGACGGGATGCGTCCGCGCCCCTTGTCCTCGTCGCCGGTGCGCGAGAGCTGCTCGGCGATCGAGACGATGTCGCCGATCTCGCCCTCGACGTCGATGTGTCCCTCGACGAAGGCCTCGCCCAGCGCCGAGAGCGAGGGCTTGAGGAAGTAGCGCGCGGCCGCCGCATCCTTCAGCCGCAGGTGCACGCGCGGGCTTTCGTCGAGCGCCACCGAGGAGCCGTCCCAGAGCTGCACGGCGAGCGGCAGCCGGTGGCGCGCGCGCAGCCCTTCGAGGTATTTCGCGACCTGTTTCTCCAGCATGCGTCCCTCCTTCCGGTCCTGACGGATGGCCGCCATTACAATGCCTTCGCCGCGCGGCTGCAACCTGCCGGCGGCGACCAACGAGGCGATCCATGCACGAGGCGGTTCACATCTACACCGACGGCGCCTGCAAGGGCAACCCGGGGCCCGGCGGCTGGGGGGCGCTGCTGCGCTGGCGGGGCCACGAGCGCGAGCTCTTCGGCGGCGAGCCGAGCACGACCAACAACCGGATGGAGCTCACCGCCGTGATCCGGGCGCTGGAGGCGCTCGAGCGCGAGGTCGACGCGGTGGTCCATACCGATTCGCAGTATGTCCAGAAGGGCATCACCGAGTGGCTGCCGGGCTGGAAGGCGCGCGGCTGGAAGACCGCCGACCGCAAGCCGGTGAAGAACGTCGACCTGTGGCAGGCGCTCGATGCGCTGGCCGGGAAGCACCGCGTCGAATGGCGCTGGGTGCGCGGCCACGCCGGGCATCCGGAGAACGAGCGCGCCGACGCCCTCGCCAACCGCGGGGTGCCGGCGCCGCGCCGGGCTGCGGGGGCATGAGCCGGCCGCGCCTGCCGGGGTCGGTTCACACTACAATCGGGATGGCGGTCTTCATGTCCACAGGCCTCGTGTCTCAGGCCCGATGAGAAAATCCTTCTTCTATCTGATCGCGCTGGCGGGCCTGGCGGGCCTCGGCTGGTGGGCCTGGGGCGTGCACCGCAGCGCCGTGCCGGCGCTGGCGATCGGCGCCACCCCCGCTGTGGCGCTCGGCCCCGCCGCGGCGCTCGGCCCCGATCCCGGCACCGGGCGTCCTGGTGCCGATCGGCCCGGCGCGGAACGGCCCGGCGAGAGGCGGCTCGACGAGGGGCGGCAGGACGCCGGCGTGCCGCGCGAGGCGGGCGCCGGGCGCGCCCCGGAGGCGGCGCCGCGCGGCATGGTCGGCGTCGAGGCCGCGCACGCCGAGCGCGTGTCGCTCGGCGAGACGGTGTCGGCGGTGGGCACGCTGCGCGCCAACGAGTCGGTGGTGATCAAGCCCGAGATCGCCGGGCGCATCGATCGCATCGGCTTCGAGGGCGGCGGCCTGGTGCGCAAGGGCGCTCTCCTGGTGTCGCTCGATGCCTCGGTGGCGGCGGCCGAGGCCGACCAGATCCGTGCCGAGCTCGCCCTGGCGCGCTCGAACCACCAGCGTACGGTCGACCTGGCGCGCCAGCAGTTCGTGAGCGAGAGCGCACGCGAGCAGGCGGCTTCGAACCTGAAGGTGGTCGAGGCCAAGCTCGCGCTGGCCGAGGCCAGGCTCGCCAAGACCGTGATCCGCGCGCCGTTTTCCGGGTGCCTCGGGCTGCGCAACTTCAGCGTCGGCGACTACGTGCGCGAGGGCACCGAGCTGGTGGCGCTCGAAGACCTCTCGAAGATGAAGGTCGACCTGCGGCTGCCCGAGCGCTACCTCGGCCAGCTGAGGCCGGGCCAGCGGCTGGAGGTCGAGTTCGACGCCTGGCCGGGGCGCAGGTTCGAGGCCGTGCTCGAAGCGATCGACGTGCAGGTCGACGCCAACGGACGCTCGGTGGTGGCGCGCGGCGGGCTGCCCAATCCCGACGGGCTGCTGCGCACCGGCATGTTCGCGAAAGCGTCGCTCACGCTCGCCCGGCGCGCGCCGGCCGTGATGGTACCCGAGGAAGCGGTGTTCCACGCCGGCGACGAGCAGTTCGTGTTCCGCATCGACGACGGCAAGGCGATGCGGGTGCGCGTGCGCACCGGCGTGCGCCGCGACGGCCGGGTCGAGATCGTCGAAGGGCTGGCGGGCGGCGATCAGGTGGTCACCGCCGGCCAGACCAAGCTCACGCAGGATGCCATGCCGGTGCGCGTGGTGGAGCCGCCGGGGTGAGGTTGGCGCAGACCTGCATCCGCCGCCCGGTGTTCGCCACCGTGCTGTCGCTGGTCATCGTGCTGCTGGGCGCGGTGTCGTACTCGCGCCTGCAGGTGCGCGAATACCCGAAGATCGACGAGCCGACGGTCACGGTGTCGACCCGCTATCCCGGGGCATCGGCCGACATCATCGAGACCCAGGTCACCCGCCCCCTGGAAGACTCCATCGCCGGCATCGAGGGCGTGGACGTGCTGACCTCGATCTCGCGGGCCGAGCAGAGCCAGATCACGGTGCGCTTCCGCCTCGAGCGCGATCCCGACGGCGCGGCTGCGGACGTGCGCGACCGCGTCGCGCGCGTGCGCGCCAAGCTTCCCGACACGGTCGACGAGCCGGTGATCGCCAAGGTCGAGGCCGACGCCAACCCCATCATCTGGCTGGCGTTCTCGAGCGACGCGATGTCGCCGCTCGAGGTCTCCGACATCGCCAACCGGCTGGTCAAGCCGCGCCTGCAGACGCTGCCCGGGGCGGCCGACGTGCGCGTGTTCGGCGAGCGCAAGTTCTCCATGCGCATCTGGCTCGATCCCGACCGGCTCGCCGCCTTCAGCCTCACCCCCGGCGACGTGGAGGACGCGCTGCGGCGCCAGAACGTCGAGCTGCCCTCGGGACGCATCGAGAGCCGGCAGCGCGAATTCACCGTGGCCTCGCAGAGCGACCTGCAGCGCGAGAAGGAATTCGAGGAGGTGGTGGTGCGCACCGTCAACGGCTACCCGGTGCGCATCCGCGACGTCGGCCGGGTGGCGCTCGCGCCGCTGGACGAGCGCAGCATCGTGCGCTTCAACGGACGCCCGGCGATCTCGCTGGGCCTGATCAAGCAGGCCACCGCGAATCCGCTCACGCTGGCCCGGGCGCTCAAGGCCGAGCTGCCGCGGCTGCGCGAGGAGCTGCCCGACGGGGTCAGCGTCGCCATCGCCAACGACAACACGCTCTTCATCGAGCGCTCGATCTCGTCGGTCTACCGCACCATCGCCGAGGCGGTGCTGCTGGTCGCGCTGGTCATCTTCCTCTTCCTCGGCACCGTGCGCGCGAGCGTCATCCCGCTGGTCACCATACCCGTGTGCCTGGTGGGCGCCGCGGCCTGGATGCTGGCGGCCGGCTTCTCGATCAACACGCTGACCCTGCTGGCCCTGGTGCTGGCGATCGGGCTGGTGGTCGACGATTCCATCGTCGTGCTCGAGAACATCTACCGCCACATCGAGGAGGGCATGGCGCCGGTGCAGGCGGCGCTGCGCGGCGTCGGCGAGGTCGGCTTCGCGGTGGTGGCCATGACGCTGACCCTGGCCGCGGTGTACGCGCCGGTGGCCTTCACCACCGGGCGTACCGGCCGTCTGTTCATCGAGTTCGCGCTCACGCTGGCCGGCGCGGTGCTGGTGTCGGGTTTCGTCGCGCTCACGCTCTCGCCGATGATGTGCTCGCGGCTGCTGCGCCACGATCCCGAGCCGGGGCGGCTGGTGCGCGCCATCGACCGGGCGATGGGCGCGCTCACCCGCGGCTACGTCGCGGCGCTGCGCGCCACCCTGCGCGTGCGCTGGCTGGTGGTGCTGGTCGGGCTGGCGGTGGCCGGCGCGAGCGTGCTGCTGTTCACCGGCATGAAGCGCGAGCTCTCGCCCATCGAGGACCGCGCGACCGTGGTGACGCTCTTCAACGGCCCAGACGGCGCCTCGATCGACTACACCTACCGCTACGCGCAGGAGATCGAGCGGCTGGGCCTGGGCGTGCCCGAGGCCGACCGCATCTTCGTGGTCACCGGCAGCCCGACGGTGACCCAGGGCATCGCGTTCATCCGCCTGATCGACTGGAGCGAGCGCGAGCGCAGGGTGCCGCAGATCATCGCCCAGCTGCAGCCGGCGCTGCTGGCCATCCCGGGGGTGCACGCCTTCGCCGTCGCGCCGGCCTCGCTCGGCCAGTCGCCGCGCGAGCGGCCGATCAACTTCGTCGTGCTCAGCTCCGATTCCTATGAGGAGATCGAGCGCACCCTGCGGCCGCTGATGCAGGCGCTGCAGGCCGACGGGCGCTTCCAGGGCGTCGACAGCGACCTGCGCCTGAACAAGCCCGAGCTGAAGGTGCGCATCGACCGCGAGCGCGCCGCCGACGCCGGGGTGGCGGTCGAGGCCATCGGGCGCGCGCTCGAGACGGCGCTCGGCGGGCGGCAGGTGACGCGCTTCAAGCGCGACGGCGAGCAGTACGACGTGATCGTGCAGTTCGGCGCGGCCAGCCGCAACACGCCGCAGGACATCCCGCGCATCTTCGTGCGCGGGCGCGGCGATGCCATGGTGCCGCTGTCGAGCCTGGTGCGCATCGACGAGGGCGTCACGGCGCGCGAGCTGAACCACTTCGGGCAGCGCCGCGCCGTCACCCTCACCGCCAACCTGGCGCCCGGTGCCACGCTCGGCGAAGCCGTCGACGTGCTCGAGAGCCTCGCGCGCAAGCACCTCAAGCCCGGCTACGCGATCGACTACAACGGGCAGACGCGCGAGTTCAAGCAGTCCTCGGCGACGCTGCTGGTCACCTTCGCGCTGGCGCTGTGCTTCATCTTCCTGGTGCTGTCGGCGCAGTTCGAGAGCTTCGTCGATCCGCTCATCATCATGCTCACCGTGCCGCTGTCGATGACCGGGGCGCTGGCCCTGCTGCAATGGAGCGGCGGCACGCTCAACGTCTACAGCCAGATCGGCGTGATCACGCTGGTGGGCCTGATCACCAAGCACGGCATCCTGATCGTCGAGTTCGCCAACCAGCTGCGCGACCGCGGCGCAGCGGTGATCCCGGCCACCATCGAGGCCGCCGGCCTGCGCCTGCGCCCGATCCTGATGACCACCGGCGCCATGGTGCTGGGAGCGGTGCCGCTCGCGCTGGCCAGCGGCGCGGGCGCGGAAAGCCGGATGCAGATCGGCATGGTGATCGTGGGCGGCATGACCTTCGGCACCCTGCTCACCCTGTTCGTGCTGCCCACGGTCTACACGCTGCTCACGCGCCCGCGCCATCTGCTGCCTGCGCCCGCCGGCGCGGGCGGCGGCGTGCCGGCAGGGGTGCACCAGCAGATGCGCCGGGGGCCCGATTCGCCATGAGTTCGCCAGCGAGTACGCCATGAGCCTGCGCCGCATCGTCCTCGATACCGAGACCACCGGCCTGTCGCCGGAAGACGGCCACCGCATCGTCGAGATCGGCTGCGTCGAGATCGTCGACCGGCGCCTGAGCGGGCGCACGCTGCACCTGTACCTGAACCCCGAGCGCGACATCGACGAGGGCGCGCTGGCCGTGCACGGCCTGACGCGCGAGCGGCTGCAGGTCGAGCCCAGGTTCGGCGACGTCGCCGAGCGCATCCTCGAGTTCCTGCGCGGCGCCGAGGTGCTGATCCACAACGCGCCGTTCGACGTGGGCTTCCTCGATGCCGAGCTGGCGCGGCTGCGGCGCTCGCCGTTCGGCTCGGTGGTGGCCGGCGTGGTGGACACGCTGGTCATGGCGCGCGAGCTGCATCCGGGCAAGCGCAACACGCTCGACGCGCTGTGCGAGCGCTACGGCGTCTCCAACGCGCATCGCAAGCTGCACGGCGCGCTGCTCGACGCCGAGCTGCTCGCCGACGTCTACCTCGCCATGACGCGCGGCCAGGACAGCCTCGAGATCGCCATCGGCGAGTCCGGCGGCGCGGGCCACGCTTTCGACGCGGGCGGGCAATGGCCGCCGGCCGGGCTGAGCGTGCGCGCGGCCACGCCCGCCGAGCTCGAGGCCCACCAGGCGCTGCTCGCGGCGATCGGGCGCGAGGCCAAGGGCGGAGCGCTGTGGCCGCAGCTGCGGGACGAGCCGGCGGGAACGTAGTGCGAACGGACCGTAGGTCGATTTCGTCTAAACTTCGTGCTTGACCGACGAAGACACGCATGAAAGAACACCGCCACGCGCGCACGCGTGACCGCAAGAGCCACCTTTCTCCCGATGCCGACCGCCTGGTGGCCGCGGCGCTCGGCCTGGCCAATTCCGGCAGCCGGCTCGAAGACCGCTTCTGGGAAGCCCAGCTGTCGGCGCGCCTCGATCGCCTGTTCGACGGCGGCCACGTGCAGGCCGTCTACGATGCGCTCGACCGGCTCGACCAGACCGACGGCGAGGCCTACGGCGCGCTGATCGAGGCGGTCGAGGAGTCGGCCGAAACGGTGACGCTCGAGGTCGAGGGCGAACGCTGGGACGCGCTGCTGGTGGCTGCACCGCTGGTGGTGTGGACGCGCTTCCGCATCCCCTCGGGCCCGATCGCGCCCGAGCTCGCGCAGACGCTGTCGGCGCACTGGCAGGCGCATACGCTGGCGCGCGGCACGCGCTTCTACATGGTGCCCTACCTCTACAGCATCGATCAGCTGCCGCGCGACTACGGCGAGATGCGCCGCCTCGCGCGGCGCCTGGCGCAGGCGGCCGCGGCCGCGACGTCGCCGCGGCTCGAGCTGAAGTCGCTGCCCGAGACCGCCGACATGCTCGCCGACACCCGCTTCCTGCTCGGCGTGGTCGCGGTGCGGGCCGGGCAGCCGCTGTTCCGCTGGCAGGAAGCCGACGCCGGCGAGCATGCCGGGCGGGTGGCCTGCCTCGAGCAGTGGATCGCGCAGGCGCGCCCGAACCTCGAGCCGCTGCTGCCCGGCTGCGGCTTCGAGTGCCTGCTGCCCGACGCCTACCACATCAACATGCGCGAGTCCGACCGGCGCGTGCGCCCGTACTCGGTGCGCGCGGCGGTGCACTTCCTCACCCACGCGCTCGATATCGAGGCTTCCGAGATCAAGGCCACGATCGCCGGCTTCGGCCGCGAGCGGCTCGACGAATACCGCATCGGGCTGAGCATCCGCGACGACAGCGAGGTCGCTCACGGCGTGGTGTGGCCGCTGCTCGGCGCCGAGAGCGAGCAGGACGATCCGCCGCCGGTCGAGCAGGTGCGCGAGGTGCTGCGCGAGGTGGGCGTGGGCGAGGTGCGCCTGTGGCGCGAGCTGAGCGAACCCGAGTTCTGCGAGGACTGCGGGGTGCCGCTGTATCCCAACGGCAAGGGCGAGATCGTGCACGCCGAGATGCCCGGCGACGTCGAACCGGAGTCGGCGCACTTCCATTGACAGGTTCCGGCAGGCTTGCGCTGCTGTCGGGGTCGCGCCCCGATCGCTCAGGGTGTGCCGAGCCGCTTGCGCGCCTGCGCGAGGCGCTGCTCGAGGTAGGCGCCGTAGAAATCCGGGGAGGGGTAGCCGACGAGACGTTCGGCCAGCTCGCTGCCGTCGGGGCCGAGGAAGACCACGGTCGGGGCGACGCGCACCTGCAGGGCGGCCGCCAGCGCGGCGGGGGAAGGGGTGCCGCCCACGGGCGGCACGAACGGCGTGCGATCGGTGAGGTCGTACTCCACCACGTGCACACGATGCGCAGCCTGCTCGCGCGCGAGATGGCGCAGCTGGTCGCGGCGCAGCGCTTCGCACCAGGGGCAGTCGGGCAGCGAGAACAGGGCCACCACCACGGCCTGCTCGCGTGCGCTCTCGCGCAGCACGGCCTGGTGCGAGCGCGGCCGCTCGATCGCGTGGCGTTCGGCGCCGGCAGGGTGCGGTGTGGCCGAGGCGGCGCCCGTGCCGGGTTCACCGGATGCGCCAGGTGCGCAGAGCCCCACGCCGAGCATCAGGCACAGGCCCGCGCCGACGCGGCGCGCGACGTCGCGGATGCTGCGGAAGGCACTCATGTCGGGGCGGGGGCGCGGGTATTCACCGATACACGACACCGTATCACCAAACCATCATATGAGCATTCGCTCATATGATTGCGGCGTGCCGCCGCGTCGCTCCGTACATCCGCAAGCGGGCGGCCGTGCGAGGAGGAGACCATGGTGGACGAGCTGGGCCGGGTGTTCGAGGCGGTGTCGGGCTACTTCGCGCTGCTCGCCGAGCCGATGCGGGTGCGCATCCTGCACGCCATCTGCCAGTGCGAGAAGACCGTCTCGGACATCGTCGCCGAGACCGGCGCGACGCAGACCAACATCTCGCGCCATCTCAACTCGATGTACCGCGCCGGCGTGCTGACGCGGCGCAAGGAAGGCGCCTTCACCTACTACGGGGTGCGCGACCATGCCCTCACCGAGATCTGCCGCACGGTGTGCGTGCACATCGCCGCGCGTGCCGAAGCCGGTGCGGACGGCCGCTCGGAGATGATGGACCTGGCGCGCGGCTTGCGGGTGCCGGCCGCGCGCCGGCGCCTGCCGCGGGCCGGCGCGCCGCTGCGCGGGGCGGCGGCAGGCGTGCCGGGAGCGCGCCGGTGAACGCTTCCGTGCGCATGCCGGGGCGCCTCCGCAAGGCGCCCGAGAACGCGCTGTCGGCCGAGCAGCTCGCGCAGGCACGGCGGGCGCGCCGCGCGTTCATGGGCAAGGCACTGGCGATGGGCGCGGGCGCCGCCGCGACCGGCGCTGCCGCGGCGGGCAGAGGGGCGGCGGGAGCGGGAGCGGCGGGGGCAGCGGGGGCAGCAGGCGGGCGCACTGGCCGGGCGTCCGCCGCCGCGGCGACGCAGCCGCGCGAGGCCCGGGGCGTGCCCGGCCCCGGCGAGGACGCCATCCTGAAGCTGCCGGAGCACACCACCGGGCTCGGCCAACCGGTGGCCGCGCGCGGCTACGGCGTGCCCTCGAAGTGGGAGGGCAACCTGCAGCGCCGCGAGAGCCCGGGCCTCACGCGCGTGTCGGCGGCCTCGGTGAGCTTCACGCCGCTGCAGGGGCTGTTCGGCATCATCACGCCCAACGGCCTGCACTTCGAGCGCCACCACCAGGGCTGGTGGGACATCGACCCGAGCCGGCACCGGCTGATGATCAACGGGCTGGTGCGCGAGGCGCGCGTGTTCACCATGGACGACCTGATGCGCCTGCCGTCGGTCTCGCGCATCCATTTCATCGAGTGCGGCGCCAACAGCGGCATGGAGTGGGCCAACGTGGCCGTGCCCACGGTGCAGTACACCCACGGCATGCTGTCGTGCTGCGAGTTCACCGGCGTGCTGCTCTCGACGCTGCTCGACCTGTGCGGCGTCGATCGCGCCGCCGGCCGCTACGTGCTGGCCGAGGGCGCCGACGGCTCCTCGATGACGCGCACGGTGTCGATGGAGCGCGCGCTCGACGACGTGATCGTCGCCTGGGGCATGAACGGCGAGATGCTGCGCCCGGAGAACGGCTATCCGCTGCGGCTGGTGGTGCCGGGGGTGCAGGGCGTGTCGTGGGTGAAGTACCTGCGCCGCATCGAGGTCGGCGACCAGCCGTACTACACCAAGGACGAGGTGCTGCACTACGTCGACCTGATGCCCGACGGCCGGCATCGCCAGTTCACCTCGATCCAGGAGGTCAAGTCGGTGATCACCACGCCCTCGGGCGGGCAGGTGCTGCTCGACCGGGGTTACTACAACGTCACCGGCCTGGCCTGGTCGGGGCGCGGCCGCATCAAGGACGTCGACGTCTCGTTCGACGGCGGACGCAACTGGCGTCGCGCGCGCCTCGAGGGGCCGGTGCTGCCCAAGGCGCTCACGCGCTTCAACATCGATTGGGTGCGCGACGGTTCGCCCGCCATCCTGCAGAGCCGAGCCGTCGACGAGACCGGCCAGGTGCAGCCGGCGATGAACCGGCTGCGCGCGGTGCGCGGCACGCGCTCGATCTACCACAACAACGCGATCCAGTCGTGGCGGGTCGCCGACACCGGCGAGGTGTTCAATGTCCAGGTCTAGCCCTGGGCGGCGGCCTCGGACGCGGGCGGCCGTCTCGATGCTCGCCGCGGTCACGATGCTCGCTGCGGTCGCCGGCGCCGCCTCGCCGCTCGCGGCAGCCCCGGCGATCGCCGCACCCGCCGCGCCCCTCGCGCCCGCCGACAAGCCCTGGTCGGCGATCGGCCGCCCGGCGACCGCCACCGAGATCCGCGCCTGGGACATCGACGTGCGCCCCGATTTCAAGGGCCTGCCGCCCGGGTCCGGCTCGGTCGAGCAGGGGCAGGAAGTGTGGGAGGCGAAGTGCGCCTCGTGCCACGGCACCTTCGGCGAGTCCAACGAGGTGTTCGCGCCCATCGCCGGCGGCACGAGCGCCGAGGACATGCGCACCGGCCGGGTATCCGCCTTCGTGAAGGGAGGCGTGCCCCAGCGCACCACCCTGATGAAGCTGTCGCAGATCTCGACGCTGTGGGACTACATCCGCCGTGCCATGCCGTGGAACGCGCCGAAGTCGCTCACCGTCGACGAGGTCTACGCGGTCACCGCCTACATCCTCAACCTGGGCGACATCGTGCCGGCCGATTTCGTGCTGTCCGAGCGCAACATCGCCGAGGTCCAGGCACGGCTGCCCAATCGCGACGGGATGGTCCGCTTCGATGGCCTGTGGTCGGTGCGCGGCAAGCCCGACGTGCAGGGCGATGCGTGCATGCGCGACTGCCCGGTCTCCGCCGAGGTGCGCTCGGCGCTGCCGGAGTTCGCGCGCAACGCGCACGGCAACCTCGCCGGGCAGAACCGCCTGATCGGGCCGGTGCGCGGGGCCGATACCACGCAGCCGGCGCTGCGCGAGCCGCCGGCGCCGGGCGCGTTGGGCGCAGCGGCTGCGGCCGCCGCGCCGGCCTCCGATGGTGCCGCGACGCCTTCCGTCGGCGCCGCAACGGCCTCCGCTGCCGCTGCGGCGGCCTCTGCCGCTACCGCCGCCCCCGGTGCGAAGGCGCCGGCCGACCTGGCGCGCGAGTCCGGCTGCCTGGCATGCCATGCAGTGGCCGGACGCATGGTGGGCCCGGCGTTTCGCGACGTCGCGGCCCGCTATGCCGGGCAGGCCGATGCCGCCGAGCGCCTGGCCCGCCGCGTGCGCGAAGGCAGCCAGGGAACCTGGGGATCGGTGCCGATGCCGCCCAATCCCGGCGTCGCCGAAAGCGATCTAGGGGTAATCATGAAGTGGGTTCTCGACCGCGCCCCCTGATGATTTTGTTAATCTCGATCATTGCCACAAGGAGGTTTTCATGAATCGTTCACGACGCACGACCCTGCAGGCCGCGGGCGGCGCGGGCCTGTACGGCACGCTGCTGTCGCTCGGCCTGCTGCGGCCCGGTGCGGCTTCGGCGCAGGCATTCGATCGCGCCGCGTTTCAGTCCACGGGCGTCGCCGATACGCTCAAGGCGCTCGGGGCGGCTGGCGCCGCCGAGTCGAAGGACGTCGTCATCGTGTCGCCGGACATCGCGGAGAACGGCGCGGTGGTGCCGGTGGCGGTCAAGAGCAGCCTGCCGAAGACGACCATGGTCGCCGTGCTCGTCGACAAGAACCCCAACGCGCTGGCCGGCGCCTACGATTTCCTCGAGGGCTCCGATCCCGAGGTCAGCATGCGCATCAAGATGGGCCAGAGCTCCGACGTGGTGGCGCTGGTGAAGGCCGACGGCAAGTACTACATGGCGAAGAAGGAGATCAAGGTCACGCTCGGCGGCTGCGGCGGCTGAGCGGCGCGACCCGATCCGACTCCCCGAAGAATCCGGAGATACCCACACATGGCAGATCCGATGAAGATCCGCGCCACCGCCAAGGACGGCGTGGCCGACGTGCGCGTGCTGATGGCGCACGAGATGGAGACAGGGCAGCGCAAGGATGCCGCCGGCAAGGTCATCCCCGCCTGGAACATCACCGAGGTCACCGCCCGGCTCAACGGCACGCCCGTGCTCAAGGCGCACTGGGGGCCGGCGATCTCGAAGAACCCCTACCTGCAGTTCAAGGTCAAGGGCGCCAAGGCCGGCGACAAGATCAGCATCACCTGGGTCGACAACCGCGGCGACACGCGCACCGACGAGGCCACCGTCGGCTGAGAAGGTGTGAACGAATACACCTTCTGACCGGCCCCGGCGCACGGCGCGTCGCGCCGTGCGCGCTTCCGATCATCCATCGATACAGGGGGAGACATCCATGCGGAGAATACCGGCCTTGCTGGCCGTTGCCGCGGCCATCGGCGTGGCTGCGCCCGCCGTCCGGGCGCAGCAGGGCGATACGCAGGCGGAGATCGAGCGTTATCGCGAGATGCTCCAGGACGGCAATCCGGCCGAGCTGACGGTGGCGCGCGGCGAGGACATGTGGAAGCAGAAGCGCGGCCCGAGGCAGGCGAGCCTGGAGCGCTGCGATCTCGGCAAGGGTCCGGGCGTGGTCAAGGGCGCCTATGCCGAGCTGCCGCGCTACTTCGCCGACACCGACTCCGTCATGGATCTCGAGGCCCGGCTGGTGCATTGCCAGGCCACGCTGCAGGGCTTCGATCGCGCCGAGCTGGTGAAGAAGCCGTTCTCGGGCACCGCCCAGCGCGCCACCGACAACGAGGCGCTGGTGGCCTATGTGGTCGACCAGTCGCGCGGCATGACGGTGAACGTGCCGCAGCGCCATCCGAAGGAGATCGAGGCGTATCAGCGCGGCCAGAAGATCTTCTTCTTCCGCGGCGGGCCGTACGACTTCTCCTGCGCCTCGTGCCACGGCGAGGACGACAAGCGCATCCGCCTGCAGGACCTGCCCAACCTGCTCAAGAAGCAGCCGGCGCAGCGCGCCTTCACGACCTGGCCGGCCTACCGCGTCTCGCAGGGTGCGCTGCGCACCATGCAGTGGCGCCTCAACGACTGCTTCCGCCAGCAGCGTTTTCCCGAGCTCGAGTTCATCTCGCCCGCGTCGATCGACCTGATCACGTTCCTGGGCGTCAACGCCCAGGGCGGCAAGATGAACTCGCCGGCGATCAAGCGATAGGGGGAACCGCAGATGCGAAGCACATGGCAATACACGCTGGCCGGCGTCGTGCTGGTGGCCGGATGCGCGGGCATGCCCGGGTCGTCGCCCACCGTCTCCGACGCCGAGGTGCTGCAGACGCTGAAGGCGTCGTTCAAGGAGCACGGCATCGCCAGGCTCGACCGGCTCGACCAGTCCGACCTGCAGCAGCAGTGCAGCCGCTATGCCACGGCGCCGCTGCCCAAGGACGTCCGGGACCGCATCGCGCACGACGCGCTCGCCTCGGTGAAGTACCCCGCCGACGGCAAGTACCTGGGCAACTGGAAGGAAGGCGAGAAGATCGCCCAGAGCGGCCGCGGCCTGCAGTACAACGACACCGAGAAGACCGTGGCCGGCGGCAACTGCTACGCCTGCCACCAGCTCTCGAAGGCCGAGATCGCCTACGGCAACATCGGCCCCTCGCTGTACAACTACGGCAAGCTGCGCGGCGACAGCGAGGCCACGCGGAAGTACACCTGGGTGCGCATCTGGAACGGCCACGCCTACGCGCCGTGCAACAACATGCCGCGCTTCGGCGCGGCCGGCATCCTCACCGAGGCACAGCTCAAGGACGTGATGGCGCTGCTGCTCGATCCGGCATCGCCGGTCAACCAGTAGCGCGGTAGCGGCGGCGCGCGCATGCTCGATCGTCGCGAGTTCCTGCGCATCCTCGCCATGGCGGCGGCAGCCGGGCTGTCGCTGCAGGGCTGCGCCTCGACCGGCCGCGGCACCGCGGCCGGCGCGGGGGGCGCGGGGGGGGTGGCCGGCGCGGCGGGTCGCGCCGACGCGATGTACGACATCCCGCCCTTCGGCAACGTGAGCCTGCTGCACTTCACCGACTGCCACGCGCAGCTGCTGCCGGTGTACTTCCGCGAGCCGAGCATGAACATCGGCATCGCGCAGGCCCAGGGGCGGGCGCCGCACCTGGTCGGCGAGCATCTGCTCAAGGCGTTCGACATCCGCCCCGGCACGCGCGAGGCGCATGCGTTCACCTACCTGGATTTCGACGAGGCGGCGCGCACCTACGGCAAGGTCGGAGGCTTCGCGCACCTGGCCACGCTGGTCAAGCGCCTCAGGGCGTCGCGCCCGGGCGCGCTGCTGCTCGACGGCGGCGACACCTGGCAGGGCTCGGCCACCTCGCTGTGGACGCAGGGCCAGGACATGGTCGACGCCTGCAAGCTGCTGGGCGTGGACGTGATGACCGCGCACTGGGAGTTCACCTACGGCGCGGCGCGCGTCGAGGAGGTCATCGCCAGGGACCTCAAGGGCCGCATCGACTTCGTGGCGCAGAACGTGCGTACCACCGACTTCGAAGACCCGGTGTTCGCCTCGCACGTCATGCGCACCGTCGGCGGGGTGCCGGTGGCCGTCATCGGGCAGGCTTTCCCCTACACGCCGATCGCCAACCCGCGCTACCTGGTATCGCAGTGGAGCTTCGGCATCCAGGACGAGCGGCTGCAGAAGATCATCGACGAGGTGCGCGCCCAGGGTGCCCAGGTGGTGGTACTGCTGTCGCACAACGGCATGGACGTCGACCTCAAGCTGGCCACGCGGGTGAGGGGGCTCGATGCGATCCTCGGCGGGCACACGCACGACGGCGTGCCGCAGCCGGTGGCGGTGCGCAACGCCGGCGGCGTCACGCTGGTGACCAACGCCGGCTCCAACGGCAAGTTCCTCGCGGTGCTCGACCTCGAGGTCAAGGGCGGCAGGGTGGCCGACTTCCGCTACCGGCTGCTGCCGGTGTTCTCGAACCTGCTGCCGGCCGATCCGGACATGCAGGCGCTCATCGACCGTGTGCGCGAGCCGTATCGCACACGTCTCGAGCAGCCGCTGGCGGTCACCGAGGGGCTGCTGTACCGGCGCGGCAACTTCAACGGCAGCTTCGACCAGCTGATCCTCGACGCGCTGATGGAGGTCAAGGGCGCGCAGATCGCGTTCTCGCCGGGCTTTCGCTGGGGCACGACCCTGCTGCCCGGCCAGATCATCACCCGCGAGCACCTCATGGACCAGACCGCGATCACCTACCCCTACACCACGGTCAACGATCTTTCCGGCGAGATGATCAAGACCATCCTCGAGGACGTCGCCGACAACCTGTTCAACCCGGATCCCTACTACCAGCAGGGCGGCGACATGGTGCGCGTGGGCGGCCTCACCTATGCCTGCGATCCCGATGGACGCAGCGGCGCGCGCATCTCCGACATGCGTCTGAACGGCACGCCCATCGAGGCAGGGCGCACCTATCGCGTGGCCGGCTGGGCGCCGGTCGCCGAGGGGGCGCAGGGCGAACCGGTGTGGGAGGTGGTCGAGCGCTGGCTCGCGGCGCATCCCACGGTGACGCCGCGCCGCCTGAACCTGCCGCGCCTGATCGGCATGCAGACCAATCCCGGCATCGGCCGCGACGAGCTCTAGTGTCCTGTCGTCCGCGGATGCCCTGTCTCCGGCTCGAGCCATGCTGGCGCCGCGTCGGCGTTGAGCCGACAATGAAGCGGTCATGAGACGGCGCGAACTGATCCGGCTGGCCGGCGCGGCCCTGCTCGCGGGCGCGGGTGCGCCGGCGCGCGCCGAAGCGGGCGGCGTGCCCGCCCTCGGCACGGCGATCCGCCTTCCGCCGGTGCGCCTGCTCGACGGGCGCGAGCTCGCGCCCGGCTACTGGCGCGGCAAGGTGGTGGTGATCGAGCTGTGGGCGAGCTGGTGCCCGTTCTGCCGCAAGCAGAACCCCGAGATCGATCGCCTGCATCGCGCGCATTCGGCCGAAGGGCTGGAGGTGCTCGCGCTGTCGATCGACCGCGACGAGCGCGATGCGCGCCGCTACATGCAGGAGCACGGCTACGTCTTCCACGCCGCGATGTTCGATGCGCGCTGGCAGGCCGCGATCGGCCGGCCCAGGGGGCTGCCCATCGTGTGGGTGATCGGCCGCGGCGGCCGGCTCGAGCAGCTCGAGATCGGCGAGATGTTCCCCGAAGACGTCCAGGCCCTGGCACGCTGGAGATCGACGACATGACCCCGCCATGCCTGCGCGGCGCCGCCGCGGCGCTCTTGCTCGCGCTGGCCTGCACACCGGCGATGGCCGAGGCGACGTTCGCCACGCGCAGCCTCACCGTCGATACCGCGCTCAAGGCGGCGACGGCGGCCCTCGAGGCCTGTCGCAAGGGCGGCTACCAGGTCGGCGTGGCGATCACCGATCGCGCCGGGGTGCTGCAGGTCTACCTGCGCGACCGCTATGCCGGCGCGCACACCGTCGAGATGGCGGCCAACAAGGCCTGGACCGCCGCGTCGTTCCGACTGTCCACGGCCGAGCTGGCTGCGCAGACGCAGCCGGGCGCGCCTGCGGCCGCGATCCGCCAGCTGCCGCGCGTGGCCGCGCTCGGCGGTGGGCTGCCGATCGAGGCCGGCGGCTCGACGCTGGCCGGCATCGGCGTGTCCGGTGCGCCGGGCGGCGAGGCCGACGAGGCCTGCGCGCGCGCCGGCGTGGAAGCGATCCGGCTCGACATCGAGCTGTAGTGTCGGAGTTGAATCGAGACCGCACGAGCCCACGGCGATCGGCTGCGCGCCCGACGTCGGCCGAGCGCCTGACGGCGGCGTTCGCCGTCGCCTCCTCCCGCGCGGCGACCTCCATGCTGGCCTTGGTCGCGGCCTTCCTCCTCGCCGCGGCGGCGCAGCCCGCTGTCGCGCGGGCGCCGGCGCCGGTCACCGTCGAGATGGCGCCGCAGCGCGTGTCGCCGCGCGTATGGTACGTCCAGGGTGACACCGACATGGTGTCGCTGCGCAACCAGGGGTTCAACTCGAACGCCGGCTTCGTCGTCACCGACGAGGGTGTGGTGGTGTTCGATGCGCTCGGTACGCCGGCGCTGGGCGCCGCGCTGCTGGCGCGCATCCGCGCCATCACCGACCGGCCGGTGCGCCGCGTGGTGGTGAGCCACTATCACGCCGACCACTTCTATGGGCTGCAAGCGTTCAAGGAGGCGGGCGCGGAAGTCTGGGCGCACGCCAGGGTGCGCGACTACCTCGCCGGCGAGGCGCCGCGCCTGCGCCTCGAAGAGCGCCGGGAGTCGCTGGCGCCCTGGGTCACCGACGATGCGCGCATCGTGGCGCCCGATCGCTACGTCGAGGGGGACACCAGCTTTCGCTTCGGCGGGCTGACCTTCCGCCTGTATGCGGCCGGGCCTGCGCACACCCCGGAAGACCTGATGATGCTGGTCGAGGAGGAGGGCGTGCTGTTCGCCGGCGACCTGATCTTCGCCGGACGCGTGCCCTTCGTGGGCGACGCCGATACGCGCGGCTGGCTCGCCGCGCTCGATGCGCTCGCTGCGCAGGGACCGAGCATTGTCGTCACCGGCCACGGGCCGGCCTCGACCGACGCGCGGCGCGACCTCGCGCTCACGCGCGACTACCTGCGCTTCCTGCGCCGCCGCATGGGCGAGGCGGTCGAGGAGCTGCTCGACTTCGACGAGGCGTACGCGCGCGTCGACTGGTCGCGCTTCGCCGGCCTGCCGGCGTTCGAGGCGGCCAACCGGCGCAACGCCTACAACGTCTACCTGATGATGCAGCGCGAGGCGCTCGGCGGCCGCTGACCGGCAGCCGGCGGGAGCGACGGGCGGCGCCGGGATCCACCGGTGCACCTCCGCCCGGAGGTCGCCCGCCCTCGTGCGGCACAATGCCGCTCATGCCGAATCTCCTGCCCCGCGCCGCGGCCCGGGCGGTGCGGCGCGGCGCTGCACTCGCCGCGGGCCTGCTGTGCGTGGCGGCTGCGCATGCGCAGCCGGTCGACGAGCAGCGCTGCCTGATGGAGTCGCTGAGCACGGCTGCGCCGCAGACCACCGTCGCGGAGCTGCGCGCCCGCTGCCGTGAAGCGCACCCGCTGGCTCCAGAGCGCATCGCGCCGCCGTCGCTGTCCGCTCCGGCCTCTGCGCCGAACCCGGTGCCGACCCCGGCGCAGGGGGCGGCCGGGAGCGAAGGCGCCGCCCCGCCGGCCGCCGGCTCGGCTCCGCCGGCCGCAGGAGCTGCTGCGCCGGCCACGGGGTCGGCTGCGCCAGCCGCAGGGGCCGCTGCGCCAGCCGCGGGGTCGGCCCCGCCGGCCGCCGGGGCCGTCCCGCCGTCGGCGGAGGCTGCCGCGACGGTCGCACCGGCTCCGCCGTCCGTCGCCTCGCCGGTGCGCCGCCGCATCGTCGAGGAGGCGGTGCTGTGGGGCGAGCGCTTCGCGCTCCTGCCGCACCGGCCGAACTACCTCGATCCGGTGTCGCACTCCTTCACCGCGCCGCGCAGCACCAGCGCCGGCGAACCCGTCCAGCGCAACGAAGTCAAGTTCCAGGTCAGCTTCAAGCTTCCGCTGACGCCGCCGCTGTTCGATGGCCGCGCCGCAGTGTTCTTCGCCTATACCGGCCAGGCGTGGTGGCAGGCCTACAACGGCGAGCGTTCGAGCCCGTTTCGCGAGTACAGCCACGAGCCCGAGCTGTATGCCGCGTGGGCGCCGGCGGTCGAGCTCTTCGGTTGGGACCTGCGCCTGGCCAGCGCCGGCTTCGTGCACCAGTCGAACGGCCGCTCGGGCGAGTTCTCGCGCAGCTGGAACCGGCTGTTCGCCGACCTCAGGTTCGATCGCCCCGGCCCGTGGTGGATCGGCGTGCGCCCGTGGGTGCGCATCCCGGAGCACAACAAATCGTCGCCCGATGCGGCGCGCGGCGACGACAACCCGCTGATCAGGCGCTATGTCGGCGACGGCGAGCTGCGCGTGGGCTACGCGGGCGAGGTGCACCAGCTCACGATGATGCTGCGCCGCAGCCTGTCGACCGCCGGCAAGGGGGCGCTGCAGCTCGACTACAGCCGCCCGACCGGCTTCAGCCCCAAGCTGCGCTGGCACGTGCAGTACTTCGACGGCTACGGCGAGAACCTGCTCGACTACCAGACGCGCGTGCGCCGCCTCGGCATCGGGGTGATGCTGAACGACTGGTATTGACGGACGGGCGGTCGGCCGAACGTCCGGCTCAAGTCCGGACCTGCGACGCCGAAATTCCTACCCGGGTGTCTCGCATGCTCGGGTGCCGGCGACGCGATTCCAGTCTCCCGCGCGCACCCGCAGGCGACAGCCACGCCAAGAACGAACAAGCCCAGGACCATACTTCATGCGAAACAACCAGCCCGTGAGCCAGCGCGAGTACGACTTCGCCGCTGACGCCACGCTGATGTCTACGACCGACCCGAAGGGCCGCATCAGCTATGCCAACGCCGCTTTCATCGCCGTCAGCGGATTCGATCGTGCCGAGCTCACTGGCAAGCCGCACAACATCGTGCGCCACCCCGACATGCCGCCCGAGGCCTTCGCCGACATGTGGGCCACGATCAAGGCGGGCCGTTCGTGGACGGCAGTGGTGAAGAACCGCCGCAAGAACGGCGACCACTACTGGGTGCGCGCCAACGCCGCGCCGGTCGTGCGCGGCGGGCAGGTGACGGGCTACATGTCGGTGCGCACGAGGCCGTCGCGCCAGGAGATCGAGGCGGCGGAGAAGCTCTATCGCGATTTCCGCGAGGGACGGGCCGGCAGCCGGCGCTTCCATCGGGGCCTGATCGTGCGCACCGGGCTCCTGGCGTGGATGTCCTGTCTGCAGATCATGCCGATGCGCTGGCGGCTGCGCCTGCTCTGCGCAGGCCTGGGCCTGTTGGCGGTGGCCGGTGCGGCCGCCGCCGGCCTGGCCGGCGGTGCGCTGGCGGGCTTCGCCGCAGGCGCCGCGCTGCTGGGCCTCGGGACGTCGCTGGCGCTGGAGGCCCAGATCTCGCGTCCGCTCGAGCATGTGCTCGAGCAGGCGTTGAGCGTGGCGGCCGGCCAACCCGGCGAGATGGTGCACCTGAACCGCGTCGACGAGATCGGCATGATCCTGCGCGCCATCAACCAGTCGGGCCTGAACCTGCGCTCCCTGGTGGACGACGTCGGCGAGCAGGTCGGCGGCGTGCAGACCGCCAGCGGCGAGATCGCGCAGGGCAACAACGACCTGAGTGCCCGCACCGAGCAGACCGCCTCGAGCCTGCAGGAGACCGCCGCTTCGATGGAGCAGATGACCGCCACGGTCAAGAACAATGCCGATACCGCCCGCGAAGCCGCGCAGCTGGCCAGCAGCGCCAGCGATGTCGCGGCCCAGGGCGGCAGCGTGGTCGGCCAGGTGGTCGGCACCATGCAGGACATCACCGCCTCGAGCAAGCGCATCGCCGACATCATCGGCGTGATCGACGGCATCGCCTTCCAGACCAACATCCTGGCCCTCAATGCCGCGGTGGAAGCCGCGCGCGCCGGCGAGCAGGGGCGCGGCTTCGCGGTGGTCGCGGGCGAGGTGCGCAGCCTCGCGCAGCGCAGCGCCGAGGCCGCCAGGGAGATCAAGTCCCTGATCGGCACCAGCGTCGAGAAGGTCGAGAGCGGCGCCCAGCAGGTCGACGCGGCCGGCCGGGCGATGAGCGAGATCGTCGCCCAGGTCAAGCGGGTGAACGATCTCATCGCGGAGATCAGCGACGCCACGGCCGAGCAGTCGAGCGGCATCGGCCAGGTGAACGTGGCGGTGTCGCAGCTCGATCAGGCCACGCAGCAGAACGCCGCGCTGGTCGAGCAGACCGCGGCCGCGGCCGAGGCGATGAAGGGTCAGGCGACCCGGCTCGCCGAGGCGGTCAGCGTGTTCAGGAACTGAGCCGGACGAGAACTCCTGGCGCGGACGCGGCCGAACTCGGCGGCCGCGTGTACCGAAGGTGCGGCGGACCAGGAGGCAGGGCGGAGCTGAGAGGCAGGGCCGGGGAAACCCCAGCCCCGGTCAGATGGATTCGGGCCGGTTCAGAACGTGTGAAGGAATCGTAGCGAGCGGCCCGAGGTCGCGCCGAGAAGCGCAGCCGTACTTCGGTACGGCGAGCATCGCAGGCGCGACCTCGGGCCGCGCAGTAGATTCATTCACACGTTCTTGCAGTCGTTGGCGAGCTGGCGCCCGTGCTTGGTGTCGAGCAGCATCGACTTGCCGACGATGACCAGCCACACCAGCCCGGAGCTCGCGTCTTCGTAGCGCAGGGCGCCCGAGCGCGCCGTGACGGCGCGCATCTTGTATTCCTTCTTGTCGAAGCGCACTACGGCCGACTGCATGTCGGCCGAGACCTGGCTGATGTCGACGCTGCGATTCAGGTCGCAGCGATAGGTGCCCGCGGGCAGGGCGAAGCCGTGGGGATTGAAGCTGCTGACGGCCGGGTCGGCCGCCTGCGCGGGCGCAACGGCGCCTGCCAGGGCCAGACCGAGCGCGAACGGAACGAATCGTAGGGATGGGCTGATGGAACGCATGGTCGAACTCCGCTGTGATCCGGCTGGCGAGCCCCGTGCGCAGGCTCCGTCACGTGCGCCGAAGTATAGATCCTCCTCTCCGGCGTCGTGCATCGATGCTGCACGCGGCGTTGCTTTCGCGCAAGCGGTGCGATGCGCGGCGGACGACGGACGGCGTCGGCGCGGTCCCGGGCGGTCGGGGTCATTGGTACCGCCGTACCGCCGGCCCGGTGCTAGTCCCCCGCCCCGGCAGCGATCAGTTGCTCGGCGATGGCGGCGTCGCCTTGCCGCAGGGCCTGCTGCAGGGGCGCGACTTGCGTGCGGTCGCGGCGGCGCGGGTCGGCGCCGGCTTCCAGGAGCAGGCGCACCGCCTCGGCGCGGTGCGCCCGTACCGCCGCCATGAGCGGCGTATGCCCGGCGGTGTCGCGCTCGTCGAGCGCAGCACCGCCGGCGATCGCCCGGCGCATGGCATCGAGATCACCGCGGGCGGCGGCGGCCGCGAGTGCAGCGGTCGCCGTTGCGGTCGAGGGCGAGAACGATGGCGATGGCGCCGGGGCACCCTCGGCGCGTGACGCCATGGCCGGCGAAACCGCTCGTTCGCGTGCCGTGGGTTCCCCGGCGTGATCGAATGGCCTCGAGCGATCCTCGGCGGCCGGTGCCGCAGGCGTTGCGGGCGCAGGCGCCGTGCTCGCCGCCGGCGCTGCCGCTTCGGGGGCCGCCGGCGCGGCGCCGGATCCGGCCTCGTCGCGCCGCGGCCGGGGCGAACGGCGCACGATTCCGTCAGCCTTCATCCGGGCGTCTTCGCGGGCGCGATCCGCCTGCGCGACGCCGGGTGCGGCAGAGGAGGCAGCCGGGGGCGCGGCAGGTGGTGCGGCGGGCGGTACGATGGACGGTACGATGGACGGTGCGATGGGCGGCGCGATGGGCGGCGCGATGGGCGGTGCGGCACCGGCGACGCCCGCCGGTGCCGCGACTGAGGCATCGTGGTTCTCTGCCGGCTCGACGGGGCCGTGCAGCAGCTGCCAGGCGAGCAGGCCGGCGAGGCTCATGGCCGTCACCGAGCCGAGCGCGGCGATGCGCCACCGCGCGTCGTTGGCCGCCGGCCTCGATCGCGTCGAACGCGCGTGAGCCAGGATCCGCTCGCGCGTTCCGGGCGACGGTGCGTCGGCTTGTACCAGTCGCTGGGCATCGTGCCATGCGGTGCGCAGCGGATCCTCGGCAGGGGGCGTCGGGGAGGTGTGCATGTCCCTCGTCCTTCAGCGCCAGTGCGCGAGCGCCTGGCGCAGTTTCGCGCGCGCGTAGCGCAGCCGGCTCTTGGCGGTTTCCGCGCCCACGCCGGTCGCCGCGCCGATCTCCTCCACGCTCAGGCCGGCCTCCACCTGCAGCAGGAAGGCCGCGCGCTGCTCGTCCGGCAGCGCGTCGACGGCTGCCATGAAGGCCGTCGCCCGGGCGCGGTCCTCCACCCTCGCCAGCGGCTCGCCGCGCGCGTCGGCCGCCAGCGCCTGGGCCAGATCGGCGTGCGCTTCGTCGTCGATCGATGCCGGCGTGCCGCCGCGCGAGCGGCTGCGCCGCACGTAGTCGACGACCCGGCTGCGCGCGATGGTGTACAGCCAGGTGGCGAATCGCGCCTGGGGCCGGTAGCGCGCCGCCTCGCGCGTGACCGCGAACCAGGTGTCCTGGAACAGTTCCTCGGCCACGCCGTTGCCCGCCTGCCGTCCGACGCAGCGGACGATGAAGCGGAACAGCCCGCGCTCGTGGCGATCGTAGAGCATCTCGAAAGCGCGTACGTCGCCGCGCCCGAACGCGAGCATCAGTTCCTCGTCGCCAGAGGGCGGGCCGCTCGACTCCATGGGGCGTGATTGTGCGCGACGCGCGGGGGCGATGGCGCCCGGCACCGGGCCGGGCCGCCATCCGGTCGTCGACGCATTCATCGGGGGCGCATCGGCGGATCGGGTACGTAGCCCAGCACGGGCGAGTGCGGGAACGGATCGGGCCGCGGCCCCGGCACGAACGGTGCCGGCAGCACGCCCATCGCGACCAGGTTCTCCCGGCTGTCGTAGCGCAGCACGATCACTTCGTCGGGCGTGCTGCGCGCGCGCTCGAAGCTCGTGTGCGTGACCGCCGACCATTCGCGCCCGCCATGCCCGGTGCCGAGCTTCTCGCTGCGGCGGACCCGCCCCGCAGCGCCGGCCGCCGCTTCGTCCCGGGCCTCGGCGCTTCCGGCGGCGGCGCCGGGAAGTGCCGGCGATGCCGGCGTCGACGATTCGGGCATCGACGATCCCGGCGCAGGCGAGTCCGGCGTAGAGGATTCCCGCGACGGCGATGCCTCGGGTGCCGGCGCCTGCTGCACAGGGGCCGGGGCCTCGATGCGCTCGCGGAAGATCGCCACGCCGATCACGCCGACGTTCGACGGCCGGCCCGTGCGCGTGGCGTACGCGTCGGCGAGCGCGGTGAACGTGAACGCTGCCACCTGCTCGTCGCTCTTGCGCCAGCCGTTGATCGCATGGCGCCGGTACGGCCCCAGCACATAGCCGGTCTGCTCCCAGGCCGCCGTCTCGCCGCTGACGGCATTGATGCCGTCGACCGCGGTGACCGCCAGCACGCGCTCGCCCAGCCGGTTGTGCACGACGATCGCATAGCGGGCGCCGGGCTGCCCCGCGACCCACAGTTGTCCGGCGTGCCGATGGACCGGCAGCACGCGGCCGGAGTCGCGGTCCAGGACGGTCACGTCGGCGAGCCGGCCTGCCGCCTGGGTGGTTGCTGCGGCGAACAGCAGGGTGGACAGCGCCGCAGCGGCGCTCGTGCGGCGCAGCGGGAGGTGGCGCCATGGGGGATGCGGCAGAAGGTGGTGCGGAAGGCGCGGCGCGCGGCGGCGGGCGTTCGACGGCGCAAGGGCAGGCGTAGGGTGCGGGCGCATGGCGGCTCCTCGATGAGGTGCCTGCCATGAACGCAAGGAATCGATGCGCGGGGTCGAGCCGGAGGCGATTTCGTGCTGCGGCTTCGACTCAGATACGTCCCTAGGGCATCGCGGGGCCGGGCTCGACGGCGAGTCGCGGCCGCCGGCCGGGTTGCGCCCCTGCGTCGGTGTAGGCGCCGCGGATCGTCCAGTCGCGCGGCCGGCCGTCGAAGTCGCGGTCGAATTCGGTGTAGCCCGCGGCCGGGATCGCATCGATGGGGGTGCCGCGCAGCGCGCCGGCCTTCGGATGCGCATCGAAGCGCTCCGGCGGCGGCTGCGGCGCGACGAGCACCGCAGCCGCCGAGGCGTAGCTGCCGGTGAAGTTGTCGCGCTGCTGGCCGCCCGCCAGCGGAACGGCGGCGAACACCGCGTTGCCGAACACGCGCTGGGCGAACCCGGCGGCGGCGCCGCTCACCCGGATGCCGCTGTCGCTGGCGATGACGGTGTTGCCGAAGATCGAGATCGACCGGGGCAGGTCGTTGTGCGGCTGGATATTCAGCGCCGGGCCCGCATCGTTGAACATCACGTTGGCATAGAAGGCGATGTTGCCCTCGCCCTGGAACAGCGCCTCGGTGGGGTTGCGGTAGAAGAAGTTGCCGTAGATCTCATAGAGGTCGTCGCTGCCCGGGCCGCTGGTGGGGAAGTGGCCGACCAGCAGGTTCGGCCTGGCCATGGGGCCGGTGGCGCTGTTGGCCGACTTGGAGAACACGTTGCGGCGGACGATCGTGCGCGAGGGGCCCGCGGGCAGGCCGATGCCCTCGGGCCGCGGCAGCTGGTGCTTGATCTGGATGTTGTAGCCGATCGTGTCGCGGACCAGGTTGCGCTCGATCAGGCCGGCCACGAACGGATGGGTGCCGTCGGAGTTGCCGAAGTACATGCCGGTGCCGGCGCCGACGATGGTGTTGCCGCGCACGACCCAGTTCCAGGCCGGCGCGCCTGCGGTGGAGATGCCGTCGACCTGCTGGTCCGAGCCGACCCCGCGGATCACCAGGTTCTCCAGCGTGATGTGGTGGGTGAGGCCCTGGGCGGCCACGCCCGCGCCGCCGAGGTCGCGTCCGTCGATGACGAGGTTGCGCACGACGAGATGACTCGCATCGGCCAGGCGCACCGTGTTGTAGCCGGCGCGTCCGAGCAGCAGCGGCCGCGCGCCGCCCTCGGGGCCGGTGATGGTGATCGGCCGGCCGGCCGTGCCGTGGAGGCCGAACAGCGGCAGGCCGGGCGCGCCGCCGGCGGGGTCGTAGGTGCCCGCCGCCAGCCGCAGCGTGTCGCCGGGCTGCAGCGTGCGCAGCAGCGCGAGGTAGTTCGATGGATCGGCGGCGATGACGCGCCCCTGCGCGCCGGTGCCGCCGGCCCAGGCCATGGCCATCGTCGTCAGGAGCGCCGCCCAGGCGCGGATCACGGGTCGCACGAGGGGTGACCTTAGCAGATCCGCGACGGGCGCCCGTGGCAGAATCGGCGGCATGGAACCCGATCCGCAAGGCAAGCCGCTGCGCTGCTTCCGCGACCCGGCCTACCGGCCGCTGGCCGCGAACCTGGCCGGCGTGCGCGCCGGCATCGATGCCATCGACGAGCAGCTGGTCGCCCTGGTGGCCGAGCGCGCGATGCTGGTGAAGGACGCCGCGCGCTTCAAGGCCGATGCCGGCCAGGTGGCGGCGCCGGCGCGCCAGGCCGAGGTGATCGCGCGGGTGCGCGCGCTCGCCGCGCGCCACGACCGCGGCTTCGAGGGCCTGGAAGACGTGGTCGAGGCCACCTGGCGCGCCATGGTCGCGGCCTTCGTCGCCGCCGAAGGGCGCTACTTCGACGACATGGATCCCATCGATCGGGAATCTGGCGGGCTCGATTCGAACCCGACGGATTCCTAGAAGGAGCGAAGCTCGCTCATTCGCCGCGGCTGCGCGCCAGCGCGCCCGGATACAGCCGCTCGAGGGCGTCGAGCGCCGCCTGCGTCAGCAGCGGGCGCAGCGCCGCCTGCAGCGCCGGCGTGGCATCGGGCTCGCGGCGCAGCGTCCAGGCGTGCGCGAAGGCCTCGCGCCGCTGCTCGAACACCGCGAGCACCACGTCGCGCCAGTGCGCCGGGTGCTCCGACGGCGTCCAGTCGCCGCGGCCCCGGCCGTAGTGCGCCACCGCCAGGTAGCCGAGCAGGCCGGTGACCACCAGCTCGTCGAGCACCGCGTCGGTCCAGGCCACCGAGGGCGACTGCGCACCGCGCACCAGGTTGAAGCCGCGCGCCAGGCCGAAGCCGCCCAGCGCGCCGACGATGCCCCCGGCCAGCATGCCGGCGCCGAAGGTGAGGCCGCCGGCGACGAGATCGGCCTTGAGCCCGGCGAGCGCCCCGGTGATCGCGCCGCCGAACATCGCGGCCTTGCCTTCGTCGAGGCGGTCGGTGACCGCATAGTGCTCGGCCAGGCGCGCGAGGACCTCGCCCGAGGCATGGCCGGCGAGCCCGTGCAGCGCGATCAGCCGGTCGGTGCCGGCACGCACGTCGGCATCGAGCCGTTCGGCCAGCCGGCGCATGGCCCCGCGCCGGGTCGCCGAGGCCTCGGCCTCCTCGGCGCCGTGGCGCGCCGCCAGGGCGCTGCCGGCGTCGCGCAGGCGATCGAGCAGGCCCGTCGCGGGGACCGGCTCGCGGTCGGCGGCGGCGCGCGCGATGCGCTGCGCCAGCACGTCCATCGCCGCATCGAAAGTGGCGCGCCGGCGGCGCAGCCACTCGTCGGCCAGGCGTGCGCAGGCCTCGCGCCGGTCTTCCTCCGGCAGCACCGCCTGCAGGGCGCGCAGCAGCGTCGCTTCCTGCACCCAGCAGCGCGCGAAGGCGTCCATCGGCAGCACCGCGCGTACCAGCGAGGTGCCGGCGAGCTGGCTGCGCCAGGCCTGCACGTCGGCCTCTTCCTCGGCGGCGGGACGGGGGCGCCCGAGCTGGTTCAGCAGCACCACCACCGGCTTGCCGATCCATTCGAGGATGCGCATCTCGGTGGGGACATAGGCCGCGTGCGCGGGCGACTCGGCGGCGTTGACCAGGTACAGCACCATGTCGGCGCGCTCGCGCACGTTGCGCACCGCCTGCTGGCCAGCCCAGAACGCTCGGTCGCGGAAGCGGTCCCAGACCTCGCTCAGGAACCAGCCGATCGGGTCGCCGCTCGCATCGAGCCGGCGCGCCAGGCGCACGCTGTCGCCGAAGCCGGGCGTGTCCCACAGCACCAGGCGGTCGCCGCCGGCGGTCTCGACGAGCAGGTGCTCCTCGGCCGCCTCGGTGACGTGGGGCTCGTCGCGCACCACGCCCACGTCGCGCCCGAGCAGGGTGCGCGCGAGCGTGGTCTTGCCCACGTTGGTGTGCGACACCAGGCTCAGCGCGATGGTGTGCGCGCTCATCGCGGGGCCTGCGCGGCGGTCACGGCGGCCGGCCGTGCGAGCGCGGTGCGCAGCGCGGCGGCGGCCGCTGCCGGATCCGCGCGCTCGAGGTCCACGAACAGTGCCTGGCGTTCATGCTCCGCCAGCAGGCGCTTCCAGGCGAGGTGGCGCTCGTCGCGCCGGCGCACGGCCGTGGCGTCGTTGCCGCCGAAGCGGGCGAGGAAGGCCGACTCGTCGATCACCACCAGCATGGCAGTGCCCGGCGCGAGCGCGGCGGCCAGCGCCTCGACGAAGGCGCCGTGGGCCTGCGGCTCGGGCGTGGCGGCCGAGGACAGCAGTGCCAGGACCAGCGTCGGCGGGGTCGCACACAGCGATGCCAGGCGCGTCGCGGCCGCGGCCTCGTCGCCGTAGGCCACCGGCGCGGCCACCGCGAAGTCGAGGGCAGGCCCGAGCGCGGCCGCGAGCACGGCGCGCAGCGTGAGCGCCGCCTGTGGGGTGAGCGCGTGGGCGAACGGCACGACGGCCACCGTGGCGGGCTCGCCGCGGTGTGCGCGCGCGAGCGCGGAGAAATATGCGTCGTCCAGCGCCAGGGGAAAGCGGCGCGCGAGGCGGCGCTCGATCAGCCGGTCGGACAGCGCGAGCACGGCGCGCGGGATCACGATGACCAGCGCCACAGTGACCGCGTACAGGTGGATCCATGCCGCCGCCGGCTCGCCCGCCGATTCGGGAAAGCGCATTGCCGCCAGGCGCTGCGCGTCGGGCAGCGCGATGCCGGTCAGCCTCGCGGCCGGCCCGAGGACGAAGTCGAGCAGGCGGCGGATCGCCTCGGCGTCGAGGAAGGTGCTCTGCCAGCTGGCGCGGTACTCGAGCACCAGGCCGCGCACGTACATGCCGGCCAGCGCGCCCAGTGCCAGCGCGATGGCGGCCATGTGCAGCACTCGCGCCACGCGCGCCGCGTTCAGCGCGGCGCCGATGCGTGCCCAGTCGAGGGCGAAGCGCGCCAGCACCGGACCGTCGGCGCCGGCACGCAGCCGCGCGCCCGCCGCGTGCGTGATGCGCGCCAGCAGCTGGGCGAGGGGGCCTGGCGTGCGGCGCCGTGCGCCGGCCAGCCGTGCCGCCTTGCCGAGCGCCAGGGCGGCGTACACCGCGAGGTTCCAGGCCATCAGCGCCAGCAGGGGCGGCGCGAGCACGTTGATGCGCTGCGAGGCGCCGATCGCGTCGCCGGCCGCCCCCAGCAGGAACGCCGCCAGCGCGATCGCCCAGGCCGCGCCCGGCCGCCAGGTGAGCGCGCGCAGCGTGCGCGCGACGGCACGCTCGCGCCCGGCGAGGCGCTCGGCCGCCAGGCGGGCGCGCCGTGCCACGAAGGCATCGGTCGGCGCGGATGCGCCCTCGACCTCGGCCGCGGCGCGGCTGGCCCAGGCGCGATCGTCGCCGCTCCAGTTCGCCAGGTCGGCGGGCGCGAGCTCGAACGCGCGCACCAGCAGGGCGTTGCGCGCGTCGTCCTCGGTCATCGGCGGCTCACCGGTAGGCCGCCTGCGCGGCGGTGAGCCGTTCGGCCACGCGCCGGCGCAGCGCCGGCGGCCCCACGACCTCGACGTGCTCGCCGTGGCGCAGGATGTCCATCTCGAGCTCGGGCGTCGCGCCGTAGGGCACGCGCAGCTCCCAGCCGCCGTCGGCGAGCTCCCGGCCCTCCTGCTCCGGGTGCCAGACCTCGGCCCGCACCCAGCGCGCGGCATCGGCCGAGAACCTCAGCGTGGCCCAGGCGAGCCGTCGCCCACGGAAGATACCGTAGCCGCTGCCGAGGCGCCGCTCGACTTCCGCCAGCGGCATCTCGTGGGCACGGCGATCGACCAGCCGCGTCTGCTCCACTGCGTCCAGGGCGAACACGCGCAGGGTGCCGGTGCGGTGGCACCATGCGTCGAGGTACCAGGCGCTGCGATACCACACCAGGCGCTGCGGCGAGACCTCGCGCACTCCGCGCGTGTTGCGCGAGCGGGTGAAGTAGGCGATCTCGAGGCGCCGTCGCGCCACCAGCGCGCTGCCGATGATCTCGAAGCAGTTCGGCTTCACCGGTCGGCTCTGCGCGGCGATGATATGCACCCGCCTCATGATCTCGTCGGCCGAGTCGTTGGCGGTGCCGAGCAGCGCATTGAGCCGCGCGACGAGCGGCTGGATGTGCGGGCCGAGCAGGCCGCCGGTGTCGAGCTCCTCGAGCATGCGGTGCATGGTGAGCAGCGCCAGCACCTCGCGGTCGTTGAACCACAGCCCCGGCAGGCCGTACTGCGGGCCGAGCGAGGAGGGCGCGAAGCAGTAGCCGCCGCGCTCGCGGTCGTGGACGATGGGCGCGTTGAGCCGGTCGCGCATGTAGGCGATGTCGCGCTTGAGCGTCGCGCGCGAGACCTCCAGCTCGCGCATCAGCGCGTTGAAGGCGATCACCGTGTGCTGGTGGATGAGCTGGTCGATGCGATACAGGCGTTCGGTGCGGTGCATGGCCGGGTTCGCGGTGGCGGCGCTCCATGGCGGAGTCTACCGGGCTCGGCGCGCGCCGCGGCACAATGGGGCCTGTACCCATCCACCGGAGAGCCGCGATGAACGAGGAAGCCTTCAGCCACAGCATTCGCAAGTTCCTGCGTACCGTCGGCGTCGGGTCGCAGCGCGAGATCGAGCAGGCGGTCGCCGCGGCCCTTGCCGACGGCAGGCTGCGCGAGGATGCACCGCTGCCGGCCGTGATGACGCTCGAGATCGCGGCGCTCGGGCTCACGGTGAAGTTCGACGGCAGCATCGAGCTGCGCTAGGGCCTGCGTGCGGGCGCCTGCGCGCGGACGATCGTAGCGTCAATACGCCCTAGGCGGCACGGCCGGGGTAGGGCAGCGACACCCGGAAGCAGGCGCCGCGCCCGGCGCCGCTCGCCAGGGAGAGCGAGCCGCCGAGCCGGCGCATGATCTGCCAGCTGATGGCCAGGCCGAGGCCGGCTCCCGGCGCCGAGGTCTGGGTGTGCGCCCAGCCGCGGCGGAACTTCGAGAAGATCAGCTCGCGCTCGTCGGCGCGGATGCCCGGCCCGTTGTCCTCGATCAGCACCTCGTAGGAGTCGTGGTGGATGCGGCTGCTCACCAGCACCCAGGGCGTGCGGCTGGTGTTGTACTTGATCGCGTTGGAGATGAGGTTGATGAAGACCTGGCTGAGCCGGTCGGCTTCGCCCTCGACCATGGTGCCGCGCGCGCGCTCGCCTTCGAGCAGCCGCACCCGCGCGCCCGAGGCCAGCCCCTGGCAGATCCGGATCGAGTTGTCGAGCGCGAGCTCCGGGTCGATGCGCGTCAGCTGCCAGGGCGCCTCGCCGTGCTCGAGCAGGTTCAGCTCGAGGGTGCTGTCGAGCAGGCGGGTGAGCCGCACGCTTTCCTCGTGGATGATGCGCAGGAAGTGCTCCGATTGCGTGGGGTCGAGATCCCTCGCGTCGAGCAGGATCTCCGAGAACGAGCGGATCGAGGTCATCGGCGTCCTGACCTCGTGGCTCACCTGGCTCAGGAAATGGTCCTTCTCCACGTCGAGCCGCCGCAGGCGTTCGTTGGCCTCGCCGAGCTGGCGGGCGGTGGCCTCGAGCTGGCGCGACTTCTCCTCGAGCTGATGGCTGTACTCGCGGATGCGCTGGGTCTCGTCGGCGATGCGCATGAGGGCGTCGAGGCTGATCGTCTCGCCGGTGACCACCTGGGAGATCATCGCGTGCGCCGAGGCGCCGCCGATGCTGCCGGCGAGCGTGCGCTCGAGCTGCGTGATGAAGGCGTTGTCGGCGATCGGCATGTCCCGGTCGCGCCCCTGCTGCTGCGCGGCCTGCCGGAACAGGCGCTGCGCCTCGTCCGCGCCGAGGATGCGCTGGGCGAGCATGCTCAGGTCGTCGGTCGTGGCCGAGCGGTGCAGCAGGCCGGTGGTCGCTTCGGCCGGGGTGCGGAACACGTCGACGAACAGCGTGCCTTGCAGGCGCTCGAACGGGCGCGGTTCGCGCCACAGCGACACCAGCACGAACAGGAGCGTGTTGACCGACAGGCTCCAGAAGATCGCGTGCACCAGGGGATCGTAGCCCGTCAGGCCGAACAGCGCCTGCGGGCGCAGGAATTCCAGTCCGAAGGGGCCGTCGATGAGATCCTTCGCGGACAGGATCGCTTCGTCGCCGATGCTGGGCAGGAACAGCGTATAGGCCCACAGGATGGTGCCGGCGATCAGCCCGGCGAAGGCGCCGTCGGCGTTGGCGTGGCGCCAGAACAGCCCGCCGATCAGGCTCGGCAGCACCTGCGCCGCGCCCACGAACGCGATCAGGCCGATGGAGGCGAGCGCGTCGGAATCGCCGCTGAGGCGGTAGTACAGGAAGCCGAACAGCAGCATCACGCAGATGCTGACGCGCCGGCTGGCGAGCAGGAAGCGGCGGATCTCGCCGCTGGCGCTCTGCGACACCCAGCGCAGGCGCAGCGCCAGCGGCATGATGATGTGGTTGGAGATCATGGTCGAGAGCGCAATGCACGCGACGATCACCATCGAGGTGGCCGAGGAGAAGCCCCCCAGGAACGACAGCAGCGCGACGGCGTCCTGGCGCGCCCACATCGGCAGGGTCAGCACGAACATGTCGGGATTGGACCCGGCCGGCAGGTAGCTCAGCCCGGCGATCGCGATCGGCAGCACGAACAGGCTGATCAGGAACAGGTACAGCGGGAACAGCCAGGCGGCCGTACGCAGGTGCCCCTCGTCCACGTTCTCGACCACCGTCACCTGGAACTGTCGCGGCAGGCAGATCACCGCGGCTGCCGAGAGGAAGATCACGGTGATCCATCGCGGCCCGAAGGAATCCTGCGCGCGCAGGATCTCCGCCGAGGGCAGCTCGAACACCTGCGCCGGCCCGCCGGCGATGCCGAAGGTCACCAGCAGCCCGACGGCCACCAGCGCGACCAGCTTGACCACGGCTTCCAGCGCGATCGCCGCCACCACCCCGTGGTGGCGCTCCTTGGCGTCGATGTTGCGCGTGCCGAAGAGGATGGTGAATACCGCCATGCCGGCCGCGATCCAGAATCCGGCGCGGAAGTCGGGCGCCGCGTCGGGCGTGCCCGAGAGCGCGTCGGGACCGCTGTTGCTGATCACCTGGAAGCTGGTGGCGACCGCCTTGAGCTGCAGCGCGATGTACGGCGTGGTGCTGACCACCGCGATCAGCGTGACCAGCGCGGCCAGGCTGGCGCTCTTGCCGTAGCGCGAGGAGATCATGTCGGCGATCGAGGTGATGCCCTGGGTGTGGGCGATGCGCACGATCTTGCGCAGCAGCACCCACCAGCCGACGAACACCAGGGTCGGGCCGATGTAGATGGTGGCGAATTCCAGGCCGTTGCGCGCGGCCGAGCCGACCGCACCGTAGAAGGTCCACGACGTGCAGTAGACCGAGATCGAAAGCGTGTACACCAGTGGCGACTGCAGCCATCCCAGGCGCCCGGTGCGCGCGCGGCGATCGCCCACGAACGCCACCGCGAACAACAGCGCCACGTACAGCAGCGCCGTGAGCAGGACGAGGTTGGCGGACAGCATCAGGAGGGCGGTACGTGCGGCGGCGGCCCGGAATAGGGAGGCGGCGCGCCGACCGGTGCGTCGGGCGGCATGGGCGGCTGCGGCCGCTGCCCCAGCCGTCTGGTCAGCAGCGCAGCGCAGACGATCAGCAGCAGCCACGTGCCGAACAGGTAAGCGACGATGAGCGGCACCCCGGCCACCTCGATGCCGCCGCTGAACAGGGTGATCACCGGCGGCATCCACAGGAAGACGCCGATCGCCGGCAGCAGCGCGGCCGCGTTGCGTGTGCGGGCGGGAACCGGGGCCTGGCTCTTCATCGGCGCGGCTCGTGCTTCAGCGCGTGGTCAGGTGGCGCACCTGCTCGACGATGTCGCGGTTGGAGAACGGCTTGGTCATGAAACCGTCGACGCCGATCTCCTCGGCCATGCGGCGATCGTGCACCTGCCCCTTGGCGGTGAGGATGATCACCGGGATGGCCTTCAGCGACGGATCGGACTTCGCCGCCTTCAGGACCTCGAAGCCGTTGATCCTGGGCAGCATCAGGTCGAGGATCAGCAGGTCGGGGGCGTCGCTGCGCAGGTGGCGCAGCGCCGCCTCGCCGTCGAGCACCGAGGTGACGGCGTAGCCCTCGCGCCGCAGCACGAAGCTCAGCGATTCGACGATGTGCGGCTCGTCTTCTGCGATCAGCACGCGGGTGGCCATGGCCCGTCTCCCCTGTCCGGTGCGGTGTTGTTCATATCCTGGTACTGGTTGCGAGTGTAGCCCGTCAGGCATCGATGATCGGATCCTCTTCGCGGTACAGGCAGTCGCGGCGCACGCACAGCCGGCAGTTCGGCCCCACCGGCACGGCCGGCGCCGAGGATGACAGGTCGAGGCCGTCGCCATAGACGGTCTGGTCGGCGTACAGCGCGTCGCAGGCGAGCATGATCGACAGGAAGCGGCGCGGCAGGGTGAAGGCCGGGCGCGTCTTCTCCACGGTGCGCGCGATCAGCAGCAGCCGGTCGCCGGTCGGGAACTCGGCGAGCTGGCGCACCACCGTGCCGGGCACGTGGAACGCCTGGTAGATCGCCCACATCGGGCAGGCCGGGCCGTGGCGCGGCAGGGCCAGCCGCGGCAGCGGGAAGCGCTTGCTGGTGAAGCCGGCGGCATCGGTGCGCATCAGCCCGAAGGGGACGCCGGCCGCGCCCGGCCGGCGCAGCGCGACCACCCGGTGGCACACCTGCTCGAAGCTCGCGCCGAAGCGCTGGGCGAGGTAGTCGATGTCGTAGCGCGAGCGCAGGGCGGCCTCGAGGAAGGCCTCGTAGGGCAGCAGCACCGCGGCCGCGAGGTAGGACGAGAGCGCGCGGCGTGCGCGCCGGCGCGCGGCGTCGGTGGTGAGCTGGCCGGCCCGCGCGAGCACGCCGTCGATCGCGCGCCCCTGGTGGAAGAGCTCGGTGGCGAGCCGGGCGAGCTGGAATCGCCGCGTCGGGCGCGGGGCCGCCTCGGCCAGCACCATCGTACGCGTGCCGGTGTCGAACGCCGCATGGTGGCGCACGTCGGTGGGATCGAGCTCGGTCGAGGGCCGGGCGATCACCTGCACCCCGTGCGTATTCCGCAGGTAGTCCACCAGCGCCGCTTCGCGGCAGTCGCCCTCGATCGCCGCGGCGGCGCGGAAGTCCGTCGCCGCCTGCTCGAGCTCCGGGAAGTAGTTGTCGCGATCGAAGATGAAGTCGTCGACCTCGTCGACCGGGGTGACCGATCGCGTGCCCGTGTACGCCTTGTCGAAGAACGCCGCCAGCGCCTGCGCCACGTCGGTGAGGCGGGCGCTCTCGTCGCTGACGATGGACACGAAGCGCTGGCGCTGCGCCGGCTCGAGGTCGTCCACGGTCTCCAGGATCTCCGAGGAGGAGCGGATCGCCGCCACCTGGCTGAGCATGCTGTGCACGGCGTCGCCGAGGAAGGGATCCTGGTTGAGCCGGTCCGACAGCGCACCCACCGCCTCGCCGCGATCGAGCCAGGCGCGATGCAGGCGGATCAGTGCGCGCGCCCAGTTCCGGTGGCGGCTCGCCAGGCCGTGGGTGACGGCCGGGTCCAGGCGTAGGTCGGCCAGCAGCGGCTCGCCGGCGAGCTCGCCGAGATCGTCCACCAGCCGCCGCTCGGCGGCGCCGTCGAGCTCGTCGAGCGCCAGCCCGAGCGCGTCGGCGATGCGCTTGAGCAGCACGCCGCCGATGTTGCGCTTGTCGCCCTCGATCAGGTTCAGGTACGACGCCGAGATGCCTACCTCGGCGGCCAGCTTCGACTGCGTGATGCCGAGCGCACGCCGGCGCTCGCGCAAGGTCGGTCCGATCAGTGAACGTCGCACAGGCTCACCGCCTCCGATGCTGCGCCGCAAGGTGAAAAATCCACGAATTTTCATTCATGAACATGAATTCTTCACAAAAAGAATCAACGAAGTCAATCTGTTGTTGTGAGGTTGACTGGCGAAGGGGATCCTTCCCCCACAGTTCGGGATGCGGGTGCATCCGCCGGTCAACGGTCAACACTACGCAGAACATCGCCAACCGATGGGAGAAGAAAGCATGTCGGAGTCCAAGTTCACGAACAAGACGACGCCCGTCATCGCGCGTCGTCGCGTGCTGGGTGTGGGTGCGGGCGTTGCCGGCGCGACCCTGGTTCCCGGTTTCGGCCATATCGGCTGGGCCTATGCCGAGGACAAGCCGCCGATCGGCACCTGGCCGGCCGGCTCGCAGGGCAGCACGGTCTATATCGGGGCCGCCGTGCCGCTCACCGGCACCTATGCGGTGCAGGGCGAGGACGAGCGCAAGGGCATGGAGCTCGCCGTCGAGCACATGAACACCAACCACGAGCTGATGAAGAAATTCGCGCCCAAGGTGGACAAGGGCGTGCTCGGCAAGAAGGTGGAGCTGGTCTCGGCCGACTCGGCCGCGAAGCCGAACCAGGCGGTGCAGGCGGAGCAGACCTTCATCAACCAGAAGAAGGTCATCCTGATGATCGGCTCGACCTCGTCGGCCGTGGCGGTCGCGCTCAACAAGTTCGCCCAGCGCGAGAAGATCCTCTACCTGGCCGGCATCTCCGGTTCCAACGACACCACCGGCAAGGACTGCGTACGCTACGGCTTCCGGCAGGGCTTCTACGGCGAGACGGCGGCCAACGCGATCGGCCCGATCCTGGTGAAGAATTTCGGCAAGAACCGCAAGGCGGCGTTCATGACGCCGGACTATACCTACGGCCACACCACGACGCAGTCGGTCAACGACTACCTGACCAAAGAGGCCGGCTGGAAGATGGTGACCAACCAGGTGTCGCCGCTCGGCACGCAGGATTTCAGCCAGTACCTGACCAACATCGCGAACTCCGGCGCCGACTTCCTGATCAACGTCAACTGGGGCCGCGACGCCGTGCTGTCGACCCAGCAGGCCAAGCAGTTCGGCATCCTGCCGAAGATGACGCTGGTCATCCCCTACCAGATTCCCTTCCTCGCCAAGGAGGTGGGACCGGACCTCACGGCCGGCGTTTTCGCCGCCACCGATTTCTGGTGGACGCTCGAGGACAAATATCCCCTTGCCAAGATGTTCGTGGATTCGTTCCGCAAGAAGTACGGATATCGGCCGGAATGGGGCGCCGAGAACGGCTACGTCAGCTTCGCCCATTGGGCGCGCATGGTCACGGAAGCGGGCAGCTTCTACCCGCCCGACGTCATCAGGCAGTACGAGAAAGGCGAGACCATCCCCTCGCTCCTCGGTGACGTCCACTATCGGCCGCAAGACCATCAGTGCGTGCGTCCGGTCGTCATCGTCCGCGGCAAGGCCAAGAAGGACATGAAGAACGACGAGGACTACTGGGAGGTGCTCGAGCTCGTGCCCGGCGAGAAAGTGATGCAGGCGCCCGACGCGTTCGGCTGCAAGCTCGGCGATTACACCTGATAGGCGAGGGCGCCCTCCC
>MKUQ01000033.1:62849-166204 GCA_001898645.1 Burkholderiales bacterium 70-64
GGCAGGCACTCATGCTCCTGGCGGGACACCGTGATCAACTGGGCCAACTTCATCTCTCAATGCTTCAACGGGCTGGTGCTGGGCGCGCTGCTGGCGCTCATCTCCTCCGGCCTGACGATCATCTACGGCACGCTCGGCGTGCTCAATCTCGCGCATGGCGCGATGTTCATGCTGGGAGGCTATGCCGGCTGGGTGGCCTACACCCATTCGGGATCCTTCGTCGTCGCGGCCATCGCCGGCTCGCTGTTCGTGATGGTGGTGGGCGTGGTGACCGAGCGGCTGATCATCCGCTATTTCTATGCACGGCCGCCCGAAGACCAGCTTCTCGTCACCTTCGGCCTCGGCATCGTCTTCGTCGAGGCCGTGCGCTTCTTCTTCGGCAGCCTCTCGAAGTCGGTACCGCCGCCGGCGCCGTTGATGGGCATCACCCCGCTCGGCTTCATGGTCTACCCGACCTACCGGCTGGCCCTGCTCGGCATCGTCACGGTGGCGCTGCTGGCGCTGTATTTCGTGCTCTACCGCACGCGCATCGGCATGATCGTGCGCGCCGGCATCGAGGATTCGGTGATGGTTGATTCGCTCGGCATCAACGTCTACAGGATCTTCATGCTGGTGTTCGGCATCGGCGCCATGGCGGCCGGTTTCGCCGGCATCGTCAACGCCCCGGTGGTCTCCATCGCGCCCGACGTCGGCGATGCCATCCTGGTGCAGACCTTCGTCGTCGTCGTGATCGGCGGCGTCGGCTCCTTCCCGGGTGCGGTGCTGGGCGGCCTCATTGCCGGCGAGATCATCAGCATCACCTCGATGTTCAACCCCGGTTATTCCTACGTCATGCTCTTCGTGGCGATGACGCTCGTGCTGGTGCTCCGCCCCCGCGGACTGCTCGGCGCGGCGGGCCGCGAGTGAACGCGATCATCCGATGCCCAGACAACGCCCCTTCCTCGTCGAAAGCCTGACGCTGATCGCCCTGATCGCGGCGCCCTTCGTGCTGCCCCATCTCGGCTTCACTCCGACCACGATCAACCGCATCCTCATATGGGGGCTGGTCGGGATCGGTTTCGACCTCCTGTTCGGCTATACCGGCCTGCTCTCCTTCGGCCAGTCCGCGTTCTTCGGCAGCGGCGGCATGTTCGCGGCCTACCTGCTGACGCAGACCTCGTTCACCAATACCGTCGCAGCGGTCATCCTCGGCACGATCGTGGCGGGCGTCATCGGATATCTCATCGGCCTGATCGCGCTGCGGCGCACCGGCATCTATTTCGCCATGATCACCGTGGCGATCGCCGAGGTCTTCTTCTTCGTCGAATTCAACCCGCTGTCGGAATATACCGGCGGGGAGAACGGCCTGCCCGGCGTACCGACGCCGAACCTGAACCTCGGCTTCACGAACATCCAGTTCGACAGCAACTGGTCGATGTACGTCTTCTTCGCGTTCTGGTATTTCGTCGGGCTCGTGGTCGCCCTGCGCATCGTGCGCTCGCCCGTCGGCCTGCTGCTGCGCGCCATCCGCGACAACCCGCTGCGCGCGGAGGCGCTCGGCCACAACATCCACGGCTACAAGCTCGTCGTCTTCGTGGTCGCTGCCATGTATGCGGGTTTCGCCGGCGGGCTGCTCGGCCTCATGCAGGGCTTCATGCCGCCGGACGCCTTCATGTTCGCGACCTCGGGCGAGATCGTCATGCAGACCGCGATCGGCGGCGCCGGCACGCTGTTCGGGCCGCTGCTCGGGGCGGCGGCATGGCTCTATCTGAGCGATTTCTTCCAGACCACGCTGCATCTCGGCGCCACCTGGAAGCTCGTCCTCGGCATCGTGTTCGTGCTCCTGGTCTGCTTCCTGCGCCGCGGCCTGGTCGGCGGCATCGTCGATCTCTATCACCTGGCCACGCGTCGCGGGAAAGTGGCGGAGCGGCCGGCCGACACGGCGCCGGCCGCTGCGGCATCCCCGGTCCCGGCGCACGCCACGGTGGTGGCCATGCCGGCCCGGCGCAGGTCGGCGGCCGGCAGGAGCAGCGGCCCCATCGTGCAGGTGACCGGCCTGACCAAGCGCTACGGCGGCCTGGTCGCCAACAGCGACATCGACTTCACCGTCGACCATGGCGAGCTGCGCGGCATCATCGGGCCGAACGGCGCAGGCAAGAGCACCTTCTTCAAGATGCTGACCTGCGAGGTTCCGCCGACCGCGGGCAAGATCGTGTTCGAGGGCCGCGACATCACCGGCATGGGCGTCGCCGACGCCTGCCAGCTCGGGCTCACCAAGAGCTACCAGATCAACCAGCTCTTCGAGCGGCTGACCGTCAGGCAGAACCTGAGGATCGCGGCGCTCGGCGAGACCCGGGGCAAGTTCAGGCTCGACCTGTTCAAGAGCCTTCCGAAGGTTGCGGGCCTCGATGCGCAAGTCGAGGGCACGGCGGCCCTGGTCCATTTGACCGCGCGCCTCGATACGCCGGTGTCCGAGCTCGCCTACGGCGAGAAGCGGCGCCTGGAGATCGGGCTGGCGCTCGCTACCTCGCCGAGCCTGCTCCTGCTCGACGAACCGCTTGCCGGCATGAGCCCGCAGGAGCGCGTCGAGACGGTGGCGCTGCTGAAGTCGATCGCCGTGGGCCGCACGATGATCGTCATCGACCACGACATGGACTCGCTGTTCGAGCTGGTCGAGAAGATCACCGTGCTTCAGGAGGGGCGTGTGCTCGTCGAGGGTACGCCCGAGGAGATCAAGACCAACGCCAAGGTCCAGGAAGCCTATCTCGGCGGCATCCATGAAGAGGTAGCGGTGGCATGAGCCTGCTCGAAGTCAGTGGCCTCAACAGTTACTACGGCGACAGCCACATCCTGTTCGACGTTTCGCTTCGCGTGGAGAAGAACGAGGTGGTGGCGCTCCTCGGCCGCAACGGCGCCGGCAAATCGACGACGCTCAAGAGCCTGATGGGCGTGGTGAAGCCCAGGACCGGCAGCGTCAAGCTCGATGGCGCGGAGCTCGCCGGCAAGAAGGCGCATGGCATCGCCCGGGCCGGGATGCAGCTCGTGCACGAGGATCGCCGCATCTTCGGCAGCCTGAACGTGGAGGAGAACATCATCCTCGCCGGGCTGACAGCCGACAACAGGTGGCCGCTGGAGCGCATCTACGCCATGTTTCCGCGCCTGAAGCAGCGGCGCACCAGCCGCGGCACGGAGCTCTCCGGCGGCGAGCAGCAGATGCTGGCGATCGCGCGCGCGCTGGTGCGCGATCCGAAGATCGTCCTGCTCGACGAGCCGTTCGAGGGGCTCGCTCCGGTCATCGTGCAGGATCTCGTGCGCGCCTGCCGCGAGCTGGCGCAATCCGGCCAGACCATCGTGCTGGTCGAGCAGAACCTCGCCGCGACGCTGGCGCTCGCGAGCCGCGTCTACATCATCAACAACGGCCACATCGCGCACGAAGGCCCCGCCGCCGCGCTCAAGGCCCAGCCGGAGCTCCTGCAGCGCCATCTCGGCGTGTAGCCGAACTTGCCGGTGTGCCGCGGCCTGCGCGGGGCGAAGGTGCCGGCGCGGCACAGTCTGCGCGCGTGGTGGTTTGCGCGTGCGTCGGTTTACGCGAACAAAGGCGCGGGCCGCCCGGGGCCGGCGCACCGGGTGCTTGCCCCCCGCTGCGCGGGGGGTTCCCTGCGATGCTCCAGCACCGGCTGGCGCGGCGCAACTCGCTGCGCTCGCTACGCGAGCTGCGCTCAGACAGGGCGCCGCGAGAATGAAGCACGAAGCGCGCTGCGCGCGCCGCCGGTGCTGCTGCGCTTCTCGGCTGCGCACAGGCGCGCCGGCCCCGGGCGGCCCGCGCCTTTGCCGATACCGTGGCAGCCTGCGCAGGCAACGGCCCCGTCTTCTCTCCGAACACCACCCAGGGTGCCCGAGCGGTAGTCGGCGGGCAGCCGGGCCCGGGGGGTTGCGGCGCTGTGTGCGGCGCCGAGCAGCGCAGTCTCGGGGTCGGCGCGCGCAGCGCGCTTCGTACCTCTGACTTGCGGCGCCCTGTCTGAGCGGAGCTCGCGTAGCGAGCGCAGCGAGTTGCGCCGCACGACCCCGAGGCGAGCAGCGGAGGGAAGTCGGTGCGCAGCACCGACCGCCGTGCCCAGCGCCGCAACCCCCCGGGCCCGGCTGCCCGCCGACTGCCGCGATCGCGCCAAGCTCGGCATGAAGCACGCCGAGGTCGTAGAGAGGCGGGAGCGCTTCAGCCGGGAACCAGCACCGCCGCGCCCTGGATCGTGCCGGCGCGCAGGTCGCGCAGCGCCTCGTTGGCCGCCTCGAGCGGGTAGGTGATGGTGTCGACGCGCAGCGGATGGCCGCGTACCCAGGCCAGGAACTCGTCGCCGTCGGCGCGGGTGAGGTTGGCCACCGACAGCAGCTGCCGCTCGTGCCACAGCAGGCCGTAGGGGAACGACGGGATGTCGCTCATGTGGATGCCGCCGCACACCACGCGCCCTCCCTTGCGCACGGCCCGCAGGGCCGCCGGCACCAGCGCCCCCACCGGCGCGAAGATGATGGCCGCCTCGAGCGGCTCCGGCGGCGACTGGTCGGAGCCCCCGGCCCAAGCCGCGCCCAGCGCGAGGGCGTGCGCCTGCGCGGGTGCGTCGCCGGGCCGGGTGAAGGCGAACACTTTGCGCCCCTGGCTGCGTGCCACCTGCGCGATGAGGTGGGCGGCGGCGCCGAACCCGTACAGGCCGAGCGTCGCGCCGGCGCCGGCGAGCTTGAGCGAGCGCCAGGCGATCAGGCCGGCGCACATCAGCGGCGCGGCCTGCACGTCGGTCAGGGCGATGCCCTCGAGCGAGAAGCAGTAGTGCGCATCGGCCACCACGCAGGTGGCGAAGCCGCCGTCACGGTGGTAGCCGGTGAATTGCGGCGTGTCGCACAGGTTCTCGCGGCCCTCGGCGCACCAGGCGCAGTGCCCGCAGGTGTGCCCCAGCCATGGAACGCCGACGCGCTGCCCGATGGCCAGCGCGTGCGCCGCCGACCCCGGCTCGCAGGGCCCCAGTGCTTCGACGCGCCCGACGATCTCGTGCCCGGGCACCAGCGGCGAGCGCACCGGCGGCAGCTCGCCGTCGACGATGTGCAGGTCGGTGCGGCACACTGCGCAGGCGAGCACGCGCAGGCGCACCTCGCCCGGGCCGGGCTCGGGATCGGGTCGCTCGCGTGGCACCAGCGCGGCGCCGACCGCTTCCAGCGTCATCGCGCGCATGCCGCTGCCGTCAGCCTCGCTGCTGCTTGAGCTTGCGATACAGGGTTGCGCGGCCGATGCCCAGCGAGGCGGCAGCCGCGGAGATGTTGCCGCCGTGGCGCTCGAGCGCCCGCTGCACCGCCTGCACCTCCAGCGCGGCCAGCGTGCCGGCGGCGCAGGCGGCCGGCGCGTCCGTCCGCACGGGCTGCTGCTCGATCATCTCGCGCAGGAAGTCGTCGGTGAGATGCTGCATGCCGATGCAGCGCTCCTCGCCCAGCAGCGCCAGCGCGGTGGCGATCACGCTGGCGAGCTGGCGCAGGTTGCCCGGCCAGGGATGGCCCAGCAGGGCCTCGAGCGCCTCGTCCGACAGCGTGATCGGCTCGTCGCCGGCGCTCTGGCCGCGGATCATGCCGTCGATGATGGCGCGCAGGTTGGCGCGGTCGCGCAGCGGCGGCAGCGCCACGCGCAGGCCGTTGAGCCGGTAATAGAGGTCCTGGCGGAACAGGCCGGCGCTGACCCGCTCCCTCAGGTTCATGTGGGTCGCGCAGATGACCGCGATGTCGATCGGCACCGCCTTGTCGCCGCCCAGCGGGACCACGCAGCGCTCCTGCAGGGCGCGCAGCAGGCGCGCCTGCAGCGCGAGCGGCATGTCGCCGATCTCGTCGAGCAGCAGCGTGCCCTTGTCGGCCTGCTGCAGCTGGCCGATCGCGCCGCCCCGGCGCGCGCCGGTGAACGCGCCGTCGCGATAGCCGAACAGCTCGGCCTCGATCAGGGTCTCGGGGATCGAGGCGCAGTTGATCGCCACGAACGGACCGCCGGCGCGCGCCGACTCGCGGTGCAGCGCGCGCGCCAGGACCTCCTTGCCGGTGCCGGTCTCGCCTTCGAGCAGGACCGGGATGCCGGCCTCGAACGCACGGCGCGCCTTCTCGAGCAGCTCGTGCATCGCGCTGTCGCCCAGCACGATGTCGGACAGGCGCAGCTCGCCGCGCCGCGCGCCGTGGGCCGCAGCGCCGGCAGGCTGGGCGGCGGCGGGCGGGCGCGGCGGCACGAAGGGCGCCGCGGGCGGCGATCCGCTTGCGCGGGCCTTGCCGCGCGGGGTCTCGGCGGGTGCGCGCACGCCGGCGTACACGCGTATGCCGCTGTGCAGGTGCATGAGGATCGGGCCGCTGCCGGGGGCCGGAACGGCTTCGGGCAGGCGGGCCGCATCGATGTCGAAGAAGGCGCTGATGTGATCGCGGCCGATGGCTCGGCGGTCGATCTCCAGCACCTGCAGCGCGGCGCGGTTGGCGGCCTGCAGCGTACCGGTGCGGTCGAACACCGCCAGCGCCTCCCACAGCGTGCCGAGGAACTCCGGGCGGCTGTGGAAGCGCACGATCGTGTGCGTGTCCATCTGCGCGAAGAACAGCCGGCTCTCGATGACCCGGGCCGACATCCCCACCAGCGCCCGCAGGTGCCCCTGGCGCACGTGCTCGCCGCCGGAGAGATCGAGCACGCCGGCCAGGTTGCCGAACGGATCGAACAGCGGTGCTGCGGCGCAGAAGTAGGCGCCCATCTGCTCCCGGTAGTGCTCGTCGCCCAGCACTGCCACCGGCCGCTGCGCGACCACCGCCGTGCCGATCGCATTGGTGCCCATGTGGGTCTCGACCCAGCAGGCGCCCGGGCGCCCGCCGGTGCGCATGAGCGGGCCGTCGAGCGAGATCGAGCTGAGCACCGTGGCCTCGGCATCGGTGAGGATGACCACGCTGCGCGTGTTGGCGATCTGCTGGTAGAGATTCTCGAGCTCGGGCTGCGCCACCTCGAGCAGCAGGCGGTTGCGCTCGCGCAGCGAGCGCAGCTCGGCCGCCGTGACCATGGGCAGGGCGGTGCGCGCCGAGGCGTCCATCCCGAGGCCCGCGCAACGCTCCCATGAACGGGCAACCTCGTCGGCCACCAGACCGTTGGGGACCACGTTGCCGTTGAAGAAGTGGGTGCGGGCGAGCCGCGTTCGTTCGTCTGCCGCAACCGGCAGCGATGCAAGCGTCACTGAATGGCCTCCTCGAGCGCCCCTTGATCTCTGGTGGATCGAATTCGTACAGGGCATTTCTCATTCTGATACACGGAACCGGTCATGGCTACCCGCCGATTCCCGCTTCGACCCGAAGCATCCCTCATGACTTGATTTCGAGCAAGAACTCGGCACCTGCGCGCCGTGCATAGGGACGCTGGCACGCGTGTTGCATAGCTAGTCGCCGTACCGACGTGGAGGTGCGAGGAGATGGGATCCGTCAGGAATGCCGCGGTGGCCTTGCTGCTGTTCGGCGCAGCGTGCGCCGGTCGGGCCGAGGTGCCCGCGGACACGCTGAAGGTGGAGACGCTGGCGACTCCCCATGGGGCGCACTGGGTCTACCTGATGGACGTGTCGTTCCCGCACCTGTCCGAGGGCAAGATCGTCGTGGTCGACGCCGATCGCCGCGAAGTGCTCGGCATGATGACCACCGGCTTCCTGGCCGGCCTGGCGCCTGCGCCCGATCGCAAGGAGCTGTACGTCACCGAGACCTTCTACTCGCGCGGCGTGCGCGGCGAGCGCACCGACGTGGTGACCATCTACGATCCCGCGGAGCTCAAGCCGGTGGGCGAGGTGGTGATCCCGCCCAAGCGCTTCATCGCGCTGACCATGCCCTACGGCACCGTGGTCACCCGCGACGGACGCTTCCTGCTGCAGTACAACTTCACGCCCGCCACCTCGGTGAGCGTGGTCGACCTGAAGAGCCGCCGCTTCGTGGGCGAGATCGACGCGCCCGGCTGCACGCTGATCTATCCGGGCGCGGGCAATCGCAGCTATTCGATGATCTGCAGCGACGGCAGGCTGCTCACCCACACCCTCGACGATGAGGGCCGGCTCGCTTCCCAGCGCATGAGCGAGCAACCCTTCTTCGATCCCGACAAGGACTCGCTCAACGTCGCCCCGGCGCGCCTGGGCGACACGCTGTACTTCGTGTCCTTCCTCGGCCAGGTGCATCCGCTCGACGTCTCGGGCCAGGAGCCGGCGGCCGCGCCGACCTGGTCGCTGCTCAAGGCCGCCGATCGCCGGCAGGCGTGGCGTCCCGGGGGCTGGCAATACGTGGCCGCCAACGAGAAGCTCGGCCGCCTGTACGTGATCATGCATCCGAACGGCCGCAACGGCACCCACAAGGATCCCGGCGGCGAGATCTGGGTCTACGACCTGAAGACCAAGGCGCGCATCCAGCGCATCCGCACCAAGACGCCGGTGGTGAGCGTGCTCACCAGCCGCGACGATGCGCCGCTGCTGTATGCGCTCGGCGCCGAGGGCAGCCTGCACGTCTACGACGCGCGCCGCGGCCGCTACCGCGGCACCGTGGCCGGCGCAGCCGAGACGGCCATGGTGATGGTGAATCCGTGATCGATCCGGCATTCACCGGCATGGCCTGCGCGACGCTCGCGCTGATCTTCCTCGCCAGCGCCTGGGGCAAGGCGAGGCATCCGCGCTGGTTCGCCGGCGCGCTGCGCGAGTACCGCCTCCTGCCCGAGGTCGCGCTGTGGCCGGTGGCGCTGGCGGTGCCCGCGCTCGAGGCTGCTGCTGCGCTGGGCCTGCTGGCGGCGCCTCTGCGTCCGCTCGCGGCCGCGCTCGCGCTGGCGCTGCTGGTGGTGTTCTCCGCTGCGCTCGGGCTGAATCTCGCGCGCGGCCGGCGCGACATCGATTGCGGCTGCTGGGGGCCGGCGGCGCGGCCCGGCGCGCTTTCGGGCTGGCTGCTCGCGCGCAACGCGGCGCTGGCCGCGCTGGCCGCGGTGCTGCTCATGCCGCCGGCGGGCCGCGACCTGGTCTGGGTCGACTTCCTGACGATCGGCCTGGGCACCGTGGCGCTGCTGTTCGTCTTCGGCGCGATCGATCGCCTGATCGCGCAGGCCCCGGCGCTGGCCGATCTGCGACACCGACACGAGGAAATCCGATGACCGAGGCATTGCTCGTTTCCAACCTGGTGCTGTGGCTGCTGGTGATCCTGCTCGGCATCGTGGTGCTGGCGCTGACGCGCCAGGTCGGCGTGCTGTATGAACGCATCGCGCCGGCCGGGGCGCTCATGATCGACAAGGGTCCGCGCGTGGGCGAGCACGCGCCGGTGTTCGAGCTGCGCGACCTGGCTGGGCGCGCGCTCAAGCTGGGCGGCATCCATGCGGCTGGCCGCGCCACGGTGCTGCTGTTCGTTTCGCCGAGCTGCCCGATGTGCAAGAAGCTGCTGCCGATCGCGCGCTCGATGGCCGCCGGCGAGGCGGCGGTCGACCTGGTGCTGGCGAGCGACGGCGACGAGCAGGAGCAGCGCCGCTTCGTGGCGCGCGAGCGCCTCGAGGCGATGCCGCTGGTGCTCTCGCGCGAGCTCGGCATGGCCTACCAGATCGGCAAGCTGCCGTACGCCGTGCTCGTCGATGCCGAGGGGGTGATACGCGCCAAGGGGCTGGTCAACACGCGCGAGCACTTCGAGAGCCTGTTCGAGGCGCACGCGGCCGGCGTCAGCTCGCTGCAGGAATTCCTCGGCAGGCGGCTGGTCGAAGGCTGAGCGGGAGGGTGGGCGATGAGATGGTTCGACGAATTCTCCGAGCGCGGCTCGCGCCGCCTGGCGCAGCGCACGTCACGGCGCAGCGCGCTGGCACGGCTGGGCAAGGTGCTGTTCGGCGCTGCGCTGGTGCCGCTGCTGCCGGTCGACCGGATGGTCGGGCGTGCCCACGCCGCCGTCACCGACGACCCGCGCTCGTGCGACTACTGGCGCCACTGCGGCGTCGACGGCTGGTTGTGCTCGTGCTGCGGCGGCTCGGTGTCCTCGTGCCCGCCGGGCACCGAGGTCGGCACGATCACCTGGGTGGGCACCTGCCGCAACCCGGCCGACAACACCGACTACATCGTGTCGTACAACGACTGCTGCGGCAAGGGCAGCTGCGGGCGCTGCCAGTGCCTGCGCAGCGAGGCCGACACGCCCGTGTATCGCCCGCAGTCGAGCAACGATATCAACTGGTGCCTGGGCTCGACCAGCGCGCACTACCACTGCACCACCTCGGTGGTGCTTGGCGTGGCGCGCAAGTGACGATGCGCGCGGCAGTACGCGGTGCACCGGCGGCGCTGCTGGCGCTGGCGGTGTGCGCGGCGGGCGCGGCCTTCGCTGCGGACACGGCGGGCGCGGCCGCGGCCGGCGCCGCCGGCTCCACGGCCGCTCAGGCCGGCGGCGAGGGTGCGCGCGTCTATGCCCAGCACTGCGCCGTGTGCCACCTGCCGAATGCCGGCGGCTCGCCCGGCTTCGTGCCGCCGCTCACCGGCACGCTCGGGCACTTCGCATCCTCGGAGGACGGCCGCGCGCTGCTGGCGGCGATCGTCTCCTGGGGCATGACCGGGGCGATCCGGGTCGGCGGGCGCAGCTACATGGGCGCGATGTCGATCGTGCGTCCGCTGAGCGACGAGGAGGCCGCCGAGGTCCTCAACTACGTGCTGCGCGACCACAATCAGGCCAGCCTGCCGGCGGACTTCGCGCCGTTCACGGCTGCCGAGATCCAGCGCCATCGCGCCCGCAAGGCCAGCCCGGGCGAGGTGCACGCGGCGCGCCAGGCGCTGGCGCGCCGCCTCGAGGCGGAGGGCAAGGCGCGATGAGGCGCCAGCCGGTTCGCACCGTGCCGGCGCGCCTGGGCGCACTCGCACTGGCCTGTGCCGGCGCGCTGGTGCCGGCGCAGGCGCGCGCCGCCGGGGAGGCGCCGGCGCCGGCCGCGAGCGCCGCCGCCTATCGCGAGGTCGATGCGCGCGTGCTCTACGCGCTGAACTGCCTGGGCTGCCATCCCGCGCCCGCGGGCGGCACCGACAACAGCCGCTACAGCCGCGTCGTCGAGGGCGAGTTCGCCCAGACCCCGGCCGGACGGGTGTTCTTCATGCGCATGCCGCCGAGCGGACAGCCGCTGGCGCCGGCGACGAGGGCGCAGTTGCGCGACGAGCTCGAGCGGTGGAAGCGCGCCTGCCCGGTGCTGCTGCGCGCCTCGACCTGGAACCTCTCCAATCTCCAGTAGACGATGCACAGGGATTCCACCATGGGCATCGAGGCGGCGCGCCCGCCTGCCGCGGCCGCTCAGCCGGCCGAGACGCAGCTCCATATCGGCGGCAAGTGGCTGCCGGCGTGCGACGGCGGCACGTTCCCGGTGATCAATCCGGCCCGGGAGGAGGTGCTGGCGCGGGTGGCGGCCGCCAAGCCCGCGGACGTCGACGCCGCGGTGCGCGCCGCGCGCGCCCAGTTCGACGGCGGCGAGTGGTCGAAGATGGACGGCGTCGAGCGCGGCCGGCTGCTCTACCGGCTGGCCGACCTGATCGAGCGCGACAGGGACTACCTCGCGATGCTCGAGACGCTCAATCTCGGGCGCCCGCTGATGGAGCCGACGGTCCTCGACCTGCCGATGTCGATCGGCACCGTGCGCTACTTCGCCGGCTGGGCCGACAAGATCGAGGGCCGCACCATCCCCACCTCGGGCTACTTCGGCATGCCGACGCACTCGTACACCGTGCGCGAGCCGGTCGGCGTGGTGGGTGCGATCACGCCCTGGAACACGCCGGCGATGATCGCCTGCTGGAAGCTCGCCCCGGCGCTCGCGGCCGGCTGCACCGTGGTGATGAAGCCCTCGGAGGACGCGCCGCTCAGCACGCTGTACCTGGCCCGCCTGGCGGAAGAGGCGGGGTTCCCGCCCGGGGTGCTCAACGTGGTGCCCGGGCTGGGCGAGGTGGCGGGCGCGGCGCTGGCGCGCCATCCCGGCATCGACAAGATCAGCTTCACCGGCAGCCCGGAGGTCGGGCGCACGATCATGCGCGCGGCCGCCGACGGCTTCAAGCGGGTGGCGCTCGAGCTCGGCGGCAAGTCGGCGCAGATCGTGCTGGCCGATGCCGACGTCGAGGCCGCCGTGGGCGGCGTGGCGCTCGGCCTGTTCTTCAACCAGGGCCAGGTGTGCGCTGCCGGCACGCGCATCCTGGTGCACCGCTCGAAGTACGAGCAGGTGCTCGAGGGGCTGACCCGGGCCGCGCGCGACATCCGGCTCGGCGACCCGCTCGATCCGCGCACCAACATGGGTTCGCTGATCAACAAGACGCAGCTCGAGCGCGTGAGCGGCTACGTGCAGGCGGGCGTGCGCGAGGGCGCGCGCATCGTCGCCGGCGGCGAGCGGCTGGAACGGCCGGGCTTCTTCTTCCTGCCGACCATCTTCGCCGACGCCAGCAACGACATGCGCATCGCCCAGGAGGAGATCTTCGGGCCGGTGGGCGCGGTGATGGCCTTCGACGAGGTCGACGAGGCGCTGCGCATCGCCAACGACAGCCGTTACGGCCTGGCCGCGACGATCTGGACCCGCGACGCGAGCAGCGCCCACCTGCTCGCCGCCAGGCTGCGCGTGGGCGCGGTGTCGGTCAACGGCTGGGCAACCATCGATCCGCGGCTGCCCTGGGGCGGCCGCAAGACGAGCGGCATCGGGCGCGAGCTCGGCTGGGCCGGCATCGAGGCAGTCACTGAAGAGAAGGTCATCACGCTGGTGCTTTGAACAGCGCAATCGAAGAGGAGGAGAAACCATGCGAAGAGGAATCAGGGCGGCAATCGCGCTCGCCGCGCTCGGCGCGCTCGCCGGCGGCGCCCGCGGCGCCCCGAGCGAGGCCGACATCGCCCGTCTGGGCAAGGACCTGACGCCGGTGGGCGCCGAGAAGGCCGCCAACAAGGACGGCACCATCCCGGCCTGGGCCGGCGGGGCGCTCAGCGCGCCGCCGGGCTGGAAGGTCGGGCAGAAGCGCATCGATCCGTTCGCGGCCGACAAGCCGCTGTTCTCGATCGATGCGAGCAACGTCGACAAGTACCAGGACAAGCTCACCGTCGGCCAGATCGCGCTGCTCAAGACCTACAAGGGATACCGGATGGACGTGTATCCCACCCGGCGCAGCTGCGGCTTTCCCGATTTCGTCTACGAGCGCACGAAGACCAATGCGCGCACGGCGAAGCTGGCGTCCAACGGCTGGGGCCTGGAGAAGGGCGTCGGCGCGGCGGTCCTGTTCCCCATCCCCGGCAACGGCGCCGAGGCGATGTGGAACCACAAGCTGCGCTACATGGGCGAGGGCCGCGTCGAGCACTATGCGTCGATCTTCTCGAGCAAGAGCGGCGAGTTCACGCCGCTGGTGCAGGACCAGTGGGTCACGATCCCCTTCCAGTCGCGCGACAACAAGGGCGTGGAAGAGGTCGGCGGGGTCGAGATGAAGCTGCTCAACGCCGTGGTCTCGCCCGCGGCGCGGGCCGGCGAAATGATCCTCGCGCACTGGTTCATGAACGAACCCACCGACGCCTGGCTGTACTTCCCCGGCCAGCGCCGCGTGCGCCGCGCGCCCACCTTCGCCTACGACAACCCGGTGCCGGGCTACGAGAATCTGGAAACGGTTGACGCCTACCCGATGTATGCGGGCGCCATGGACCGCTACGACTGGAAGCTGGTCGGCAAGCAGGAGCTCTACATTCCCTACAACAACTTCAAGCTGATCGACAAGAGCCGCAAGTACAAGGACGTCTACGGTCCCGAGTACGTCAACCGCGACCTGGTGCGCTACGAGCTGCATCGCGTCTGGAAGATCGAGGCCACGCTCAAGGAGGGCATGCGCCACCTGATTCCGCATCGCGTGTTCTACCTCGACGAAGACAACTGGGGCGTGATGGCCGTCGACAACTACGACGCGCAGGGCAAGATCTGGCGCGTGCAGGAGAGCAGCGTCGTCCCGGCGCCGGAGATCCCGGCCTGCGTGAGCCAGGAGAACGTCTCCTACGACCTCGCGGTCGGACGCTACATCGCCGAGAACGCTACCCAGGAGCAGAAGGAAACCGACTGGCTGGCCGGGCGCGAAGGACGCATCGACCCCAGGAAATTCAATCCCGACGAACTGCGCCGCGCCGGCGACCGCTGAAGCGCGTGAGCGGGCCCGCCGCGGAGGAACCGCGGCGGCGGCCGGCGAATACGAACATGAACCAGGAGGAGAGATCGATGGGTAAGAACAGCAAGGTGCCCGCGCCGGCGTTGCGCCCGGGCGTGATCGCGCAGTCGATCGCATTCGGCTTCGCGGGGCTGCTGCTCGCGCAACCGGCGCTCGCGTTCAAGATCGAGGGCGAATCGGTGAGCGGCAGCTTCGATTCGACGGTGTCGTTCGGCTTCCAGCGCAGGATGCAGGGCACCGACTGCCGCATCATCGGCAATGACAACGGCGGCTGCGTGCCGGTGACCGGCAAGCTGGGCGCCATCGCACCGGGCAACGACCCGAACGGCTCCAACCCGGATTTCAACTACCTGAACGCCGACGACGGCAACCTGAACTACAAGAAGGGCGATTTCCCCTCGGCCGTGCTCAAGGGCACGCACGAGCTGTTCCTGAAGTACCCGCAGGGCTGGTCGTCGCTGCTGCGCGCGACCTGGTCGCACGACTTCAAGGCCGACGACACCCGGCGCACGCCGCTGTCGCAGGACGCCAAGGACCTCGCCGTGACCAACTTCACCTGGCTCGACGCCTGGATCGCCAAGGAGTTCTACATCGGCGACCGGCCGGCCAAGGTGAAGATCGGCAACCAGGTCATCTCCTGGGGCGAGGACGTCTTCATCTACGGCGGCGTGAACGTCACCAACGCGATCGACCTGCGGAAGTTCCACACCCCGGGCACGCAGCTCAAGGAGGTGTTCCGCCCGGCGCAGATGATCTCGTTCAACGCCGGCGTTACCGACAACCTGAGCCTGGAAGGCTATTACCAGTGGAAGTGGAACGGCTTCCAGTTCGATCCGGTCGGCACCTACTTCTCCAACGCCGACGTCGTCGGGCGCGGCGCCGGCCCGGCCTACGTGCCGACCTCGATCGCCAACGCCTTCCTGCTCGGCGGGGTGCCGCCGCTGCTGCCTTTCGGCACGGTGGGCGACCCGGGCGGCACGGGGCTGACCACGGCCCAACTGGCCGATCCCGCCACCAACCCGGCCTTCGGGATGGCGGGCGCCGGCTCGGTCACCTTTGGCGAGCCGACCCATCGGCCCAAGGACTCCGGCCAGTTCGGGCTGGCGGCGCGCTACACCGCCGATGCGATCAACAGCGAGCTGGGCTTCTACTGGATCCGCTATCACGACAAGATTCCGTTCATCAGCTTCCGCAACTCCGGCGATCCGTCCAACCTGCTCGGGCTGACGTACTTCGAGGACTACGGCGAGGACCGTAACGTCTACGGCGTCTCGATGAACACCCGGGTGGGCGACGTGGCGGTGGGCGCCGAGCTGTCGTACCGGCCCAAGGACAGCGTGGGCATCGATCCCACGGTGCCGGCCAGCGGCAAGTACGCGGTGCTGGCGCAGCCGCTGGGCGAGGCGGTGCGCGGCTTCGTCGACGAGCGCAAGTGGCAGGCTCACCTCACGGCGTTCTACCTGCCCGCGCCGAGCACCACGCTGGGCGGCGTGATCAGGTCGCTGGGCGCCTCCGAGGGCTACCTGCTCGCCGAGGCCGCGGTGGCCTACTACCCCAGCCTCGACCTGTCGGGAGCGGTGCCGTACCTGCTGCCCAACTACGACCTGCCCACCCGGACCTCGTGGGGCTACGTGGTCTCGACCGGGATCACCTACCCGAACGTGATGCAGAGCGGCTGGAACATGTCGCCGCAGGTCGACTTCGCGCACGACGTGCACGGCACCAGCCCCAACACCATCCCGTTCGTGGAGGGCCGCAAGGCGCTCACCTTGTCGCTGAACTTCGACCGGCGCAACAAGTGGCGCACCAGCCTCGGCTACACCAGCTTCTGGGGCGGGGGCGCCAACAACACGCTGCGCGATCGCGACATGCTGTACGGCAGCGTCTCGTTCTCGTTCTGACGCATGGTCTCGGCGTCGGTCAGGCGGCTCGAGGGCCTGTTCTTCAGGCATCGGGCCGCCACCCTGGTGGTGCTGGGCGTGCTCACGCTGGCCATGGGCTGGTTCGCCTCGCAGCTGCGCATGTCGGCGGGCTTCGACAAGCAGCTGCCGGTCGGCCACGAGTACATCGACACTTTCTTCCAGTACCGCGAGGAGATCTTCGGCGCCAACCGCGTGATCGTGGTCGTCAAGGCGCGCCAGGGCGACATCTGGAACCAGCCCGCCCTCGAGCGCCTGTACGACGTGACGCAGGCGGTCTACTTCCTGCCCGGCGTCGACCGGCGCACGGTGGCCTCGCTGTGGACGCCGAACACCCGCGTGGTGGAGATCACCGACGAGGGGTTGGCGGCCGAGGACGTGATCGGCAGCGACGTCACGCCCAAGACGCTCGCCGCCGCCAGCATCGCGCGCATCCGCAACAACGCCGTCGTGGGCGGCTACATGGGCAGCCTGGTGGCCACCGACGGCTCGGCGGCGATGGTGGTGGCCGACCTCCTCGAGACCGATCCGCGCACGAAGAGCAAGCTCGACTACCTCGACCTCGCCGCCCGGCTCGAGCAGGAGGTCCGCGGCAAGTTCGAGGACGATCGCTTCGAGGTCCAGATCATCGGCTTCGCCAAGCAGATCGGAGACATCGCCGACGGCGCGCGCAGCGTGATGCTGTTCTTCCTGCTCGCCTTCGTGCTGACCGCGGCCTCGGTCTGGCTGTACACGCGCAGCTGGAAGATGACCTTCCTGCCGCTGGTGTGCTCGCTGGTCTCGGTGGTGTGGCAGTTCGGCACCATCACGCTGCTGGGATTCGGCCTGGACCCGCTGGCCGTGCTGGTGCCGTTCCTGGTGTTCGCCATCGGCGTCTCGCACGGCATCCAGCAGATCAACTACATCTCCAAGGAGATCTGCGCCGGCGCCGATGCGATGACCGCGGCGCGGCGCAGCTTCACCGGGCTGCTGATTCCCGGCTCGATGGCGCTGGTCACCGCCATGGTCGGTTTCGGCACGCTGATCCTGATCCCCATCCCCATGATCAAGGAGCTCTCGATCACCGCGACCGTGGGCGTGGCCTACAAGATCGTCACCAACCTGATCATGCTGCCGGTGGTGGCGTCGTTCTTCAGCTTCGACGACGCCTACGTCGCGCGCATCGAGCGGCTGCGCCGCGCGCGCGAGCGTTCGATGAAGTTCCTCGGGCGCATCGCCGAGACGCGCAACGCCGCCATCGCCACCGTGGTGTGCGCGCTGCTGTTCGGCGCGGCCTTCTTCCAGAGCCAGGGGCGGCACATCGGCGACGTCAAGCCGGGCGTGCCCGAGCTGCGCAGCGACGCGCGCTTCAACCGCGACGCCGAGAGCATCGTGAGCGAGTTCAACCTCGGGCTGGACGTGCTCACGGTGGTGATCGAGTCGCCCAAGGACGGCTGCTACAACTATCCGGTGATGGCCTACATCGACGAGTTCTCGTGGGCGATGCAGAACGTGCCCGGCGTGCTCTCGGTGGCCTCGGTGTCCACGCTGGCCAAGCTGGCCAACTCCGGCATGAACGAGGGCAACCCGAAGTGGGAGGCGCTGCCGCGGGAATCGCGCGCGCTCGCCAATGCCATGAGCTTCATCCCCGAGGGCAGCGGGCTGGCCAACTCCGGCTGCTCGATGATGCCGGTGCACCTGTACCTGGCCGACCACAAGGCCACCACCGTCAAGGAGGTCATCGGCGCCGTCAAGCGCTTCCGCGCCGAGGAGAAGACCGACGGCGTGAAGATCAGGCTGGCCAGCGGCAACGTCGGCGTGCAGGCGGCCACCAACGAGGTGCTCGAGAGCACCGAGCTGCCGATGATGCTGTACGTCTACGCCACCATCGTGGCGCTGGTGCTGGTCACCTACCGCGACTGGCGCGCCATGCTGGCGTGCTGCCTGCCGCTCACCCTGGCCACCTTCCTCGGCTACTGGTTCATGAAGGAGCTCGAGATCGGCCTGACCGTCGCCACGCTGCCGGTGATGGTGCTGGCCGTCGGCATCGGGGTCGACTACGCCTTCTACATCTACAACCGGCTGCAGCTGTACCTGTCGCAGGGGGTGGACATCGCCCGCTCGTTCCAGCAGGCGCTGTTCGAAGTCGGCAACGCGACCATCTTCACCGCCATCACGCTGTCGGTCGGCGTGGCGACGTGGTCGTTCTCGGAGCTGAAGTTCCAGGCCGACATGGGCCTGCTGTTGACCTTCATGTTCATGATCAACATGATCATGGCGATGACCCTGCTGCCGGCGCTGGCGGTCATGATCGACGTGCTCGTGCCGCGGCGCGGCCCGGTGCGCGCACCGTTCCTGACTCACTGAACGAGGCCCGCGTATGCTCGAGAAGATCCTTGCCGGCCTGCGCGCCCGCCCGCAGCCGGCTCCCGCCAGCCCGCCGTTCGACGTCGACCGGGTGCGCGTCGCGGTGCTGGCGCTGCTGCTCGAGGTCTCGCAGGTCGACCGCGAGCTGAGCGAGGACGAGCGCGCCACGGTGCTGCGCCTGGCGCGCGAGCGTTTCGGGCTCGACGCGGGCGCGGTCGGGCCGCTGGTGGAGCTGGCCGACACGCTGCTGGCCGCCTCGCTGGACGACTGGATCTTCACGCGTACCGTGCGCGACGCGTTCGATGCCGGCGAGCGCCTCGAGGTGGTGCGGATGCTGTGGCAGGTGGCGTTCGCCGACGGGCGGCTGCGTCCCTTCGAGCAGGCGCTCGTCGAGCGCATCGGCGCGCGCCTCGGGCTGGCGCCCGAGGCGGTGGCGCAGGCGCGCGAGCAGGCCGGCGCCGCCGGCGCAGCGGGGCCGCGATGATCCGCCTGGTTGCTCTCGTGGCGTCAGCGCTCGTCGCGCTGGGCGCGATCGCGGCCGCGCCCGCGCCAGCCGCGGGCGCGGCGTCGCCGGCGCCAGCCTCGCCGCCTGCCTCCGCCTCGTCCGCTTCCGCGGCCGCGGCCGCGTCGCCGCCGTCGGTCGACAGCCGCCCCGCCATGCTGGCGCCGCTGGCCACGCACGCGCCGATCACGGCCGCCGCGCGCGCCGGCGCGCGGCTGGTCGCGGTGGGCGACTACGGCATCGTGCTGCTCTCGGACGACCAGGGCAGGAGCTGGCGCCAGGCGCGCTCGGTGGCTGCGCGCACGCTGCTCACGGGCGTGTGCTTCGTCGGCGAGCGGCTCGGCTGGGCGGTCGGCCACGGCGGCATCGTGCTGCACACCGACGACGGCGGCGAGACCTGGCGGCTGCAGCACGAGGCGGGCCGCGACACGGCGCTGCTGTCGGTGTGGTTCGCCGATGCGCGCCACGGCTACGCCGTCGGCTCGTTCGGGCGTGCCATCGCGACCGCCGACGGCGGCGCCACCTGGACCGATCTCGCGCTGGCCTCCGGCGACGATGCCGACCGCCACCTCAACCACGTCTTTCACGACGCCCGGGGCACGCTGTTCGTTGCCGCCGAATCGGGGACCGTCTTTCGCAGCCGCGACCACGGCGCCACCTGGAGCACGCTCAAGCCGCCCTACAAGGGTTCGTTCTGGTACGGCACGGCGCTGGCCGACGGCAGCGTGCTGATCATCGGCATGCGCGGCAATGCGTTCCGCTCGACCGACGCGGGCGACAGCTGGAGCCGCGTCGCCACCGGCACCGAGCGCTCGCTGGCCGGAGTGGCGCAGCTGTCGGACGGCAAGGTGGTCGTGGTGGGCGCCAGCGGCACCGTGCTGGTGAGCAGCGACCAGGGACACAGCTTCGCGGCCAGCGTGCGCGACGACCGGCAGAACCTGACGGCGGTGCTCGACGCCGGGGGCGGCCGGCTGGCGCTGTTCGGCCAGGCCGGCGTGATCCGCGATGCCGATGCGAAGCCGTGACATCTGTACCGCGCCGTAGAGGTCCTGCATGCCATCGTCCGAGCCGCCGCCCATGAGCAAGTATCCTGCGCTCGCCCTGTATATCGACGGCCAATGGCTGCCGTCGGCCTCGGGCGGCGAGCTGCCGGTGGTCGATCCGGCGAACGAATCGGTGCTCGGCATGTTGCCGCTGGCCGGTCCGCCCGAGCTCGACCGTGCGCTGGCGGCGGCCGAGCGCGGCTTCGCGCTGTGGAAGAACACCTGCGCGATCGATCGCCAGAAGATCATCGCGCGCGCCACCCGGCTGCTGCGCGAGCGCGCCGGGGCGATCGCCACCGTGCTCACGCTCGAGCAGGGCAAGCCGCATGCCCAGGCGCTGCGCGAGGTGGTGCTGGGCGCCGAGATCATCGACTTCCTGGCCGAGGAGGCCAAGCGCCTGTACGGCCGCACCGTGCCGCCGCGCACGCCGGGCGTGCTGGCGCAGGTGGTGGCGCGCCAGCCGGTCGGGCCGGTGGCGGCCTTCACCGCCTGGAACTTCCCGGCCAACCTGCCGGCGCGCAAGCTCGGCGGCGCGCTCGCGGCCGGCTGCAGCGTCGTCATCAAGCCGGCCGAGGAAACGCCGGGCACCTGCCTGGAGTTCGTGCGCGCCTTCCACGACGCCGGCCTGCCGCCCGGCGTGCTGAACATGGTGTGCGGGCGCCCGGCGCAGGTGTCGGCCCACCTGATCGCCTCGCCGGTGATCCGCAAGGTTTCGTTCACCGGCTCGGTGGCGGTCGGAAGGCTGCTGGGCGAGCTGGCCGCCAGGGGCGTCAAGCGCTACACCGCCGAGCTGGGCGGCCACGCGCCGGTGATCGTCTGCGAGGATGCCGACTTCGTGCGCGCCGCGCGCGCCTCGGTGACCGCCAAGTTCCGCAATGCCGGCCAGGTATGCACCTCGCCGACGCGCTTCTACGTGCACCGGGCCGGTTTCGAGGCCTTCCGCGAGGCGTTCGTGGCGGGTGCGCGCGCGATCCGCGTCGGTCACGGCCTCACCGAGGGCGTGGACATGGGGCCGCTGGCCAACGAACGGCGCCTGGCCGACATGCAGCGGCTGGTCGACGACGCGCGCGAGCGCGGCGGCGATCTGCTGTGCGGCGGGCACCGCCTCGGCGAGCGCGGGTGGTTCTACGCGCCGACGGTGCTGGCCCGTCTGACGCCCGAGGCGCGGCTGCTGCACGAGGAGCCGTTCGGGCCGATCGCGGTGCTGCAGCCGTTCGACACGCTCGACGAAGCGATCGCCCTGGCCAACGCGCTGCCCTACGGGCTGGCGGCCTACGGCTTCACCTCCGATCTCACGTCGGCGCACCGGCTCGGCGAAGAGATCGAGGCCGGCATGATCGGCATCAATCACTTCGGCATCTCGCAACCGGAGACTCCGTTCGGTGGCTGGAAGGAAAGCGGCTTCGGACAGGAAAGCGGTCTCGAAGGCCTGCTCGGCTACACCGACGTGAAGCTGTGTTCCATTGCGCGGAGTCCGGAATGAATGCGCACGATCGCGGAGCGCGCCGCTGCATCCTGGTGATCGGCACCTGCGACACCAAGTCGGAGGAGCTGCGCTACATCCGCGAGTGTCTCGAGGCGGCGGGCGCCGCGGTGCTGCTGATGGACGTCGGCGTGCTCGGCACGCCCTCGCTCGCCCCCGACCTGAGCAACGTCGAGGTCGCGGCGGCGGCCCGCGCGACGCTCGACGAGGTGGCCGCGCAAGGCGACGAGAACCTCGCCATGAGCCGCATGGCCGAGGGCGCTGCGCGGCTGGCGCGCCGGCTGCACGACGACGGCCGCATCCACGGGGTGCTCATGCTCGGCGGCACCATGGGCACCGATCTCGCCCTCGACGTGGCCGCCGCGCTGCCGCTGGGGGTGCCGAAGTTCGTGGTCTCCACGGTGGCCTTCTCGCACCTGATCCCGCCCGAGCGCGTCTCGCCCGACCTGACGATGATGCTGTGGGCCGGCGGCCTGTACGGCCTGAACAGCGCCTGTCGCGCCATCCTCGGCCAGGCGGCCGGCGCCGTGCTCGGCGCCGCGCGCATGGCGGACGAGGTGCGTCCGGCGCGGCCGCTGGTCGGCATCAGCTCGCTCGGCAAGAGCTGCCTGAACTACATGGTGCGCCTGAAGCCGGCGCTCGAGGCGCGCGGCTACGAGGTGGCGGTCTTCCACACCACCGGCATGGGCGGGCGCGCCTTCGAGGCCATGGCCGCGCAGCGCCGCTTCGCCGCGGTGATGGATTTCAGCCTGCAGGAGGTCAGCAACCAGGTGCACGGCTCGGTGGTCAGCTCGGGCGCCGGGCGCCTGACCGCCGCGGGCCGCGCCGGCATTCCCCAGCTGGTGGCCCCGGGCGCGGCCGACATGATCGACCTGCCGGCCTGGCAACCGGTGCCCGAGGCCTACCGCGACCGGCCGCTGCACGTGCACAACCGGCTCATCGCCTCGGTGACCGCCACGCCCGAGGAGCGCCGCCACACGGCGCGTCGCATCGCCGAATGCCTGGCCGAGGCGGGCGCGCCGGTGACGCTGCTGCTGCCGCGCCAGGGCGTGCAGGCCTGGGACCGCCCCGGCGAAGCCCTGCACGATGCGCAGGGGCTGGCCGCGCTGCTCGACGAGCTGCGCACGCGCGTCGCGCCGCCGGCGCAGGTGGTCGAGGTCGATGCGCACATCAACGATCCGCTGTTCGCCGCCACCGCCCTGGAGCGCTTCGACGCCTGGGTGCGCGAGGGCATCGTGCCGCGCGGCGTGGCCCTCGACCAAGAACTGGAAGCCTGACGAATGTACTCCACCCCCGCCGGTCTGCTGCTCGACTTCGGCACCGTGATCACCTGGTCGCTGTTCGAGAAGCATCGCGAGACCGAAGCGACGCTCGGCCTGCCCGCCGGCAGCCTGCAGTGGCTGGGCCCGCTCGATCCCGACACCGATCCCCTGTGGCAGGCGATGCAGCGCGACGAGATCAGCGAGCGCGACTACTGGGCGCGGCGCGCCGACGAGCTCGGGCGCGCCTGCGGCGAACCGGGCTGGGACATGCTGACGGTGATGCACCGGCTGCGCCACACCGACCCGAACTCGTCGATCCGCCCGCAGATGCTCGCGCTGGTGCGCAGGGCCGTGCGCCACGGCCTGCGCGTGGGCATCCTGTCCAACGAGCTGGAGCTGTTCTACGGCAAGAGCTTCCTCGACCGCCTCGACATCGTCAAGGAGGTGGCGGTGATCATCGACGGCACCCACAGCAAGGTGCTCAAGCCCGATCCGGCGGTGTATGCGATCGCCCTCGAGGCGATGAAGCTGCCGGCCGCGCAGGTGCTGTTCGTCGACGACCAGTTGCGCAACATCGTCGGCGCCCATGGCTGCGGGCTGCAGACGCAGCTCTTCGACCTGCGCGATCCCGACGGCTGCTGCCGCGCGGTGAGCGCCCGGCTGCGCCTGCCCGAGGCGGCGCAGTGAAGTCGAATCCACCGGCTGTCTGAACGGAGGAGGATTGCCCATGTCCGCCGTCATCATCGACAAGACGCCGGCTGCACCGGCGCCACGCAAGGTGCTCGGCTTCTCCGCGCTGTTCGCTGCCTCGATCGGCGTCATCGTGGCCCAGCTCGGCATGGTGTCGCTGATGCAGGGCGTGGGCATCGGCGGCTGGGGCTTCTTCGCGGCGCTGGCGATCGCCTTCGCGCTGGCGCTCGCCAACGCCATGGCCTATGCCGAGATGGCGCTGATGATGCCGAGCGCGGGCTCGCTCTCCAGCTATGCCGAGGCGGCGGTCGGCAACTTCCCGGCCATCCTGCTGGTGTTCGCGGGCTACGTCACGCCGGCGATCTTCGGCCTGCCGGTCGAGCTGATCCTGGTCGACGGCGTGCTGCAGCAGATCGTGCCCGGCGTGCTGCCGCCGTTCGCCTGGGCGGTGGCGCTGCTCGCCGTGCTGGCCGTGCTCAACATCCTCGGCACCGACATCTTCGCGCGCGTGCAGACCACGCTCAGCTTCGTGATGCTGGTGTTCCTCGCGCTCACCGGGCTGATGGCGCTGGGCGGGCAGGGTGCCGCGCCGCTGGCCGGCGGGCACGCCGCCGGCTTCGCCGCGCTCGGTCACGACACGGTCGTGCTCGGCCTGGTGGCGCTCGCCTTCTGGGTCTTCGTCGGCACGGAGTTCGTCACGCCGCTGGTCGTCGAGGCGCGCAATCCGGCGCGCGACCTGCCGCGCGCGATGATCCTCGGGCTCGCCGTCGTCGCCGTCGTGCAGGTGCTGTTCGCGCTCGGTGCGGCATTCTTCGTATCGCGCGAGGAGCTCGCCGGCTCGGCCACGCCGCACCTCGACTACGTCGTCGCGGTGTTCGGGCCGAGCGCCAAGATCTGGTTCGGCGTGTTCGCCGTCACCGCCACGGCGAGCCTGCTCAACACCGTGCTCGCCGCCGTGCCGCGCATGCTGAAGGGCATGGCCGACAACGGACAGGTGTTCCCGCTGCTCGGCCGCACCGGCAAGCGCGGCACGCCGGTGCTCGGCATCCTGTTCGTCGCGGTGCTGCCGCTGGTCGGGCTGGTGTGGTCGCGCGGCGATGCCAACGCCATCGTGCCGCTCACCATCGCCGCGTCGGTGGCCTGGCTGCTCGCGTACATGACGGCCCAGGTTTCGCTGATCGTGCTGCGGCGCCGTCATCCCGACCTGCCGCGGCCGTTCAGGGTGCCCGGCTACCCCGTCACGCCGCTGCTCGCCATTGCCGGCATGGGCTACGTCGTCGTCAACAGCTCGCCCGCGCCCGAGATGACCGGACAGATCGTCGCCTACACCGGCATCGTGCTCGCGCTGTTCGCCGTCGTTGGCGCGGTCTGGGTCAAGCTGGTGATGAAGAAGGGCCTGTTCGAGCCGGGCACGCCGGCAGGGCTCTGAATACGGAGTTTCCAGCATGTCCCACGACGCAAAGTTCCTGAAGGACAACAACGCGCGCTTCCTGTGGCACCCGATGGCCGCGCCCGGCGCGATGCGCGCCTCGCCGCCCGACATCATCGTGCGCGGCGACGGCGTGTGGATCGAGGACGTCGACGGCCACCGCATGGTCGACGGCGTGGGCGGCCTGTGGAGCGCCAACCTCGGATTCGGGCGCAAGGAGGTGCGCGACGCGATCGTCGCGCAGATGGACGAGCTGGCCTACTACAACGCCTTTCGCGGCACCACCCACGCGCGCGCCATCGAGCTGTCGGCGCGCCTGGTCGGCATGATGCGCCCCGACGGCATCGAGGCGGTGTTCTTCTCCAACGGCGGCTCCGACGCGGTGGAGGGCGCGCTCAAGCTGGCGCGCCAGTACTGGAAGATCCGCGGCCAGGGCGATCGCACCAAGTTCATCTCGCTGCGCCAGGGCTATCACGGCGTGCACTTCGGCGGCATGTCGGTCAACGGCAACACCAACTTCCGGCGCCCCTACGAGCCCCTGCTGCCGGGCTGCTTCCAGGTCGACACGCCGTGGACCTACCGCAATCCCTATACCGAGGATCCGGTCGCGCTGGGCGAGATCTGCGCGCGGCTGCTCGAGCGCGAGATCCAGTTCCAGGGGCCCGACACGGTGGCCGCGTTCATCGCGGAGCCGGTGCAGGGCGCCGGCGGCGTCATCGTGCCGCCGCCCAACTACTGGCCGCTGGTGCGCGAGGTGTGCGATCGCCACGGCGTGCTGCTCATCGCCGACGAGGTGGTCACCGGGTTCGGGCGCACCGGCGTGATGTTCGGCACGCGGCTGTGGGGCGTGCAGGCCGACCTCATGTGCCTGGCCAAGGGCATCTCCTCGGGCTACGTGCCGCTGGGGGCGACGGCGATCGGGCGCCGGGTGAAGGAGGCCTTCGACGACGCCGATCCGGCCATCGGATCGGTCACGCACGGCTACACCTACAGTGCGCATCCGGTGGCGGCGGCGGCGGCGCTGGCCACGCTCGACATCCTGGAGCGCGAGGACATCGCCGGCAATGCCGCCAGGCAGGGCGCCCGCCTGATCGAGGCGCTGCAGGGGCTGGCAGCGCGCCGGCGCACCATCGGCGAGGTGCGCGGCAAGGGCCTGATGGTGTGCATCGAGATGGTGGCCGATCGCGCGACCAAGGCGCCGTTCCCGCGCGCCGCCGACGTGCCGGCGCGCGTCGCGCGGGCCGCCTACCGCCACGGCGCGATGGTGCGCTGCTCCGGCCCGAACATCATCCTGTCGCCGGCACTGGTGATCCAGGCGCCCGAGATCGACCGCATCGTGGCGGCGCTCGATGCGGCGTTCGCCGAGGTCGAGGCGGCACTGTGAGGCGGCTCCTTCCGCATCGGGCGTGGTCGCGGCACGCCGACGCGCGACGCGTGGCGCAGCAGCCGTGATGAAGCGCCTCGCGACGCTGGCCCTGTGCGGGGGGATGGCGGCTGCGGCGGGCGCGGCACCGCAGACGGCGGGCGCGCCGGTGCCGCCGCCCGCGGCGCCGGGGCTCGTCGCGCTGCCGGCCCCACCCGTGGTCGACGCGCACCTGGCCGAGTTGGGCCGCCAGCTCTTCTTCGACAACCGGCTCTCGGGCGACTGGAGCCGCGCCTGCGCCAGCTGCCACCTGCCCGCACGCGGCTGGGCCGACGGCGAGGCGCTCTCGCGCGGCTATCTCGGCACGCAGTACTACCGCAACGCGCCGGGCCTGGTGAATGCGGTGTTCCACCGTCGGCTCGGCTGGGACGGCGCGCTGAGCGAGGGCGGTCCGGGCGCCGGCGCGCTGGCCGAGGCGGCGCGCGGCATGGTCGGCACGGCGCACTTCATGAACGCCGACGCGCGCCTCGTCGAGGAGCGCCTGCGCCAGGTGCCGGAATACGTGCGGCGCTGGCGCGCGATATCCGGCGAGGCGGCCGGCCCCGACGCGGCGGGCGCCTTCGCGGCGATCGGCGCCTTCGTCGCCACGCTGGTGTCGGCGCCCGCGCCGCTCGATCGCTACCTCGGCGGGCAGCGCGATGCGCTCGACGCGAACCAGAAGGCCGGGTTGGCCCTGTTCGTCGGCAAGGCCGGCTGCGTGCGCTGCCATGATGGAGCGCTGGCCTCGGACGGCGGCTTCCACCGGCTCGGCGTGCCCGAGCATCCCGACGTGCTGGCCAATCCGCTGCGCTCCATCACCATGCTGCGCGCCTACGCGCGCGCGGGCGTGCCCGACTACATGTCGGCGCGCACCGACCTCGGACGCTACGCCGTCACCCGGCGCGAGGAAGACCTCGGCCGCTTCGCCACGCCGAGCCTGCGCAACCTGCGCGACACCGCACCCTACATGCACAGCGGCGTCTTCGCCCGCCTGGAGGACGTGGTCGAGTTCTACGACCGCGGCGGAGGCCCCGGCAGCGAGCTGCGTCCCCTCGGGCTGGATGCACGCGAGAAGCGCCAGCTGGTCGCCTTCCTGCTGTCGATGAGCGGCGATCCGGTGCGGGTGGAGACGCCCGAGCCGCCCGACTTCGAGGTGCGCAACATCGCCGCGGCCCCGCAGCATCGGGCAGCCGCCGAGCCGCCTGCGGCAATCGGCTCCGGCGCGAAGGCAGCTGTCGCGGCAGGCTCGACGATGGATGCGGCGGCGACGGGCGCGACGGCGGCGCCTGCCGATGCCGCGCCTGCCGATGCCGCGCCGTATCCGCCGCTGGCCTCCCTGCCGCCGGTCCAGGCGCCGGCCGACAATCCCGCCACGCCGCAGAAGATCGCGCTCGGGCGCCTGCTGTACTTCGACGGGCGGCTCTCGGGCGACGGCAGCACGCCGTGCGTGAGCTGCCATTTCCCGCAGCTGGGCTGGGCCGAGGGCGGGCGCCTGTCGCGCGGCTACCCGGGAACCAAGCAGTGGCGCAACGTGCCCTCGGTGCTCAACGCCGCCTACGCCCGGCACCTCGCCTGGGACGGCTCGGCGCCCAACCTCGAGGCGCACGCGCCGGGCGCCGCGCAGAACCCGGTCGAGGGCAACGGCGATGCGGCGATGATGGAGATGCGCCTGCGCCACGTGCCCGAATACGTCGAGCGCTTCCGCGCCGTGTTCGGCACCGAGTGGCCGCGCCTGGCCGATGCCTGGCGCGCCATCGCGGCCTTCGAGCGCACGGCGGTCAGCGATGCGGCGCGCGTGCCCTTCGATCGCTACCTGGCCGGCGAGCGCTCGGCGCTGTCGGCGCAGGCGCTGCGCGGGCGCGCGCTGTTCGAGGGGCGTGCCGGGTGCATCCGCTGCCACAACGGCGCGCTCGCCACCGACCAGCAGTTCTACGCCACCGGCGTGCCCGAGGCCGACGCTTTCCGCAGCTCGGCGCTGCACCAGATCACGCGCCGCTGGCACCAGGCGCGCAGCGGCGCGCCGGAAGCCGGCGAGGAGGCCCTGCTGCGCGATCCGGGCCGCTACTACGCCACCCGCGATCCGCGCGACATCGGCAAGTTCCGCGTGCCGGGCCTGCGCGAGCTGAAGTACACGGCGCCCTACATGCACAACGGCGCATTCGCCACGCTGGCCGAGGTGGTCGACTTCTACGACCGCGGCGGCGGCAGCGTCCCCAACAAGACGCCGCTGCTGCAGCCGCTGGGGCTGAGCGCCGAGGACAAGCAGGCGCTGGTGGCGTTCCTGCTCGCGCTGAGCATGGACCGGCCGCTGCTCGTCGAGGCGCCCGTCCTGCCGGCCTACGCCCCGCTGAAGTAGCGCGCTTCGGCGCGGTCTGCGCGCGCGTCGGTTGACGCGTGCGGCGGTCTATGCGAGCAAAGGCGCGGGCCGCCCGGGGCCGGCGCACCGGGTGCTTGCCCCCCGCTGCGCGGGGGGTTCCCTGCGATGCTCCAGCACCGGCTGGCGCGGCGCAACTCGCTGCGCTCGCTACGCGAGCTGCGCTCAGACAGGGCGCCGCGAGAATGAAGCACGAAGCGCGCTGCGCGCGCCGCCGGTGCTGCTGCGCTTCTCGGCTGCGCACAGGCGCGCCGGCCCCGGGCGGCCCGCGCCTTTGCCGATACCGTGGCGGCCTGCGCAGGCAACGGCCCCGGTGCCTGGGTCGTGCCGATGCGCGCGAACGCCGTGCTTCACGCGAGCGTCGACTCCGTCGTTGCCGCGAACACCGCACTCGTCTGCGCTTCTAGCGGCGCACTCATCCGCGCTGCGAGTACCGATTCCTCCTTCGGCCCGAACACCACCCATGGTGCCCGAGCGGCAGTCGGCGGGCGGCCGGGCCCAGGGGGTTGCGGCGCTGTGTGCGGCGCCGAGCAGCGCAGTCTCGGGGTCGGCGCGCGCAGCGCGCTTCGTGCTTCTGACTTGCGGCGCCCTGTCTGAGCGAAGCGAACGTAGTGAGCGCAGCGAGTTGCGCCGCACGACCCCGAGGCGAGCAGCGGAGGGGAGTCGGTGCGCAGCACCGACCGCCGTGCCCAGCGGCCGCGGCCCCCTGGGCCCGGCCGCCCGCCGACTGCCGCGACCGCGCCAAGCGCCGAAGCCGAAGCCGAAGCCGAAGGAAGAAGGCCGGAAGAGGGCGCGCGCGTCCTCAAGCCGTCTCAGGCAGCGCCCGCTCGCGCAGGCGCGCCACCATGCGCTGCGCGCCGTCGTCGCCGAGCGACTGGTCGAGCATCGGGTACATCATCTGCTCTTCCTTCATGTTGTGCTGCATGAGGATCTCGTGCAGCGCCTGCGCGGCCTCGCCGTACTGCCGCGCATTCTTCGCCTCGAGGGCGGCGCGCATCTGCTCGAACAGGGGGCGCATCTGGACGTGCTCGCTGCGCATGGTCTCGGTCGGCCCGCCGACGGACGTGCCCGAGCTCTCCTCGAAGGCCGGGAAGAGCAGGTCTTCCTCCAGCTCGATGTGGCGCTCGATTCGGGCGAGGAAGGTGCCTGCTGCGCGGGCGGCGGCGTCCCAGTCGCCGGCGTCGGCGGCATCGCGAGCGCGCTCGAAGATTCCGTCGCAGTCGCGGTGGTCTTTCATCATGTAGTCGTTGATCGGTTCCATGGCGTTTCCTTCATACGTCTCAGGGGTGCTTGAGCTCGGCGCGCTTGTCGGCCACGGTGGCCCAGTGGGCGGCTTCCGGCAGCGCGTCTTCCTTGCGGTTGATCACCGGCCAGTCACCCGACAGCTCGGCGTTCAGGGCGACGTACTCCTGCATCGCCGCGGGCACATCGGCCTCGGTGTAGATCGCCTCGACCGGGCACTCGGGGATGCACGCGCCGCAGTCGATGCACACGTCGGGGTTGATCACCAGGAAGTTCGGTCCCGCGTGGAAGGCATCGACGGGGCAGGCCTGGACGCAATCGGTGTGCTTGCAGTTGATGCAGGCTTCGGTCACCACATGGGTCATCTCGATCTCCTGGAGTCTGCGACGGGGCCGCGGCGGGGCGCGTCCGGCGCGCCGCCGCCCTGATCGCTCACGCGGCCGAGGCCGCCTGCGCCGGCGCGGGGTCGTTCGCCCGTGCCGGGGGTTGACCGACGGATGGCTTGCTGGCCACCGGGCATTCGCCGCCCTCGCTGGCGGACTCGGCACGCTTGCGCGAGAGCGCCATCGCGGACCAGCGCCGCACCGTCTTCTTCTCGGACTCGCCCTGCTGGGCGGCCGTCGGCGGAATCGGCTTGCCCTCGGCCAGCAGCTTCTCGACCCGGCGCAGGCCCAGGTAGGCTGCGCCGTAGGCGCCGTTGAGCTGGCCCAGGCCGTTGGGAGCGACGTGGAACTCCGCGCCGAGCGCCTTCTCGAGCGCCGTGACCATGGCGACGTTGCGCGTCATGCCGCCGGTGAGCATGTAACCGGGTTCGAGGCCGACGCGGCGCATCAGCTGGACCGCGCGCCCGCCGAGCGAGACCATGGCACCCATCATGATGTCCTCGGCCGGGATGCCGTTGGACAGGTGGTTGATCACCTCCGACTCGGCGAACACCGCGCACACGCTGCTGATCGCCTTGGGCGAGGTCGAGCGCATCGCGTACGGGCCGATGTCGTCGGTGGTCAGGCCGAGGTAGCGTGCGGTCTTCTCGAGGAAGGCTCCGGTGCCGGCGGCGCACTTGTCGTTCAGGCGGAACGCCTTCACGCGACCCTCGCCGTCGACCTTGATCGCCTTGATGTCCTGGCCGCCGATGTCGAGGATGGTGCGCGTGTCCGGGAACAGGTGCACCGCCGCCTGGGCGTGGGCGGTCAGCTCGGTGATCTGCGCGTGGCGAAACGGCACGGTGTAGCGGCCGTAGCCGGTGGCGCCCACGTAGGTGACGTCGGAGCGCTCCAGGTTGCAGTTCTTCAGCAGGTCTTCGAACACCGCTTCGGAAGCTTGCGCCAGCTTGAAGCCGGTACGCCGCACCGCGGTGCCCACCACCTTGCGGTCACTGTTGATCGCGATCGCCTTGGTGTAGGTCGATCCGATGTCGAGGCCAACAACGTTCAGCATATGAGTCTCCTAGGCCAGCGCGGCAGCCGGCTCGGCCGGGGTTCCGAAGGCGTGCTCGCGGGCGACCAGCGCTGCGCCGAGCGCGCCGCAGAAGTGGGCGTCGGGGCTGACATTGATCTTCATGCCCACGGCCTCCTCGATCAGCTTCACCATGGCCACGTTGCGGCTCACCCCGCCGGTGAAGGTCACCTCGGAATGAATGCCGACGCGGCGCGCCAGCGACACACAGCGGCTGGTGATGGCCTGGTGCACGCCCATCAGCACGTCCTCGGGGAGGATGCCCTTGGCGAGGTGGCTGATGATCTCGGACTCGGCGAACACCGTGCAGGTGGTGGTGATGCGCACCGGGTTCTGCGACTTCAGCGACAGGGGTCCGAGCTCGCCGAGCGACATCTCGAGCGCGTAAGAGGCCGCACCCAGGAAGCGGCCCGTGCCCGCGGCGCACTTGTCGTTCATGGTGAAGTCGGCCACCTGGCCATCGGGCTTGACCGCGATCGCCTTGGTGTCCTGACCGCCGATGTCGATCACCGTGCGCGTGTTGGGAAACAGCGCCACGGCGCCGCGCGCATGGCAGCTGATCTCGGTGACCTGCTCGTGGCCGAACGAGACGTTGTAGCGTCCGTAGCCCGTGCCGGCCACGCGCACCACCTGGTCCTCGGTGATGCCGGCATCGGCCAGGGCCGCCTTGAAGGCGTCCTGCGCCACCGTGATCATGCTGGTTTCCATGTCGAGCAGCGCGCGCCCGACCACTTTCCCGTTCTCGTCGATGATCACCGCCTTGGTCTGGGTGGACCCGACGTCGACTCCGCCTGTGTATCTCATGAGTGGCTCCCGATCGGTGTGGATGAGTGCTTGCCGCCAGGTGCCGGCGGCGTGCCGCCGCGCTGCTGCAGCGACTCGAAGAAGGCGTCGACCCGGTTCTTGATCTGCGCATCGGACCAGTAGCGCGGATCGATGAGGTCCGACTCGATGTACAGGCTCGGGATGTTCAGGCGCTGGTTCAGGTAGTTGCGCGTGTCGGCCATGCCCGAGGACACGAAGCGGCAGCTCTTGATGCCGTGGAAGACGATGCCGTCGACGTCGTAGTCCTTGATCTGCTGGGCCAGGCGCTCGTGCGCGAAGAACTGGTTGGAAAGGCCGCGCTGGGCCGCCATCGCGGTGATCTCGGCCAGGCTTTCGAGCGGGCGCGACGTGTCGTACACCATCTCGGCCGCGTCCATGCCGCCGGCGGCGAAGGTGAGGTAGTCCGAGTACGCGAACACCCCGCCCCAGCTCTCGAACAGCTCGACCAGGCGGCGCATCGACACGTAGCAGGGGGTGCCCGAGAACAGCAGCCGGAAGCGTTCCTCGGCCACGCGGCCCTCGCCGCGCGCGACCTTGGCGCGCAGCGATTCCTCGAGCCGGCGCATGAACTCCACGCCCTCGTCGGTGCCGCGGTACACGTTCATGATCCCGATGTAGGTCAGCCCGTCGAGCATCGCGTTGTAGGGCGCCGGGCACGTGCGGTTGAACGCCATCACGTTGTTCCAGTGCGCCACCATGCGGTTGACGCGGTCCTCGACCTCGGCGAGGCGGTCCATGTCGAAGCGCTTGCCGGTGATCTTCTCGCAGCGCGAGATCAGGTCGCGGAACTGGGCTTCGACCCACTTCGTGTCGGCCATGTGCTGCGCGTCGCCCTGGCGCACCTGCCAGTTGGCACTGCGCTGGCCGGGCAGGTCGAGCGTGAAGGTGGGCGTCTTGAGCATGCGCTCCCAGATCTCGCCCCACTTGATGAACGTGCTGCACATGTTCGAGGTGATCGCGATGTCGGCCTTCGGGATCGTGCCCGACGGGTGCTTCTGCTCGCGCAGGATCAGGCCCACGTCGGCCTTCACGTACGAGCACACGTCGGGCGAGTAGCCGTAGTCTTCCGAGTCGCGCAGGTACTCCTCGGAGACCTTGCGCACGCCCGTCTGCAGCGAGTTGATCTCGGGGAACACCAGCTGGAAGTCGAAGGCGCGCAGGATCTCCACGGCATTGCCCATCACGAACACGTTCGCGACGTTCTGGCCGCGCGCACGGGCCTGCTCGAGGCCGGAGTACCAGGCCTTGAAGAGTTGCTGGCCTTCCAGGTGGGCGTTGAATTCGCCGGGTGCGTCGGCGGCTGCGGCGGCGCCCGGCTTGGCGGGGGTTTCGGTCGTCATGGTCGGGCTCCGCTCAGGCGATGGAGAACAGGAGGGATTCGGCGAAGGTTTCGAGCTGCATCGCCATCTGTTCGAAGGAGGTCATCTTTTCCTCGAACTCGAGCACGAGGTACTGGATGCCGACTTCGTCGAGGTGCTTGGACCAGGCCACCTGCTCGTCCAGGCCGGGTTCGCAGAACTTGGCGGCGGTGACGATCGCAGCCTCGGCGCGCGAGCTCTCGATCATCTCCATCAGGTAGCCTTCCTTGCTCTTGCGCTCGTCGTGCTGCACGGGGCTGGCAGCCGAGCGATCGACGAAGCTCTCGGCGAGCGCGCGGATCGGGTCGCCGGTCTCCGGGACATCCGAGGTGATCCAGCGCAGCCCGATCAGCAGGTCGTCTTCGACGACATAGCAGGCGTCGTCGATGGCTTCGAGCATCTCCAGCGGGGGCTGCTCGCAGAAGCCCCCCACGAACACCACGCGCGGCTTGTCCTGCGCGGCACGATCGCGCGCCCGGATCAGCGGCAGGGCCGCCTCGAGCAGCGCGTTGTGCTCTTCGCAGGGGATGCGGGTGCGCGCGCGCAGCAGCAGGTAACCCTCGGTGCAGCTGAGCTTCCACGGCTCGTCGCGGCGAATGGCGTACAGCTCGCGCAGCAGCTGCCGGTTGCGGTTGTAGATGCGGATGCTGCGGCTGAGCGCGGCGTCGTCGACCGTGTGGCCGGCCTTCTTCTCGAACTCGCCGCGCAGGCGCTGGTACTCGGCGGCCACGTAGCTCACCGCCCCGGGCGTGTTGGGGTTCTGCGGCAGGTACAGGATCTGCGCGAGCTGCTCCGGGAAGTTGCGCGCCCAGATGCCGCCCAGATGCTTGGCCGCGTCGCAGATCGGATGGGTCACGAAGCCCGTGAGCCCGGACAGCGAGCCGTTCAGGCCCATTTCCGCGGTGGAGCGGCAGATCGAGCAGATGAACGAGCCCATGTGCGCATCGGCGTGCTTCATCTCGAGCTTGTTGCCGCCGCCCAGGATGTTCACCGGCAGCAGGCCGCAGGCGTGCGCGATCTCCTCCGGAAAGTAGACGGGGAAGTGGCCTAGCGTGCCGGTGTAGCCTTCGGGAAGCGATCCTTCCTTGGGTACCGGCGACAGGCGAAGGTCGTTGCAGCGCTCCAGAATCGCGCCGAGTTGCGCTTCGCGCTCTGCCTGGCTCTGGTGTGTCATGAGTCCTCCTCGAAGGTCAATTACGGTATTACGGTACCGCAATACCAATTTAGAACTTTGAGGCGGTGAATCTCCTTGATTTGCATCAAGGAAGGAAAGCCGAAAAACCGTACCGCTTTTGTGGAATTCGTGCGCCGCGGAAGCCCATGGTGGGGCAGGGGGCAAGCCCGACGCGAGGAAGACGGTGGCCCACGCTGAGGTGAACAGGCCCTACTATGCTGCTCTTCGCGCTGGCGTATCTCGGCGGTGTGCTGACCATCGTCAGCCCATGCGTCCTGCCCGTGCTGCCCTTCGTGTTCGCGCGTGTCGGTCAGTCGTTCGCGCGCAGCGTGCTGCCGATGCTGGCCGGCATGGCGTTGACCTTCGCGATCGTGGGTACGCTGGCCGCAGTGGCCGGCGGCTGGGCGGTCGAAACCAATCGATTCGGCCGCGGCGCCGCCATCGTCTTGCTGGCGGTATTCGGCGCTGCGCTGCTCTTTCCGGGCCTGGCCGAACGGCTGGCCCGGCCGCTGGTCTCTCTCGGTGCGCGTGTATCGCAACCGGGTGCTGCGACGCCGGGCGATCGGCCGGCGTTACGGCCGGCAATGCAGCCGTCGATGGTGCAACAGCCGGCGATGCTCTCCTCGGCCCCGCCCCCGGCGGCAAGCCGGTGCGGTTCCGCATCACCCTCGACGGCGCGCCGCCCGGCGACAGCCATGGCAGCGATGTCGATGCGCGGGGACGCGGCATCGTGGACGGCCAGCGGCTGTACCAGCTCGTCCGGCAGGATGGCCCGATCGTCGACCGCACGTTCGAGATCCGCTTCCTCGATCCCGGCGTGCAGGCCTATGCCTTCACTTTCGGCTGATCTCCCGGCCGATATCGGAGCGCACCATGAATGCCTCGAACCACTCTCCATCGGCTGTCACGACACGCCGGCAACGGCGCCGCGTCCTGCTGGCGGCGACGCTGCTGGCAGCCGGCATCGGCCTCGGGCTCGCGCTGCCCGCATCGGGCGCCGGCGAGGCGCGCGCGATCCCGCCGTTCGCCTCGGACGAACCGGCCACGGCGCCCGCCGCCAGCGAAACCGCGGTGCTTGCCGGCGGCTGCTTCTGGGGCGTGCAGGGCGTCTTCCAGCACGTGCAGGGCGTGACCGGCGCCGTCTCGGGCTATGCCGGCGGCGACCGCGCGACGGCCGTCTACGAGACCGTGGCGAGCGGGCGCACCGGGCACGCCGAGTCGGTGCGGATCACCTTCGATCCGCGCCGCATCAGCTACGCGCGCATCCTGCAGATCTATTTCTCGGTGGCGCACGACCCGACCCAGCTCGACCGGCAAGGGCCCGACGTCGGCACCCAGTACCGCTCGGCGATCTTTCCCGTGAACGCGGAGCAGGCGCGCATCGCCCGCGCCTACATCGCCCAGCTCGAGCAGGCGCACGTGTTCCGCGCCCCGATCGTGACCCGGATCGAGCCGGACCGCAGCTTCTACCCGGCGGAGGACGAGCACCAGGACTTCCTCCTTCGCCATCCGCGCAATCCCTACATCGTCATCAACGACCTGCCGAAGATCGACGACCTCGCGCGCCTGTTCCCCGAGCTGTACCGCAGCGAGCCGGTGCGGGTCTTCCCGCCGTCGTGAGCGCTCCGCTCACGCGTCGCCGGGCCGCAGGGACCGGTACAGCTGCGCGTAGCGGCGCGCTGCCGTGCTCCAGCCCCAGTCGCGCGCCATGCCGTTGCGCTGCAGCTCGCGCCACAGCGGCGGGTCGCGCCAGGCCTCGATCGCGCGCGCGACCGCGGCCAGCAGGCCGGGCACGCTCGCTCCGGTGAAGCTGAAGCCGTTGGCCGTGCCCGCGGTGCGCGTGCTTGCGTTGCAGTCGACCACCGTGTCGGCCAGGCCGCCGGTGGCGTGCACCACCGGCGGCGTGCCGTAGGCGAGGCTGTACATCTGGTTCAGCCCGCAGGGCTCGAAGCGCGAGGGCATGAGGAACAGGTCGGCGCCGGCTTCCACCAGATGGGCCAGCACATCGTCGAAGCCGATGCGCACGCCGATGCGCCCGCGATGCGCTGCGGCCAGCTCGCGCCACGCCTCTTCCATCGCGGGCTCGCCGGAGCCCAGCACCGCCAGCCGCGCGCCGCTGGCGACGAGCGCCTCGGCGGCCGCCAGCACCAGGTCGGTGCCCTTCTGCAGGGTCATGCGGCTCACCATGCCCAGGATCGGCGTGTCGGGTGGCGCGTCGATGCCGAGGCGCCCGGCCAGCGCGCGGCGGTTCACGGCCTTGGCCTCGAGCGTGTCGATCGAGTAGCGGGCGGCGATCGATGCGTCGGTGGCCGGGTTCCACTCGCCGGTGTCGATGCCGTTGAGGATGCCGGTGAGATCGGCCGCGCTGCGCTCCCGGCGCCAGCGCAGCAGCCCGTCGAGGCCGGCGCCGTGGGCCGGCTCGCAGATCTCGCGCGCATAGGTCGGGCTGACGGTGGTGATGCGGTCGCAGTGCTGCAGGCCGGCCTTGAGGAAGGAGATGCGGCCGTGGAACTCCACGCCGTCGATGGCCATGGCGCTCGCCGGCAGGTCGAGCGCGGCGAGCAGCGCGGGCTCGAACACGCCCTGGAAGGCCAGGTTGTGGATGGTCATCACGGTGGCCGCACGGGGACGCAGGCGATAGCGCAGGTAGGCCGGTGCGAGCCCCGTCTGCCAGTCGTTGCAGTGGAGCACGTCGGGCTGCCAGTCGAGCGGCGTATCGGTGCTGGCCAGCAGGGCGGCCGCCTTCGAGAGCAGGCCGAAGCGCAGCGCGTTGTCGGTCCAGTCGCGCCCGCCGCGGTCCTGGTAGGGGCCGCCCGGGCGCCGGTAGTCCTCGGCCGATTCCAGCAGCAGCAGCGGCGGCCCGCCCGCCGCGGCCGGCTGCGAGAGCAGCGCCGGGCGCAGCGCGCCGGCCGGATGCTCGATACGCGCCAGCGGCCGGCGCTCGGGGAACGCCGCGAGCAGCGCCGGGTAAGCCGGCACCAGCACGCGCACCTCGAGCCCCTCGGCGGCCAGCGCCGCGGGCAGCGCTGCGCTCACGTCGCCGAGGCCGCCCGTCTTGACCCAGGGGGCGATCTCGGAGGTGGCGAAGAGGACGCGCAGGCCGCCCCCGCTCACAGCCACAGCATCATCCCCATTTCATAGGGATGGGTGAGCAGCTCGTGGTGGGGGTAGACGCGGAAGCGATAGTCGATCTTGCCGCACATCTCGGGGCGAAGCTCGATCGCGTACAGGTGCTCGTTGCCTTCGCCGCCCTCGATGCGGCGCTCCCAGCGCAGCTCGAAACGCTTGTGGCGGCGCGTGTCGGCGCCGTCGGTGGGGCGGCCGAAGAGCAGCTCGACGCGCAGGTCGGACGGCTCGAGCCCGTCGATGCCCACGGCCAGCTCGAAGCGCAGGGCGTCGCCGAAGGCGATGCGCCCGGGCGCCCGGTCGAGGCGGCGTGCGCGCACGCCGTCCCAGTGCTCGCGGATGCGCTGCTTCCACAGCGTGAGCGCGCGCGCCGCGCCGAAGCCGTCGGCGGCGTAGCGGTGCCATTGCGCGCTCGCCGGCCGGTACAGCTGCTCGACGTACTCGCGCACCATGCGCTCGGTGTTGAAGCGCGGCATGATGCTCATCATCGAGCGCTTGGCCATCGCCACCCAGCCCGGCGAGTAGCCCAGCGGCCCCACCTCGTGGAACAGCGGCACCACCGAATCCTGCAGGATCTCGTAGAGGGCGCGCGCCTCTTCGCGATCGCGCCCTGCCGGATCGGGGTCGGCCACCGGCTTGATCGCCCAGCCGTTGCTGCCATCGTAGCCCTCCGCCCACCAGCCGTCGAGCACCGAGAGGTTGATCACCCCGTTCATGGCGGCCTTCATGCCCGAGGTGCCCGAAGCCTCCAGCGGGTAGATGGGATTGTTCAGCCATACGTCCACGCCCGAGACCATGCGCCGGCCCAGGCGCAGGTCGTAGCCCTCGAGCAGCAGCACCCGGCCTTCGAACTCGGGCATGCGCGCCACCTCGGCGATGCGCCGGATGAGGTCCTGGCCGGGCTGGTCGGCCGGATGTGCCTTGCCGGCGAACAGGATCAGCACCGGGCGCTGCGCGTCGCAGACGATCCCGCGCAGCCAGTCGAGATCGTCGAAGATCAGGGTGGCCCGCTTGTAGGTGGCGAAGCGGCGCCCGAAGCCGATGGTGAGCGCGCGCGGGTTGGCCGGATCGGCCAGCCGCAGCAGCCGGTCGAGATGCGCTGCCGAGCCGTGGTTGCGCGCCTGCTGCGCGGCCAGGCGGTCGCGCAGCAGGTGGAACAGCTGCGACTTGAGCGACTGGCGCACTGCCCAGAACTGCTGGTCGGGGATCTCCCGGATGCCTTCCCAGCAGGCCGGATCGGTGAAGCGCTGCTCCCAGCCGTAGCCGAGATGGCGATCGAACAGGTCGTACCAGTCGAGCGCGAGGAAGGTGGGCGCGTGCACGCCATTGGTGATGTGCGAGACGGGGTTGTCCTGCGGCTCGATCTGCGGCCACAGGTGCGCGCAGATGCGTGCCGAGACGTTCCCGTGGATCGCCGACACGCCGTTCTGGAAGCGCGAGCCGCGCACCGCCAGGGTGGTCATGTTGAATTCGCTCGCGCCAGGCGTGCGCCCGAGGTCGATCAGCTGCTCGGCGGAGATGCCCAGCTGCGGCGCCCAGCCGTCGAGGTAGCGGTGGAACATCTCCTCGGAGAAATGGTCGTGGCCGGCCGGCACCGCGGTGTGCGTGGTGAACACCGTGTTGGCGGCCGTCGCCTCGAGCGCCTGCGCGAAGTCGAGCCCGCCCGCGACCAGCGTGCGCAGGCGCTCGAGCACCAGGAAGGCCGCGTGGCCCTCGTTGACGTGCCACACGGTCGGGGCCAGGCCGAGGGCGGCGAGCGCGCGCACGCCGCCCACCCCGAGCACCAGCTCCTGCTCGATGCGCGTCTGCCGGTCGCCGCCGTAGAGCCGGTGCGCGATCTCGCGGTCGGCCTCGTCGTTCTCGGGCAGGCTGGTGTCGAGCAGCAGCAGGCGCACGCGGCCGATGCGCGCCTGCCAGATCTTGAGCGCCACCTCGCGCCCCGGCAGCGGGACCGCCACGTGCAGCTCGCTGCCGTCTTCCCGCAGCACCGGCGAGACCGGCAGGTCGTCGAAGTCGGAGTCGACGTATTGCGCGTTCTGGTTGCCGGCGCTGTCGATGGTCTGGAAGAAATAGCCCTGGCGGTACAGCAGCCCGACGCCGACGAAGGGCAGGCCGAGGTCGCTGGCCGACTTGCAGTGGTCGCCGGCGAGGATGCCCAGGCCGCCGGAATAGATGGGCAGGCTCTCGTGCAGGCCGAACTCGGCGCAGAAGTAGGCGATCAGCTCCTCGGAGAACGGCCGCTCCGACAGGCGCAGACGCGGCGCCTGCGCCAGGTAGGTATCGTAGGCCGAGAGCACGCGGTGATAGGCGTTGAGGAACACGCGGTCGCCGGCGGCCGCCTCGAGCTTGGCCTGCGACACCCGCTTGAGGAACGACTTCGGGCGGTGGCCGGTGTGGCGCCACAGCGCGGGGTGCAGGCGCGCGAACAGGGTACGGGTGGGACGGTCCCAGCTGTACCACAGGTCGTTGGCCAGCTCGTGCAGGCGGGCCAGCCGCTGCGGCACCTGGGGGATGACTTCGAGCGAGAAGGGCGTACCGGGCATGATCCTGTCAAGTGGCGCGGCGCATGGTGCCGGCTTGCTCGGCACTGCCGCCGCCGTGGCTGATCGGCGTGTCGAGGATCGCCGGCGGCGCCAGCCCGAGCAGAGTGTACAGGCGCGCGAGATTGGCGCGGAACAGCCGGTCGAAGGTCTCCACGCTGGCGCGCGGATTGTGCGGACCGAACCACCAGAACCAGTCCGAGCTTTCGCAGCGCGCCAGCTGCGCGGTGGCCGCCGTGCGCTGCGCCTCGTCCAGCCGTCCGCCCTGCACGGCACGGTCGAAGCACTGCTTGGCGGTGCACAGCAGGTCCCAGGCGCGGTTCTTCTCGGGCTCCCCGATCCAGGTCGACAGCGTGCCGTAGACCCAGCTGCCGGCCTTCAGCGCGGTCAGCGCGGCCGGCGGCGCATGCTGGCCGTCGAGCCACTCGGCGAAGGTGGTGGTGCGGATCGTCGGGTGATTGCAGAGCGCTTCGTAGAGGTGGTCGAGGAAGTAGTAGCCGTTGTAGGGATAGGACTCCCAGGCGTTCTCGCCATCGAGGATGACGCTGACCAGCGGGCGCTCGCCTTCGGGCGCCTCGGCGGCGATGCGCTCGAGCCGGGCGACGAAGTCGGCGGCGGCGTCGCTGCCGTACCACTTGGCGTATTCGAAGCCGATGCCGTCGGACAGCGGCTCGTCGCGGAAGAACAGCGCCGGCGCGTGGCCGTCGACCCGCCAGGCGCGATAGAGGTGGCGCGCCCGCTCGGCGGCGAACGCCTCGCCGGCCAGCCCGAGGCTGTTGGCCAGCACCGATTCGCTGCTGGCGGCCCAGCGACAGCCGGCCTCGCCGAGCAGCGCCACCACGCCGTCGGACACTGCGCCCTCGGCCGGCCACATGCCGGCCGGCGGCGCGCCGAAGCGGCGCGCGTGGCTGGCGCGCGCGGCGGCGATCTGAGCGGCCAGGCGCGTCCGTCCGCCGGGATAGGCGCCGGCGTGCGGCAGCAGGGCGTCGGGCTGCGACTGGCGCGCGCTCGCCAGGTCGAGCAGCAGCGGCGCCAGCGGATGGGTGTTGGGGGTGGTCGACAGCTCGATGCGTCCGTCGCGCGCCAGCGCCGCGTAGCGCGGGATGAGCCCGCCCAGGATCTCGCCGATCTGCGCCAGCAGCAGGCGGCGATCGGCCAGGTCGAAGCCGGATCCCTTCGAGAGCAGCTGCGCGATGGGCGCGCGCTGGCGCCGCTCGCTCTCGCCGCACCACACCAGGTGGTACCAGGTGACCAGCTCGGAGAAGTAGTCGCCCGACAGGTACATCAGCCCGGTCTCGCCGTCGGCGGCTGCCTGCCGGTACAGCTCGTGCAGCCGCAGGTACTGCGGGTACGGCCGCAGCATCGTCTCGTGGTTGCTGCGGAAGCAAGCGTTGGTGAGCGCGTTGCGCTCGGCCGGCGACAGCGCGCCGAGGTCGGGATGCGCCAGGCACTGCAGCAGCGGATCGCGCAGCGCGCCGGTGGCGCACTGCGCGGCGTAATCCTCGAGCTGGTCGAGCAGCACCGGCACGAAGTTGACCACCGCGCGCATCCGGGGATGCCGCTCGAGATGCGCGGCCATGTCGCTGTAGTCCTTGATCGCGTGCAGGTAGGTCCACGGCAGCACGAAGCGCGGCTCGCCACCGGGCCCGGCCAGCCGGTAATCCGGCTGGTGCATGTGCCACACGAGGACCAGGTCGAGGCCGTCGGCCATGGGATCGATCAGGCGATGCGGTGCAGGGCCTGTCCGAGCATGTCGGGCGTGACCAGCGTGATGCCCCGCTCGGTGACGTGGAAGCGCTGGCGGTCGTCGGCCGGGTCGACGCCGATGCGCATGCCCTCGGGAATGACCACGCCCTTGTCGATCACGCAATGTCGCAGCACCACGTGGCGGCCGATCTCCACTTCCGGCAGGACCACCGAGTCCTCGATCAGCGAGTAGCTGTTGGCGCGCACGCCCGAGAAGATCAGCGAGCGGCGGATGGCGGCGCCGCTGATCACCGTGCCGCCGGACACCAGCGAATCGACCGCCATGCCGCGCCGCGTGTCGTCGTCGAACACGAACTTGGCCGGCGGCAGCTGCTCCTGGTGGGTCCAGATCGGCCACTCGCGGTCGTACATGTTCAGCTCCGGCGTGACCTTGGTCAGCTCCATGTTGGCTTCCCAGTAGGCGTCGACCGTGCCGACGTCGCGCCAGTAGGGGCGCGCCCCTGCGGGCGTGCCCACGCAGCTGTCGGCGAAGCGGTGCGCATGGACGCGATGATGCGCCACGCAGTGCGGGATGACGTCCTTGCCGAAGTCGTGGCTCGAGGACGGGTCGCGCGCGTCGCGCAGCAGTTGCTCGAACAGGAAGGCGGTGTCGAACACGTACACGCCCATGCTGGCCAGCGCCATGCCGGGGTTGCCGGGCAGGGGATCGGGCCGCGCCGGCTTCTCGGTGAAGCGCACGATGCGGTCCTGCTCGTCGACGCCCATCACGCCGAACTGGCTCGCACTCTCGAGCGGGATCTCGGCGCAGGCCACGCTCAGCTCGGCGCCGCGGCTGACGTGCTGCGCGATCATGCGGCCGTAGTCCATCTTGTAGATGTGATCGCCCGACACCACGAGCACGAACTCGGGGCGGCTGCGCCGGATGACGTTCAGGTTCTGGTAGACGGCATCGGCCGTGCCCTGGTACCAGGAGGTCTCGTCGATCTGCTGGGCCGCGGGCAGGATGTCGATGAACTCGTCGAAGCGTCCCTCGAGGAAGCTCCAGCCGCGCTGGATGTGCCGGATCAGGCTGTGCGCCTTGTACTGCGTGGCCACCGCCACCCGCCGCACTCCCGAGTTCACGCAGTTCGACAGGGTGAAGTCGACGATGCGGAACTTGCCGCCGAAGGGCACGGCCGGCTTGGCGCGCCAGCTGGTGAGCTGGCGCAGCCGGCTGCCGCGCCCGCCGGCCAGCAGCACGGCAAAGGTGGCCCGGGTGAGGGCGCTGACGAAGCGGACGTCCCGGGCCGCGGGCTGGTCGATGCCGTCCGTGTGCATGTCAGTGACGCGCCAGGCCCGGCAGGAAGGGGTTCACCTCAATGAGGCGGTCCGGCCAGCATCCGGTCGATCTGGACCTCGGCCTGGGACCAGTCGTCCTCGGGCGAGCCGCCGAGGAAACCGCGGCGCTCAGCGATGAAATACGCGGCTTCGGCGACCCATTGCTGGCGCACGGGATCGCTGAGAGCAGGAAGAGCGGGGTGGCCGGGTTCGGGAGCGGGCGAGGGCGGCGCAGCGCCGACATCGGTGGCGAGCGCGCCTGCGCGCGTGCGCGGCGCGGCGGCAGGGGCCGATTTGGAGGAACGGGAGGCGCGGGGCGGAGTCGAAGTCATCGCGAAATCTCCTGCATGCGAAGTGCAATCGAAAGGCCGTCCAGGGGATCGTCACGCGGCACGTCGGGCACGCGGACAACCGCCAGTGTGGCACGAGAGAGCGACGAAGGTTTGACCGGCGTCTACTTCCGTGCGTCGAGAAAACCCACCGGAAGCTGCAGCTCGCCCTTCGAGTGGAAGCGGTGGTCCGCCAGGCCGGGACCGGCGAGCCGTCCGCGCAGCCGATAGTCGATCCGTACATTATCACCGGTGACGAGCCCGATCACCTGGCGGATCATCGCGCCCACGGGCGCGCTCATCGGCACCACGATCACCGTCTCGCCGAAGCGCGGCACCACGCCCTTGCGGTCGCTGACGCCGCTGGCCAGCCTGTCGCCGCGCACCTCGAGCTCGACGTAGACCCCGTCGTACTCGATCGGCGTCTCGCCGGGGTTCTGCACGCGCAGCTTCAGGTCGAAACGCGTCTCCATGCTTTCGCCCTGGATGGGCTCGATGCCCACCACGTTGACGCTGACCGGATCGCGCACGCCCCAGCCGGCGCAGCCGGCCAGCGCCAGGCTCAGGGCCAGCGCGGCCAGGCGGGCGGTCACGTCGCCTGATCGGGCAGGAACCCCGCCACCGAGAGGTAGCGCTCGCCCGTGTCGTAGTTGAAGGTCATCACCACGCTGCCGGGAGCGATCTCGGGCAGCTTGCGTGCCACCGCCGCCAGCGCCGCCCCCGAGGAGATGCCCACCAGCAGCCCTTCCTCGCGTGCCGAGCGGCGTGCCATCTCGCGCGCGGCCTCGGCGTCGACCGTGATCACGCCGTCGAGCAGCGCCGTCTCGAGGATGCTCGGGATGAAGTTCGCGCCCAGCCCCTGGATCGCGTGCGGGCCGGGCTTGCCGCCCGAGATGATGGGCGACTCGGCGGGCTCGACGGCGAACACCCGCAGCTTCGGCCAGGCTTTCTTCAGCACCTGCGCGCAGCCGGTGATGTGCCCGCCGGTGCCCACGCCGGTGATCAGGTAGTCGATGCCGTCCGGGAAGTCGGCGAGGATCTCGCTGGCCGTGGTGCGGGCGTGCACCTCGACGTTGGCCGGGTTGTCGAACTGCTGGGGCACCCAGGCGCCGGGTGTCTGGCGCGCCAGCTCGAGCGCCGCATCGACCGCGCCCTGCATGCCCTTCTCGCGCGGTGACAGCACGAAGGTGGCGCCGTAGGCGAGCATGAGGCGCCGGCGCTCGATCGACATGCTGTCGGGCATCACCAGCACCAGCTTGTAGCCCTTGACCGCGGCCACCATGGCCAGGCCGATGCCGGTGTTGCCGGAGGTCGGCTCGATGATCGTGCCGCCCGGACCGAGCTTGCCGCTGCGCTCGGCGTCCTCGATCATCGACAGCGCGATGCGGTCCTTGATCGAGGCGCCGGGGTTGGCGCGCTCGCATTTCACCCACACCTGATGGGTGTCGCCGAAGAGCCGGTTGATGCGCACGTGCGGGGTGCGGCCGATGGTGTCCAGGATGTTGTTCGCTCTCATGGCATCTGGCGCCGCGGCGTGGCGGCTCTCCGTGCAGATCGGTCTGCGGGGTTTCGATTATGCGCGGATGGGCGGCGCGGCGCACTCGTCACGGCCGCAGGCCGAGGCGACGCCAGGCCGGGGGCGCCCCGCTCGTGCCCGCAGGCCGGCGCGATCGTTTCTCGCTACAATCGGTGGTCAACCCGGTACGGGTACGCGAATTCCAGAATGACCGACCTGTCAGCAACCCCTCCTTCGACCGGCCCTGCGTCCGGGCAGGCATCGCCCCTCGATGCCGCCTTCGAGCGCGAGCTCGCGCAGCTGTGCGTCGAGGCGCTGAACCTGGAGATGAGCGCCGACGAGATCGACGCCGCGGCGCCGCTGTACGAGGACGGCCTCGGCCTCGATTCGATCGACATCCTCGAGATCGCGCTGGTGGTCTCCAAGCGCTACGGGCTGCAGCTGCGCGCCGACGACGAGAACAACGCGCGCATCTTCTCGTCGCTGCGCAGCCTGGCGCGGCACATCCAGGCGCATCGCACGCGTTAGCGCCAGCCGCTCCTGCCGTGCGCCCGGTCGTCCGCGTTGCTGCCTTTCCTCGCCCACCAACACCCTGACCAGCCGGTGGCCTGCCGGGCCGGCCGGTCGATCGCGCTGCGCCAGATGCTGGCCGACATGCACGCGCTGGCCGAGCGGCTGCCGGCAGCCGGCTTCGTGCTCAACGGCTGCCAGGACCGCTACCGCTTCACGGTGGGCCTGGGGGCCGCCTTGCTGCGCGGGCAGGTGAGCGTGCTGCCGCACAACCACGTGCCGCATACGCTGGCCCAGCTCGGCGCTCAGTTCCCCGGCCTGTACTGCCTGAGCGACGAGAGCATCCCGGTGGCACCCCTGGCGCTGCTGCGCTTTCCCGAGCAGGCGGCCGCGCCCGGCGATCACGCGGTGCCGTGCTTCGACGCGCAGCAGCCGGCCGTCGTGCTGTTCACCTCCGGGTCCACCGGCCAGGCGCTCGCCCACGCGCGCAGCTGGGGCGCGGTCGTGGCCGGCGCGCGGGCGCAGGCGCGGCGCCTCGGCCTGCATGCAGGCCAGGGATGGTCGATCCTCGGCACGGTGCCTTCGCAGCACTCGTACGGCTTCGAGTCGTCGATCCAGCTGGCGCTGCAGTCGGGCTCGGTGATCGTCGCCGACCGGCCGTTCTTTCCGGCCGACGTCCTCGATACGCTGGCCGGCCTGGCGCGCCCGCGCCTGCTGGTGACCACGCCGGTGCATCTGCGCGCCCTGCTGGCCGCATCGCGCCCGGAAGCGACGGCCGACCTGGTGGTGAGCGCCACCGCGGCCCTGCCGCGTGCGCTCGCGCGCGAGGTCGAGCGCCGCTTCGCGGCGCCGCTGATGGAGGTCTACGGATGCACGGAAACGGGGCAGCTCGCCACGCGCCGCACCGTGCATGCCGACGCCTGGCAGCCCACCGACGGCGTGCACGTCGGCGTCGAGGACGGCCGTGCCTACGCGTACGGCGACCGCCTCGCCGGGCGCATCGCGCTGTCGGATCGCATCGAGCTGCGCGAGGCCGGGCATTTCGTGCTGCGCGGGCGCTCGGACGACATGGTCAACATCGCCGGCAAGCGCAGCTCGCTGGCCTTCCTCGAGCGGCAGCTGATGGCGATCCCCGGCGTCGTCGATGCCGCCTGCCTGGTATCGGAGGAGCGCGAGGGCGCCGCCGCGCGGGTGAGCGCGTTCGTCGTCGCCCCGACGCTGGATCGCCGCCGCATCCTCGCGCGCCTGCGCGAGCGCGTCGACGCCGCTTTCCTGCCGCGGCCGCTGGTGCTGGTCGAGGCGCTGCCGCGCGACGGCAACGGCAAGCTGCCGCGCCGGCGGCTGCAGGCGCTCGCCCTGGAGCACGCCGGCGCGGCCTCGGAAGTCGACGGTGGCTAGCGCGGGCGCGACCATCGCGGTGCCCGCGCAGGCGCGCTTCTTCGACGGGCATTTCCCGGGCGATCCGATCGTGCCCGGCGCCAAGCTGCTCGAGCTGATCGTCGCGCAGCTCGCGGCGGCCGGCGCGCTCGAACCCGGCCCGCTCGAGATCGCCGCGGCCAAGTTCGTCGCACCGGTGCGGCCCGGCGCGACGCTCGCGCTGACCTGGGAGAGCGACGGCGCCGGCCTGAAGTTCGCCTGCCGCGCCGGTGCGGCGCTGGTGGCCAGCGGCTCGCTGCGCAGGGCGCGCAGCCGGTGACGGCAGTGGGCGTGCCGGCATGGCGCGAGCGGCCCGAGCGCGGCAACGCACGGCTGCTCGGGCTCATGTTCCGCATCGCGATGCTGGCCGGGCGGCCCGCGACCCGGCTGCTGCTGGGCCCGATCACGCTGTTCTTCTGGCTGCGCACGCCGCAGGCGCGTGCAGCCTCGGCGGACTACCTCGGGCGCGTGCTCGGCCGGCCGGCGCGTGCCCGGGACACGCTGCGCCACTACTTCGCGTTCGCCTCGGTGATCCTCGATCGCGTGTACTTTCTCGCCGGCCGCTGCGAGGCGTTCGCCGTCGAGGTCCACGGCAAGGAGCTGCTGCTCGAGGCGGCGCGGGCCGGGCGCGGGGTGTTCCTGGTCGGCGCGCACATGGGCAGCTTCGAGGCGCTGCGCAGCATCGGCCGCGCGCACGCGGGGCTGCGCGTGAGCATGGCGATGTACGAGGACAACGCGCGCAAGCTGGGCGCGCTCGCGCGTGCCGTCGATCCGTCGCTGCTCGAGGACGTGGTGCCGCTCGGGCGCATCGATTCGATGATCCGCCTCGAGGAGCGCCTGCGGCGCGGCGACCTGGTCGGCTTCCTGGCCGACCGGGCGCTCGGCGGCGAGGAGACGGTGAGCGTCGATTTCCTCGGCGCGCCGGCCGCCTTCCCGACCGGCGTGTTCCGCATGGCGGCCGTGCTGCGCGTGCCGGTGATCCGCATGGCCGGCCTGTACCTGGGCGGCAACCGCTACGCCCTGCATTTCGAGCCGCTGGCCGACTTCGGCGCCACGCCGCGCAGCGAGCGCGCACGGCAGGTGGCGCTGGCCATGCGCGAGTACGCCGCGCGGCTGGAAGCCGATTGCCGGCGCTTGCCCTGCAACTGGTTCAACTTCTTCGACTTCTGGGCCGAGCCGGCGGCGGGCGCCGCGAAGCACGGAGGCGAGGGCGACGTACGCGACGCAGCGGCTGCCGAGGGCGAAGGCGACATGCGCGAGGGGGATGGCGCAAAGGGTGGAGGCGGCGTGCGCGGCCGGGCGGGAGCGAGGCGGGGAGATGGATAGCGCGCGCCGCCTTCCCGAACGGCGCCTCGCCATCGCGCTGGCCGTCCTGGCGCTGGCCGGCAGCGGGATGGCAGGCACGGTTCCCGCCGCCGCGGCGCCGGCCGGCCGAACGGCTCCGGCCGTCGACGCGCAGGGGCAGTGGGACCTGGCGCGGCTGCTGCGCGAGGTGGCCGCCCAGGACAACCGCCGGCGCCGCTTCGTGGAGCGCCGCTTCGTCGCCGCGCTGGACACGCCGGTCGACGCCAGGGGCGAGCTGCGATTCATTGCCCCTGCGCGGCTGGAGAAGCGCACCGCGAGCCCGCACGCCGAAGTGCTGGCGCTCGACGGCGACCAGCTCAGCGTCGACGGGCCGGCCGGCCGCGCCACCATGTCGCTGCGCCAGGTGCCCGAGGCCGCGGCCCTGGTCGAAGGGCTGCGCGCGATCCTGGCCGGCGACAGCGCGACCCTCGAGCGCGTGTTCGTGGCCACGCTGGCGGGCGGCGCCGCCGACTGGCACCTGCGGCTGGTGCCGCGCGACCCGCGCGCGCTGCGCCTGCTCAGCGAGATCCGGGTGAGCGGGCGGGGCGGCGAGCTTGACCTGGTCGAGACCGACCAGACCGACGGCGATCGCTCCGTGATGCGGATCCTGCGATGACCCGGGCCGCCGCGGCGGCGTACGGGAGCAGGCGCGCGATCCTCGCGGCCTGGCTGGTGCTGCTCGGGGTGTGCGCGGTGATCATCGCGCACACGCCGTTCCCGACCGACATGTCGGTGTTCCTGCCCCAGCGCCCCACGCCCCGGCAGCAGCTGCTGGTCGACCACCTGGCCCACGGCGTGGCCTCGCGCCTGCTGCTGGTGTCGATCGACGCGGTGCCGGCCGAGCGCCGCGCGGACTTCTCGCGCGCGCTGGCCGGCGCGCTGCGCCGCGACGGACACTTCCGCAGCATCGTCAACGGCGAGCTGGAGGCGCTGCGGGCCGACCAGGCGCTGCTGTTCGAGCGGCGCTACCAGCTCTCGCCCGGCGTCTCGGCCGAGCGCTTCGAAGTGCCGGCGCTGCACGCCGCGCTCGAGCGCACGGTGGCCGCACTGGGCTCCTCGGCAGGGTTGTTCGGCAAGGAGTGGCTGCTGCGCGATCCGACCGGCGAGACGCTGCGCCTGCTCGATGCGCTGCGCGCCGACCAGGCGCCGAGGCTGCACGACGGCGTGTGGGTCTCGGCCGACGGCGAGCACGTCATGCTGCTGCTCGAGACCGCTGCCCCCGGCACCGATCTCGACGGGCAGGAGGCCGCGCTGCAGGTGCTGGAGCACGGCTTTCGCCAGGTGCGCGAGGAGCTCGGCGTGCCGGCGGCGATGATGCGCGTCTCGGGCCCCGCGCGCTTCGCGGTCGAGTCGCGCGAGGCGATCCGCGGCGACGTCGCGCGCCTGAGCGTGCTCGGCATCGGCCTCATCTTCGGCCTGCTCGGCTGGGCGTTCCGCTCGCTGCGGGCGCTCGCGCTGGCGCTGGTCCCGATCGGCTCGGCGGTGGCCGTGGCCACCGCCGCGGTGGCGCTCGGATTCGGCTCGGTGCACGGCCTGACGCTGGCCTTCGGCACCACCCTGATCGGCGAGTCGGTCGACTACGCGCTGTACCACCTGGTGCGCATGGCGAGCCCCGAGCCGGTGCCCGCGCGCGCGTTCTGGGCCACCATCCGGCTCGGCGTGCTCACCTCGGTGGCGGGCTTCGTCGCGCTGCTGTTCTCGGGCTTCCCGGGGCTGGCCCAGCTGTCGGTGTTCTCGATCGCCGGGCTGCTCACGGCGGTGACCGTCACCCGCTTCGTGCTGCCGGTGCTCACGCCGGCGGGGTGGCATCCGCGCGACCTCGGCCCGCTCGACGCCCGCCTGGCGCGGCTGCTGTCGGCGGCACGCCGGCTGCGCCGGCCGGCCGCGGTGCTGGTCGCCGTCGCGCTGGCGGTCGCGGTGTCGCGCCACGGCCACCTGTGGGACGACGACATCGCCTCGCTCAATCCGGTGTCGAAGGCCGCGCAGCAGCTCGACGAGGAGTTGCGCGCCGCCCTCGGCGCGCCCGATGCGCGCCTGATGGTGGTGATCGCCGCGGAGACACAGGCGACGGCACTGCAGGGCGCCGAGCAGGTCGGCGCGGCGCTGCGCGAGCAGGTGCGCCAGGGCCGCCTGGGCGGCTTCGAGTCGCCGGCCGATCTCCTGCCGCCGCCGGCGCTGCAGCGGGCGCGGCAGGCGGCGCTGCCCGATGCCGATGCGCTGCGGCGGCGCCTGCAGGCGGCTGCCCAGGGCCTGCCGCTACGCCTGGCGAGCCTCGAGCCGTTCGTCGCCGACGTGCAGGCCGCGCGCGCTCGCGCGCCGCTGACCCTGGCCGATCTCGAGGGCACGCAGCTCGGCGTGCGCGTGCGCTCGATGCTGAGCACGCACGGCGGGCGCACCACTGCCGTGATCGCCCTGCGCGCGGCCCCGGGCGTGCCGCTCGATCCCGATGCGCTGGCGCGCAGCCTGCCGGCGCCCGAGGGGGCGAGCGTGGCCGTGGTCGACCTGAAGGCCGAGACCGACCGCCTCTACGCGGGCTACCTGCGCGAGGCCGTGGCGCTGTCGCTGGCCGGCGCCGCGGCGGTGGTGGCGCTGCTCGCGCTCGCGCTGCGCTCGGCCGCGGCCGTGCTCGAGGTATGCCTGCCGCTGGCCGGGGCGGTCGTGCTGGTGGTCGCCGGGTTCGCCGCGACCGGCCATGCGCTGAACCTGCTGCATCTGGTGGGCCTGCTGCTGGTGGTGGCCATCGGATCGAACTACTCGCTGTTCATGCACGGCCTGCGCAGAGGCGTCTTGTCGCGCGTGCCGTCCTCGGGCACGCTGGCTTCGCTGGCGCTGGCCGACGCGACCACGATGACCGGATTCGGCGTGCTCGCCTTCTCCGGCGTGCCGCTGCTCGCCGCGCTCGGCACCACCGTGGGCGCCGGCTGCGCGCTGGCGCTGGTGCTGTCGGCCCTGTGGATCGGGCCGCGCGCGGGCGCGGCGGCCGAGGGGAGCCGGAGAGGCGGAGCCGGATGAGCGTGGAGAGGAGCGTGGTGGCGGACGTGGTGGAGAGCCTGGAGGAGGGCACGAGGAAGGCCGTGGAGAAGCTTGTGAAGGAGGCTGTGGAGGAAGGTGTGGAAGAGGCCGTGAGGAAGGCCGCGGGGGAGGCCGTGGAAGAGGGCGTCGACGAGCGGATCGAGCGGGCCGCGAGGGACACCCGCGCGCCGCGCCGCGCCCTGCCGGTGGCGCTGCGCGCCACCCTGGCCTGGCACGCCGCGATGGCCGCCGGCTTCGCCATCCACCCGCAGTGGTGGCCGGCATGGGCCGCCGGCCTGCTCGCCGACCACGGGCTGCTCGCCGTCGCCGGGCTGCTGCCGCGCAGCGCGATCCTCGGCCCCAACCTCAGGCGCCTGCCCGAGGCCGCGGCGGCGCGCGGCGAGGTCGCGCTCACCTTCGACGACGGCCCCGATCCGGAGGTCACGCCGGCGGTGCTGTCGCTGCTCGCGCAGGCCGATGCACGCGCCACCTTCTTCTGCATCGGCGAGCGGCTGCGCCGCCACCCGGCACTGGCGCGCGAGATCGTCGCGTGCGGGCATGCGATCGAGAACCACACCCAGCGGCACCGCCACGACTTCTCCCTGCTCGGGCCGGCGCGCATCGAACGCGAGGTCGTCGCGATGCAGCGCACGGTGGCCGAGCTCGCCGGCGCGGCGCCGCGCTTCTTCCGCGCCCCCGCGGGCCTGCGCAACGCGCTGCTCGAGCCGGTGCTGGCGCGCCTCGGTCTGCAGCTGGCGAGCTGGACGCGGCGCGGCTACGACACCGCCTCGGGCGATGCGCGGCGCGTGCGCGAGCGGCTCGCGCGCGGCCTGGGCGGCGGCGACATCCTGCTGCTGCACGACGGCAACGCCGCGCGCGACGGCCGCGGCAAGCCGGTGGTGCTGGAAGTGCTGCCGCGCCTGCTCGATGACCTGGCGGCGCGCGGGCTGTGCAGCGTCACGCTGCGCGAGGCGCTGCCGTGAGCTCGCCCGCCTTCCGGCGCATCGCTGAGCGCGCCGCGCGGCGCTATCGCCGCGCCGGGCAGGTCACATTCCGCTTCGCCCGCGGCAAGCTGCTCGGCGATCCGCTCTACGAGCACCTGCTGGCACGCGGCGTGCCGCGCCAGGCATGCCGCATCCTCGATCTCGGCTGCGGCCGCGGCCTCGTTGCCGCGCTGCTCGACGAGGCGCGCAGCGCGTACGGCGATGCCGGCTGGCCGCGCGACTGGCCCGCCCCGCCCGCGGCAGCGCGGGTGCTCGGCATCGACCTCATGGCGCGCGACATTGCCCGGGCGCGCGCGGCGCTGGGCGCGGCGGCCGATTTCGCGCCGGGCGACATCGCCCGCACACCGTTTCCCCCGAGCGACCTGGTGCTGCTGCTCGACACCTTGCACTATCTGCCCTTCGAGGCGCAGGAACGGGTGCTCGAGCGCGCCGCGGCCGCCGTCGCGCCGCGCGGGCGCCTGGTGCTGCGCGTCGGCGACGCTGCCGCGGGGCCGGGCTTCCTGCTCGGCCGCTGGGTCGACCATCTGGTCGCCTGGAGCCGCGGCCACCGCCTGCCGCGGCTATACTGCCGGCCGGCCGATGCCTGGATCCGCATGCTCGGCGGCCTCGGCTTCGCGGTCGAGGCGCGGCCGATGAGCGAGGGCACGCCGTTCGCCAATGTCCTGCTGATCGCCGATCCCGCCCCCGCACGCGCGACATGAGCCCCATCCAGCCGCTGCCGATCACCGCCTACACCGCCACCAGCTGCATGGGGCGGGGGCTGGAGGCCACCCGCGCTGCGCTGGCGGCGCAGCGCACCTTCCTCGCGCCGTGCCGCTTCCTGGGGCTGGAGTTGCCGACCTGGGTCGGCGAGGTGGCCGGGCTCGACGAGCCGGTGCCCGGGCCCGGGCTGGCCGCCTACGATTGCCGCAACAACCGGCTCGCCGCCCTCGGCCTGCGCCAGGACGGGTTCCTGGAGGCGGTCGAGCGCGCGACGCGGCGCTACGGCGCCGGGCGCATCGGCGTGTTCCTCGGCTCGAGCACTTCCGGGCTGCTGCAGACGGAGCTCGCCTACCGCCGGCGCGATGCCGTCACCGGGGCCCTGCCCGCCGGCCTGCACTACGCGCAGACCCACAACATGTTCTCGCTGGGCGACTACGTGCGCCGCAGCCTCGGCCTGGCCGGCCCGGCCAGCGTCACCTCGGTGGCCTGCGCCTCGAGCGCCAAGGTGTTCTCCGCCGCGGCGCGCGCCATCGAGGCGGGCGTCGTCGACGCGGCGCTGGTCGGCGGCGTCGACACCCTGTGCCTCACCACCCTGTACGGCTTCGGCTCGCTCGAGCTGCTGGCGCCCCAGGCCTGCCGGCCGTTCGATGCGCGGCGCAACGGCATCTCGATCGCCGAGGCCGCGGCCTTCGCGCTGGTCGAGCGGCGCGATAGCCCCGAGGCCGGCGCAGCCTGGCTGGCCGGCTTCGGCGAATCGAGCGATGCGCACCACATGTCCTCGCCCCATCCCGAGGGGCGCGGCGCCTACGAGGCGATGGCCCAGGCGCTGGCACGCGCCGGGCTCGAGGCGCGCGACATCGATTACATCAACCTGCACGGCACCGGTACGCCCAGCAACGACCGTTCCGAGGACGCAGCGGTGATGTCGCTGTTCGGCGACCGCGTGCCGGCCAGCTCGACCAAGGGCGCGCACGGGCACGCGCTCGGCGCCGCCGGCGCGCTCGAGGCGGTGATCTGCCTGATCGCGCTGCGCGACGGATTCATGCCCGGCGGCCTGAACGCCGGCGAGCCCGATCCGGCGCTGCACACCCGCTATCTGCGGCGCAACCAGGCCGGCGCGCTGCGCCGGGTGATGAGCAACTCGTTCGGCTTCGGCGGCGCCAATTGCGCGCTGGTCTTCACCGGGGGCACGCAGCAGTGAAGCTCACCGTGCAGGCGATCGGCGTGCTCGGCCCCGGCCTGGACGGCTGGGCGAGCGCCCTTCCGGTGCTGCGCGGCGAGGCTGCCCTGCCCGCGGTCGCGACGGCGGTCCCGCCGCCGCTGCGCCTGCCTCCGCCCGAGCGGCGGCGCGTCGGCCAGTCGGTGCGGCTGGCCCTGGCGGTCGCCGAGCAGGTGTTCGCGCAGGTGCCGCATGCGCCCGCCACCACCGCGAGCGTGTTCGCCTCGTCGGGAGGCGATGGCGAGAACTGCGACGCGCTGTGCCGATCGCTGGCCGAGGACGTGCCCCACGCATCGCCGACCCGCTTCACCAATTCGGTCCACAACGCGCCGGCCGGCTACTGGAGCATCGCGGCCGGGGCGACCGGCCCCTCGACGAGCGTGTGCGCATTCGACGCCAGCTTCGCCGCCGGCCTGCTGGAGGCGGCGATCTATGCCTGCTGCGAAGACGAGCCGGTGGCCCTGATCGCCTACGACATGCTGTATCCGCAGCCGCTGCACGCCCTGCGCCCCGTCCTCGCTCCCTTCGCGGCGGCGCTCGTGCTCGTGCCCGGCCACGCGGCGAGCGGCCTGGCGCGCATCGAGCTGTCCGGTTACGGCGCCGGCACCCACGCCGCCGCGGCCACGCCGGCGCTCGAGGCGCTGCGCGCCGGCGTGCCGGCGGCGCGCTGCCTGCCGCTGCTCGAGGCGATCGCCCGCCTCGCACCCGCCGGTGCAGGGCCCGCCGGTGTCCCGCCCGCCGGTGTCTTGCCCGCTGAAGTGGCGCTCGAGGGCCTGCCGGGGCAGGTGCTGCGCGTGGGGGTGTCGCCATGCCGCTGAGCCGCGAGCGCATCGAGCGCCTGCTGCCGCATCGCGGCGCCATGTGCCTGCTCGACGAGGTCATCGAGTGGGCGCCGCGATCCATCCGCTGCGCCGCTTCCAGCCACCGCGATCCCGGCAATCCGCTGCGCGGGCCGCTCGGGCTGTCCAGCATGGCCGGCATCGAATACGGCGCGCAGGCGATGGCGCTGCACGGGGCGCTGAGCGCGGGCGCGGCGCACGCCCTCGGTGGCGGCGGTGCCGGCCACGGCGGCGGCACCGGCGACCACGGCGGCAGTGCCGGTGGGCACGGTGACGGTGCCGCTGGTCACGATGACGGCCGCGGCGCCGCCGTCGAGCCGCACGGCGTTCTCGCGGCCGTGCGCGGCGTCGTGCTGCACGAGCCCTGGCTGGACCGCTGGCCCGAAGACCTGCTCGTGCAGGCCACGCTCGTCGCCGGCGACGCGCACACCGCGATGTACGACTTCGCGCTCGAGGCCGGCGCGCGGCGCCTGGTGGACGGCCGCGCCACGGTGGTGCTGGTGCCCGCGTCCCGCCGCGGACCGGGGGCGCGGCCGTGAAGCGCGCGGGCACCGTCCGGCGCGCGCTCGTCACCGGCGCCAGCGGCGCGATCGGCTCGGCTGTGGCGCTGCGGCTCGCCGGCGCCGGCATGCACGTGATCGCGCACAGCCACGGCCGGCTCGCGCTCGCGCAGCAGCTCGCCGAGCGCATCGCCGCGCAGTCCGGCTCGGCCCAGGCGGTGTCGTTCGACGTCGCCGATGCGCAGGAGAGCGCGCGCTGCCTCGCGGCGCTGCTCGAGGAAGGCCCGATCCAGGTGCTGGTGAACAATGCCGGCGTGCACGACGACGCGGTCTTTCCGGGCATGTCGGCCGCGCAGTGGCGGCGCGTCGTCGACGTGTCGCTCCACGGCTTCTTCAACGTGACCCAGCCGCTCATGCTGCCGATGATCCGCACCCGCTGGGGGCGCGTGATCAGCATCTCGTCGGTGGCCGCGATCATGGGCAACCGCGGCCAGGCCAACTACGCGGCGGCCAAGGCCGGCGTGCACGGCGCGTCGCGCTCGCTGGCGCTCGAGGTGGCCTCGCGCGGCATCACCGTCAACGTGGTCGCCCCCGGCATCGTCGAGTCGCCGATGAGCGAGGCCGCGTTCCCGCCCGAGGTGGTGCAGCGGCTGGTGCCGATGAAGCGCGCCGGCCGCCCCGACGAGGTGGCGGCGCTGGTCGCCTTCCTCGCCTCGGACGACGCCGGCTACATCAGCGGCCAGGTCATCTCGATCAACGGCGCGATGGCCTGACTTCCGCGCCCAGGCGCCGCGCGAGCAGCGCCGGCAGGCGCACCAGGAAGCCGGCGAGCAGCCGCGCGTGCATCCAGGTGAGCAGCGCGTTGTCGCGCAGGTAGCGGAAGTGCGACACCCCGCCTTCCTCGCGGCCCAGGTAGCGCACCGGTGCATCGACGCTCACCGCGCGCACGCCGCGCCAGGAGAGGCGCACCACCGCCTCGACGTCGAAGTCGAAGCGGCGCATCCAGCGATGCGTGTCCATGATGGACACCAGCGGCGCGATCGGGTAGACGCGGAAGCCGAACAGCGAATCGCCGATGTCCGCCCACAGGGTCTCGACCCGGACCCAGAAGTTGGAGATCCGCCGCCCCTGCACGCGCAGGCGCGGGGCCTCCGCGCCGAACACCGGACATCCGAGGATCATCGCGCCCGGGTCGGCGATCGACAGCGCCATGAAGCGCGCGATGTGGTCGGCCGGGTGCTGGTCGTCGGCATCCATGACGAGCGCGTGCGTGAAGCCGGACGCCTGCGCGGCGCACAGGCCGTGCAGCACCGCTGCCCCCTTGCCCTGGTTGAACGGCAGCCGGAAGATGCGCACGCCGCCGTCGCCGGCGAAGACGCGCGCGAGCGCTTCGTCGGAGCCGTCGCGGCTGCCGTCGAAGACCACCCACACCGGGTTCCACGCCGCCCGCGCAGCGCGCACGGTGCGCACCACCAGCTCGCCGGAGTCGTACGACGGGATCAGGACCAGGTGGGTGGCGGACGCTGCGGGGGCCGGCATGCGGGGCGGCGCTCAGCTCAAGTGCCGACCGAAGGGTCCAGCAGGAGCCCGGCGCTGCGCGGGCCGCTGCCGAGCCCGCGCTCGAAGGCGGCGAAGGCGCGCGTGAGGATCTCCTCGGTGGGACCGCAGGCGTCGATGCGCGGCCCCAGCCGCACCCGGTAGCGCAGCGGGAACGACGGCCGGCGCCACAGCGGCCAACCCTTGCGCAGGAACGGCGAGTCGGTTTCGATGAACACCAGCTGGATCGGCACGCCGGCCTTGCGCGCGATCAGTGCGAACGCGCCGCCCAGCGCGTTCACCGGCTCGCGCACCGTGCGCGTGCCCTCCGGGAAGACCAGCAGCGGATCGCCCGCGCGCAGGCTCTCCACGGCGTGGCGCACCATCGCCCGCGGAGTGTCGTTGCGGATGTAGCCGGCCAGGCGCGCGCCCGCGCCGAGGAAGAGGTTGTCCTGCAGGCCGGCCTTCATGATGCAGGTGGCCCGGGGCATGCGCGAGATCATGAGCACCGCGTCCAGCAGGGAAGGGTGGTTGGGCGCCACCACCAGCGGGCCGGCATCGCGCAGCGGCTCGATCTCGCCCAGGTCGACCTCGAGCATGCCGACGGCCTCGAGCACGGCGAGGTATCCCCGGAAGGTACCGGCAGCCATCGCACGCGTGACGCGCCGGCGCGCGGCGCGCGTCATCGGCAGCACGATCGGCACGCATGCGGCGGTGGCCGCCAGCAGCATCGCGCCGAGCAGCAGCAGGCCGGCGTAGAGCGCGAGACAGCCGCCGGCCGCGCGCAGCAGGTGCGCCGCCCTAGTCACCGGAAGGCTCCGGCAGGCCCGAGCCGCCGAGCAGCCAGGTTGCGGCGATGCCGGCGCTGAAGTAGCGATGCGAGCGCACCAGCGGGCTGCCTTCGAGCGCCGCCGAGCCGTTGAGGGAATCGAGGCGCAGGTAGCCGCCCACCCACAGCCGGCCGAAGCGGCGGCCGGCGCCGAGCTGCGACTGGATCCCGGCATAGCCGCCCGGCGCGTCGTAGGCCGGCCGCGCCGCGGTGGCGTAGAGCGGCGCCACCGAGTACAGGTAGTCGTGGTAGCGGCGATCGCCGTAGAGCAGGCCCAGGGTGGCGCTGAACTCGAAGCCGGAACCGAACGCGTCGAGCTGCTCCAGGCGCAGGTACGGGTTCAGCGTCCAGCCTTCGTGCGAGACGCGGCCGCCGCCGACGGCGAACGCGGCGCGCGCGGCCACCCGCAGGTCCAGCCTCGGCCTGTGCCGGTCGTGCGGACCGGCGATGCGGTAGACCAGCTCGGGCCCGCCCTCGACCATCGGGTGCAGGGGCGGCATGCCTTCGCGGGCGCGGTTGCCGCTGCTGCGCAGGGCGAAGTTGCCGGTGAAGCTGGCGTCGAGCTCGAGGCGGTCGGTGCCGAACACGCGCGCGACGATGCCGCTGCGATCGATGCGCAGGCGTTCGCTGCGGTACACGAGGTAGGGGAAGGGCAGCAGGTAGTCGTGGGTCTCGTCGGCGCCGCGGTAATCGGGAAGATGCAGCGCCGCCACGCCGACGCCGGCCTCCCAGTAGGCCTGCGCGAACGCGTTCGAAGCGCCCAGCAGCGCGATCGCGACGATGCCGTGCAGACCCGGCGTGAGCTTCATGGGGGCGTCGGGTGTCCGGGTGGGCGGCTACATCTGCTGCGGCGCGGCGGGTTCCCTGCGCTTGACGCAGATCGGATCGTACTGGTACTCCGCCTTGAAGCACGCCTTCGTCTCGCAGAACTCGCGCGAGAAGTAGCTTCGTCCGGCGCACAGCTGCTGCACGCCGCGGGCGGGCGGCTGCCCGCTCGCGCCCGAGCGTTTCGCGGGCTTGCGGCTCTCCTGCGCAGCGTTGTCGGCCGCGACGCCGGTGCCGGCGAAAGCCGCTGCCGACAGAAGGACGGCCAGCGCCAGGATGCGGTGCCTCATGTGCCTGTCTCGTTTCCGGTTGCCGCGGCGATCGCACCCCGCGTCGGCCGATTCTACGCCCGGCACGCGCCGCGCGGCGCGCGCCGGGCCGTGCGATGATCGATGTCGCGAACCCGGTCCGGTCGCGCCCGGCCCGGGGCAATCGAGGCGGTGCGCCATGCATTCCGTCGGCCATCTCCAGCACGACGATCCGTTCTACGGTTATCTTCGCCGGGACATTCTTCCGCAATTGGGAATGAATGGCGGAACACCCGAATTCCGGGTGCTGCGCCTGCCTGCCTCCAACGACGTCTACCTGTACGAGGAGCGATGCAGCGGCATCCGCCTGGTCGGGAAGTTCTTCGGCGGCATGGTGGGGCGCTCGGCCGACGCCGCGATGCGGCGTCTGGCGGCCGAGCACCGCTACCTGCGCCAGGTGCGCGGCATCGGGTTCGCCGGCTTTCCCCACGCAGTCGCGCGCCCCCTCGGATGCAACCCCGGGATCAACCGGGTGCTGGTGGAGGAATTCTGCGAGGGCCGGCCGCTGACCGGTTTCATCCTGCAGGCCATCCGGGCCGGCGCGCGCGATGCGCTGTTTCGCAAGCTCGCGGCGCTCGCCTGGTTCCTGGCGACGCTGCACAACCGGACCGCAGGCGGCGGCCGGGTGGATTTCGAGCCCGAGTGCGCTTATTTCGACCGCATCGTGGCGCGGCTGGCCGACGGCGGCCTGATCGGCACCGACGAGGTGCGCGCGCTTGCGCAATGCCGTGACCGATGGCGCTTGCGCGGTTGCATGTGGGACGACTGCCGGGTGCTGGTGCACGGCGATGCGACGCCGTCGAACTTCCTGCTGGGGGAAGGGCCGTACGTGGTCGCCATCGACCTCGAGCGCATGAAGCGCGCCGATCGCGTGTTCGACCTGGGGCGCGTGGCGGGCGAGCTGAAGCATTTCTTCATGCAGTACGCGGGCGATGGGCGCGCCGCCGAACCTTTCATCGGCCATTTCCTGTGGGAGTACGCATGCCATTTCCCCGACCGCGACGCGGCCTTCCGGGCGATCACCGAGCGCAATCCCTTCTACATGGCGCTCACCCTGCTGCGCATCGCGCGCAACGACTGGATCGCCGCGAGGCATCGCGGGAGGCTGGTGCACGAGGCGACGAGGACGCTGGGATGAGCATCAAGGGGATCATCTTCGACCTGTACGGCACGCTGATCGACATCGAGACCGACGAGTCGATGGACGAGATCTACCGCGCCATCGCGCATTACCTCACCTACCACGGCGTCAACCTCCACCGCTGGGGCGTGCGCGAGCGCTACCAGCAGATCATGACGCAGCAGAAGGAGGCGCGCGGTGAGGACTACCCGGAGATCGACGTCGAGGCCATCTGGAACACCCTGCTCTGGCAGGAAGGCATCGAGAGGGCGCCGACGCGCCGCCGGCTTGCCCGGGTGCTGGCGCAGCTCTACCGCGGGATCTCGCGCAAGCGGCTGCAGCTCTATCCGGAGGTGAGAAGGACGCTGGATGCGCTGCGGCCCGCCTATCGCCTGGCCGTGGTCTCCGATGCGCAGCCGTGCTTCGCCGTGCCGGAGATGCGTGCCATGGGGCTTGCCGGCTACTTCCAGCCGATCGTCATCTCGGCGCGCTACGGCTACCGCAAGCCCGACCGGCGCCTGTTCGAGAAGGCGCTGGCGATGATGCGACTCGCGCCGCACGAGGTGCTGCACGTGGGCAACGACATGTTCCGCGACATCCATGGCGCGCAGGGGCTCGGCATCCGCAGCATCTTCGTGGAATCCAACCAGGGCGCGAGCTCGCATGCCGATACCCGGCCCGACCGCGTGGCCGCGGGATTCGGGCAGGTGCTCGAGGCCGTGGCGTCGCTGGCCGACGCGGATTCGGCGCCGTGCCGGCAGTAGCGGTTGTCCACGCGACGATCGGGCCGCTGCGGGCCCTGAGGCGGCCACAGGCTTCCGGGGCGACCCGCGTCGCGCCTCGCGCGCGGGTGTCCGGCGCGAGGGTTTACGGCGCGCCGGGGTGCGCCTATGCTGGGTGCCATGGCCGGCCGCGGCGGCACGGGCGGCCACGATACCCGGCCGAATCGCCGCTCGCGGAGTTCCGCATCGTGGCAGCATCGTGCACGCACCTCGACCAGGTCCACGACGTTCGGGCGCGCACGCCGCAAGGCTGCGAAGAGTGCCTGCGCACCGGCGGCCGGTGGGTCCATCTGCGTCTGTGCCTCGCCTGCGGGCACGTAGGCTGCTGCGACCAGTCCCCGGGCCGGCATGCGACGCGGCACTTTCGCCAGACCGGCCATCCGGTCATGGCCAGCTTCGAGCCGGACGAGGACTGGGGCTGGTGCTACGTGGACGAGCTGATGATGGAGCCCGCGCCGCGTGCGCGAGGGCCCCGGCCATGACCGCCGCCGTGGAAAGCGCCTGGCCCGAGCTGCCGTTCGCCGCATGGCGGGAGACCTTCGAGACCCTGCATATGTGGATGCAGATCGTGGGCAAGACACGCCTGGCGCTCGCGCCCATGGAGAACCACTGGTGGCAGGTGGCCCTCTATGTCACCGCGCGCGGCCTGACCACTTCCGTGATCCCGTGCGAGGCGCGCGTGTTCTCGGTCGAGTTCGACTTCCTGGATCACCGGCTCCGCGTGTGCGCTGCCGATGGCGCGACGCGCACGCTGGCGCTCTCTGCGCGTCCGGTGGCCGACTTCTACGCCGAGTACCTGGGCGCCTTGCGCTCGATGGGAATCGCGTGCCGCTTCCCGCGGCCCGCGCCGGTGGAGGTGGAGACGGCCATCCCGTTTGCCGAAGACCGGCAGCATGCCGCCTACGATCCGGTCGCCGCGCATCGATGGTGGCAGATCCTCGTCCAGGGCGATCGCGTGATGAAGCGCTTCCGCGGCCGCTTCATCGGCAAGGCGAGCCCCGTGCATTTCTTCTGGGGCAGCTTCGATCATGCGAGCACGCGTTTCTCGGGCCGGCGTGCGCCGCGCCACCCGGGCGGCGCGCCGAACTGCCCCGACTATGTGATGGAAGAAGCCTACTCGCACGAATGCAGCAGTTGCGGCCTGTGGCCCGGGGGGGCGGCGCTCGGCGAGCCGGCGTTCTATGCCTACTGCTATCCCGAACCGGCCGGCTACGCCCGACGCACGATCGGCCCGGCCGGCGCGCGCTACGACGAGGCCCTGCGCGAATTCATCCTTCCCGTCTCGTGCGTGCGTGGATCGGCCGACCCCGACGCGGCCGTGCTGGAGTTCCTGCAATCCACCTACGAGGCCGGCGCCGAGCTGGCGCACTGGGATCGCGCGGCCCTGGAGCGTGTGCGGCAAGAATGGCCGTGACCGCCGGTATCGTTGAGCGACATCATGTCGCGCCGGACGGCTTCCCGGCATCGTCCGTCGACCCCACTCGAAAAGGACCCATGCCGTCATGAGCGCGATCGATGCCGTCACCCGCGATCTCCTCGAGCACACCGAAGTGCTCACCCTCGTCACCCAGGGGCCCGATGGCCCGCACGTCGTGGGCAACTGGGGCGACTACGCCCGCCGCCTCGGCTTCGACGACGGCCGCATCGTGCTGCCGGCCGGGCACTACCACCAGACCGAGGAGAACCTGCGCCGCGACAACCGCATCCAGATGATGGCCGGCTCGCGTGCGGTGCGCGGCAGCCGCGGCCCCGGCCAGGGCTGCGTGATCCGGGGTACGGCCAGCGTGCAGACCGAGGGCGAGGCCTTCGATCGTACCCGGGCGGCCTTCCCGTGGGCGCGCGGCGCGCTGGTGATCGCCATCGAGAGCATCCAGATGCAGTTGTAGCGCATAATTCGCCGGTCGACGACGGCCCAGGGCCTGTTCACGCTACGATCGCAGCGTGAACAGGCCCCAACCATGAGCAACAGGAACGACCCGACCGGCTGGATGTGGGCGCAGGCCTGCGATCTGATCGAGCAGGCCGAGCGGCTGCATCGCCAGTTCTTCAGCCCCGCCGTCTCCCGGCGCGCGCTCGCGACCTGGGAGCCGCCGGTCGACGTGTTCGAGGACGAGCGCGAGCTGGTCGTCGTGGTGGCCATGCCGGGCGTGGCCGTCGAGGGCATGCAGGTGACCAGCGAACCCGGCGCGCTGGTGGTGCGCGGCGTGCGCTCGCTCCCGCTGTCGGGATCGCGCTACCGCGTGCGCCAGCTCGAGATCCCCTATGGGGCCTTCGAGCGGCGCATTCCGCTGCCGCCCGGACGGTTCGAGGCCGCTGCGCCCGAGCTGGCCCAGGGCTGCCTGGTGGTGAGGCTGCGCAAGCCGGCCCAGGTTCGTTCATGAACGACGAGACCCTGCACGGCGACAGCGGCACGCACCCGCCGCACGGCGAGGCGGCCGGCGAAGCGCAGGCGGCCGCACCCGCTGCGCGCGCGGAGGGCACCGGACGCCCGCTGCCGGAAGACGCGCTGATCATCCTTCCGGTGCGCAACGTCGTCATGTTCCCCGGCACGGTGTTCCCGCTCACCGTCGGGCGCGAACGCTCGCGCGCGGCGGTGCAGGAGGCGGTGCGCCTGGAGCGCCCGATCGGCGTGCTGCTGCAGAGCAAGCCCGAGGCCGAGGAGCCGGGGCCCGACGAGCTGCACTGGGTCGGCACCAGCGCCGGCGTGCTGCGCTACGTCACCACGCCCGACGGCACCCACCACGTGATCGCCAAGGGCCTGCGGCGCTTCCGCGTGCTGCAGTTCCTCGAGGGCCATGCCTTCCCGGCCGCGCGCGTGCAGTACATCGACGATCCCGAGCAGCTCGACCCGGAGATCGAAGGGCGCGTGCGCGCGCTCAAGCAGCGCGCCCTCGAGACCCTGCAGCTGCTGCCGCAGGTGCCCGCCGAGATGGTGGCCGCGCTGCAGGGCGTGGAGGAGGGGCCGCAGCTGGCCGACTTCATCGCCGGCGTGATGGACATCCCCCTCGAGGAGAAGCAGGCGCTGCTCGAGACCTTCGACCTCAGGGCGCGCCTGGACAGGCTGCTGCAGCTGCTGGCCCATCGCATCGAGGTATTGAAGGTCTCGCGCGAGGTCGACGAGCGCACGCGCGAATCGATCGGCGACGTCAACCGCAAGCACCTGCTGCGCGAGCAGATGCGCACCATCCAGAAGGAGCTGGGCGAAGGCGACGAAGGGGCCGCCGAGATCGCCGAGCTGGAGAAGGCCATCACCGAGGCGAAGATGCCCGAGGAGGTGGAGAAGGTCGCCCTCAAGGAGCTCAAGCGCCTGCAGCGCATGCCCGAGGCCGCGGGCGAGTACGGCATGGTGCGCACCTATCTCGAGTGGCTGATCGAGCTGCCCTGGGCCTCCGAGCCCGCGACGCCGATCGACATCGCCGAGGCGCGGCGCATCCTCGACGAGGACCACTTCGGGCTGGAGAAGATCAAGAAGCGCATCCTCGAATACCTCGCGGTGCGCAAGCTCAATCCCTCGGGCCGCAGCCCCATCCTGTGCTTCGCCGGCCCGCCGGGCGTGGGCAAGACCTCGCTCGGCCAGAGCATCGCCCGCGCCACCGGGCGCAAGTTCGCGCGCGTGAGCCTGGGCGGGGTGCACGACGAGGCGGAGATCCGCGGCCACCGGCGCACCTACATCGGCGCGCTGCCCGGCAACATCATCCAGAACCTGCGCAAGCTCGGCACGCACAACGCCGTGATGATGCTCGACGAGGTCGACAAGCTCGGCGCCGGAGGCTTCCACGGCGATCCGGCCTCGGCGCTGCTCGAGGTGCTAGACCCCGAGCAGAACTCGACCTTCCGCGACAACTACCTCGCGGTGCCCTTCGATCTGTCACAGGTGATGTTCCTGTGCACGGCCAACGTGCTCGACACCATCCCCGGACCGCTGCGCGACCGCATGGAAGTGATCACGCTGCCCGGCTACACCGCGCAGGAGAAGCTGCAGATCGCCCGCCGCTATCTCGTGCCGCGCCAGGCGGCCGCCACCGGCCTGCAGCCCGGGCAGTGCGAGATCGGCGACGACGCGCTGCTGGCGATCATCGACGACTACACCCGCGAGGCGGGCGTGCGCAATCTCGAGCGCGAGATCGGCCACGTGTTCCGCGACGTCGCGGTGCGCATCGCCGAGGGCAGCGTCGAGCGAGTGGCGATCGGCGCGCAGGACCTGCAGGCCATCCTCGGCCCGAAGAGGTTCGATGCGGAAGTGGCCATGCGCAGCGGCATCCCGGGCGTGGCCACCGGCCTGGCCTGGACGCCGGTGGGCGGCGACATCCTGTTCATCGAGGCCGCGCACATGCCCGGCAGCGGCCGGCTGATCCTCACCGGGCAGCTCGGCGATGTGATGAAGGAAAGCGCGCAGGCCGCGCTGTCGCTGGTCAAGGCGCGCGCGCAGGCCCTCGGCATCGCGCCCGAGATGCTGGAGAAATCCGATATCCACGTCCACGTGCCGGCGGGCGCCACGCCCAAGGACGGGCCGAGCGCGGGCGTGGCAATGTTCGTCGCGCTCACCTCGCTGCTCACCGGCCGGCCGGTACGCAGCGACGTGGCGATGACCGGCGAGATCAGCCTGCGTGGGCTGGTGCTGCCGATCGGCGGGGTCAAGGAGAAGGTGCTCGCCGCGCTGCGCGCCGGCATCGCCACGGTGATGCTGCCGGCGCGCAACCGGCGCGACCTGGAAGACATCCCCGAGGATGCGCGCGCCCGGCTGAAGTTCGTCTGGATGGAGCAGGTCGACGACGCGATCGCGGCCGCGCTGGGGCCTGCGGCCGGGGGCGGCACGGCGCGCTGACTCACGCTCACGGATTCCGGAGCTGCCGGGCGCGGCCGGCGCAGCGGCGATGGCGGTGCAGGCCCAGAACGGCCGCCATGGCGACGCCGGCCGCCGCATGGATCCAGCCCAGGGCGGGCCTGACCGGCTCGGGCGCGAAGTAGTACAGCATGTAGCCGGTCAGCACCAGCAGCCCGGCCAGGGTGCACAGGACCAGGCCGGTACCGCGCTGGCCCGGCCAACCGCCCTCCGAGGTGATCCGCCAGCCCGCCGGCACGTGGGCGGCCGCGATGGCGCCCAGCAGGAACAGGGCCGCGAAGGCCGCCAGGCCGTGCAGGCGCATCAGCCAGGCTTCGGCAGGATGCGGCAGCTGCCCCGCGCCGGCGCCCATGCCGTAGTGCACGGCGAGCCAGGCCAGGCCGGTGAGCAGCAGCACCGCGCCGACGCCGTCGACGGCGTTGCGCTGCCAGCGCGCCTGCCTGCCGTTCGCCCCCGTCATGGCGGCTACTGCGGATGCGCAGGGAATGCGTGCAGCCATGCCTGCGCGCCGAAGCCCGCGAGCAGCGGGTGCATGGCGTCGCCGCTGAGCGCCACCAGCTTGGTCAGGGCATCGGCCCACAGGCACAGCGGCGCCGCGACGCTGACGTGGACGGCGGCGTGCGCACGCGGCATTGGCGCAGGTGCCGGCGAAGCCGGGTCCGCCCCCGGCTCGGCCAGCCGGCAGCGGCTGCGCGCGTCGTAATGGCTGGTCGCGAATGCGCCGTCGAGGAGGCTGGCGAAGGCGCGCACGCCGCCGCCGGCCTCGTCGCGCAGCTGCACCGCGACCCGGGCCGAGCCGAAGCTGCGCAGGTCGCCGCCGGCGTTCACCCAGCCCGACTCGCAGCCTGCCTGCCGCAGCGCCTGCACGGCGCAGTCGACCGCATGGCCCTTGGCGATTCCGTCGAGGCTCAGCCGTACGGCCGGCGAGAGCTTGCGCAGGCGGCTGCCGTCCAGGCGCCAGCCGTCGGGCGCGCTGCCCAGCGAGACGTCGAACAGGCCGGCGCTCTCGTGCTGCAGCCGGCGCGCGGCCGACAGTACGGCCTGCGCGTGCGCGCCGACCTCGATCTCCTCGCCCGCGGCGAGCGCATTGAACCGTGCGACCTCGCTCGCGGGCTCGAAGCGCGACAGGCAGGCCTGCACCGCGGCGATGGCCTCGAAGGCGATGTCCGCCCAGCGGTTCGCGTGCGTGTCCGAACACGGCACGCCCACCTCGACCAGGGTGCCCAGCAGAGGCCGCGCCCGCCGGTGCCAGCCGGCGTCCGGCGCCCGGTGCGCCTCGGCGGCAGGCGCGGCAAGCGCCGGAAACGCCGCGGGACGCGCGTTCACGACAGGGCTCCGCTGCGGCGCGCCAGGTCGACCACCGCCACGATGCGCCGCACGCCCTCGGTGACGTGGTCGCAGCTCAGCGTCGCACCGCTGATGTTCGCGATGTCCTCGCCCAACTTGAGCGGTGCGGCAGCCGTCTTGCCGACGAACTGGCGGCGCCACGCGGGCAGCCGGATCTCGTAGCCGTGGCTCTCGCGATAGGACAGGATCTCGATCTGCCGGATGGCGCCGTCCGGGCCGATGCCCACCGCATAGGTGATCAGCTCGAACTTGCCCACGACCTCGTCGATGACCACGAAGCCGAGCGTCGCGCCGGCCTTCTGCGCCTCCAGCACGCCCCAGCGCTGCGAGCGGGCGCGCACGCCGCGCCCGGCGAGCTCGCGCATCTGCGCCTCGTCGAGCACGATCTCGCGCCGCTCGAAGCGCTCGGCATCGGGAAAGATCAGCTTCGAGGCCTGGTCGACGCTCAGGTAGTCGACCGCGAACGCGCTGGTCGGCGCCAGCGCGACGCTCACCACCGCAACACCCGCGATGCCCGCGCCGATCGCAGGCCCGACCTGCATCAGAAGCTCCAGCCCAGCCCCAGGTCGAATCGGTCGGCGTTGCGGTTCTCGCGGAAGCGCTGGTAGTCGGCCTTGAGCACGATGCCCCGCGTCAGCTGGAAGTTGGCGCCGACGGTCACCACGCGCTCGGTGGGCGCCCTGTCCGGCGTCAGGCCGGCGCCCAGGTCGGCGAAGCTCCTGGCCGTGTTGAACGCCTCGACGCGCACGAACGGCCACAGGGCGTAGTCGTTGTGCGACCACACGCGATAGGCCGCCTGGAGGTAGCCGCCGTCGAAGCTCTTGGGAATCAGCGTCTGGTTGCCGACCAGCGGCATGTTCAATGCCGCCGTGTTCGAGATGCTGCCGCGCGCATACAGCGCCGCCAGGTCCCAGCGCTCCGGCGTCCAGCGGGCGTGCAGGTCCCACAGGGTGATGCGCGAGTCGGTGGTCGTCTGGCCCTGCGTGGCCTTGCCGGTGAACACGCTGCCGCCGAGCTGCAGGCCGGGGATGCCGCGCCAGTTGAGCGCCCCGAAGACGGCCATGTTGCGCGCCCTGGCCAGCGACAGCTCCTGGTGGATCGCGCCGAGCGGCGACTCGGCGCCCTCGGTCGAGGCCGGGTCCCACTTGTTCAGGTCGAAGCCGGTGCTGACCCCGGCCTGCAGCGTGATGCCGTTGTCGAAGCGGCCGATCGCCTGCACGCCGCCCTCGCGCCAGGTCGACGGGATGATCGCCGTCTCGACGAAGTTGCGCTCGACGCCGTAGTAGGCGGTCGGCTCGTGGTTCTCGTTGAGCAGCCCCACCGGCATCAGGAACAGGCCCGCGCGCGCCGACCAGCGCGGGGTGAGGTCGCGCTCGATCCAGGCCTGCTCGATCTCCACTTCGCCGGCGTCGTCGGCCGAGCTCACCGCGTGCTCGACCTCGATCTCGGTCGCGATCCGGGTGCGCTCGTCGAAGCGGTGCTGGAATCCCAGCACGAAGCGGCGCAGGTCGGCCTGCGCGTCCTGGCTGGCCCGCCGGGGGCGGTTGTAGTTGAGCTCGCCGTAGCTCGTGAGCACGGTGTCGGGCTCGGCCGAGGGCGGGCGGGCCGGCGCGAGCGCGTACTGGCCCCCGCCGGCCGCCGGGGGCGCCGCGGTGGCCGCCTGGGCCGGTGTGGCCGGGGCGGCCGGCGCCGCGGCCGTGGCGGCAGCCTTCTCCTTCATGGCCGCCAGCTGCGCCTTGACCTCGGCCAGCTCCGCGGCGAGCTGATCGACCTTGCGGGCCAGCTCGGCCTCGGAGGTCGACTGGGCCATCGATGCACAGGAGGCCAGCGCGATGCCGACGGCGATGGCGATCCGGGACGGGCGGGCTTTGAGCATCGGTTCCTCGCGGGGTCGATCGTGGTGTGAACAGGCCCTGGAGGCCCTAGGGCGCGTAGCCGTCGGTGAGCGTGTTCAGGAACGCGACGACGTCGTCGATCTCGGCGTCGGAGAGCGCCGGCGCATCGCCGAGCTGGCGGTTGTACGGCACCTCGGTAGTGTTCACGTTCGCGTGGTACTGCGGGGGCAGGTCGTCGAACTTCTTCACCTTGCCGTCGGGCCCCACCGGGTACCACTTCTGCGGATCGGTATCGCGCTGGACATAGAAGGACAGCGTGTCCTTCAGCGTCTTGAAGCGCCCGTTGTGGAAGAACACCTTGCGCACCGCCACGTTGCGCAGCGACGGCACCTTGAACGCGCCGCACAGGTCGGTGCGCGCCGCCATGTCGCCCGCCGGGCGGGCGCACAGCCCGAGATCGAAGAAATCGGGGTCGGCGTTCTGCGCCAGCTCGGGGTTGCGCGGCACGCCGAGGGTATCGTAGGTGAAGTCGGTGAACAATGGGAAGCTGCCGTCCGCGCCCTTGCCCGAGGGATGGCAGGCAGCGCAGTTGCCCTTGGTCGGCGAGTTGAACAGCGCCAGGCCGCGCAGCTCCTGGTCGCCGAGCGCGACGCGGCCGCGCAGGAACTCGTCGTACTTGCTGGTGAACGGACGGAAGTCGACGTCCTCCTTCTCGTACTGCTGGATGGCCAGCGTCATGCGCTCGTAGGCATCGTCGACGCGCGTGAAGATGTCGCTGCCGAACAGCTGCTTGAACTCCTCTGCGTAGGCCGCGCGCTCGAGCCGGACGATCACCTCGGCGCGGCTGCCGTTGGCCATCTCCACCGGGTTGAGGAAGGGCTCGGCGGCCTGCGCCGCGAACGACGCGGCGCGCCCGTCCCAGAAGAAGCCGCCGGTGGGCGTGCCCTCGGCATCGAAGTGGAAGGAGGTGTTGAAGGAGAGGTAGCCGATGCCCGGCGTGCTGCGCGAGCCCTGCAGGTCCATCAGCGGCCCGCCCAGCTGGGCGGGCAGGGCATTGTCGGGCGCATGGCCGTGCTGCGGGTCGTGGCAGGTCCCGCACGACTGCCGGCCCGAGGCCGACAGCGATACGTCGGAGAAGATCTTCTCGCCCAGCGCCGCCATCGGCGAGAGGCCGGTGTCCGCAGCCGCGGTGGAATCCGATGACGAGCCACCGCCGGCGCCGCAACCGGCGAGGATCAGCGGGACGACCGCGCAAGCCAGCAGGCTCAGGCAGCGAAGATTCATCGAAGCCCCGTCGAATGTCTTTCACTCGTCCGGGGCAAACCGGGCCAGCGAGGTGTCAGGATGGGTCGCGAAAAACGACGTGATGAAATTTAACGCAAACCAGAATCATTGTCACTATCGGTGTTGCGCGATCCCGGCACTCGTTGAACCCCCTGGCGATCACTCCGCCTCGATACCCGCCGCCTCGATGATCCGCCCCCATTTCTGCGCCTCGGTGCGCTGGAAGGCGGCCAGCGCCTCGGGCGTCGAGTGCACCGGCTCGGTACCGGTCTTCTCGTAGAAGGTGACCGCTTCCGGGCTGCGCATGGCCTTCACCAGCAGCTCCTCGAGTCGCGCCACTGCGGGCGCCGGTGTGCCGGCCGGCGCATAGGCGGCGAACCAGTAGCCCATCTCGTAGCCCTTGACGCCGGCCTCGGCGATGGTCGGCACCTCCGGGGCCAGCGGCGAACGCTTGGCGCTCGAGACGCCGAGCGCGCGCAGCTTGCCGTTCTTGACCTGCGGCAGGCCGGTGGCCGCGTCGGTGATCATCATGTCGATCTGTCCGCCGAGCAGGTCGGTGACTGCCATCGGATTGCTCTTGTAGGGCACATGGATCAGCTTCACCCCGGCCATCTGCTGGAACAGTTCGCCGGCGATGCGGCTCGACGAGCTGCCGCTGCCGAAGGTGAGCTTGCCCGGCTCGCGCCGGGCCAGCGCGACGAAGTCGCTCACGCTGTTCACGGGCAGCTTCGGATTGACCACCATGATCTGGCCGCCCTTGCCGAGCAGCGTGATCGCGGCGAAGTCCTTGACCGGGTCGTAGGGCAGCTTCTTGTAGAGATGCTCGTTCGCGGCATGCGTGGTGTTGGTGGTGATCAGGACCGTATAGCCGTCGGCTGCGGCCTTGGCCACCGCCTGCGCGGCGATGAATCCCGATGCGCCGGGCTTGTTCTCCACCACCACCGCCTGGCCCGATTCGGCCGACACGCCCTGGCCGAGCGCGCGGGCGAGCTGGTCGGTGGCGCTGCCGGCGGCAAAGGGCACGACGAAGGTGATCGGCCGGCTCGGGAAAGCCTGGGCCAAGGCCGCCGGGGCGGCAGCCCCCAGTGCGGCGGCGGCCGTGGCCGCGGCGAGGAGGTGAAGAGCACGTTTCATGGATGTCTCCTGTCGGCAATGGTGGAGGGGCGGGGCGGATCGTCGCCGGCAAGCAGGTCGACGGCCCAGTCGGGGATTTCGATCGGCATCGACAGCAGCAGGAACGACAGCGCCTTGCCGTGCGAGTCGAGATTCAGCGATTCGTTGACGCCGCCGTCGAGCGCCTCGTCGAGGACGAAATTGATCGCTTCGAGCCTGGGCAGCAGGTAGCGCGCCACCTTGGCCGGCGCGCGCGTGGCGAACCACGCGGCGACCGCCTCCTCGGTGAGCTGCTCGACGAGGATCGGATAGAGCGCCGGGTGCCACGCGATCACGCCGATGTTGCAGCGGTTGCCCTTGTCCCCGGTGCGGGCGTGCGCGAGGCGGCGAGCCGGCACCTTCACGGCGTCACTCATGGTCGTCACTCATCGGCGGCCACCATCCGCCACGAGGTGCGCACCGCTTCGCGCGGCACCATGCACGAGCGCGTGTGCAGCCGGCGCCGCATCGAGGTCCGCACGCCGCCGCCGCCGGCCGGCCCGCAGGTGTAGAGCGCGGTGGTCTCGCGCAGCAGGCGTTCGACGTCGCCGCGGTCCCGGGCGGCCGCCGCGACGCGCAGCCGCACGTCCTGCGCCGCGCCGGCCGGCCGGCCGGCCAGGGCGCGGCCGGCGTCGTCTCCGAGCACGCTGAGCACGCCGATCAGGTCCACGCGCAGCGCCAGCCCGGGCAGGCGTCGAGCGAGGATCTCGGCGGCCAGCCGGGCGCGCCGTTCGGCGCCGGGCCCGGCATACGAGATCTCGCCTTCCGCGACCCAGCCGCCTTCGCTGAACACGCTGGCCTTGAGCGCGGCGGGGCGCGGATGGCCGGCCACGCCGGTGAGCGAGACGCGGTTCTCGCCGACCTGCCGCACCTCGGCCGCGGTGATGTCGGCCACCACGTCCGGGGTCAGGTAGGCGGCGGGATCGTGGATCTCATAGAGCAGTTGCTCCTTCACCGTGTGCGTCGTGACGCAGCCCCCGGTGCCGTCGGCCTTGCCGATCACGCAGTTGCCCTCGGCGTCGATCTCGGCGATCGGGAATCCGATCGCGTGCAGGTCCGGGACGTCCTTGTAGCCGGGATCGGCGAAATAGCCGCCGCTGACCTGTGCGCCGCATTCGAGCAGGTGGCCGGCCATGGTCGCGCGTGCGAGCCGGTTCCAGTCGTCGAGCGCCCAGCCGAAGTGCGCGAGCGCCGGCGCGAGCGCGAGCACCGGGTCGGCGATGCGGCCCGCCACGACCACCTGCGCGCCGCCGCGCAGCGCCGCCGCGACCGGCTCGGCACCGATGTAGGCATGCGCGCTGATCAGCTCGCTCTCGGGCGTCACCTCGCCCGATCGTGCCGCGAGCAGCGGCCGGAAGGACGGCCCCGAGAGATCGTCGCCGGCGACCACCGCCACGCGCGGCGGTGACAGGCCGAGCGCGCCCGCCAGCGCCAGGATCTTCCTGGCCGCGGCGACCGGGTTGGCGGCGCCGAAATTGCCGACGATGCGGATGCCGTGGCCCAGGCAGTCGGCGAGCACCGGTCCCAGCATCGCCTCGAGCTGCGGCTCGTAGCCGGCCTGGGGGTCGTCCAGCCGGCGCAGCTGGGCCAGCGCCAGCGTGCGCTCGGCCAGCGTCTCGAACACCAGGCAGGCCGGGCGGCCGCGCGCGATCAGCGTGCGTACCACCGGCGCCGCCGCATCGGTGCGATCGCCCGAGAAGCCCGCGGCGCAGCCGACGAGCAGGGTGTCCGTATCCATGGCGAGCGAGGCTAGTCGCCGTACTGCCATCTGTAAAATTCAAAGTTCGGTTCAAGTCATCGGAAAAACAGATGAATCTCGGCAGCCGTGACCTTCGCGCCGTCATCGCGCTCGTCGAAGAGCGCAACTTCACGCGCGCGGCGCAGCGCTGCCATCTGTCGCAGCCGGCCTTCAGCGCGCTCATCCGCACCATCGAGGAAGGGCTGGGCGCGCGCCTGTTCGAGCGCAGCACCCGCAACGTCGAGCTCACGCCCGAAGGCCGGTTGTTCGAGAGCTCGGCGCGGCGCGCGCTCGCCGACCTCGACGCGATGGTCGACGACTTCCGCGACCACGCCACGCGGCGCAAGGGGCGGGTAGCCGTCGCCGCCCTCCCGTCGCTGGCCGCCGGCTGGCTGCCGGCCGTGCTGGCCGAGTACCGGCGCCGCTATCCGGGGATCGAGCTCGAGCTGTTCGACACCCTGTCCGACGGGTGCATCGCCCTGGTGCGCGGCAAGCGCGTCGATTTCGCGCTGGCGTCCGCGGCCGGCGACGACGCCGAGTTCTCCACCGAGGTGCTGTGCTCGGACGGCTTCTACCTGGTGTGCCCCCACGGCCATCCGCTGGCCGCGGTGGACAAGGTGCGGGTGAAAGACCTGCAGCGCCATCCGTTCGTGCACCTGGCACGCAGCAGCAGCGTTCGCCAGCACCTGGAAGCCGCCTTCCACCCTTTGCGCATGCGCACCGTGCTCGAGGTCGAGCACCTCGCCAGCGTCGCCGGCCTGGTGAAGGCGGGGCTGGGCATCACCGTGGTGCCGGAGCTCACCCTGTTCCACTTCGAGCGGGCCGGCCTGGTGGTGAAGCCGCTCCAGGCCAGGGGGCTGGCGCGCACCATCTACCTCGTGCGCCGGCGCTCCGGGCGACTGTCGGCGGCCGCCCAGGCGCTCTATGACCTCGCCCTCGAGCGCCTGCCCGCGCCGCGCCGCCGGCGCGCCGGGCGCAGGCTCATCGGCTGAGCCTGCCGCCGCGCGGCCCGCCTCGCCGGGCCCGCGCCGATCGTCCCGGCTGCGGGGCACTCTCCGCTCGTCACGGCCGCATTGACCAATCCCGGGGGGTGGGATAACGTCACCCCGGTTCGAAACGCGGACCACTGTCTCACGATGCAGAACAGCACGCAATCCGTCCGTCGTGCCCTGGCCCTGCTCGAGGCGTTCGATCGGGAGACTCCCGCGCTGGGCGTCACCCAGCTCGCCGCGAAGGTCGGCCTGCACAAGTCGACGGCCTATCGGCTCGCCACCACCCTTGCCGGCGAGGGCTTCCTGCACCAGGACCGCGCCACCGGACGCTACAGCCTCGGCGGGCGCTTCTACCGCATCGCCGCGGGCTTCGTCGAGCAGGATCCGCTGCTGCGCGAAGGGCGCGAGGTCCTCGCGCAGCTGCGCGATGCGTGCGGGCACCTGGTGTCGCTGGGCATGCTCGACGACGACGAGGTGCTCTTCGTCCTCGTGTTCGAGTCGACGCTGGCCGTGCGGGCCGGGGCCAGGCGTGTGGGCGAGCGGCTGCCGGTGTCGGTGAGCGCGGCCGGCAAGGTGTTGCTGGCCGCCCTGCCGTCCGACGAGGCGGAGGCGATCCTGCGCCGCCAGGGCCTGTCGCGATCGACGCCCAACAGCCTCGCCTCGCGCGAAGCGATGCTGCGCGAGCTGGCGCACGTGCGCAGCGACGGCATCGGCTGGAGCCGCGAAGAGGCGGCCATCGGCCTGGTCGCGCTGGCCGCTCCGGTGCGGCGCGGCGATCGCACGGTGGCGGCGCTGAGCATGGCCTGCCCGACCAACCTGCTCGACGCCCCGGGCCTCGACGAGCTGGCCCGCCGTGTTCGCCGCGCGGCTACCGAGCTTTCCAGGCGACTGCACGATTGAGGGGAGGGTCTGCCGTGTCTTTCGACTTCATCATCGTCGGTTCCGGCCACAACGGGCTGGCCTGCGCCGCCTATCTCGCAAGGGCGGGCGCCCGGGTGCTGGTGCTCGAGCGCGCCGCGCAGGTGGGCGGCAGCTGCAGCACCGCGGAGGCGACGCTGCCCGGCTTCCGGCACAACATCTGCTCGGTCGTCCACACCCACATTCCCACCAGCCCGGTCTATCGCGACCTGGAGCTCGAGCGCCATGGCGTGCGCTACGTCTACCCGGATCATCTGCGCGGCACGATCTTCCCCGACCACCGCAGCATCGTGATGTACCGCGAGCCGGAGCGCATGGCCGCGGAGCTCGGCCGGTTCTCGGCCCGGGACGCCCGCACCTTCCGCGAGCTGGTCGAGGGCTACGGCGAGTTCATCGACTCGACCTACCTGCCGCTCATGTACTCGCTGCCGCCGCCGCCGTCGCTGATGAGCGCGCAGCTGGAGCAGTCCGAGGAGGGGAGGACGCTGCTGCAGTGGCAGGCGAGCACGCCGGTGCAGCTGCTCGACGAGCTGTTCGAGAGCGAGGAGGTGAAGGTCCATTTCCTCGCGCGCATGACCGTGCTCGGGTTCGCCCCCGACCAGTTCGGGCAGGGGTGGATCTGCCTCTTCCGCATCCTCAAGGCCGAGGCGCCGATCTGCGTCGGAGGCTCGGGGCAGCTGGCGCTCGGGCTGCGCCGCGCGCTGGAGGCGCATGGCGGCGTGGTGCGCACCAATGCCGCGGTCAGGCGCATTCTCGTACGCGGCAACACGGCCGCCGGCGTGGAGCTGGAGGACGGCACGCGCATCGAGGCGGCCAAGGCCGTGGTGACCAACGTCGAGCCGAGGAAGAGCTTCCTCGACATGGTCGGGGAGGAGCACCTGCCGTCCGCCTTCGCCGCCCGGGTGCGCAACTACCACTCGAACGGACGCTCGCTCTTCGTGCTGCACCTGGCGCTGTCCGAGCCGCCGCGCTACCGCGCGGCCGCCGGCAACGCGCCGGTCGATACGGCGTTCAGCCAGGAGATGTTCGGGGGCGGCGTGCGCGACCAGGTGCGCGCCTACCACGACATCGCCATGGGCAGGCCGCCGCGCGAGGAAATGCTGCAGATCACGCTGCCCACGCTGTTCGATCCTTCGCAGGCGCCCGCGGGCAGGCATACCGCGGTGGTATGGCAGTACGCGCCGTACCGGATCGAGCCCGAAGGGCCGCAGGGATGGCAGGCGCTGCGCGCGCAGTACGCCGAGCACCTGCTCGATCTGTGGCGCTCCTACGCGCCGAACATGACGCGCGACAAGATCCTGGCCATGAAGATCCAGGATCCGACCGACACCGAGCGGCACAACGACAACCTGGTCAACGGCGTCGACGTCGTGGGCGACATGACACCCGACCAGATGGGCTACTTCCGGCCCTTCGCGGGGTGGTCCGGCTACCGCACGCCCGTCGAGGGGCTCTACATGTGCGGCGGCTACTGCCATCCGGGCGGCGGCGTGCACGCGGGAGCGGGGCACAACGCCGCCGGCGTGATCGCGGAAGATTTCCGGCTGAACAGGTGGTGGACCTGATGCCCGAGCGTCAGACCGCCTTCGCCGTCAACGCGCCGCTGTGGGAGGTGTGGGCCTTCGTGCGCGACGTGCACGCCCTGTGCACCTGCATTCCGGGCGTCGAGCAGGTCAGGCTGGTGGACGACCGCACCGCCGAGCTGACGGTGAAGGAGAAGATCGGCGTCGTGCCGCTGGTGCTGGCGCTGACGGCGCACATCGACTCGGAAGACCCGCCGCACAGCCTGCGCGCGGTGGCCACCGCCGAGCACCTGACCATGGAGATCGACGTCGCCCTGCAGGAGAGCGGGTCGGGAACCCGGATGCTCGGCCTGATCAGGGTCAAGGGCACAGGGCCGCTCGAGCGCGTCGTCGACAGCCTGTTCGAGAAGAGGGCGAGCGAGCGCGCCGCCCAGTTCGCCGAGCACCTCGAGCGGCGCTTCGGCGCGCTGCCGCGCGAGCGTGCTGCGGTGCCGGCCGGCGCGGCTGCGCCGCCGCGGGGAATCGGACAGCGCATCGGCGCCTGGCTGCGGGCGCTGTGGCGGCGCATCGCCGGCCGGGACATGTAGACACACGCTCGCGCTGAGCTTCCCGCCGATCACTCGACGCGCCGGTCGCGGCAGGGCGCCGCGTGCCCGCTCGTGGCCGGTACGCGGCGAGAAGGGGGTAAGGGAGCAATCCGAATGGACGCCCAGTCAATCGCCCGGGCGCGCCCCGGCGCGCTTGACAGTCGCCCCGGGGAGGTGATTGAATGACTGTTCAATTAAGGGAGGGGGAGACAACACATGAAGGATTCCCGGAGGGTCATGATCGTCCTCGGCCTGTCGGCGGTTGCAGTGTCGGCAGCGCTGGCCACGAGCGCGTGGGCCGCCAAGGAACCCCTGAAGATCGGCGTCCCGACGGCGCTGACCGGAACCTACGCCCAGCTCGGCGACGAGGCGAAGCGCGCGGTCGAGTTCGCGGTCAACGAGGCCAACGCTGCCGGCGGCGTCGACGGCAGGAAGGTCGAGGTGCGCTTCCTCGACACCGAGGCCAAGCCCGAGCTGGCCCGCCAGCAGGCCGAGAAGCTCGCCCTGGAGGGATACAACATCATGACGGCGACGATCGCCTCGGGCGAGGTCCTCGCCATCGGGCCGATGCTCAACCGCTGGAACGCCCTGTATGTCGCCACGATCAACAAGGCGAACGACATCACGGGCAAGCAGTGCCAGCGCAGGCTGTTCCGGGTCAACCGGCCAGATTATTCCGATGCCGCGGCGATCCAGCCGTGGCTGGCCACGCGATCGGAAGGAAAGTGGGCCATCGTGGCGGCCGACACCGCCTGGGGCAGGAACTCGGGCGAGAGCTTCGGCAAGGCAGCCGCCGCGACGGGGAAGACCATCGTCTCCGAGAACTATCCGCCTTTCGGAAGCAACGATTATGCGGCGCACATCCAGAAAGTCCTGGATTCGGGCGCCCAGGGCATGTGGGTCGCGCTGGCCGGCCGCGATGCGATCACCTTCGCGCGCCAGGCCAAGCAGTTCGGCCTGTTCGACAAGGTCGTCACCGGCGGCGTCAGCTTCACCACCGACGGCACCGTCAAGGTCCTCGGCGACATCGCCAAGGGCATCCACACGATCATCAACTACAGCTCGACCCTCGACACTCCCGCCAACAGGAAGTTCGTCGCCGACTGGGCCAAGGCCTATCCGGACGATGCGCCGACCAACTTCCAGGGCGAAACCTACATCGGCATGCAGGTGATCTTCCAGGCGGTCAGGAAGGCGGGCAGCGTCAAGCCGGCAGACGTCGCGAAGGCGATGTCGGGCGGAACCTTCGAGACCATCCTCGGCACCCAGAGGATGCGCAAGGAGGACAACCAGCTCGTCGGTCCCAACTTCTTCGGCGTCGTCGAATCCACGAAAGGGAAGTTGCAGCCCGTCGTCAAGTTGACGGTCCCGGCCGAGGCCGCCACGCCCGTCGACGACAGCTGCAAGTTCTGACCTTCAGGATCCGTTCCGCGGCGGCGGAGGAGCCGGCCGGGTGGCCGGCATCCCCGCGGTCGGGAAGGGGCGGGGGCATGGCACGATGGTTCAGATCGTCAACGGCTTGGTCTACGGCAGCTTTCTCTACGTGCTTGCCGTCGGGCTCGTCCTGATCTTCGGGCTGCGGCGCGTCACGAACTTCGCGCACGGCAGCTTCTTCATGCTGGGCGCGTACGTCTCGTATGCCGCTGCGGCTCATCTCGGCTTCTGGACGGGCATGGTGGTATCGGTCGCCGTGCTGGCACTCCTGGGTGTCCTGCTCGACCGTTTCGTCTTCCGGCCGCTTGCCGGCGAGGAGCCGATCGTCAGCCTGCTGGTGACGTTCGGGCTGCTGTTCGTCCTGGAGGATGCCGTCCGGACAATCTGGGGCAAGGACTTCATCTCGGTGGCGGCACCCGAGGCGCTGGCCGGATCCGTGACGATGTTCGGCTCGCAGTTTCCGGTCTACCGGCTGTTCGTCATCGCCGTGGCCGTGGTCGTCGCCCTGGCGCTCGCGCTCTGGCTTCGCTCGACGCGCGTCGGCTTGTACGTGCGGGCCTCCAGCGTCGACCCGGTGACCACCGGCATGCAGGGGGTCGACACCGATCGCCTGAGCGCGCTCGTCGTGGCCATCGGAACCGGGCTCGCGGGGCTGTCGGGCACGATCGCCGGACCGCTGATGGCGCTCTCTCCGTCGATGGGAGCCTACATCATCATCGATTGCTTCATCGTGGTCGTCACCGGAGGGTTGACGAGCTTCGCCGGCGCATTCGTGGCCGCGCTCGTGATCGGGCAGTTCCACAACCTGGGGCTGGTCTACGTCCCGGAGATCGCTTCGGTGATTCCGCTGCTGATCATGGGGGCGGTGCTGGGGCTGCGTCCGCAGGGCCTTGCGGGGCAGGGCAGATGAGCGGCGTCGTTTCGCCGCGCGGATCCGCGGTCCCCGCTCCGGCTGTCGCGCCCGCTGCCCGGGTGCCGCGGTTCCTGGCCGCGGCCGCCCTCGCCGCCGCCGCAGGCTTCGCGGTTCCCCTGGTGGTGAGCTCGCAGCTTGCGCTGACGCTGATGACGCAGGCGGTGATCTACGCGATCCTCGCGATCTCGATCGGCTTCCTGATCCGCCAGAACGGCCTGACGAGCTTCGGCCACGCGGCCTTCTTCGGCATGGCGGCCTACCTGCTGGCGTTGAACGGGAAGTTCGGCGCGATATCCGCCGAACTGGTGGTCCTGGCGGCCGTCGCGCTGCCTGCGGTGCTTGCGTTCCTCGTCGGCCTGGTCATCGTGCGTCTGCCTGCGTTGTCGTTTTCCATGCTCACGCTCGCGGGCGCCCAGTCGCTGCACGAGCTCATGCTGCGCTGGCGCGAGCTGGCCAACGGCGACGACGGCATGCCGGTCCGGCTTCCGTCCACGCTGTTCGGCGTCGACATCGACGTGTTCCAGTCGCCGTCGAGCATGTTCGTCGTCTGCTGGGTCGCTCTGGTCGGGGTCGTTGCGTTGCTGACCCTCCTGGCCGGAAGCCACTTCGGCGTCCTGACGGTGGCCATCCGCGAGAACGAGGAGCGTGCGCGCTATGTCGGCTACCGCACGGTGGTGCCGCGCGCGCTGGTGTTCGCGCTCTCGGGCGCGATCGGGGGGCTCGCCGGCGTGCTGTTCGCGCTCTACAACGGCTTCGTGACGCCGGGTGCGCTTCACTGGAGCCTGTCCGGCGAGGGGCTGATCATGGCCGTGATCGGCGGCACCCACACGATCTGGGGCCCCGCACTCGGCGCGGTGATCTTCTTCATCGTCAAGAATGCGGCCGGTGACCTCACGGAGCACTGGCCGGCCATCATCGGGACAACGCTGATCGTGGTCACCGTGCTGGTTCCCCAGGGGATCAGCGGCCTGGTGGCGCGGTTCACCGCACGCGCCGCCGCGGGCAAGCCATGACCGCCTTCGCGCTCGAGGGTGTCGGCCTGGTCCGCCGCTACGGCGGCTTCACCGCCCTGGACGACGTGTCGCTGCGGCTCGAGCCGGGCGAGATCCGCGGCCTCATCGGGCCGAACGGAGCCGGCAAGTCGACGCTGATGGACACGCTCTGCGGGCGGGGCGGGTCCACGGGCGGAAGGGTCGTATTGAAGGGGCGCGACATCAGCGGGCTTTCGGCCGAAGCGCGCCGCCGCGCGGGCCTCGCGCGGTCGTTCCAGAAGACCAACATCTTCCCGGCGCTCACGGTGAAGGAGCAGGTCGCGCTGGCCGCCCGGGCGGCCGAGACCGACAACACGGACGAGGTGCTCGATGCGCTCGGGCTGTCGCATCTCGCGCGGCATCGCGCCGCCGACATCGCCTACGGCGATCAGCGCCGGCTCGACCTCGCCCTTGCGCTGGTCGGGCGCCCTTCGGTGCTGCTGCTCGACGAGCCCGCCGCGGGCCTGTCGATCAAGGAATCCATCGTGCTGGCGCGGCTGCTCAAGGACCTCGCCGGCAGTTGGAACGTCACGGTCCTTCTGGTCGAGCACGACATGGAGGTGATCTTCACGGTCTCGGACCGGATCACCGTGCTGAACCTCGGCAAGGTCCTCGCAGAGGGGACGCGCGAGGAAATCCGCGCCAATCCGGAAGTGGTGCGGGCCTACCTCGGATCGAGCGTCTCATGACGCTGCTCAGCCTCGAGGGGGTGGACGGCTACTACGGCGGGGCGAGGATCCTCAACGGCGTCTCGCTCGACGTTCGCCGCGGCGAACGGGTCGCCATCCTGGGGCGCAACGGCGTCGGCAAGACCACGGTCGTCAACACCTGCCTCGGCATCGCCCGGGTCCGCGCCGGCCGGATCGCGTTTTGCGGGCAGCCGCAGACCGCGATCAGGCACTTCACCGCCGCGAGGTCGGGCATCGCGGTCGTGCCGCAGGGACGCCGGATCGTTCCCGGGCTGACGGTTCGCGAGAACCTTGCGCTGGGTGCGGCGGTCGGGCGTCCCGGGCCATGGAATTTCGACACGGTCTGCGAGTTGTTTCCGATCCTGAGGGAACGCGCCGATACCCCCGGCACCGCCATGAGCGGCGGCCAGCAACAGATGCTTGCCATCGGCCGCGCGCTGATGGCCAATCCCGAGCTGCTGATTCTCGACGAGCCGAGCGAGGGCCTGGCGCCGGTGATCGTCGACGAGCTCGCAGCCACTCTCGTCCGCCTTGCTTCCGGGAATGCCAGCATCCTGCTGATCGAGCAGAACTTCAGCCTCGTCCACCGGGTGGCGCAGCGCTACTACGTGCTCTCGAAGGGCTCGGTCGTCGAGGAGGGGAGCGTCGAGGGCATGTCGATGGACGACCTGAAGAAGCACGTCGCGGTGTGACCCCGATCGCCACGCAATCGTCCGCTGCGCTGCCGCTCGCCGGAATCAGGGTCCTCGACTTCTCCAACCTGCTTCCGGGGCCGCTGGCGAGCCTGTTGCTTGCCGAGGCGGGCGCCGAGGTCATCAAGGTCGAGCGGCCCGGCAGCGGCGACGAAATGCGCGGCTACGAACCGGGGTGGGACGACGCGAGCGGCAATTTCGCGCTCCTGAATCGCGGCAAGACGAGCCTGTGCGCCGACCTGAAGGACGACGGCGACCGTTCTCACGTTCGCGCGCTCGCGCGCTCGGCCGACGTGGTGATCGAGCAGTTCCGGCCCGGTGTCATGGAGCGCCTCGGCCTCGGCTACGAGACCCTGAGCGAGGGCAATCCCGGGCTGATCTACTGCTCGATCACCGGCTACGGGCAGTCCGGGGAGCGCTCCATGAAGGCGGGGCACGACCTCAACTACATGGCCGAGACCGGAGTCCTGGGCCTGGCCCGGGCAAGCGACGGTGCGCCGGCCCTGCCGCCGGTCCTGGCTGCCGACATCGGCGCAGGGGCCTATCCGGCCGTCATCAACATCCTGCTCGCCTTGCAGAAGCGCGCGGCCACCGGACGCGGCTGCCATCTCGATGTCGCGATGTCCGACAATCTCTTCACCTTCGCCTACTGGGGGATATCCGCGGGCCTCGCCGGCGGGCGGTGGCCGCGCCCGGGCGGCGAGCTGACGACCGGCGGCTCGCCGCGCTACCGCATCTACCGCACTGCCGACGGCGAGTACCTGGCGGTCGCGCCGATCGAGGAACGGTTCTGGCAGGTCTTCTGCGACAGGATCGGGCTCGCCCCGGCCGATCGCGACGACCGGCCCGATCCGGCGGCGACCATCCGCAAGGTCGCCGAACGCATCGCGGCCCGCAGCGGCGCCGAATGGCGTGAGCGCTTTGCCGGTGCCGATGCCTGCGTATCGGTCGTCGACTCCCTGCAGCAGGCGCTCGCCCATCCCGCCTTCGCGGAGCGCGGCCTGTTCGACCGGGTCGTGGCGGGGCGGGGCACGCGCATGCCGGCCTTGCCGGTCCCGATCGCCGACTGCCTGCGCGACCCGGCCGCCGAGCGCCCGTTTCCGGCGCTCGACCCCACCGGCCGGCGCAAGCGGTGGACGGATGCGCGCTGACGACCGCTGCGCCCGCGTGGGCAGGCCCTAATTCCGGCGTTGCTTCGCCATCTCCCGAAGCGCGAACTTCTGGATCTTTCCGGACGGCGTCGCCGGCATCGCATCGAGGACCTCGAGCCGTTCGGGCAGGTACTCCGTGGCGAGCTTCCGTGCCTTCAGGAAGCCGATCATGGACGCGAAATCCAGGCTCTGGCCGGGCCTGGTGACCACGAATGCGCACGCCCGTTCGCCGAGGCGCTCGTCGGGATAGCCGACGATCGCCGCCTGCGCGACGGCCGGGTGCCGATAGAGCAGCGCCTCGATCTCGACGACCGGGATGTTCTCGCCGCCCCGGATGATGACGTCCTTGCTGCGGCCGCTGATCCGGATGTAGCCGCGTTCGTCGAGAGAGGCCAGGTCGCCGGTATCGAACCAGCCGTCGGCATCCGTGCTGTTCAGGTTCGCGCGCTTGAGGTAGCCGCCGAAGTTCGAGCAGCCGCGAACCAGCAGGTTCCCGATCGTTCCGGCCGGAAGCGGCCGGCCCTGCGAATCCACGACGCGAACCTCCATGCCGGGCAACGGGCAGCCGTCGGTGCTCGCCGATCGTTCATCCTCGTCGTCGAGCAGAGTCGTCGTCACCGCACCGTTCTCGGTCATGCCCCAGGCGGAGACGATCTTGGCGCCCAGGGCGGCGCGGGCCTGCTCGACCAGCGGCCCGGGAATCGGGGCGCCCGCGCACAGGAAGGTGCGCAGGCTGGGGACGGCCTTGCCGGACTGCGACACGGTTCGCGCCAGGTCGCTCAGGAAGGGCGTGGAGGCCATCGTGAAGGTAGCCCCCTCGTCGCGGGTCAGGTCCGCGGCACGGCCGGGATCCCAGATGTCGAGCAACACGGCGCGGGCCTGGAGCATGATCGGCATCACGAGGCCATAGAGGAAGCCGGTCTGATGGGCCATCGGCGAAGCCATCAGCACCACGTCGTCGCCGCCGAGCCGCATGCGTGCAGCATAGGGAACGATGTTCGCCATCGCAGTGTTGGCCGAGTGCATGACGCCCTTCGGCTCTCCGGTCGTGCCCGACGTGTAGATCAACTGCATCACGTCGTCCGGCCCCGGGCGGCCGCGCGCGAGGACGTCGCTCGCATCGGGCTCGCTCTCCCAGGCCGGCGCCGTCAGGCGTGCCTCGAAGCTGTCCGGGCCTTCGCCGCCGACGGCCAGCACGTGGCTCAGGTCCGGCAGATCGGGCTGCAGTCCGCGAAGCATCCGCTCGAAGTCGAACCCGCGGAACCTCTTCGGCACGATGGCCACCCTGCTTCGGGCGTGTGCGAGCATGAAGGACAGCTCGCGTTCGCGGAAGATGTGCATCAGCGGATTCATCACCGCGCCGATCCTCGAGCAGGCGAGGTAGGTCACGGTGAACTCCCACCAGTTCGGAAGCTGGCAGGAGACGACGTCGTTGCGCACCACGCCGAGGCGGGAGAGGCCGATCGCGGCTCGATCGGCGAGTGACGCCAATTCGCGGTAGGTGAGGCGGCGTCCGGCGCCGCGCTCCAGCGACGCCGCGACGAGCGCGATCCGGTCCGGAACATCCGCCACGCAGGAATCGAGATAATCGTTGATCGTGCGATCGCGCCAGTAACCCTGCCGGATCATCGAGGCGCGTCGCGGCGGGATGAGAATCGCGTCGAACTCCATCGTGTGGCTCCCCGGGTCGTTCGGCCTCGCGCCGTGTCACGGTCCGCCGCGGAACTCCGTCCCGGCGCGCCGGCCGGCTATTTCGCGAATTTCCTGAACTCCGGCTTGCGCTTTTCCAGGTAGGCGCGAACGCCTTCGCGCGACTCCTCGGTGTCGTAGTACAGCTTCAGCGCGTACATGCCCATCCCCGCGATGCCCGCCTGGTGCGCCGTGTCCATGTTGAACGAGCGCTTGGCGATCGCGATGGCGGTCGGGCTCTTCTCCATGATCTCGTCGCACCACTTCTGCACCTCGGCGTCGAGCCGTTCGTGCGGCACCACCGCGTTCACCAGCCCCATCGCCAGCGCCTCGGCGGCGGAGTAGCGCCGGCACAGGTACCAGATCTCGCGGGCCTTCTTCTCGCCTACCACGCGCGCCAGGTAGGCGGTGCCGTAGCCCGGATCGACCGAGCCGACCTTGGGGCCGACCTGGCCGAACACCGCCTTTTCGGAGGCGATGGTGAAGTCGCAGATCGTGCACAGCACGTTGCCTCCGCCGATCGCGTAGCCCTGCACGCGCGCGATGACGGGCTTGGGCACGTCGCGGATCGCCGCGTGCAGCTCTTCCATCGGCAGGCCGATGGTGCCGCGGCCGTCGTACTGGCCCTCGTGCGCCGACTGGTCGCCGCCGGTGCAGAATGCGCGGTCGCCCGCGCCCGCCAGCACGATCGCCCCGATTGCCCGGTCGTAGCCGGCGCGGTTGATCGCGTGGATCAGCTCGTCGCAGGTCCGGCCGCGGAACGCGTTCATCTTGTCCGCGCGGTTGATGGTGATCCAGGCGGCGCCGTTGCGCACCTCGTACACGATGTCCTGGTAGTCCATGTGACGTCCTCGAGCGACAGGTTCGTTGATCGAACGACCATTCAATTCAGTATACGCAAACCGTCCGCATGGTGCAGCACGTGCGGCACCGGGGCGTTTGACACCATGGGATGCGCTCCCTAAAATGAATGAACGTTCAGTAAATCATGCATCGAGGCCGATGCCCGCCGGGGATCGCGGCACGTGAGGTGGAGCAACCGGAATGAAGAGCATGCCTTCGTCGGCGGTCCCGCCGGGGTTCGAGATCTGCCGGATCGCGGATGGGTGCTTCGCGGAATACGTCGGTCCGCTCTACGTACGTGAAGGCGAGCCGGCGCGCTTCGGGTTCCTGGCGCAGCCCCGCCACGGGAACGTCCACGAGGCTGTCCACGGCGGCATGCTGATGACGCTCGCCGACCAGGTTCTGGGGCTCACCGTGATGCAGGCCGTCGGGCTTGAGACGCCGGTGGTGACCGTGAGCCTGCACTGCGACTTCGTCTCGGCGGCAAGGCCGGGCGACTGGATCGAGGGGGAGGCGACAATCACCCGGATGACCCGTTCGCTGATCTTCGTGCGCGGCAGCCTCGGCTGCGGCCGGAGCGTGGTGCTGTCGGCTGCCGGGGTATGGAAGAAGGTGTCTCATCCGCCTCGCCGGCAGGCGGGCATTCGGGAGCGCGAGTCATGATCCTCGACGAATCGCAGGCAATGATCCAGAGCACCGCGCGCGCCTTCGCGCGCGAGCACCTCGCGCCGCATTCGGCCGAATGGGACGAGAAGGGTACCTTTCCGCGCGAGGCGCTGCGCCGCATGGGCAAGCTGGGGCTGCTCGGCGTGACGGTGCCCGAGCGATGGGGGGGCGTCGGCGCCGATGCCGTTTCGCTCGCCGTGGCCCTCGAGGAGATCGCCGCCGGCGACGCCGCCTGCGCCACCATCATGAGCGGCCACAACTCCGTGGGGTGCATGCCCGTCGATGTGTACGGCACCGAGGCTCAGAAGGAGCGGTTCCTCGTGCCGATGGCCAGGGGCGACATGCTGTCGGCGTTCTGCCTGACCGAGCCGCAGGGGGGCTCCGATGCCGGGGCCCTGAAGACGCGCGCTCGCCGGGTCGGTGACGACTACGTCCTGTCCGGCACGAAGCAGTTCATCACCACCGGCAAGAACGCCGATGTCGCGCTGGTCTTCGCCGTGACGAATCCGGAGCGTGGCCGCCAGGGCATCAGCGCCTTCATCGTGCCGACCGGCACGCCGGGCTATGTGGTCGGGCGTGTCGAGTCGAAGATGGGGCAGCGCGCGTCCGACACCTGCCAGATCCATTTCGAGGACCTGCGCATCCCGGCGGATCTGCGCCTGGGCGACGAAGGTGAGGGATACCGGATCGCCTTGTCCAATCTCGAGGGCGGACGCATCGGCATCGCCGCACAGGCCGTCGGGATCGCCCGGGCCGCGCTCGAGGTGGCCCACGCGTACGCGCTGGAGCGGGTGACTTTCGGCAGGCCGATCATCGGGCACCAGGCGGTCGGCTTCCGGATCGCCGGGATGGCGACGCGGATCGAAGCGGCGCGCCAGCTCGTCCTGCACGCCGCGCAGCTGCGCGACCAGCGCCGGGCATGCCTGATGGAGGCATGCATGGCCAAGCTGGTGGCTTCGGAGGCCGCCGAGTGGGTCTGCTCGGAGGCCATCCAGGTCCTCGGCGGATACGGATACCTTCGCGATTTCCCGGTGGAACGGCTTTATCGGGACGCCCGGGTATGCCGCATCTACGAAGGCACCAACGACATCCAGCACCTCGTGATCCTGCGCGAGCTCGAAGACCGCATGGCGCGCGGCGCATGATCGTGCGTCGCGCCGGTGCCGGCAACGGCACCGCGCCGTGTGCCCACCGTACGGAAGGAGAAGAGCCATGGACGATCGCCCGCGCGGCGTGGTCGTGACCGGCGCAGCCGGAGACCTGGGCCGGACGCTGTGCCGCAGCTTCCTCGGCGATGGCTTTGCGGTATACGCGGCCGATGTCGCGCCGATCGATGCGGTGCCCGGCCTGGTTCCGGTGCGCGTCGATGTCACCGACCGCGGGCAGGTGCTCGGGCTGGCGGACCTCGCCTCGCGCGACACGCGGCTCGAGGCGTGGGTCAATGCCGCGGGGATCTTCGTGGCCTGCGCGGTGGACGATGCCGACGAGGCCTCGTGGCACAGGATCCTGTCGGTCAACCTGACCGGCACCTACCACGGTTGCGCGGCGGCCCTGGCGACGCTGGCTCGCGCGGGCGGCGGCAGGATCGTCAATGTCGGCTCGATCTCGGGCCAGCTGGGCGGCACCGGTGTGCATCCCGCGTACGGCGCCTCGAAGGCAGGGGTGCATGCCCTCACCAAGACTTATGCCCTCGAGGGGGCGCGGCACGGCGTCCTGTGCAATGCGGTGGCGCCCGGCCTGCTCGAGGGCAGCATGTCGCGCGAGTTCGGTGATCGCCGGCGGGACAGGCTGGCGCAGGCCAACCCGATGCGCCGGCTGGGGCGCATGGACGAGATCGCAGGCGTCGTGCGCTTTCTCGCCGGCCCCTCGAATACCTACGTGAACGGAGCGATCGTACCGGTCAACGGCGGCGCCTACATGCCCTCGTAAGCGCGCCGCCTCGCACCCGGTAGGCCGGGCCGGCGTTCAGCCGGCCGCCGGCTCGAGGGAGCGGGCGAGCTCCCGCAGGTGGAATTTCTGGATCTTGCCGCTGGCCGTGTGCGGGAGTTCATCGAGCACTTCGAGGCGCTCCGGGAAATACTGTCGCGCCATCTGCTGGGTGTCGAGGAAGGCGACCATTTCCGCCATGTCCAGCGAACGGCCGGGATGCAGGCTCACGAATGCGCAGGCGCGTTCACCCAATCGCGCGTCGGGCATGCCCACGATCGCCACCTCGCGGATCGCGGGATGGCGGTAGAGCGCGTTCTCGACCTCGATCACGGGAATGTTTTCGCCGCCGCGGATCAGGATGTCCTTTGCGCGGCCGGTGATGCGGATGTAGCCGCCCTCCAGCATGACGGCCAGGTCTCCGGTATCGAACCAGCCGTCCGCGGTCGGCTGCGAAAGATCGGGGCGCATGAAGTAGCCGACGAAGTTGCCGATCCCCCGGCACTGCAGCCTGCCCTCCGTGCCGGGCGGAAGCGCCCGGTCGGCTGCATCGGCCACGCGCACCTCCATCCCAGGCAGCGCGACCCCGTCCGTGCCGAAGATGCGGTCGTCCGGATCGCCGGGGATCGTGGTGGTCACCGACCCCGTCTCCGTCATGCCCCAGGCCGAGATGATGCGTGCGCCCAGCCGCCGGCTGGCGCGCTCCACCAGCACCCGCGGGATCGGCGCCCCCGAGGATACGAAGGTGCGCAGGGTCCCGATGTCGTAGCGCTCGATCGCGGGCGTATCCGTGAGGTCGGCGAGAAACGGCGTCGAGCCCATGGTGTAGGTCACGCCTTCGTCCTGGATCAGCCTCGCCGCTTCCTCGGGCGCCCAGATGTCCTGCAGCACCAGCTTGGCGCCGAGCATCGGCGACATCATCAATCCGTACATGAAGCCCGCTTGATGGCCCATCGGGGAGGCCATGAGGATGACGTCGCCGCCCGTCAGCTCGAGGCGCTTCGCGTACTGCAGGAGGATGCCGAGCAGCGTGTTCGAGCTGTGCAGCACGCCCTTGGGCTCGCCGGTGGTGCCCGACGTGTAGAGGAGCTGCACGACGTCGCCGGGGCTGCCCCGGCGTTGCGCGAACAGCGCGGGGGTATCGCACTCGTCCTCCCACCGGCGGGCAAGCAGGATCTGCTCGAACGCATCCTCTCCGGTGCCGCCGACCACGAGCACGTGGTGCAGCTCGGGCAGGTCCGCGCGCATGGCCTGGACCATCGAGGGGTAGTCGAAATTGCGGAACAGGCGCGGGACGACCAGCACGCGTGCCCGGGCGAAGGCGAGCATGTAGCGAAGCTCGCGCTGCCGGAAGATCGGCATGAGGGGGTTGGTCACGGCGCCGATGCGCACGCACGCGAGGTGCAGCGCGACGAACTCCCACCAGTTCGGCAGCTGGCAGGCCACCACCTCTCCCTTCCCGACTCCGAGGCCCGCGAGGCCGGCAGCCATTCGATCGACGCGGCGCCGCAGCTCACGCCAGGACAGCGTGACCGTCGCACCCGTCATGCTGCTGCGTCCGGTCAACGCGACCGTGTCCGGATGGCGATTCACCGCATCGTCCAGGTAGTCGGTGAGCAAGCGGTTGGGCCAGTACCGCTCGGCCCACTCCGGGGGGGTCCATTCGACAGCGACGGGCAGCTTGTTCACGGGGTTCGCGCGCGGGGAATAGGGATAGGGGACAGGGGCTGGATTGATTGAACGATCATTTATTTTAACGCAAAGCCTTCGCCGGGGATCGTTCGAAGCCATTTGACATGTCGGGCGCCCGTTCGCTAAATTCAAATGACTGATCATTTATCAGTCTCCATCTACTTCCAGTCTCACCGCATCACCTCGTGCTGTTCGTGCATGGGCGCCGCGGGCACGAAGGGCATCGTGAACATCGTAATCGAAAGCCGGATCGAAGACCCCGAGCGGATCGAGCGCCGGCGCGAGCAGATCGTCAGGGCTGCGGTCCGGCGCTTCGCCGTCGACGGCTATCACCGGACGACGATCAAGGACATCGCCGAGACGGCGGGAATCAGCTCCGGGCTCATCTATTCGTACGTCAAGGACAAGGAGGACGTGCTTTTCCTCGTCTTCCTGCTGATCTTCAGAACGTACCAGCGGGAGATTCCGCGCAAGCTCGAAGGCGTGACCGATCCGCTGCTGCGGTTCTGTACGGTCGTGCGCGCCTACTGCGAGGCCGTCGACAGCAACGTCGGTGCCACCGTGGTGGGATATCACGAAAGCGGCTCGCTGCGGCCGGAGCTCCGCAAGGCGGTGCAGGAGATGGAGCTCGAGACGAACAAGCTGATCTCCGGTCCGATCGAGGAGTGCGTCAAGGCCGGCTACTTCCGGTCGGTGAACGTCGACCTGCTCTCGTTCCGCCTGGTGTTCCTGGCCCACGGCTGGGCACTGAAGCATTGGCATTTCGCCCGGATCGTTTCCCTCGACGGCTACATCGAAGAGGGATTGAGCTCGTTCCTGAACGGGCTGCTGACTCCGTCGGGCTGGCAGCACTGGCAGTCCCTCATGAGCGTCGAGACGGCAGGCGCGCCTGCGCGGCCGGCGGCGGGCCGGAAGCGCCCGGCGGTGAAGGCGCGGCGCAGGCAGTGACCGTGCGCCGGGCAAAGGGGCCGGGGATGATCCCGGGCCCCGCTTGCCCATCCCCGCGAGGCGGTCCGCCCCTCCTACTGCACGGCGAGAAGCCGGCCGAGCTGGTCGGCGGTTTCCCTGAGCATCGGCAGGAAGTCCCGGACGACCTTCGCGCGTGAATATTCCGCGGTCGTGAACGAGACGGTCAGGGCGAACTTCTGCCCGCGCGGGGTCGTCAGCGGAATGCCGATCGCCCCGTAGCCGAGGCTGAGCTGGTCCTCGACGATCTCGTGGCCGCGCTCGGCCGCCTCGGCGATCGCCTTGGCGAGGCGGGGGCGGTTCACCAGCGTCCTCGGGCTGAGCTTCTCCAGCCGCATCGCCGCGACGAACGCGCGCACGTCCGGGTGGGTGGCGCCGATCAGGACCCGGCCCCCGGCCGTGCAGTGCGCGGGCAACCGCATTCCGACGTGCAGGTTCATCATGACGAGCCGGTGCTTCTCGGCATGCGCCACGTTGCGCCCGACGATGACGACCTCGTCGCCGTCCAGCACGGCGAGATTCACCGCGCCCCCCGTGCGGTCGGCGAGCGACTGCATGACCGGCCCGGCCACCACCGGCAGCGACATGCTGGTCAATGCGGCGTAGCCCAGCTCCAGCACCAGCGGGCGTAGCCGGTAGCGCTTGAGCGCCTCGTCGAATTCGAGATAGCCCTCCTCCTGCAGCGTCTGCAGGAAGCGCAGGCAGGTGGCCTTGGTCAGATCGACCCGCGTGGCGAGCTCGGTGAGGGTGGGTTGCGGAACGTCGTTGAACGCCCGCAGGATCCTCAGGCCCCTCGACAGTGAACGGTTGCTCTTGACCAAGTTGATTGCCCCTCGTGCGTCTGCGCCGGGCGCGCCGAGCGCGCCAGATGCATCGCTCATCCGCCGCTTCGCTGCCGCGCCGCGGCAAGGATATGCGCTTGCGCGAATGTTTCAACACGCCTATGATGCTCGTCAAATGAACCACAGGTTCACTAGGTGAACCGATGGTGAACCAACCGGCAAACCGCTTCACGCACGATGCGGCGAGCCGTGGCGAGCGAGGCCGATCATCCATGCAGATATCCAGCACCGCGGATGCGCAGGGCGGGCTGCTGGGCCGGGGGCTTGCGCGCTTCGCGCGGCTCTGGGCCCTGCAGGAAGGCCGGCTGGTCTCCGCCCGGCTCGAAGGCGCGCTGGGCCGCTCGATCCGCTGCGAGTCCACCGACGGCGAGGTGGTCGACTTCTGCCTGCTGCGGGAGAAGCTCGAGTTCGAGGAGCACGGGTCGCGGCGAACGCCGCATGCTTCGATCCGCATGGCACCGCGGGACTGGGCGCGCGTCTTCGGCGGAGAGCTGCACGTCATGGCGATCATCCTCGCGGGGCGGGCCCCGTTTCCGAAGGACCAGCGGCGCCTGCTGATGCAGTTCTCGATGCTGCTGCAGACGACCATGCTCGCGGGAGGCGGCGGCGATGAGTGACCTCGCGGCACCGCCGGGGAATCCCGCCGCGTCCGGATCCGCGCCGTCCCGTGCCGTCTCCGGGCCATCGCGCGCCGTCACGCAGGCGTACGCCCGCTTCGCCCTCGAGCTCGCCTTCGAGGACATTCCCGCCGACGTGGTCGAGATCGCCCGCGAGCAGATCCTGGCCACCCTCGGTTCGTGCTACGCGGGCAGCAAGATGCCGGGAGCGGCCAGCGTCGCCGCCGGCCTGAAGATCCTCGGAACGGGCGCCGCGTCGACGCTGTTCGGCGCTCCCGGCCGCATGCCGGCGCCTTCCGCGGCGCTGTACAACTCGGCAGTGGCCCAGATCATCGAGTGGGACGACTGGGTGATCATCAGCCATACCGGCGCCGCGGTGGTCCCGACCGCCTTCGCGGTGGGCGAGCTGGCCGGGGCGTCGGGGCGCGACGTCATCACGGCCGTCGTCGTCGGCAACGAGATCAACGGCCGGACGTCGCGCGCGATCCAGCGCGGCGCCTACGTCGGCAACTCGATGCCCAACCACCAGATCGAGACGCCGCTGGTCGCGAGCCGACTGCTGGGCCTGAGCACCGTCCAGGCGCAGCGCGCGGTCAGCCATTCCGGCTTCCTGGCGATGGAGAGCTGCCCGATCGGCTGGATGAGCGACAGCAAGGTGCTGTGCAACGGCCTGCCGGCCATGTGGGGCATCGTCGCGGCCTCCCTCGCCGGGCAGGGGCTGGTCGGCAACCTCGACATGATCGAGCATCCGGCCGGGCTCCTGAGCACCGTGTCGGAGGTCGTCGACGAGAAGGAGCTCCTCCAAGGGCTCGGAAGCGAGTGGTACACGCGGACGCTGAACACCAAGCGCCATCCGTCCTGCGCCTACAACCTGTCGGCGATCGAGTGCGCGCTCGCCCTCAGGGCGCGCATCCCGGACTTCGACCCGCTCCGGGTGAGCCGGCTGGAGGTCGAGGGGCCCGGGGTCATGCTCTACGTGGCCTCGCGCTTCCAGGCGCTGGAGCCGGACGTCTACCGGCAGATCGAGCAGGAGGCGATCACCCACGTGGCCCTGTGCTTCGACGCCGGCTACGGAATCATGGCCGCACTGGTCGACGGCGAGCTGGGCCACCGGCAGTACCTCCGCGAGCGGATCCTTTCGCCGGAGATCGCCCATCTGCGCTCCTGCATCCGGTTCCGCGCCGATGCGGCCATGCACGCGGCCTACTACGCGGACTACCAGTACGGCGCGCGGGTGCGCATCACGATGAGCGACGGACGCGAGTATGTCGAGGAGAGGCGCCAGCTCCTCGGCGCGAGGGACCGGCCGTTCGACCACGCGATCAAGTTCCGGGAAGGCGCCTCGGGCCTCCTGGAGCCGGAACGCATCGAGGTGGCGATCCGCGCGCTGCGCGAGCTCGATCGCTGCAGCGACGTCCGGCACGTGACCGGCATCCTGCAGATATAACCAAGGCATGGCCAAGGAGTTGGGGAAGATGGAAGTTCGAGAGCGTTTCGATGACCTGGCCTTCTCGGTCGCCTGGCCACCGAGCGTCACCTTCGGGGCGGGAACCGCGAAGAGCCTCGGCGCGCGCGCGCGCGCGATGGGGGCAAGCCGGGCTCTGCTCGTCACCGACGCGGGCCTCGCGGCGATCGGCCTCGCCGACAGGGTCGCGGGCCATCTCCGGGCGGCCGGGGTGCAGACGGACGTCTTCGCGAAGGTCAGGCCCAACCCGACCATGTCCGAGGTCACCGAGGGCGTCGCGCTGATGAAGGAGCAGGGCCACGATTTCATCGTCGCGCTCGGCGGAGGCAGCTCGATCGACGCATCCAAGGTCATGTCGATGCAGATGCTTTCGGGCAGGAGCATCCAGGAGATCGAGGCCAAGGGGGTCGACGACGCGCCCGGCACGCCCCTGGGCTTCATCGCGGTGCCGACCACGGCAGGCACCGGCAGCGAGGCCACGACGGGCGCGCTGGTGAAGGACGACAGCGGCAAGAAGTACCTCGTGCGCAGCGTTCGCTGCCGGCCCGCGCAGGCCATCCTCGATCCGGAGCTGACCCTCAGCGTGCCCGCGCGCATGACGGCATCGACCGGCATGGACGCCTTCATCCACGCGCTCGGTTCCTACACCAACGTCCAGGTCAACCCGATCGGCGACATCTGCGCCCAGGAGGCGATCCGGCTGGTGAGCCGCAATCTCGCGCGGGCGATCGCCGACGGCAGCGACCTGTCGGCGCGCAGCGCCATGATGCTGGGCAGCCATCTCGCGGGGATCGCGATCTCGCTCAAGGGCAACGACGCGATCCACGGGCTGAGCACGGCGGTCGAATCGCTCGTCGACTGCACGCACGGCGAGAGCCTGAGCGCCCTGATGCCCCATGTCCTGCGCTTCAACCGCGAAGCGGCCGCCGCGCGCTATGCGCAGATCGCGCGGCTGATGGGCCGCGACGTCGAGGGGATGAGTGCCTTCGAGGCGGCCGCCGTCGGCATCGAAGCCATGATCGGCCTTCGCGATGCGGCGGGCACGTGCCGCAGGCTGGGCGACCTCGGCATCCGGGCCGAGATGACCGAGCGGCTCACCGAGATGGCCGCGAAGGGGCGCTCCACGCTGATCAACTGCCGCAAGCCGGAGCGCGGCGAGATCGCCGAGCTGTACCGGGCGGCAATCTGATGACGGCGGAGCTCAAGACGATGAAGCGAGAGGATGTCCTTCGTTCCGGCCCCTACCCGATGCTGATCGGCGGCAAGGAAGTGCCGAGCATCTCCGGAAAGACCTTCGCCACCTTCGACCCCTCCAACGGCAGGAAGCTCGCCGACGTCTACGAGGCGGGGCCCGAAGACGTCGAGCGGGCGGTCGCCGCGGCCCACGGGGCGTTTCACGGACCCTGGCGCGGCGTGCTGCCGCGCGATCGGTCGCGCATGCTGCTCGAGCTGGCCCGTCTGCTGGAGTCGCGGGTCGAGGCGCTGTCGTGGTTGGAGTGCTACGACGCCGGAAAGCCCATCGCGGCCTCCAGGGCGTGGCTCGCCGGCGCGCCGTCCACCCTCGAGTACTACGCGGGCATCCTGCTCGGCCTGGCGGGCGAGACGCTCGAGGTCTCCGACCGGACGCTGCTCGACTTCACCATGCGCGAGCCGCTGGGGGTGTGCGGCCTCATCGTGCCGTGGAACTTCCCGCTCAGCATCGCGCTGCTCAAGATGGCCCCGGCGCTGGCGGCGGGCAACTGCGTCGTCGTCAAGCCTTCGGAGGTCACGCCGCTTTCCACCGTGGAGCTCGGCAGCCTCATCGCGGAAGCGGGCTTCCCGCCCGGCGTGGTGAACATCGTCAACGGCCCGGGAGATCCGGTCGGCATGGCCCTGGTGCGCGACCCCAGGGTGGCCAAGGTCTCCTTCACCGGCGGCACCGCCACCGGCAAGACCATCTTCCGGGAAGCGGCCGCGACGGTGAAGCGGCTGACCCTCGAGCTCGGCGGCAAGTCGGCGTCGCTGGTGTTCGCGGACGCGAACCTCGACAAGGCCGTCGGCGTCGCCTACACCGACATGGTCCGCAACTCGGGGCAGGTGTGCGGCGCCTGCACGCGCCTGCTGCTCGAGGAATCGATCGCCGACGCCTTCCTCGAGGCGCTGGAGGCGAAGCTGCGCGCGCTGCGCATCGGCCTCCCCGGCGACCCGGCGACGGAGATGGGGCCGCTGGTCAGCCCGACCCAGCTCGCCCGCGTCGGCGACTACCTGCGGATCGGCGGCGACGAGGGAGCCCGCGTCCAGTCGTATTCCGATTTGCGCGCCCGGCCCGAGCTGGCCGAGGGGTGCTACATGGCGCCGACGCTGATCCACGACGCCACCAACGCGATGAGGGTGGCGAGGGAAGAGATCTTCGGGCCCGTGCTCACGGTGATGCGCTTCAAGGGCGAGGACGAGGCCGTGCGCATCGCCAACGACTCGCGCTACGGGCTGGCGGCGTGCGCCTTCACTGGCGATGCATCGAGGGCGATGCGGCTGGCCAGGGCGCTGAGCGCCGGAACGGTGTGCATCAACACCGGTGTCCGGTCCTCGGTGGACGCGCCCTTCGGCGGCTTCCGCGAGAGCGGCGTGGGCAAGGAGCGGGGCAGGGAAGCGCTGCTGGACGACACGCAGGTCAAGAACGTTCGCTTCGGATTGAATTGAGGCCGTCGACACCTCTGAAGGAGGAGAGCATGAGTTCATGGGGCAAGCACTTCGCGACCCGGATCGTCTCGATCGTCGCGCTGGCGTCGAGTCTGGGCCTGGGCCTCGGCCTGGCACAGGCGCAGGCGCAGGCGCAGACCTATCCGGACAAGACCATCCACTTCGTCGTGCCGTGGCCTCCCGGAGGCGCCGCCGACATCATGGCGCGCCTGATCGGCGAGGGTATCGCCAAGGACCTGGGGCAGAGCGTGGTGGTCGAGAACAAGGCCGGCGCCGGGGGCCTGATCGGCACCGAGCTGGTCGCGCGCTCCGCCCCCGACGGATACACGCTCGTGCTCGGCAGCACGGGGCCGAACGCGATCGCGGGCAGCCTCTATCGCAACCTGCGCTACGACCCGGTCAAGGACCTCGCGGGCGTGACCCAGATCACCGAGCTGCCTCTGCTCCTCATCGTCAGCCCGTCGCTGCCGGTCAACTCGGTGCGCGAGCTGGTCGACTACGCGAAGAAGAACCCGGGCAAGCTGAACTTCGGATCGGTCGGCGCGGGCACGGCGCAGCACCTGACCTCGGAGATCTTCAAGGCCAAGGCGGGGATCGACATGGTCCACGTGCCCTACAAGGGCAGCGCCCCGGCCTTCACCGGGCTGGTGGGAGGCGAAGTGCAGATGCTCTTCGACAACATCCCTGCCTCGCTGGCGATGATCAAGGCGGGCAAGGTCAAGGCCATCGCGATCAGCAGCCGCACCCGTTCGCCGGCCCTGCCGGACGTCCCGACCGTGGCCGAGTCCGGCCTGCCGGGCTTCCACGTCGTCGCCTGGCAGAACATCGCGGTGCCGGCCGGCACGCCGCCGGCGATCGTCGAGCGGCTCAACAAGGAGATCGTGAAGTTCATCAACACCGACGCGATGCGCAAGCGGCTCACCGACATGGGCGCGAACGTCGTCGGCAACACGCCCGAGGAGGAAGCGCAGCGCATCCGCGACGAGGTCAGGCAGTGGGGCGAGGCCGTCGCCGCCGCGGGCGTGAAGCTCGACTACTAAACACCGCCGGCAGCGCATCCGGGAGCGGCAGGGGCGTGCCGGAAGGGGTGAAGGGCGCCGGCGGCGCGGTGCGGACCATCGTCGAGCCGCAGCGGCGCGTCCCCGTGGTCGCGCAGCCGGACGTGCTGGTCGTGGGCGGCGGCGCCGCGGGAATCGCCGCCGCGTGTGCGGCGGCCCGCGGCGGCGCCGCCACGCTCCTGGTCGAGCGCTTCGGCTTCCTGGGCGGCACGCTGACCGCCGTCACCCTGGGTGGATTCTGCGGAACGCATGCGATCGTCGACGAGCGGCGGCTCGCCCGCGTCGTCGGCGGCCTCTACCTCGAGCTGGAGGACCGCCTGCGCAGGCGCGGCGCCGTCTCCGAGCCGGCCCGGCACGGGCGCATTCTCGGGGTGCCCTACGATTCCGCGTGCCTGAAGCTCGTCGCCGACGAGATGCTCGCCGCCCACGGCGTGCCGATGCTCCTGCACAGCCGGGTCGCCGCGGTGCAGATCGAAGGGCGGCGCGTGGCCGCCGTGGTCATGGAGAACAAGGGCGGGAGGGCGGCGATCCTGCCGCGCGTCGTCGTCGACTGCTCGGGCGACGGCGACGTGGCGGTCTTCGCCGGGGCCGGATACAGCCTCGGCGACGGCGGGAAGACCCAGGCGGGCTCGACCATGTTCCGCCTCGCCGGCGTCGACACGAGCGTCGCCGGCGGGCTGACGCGCGCGCGTATCCGCGAGCTGCTCGAGCAGGCCGTGGCCGACGGCTATCCGCTTCCCCGGACGGCCACCGGCGTGCACCTCAACCCGCTCGAAGGCATCGTCCACCTCAATGTCACGAGGCTGGTGCGCGCCGACGGCAGCCCCTACGACCTCTCGGATCCGGACGACCTCACCGAGGCCGAGCGCGTCGGGCGGGCCCAGGCCTTTCTCTACGAAGAGGTGTTCCGGCGCTACGTCCCGGGATTCGCGCAGGCGCGCATCGTCGACATCGGCGCGATGGTCGGCATCCGCGAGACCCGCCTGATCAGGGGCGAGGAAGTGCTGACGGAGGAAGCGGTGAGGAACTGCGTCAAGCCGGCCAACCGCATCGCGTGCACCGCGTGGCCGCTCGAGAAGCACGAGGGGGGCAGGGGAACCAGCTGGGAGTTCCTTCCCGACGGCGACTGCTACGGCATTCCGTACGGCTGCCTGGTCGTGAAGGGATACGAGAACCTCTTCGTGGCCGGGCGGAATCTCTCCGCCACTCACGCGGCCCAGGCCTCGGCGAGAGTGGCCGGCCCCTGCTTCGCCATGGGCGAGGCTGCTGGAGCCGCGGCGGCGCTGGCGGTCCGGCTCGAGGTCCAGGGCCGCGAGGTCCCGATCGACGCGCTGCAGCGCTCGCTGGAGGAGCACGGCGCCATCCTGACGCCGTGCCTCGCATGATCGATCCTGCTGCCCTCTCGGGACGCCGCCGGCGTTACTGCGGATCCCGAGGCGCCGCCCCGGGGCTCGCACCGCCCGTCATTTGTCCGAGGCGCCGGCGGCAGCCGGATCCTCCAGCACGGCGCGGAACGCGCGCGCCAGCGGGGAGGGCGCCCGCTCTCCGAGGTGCAGCAGGAACAGCGGGCGCACCAGGGGCAGCTTCCCCGGCCGGCGCAGCGTCGCCACCGCCCCGAGCCTGAGCAGGTCGCGCACCACGCGCGCCGGCAGGATCGCCACGCCGATGCCGGCGGCTACTGCGTGCGCGATGCTCTCGTTGCTGCCCATCTCGATGGTGCGCGCGGGCTCGATGCCGAGCATGGTCATCGTCCGTTCGGCCACCTCGCGCGTGCCCGATCCCGCTTCGCGCTGCAGCCACGTCTGCGCCTCGAGCAGCGCGGCGTCGAGCTTTTCCGCGCGCGCCACCGCGGCATCGGGGTGCGCGACGATGTGCAGCGGGTCGTCGCGCCAGTGCGCCGCGCGGATGCGCGCATCGGGCACCGTTCCTTCCACCAGCGCCAGGTCGATGTCGCAGTCGATCAGCGCCTGGCCCATGGTGTGCGTGTTGCCGACCCGCAGCTGCAGGTCGATCGCAGGAAAGCGCCGCAGGAACGCGGCGACGTACGCCGGCAGCCAGTAGGCCGCCACGGTCGTGCTGGCGCCCACCACCAGGCGCCCGCGCTCCAGGGCGATGCGCGCCCGCATGTCCTCGATCGCCACCCGCTCCAGGGCGAAGATGCCGCGCGCGTGCTCGAAGAGCGCCTGCCCGCTCTCGCTCAGGCGCATGTCGCGAGGCGCGCCCGCGCCGCCGCCTGCTGCCGCACGGCGGCCCGCGCCGGCGCGCTCGAAGAGGGTCAGGCCGAGCTGGTGCTCCAGCTCGCGCACCGCTTTGGACACCGCCGGCTGGCTGATGAAGAGCGACTCGGCCGCGCGCGAGAAGCTGCGCCGTTCGGCCACCGCGAAGAACACCCGTAGCAGGTGCAGGTTCAGCCGCGACGCCGGCGGAAAGGTCTCGGGACCTACCATTTTTCGTAGGATAACCAAATGTTATTCAGGCATGACATATATGTATTGTACTCATGATATATCGCCGCCTAGACTCGCAGCGAGGTCGGCGATGCCGGCCCGCCTCGCTCGTCGAAAGAACGCCAACCCGATGAATCGTGCCCTGGCCGCCGTGCCGGCCCCTCTCCTGCAACGCTCGCGGGACCCCGCCTGGTGGTCCGGATGCGCGCTGGCCGCTGCGCTCGCCGCCCTGGCCATGGGCGCCGCCGAGCTGGCGTGGCTGCAGCAGCTCGGGCTGAGCGCGCTCACCCTGGCGATCGTGCTCGGCATGGCGTGCGGCAACACCTTCTTTCCCGCCATCGCCCGGCACACCGCCAGCGGCGTCGATTTCTCCAAGAGCCTGCTGCTGCGCACCGGGATCGTCCTGTACGGATTCCGCATCACCTTCCAGGAGGTGGCCGGCGTCGGCTGGACAGGCATCGTCATCGCCGCGTGCATGGTGACGCTGACCTTCGTGGTCGCGGTGCAGCTGGGCACGCGCGTGTTCGGGCTCGATCGCCGCACCTCCATGCTGATCGGCGCCGGCGGCGCCATCTGCGGCGCCGCGGCCGTGATGGCGACCGAGCCGGTGGTGCGCGCACGGGCGCACGAGGTCTCCGTGGCCGTGGCCACCGTGGTGGTGTTCGGCACGCTCGGCATGTTCGCCTATCCGCTGCTCTATCCCTACCTGGGCCTGTCGGAGCACGCCTACGGCGTCTTCACCGGCTCCACCGTGCACGAGGTGGCGCAGGTCGTCGTCGCGGGCCAGGCCGTGGGCGAGGGCGCGGCGGCCGCGGCGGTGATCGAGAAGATGCTGCGCGTGATGATGCTGGCGCCGTTCCTGTTGATGCTCTCGGCGCACCTGGGCCGTGACCAGGCGGAAGCGCAAGGGACGGGCTTGGGCGCAGGCTTGGGCGCGGGTGCAGGCGGGAGCACGAGTGCGGGTGGGGGCAAGGCCGCGGCGCGGCGAAGGCAGCCCATCATGATTCCCTGGTTCGCCGTGCTGTTCATCCTGGCGACCGCCGTTCACTCGTCGGGGATCCTGCCCGCCTCGCTGGTGCAGGCTCTGGTCCGGATCGACACGCTGCTGCTCGCCATGGCCATGGCCGCGCTGGGCCTGCGTACCCACGCCGGGGCGATCCGGCAGGCGGGATTCGCGCCCCTCGTGCTCGCCGCGACGCTGTTCGTCTTCCTCGTCGTCGGCGGCTACGCCGTCAACCTGATCGTCACCCACCTGCTCGGCTGAAGGCCTGCGCGGGCTGCCCCTCGGGCCGGCCCGGTTCCGGATCGGATCGGATGGGGCCCGCTCCGGGTCGGCGGGTCGGATCGCCGCCGGCCGACCTCGACCGCCCGCGCAGCCGATCCCGACCGTCCGCCCCAACGGCGTTTGCGCCCCCCGAGGGCCTCTGCCAACATCCCGTCGCCCTGACTTCGGCGAACCCCCGTGCCGCTCTCCTCGCCCGACGCGTCGTACCCGTCCGCCGGTCCCGCGCCCGGCTCACCCGTCGAACCGCTGAAGTTCTCCGGTCGAGGCGGCGAATACTTCGGCATCTGGATCGTCAACCTGCTGCTCACGGTGCTGACGCTGGGCATCTATTCGGCCTGGGCCAAGGTGCGGCGGCTGCAGTACTTCCATCGCCACACCGCGCTCGCCGGCACGGCATTCGACTATCACGGCAAGCCGATCGCCATCCTCAAGGGCAGGGTGATCGCAGTGCTGCTGCTGGCGGCGTACGAGATCGCGATGCGGCTTTCGGTGGCGGCGGGCCTGGTCGTTGGGGCGCTGCTGGCCGCGGCACTCCCGCTGCTGCTGATGCGCTCATTGCGCTTCCGTGCCCACAACACGAGCTGGCGCGGCCTGCGCTTCGCTTTCGACGGCCAGCGCGGCGGCGCGTACAGGGTATTCTTGCTGTGGCCGGCATTGAGCGCGGTCACGCTGGGGCTGCTCGCGCCGCTGTGGCACCAGCGGATGAAGCAGTACCAGCATCGGCACCTGCGCTTCGGCGCCACCGGGTTCGGCTTCGCCGCGGGTGCGGGCGGCTTCTATCGCGTCTACCTCACGGCTCTGGTCCTGGTGCTGGGCGGCGCTCTTCTGGCCATCCTGGCGCTCCATTTCCTGGCCGGGGTGCCGCCGCAGGCCCTGGGCTTCGTGCCGGTGCTGGTGCTGCTCGCCGTGCGGCCTTACCTCACCGCCCGGCTGCAGAACCTGGTGTGGAACGGCACCCGGCTCGGCGAACATCGCTTCGAGTCGCGCGTCGGCGCCCGCCGGCTCTACCTGATTGCTGTCACCAACCTGATCGCCATCGTCTGCACGCTGGGGTTGTTCATTCCGTTCGCGGCGATACGCAGCGCGCGCTACCGGCTGGAATCGGTCGCGATGCTGCCGGCGGGCTCGCTGGATGAGTTCGTCGCCGGCCAGTCGAGCGAGGTCGGCGCCACCGGCGAAGGGGCGGCCGACCTGTTCGATGTCGACATCGCCCTCTGAGTCTCCGGTCACCGGCCTGTACTTCGACGGGCGCAGCGCCCGCGCGCATCCGGTGGTGCTGAGCCTGCACGGCGACGCATTGTCGATGAGCGGCGAGGGCCTGCAGCGCACCGAAGCGCTGGGCAGCCTGCGACTGTCCGAGCCGATGGGCGACGCGCCGCGATTGATCACGTTCGCCGATGGCGCGCACGTCGAGGTGCGCGACCACGCCCGGCTGGCGCACCTGCTCGCGGCCAGCGGCCAGCGCGACAGCGCCCCGGTGCGCTGGGCCTTCGAGCCGCGCGCGGTCGCGGCGGCCCTGGCGCTGCTGCTGCTGATCGCCTGGTTCGGCTGGCGCGATGGACTGCCCTGGGCAGCGCGCCACGTCGCGGCCTCGATCCCGGCCGCCACGATCGACATGCTGTCCGGGCAGGCGCTGAACCTGCTCGAAGCGCAGTCGCTCGAGCCCAGCACGCTCGACGAGGCCCGCCGGCGCAGGCTGGCCGAAGCGCTGCACGGGCTGGCCCGGTTCGAGGGCAGGCCGATCCCGCATCGGCTGCTGTTCAGGAAGGCGCCGCAGATCGGCGCCAACGCCTTCGCGCTGCCCGACGGCACGCTGGTGGTCACCGACGACCTGGTCGAGCTGGCCGGCAGCGACGACGAAGTGCTCGCGGTGCTGGCGCACGAGCTCGGCCACGTCCATGAAAGGCATGGCTTGCGGCTGC
>MKUQ01000033.1:166325-181887 GCA_001898645.1 Burkholderiales bacterium 70-64
TGCGGCTGCTGCATGCGCAAGGGCTCCCGAGCGAGCCGCTGGCCCTCGTGCTGGAGAAGCTGCAGGCCGCCCGCGCACGCTCCGGCAAGCGCGACGCCGCGGGCACGTGGCTCGACAGCCACCCGCAGACCGCGGCGCGGATCGCCCGCTTGAGGGAGCAGGAGCATCGCTGAGCGGCGGCACCGGTGCTGCCGGTGCCATCGACTCTTCGATCTCGACTGCCGCGTCGCGCATTTTCTGCGTGAAGCGCCACGGCGCCAGACCGGCGTCGAACGGCCGACAATGGTGGTGGACGAGATCGCCGAGCCGCCGGCCTCGAGGGCGCGATTTCGGCCATTCGTCCGTATGCTGGATCAGCCCGCTTCGCCCGCGAGCTTCAAGGCCGCATCGACGAGCGACTGAGAAATGCGGTAGCCATTGGACTGCATCAGTGCCAGCGCGGGCGCAATGCGTTCGAGATTGCCGATGCGCTTGGCTTGCAGCATCACGCCCAGCACACCGAACAGTGGCACGCCTTGACGGATGGCGGTCTGGCGCCCGCGACGTTCGTCCATCAGCACACCGCAACCCAGCGCGTGCGCCAGACTCAATGCCTGCGCTTCGCCTTCGTCCAGATGCGCGACGGCGGCAACGTAGGTGGCATCGTCACGGTTGGGATGCACCTGCGCGTGGGCCCGCACGAAGGCCTCGATGTCGGCCGCACCCGGGCGCGAACGGTCCGCCGTGGTTTCATCGAGTATCACCTGTGGCACATGGATAGCCTCGAACACAGCGGCGAGCAGCTCCAGTTGGCCACAACCGGCCAACGCAATCAGGGGCCCAGAATCGGAGACGACGACGGGCCGGGTCATTGCGCCGCATCGAAGGCGGCGAGCTCTCGCTCCAGTTCGGCTGGATCGTGATCGACCACCGGGATACCCTGCACGCTCAGGTGCGCCAGAAACTTCGGCAGGCTCATCCGAGCCAGCTTGGCGGCGCGCGCAGAAGTCAGTTCACCGCTCTTGAATAGGCTGACAGCCAGCGCCGTGTGGACGCCCGCTTCGAGCAGCTCGTCGGTGAAGGGCACGCTGATGAACAAGGGCTGCCCGTGGCGAGTGACGAGCGCCAAACGGCCTTCCTCGGCCTCGCGGCTAAGGTCGCCGGAGCGTTCACGCAATTCGCGGATCGTGAAGGTTTGCATGGCAGCCCACCAATTGTTCCCCTATATTGGGGCACAAAATGGCACTCGCGTCAATCCGCCAGTTCGTAACCCGTGCTGCGCCCACCGCCCGGCGACATCGAGCGTAGCCGGCATCGCCTCGCAGCGACGACGAAGTGCTCGCGGTGCTGGCGCACGAGCTCGGCCACGTCCATGAAAGGCATGGCTTGCGGCTGCTGCTGCAAGGCTCGGCGGTGGCCCTGCTGGCGGCCTGGTACCTGGGCGACGTGGGCTCGTGGCTGGCGACGGCGCCTGCGCTGCTGGCGCAGGCCACCTACTCGCGCGAGATGGAATACGAGGCCGACGATTTCGCGTTGCGGCTGCTGCATGCGCAAGGGCTCCCGAGCGAGCCGCTGGCCCTCGTGCTGGAGAAGCTGCAGGCCGCCCGTGCGCGCACCGGCAAGCGCGACACCACGGGCGCATGGCTCGACAGCCATCCGCAGACCGCGGCGCGGATCGCCCGCCTGCGGGAGCAGGGACGGCGCTGAGGCGCTGCCGGGTCGTTCAGAGCTGCTTCAGGTTTGGCGCAAGCCGGCATCGAGCGCGTCGGCCTGTGCGGCGAAGTCCTCGGGCCGTCGCTTGCGGAAGGTTTCCAGGTTGCCGAGCTTCCAGCGTAGGGCAGGCAGCTGCGCCGCATGCTCGCATTGCACCAGCGACCAGTCGGGTCGAGCGCGTATCAGTCCGCTCAGGAACTGCTTGTGTGCCGGCCTCAGTAGCCGCGGCAGTTCGCGCCGCAGTCGCACGCGGGTATCGAGCAGCGTCTCCAGCGAGCATGCGACCTCGGTCAAGCCGACGAAAGCTCGCTCGTATTCGCCAGCGATCTCCTTGTCGTTGCCGAACAGCACTTCGTGAGGCGGCCGGTTGTGCCCGGCCAGATAGATCACGAAACATTCGATCATGCCGTCGGTGATGCCACCTGATTCGTAGATCTGCCACACGTCGAACAGATCGCGTGGGTGCTGCCGATCGAGCGCGGCGACCAGTTTGCCGGCATAAAGCTCGTCCGATGCCAGGATCGGCACGTCGAACGCGACACCGAACAGGTCACTGGCCTTGGCGCTCAGCGACCTCCGTTCGGCAGGCCGCACGGTACCGCGGAATACGACGTTGACCTCGATCCTCACCTGGCTGGTGTCGTTCTCGACGATCAGTTTGGTATCCCCCAAGTCCTTGCTGCGCACGAGGCGCGTCTGCACGCCGAGCGGCTTGACCCGTTCCGCGATGGCAGCCAGTTCCTGATTGATCGCGTGCAGCGCCTCGTCGCGTGGCGTCTGCCAGGGGAGGTACACGACGTCGACATCCACCGACAGGCGCGGCATGTCCTGCACGAAGAGATTGATGGCCGTGCCGCCCTTCATCGCGAAGACGTCACCGGCGAATACATCGGGCGTGACAGCCAGCAGCAGGCGAACGGTGTCCGCGTAGGCTTTATCCATGAGGACGCAGGCTCAACAAGGTGCCGTCGTCGAGCCTGCGCATCCAGCGCTTGGTGCTGCCGGTGCGAACCGGGTACTGCTCGAGCAGGGCATCGACATCCACCAGGTTCGTCTCGCGTGCCCAGGTCAGATACAGGCGCACGGCCTTCACGCTGGTGCAGCAGGACAGCAGTTGCCCGAGCAGATCCTTGCGCGGCGAACGCAGCCCGTCGAAAAGGTTGCGGGCTTCTTCGAGGCTTTGCTTGATGCCGGTCTCGTACAGCAATTCCAGGACGGCGCGCTCGGGAACCGCGACCCGCAGAGGCTCGGATAGGCCCGGTGGCGTGGTGAGCGTCTTGTCGGTCAGTTGCGTATCTGGCCAGTCGAACAGGCGGGCGTGGACGTAGCGCGCCGGAAAGCGCGACGTGAACCATGCCGGCAACGTGAAGCGGTTGTCGCCCCAGAGGACCAACGTGTCCCGGCTGCCCAGGTTGTGCTGCACGCCTTGCAGGGCTAGCGCGCTCTTGCCGCCGATGTGCAGGCCCGGCACGCGCTTTTGCAGGAACACCAGCGCGCCATGGACACCGAAATCGTCATTCGGAAAGGCGTAGACGCCCTGGGCGAGGCGCACGAGCCACCCCTCCTCGGCGTAGTAGGCGGCGAGCTGGGCCGACACCCTGAGCTGCTTCAAGGTAGTCAAGTCGAACGGTGCCCCACGGGGAAGTTCCGCCAGCAGCTGTTTGATTACTTGATGCTTGAAATTTCGTGCCATATTTTATATATAGCACGAAATCAAATCGAGTAAGGGCTCATATGCGGAATATGTGCGTTAGAAGTAGCACCGTATTTTATTTACGATGCCGGATCTAATCTAACAGTGAGGCCGTCTACCGTTCCCGCCCCGCCTCGTGCCACGCCTTCTGCAGCGGCGAGAGCAGGTACTCGGCCACGGTGCGCGAGCCGAGCAGGATTTCGGCGTTCGTCTGCATTCCCACGGCCAGCGGATAGCGATGGCCGTCCAGCTCCAGGGCGTCGGTTGCCGGAGTCACGAGCGCCTTGTAGCGCAGGGGGCGCTGGCCGGCCGGCGAGAGCCCGGCCTCGCGCGTTTCCTCCTCGCTTTGCGCGTCGGCGCTCACGTGCTCCACGGTGCCTTCGGCCATGCCGTACTTCTGGAAGGGGTAGGCGGCGAGCTTGAGCTTGACCGGCTGGCCCGGGCGCACGAAGCCGATGTCCTCGTTGGACACCCACACCTCGACCTTGAGTCGTTCCTCGCGCGGCACCAGGCTCGCCAGCACGGTGCCCGGCTGCACCACGGTGCCCGCGGTATGGGTGGCCAGCTCCTTGATGACGCCGTCCTGCGGGGCCTTCAGCTCCATCAGCGCGCGGCGGTGCTGCTGCTTTTGCAGCTCCTTGTCCAGCCGATCGACCTGGCTGCGGGCCTCGTCGCGCTCGGCGTGCAGCTGGCGAAGGTAGTCGGCTTCGATCTGATGCAGCTTCCTGCGCGACTGCTCGATGCTCGCCCGCGCCGAGGCGATCAGGTGCTCCTGGGTGGCGAGCTCCTGCTCCTTCTCGATGCGCTCGCGGCGCTTGTCGCTGCCCATCAGCGTGCCGGCGAAGCCGTCCGTGACCAGCTTGCCGTAGGCCTCCTCCTGCTGCCGGTAGTGCGGCAACACGGCTTGCAGCCGGGTCTTCTGCTGCTCGGCGGCGGCCAGCTCCTCCTGCGCCTTGACCAGCCGGCTGCGTTCCTCGGCCAGCGCCGCGGCCAGGGCATCGCGGTTGGCCTGGTACTGGGCAGCCACTTCGTGCGCCAGGGTCGCGGGGGCCGCCGGCTCGGGCCGGAACGGCTGCCCGCTCAGCTCCGCATCGATGCGCCGCAGCGCCAGCCGCTTGCGGGCATGCTCGGCGGCGATGGCCTCGAGGTCGGCCTCGGTGATCAGCGCATCCATGCGCATGAGCACCTGTCCGGCGCTCACCTGCTCGCCTTCGCGGACCAGGATCTCCTTGACGATGCCGGCCTCCGGCGGCTGCACGATCTTGAGGTAGCTCGCCGGCACGAGCTTGCCTTCGGCGACCGCCACGATGTCGAGCTGCCCGACCACCGCCCACACGAGCAGGAAGGCGAGCAGTGCGGCAAGCGCCCACAGCACGCGCCGGCCCACGGGGTTGGGCGCGGCCTGCTGCAGCCGGATGAGGGGCGGATGGAAAGCGCGATAGTCGGCGGGCAGCTGCGCCGGGGGCGATCTCGAAGCAGGCATGCCGTCGCGCTCCATCCGCTGTCGTGGAGGTTTCCCGCGTTCCTCAGAGCGGCAGCCGCGCCACGCCCTCGCGCAGGCCGGTGAAGCCGGCGAGCCGGGTGCCGCTGCCGGCGGCCAGCGAGATCGCGTCCGCGCCGCCGCGCGCGAGGCCGGCCGCGCCGTGCATCAGGCCCGCGAGCCCGGCGAGATCCGCGCCCCGTGCCGGATCGTTCCAGGCGGGCAGCCCCTGCCGCTCGGCGTCGAGCAGCTCCAGCACGTGCGCAAGCCGTGTCCAGTGGCGCTGGAACTCGTCGTCCGCTGCCTGTGCCGGCTCCAGCGCCGGGCCGGTCTCCTGCCGATCCATCCAGCGGGCGAGCCACTCGCGATCGAGCACGGGCAGGGCGGCGCGCGCCGGTGCGGCATCGGCGTCGAAGCTTTCCAGGAAGCGTGTGAGGCCATCGTCTGTCCGGCCCGTCGATTCCTGCGCATGCGCCGGCTTCTTCGGCAGACCGCCGGAGGCGTCATCGGCGCTCGCGGACAGGCCGGGCAGCGGCGCCTCGCCATTGTCCGCGCCCGCGCCTTCCTCGGACGCGGCGGCGGCCTCATGGCTCGGGGCCGCGCCGTCCTTGGATACGACGCCCTCGTAGTCCGGGTTCGTCCCGTCCTTGGACAGAACGCTCGTCTGGCCCGCACCCGCGCCGTCCTTGGGCACCACGATCTTGCTGCCCAGGCTGATCTGGAAGACATCCGAGGCCTTCGATGACGCGCCGTGACCGTCGCTCGCCGTCACGCGCACGTCGAGGCTGCCCTTGGCGTTGGCCGGCACCGTGCCGCTGAAAGTGCGCGTCGCGGCGTCGAATCCCAGCCACGCGGGCAGCGGCTGGCCATTGGAGAGCGTGGCGCTGTAGCTCAGCGTGTCGTTGCGGTCGCAGTCGACGAAGCTGCCGGCGGGGACCTGCCACGAGAACGCCTTGCCCTTGGCCAGCTGCACGTCGGCCAGCGGCTTCGCGAGGCCGGGCTGGTCGTTCGTGCCCTGCACCGTGACGATCAGCTCTCCCGTGCTGCGGGCCGTGCCGTCGCTGGCGAGGTAGGTGTAGCGGTCGATCGCCGTCTCGCCCGCACCCAGCTGCTGCACCTCGGGCGCCCAGTCCTCCAGCACGTAGAGGTAGCTGCCGTTGGGCAGCAGCGTGAGCAGGCCGTACTCGCCGCGCCGGATGCCGGGGTCGGCCACGTACAGGTTTTTGCCTTCCGGATGATGATCGTTGTCCAGCACGTTGCCCCAGGCCAGCAGCTTCTGGTCCTCGATCACGGTGGCGGCATCGGGTGCGGTCACCGGCACCGGATCGGCGCCGCCTTGCACCTGCAGCGCGAAGACCTGGCTGGCTTGCGCGCCGGCCAGGTCGGTGGCCGTGATCCGGATGTCGTAGTGCGCGGCGGCCGCAGGCGTGCCGCCGAGGCTGCCGGTCGCTGCATCGAAGGTCAGCCATGCCGGCAGCGGGCGGCCGTCGGCCAGGCTCGCGGAATAGCTGAGCTGGTCGCCGGCATCGATGTCCACGAAGGCGCCCTGCGGCAGTTGCCATGCGAACGGGCTGCCGGCATTCGCCGCCTGGTCGGTCAATGCGACGCCTGCCTCGGGCGCATCGTTGGTGTTCTGCACGGTGACGTGGAAGCCGTGCAGGCCCGATGCGCCCAGCGTGTCCGTGCCCTGGACGATGATGTCGAGCTCGCCGACGTCCGCATTCCCGGGCGTGCCGTACAGCGTGCGGGTGGCCGCGTCGTACTGCAGCCACTCCGGCCGCCTGTCGTAGCCCGCCACCGTCACGCGGGTCAGGATCTCGTCCCCGTCGGCATCGACGAACAGGTCCGCGGGAAGCGTCAGGGTGAAGGCGGCGTCTTCCAGGAGCGTTCGATCGGCCAATGCATTGCTCACCGCCGGTGCGCGGTTCGTGAATTCGCGCAGGGTCACCGCCGTGCCGTCGGCGAACTCCAGGGTGTCGATCACCGTGCCGCCGGCGGCCGATGCGTGGTCGCGCACCCTGACCAGGTCGCCGCCCGTGCCGTAACGGATCAGCAGGTCGCCGCCATCCTCCTCGACGTGCACGTCTTCGCGCGTGATGCCCTGGCCGAAGGTGAGCACGTTGCCCACCCCGTTTTCCACGCCATCCTCGATGACGTCCGCCCCATCGCCGAGCTCGACCACGTAGGCATCGCGTTTCGCGCCCCCGCGCAGGACGTCGTCGCCCGTGCCGCCGGTGAGCACGTCCTCGCCCTCGCCGGCCTCCAGCACGTCGTCGCCGCCGTAGCCATAGAGGCGATCGCCGACGTTGGTGCCGGCGAGCGCGTTGCCGGCGGCATCGCCTTCGATCACGAAGGTCCACGACACCAGCGTGGCGTAGTCGACGGACGTGCCGTCGGTGAACTCGAAGCGGTCGACGGCATGGGGGCCGAGCGCATCCTGCGGGTCGAAGCCGGTCAGGCGCAACACGTCGCCGGGTCCGCCGTAGGGGACCAGCAGGACATGGCCGCCGTTGCCGTCTTCCGCGAAGCGCAGGCGGCTGCGCAGGGCGTCGGCATCGATGCCCGGCCCGAAGCGCACCACGTTGCCGGCATCCTCCCCCGCGAGGTCGTCGATGGTCACTTCCCCGTCGCCGAGCTCGACCAGGTAGGCATCGTCGCCGGCCTCGCCCGCGAGCCGGTCTCCCCCCGGGGTGGCATCGATCAGGTCGTTGCCTTCGCCGCCCCGTATCCTGTCGGGCAGCACGGTGCCCTTCAGCGTGTCGTCCTGTGCCGTGCCGATGATGTCGAAGCCCCGGGCGAGCAGTGCGTCGTAGCCGATCTCGATTCCTTCCGGCCCGAAGCGGAAACGCTCGATCGCGCGCGGGCCGAGCGGGTTCGCCGGATCGAATCCCGAAAGGCGGATGCGCCTGCCGGTATTCTCGAGATCGAGAACGAGGAAGCCTTCGGCATCGAAGGACAGCCGCACGTCGTCCGGCGTCGTGCCTTCGGGCAGCATCAGCGCGTTGGGCTCGCCGCCGTCTTCGCTGTCGACGATGCTGTCGATGCCCGCGTCGTTCGCAACGACATAGATGTCGCCGCCCGCACCGCCGGTCATCGCGTCGTTCCCGCCGCGCCCCTCGATCCGGTCGGCCAGCGCCGTGCCCGTCAGCACGTCGTCGTCCGGAGTGCCGACGATGCGCAGGCCCCGGGCGAGCAGGTCTTCGAACGTGAGGTACTCGCCTTGCCAGAGCAGGTCGATCTCCTCGATCGGCGCCTGCATGCCGGGCAGGCGCGGATCGAAGCCGGCGAAGCGGACCGTGTCGCCGTCTTCGTTGAGACGCAGCAGCAGGTCTTGCCCGTCGAACTCCAGGCGCAGCTCGCCGGCGTCGAACTCCCCGATCAGGCCGATGCTGTTGAAGTCCTGCGCGCGCCAGACTTCCTCGATGACGGTCTCGGCCGGGGGGCTGCCCGGTTCCTTGTAGATGGAGTAGAGATCGGATCCCACCCCGCCGACGAGCCGGTCCGAGCCGCCGTTGCCCTCGAGCACGTCGTTGCCTTCGCCGCCGACGAGCGTGTCGGCATACATCGTGCCGGAGAGCATGCCGCCCTGGTCGCCCAGGTACCGGGTCTCGGTCGCCGGCTCGATGGACTCGGCCACGATCTCGGTGCCGTCGGCAAAGCGGATGACGTCCACCGAGCGGGTGCGCGTGGCGCGGCGGGCGTCGAAGCCGCGCAGGATCACGCGGTCGCCCGGGCGATCGGCGAATCCGATCACCAGGTCGCCGTCCTGCTCGGAATAGCGCAGGTCCCCGGGGTCGATGCCGGGGCCGAAGACGAGCGTGTTGGGCGCATCGTCGACGATGGTGCCGCCGGGGCCCCATTCGCTACCGTCCCATTCGATGACGCGGTGATCGTCGTCGATGACCACCTCGCCGTCGCCCGGCCGGTAGAGATAGCTGTCGCCGCCCGGTCCGCCGTAGAGCTCGTCGCGTCCGCCGCCGCCCGTGAGCTGGTCGGCTCCCTGGCCGCCGTGCACCACGTCGTTGCCGGCGCCTCCGTCGAGCACGTCGTTCCCGTCGCCGCCCTGCAGCAGGTCGTCACCTTCGCCGCCGAGGATGACGTCGTCGCCGTCGAGGCCCATCACGATGTCGTTGCCTGCACCCGCGTCCAGCGTATCGCCGGCGGAGGTACCGTAGAGCACGTCGTTGCCCTCGGTCGGGACGTTGCCGGCGAGATATGCCGGCGCGAACAGGTCACCGCGCTGGGCATAGGCGACCGCCTCGAGGCCGCCCGCCGGCGCAACAGACCCCGTGAGCTCAAAGCCCGTGCCGTCGAACGCCAGCGGTGTCTCGGCGGTTGCGTCGCGCAGGGCGGTGCCGTTGGCGCGCAGCCAGCCGGCCAGGTCGAAGATGCGCGTTGCCCCGTCCGCATCGATGAACTGCAGCCGCTCCAGGTCGCCGGGCAGGGCGTCGGCGCGGGTTTCCGACAGCGTGATCACGCCGCCCGCGCCGCCGTCGACCAGCAGCATCACGCGCCCGTCGCGGTCCGGCGCTGCCGACAGCAGGGCCGGCGTGATGCCCGCGCCGAACGAGAGCGTGTCCAGGCCCTTGCCGGCCGTCACCTCGTCGCGGCCGTCGCCGTAGTTGAACACCAGCACGTCGTCGCCGTCGCCGGCGTCCAGGCGGTCGTCGCCTGCCTCGCCCGCGATCAGGTCGTCCCCGCCGCCGGCGTACACGTCGTCGTTGCCGCTGCCGGCCGAGACGATGTCGTCGCCCGCCTCGAGATACACGTGGTCATCGTTGCCGCGCGCCAGCACGGTGACCGACCGGCCGAGGTCGTCACGGATCCAGTCGTCGACCTGGCTGCCGAGGATCGTCGTCGGATCACCCTCACGCAGGCGTTGCGAGCCCATCGTGCCGCCGTCGGCGTGGGCGATCATGTCGGCGAGCGTGAGCTCCGTGCCGTCGTCGAAACGGAAGCGCCGGATCGCGCCGCGCCCGAGATCGTCCCCATCCTCGTTGATCAGCACCAGGGCGTCGTCGCCGCCGATGCCGACGACCATCTCGTAATAGCCCACGTCGCCCGGCTCGTCGCCGTCGCTGGAACCGCCCAGCTGCACCGATACGTCCTCCGGGCGGATGCCCGGTGCGAACAGCACGGTATCGTCGGCCACGTCGAAGCTGGAGGCAACCGCGACGTCCAGCCCCATGCCCCGGGTCATCAGGTAGGTGTTCCGCCCCTCGCCGCCATGGAGCCAGTCGCGGCCCGCGCCGCCGTCGAGCGTGTCGTCGCCGGCTTCGCCGTTGAGCTCGTCGCTGCCGGCACCCCCGGCCAGGAAGTCGTCGCCCGCGCGGCCGTACAGCACGCTGTCCTTCGCCGTGCCCACCAGCACGTCGTTGCCCGGCGAGCCGAAGAGAATTTCTGCTCCTTCGTCGACGCCGAGCCTGGCCAGCACCTCGCCCTCGCCGAGCTGCGCGCCGTTGTCGAACTCGAAGAGGCTGATCCGTGACCAGTTGTACAGCCAGTTGCGGATGCGGATCGAATCGCCGCTGGAGGAGATCGTGGCGACGAGGTCGTCGCCGTCGTGCGTGAAGGTCACGTCGTTCGGCCCGATGCCCGGCTCGAAGCGGATGCGGCCGGAGTCGTCCTCGATCACGTCGTGCCCGTCGCCGATGCCGAAGCGGTAGGTATCGTAGCCGCCGAGATCCTGGAATCGGTCGTTGCCGGCTCCGCCTTCCAGCACGTCGTCCTCGTAGCTGCCGACGATGCTGTCGTCGCCTCCGGTCGCCGCCAGCGCGCGCGCCGCCAGCTCGTTGCGATCCCAAACCGTGCCGTCGGCCAGGCGCAGTTGCTCGATGCCGATCCCGCTCGACCAGGGGATGGCCTGGCCGCGCACCGTGAGCCGGCTGCCGTCGGGCAGGATCACCGCCATGTCGCCCTGGGTCGTCCAGCGCACCGTCACGTCGGCGGGCGCAATGCCCGCGGCCAGCTCCACGGTGTCCGGCGCGTCGTCGTCGCCTTCGTCGATCACGTCGTGGCCGCCGCCCGGCCCGAAGCGATAGGTATCGGCGCCCGGGCCGCCCTCCAGCAGGTCGTTGCCGGCGCCGCCGTCGAGCACGTCGTCGCCGGACCGGCCGAGCAGGCGGTCATCGCCCGGACCGCCCTCGATCACGTCATCGCGATCGTCGAAGCCGCGCAGCACGTCGTCACCCGACTCGCCCAGCAGCGTGCGCGACCTGATCGCCTCCGCGTCCCAGACGGTGCCGTCGGCGAAAGCGATCTCCTCGACCGCGTAGCGCCCGCTTGCATCGAAATGGTTCCTGACAGTGATCGTCTCGCCGGTATCGCGGATCGTGACCCGCAGGCTGTCCAGCGTCCGCCAGCTCTCCACTATGCGTACCCGCTCCAGCCGGATGTCGCCGGGCGCAACGCCGGGCTTGAGCTCGATGCGATCGGTTTCGCTCTGCAGCCACGAATCCTCGATGATCGTGTCGTGCCCGTCGCCCCGGCCGAAGCGGTAGGTGTCGCCTCCGTTGCTAAAGGCTCTCGGGTTGCTCTCCCGGCTGGGGTCGATGCCGCCATACAACAGGTCGTCGCCTGCGCCGCCGTCCAGAATGTCGTTGCCAGCGCCGCCGCTTAGAACGTCGTCGCCGTCGCCGCCTTCGAGGAGATCGTTGCCCTCGCGCCCGAACAGCGTGTCGCTGCCCGACTGGCCGGCGACGTGGTCCGCCTGCCGGGATCCGATGATGGTCTCCGCCTCATCGCTGCCGGCGAAGAGGATGGCTTGCACGTCGTCGAAGGACCATACGGTGCCGTCGGCGAAGGCGATGCGCTCGATGAGGTACGGCCCGTTGGCGCCGTTGCCGTCCTCGTCGAAGTAGCGCCGGATCGTCACCCGGTCGCTGCTGTCGCGGATGGACAGCACCAGGTCGCTGCCGTCGCGAACCACGCGTATGTCCGAGGGCGAGATACCCTCCAGGAAGCGCAGGGTATCGCTGTTTCCGGAGGTGTAGTCGATGTCGATCACCGTGTCCTGGCCGTCGCCCCGGCCGAAAAGATAGGTGTCGTTGCCGTTGCCCTTGCCGTTGAGGGAGGAGTAGGGGGTCGGGGTCGTGTCGCGCTCGAAGCGCCACTGGCCGTTCTCGTAGATCGAGGTCCAACCGGTCGAGCCGATCAGGAGATCGTTGCCCGGGCCGCCCTCGATCACGTCGTCGCCGGCGTTGCCGATCAGCGTATCGTCGCCCGCCAGCCCGCGGATCGTCTCTCCCGCCGAGGAGCCGTGGATCACGTCGTCGCCGCCGGTGGCGGCTGCCACCGTGGCGCGCAGGGCGTCGTCATGGCTCCATACCGTGCCGTCCTCGAACACGTACCGCCCGACGCCGTTGGTGTTCCACCACCGGCCGCGGGTCGTGACCTCGAGCGTCTCACCGGTGTCGACGATCGTGAAGGTCAGCGCGTCTTCATGATCGGCCGCGACCCGGATGTCCGCGGGTGTCAGCCCGGTGAAGCGCACCGTGTCCCGCTGCACGCCGCTCTCGTCGAGATCCACGACCGTGTCGTGGCCGAAGCCGCGCCCGAAGACATAGATGTCGGCGCCGGATCCGCCCATGAGCAGGTCGTTGCCCGCCCCGCCCGAGAGCAGGTCGTCGCCGTCGCCGCCGTCTAGATGGTCGTTGCCGCCCTGGCCGAACAGGCGGTCGTTGCCCGCGCCGCCGCGCAGCACGTCGTCGCCGTCTCCCGCGAGCACGGTATCGGCGTCGCTGGTCGGTGCGAAGGCATCGCCGCCGTCGGTGAGCGTGCGCACCCTGAACTCCTCGAGCAGGGCGGCGATGGCCGGCGTGCTCGGGAGGGTTTCGACCATTCGATCGAAGTCCGCCAGCCCCCGCCAGTCGGTACCGGCGAGGAACTGGCCGGCGTAGCGATCCAGGTCGAGCAGGTCGGCCAACGCGTTCTCCGGGTCGGCGGCGCGCCTGTCGGCGAGCACCTGCTCGAGCGCCGCCGCGCCGAGCCGGATGCCGTTGTCGTCGATGACCAGCTCGAGCGCATCCAGATAGGGCTTCAGACGCGTCTGCAGCACGAGGCTGGCATAGACGCTTTCCGACAGGCTGTCGTAGGCCTGCTGCAGGAAATCGAGCTGGGGCCGGGAGAGCTGCACATGCAGGGTGGGCAGGGCGTCGAGGGCCGTGCCGCCGCTCGAGCCAAGCTGCACGGAAAACCCCCAGTTGGCGCCGTCGGTCTGGCTCGCCGCGCCGGGCAGGTTGAAGAAGTACTGGCCGTTGAAGGCTTCGAGCACGTGCAGCTTGCGGCTCCACTCGGCGATCAGGCCGCGGTAGTGCGCGGCGAGGTCGGGGTTGTCGGCGTCGCTCATCAGCGCGGCGACGTCGCCGAGGCCCGCGGGAGCGACGGCCTCGGGATCGAGGTTGTTCGAGCGCCGCTCGGTGCCGACCGCGTCGTACTGGATCCGGTACTTCCCGTCCGCGCGCTCCTCGAGGCCGGCGGCCATGGCCGAGGTATCGGCCCAGGCCGCGAGCAGCGGATCGAGCAGCGCCCGCTGCTCGGCGTGAGTAGTAGCGGCCTGGAAGCGGGCGAGTAGGTCGGCCACGCCGGCGGACTGGGCGGCGGCCTGGTGCAGCTCGCGTACGTTGCCCGAGCCCTGCATGTCGGGAAGCGCCTCGATGGCCTCGGGGACTTCGATCGCCTCGGCGAACCGGGTGTCGAAGGTGTCGACGGCCAGGCGGAATTCGCCCATGGCGCCGGTGCTGCCGTCGGCGCGCGTGAAGGAGCCTTCGCGGGCGAGGGTGTTGCCGTCGGCCAGGCGCTGGTTGCGCAGGGCGTTGGTGAGCTCGAGTGAGACGATGCCGGCATCGGCCAAGGTGATCAGCTCGCCTTGGCCGGTGAGGCCGTCCTGGTCGGCATCGCGCCAGAGCTTGAGCTCGGCGAAGGCCGGGTCGGAGGCGTCGAGGAGACCGTCGCCGTTGCTGTCCAGAGCCACCAGGGCGGCGAAGCCATTGGGGGCAAGGGTACCGTTGGACAGCGGGGTGAAGTCGCCGAAGAGCTCGGCGCCGGTGTCGATGGTGCCGTTGGCGTTGCGGTCCCACACGAGTAGGGCGTCGTCGCGGCCGGCCCAGCCGGTACGGGTCAGGACGCCGTCGCCGTCGTGGTCGAAGTAGACGTTGGCGGCAAGGCCGACGGTTTCCAGACCGTCGCCGTCGAGGTCCAGGATGATCGGGTCGCGGGGCATGACCCAGCGCTTGGCAGCGGCGTATTGCTCCGGAAACTTGAGGTCCCAGGTGCTGGCCGGGCCCGGTGAGCACAATCGGTCCATCACGGCGTCGATCGAGTGCTGGCGAGACAGAAAACCGGCAAGTGCGCTGGATCCCAGCGGGATGCCGAGCGCAAACGGTGCGAACAGCAGAGGCCCCAGCGAAGAGTCTCTTTCGCCGCCCGGCGTCCCTTGGCGGTCGCCCAAGGGGCTGTCCCATCTGCTGACCGGATCCCAGAAGTTGCTGAAGTTGGTGATATTGGGATAGTCCAGGTTCGGATCGACGTTCATGCCGGGATTCGCCGCAGCGATGCTTCGCACGCCGGGCGCGTTGAACGTGACGACCTGCGGCGGATTGGCGCTGCCTTCCTGACTGTGCGACGCGCCGACAAGTTGCCCCAATGCGCCGCCCAAGGAGTGACCTGTAACCGTAATGGAGCTGTAACTACCCGCTGCAGCCACGGCCGCGTCGTAAAACTCTCTGGCACTATCGAACTGGGATGGAATCTGTGAAAGACCGATCTGCAGGTTGTTCGTCAAATCCTGGCCACTCGTCAGATCGGTGCCCGCGAAAGCGATCACCAGTTCTCGGGTCGTGGAATTGAAGTAGGCGGCACCCTGGAATCCGTTGGTGCTGTTCTTCTCGGATACGAGGGTTATAAACTCAGGCGGTGGAGTACCACCGTTATTCTGGTAGGCCTGCTGGCTCATGCGGCTATAGGGTGTGTAGAGGCTGCAGCTCATAACTTAGTTCCTCCTCGATATCGTTAGATTCAGCGGGCCTTCTGCCGTTGATCCAGTTCCCACTGCTCTTTCTGGAGTTCGATGAGCGTCCTTGAGCTATCGATCGGCTCGCGCCGCAACGCTTCGCAGGCGCGGAACTGACGCTCACGGCCGCCAGTTGACCACCTGGCGGCATGTTGCCCGTCTGAGCGGCAAACATTCAGCCCAAAAGCCCTCCGCCAATACGGTTCGGCGCGTTTCACCAGTTCTGCGGGCAGGGGCAGGACTAGGTAGTCGTCCTTACCGTATCGATGGGTTCCGACCGGAGCGTCTGCGGTGCGTGCCGCTGGTAGCCATATCTCGTGCTGACCGTAGGAAAGCAGGTTGTCACGACACTTATCCATGAATCCCAGGTAGCCCATGCTGCCGAGGACATCGCGGTGATAGCGCAGCAGCCTGCCCGAGGTGAACGTGCCGGGCTTCTTCTTGGCATCGTTGTACGAAACCATCGAGAACGATGTTTCGTTGTAGGTCGCAAAGGCCTCGTCGTCGAAGCCGCCCCATGCCGGCACGACCGGCGACGGGCGTTGAGCACCTGGCGGGAGCATGCCTGCGGCAGAAAAGCGCGCGCCTCGCCTGCCTGCTGGCAGCTTGACGAAATCCATCAGCGTACCCTCGACGAACACGTTGACCTCGCACTGATATCGATAGTGTTCCTGATCCCAGGCGACGC
>MKUQ01000034.1 GCA_001898645.1 Burkholderiales bacterium 70-64
AGGTCCGACCAGGTAGACGATGTGCGGCTTGCCGGTCTTAGAATTCTCGACCGGGATGTGCCATTCGCCTTCGTCCAGATGCACGTCTTTCCACTGCGCCAGCATCAGCTCGGACTTGCGCACCAGGGTCATCAGGATCAACTGGAAGGCGATCTTGAACTGGCGGCGGATGTTGGAGATCTGCATGGCGCGCAGGAACCGCCGGATTTCGTCCGGCGTCAGCGCCCGGTCGCGGGCGGCTGCGCGGTAGACGTGGCGCATGGGCAGGGCCATGACCGGGTTGGCCTGGATCAGGCCGCAGGTCAGCGCGTAGTCGAACATGCGCTTGAGCAGGCCGCGCACCTGGCCAGCGGCAGCATCGAAGCCTTGCTCCTTCTTGCGCCAGATGACACTGCGCACGTCCTCGGCGGTGATGTCCCGGATCGGCTTGCTGCCGATGTGCGGCAGGATGTCCTTTTCCAGGTAGCGTCGGGGCATGGTCACGTTTTTGCGGTCGCGTGACTGGATGTCCTTGAAGAAGCGTTCGGCGAAGTCGGCCACAGTGGCATCTTCTGCACCAGCCACCTTCTCCTGTTGCTTCTTCTTTGCCGGCGACTCTCCCATCGCCACTTGGTGGGCCGCCTCGTCCCGTTTCAGGCGGGCGTTCTTCAGCGTCAGCGCGGGGTACTTGCCGAGCGTCAGCTTCTCGTATTTGCCATTCAGCCGGTAGCGGTAGCGCCAGACGACGCCTCCGGTCGGGAAGACCTCCACATACAGCCCTCGGTCGTCGGTAACCGTATAGGTCTTGTCCCTGGGCTTGAGCGCCTTGAGCGCGGTATCGGTCAGTGCCATCTCATCCTCCGTATGTCCAAGCAGAGGGATGGAGAGCACATATCCCGCTACTTGGCGCCAAACTTGGACATATCAATGAGTGGCTTCGACTGTATCACCGAGCTCGTCAGTAGAAAAAATTTCCTTTATATACGCCAACTTAAAGTCATTCTGAAGACGTCAGTGGAGGTCCTTGGACATCACCTCACTTCCCGATACAGAACCTGCTGAAGATCACCCCCAGCAGATCGTCGGCGCCGAACTCCCCGGTGATCGTGTTCAGCCGCTCCTGCGCCAGCCGCAGCTCCTCGGCCAGCAGATCGAGCCGCTGGTTGCCGGCGCGCGCGTGGCGATCGGCCTCCTCGAGGTGGCCGGCGGCCGCGCGCAGGGCCTCGAGGTGGCGCTCGCGCGCGATGAAGGTCGACTCGCCGCCGGCCTGCCAGCCGGCCAGCTCGAGCAGCAGGCTGCGCAGGCCGTCGATGCCCTCGCCCGTCTTCGCCGACAGCCACACCGCCGATACCGGCGGCGCCGCGGCCGATGATGCCTCGGCCTCGCGCTCGACCCGCGCGGGGCGGCCCGCCAGGTCGATCTTGTTGTAGACGCGCACCATCGGCACCGCCTCGCGCAGGCGCTGCGCCAGCTCGCGCTCGATGGCGCGCGCGCCGGCGGCGTCGGCATCGCGCGCATCGAGCAGGTGCAGCACCACGTCGGCGCGCGCCGCCTCGGTCCAGGTGCGCGCGATGCCCAGCCGCTCGACCTCGTCGCGCGTCTCGCGCAGCCCCGCGGTATCGATGACGTTCAGGGGCACGCCCTCGATCTGGATCGCCTGCGCGATGCGGTCGCGCGTGGTGCCGGGGATCTCGGTCACGATCGCCACCTCGGCGCCGGCCAGCGCGTTGAGCAGCGAGCTCTTGCCGACGTTCGGCTCGCCCACCAGCACCACGCTCAGCCCCTCGCGCAGCAGCGCACCGCGCTGCGCCTGCGCGAGCAGCGCGAGCAGCGCGCTGCTCAGCGCGTCGAGCCGGCCGCGCGCGCCCGCGGCCTCGAGGAAGTCGATCTCCTCCTCCGGGAAGTCGAGCGTGGCCTCGACCAGCATGCGCAGCTCGATCAGCTGCTCGACCAGGGCGTGCACCGCGCGCGAGAACTCGCCCTCGAGCGAGCGCGCGGCCGAGCGCGCCGCCTGCTCGGTGCTGGCGTCGATCAGGTCGGCCACTGCCTCGGCCTGCGCCAGATCGAGCTTGTCGTTGAGGTAGGCGCGGCGCGTGAACTCGCCCGGCTCGGCCAGCCTCAGGCCGATGCCGCGCCCGGCCTCGAGCACTCGGCGCAGCAGCAGTTGCATCACCACCGGGCCGCCATGCCCCTGCAGCTCGAGCACGTCCTCGCCGGTGTACGAGTGCGGCGCTGGGAAGTGGATCGCGATGCCCTGGTCGATCGCACTGCCGTCGGCCGCGAGGAACGGCCCGTAGGTGGCGTGTCGCGGCGCCAGCGCGCGACCGAGCACCGCATCGATCACCGGCCGCAGGCCGACACCCGACACCCGCACCACGCCGATGCCGCCGCGCCCCGGCGCGGTGGCGATCGCGGCGATGGGCGCGTCGCCGCTCATGGGGCCCCGTCGCTCACAGGGCGTCGTGCGTTCATCGCCGCCCAGGAACGTGCGAAGGAATCGCAGATTCCTTCACACGTTCTCAGCCCTTGGCCTTCGCCGCGGATGCCGCCTCGTTGATCTTCCTCGTGATCACCCACTGCTGGACGATCGAATAGACGTTGTTCACCAGCCAGTACAGCACCAGCCCGGCCGGGAAGAAGAAGAACATGACCGAGAACACCAGCGGCATGATCATCATCATCTTGGCCTGGATCGGATCGGGCGGCGTCGGGTTCAGCTTCACCTGCACGAACATCGTCGCGGCCATCACCAGCGGCAGGACGTAGTAGGGGTCGGGCGCCGCCAGGTCGTGGATCCAGCCCACCCACGGCGCGTCGCGCATCTCCACCGAGGCCAGCAGCACCCAGTACAGCGCGATGAACACCGGGATCTGCACCACGATCGGCAGGCAGCCGCCGAGCGGGTTGATCTTCTCGGTCTTGTACAGCTCCATCATCGCCTGGTTCATCTTCACGCGGTCGTTGCCGTAGCGCTCGCGCAGTGCCGTGAGCCGCGGCGTCACCGCCTTCATGCGCGCCATCGAGCGGTAGCTGGCCGCCTGCAACGGGAAGAAGAGGGTCTTGATGATGATCGTCAGCAGCACGATGGCCCAGCCCCAGTTGCCCACCAGCGCATGCAGCTTGGCGAGCAGCCAGTAGATCGGCTGGGCGATCACGGTGAGCCAGCCGTAGTCGACGCTGAGATCGAGCCCGGGCGCGATCTTCCTGAGCATGCGCTGGTCCTGCGGCCCGACCAGCAGCCGTGCGTCGACCGTCTCCGTGGCCCGGGGCGCCAGCTCGCCCAGCGGCTCCTTGATGCCCACCGAGTACAGGTTGGTCGCCACCTTGCGCGTGTAGAACTCGCGCGGCGTCTCGGGTGCCGGAACCCAGGCGCTGACGAAGTAGTGCTGGATGATGCCGACCCATCCGTCGTTCGCCGTGGTGGAGTGCTTGGCCTTGTCCTTCTCGATGTCGCCGAAGGCGACCTTCTGGAACTTGTCGGCGTCGGTGTAGACCACCGGGCCGGTATAGGTGCTGTAGAACTTCGATTCGCCCGGCGGCTTGTCGCCGTCGCGCGTGAGCTGCATGTACAACACCGGACGCGCCGGCGCCGCGCCGACGTTGGTGATCTCGTTCTTCACGTCGGCCACGTAGGCGCCGCGCGCCAGGGTGTAGGTGCGCACCAGCCGGATGCCGCCGCTCTCGGCGGCGAGCACGAGCCGCACCTCGTTGCTGCCGTCGGCGAGCACGCGCACGCCGGTGTTGCCGTCGGCCGGGGTCATCGGCGTGCGGTGCGTCGGATAGCCGTCGCCCTCGGGGGCGCCGATCAGGCCGGTCTGCGCCAAGTACACCCGGCCGGGCTGGTCATCGAGCAGCACCACCTTGCGCCCGCGATCGTCCAGGTCGGGATAGTGCAGCAGCTCGGCGCGCTCGACCTGCCCGCCCTCGAGGGCAATGTCGAGCGCCAGCACGTCGTTGGCGAGCCGGATGGTCTGCCCGGCGATCGCCTTTCCGCCCTGGGCGGAAGTGCCCGGCGCCTCGGGAAGCGGCGCACCGGGCACCGTGCTGGCGGCCGGCGGCACGCTCGAATCGGCCGGCGGCGTCGCACCGCCCTTGCCGGCGGCCGGGGCGCCCGCCCGCTGCTCCGGCACCGGCCCGCCGAACAGCGAGGCATGGCCCTGATGACGCTGCCATGCGTCCCACAGGAACAGCAGCGACATGGCAAATACGATCCACAGGATCATTCGTTGGGTCTGCATGGGTCTACCGTTCGATGGATTCGTCGCGACGCAGCGCCGCCGGCCAGCGGCAGGCGCATCGCAGCGGCAGGCGTTCCGGGACTTCGTCCAGGCCTCCCGCGTGGAAGGGATGGCAACGGGCCAGGCGCTTGAGCGCCAGCCAGCCGCCGGCCAGGACGCCGTGCCGCTCGATCGCCTGCAGCGCATAGTCCGAGCACGTGGGCAGGTAGCGGCAGCGCGGCGGGATCAGCGGGCTGATCGCGAACCGGTACAGGGATATGAGTGCCACCAGGATCCGCTTCATTGCAGTCTCCTGCGGTCAGCGTGCATCGGAATCGCCGGCGCCGGCGATTCCGGTACCGGACGAAGCCGCCGGCCCGGCCCCGACGCGGTCGGCCAGCACCCGGAACGCCCGGTCGAGCTCGGCGCGGGCGATCGCCTTGCGCTGACGCGCTCCGCATGCCGAGGGCGCGCGGGTCATGCGCAGCATCGCCGCCACCGGCCGGCCGGCCAGGGACGCCGCACGCCAGGCTTCGCGGGCCACGCGGCGTATCGCGTTGCGGTCGACCGCCCGGCGCATCAGCCGCTTGGGGATCGCCATGAACAATACGCCCGGAGCGCCCGGAAGCATCTTCCAATGCAGGCTGAAGTGCTCACCGCGCACGCCGGGCCGCGTGCGCAGCAGCGCGGCGGCGACCCCGCGCGGCACTCGCCGCGTCTGCCGCCCACCCGGCCCAAGCTGCATGCCCGTTGGCGAACGGCCCGTCGGCGCGCCGGACGATCAGGCGGCCAGGCGCTTGCGGCCCTTGGCGCGGCGCGCGTTGATGACGGCGCGCCCGCCGCGCGTCTTCATGCGCGTGAGGAAACCGTGCGTGCGCTTGCGGCGTACGACCGAGGGCTGGAAGGTGCGTTTCATCGGGGTATTCCTTGGCGGGGAAAAGGAAAAGCCTTTCATTACAACGCATTAGGCCTTCTCCTGTCAATTTTCGGCTGGCGTCGGCGCCTCACGACAGGGTAAAATCAACGGTTTAGCGCGCCCGTCCACCGGCGGGCGCGGCTCGTTTTCCACATCCCTGGCTGTCCGCCCCCGTCGCGCTTGTCCGAACCGATCGACATCATGCTGGACCGTTGGCTCGCCTGCGTGGCAAGGCTCGAGAGCGAGATCCCCGCACAGCAGTTCAAGCCCTGGATCAAGCCGCTGGTCTTCCTGGGCTACGACGAGAGCGAGCACCTGCTTCGTCTCGGCGTGCCGAACCATTTCAAGCTCAACTGGGTCAAGTCGCAGTTCGAGTCCCACATCGAGAACATCGCGCGCCAGACCATCGAGCCCGGCCTGCGCGTGAGCTTCGAGATCCACCGCAGCGAGGCGCCCGCCAACGACGAGCCGCCGCGCCCGGCCGGCGGCTCGTCAGAAGCGCTCGGCTCGCCGCCGTCCGCCGATGCCGACTTCGATCCGATGATCGCGGCCGAGACGCTCGTGCCGGGCGCGCCGGATGCGCAGACACGGCTGCGCCCCGAGCTCACCTTCGACAACTTCGTGCACGGCAAGGCCAACCAGATCGCCTGGTCGGCGGCGCTGCAGGTGGTCGAGCGCCCGGGCACCTCCTACAACCCGCTGTTCCTGTACGGCGGCGTGGGCCTGGGCAAGACCCACCTGCTGCATGCGGTGGGCAACGCCATCCTCGAGCGCCGGCCGGGCGCGCGCGTGCGCTACATCCACGCGCAGGACTACTTCGACGAGATGGTGCGCGGCATCCAGCGCAAGTCGATGCACGAGTTCAAGCAGAAGTACCACTCGCTGGACCTGCTGCTGATCGACGACATCCAGTTCCTCGGCGGCAAGGAGCGCACGCAGGAGGAGTTCTTCTACACCTTCGAGGCGCTGCTCACGGCGCGCAAGCAGCTGATCATCACCTGCGACACCTACCCCAAGGAGCTGTCGGCCTTCGAAGACCGGCTGGTATCGCGCTTCGGCTCCGGCCTCATCGTGGAGATCGAGCCGCCCGAGCTCGAGATGCGCGTGGCCATCCTGCTGAAGAAGGCCGAGCAGTCCGGCGAGAAGCTGCCCGAGGAGGTCGCGTTCTTCGTCGCCAAGAACCTGCGCTCGAACGTGCGTGAGCTCGAGGGCGCCCTGCTGCGCGTGGTGGCGTTTGCGCGCTTTCGCGGCCGCCCGGTCACCGCCGACCTGGCCAAGGAAGCGCTCAAGGACCTGCTCGAGCTGAACCGGCCGCCGATCTCCATCGAATCGATCCAGAAGACGGTGGCCGACTTCTTCAAGATCAAGGTCGCCGACATGTACAGCAAGCGCCGGCCGGCGCACATCGCGCGCGCGCGCCAGGTGGCGATGTACTTCGCCAAGGAGCTCACCCAGAAGAGCTTCCCCGAGATCGGCGAGGCCTTCGGCGGGCGCGACCACACCACGGTGATGCACGCGGTCAAGCGCATCGCCGAGCTGCGCCAGCACGACCAGGAATGGAACCGGCAGCTGCATGTCCTCGAGCAGACCCTGCGCGGATGACGGCCGCCATGCATCGTCCGGGCAAGCGCTGGACAAGCGCTGGAGCGAATGTGAATAACACGCCGCTTTTTCGGGCAGCGGCAAGTTGTCCCTCCGGGTCCACAGGCCCGGGTGCCGGTTCTTCACAAGCCCGAAACCGCCGCAAACGCAGTACCCGCCTGGAGCGAGGCCGGTTGTCCCCAGGATTGCGCCTCGTACATCCAACAACAGCAACGGGAATCTGAAAGCATGCAGTTCATCAAAGCCAACCGCGATGCGATCCTGAAGCCCCTGCAGACCGTGGCCGGCATCGTCGAGCGCCGCCACACGCTGCCGATCCTGGCCAACGTGCTGCTGCGCAAGTCCGGCGAGAACGTCTCGTTCCTGGCCACCGACGTAGAGATCCAGATCCAGACCACCGCCCAGCTGGGCGCCGGCAAGGAAGACGGCGGCACCACGGTATCGGCGCGCAAGCTGATCGACATCCTGCGCTCGCTGCCCGACGGCGCCGACGTGACCGTCAAGGTGGAGAACCGGCGCGCCACCATCCAGACCGGCAAGAGCCGCTTCGCCCTGCAGACCCTGGCCGCCGAGGAATACCCCACGGTGAGCGTCAACGAGCAGTTCGGCGCCTCCTTCACGCTGCCGCAGAAGCAGCTCAAGCACCTGTTCCACATGGTCCACTTCGCGATGGCCCAGCAGGACATCCGCTATTACCTCAACGGCCTGCTGCTGGTCACCGACGGCGCGCAGGTGCGCGTGGTGGCCACCGATGGGCACCGCCTGGCGCTGTGCGAGGCCACCGTCGAGGGGGCCGAGCTCGCCCGCCAGGAAGTGATCATCCCGCGCAAGACCGTGCTCGAGCTGCAGCGGCTGCTCGCCGACAGCGACGATCCGGTGCTCATCGACGTCTCGGGCAACCAGGTGCGCTTCCGCTTCGGCGAGGTCGAGATGATCTCCAAGCTGGTCGAGGGCAAGTTCCCCGACTACCAGCGCGTGGTGCCCCACGGCTATACCCGGCGCGCCACCATCGAGACCGGCAAGAGCCGCTTCGCCCTGCAGACCCTGGCCGCCGAGGAATACCCCACGGTGAGCGTCAACGAGCAGTTCGGCGCCTCCTTCACGCTGCCGCAGAAGCAGCTCAAGCACCTGTTCCACATGGTCCACTTCGCGATGGCCCAGCAGGACATCCGCTATTACCTCAACGGCCTGCTGCTGGTCACCGACGGCGCGCAGGTGCGCGTGGTGGCCACCGATGGGCACCGCCTGGCGCTGTGCGAGGCCACCGTCGAGGGGGCCGAGCTCGCCCGCCAGGAAGTGATCATCCCGCGCAAGACCGTGCTCGAGCTGCAGCGGCTGCTCGCCGACAGCGACGATCCGGTGCTCATCGACGTCTCGGGCAACCAGGTGCGCTTCCGCTTCGGCGAGGTCGAGATGATCTCCAAGCTGGTCGAGGGCAAGTTCCCCGACTACCAGCGCGTGGTGCCCCACGGCTATACCCGGCGCGCCACCATCGCGCGCGAGGTGCTCGCCGCCGCGCTCGCGCGCGCCTCGATCCTCACCACCGAGAAGTTCAAGGGCGTGCGCCTGAGCCTGGCGCCCGGCACGCTGCAGATCCAGACCAGCAACGCCGAGCAGGAGGAGGCCGTCGAGGAGATCGAGGTCGGGTACGACGGCGAGCCGCTCGAGATCGGCTTCAACGTCGGCTATCTGCAGGACGTGCTGGGCAACCTCAGGAGCGAATCGGTGCACGTCGATTTCGGCGACGCCAGCAGCAGCGCGCTGATCACCGTGCCCGAAGAGGCCTGGTTCAAGTACGTCGTGATGCCGATGCGCATCTGAGGCAAGCAATGACCGAAGCGGAACGGCAATACGATTCTTCCTCGATCCAGATCCTCGAGGGTCTGGAGGCGGTGCGCAAACGCCCCGGCATGTACATCGGCGACACCTCCGACGGCACCGGCCTGCACCACCTGGTGTTCGAGGTGGTCGACAACTCCATCGACGAGGCGCTGGCGGGCTATTGCGACGAGATCATCGTCACCATCCACACCGACAACTCGATCTCGGTGGTCGACAACGGGCGCGGCATCCCCACCGGCGTCAAGATGGACGACAAGCACGAGCCGCGGCGCAGCGCGGCCGAGATCGCCATGACCGAGCTGCACGCGGGGGGCAAGTTCAACCAGAACAGCTACAAGGTGTCGGGCGGCCTGCACGGCGTGGGCGTGTCGTGCGTGAACGCGCTCTCGAAGTGGCTGCGCCTGACCATCCGGCGCGGCGGCAAGGTGCACTTCACCGAGTTCCACCAGGGGATGGTGCACGACCGCATCGTCGAGGAGCGCGACGGCGTGGAGGTATCGCCGATGAAGGTCATCGGCGATACCCAGCTGCGCGGCACCGAGGTGCACTTCCTCGCCGACGAAACCATCTTCGGCAACGTCGAGTACCACTACGAGATCCTCAGCAAGCGGCTGCGCGAGCTGAGCTTCCTGAACAACGGCGTGCGCATCCGCCTGGTCGACCAGCGCCAGGGCAAGGAGGAGAACTTCGCCTTCGCCGGCGGCGTGCGCGGCTTCGTCGAGTTCATCAACAAGAACAAGACCGTCCTGCACCCGAACGTCTTCTATGCCGCAGGCGAGCGCGAGGTCGAGGTCGGCGGCGAGCACCGGCGCGTGTCGGTCGAGGTCGCGATGCAGTGGAACGACTCGTACAACGAGCAGGTGCTCTGCTACACCAACAACATCCCGCAGAAGGACGGCGGCACCCACCTCACCGGCCTGCGCGCGGCCATGACGCGCGTGATCAACAAGTACATCGAGCAGAACGAGCTCGCCAGGAAGGCCAAGGTCGAGACCAGCGGCGACGACATGCGCGAGGGCCTCACCTGCGTGCTGTCGATCAAGATGCCCGATCCCAAGTTCTCCAGCCAGACCAAGGAGAAGCTGGTCTCGTCCGAGGCGCGGCCCGCCGTCGAGGAGGTGGTCGCCGCCAGCCTCGAGGAATTCCTGCTCGAGAAGCCCCTCGACGCCAAGGTCATCTGCGGCAAGATCGTGGATGCCGCGCGCGCCCGTGAGGCCGCGCGCAAGGCGCGCGAGATGACGCGCCGCAAGGGCCTGCTCGACGGCATCGGCCTGCCCGGCAAGCTCGCCGACTGCCAGGAGAAGGACCCCGCGCTGTCGGAGATCTTCATCGTCGAGGGCGACTCCGCCGGCGGTTCGGCCAAGCAGGGGCGTGACCGCAAGTTCCAGGCCATCCTGCCGCTGCGCGGCAAGGTGCTCAACGTGGAGAAGGCGCGCTTCGACAAGCTGATCTCCTCCGAGCAGATCGCCACGCTGATCACCGCGCTGGGCACCGGCATCGGCCCCGACTACAACGTCGACAAGCTGCGCTACCACCGCATCATCGTCATGACCGACGCCGATGTCGACGGCAGCCACATCCGCACGCTGCTGCTCACGTTCTTCTACCGGCAGATGCCCGACCTCGTCGAGCGCGGCCACATCTACATCGCCCAGCCGCCGCTGTACAAGGTCAAGCACGGCAAGGACGAGCGCTACCTGAAGGACGACTCCGAGCTCAACCAGTACATGCTGCGCCACGCGCTCGACGGCGCGCTGCTGGTGCAGTCGGCCGGCGCCGAGCCGATCGGCGGCGAGACGCTCGGGGAGCTCGCGCGCAAGTACCTGGTGGCCGAGGCGGTCATCGAGCGGCTGGCGCGCATCATCGATGCCGACGCGCTGCGCGCCGTGCTCGACGGCTGCGTCATCGACCTCGCCAACGAGCAGACCGCCATGTCCTCGGCCGCGCGCCTGGCCAAGGCGATGGAGAAGTACGCCCCGCCCACCAACGGCGGCGCGCCGCAGGTGCGCCCGCGCTTCGACGACAAGCACGAGAAGTGGCTGCTGGTCATCGAGCGCAAGCACCACGGCAACGTGAAGACCAGCGTCATCGACACCGAGTTCGTCGTCACTGCCGACTATCGCGCCCTCACCGAATGCGCCCAGATCATCGGCGGCCTGATCGGCCCCGGCGCCGAGATCCGACGCGGCGAGGGCGACAAGACGAAGAGCCAGCCCGTCGCCGATTTCCGCGGCGCCATGCGCTGGCTGCTCGCCGAGGCCGAGCGCGGCGTCGGCCGCCAGCGCTACAAGGGCCTGGGCGAGATGAACGCCGGGCAGCTGTGGGAGACCACCATGGACCCCACGGTGCGCCGGCTGCTGCGCGTACAGATCGACGACGCCATCGCCGCCGACGAGATCTTCACCACCCTGATGGGCGACTCCGTCGAGCCGAGGCGGGCCTTCATCGAGCAGAACGCGCTGGTGGCGAGGAACATCGACGTGTAGGGTCTTGTCGGGCGCCACTGAGAATGAAAAATTACTGTTACAGATAGTGAAGAGATCCGATACGTTCGGATCAGGAAAACGCCCGACTCGTCCGGGCGTTTTTTATACTACGGACTCTGCAAGAAGGATTTATGAGGTCAGAAAATGGCATGGCTGATCTGCGAAGACGAGTTGCAAAGCCCCTTGAGGCCTGCCGATTACCGGTGGCCAAATAGAAAGGGCTTACGTACGGTTGTGTACGACGAATAAATTTTTGTTATCTGCGGGCCAATCCTCGACCGGCATCAACAGTTCGGCCGCTTTCGACGCGCGTTGGCACAATGGAGCGACTGCGTTGGGAGCGATACTGCAGATCTCGCGGACCTTGAGCCGATACAAACTTGCACCTAGAATGCTGCAAAGTTGACGCGGTATCTGCGCGATGGTGGCGCGAATGAAGAACGTAGCCGAGTCTACTCGGCTAACGTTTTTCCGTCTGCCGGAGTAGTTACGTGCGCCAAAAATCGTAGTGCTAACATGCCCTAATGCGTCTCGTTGTCCGCGGGAATGCCCACGCGGGCGTAGTTAAGGAAGGTCTGCATAACCCGATGTCAAGCAACGGCATGATGCGATGATTTGGGAAGCGACGCAGG
>MKUQ01000035.1 GCA_001898645.1 Burkholderiales bacterium 70-64
CGTCGGCGAGAGCTTGCCCGAGCACACGAAGTACTTGCCGTCGGGGCTGGCGTTCACGCCGTGCGGGTTCTTGGGGACGCTCACGTAGGCGGTCAGCGCGGTCTTCGGATCCTTGTTCGCCGCGTGGGTGCCGTCGACCACCGGCACCTTGCTGTCGCCGTAGGTCTTGAACCGGCCGTCCTTGACCGCCTGCTCGATGCGCGCGACGTTGAAGAACAGGCAGGCATCGCGCTCGGCCGACATCATGTCGCCGAACACCGCGCCGTTCTCGGTGTTGTACTGGTTCGACGCGGCGAGCTTGCCGTCGAACGAGCTGGCCACCAGGTCGCAGTTGCCGTCGATCAGCACCTGCCAGCGCACCGCCATCGATTCGGCGTCGACGCAGGTGAACAGTGCGCGGTACTTGTCGGTGGCCTCGAGGTCCGCACCGTTGTTGGGCAGCGGGATGTGGAACTCGGCGCCGCAGAACACCCGCGTGGTGTGGTCGATGGCCGGATCGACGGGATCGCGCTTGTCCGGGAAAATGCCGTGGAAGCCTTGGATGTTCGGGATCTCGGTGATCTTGTCGCAGACGAAGTAGTCGAGCCGGATGCGCGCGAGCCGTCCGTTGATCTTGTCGTTGACCCAGGCGTAGCGGCCGTCGTAGTCGCCGTTCTTGTACGAGGCGTGGATATGGTGGGTGTCGCCGACGGTGTAGCGCAGCCTGCCGTCGGGCCGGGTGCCCATCACCGCCTTGCTTTCGTTGGTGATGCCCCAGCCGACCAGGGCATCGGGCACGAAGCACGGGACGCGCAGGATCTCGCGCCCCGACGGCATGCCGAGCACGCGCACGTCGCCGGTATGGCCGCCGCTCCACAGGCCGTAGTAGGTGTCGAGCTCGCCCGGCTTCAGGTGCACGCTGGCGGCGTGGCCGGCGGCGGACTCGGCCGCAGCGGGCGCCGCTGCCGGGGCGGGCGCGGCGGTCTGCTGCCGATTGTCATTGCATGCGGCCAGGCCGACCCCGGCGAGGCCGGCGACGGCAGCGGAGCTCAGGAAACGGCGCCGTCCCAGACCTTCGGTCGGTTCGGGCGAGCAGGAGGGCTTGTCGCTCATGGCAGGGCACTTTTCCGTTGTTGATGGGGAAGGACGCACGATACGAACGGTGCCCTCGCTGCGCGCCTCGTCGTTTGAGGCGCGTCAATGCGCGAGCGCGGGCGCATACGTTCCATTGACCCACGTCAACCCGGGGTCGAACAGGCCGCGACCGTGACCGGGACGACATTGCAGAATGCGCTCGTCGCGACGATGCGTTCGTGACGACGATGACGATCCCACGATCGTCGTCGGCAATACCGAGGCTTTGCAGGCAATGAGCATGGATGCCTTTCGAATCTCCCGCCGCAACCTGGCACGCGCGCTGGCCGCCGCGCCGCTGCTGCCGCTGCCGGTTCTCGCCGCGGCCGCGCCGCTGAATGTTCGCCGCGCGCTGATGGGCACCTGGGTCGACATCACCGTCGCCGATGGAGGCCAGCCCGGCGCGCAGCAGGCCGTCGCGCTGGCGTTCGCGCAGATGGAAAGGCTGGCGCAGCGGATGAGCCGCTTCGATCCGGACAGCGATCTCGGCGTGCTCAATCGGGCAGCCGGCCGGCATGCGGTGCCCGTGCCGCCGGAGATGATGGCGGTGCTGCAGCAGGCGAGGGCAGTGCACCGGCGCACCTCGGGCGCCTTCGATGCCACCGTGGGCGGCCTCACGCCCGGAGCGGCGGCCGCGAGCGGCGGGGTGCCCGACGAGGGTGCAGTGCGCTCGGCATTGGAGCACGTGGGCATGCGGCACCTGACGCTCGACGCGCAGCGGGGCACCGCCCGGATCGACGATCCGATGACGCAGCTCGACCTGGGCGGGATCGCCAAGCTGCCCATTCTCGAGGCGGGGCTGGACGTGCTGCGCGCCCACGGCGTGCGCGGCGCGCTGGTGAACGGCGGCGGCGACGTGTTCGCCTCGGCCCGTCCCGATGGCCGCCCGTGGCGCATCGGCGTGCGCGATGCCGCCGCGCCCGACCAACTGATGGCGGTGGTGCCGCTGCACGAAGGGGTGGTGGCCTCGTCGGGCGACTACGAGCGCTTCGTGATGCACGAGGGCCGGCGCTATCACCACGTGATCGACCCGGCCACCGGCAGGCCGACGCGCGGCATTCACGGCGTCACGCTGGTGGCGCGGCGCGCCGCCGACGTCAACGGCCTCGGCACCGCCGCGATGGTCGCCGGCCCGCTGCGCGCCGCGGCGCTGCTCGAGCGCTGCGGCGTCGATCAGGCGCTGTTCGTGCGCGAGGACGGCGGCGCGTGGATTTCCTCAGCCCTCGCGCGCCGCATCGAGCCGCTCATGAGCGGTGATAGGCCGTGACGCGCTCGACCTCGGCCTTCGAACCGAGGAACACGGCGACACGCTCGTGCAGCTTGGCGGGCACGATCTCCATGATGCGCTGGTGCCCGTTGGTGGCCGCGCCGCCCGCCTGCTCGACGAGGAACGACATCGGATTGGCCTCGTAGAGCAGGCGCAGCTTGCCGGGCTTGTCGGGCTCGCGGTTGTCGCGCGGATACATGAAGACGCCGCCGCGCGTGAGGATGCGGTGCACGTCGGCCACCATCGAGGCCACCCAGCGCATGTTGAAGTCGACCCCGCGCGGGCCTTCGCGCCCGGCCAGCAGCTCGTCGACGTAGCGCTTGACCGGCGCATGCCAGTGCCGCGCGTTGGAGGCATTGATGGCGAACTCGCGGGTCTGCTCTGGAACGCTCATGCGCTCGACGGTGAGCCACCAGCTGCCGATCTCCTTGTCGAGGGTGAAGCAGGCCACCCCGTCGCCGACGGTGAGCACCAGCAGCGTGGACGGGCCGTACACCGCGTAGCCGGCCGCCAGCTGCTTCGTGCCCGGCTGCAGGAAGTGCGCCTCCTGCGGCTCGGCCACGCCCTCGGGCAGACGCAGCACCGAGAAGATGGTGCCGATCGAGACGTTCACGTCGATGTTGGACGAGCCGTCCAGCGGGTCGAACAGCAGCAGGAACTCGCCCTTGGGATATCGGTTGGGGATGGTGTAGGGATGGTCCATCTCCTCGGAGGCCATGGCCGCCAGGTTGCCGCCCCACTCGTTGGCCTCGAGCAGCGCCTCGTTGGCGATCACGTCGAGCTTCTTCTGCGCCTCGCCCTGCACGTTGGAGGAGCCGGCTTCGCCGAGCACGCCGTCGATGGCCCCGCGCGAGACCGCGTAGCCGATGCGCTTGCACGCGCGCGCGATGACCTCGAGCAGCAGGCGCAGCTCGGCGGGGATCAGCCCCTTCTCGCGCTGCTTCTCGACCAGATACTGGGTGAGGCTGATGCGGGGCGGCATGGCGGTTCCTGTCGCGTCGTGGGTTCGGGTGTCAGGCGGCGAGCGCCTTGGTGACGATCTCGCGCACGTCGCCCGAGAGCGGCTCGTGGGCGGCGACCTGCTCGAGCGCCGCGCGCATCAGCGCCTGGCGATCGGGGCTGAACTTGCGCCAGCGGTCGAGCGCGCGCGCCAGGCGCGCGGCCACTTGCGGATTGAACGCATCGATGGCGAGCACCTGCTCGCGCCAGAACGCATAGCCCGAGCCGTCGGCGGCGTGGAACTCGGCGAGGTTGCCGTTGCAGAAGCTGCCGACGAGCGCGCGCACCCGGTTGGGGTTGCGCAGCGAGAACGCCGGATGGCCCATGAGCGCGCGCACGCGCTTGAGCACCGGCGCTTCGCCGGGATGGCGATGCATCGTGGCCTGCATCGAGAACCACTTGTCGAGTGCCAGCGGTTCGCCGGCGTAGCGCTGCGCGAAATGCGCCAGCGCCGCCTCGCGGCGCGGGTCGGCCACGCGCAGCAGGGCCTGCAGCGCGCCGGCGAGATCGGTCATGTTGTCCGCGTGCTCGGACTGCAGGGCCGCCGCCTCGACGGCGGCGCCTGCCTGCGTCTCGGTCCACCAGCCGAGCAGCGTGTTCTTCAGCGCGCGCCGGCCGGCCGCTGCGGGCTCCGGCGTGTAGGGGGCGTCGTCGCGCAGCGCCTCGCAGGCCGGCTGCCAGGCCGCCGACAGCTCGTCGGCGATGCGCCGGCGCAGGGCGTTGCGCGCCGCGCGCAGCGCCGCCGGGTCGACCACCGCGAGCTGCTCGGCGATGAATCCTTCCGACGGCAGGATGAACAGCTGGTCGCGAAACGCGGCATCGAGCGTGGCGTCGTCGAGCAGGCCGCGCAGCACGCCGGCGAGGCGTCCGCAGCACTCGCGCGCGTCGGCGCCACCGACGATCGCCAGCACGGCGTTCACGGCGAGCCGCTGGGTGGCCTCCCAGCGGTTGAAGGGATCGCTGTCGTGCGCCGCGAGGAAGGCGAGCTGCGCGTCGTCGTAGTCGTACTCCACGATCACCGGCGCCGAGAGGTTGCGCGCCAGCGAGGGAACGGGCAGCGCGCCGACGTCCTCGAACCAGAAGACGTGGCGCGGCTCGGTGAGCTCGAGCACGACGGTATGCCCGCCCGCGCCGGATTCGATGCGGGCGGTGGCCGGACGCAGCGTGTCGCCGGCCTGCTCGCGGACGTGCAGCGCGCAGTCGCGCCCGTCGGGGCCCACCAGGCCGGCGGCGAACGGGACGTGCAGCGGCTCCTTGCGCGGCTGCCCGGGCGAAGGCGGGCAGTGCTGCTCGAGCTCGAGCGCGTAGCGGCGCGCCGGCGCATCGTAGCGGGCGGTCACGCGCACGCGCGGCGTGCCCGCCTGCGCGTACCAGCGCGCGAAGCGCTCGAGCGCCACGCCATTGGCGTCGCCGATCGCGGCCACGAAGTCGTCGCAGGTGACCGCCTGCCCGTCGTGGCGACGGAAGTACAGGTCCATGCCGCGCCTGAAGCCGTCGCGCCCGACCAGCGTCTGCAGCATGCGGATCACCTCGGCGCCCTTCTCGTAGACGGTGACCGTGTAGAAGTTGTTGATCTGCTGGTAGCTGTCGGGCCGGATCGGGTGGGCCATCGGTCCGGCGTCTTCCGGGAACTGCGCGGCGCGCAGCACGCGCACGTCCTCGATGCGCTTGACCGCGCGCGCACTGGCCGCGGCGGCCGGGTCCGGGCTGCGCGCGGCCATCATGTCGGCCGAGAATTCCTGGTCGCGAAAGACGGTCAGCCCTTCCTTCAAGGTGAGCTGGAACCAGTCGCGGCAGGTGACGCGGTTGCCGGTCCAGTTGTGGAAGTACTCGTGACCGACCACCGATTCGATGGCGGCGAAGTCCTGGTCGGTGGCGATGCGCGGGTCGGCGAACACGTACTTGGTATTGAAGATGTTCAGGCCCTTGTTCTCCATCGCCCCCATGTTGAAGTCGTCGACGGCGACGATCATGAAGCGGTCGAGATCGAGCTCCAGGCCGAAGCGCTGCTCGTCCCAGCGGATGGCGCGCTCGAGCGAAGCCATCGCATGGCCGGTACGCGCCTCGTTGCCGGGCTCGGTCCAGACCTGCAGCAGCACCTCGCGGCCCGAGCGCGTGCGCAGCCGCTGCTCGGTGGCGACCAGGCGGCCGGCCACCAGCGCGAACAGGTAGCTCGGCTTGGGGAAGGGGTCTTCCCAGGTGGCCCAGTGCCAGCCGCGCCGCTCGATGCCGTCGCCGGCGAGCGGCTCGCATTCGCCGGCGGCGACCAGGTTGCCGTTGGACAGCAGCACCGGGAAGCGCTCGCGCGGCGCACGCAGGGTGACGGTGTAGCGCGCCATCACGTCGGGGCGGTCGGGAAACCAGGTGATGCGGCGGAAACCCTCGGCCTCGCACTGGGTGAACAGGTTGCCGTTCGAGACGTACAGGCCGCTCAGCGCGGCGTTGGCCGACGGGTCGATGTACGAGACGGTGGCGAGCACGAACCGCTCGGGCACCTCGGGCACGGTCAGCGTGTCGTCGGCGATCCGGTACGACGCGGCCTCCAGCGGCCGGCCGTCGATGCGCAGGTCAACCAGCTTCAGCTGCTCGCCGTTTAGAACGAGCGGTGTCCGGACGTTTCCGGCGCCCGGAAGGGCAGGGTTGCGGCGCACGCTCAGCAACGCGTGCACGCGTGTGCGCTGGGGGTCGAGATCGAACTCGAGCCGCACCTCGTCCACCAGGAAGGCCGGCGGGGTATAGTCGGTGCGTCGGATCGTGACGGGCTGGTCGGTACGCATCTTCGGAGTCGGCGGCGATGTTCGATTGTAAGCGCTGCGGCGGTGCCGCCCATGTGGGCGCGGGGGGCCACGCGGCCCGCCGCTGGGCGGCGGCGCTGGTCGCCGTGGGAGCATTGCTGCTGGCCGGCTGCGCCACGCCGATGCGGGGGCAGGTCACGGCCTTCAACGAATGGCCGGCGCAGGCGCCGCTCACCTACCGCTTCACCTTCACCGACGAGCAGCGCGACAGCCTCGAGCAGGCCGCATGGGCCAAGGTGCTGCGTGAGGAGCTGGCGCGCGCGGGTTTTCGCGAGAGCGATACGCCGCGCTTCGCGGTCCGCTTCGATTACCGCGTCGAGCGGCACATCAGCCGCTACCTCGAGGCGTATCCCATGATCCAGCCCTACTGGTGGGGCGCCTGGGGCGGTCCGGTGGGCGGTGTCGGCTTCGGCGGCCCCTGGCCCTGGTGGGGGCCTGCCTATCCACCGATCGAGCGCGAGCGGACGTGGTACGAGTACCGCCTGCACCTCCAGTTCGACGACCTGACCGTGCGTCCGCCGCGGCGCGTCTACGAAGGCACGGTGGTGAGCGACGGGATGGACCCCGCGCCGGCCCATGCGCTGCCCCTGCTCGCGCGCGGCATCCTGACCGGTTTTCCCGGCCCGAGCGGCGTGACGCGCGACGTCGAGATGCCGGCCAAGCCGAAGCCGGCCGCGGGCAGCAGCGAGACCGCCTCCGCCCGCTGATACGGTTCTGCGCTCGTTCGCATCACCGCGTTGGCGCGGCTATTTCAGGGTGCGCGGCTGCCACCAGTTCGGCGCGGCCGACTCGAAAACGCCGCCTTCGTGCAGCTGGTTGGCCAGCTCGAGCGACGGCAGGCCGGGCGGAGAGGCGACCAGCCAGCTGCGGCCTTCCGGATCGATCGGGCGCACCGGCACCAGCCCGGCTTCGGCGAGACGCTCGCGCGCCCGGGGCACGTCGGCTTCACGCAGGCGCACGATGACGCCGCCCGCCAGCGCGCGCGGCGTGCCGGCCTCGTCGCGGAACACCGGCGAGGCGTCGGCCGGCAGCGACTCGAGCGCCTTTTCCCCGCCGATCGAGCGCCGCAGCGGCGAGCGCGGTGCCTCGGGCGCGCTGCGAGCGGCCGCGCCGAAGTCGGCGATCCAGGCCGGATCGAGCCGCAGCGGGCGCCGCCGGGTACCGTCGTACCAGTAGCGTTGCGGTGCGGTTTCCGCGGCCTTGTCCACCGGCCCGGCCGGCGACTTGCGCAGACCTGCCGCGCTCGACGGCAAGCCCGCATCCGCCGGCGACTGGGCGCCCGCCGGGGCGGCCGCCAGCGCGCCGCAGGCAAGCGCGAGGGTCAGCGCGCGTCGCATCATCGTCCCCATAGCGTGAGCTGCCAGGAATTCCAGCGCCCCTGGTCGCTGTCCGGCGAGGCGTCGACCACCCGCAGCTGCCAGGTGCCTGCCGCTGGCTCGTCCATATGCCGGACCGAGCCGAAAGGCCACTGGCTGTAGCTGCCGCAGTCGTCGGCGTAGGCGTCGCCGTCGAGGTTGCACAGCCGCTTGTCGGCCAGCAGGCTGCGCAGGCCGTTCGGGCTGACCAGCTCGATTCGCAGGTCGCCGCTGTAGCTGTGCGTGGCGGTGAATCTCACCTCGACGAACTCGATGCTCGTCAGCGTACATGCGCTCGCGTCCACCGAGTCGATGGCGCCGGATGCATTCGGCACGCTGCTTTGCGGGATGTCGATCGGGAACGGCCCGGCACCGGAGCCGCGCACGTACGGACCGCACTTCTGCAGGGCGGTCGTGCCGCCGACCGAGGTCCAGATGCGAGCCAGGTTGGCCGCTGCCGCGGCGTCGGCGGTGCCGAACCCGTACTTCGGGTTGAAGTGCAGGCCGAAGTTCGTGCTCCAGCCGGAGTCGCCCGCATCGTTGCGGCGTGCGCTGCGTGCCAGGATGAGGCGCACGTCGCGCCAGGTGAGGTTCGGGTTGGCCTGCAGCATGAGCGCGACCACTCCCGAGACCATGGGCGTGGCGGCCGAGGTGCCGGAGAAGTCGCTGCGGTAGCCGTTGCGGGTGGTGGTGGTGGTGATCCCGCTGCGTTCGTTGCTCGACGGGCCGCAGACCAGGATGTTGGCGCCCGGCTCGGCATAGACCGGCGCGCGGCCGTTTTCGTCGACCGCGCACACGGCGATCACGCCGCGCTTGTTCACGTAGCCGTCGAGGTTGGAGTTCTCGTTGTACGCGCAGGTATGGTCGGGGTTGCGCAGGTAGCAGCCGCCGTTGCCGGCCGGAAAGACGTAGATCGATCCCTTGCCGCCGCGGCCGCCGGCGATGCCGCCCTCGATCGCGTCGATGAAGCTCTGCTCCGCGGGGTTGAGCACGCCGTTGTCCGGCGAGCCCCAGCTGTTGTTGTAGATCGCCGTGGCCGTGCCGTCGCGGCGCAGGGCGTCGGCGATGTCGGCGTTGGAGTTGGCGCCATGAGCGAGCGGGTTGTAGGCGGCCAGCTGCGCGTGTGGGGCCACGCCGGCCCCGCCGGCCGCGTTGTCGTCGCGCGCCGTGATGATGCCCGCCACCGAGGTGCCGTGGTCTTCGTCGAGGTAGTAGGGCAGGGGCTGCGTGCCGGGCGCCGCGCCGGGCCGATAGTTGAAGAACGCGCCGGCAGCGAGGCTGGAGGCGAAGTTCTGCCACAGGTCTTCGTGCACGGTCTCGATCGAGTCGTCGACCACCGCCACCCGCACGCCGTCGCCCTTGAAGCCCAGCGCCCAGGCGTCGACGGCGCGCAGGTCCTCGCCCGGCGTGCCGCCGCTCTGGCCGATGTTCTTCAGGTGCCACTGCTGCGCCAGCAGCGGATCGGTACCGGTCTGGGCCGGCGGCAGGATGCCCGAGTAGGCGTAGCAGCAGTCGCTGCCCGAACCGCCGCTGCCGCCGCCGCTACCGCCACTGCTGCCACCCCCGCCTCCGCCTCCGCAGGCTGCCAGGAACACGCTGATGCCGAGACTACAGAGCGCCCGGCCCGGGCGCGGCAGGAATGGCTTCATCGACGGTCGTCGGTGGGGTTTGCGCCGGCGGCGCATCGCACCCCGAATCGTACCTGCGCCGATTTGCGCCGCGGCGACGCACCACGTAGTGTTGCATCTCCGCAACCTGCCCGATCCCTTTTTTCGTCGCGTCCATGCCCCGAATCCAGTCCCTGCTCGTCGCCAACCGTTCCGAGATCGCCATTCGCGTGATGCGAGCCGCCGCCGAGCTGGGCATGCGCACGGTGGCGATCTACTCGCACGAGGACCGCTTCGCGCTGCACCGCTTCAAGGCCGACGAGAGCTACCTCGTGGGCGAAGGCCGCAAGCCGCTGCAGGCCTATCTCGACATCGACGACATCATCCGCATCGCGCGCCAGGCCAAGGTCGATGCGATCCATCCGGGCTACGGCTTCCTCTCGGAGAACCCCGGGTTCGCGCGCGCCTGTGCGGCGGCCGGCATCGTCTTCGTCGGGCCCTCGCCCGAGGTGATGACCACCCTGGGCAACAAGGTGGCGGCGCGCGCCGCCGCGCAGGCCGCCGGCGTGCCGGTGATGCCGGCCACCGGGCCGCTGCCGCGCGATGCCGCCGAGGCGCGCCGCCTGGCCGACGCCATCGGCTACCCGCTGATGCTCAAGGCGAGCTGGGGCGGCGGTGGGCGGGGCATGCGGGTGATCGAATCCGCTGCCGACCTCGATGCACAGCTGGAGGTGGCGCGGCGCGAGGCCGGCGCGGCCTTCGGCAACGACGAGGTCTACCTCGAGAAGCTGGTGCGGCGCGCGCGCCACGTCGAGGTCCAGGTGATCGGCGACCGGCACGGCAACCTGGTGCACCTGTTCGAGCGCGACTGCTCGGTGCAGCGACGCAACCAGAAGGTGGTCGAGCGCGCCCCCGCGCCCTACCTGGACGAGCGCCAGCGCGCTGCCCTGTGCGAGGCCGCGCTGCGGCTGGCGCGCGCGGTGGGCTACACGCACGCCGGCACGGTGGAATTCCTGATGGATGCCGACACCGGCGAGTTCTTCTTCATCGAGGTGAATCCGCGCATCCAGGTCGAGCACACGGTGACCGAGCAGGTGACGGGCATCGACATCGTGCAGGCGCAGCTGCGCATCGCCGAGGGCGCGCGCATCGGCGATGCCGATTGCCCGGTACCGCGCCAGGAGGACATCCGCCTGAACGGCCATGCGCTGCAGTGCCGCATCACCACCGAGGACCCGGAGAACAACTTCACGCCCGACTACGGACGCATCACGGCCTATCGCAGCGCGGCCGGCTTCGGCCTCCGGCTGGACGGCGGCACTGCCTACAGCGGCGCGGTGATCACGCCCTATTACGACTCGCTGCTGGTGAAGGTGACCGCGTGGGCGCCCACGCCGCAGGAGGCGATCCGGCGCATGGACCGGGGACTGCGCGAATTCCGCATCCGCGGCCTCGCGACCAACCTGCAGTTCGTCGAGAACGTGATCAACCACCCGGACTTCGTGGCCGGGCGCGTCACCACGCGCTTCATCGACACCACGCCCGAGCTGTTCCGCTTCGCCGCGCGGCGCGACCGCGCGACGCGCCTGCTGCGCTACATCGGGGAGGTGACCGTCAACGGCCACCCCGACATGAAGGGCCGCGCACGACCCGACCTGACGCACCAGCATCTCGTGATGCCGCAGGCCCGGCGCGCCGGCGCGCCGGGACTCGCGCAGGCGCCCGTCGATCTGTCGGCGCCGCCCGTCCCGGGCACGCGCGACCGCCTGCGCGAGCTCGGCGCCGAGCGCTTCGCGCAGTGGATGCGCGAGCATCCGCGCGTGCTGCTCACCGACACCACCCTGCGCGATGCGCATCAGTCGCTCTTCGCCACCCGGCTGCGCACCCTGGACATGCTGCGCATCGCGCCGTACTACGCGCGCATGCTGCCGCAGCTGTTCTCGCTCGAATGCTGGGGCGGGGCGACCTTCGACGTGGCGCTGCGCTTCCTGAAGGAAGATCCGTGGGCACGTCTGGCGCGGCTGCGCGAGGCGGTGCCGAACATCCTGCTTCAGATGCTCCTGCGCGGCAGCAACGCGGTCGGCTACACGAACTACAGCGACAACGTGGTGCGCCATTTCGTCGCGCGCGCAGCGGCCGGCGGCATCGACCTGTTCCGCGTGTTCGATTCGCTGAACTGGGTGCGCAACATGCGCGTGGCGATCGACGCGGTGCTCGAGTCGGGTGCGCTGTGCGAGGGCGCCATCTGCTACACCGGCGACCTGTTCGACGCCTCGCGCCCGAAGTACGACCTGCGCTACTACCTGGGGATCGCCCGCGAGCTGCAGCAGGCAGGCGTGCACGTGATCGGCGTGAAGGACATGGCCGGGGTGTGCCGGCCACGCGCAGCGCGCGAGCTGGTGCATGCCCTGCGCAGCGAGACCGGCCTGCCGGTGCACTTCCACACGCATGACACCAGCGGCGCAGCGGCCGCCTCGGTGCTCGCGGCCATCGAGGCGGGCGCCGATGCGGTCGACGGCGCGATGGGGGCCATGAGCGGCCTGACCTCGCAGCCGAATCTCGGCGCGATCGTGGCCGCGCTCGAGGGCACGCCGCGCGATCCCGGCATCGATCGCGACGCGATGCAGCAGATCTCGCACTACTGGGAAGGCGTGCGGCGCCTCTACGCGCCGTTCGAATCGGACATCCGTTCGGGCACCGCCGACGTCTACCGGCACGAGATGCCGGGCGGGCAGTACACCAACCTGCGCGAGCAGGCGCGTGCGCTCGGCCTCGAGCACCGCTGGCCGGAGGTGGCCCGGGCCTATGCCGAGGTCAACCGGCTGCTCGGCGATATCGTCAAGGTGACGCCGACCTCCAAGGTGGTGGGCGACCTGGCGCTGTTCATGGTGGCCAACGACCTGACCGCGGACGACGTCGCCGATCCCGCGCGCGACATCGCGTTCCCGGAGAGCGTGGTGTCGCTGCTGCGCGGCGAGCTGGGTTTCCCGCCCGATGGTTTCCCGCAGGCGCTCTCGCGCAAGGTGCTGATGTGCGACAGCGCCCATCCCATCCTGCCCGAGCCGCCGGCGCCGTATCGGCCCGGCGACCGGCTGGAGCCGGTCGATCTCGAGCAGGCCCGCCAGGAGGCGGGCAAGGCGGTCGGCCATCGCATCGACGACGACGACCTCGCCTCGTGGCTGATGTACCCGAAGGTGTTCCGGGAATACGCGGAGCATCACCGCCGGTTCGGCGACGTGGGGCTGCTGCCGACCCAGACCTTCTTCTACGGCATGCGCGAGCGCGAGGAGATCGCCATCGACATCGAGCGCGGCAAGACCCTGGTGGTGAGCATGCAGGGCAGCGCGCCGGCCGAGGAGGAAGGGGTGGTGCGGGTGTTCTTCGAGCTCAACGGCCAGCCGCGCACCATGCGCATCGAGAAGGCCGGCGCGGCGCGCGCGGCGCGGCGCGTCCAGGCCGAGAGCGGCAACGCGGCGCACGTGCCGGCGCCGATGCCCGGCATGATCGTGACGGTAGCGGTCAAGGCCGGCCAGGCGGTGCGCACGGGCGATCCGCTGGTCTCGATCGAGGCGATGAAGATGGAGACGCAGATCCGCGCCGAGCGCGAGGGCACCGTGCGCGCGCTGCACGTGCGCCCGGGCGATACCGTATCGGCGCGCGACCTGCTGCTCGAGTATGCGGACGGCGGGGAAGGGGCACGGAGCAAGGTCGAGGCCGCGCGCCAGGAGCCCGGCCGATGAGGCGTGGCGACATCGCCGATCTGATGCTGCTGGCCGCCCTGTGGGGAGCATCGTTCCTGTTCATCCGCGTGGCCGCTCCCCAGTTCGGGCCGTTTTCGCTGATGGGGCTGCGCACCGGCATCGGCGCGCTGGTGCTGATGCCGTTCGTGGCGCGCACCGGCGGCATGCGCGAGCTGCGGGCCAACGCATGGGCCATCGCCTGGGTCGGTCTGCTCAATGCCGCGCTGCCCTTCGTGCTGTTCGGTTACGCCATGCTCTACCTCGATGCCGGCTTCAGCTCGATCCTGAACGCCACGGTGCCGTTCTGGGGCGCCCTGGTGGCTCTCGCGTGGTTCGGCGAGCGGCTCGGCGTGCTGCGCATCGCGGGCCTGGGCGTGGGCTTCGCCGGCGTCCTGGTGCTGGTGTGGGACCGCTTCGGCTCCCCGGCGGGCGGCTCGGGGCTGCCGGTGCTGGCGGCCCTCGTCGCCACGCTGTCGTATGCCGTCGCGGCGGCGGCCACGAAGAAGCGGCTCGAGGGCGTGAGCGCCCTCACCGGCGCGGCGGGCAGCCAGCTGTTCGCGGCGCTGATGCTGGCGCCGTTCGCGATCGCCTCCTGGCCGGCACAGCCGGCCGATGCCCACGGGTGGCTGAGCGCGGTGCTGCTGGGCGTGCTGTGCACCGGCCTGGCCTACGTGCTGTTCTTCCGGCTGATCGCGCGCATCGGCAGCACGGGCGCCATTACCGTCACTTTCCTCATCCCGGTGTTCGGCATGCTGTGGGGGGCGCTGTTCCTCGGCGAGTCGCTCACCCTGCGCATGCTGGCGGGCACGGCAGCCATACTCGCCGGCACCGCGCTCACCACCGGCGTGGTGAGCAGGGCCTGGCTGGCCCCGCGTTGCGGGTGAATCCGCTGCGCCGCTGCCCGGTGGCGCGCTGTCCGTAGCAACGGCCCTGCGTCAGAGCCGCACGCCCGTGGCGGCGTCGAAGACGTGCGCGGCACCCGCGCGCGGCGTCAGCCCGATGCGCTCGCCGGGCCGCAGCGCGAGGCGTTCGCGAAACACCGCGGTCAGGCTGCCGCCCGCCCAGCGCGCCACCACCTGGGTGTCGGCGCCGGTCGGCTCGATCACCGCCACCTCGCAGGCGATGCCGCACTCGTCGAGCGCGAGGTGCTCGGGGCGGATGCCCACCTTCACCGCCTGCCCCGGCTGCCCGGCGGGCATGGCGAGGCCGATGCGGGTGCCGCCCGGCACCTCGACGCCGGCGCCGTCGGCCCCGATGCGCGCATCGAGCAGGTTCATCGCCGGCGAGCCGATGAAGGTCGCCACGAACACGTTGGCCGGGCGATCGTAGAGCTCGAGCGGCGAGCCGATCTGCTCGACGACGCCTTCGTGCATGGCCACGATGCGGTCGGCCATGGTCATCGCCTCGATCTGGTCGTGCGTCACGTAGATCGCCGTCGTCTTCAGCCGCTGGTGCAGCTCGCGGATTTCGCCGCGCATCTGCACGCGCAGCTTCGCGTCGAGGTTCGACAGCGGCTCGTCGAACAGGAACACCTGCGGCTTGCGCACGATGGCGCGCCCCATCGCGACGCGCTGGCGCTGGCCCCCGGAGAGCTGCCTCGGGTAGCGGTCGAGGAACGGCGTCAGGCCGAGGATGGAGGCGGCCTCCGCGACGCGCCGATCGATCTCGGCCTTCGGGCGCCTGGCCAGCAGCAGCGAGAACGCCATGTTGTCGCGCACCTTCATGTGCGGGTACAGCGCGTAGTTCTGGAACACCATCGCGATGTCGCGGTCCTTCGGCTGCACGTCGTTGACGACCCGCTCGCCGATGCGGATCAGCCCCGAGGTGATCTCCTCGAGCCCGGCGATCATGCGCAGCAGGGTCGACTTGCCGCAGCCCGAGGGGCCCACCAGCACGCAGAATTCGCCGTCGGCGATGGAGACGTCGACGCCGTGGATGACCGGGGTGGCGCCGTAGGATTTCCGGACGGCTTCGATGCTCACCGATGCCAAGCGCAGTCTCCTGGAGGTATTCCGATTCCCGGTCGCAGCCGGCCTGCCGCAACGTGCGGACTTTAACCGAAGCGGCCGCTGCGGGCGGAGCCGTTGCCGCGGCGTTGACCGGCATCAAGCCGCTGCGCGCGCCGCGCAGGCAGGATAGTCTCCATGGGTCCTTCAGTCCTGCCAGTGGTTTCGCTGCGCGACCTGCTCGCCACGGCGCTCGCGATCCGGCGCAAGGCGGCTGCGCGCTACCGGCAGCTCGCGGTCGAACCGGCGGTGCGGGCGGCGCCGGCGATCGCGCGCGCCTTTTCGCGCCTGTCGCTCCTGGAGACCGAGCAGGCGGCCCGCATCGAGGCCGACTTGCCGGATATCGACGTCGGTACGATACTCGCTGAACGAGTGACGTGGGCCGAGCCCGATCGCTTCCGGGTTGCTGTCGGGCCGCTGACGCTGAACGACGTCCTCGAGATGGCGAGGCGCAACGAGCGCACCATGAGGGCGATCTTCGAGCACGTGGCGGCAACCTCGCCGAACGAGGGGGTGCGGCTGCGGGCGCTGCAGTTCGCACTGGGCGAAAGCCGCCATCTGTCGGCCATCGAGGAAGCAGTGGACGCTGCACGAGGAGGGAAGGCATGACGCGAGCGATTCCGACCACTTCGGCCGATTTCGACCATACGCGCATCATCGAGCGCCCCGACGGCTACTACTGGCAGGACGACGTCGACGGGCGCGAATACGGCCCGTTCCAGACCATGCTCGAGGCGGCGGCCGACATGCAGCTGGCCGACGACGAGGCCGCCGATGCCGAAGCCGACCCCGACGACGTCCGCGAGACCGGCGATCTGCTCGGCGTGCCCGACTGGGTGGATCCGGACACCGGCCATCTGGCCGACGACGAACGTACACGCATCGACGAACATTGATCGTCGGTTGCGGCACAATCGAAGGCATCGGTGCCCGGCCCGCTGCCGGGCAAATCCTGAGAGGAAGGAGGCTTATGCGCACACCGCTGCAGATCAATTTCCGCGGGATGGAAACATCACCAGCCCTGGAAACACTGATACGTGACAAGGCAATCAAGCTCGAACAGTTTCACCCCAACGTGACTGCATGCCGGGTCGTGGTCGACAAGCCCCATCAGCACAAGCAGCAGGGCAAGCACTTCATCGTTTCGATCGATCTCACGGTACCGGGCAGCAACATCGTTGCCAACCACGCGCACCATGAAGACGTCAACGTGGCGCTGCGCGACGCCTTCTTCGCCGCCCGGCGCCAGCTCGAAGAGCACGCGATGCGCATGCGCGGCGACGGCAAGCGGCGCCTCGAAGGTGCCGGCGAAGCGTCGCTCGAGGCCGGATCCCAAATCCCCGCCGACTAGAACGTACGAAGGAATCTACTGCGCGTTCCGACTCCGCGGCGGGCGTACCTGCCGCAACCCTATACATACGGCGCCGGTCCGGGAACCTCCTGTTCGGCCTTCCGATGGTCGAACAGGGCCAGCACCTCGGCCCGCCGCGCGAACGCATCGCTGCGTCCCAGCGCGATCAGCGCGCGCGTATAGACCGGCTCGAACAGCAGGTACGACAGCAGCGCGGCGCTGCGCCGGTCGGTGGCTCCGGTCATGCGCAGGATGGTGCGGACCGAGCGCGGCAGCGCGCGTCCCAGGCCGACGGCCATCGAGTCGAGGCGGCGGCTCGGGGTGATCGCCAGGATCTCGATCGGGCGCAGCGTGCTGTGCGCCCGCATGTCGGACGGGATCAGGCTCAGCGTGTGATTGATGCGCGTCAGCCGCTCGATGTCGTAGGCCAGCCCGTCGAGGAAGATGCTCGACAGCGAATGGCTGGCGATCTGCGCCAGGCTCGGATAGACGTATTGCGACCCGGTGTGGACCGGACTCATCGTGCCCTGCTCGAGCTGGCCCGCGCCGATCACCAGGATGCGTTCGGCACCCAGGTGGATGGCGGGGCTGATCGGCGAGAGCTGGCGCATCGAGCCGTCGCCGAAGAACTCGTGGCGGCCGTCGAGCTGCAGCGGCACCGCCGGGAACACGAACGGGATCGCGCTCGAGGCGAGGACGTGCTCGATCGTGATCGGTGCGGCACAGGCCAGCCGCTGGGTGCGCGACCACGGCGCGATCGGCTCGCCGCTCTGGAAATAGGTGACGTGCTGGCCCGAGGTATAGCTCGATGCCGTGATGGCGAGCGCGCGCAGCTGACCGTTCTCGATGCAGCGCGCGATGCGCTGCGGGTCGATCAGACGGTGCAGCAGCGTATCGAGCGGGCTGTTGTCGAACAGCGAGCGCGGATGGGTGCGCACGATCCAGCCCATGGTCACCGCGGCGAGCCAGTGCGCGGCGTTGCCGAGCGCGCCCAGGGTATCGGTGCGGTAGACGTCGCCCGCGTGCAGCGTGGACCAGGACTCGAGCATGGTGGAGACGGCCACGCCGGCATCGTCGCAGCCGCTGGCGAGCGCCGCGGCGTTGACCGCCCCGGCCGAGGTGCCGCAGATGATCGAGTAGGGATTGCGGGCCGGCGGCCAGCCGTCCTCGACGAGGATCTGCCGGATCGCGTCCAGCACGCCGACCTGGTAGGCGGCCCGGGCTCCGCCGCCCATCAGGATCAGCCCGGTCCGGCCACGGTCGGGAATCAACGTGCGCACACCTCCTCGGGCGCGATTCTGCCTCAGGAGGCTCCACTTTGACCGATACGGTCGGCTCGGTATGCTGCGGGGCGAGGGACGGCGAGGGGGAGTTGACCGATGGAGCGTGGATTCGATTCGAAGCGGGTGCTGGTGACCGGCGCCGGCAAGGGCATCGGGCTGGCGTGCGCGCGCGCCTTCCTGCTTGCCGGTGCGCGCGTCGTGGGCGTGGCGCGCAATCCGCACACGCTGGCCGCCGCGCGCGACGCGCTGGCCGGGGAGGGGCTGGACATGCGCGTCGAGGCGGCCGACCTGGTCGATGCGCAGGCGGCCGGCACGCTGGTCGACCGCGTCGAGAAGGAGCTCGGCGCGATCGACGTGCTGGTCTGCGCGGCCGGTGCCGCGCGTCGCTACGGACCCGACGAGCTCGATGCGGCAGCGTACCGCCAGGCGATGGACGCCAAGTACTTCGCGACCATGCACGTCGTGCAGCCGGTGATCGCGCGCATGGCCGGGCGCGGGCAGGGCAGCATCGTGGCCATCGTCGGGCAGGGGGGACGGCAGGCCAACCCGATGCACATCGCGGGCGGGGCGGCCAACTCGGCGCTGATGCTCGCCACGGTCGGGCTCGCGCGCGCGTACGCCGCGCGCGGCGTGCGCGTGAATGCGATCAATCCGGGGCTGACGCGCACTTCGCGGGTCGAGGAGGGCATCGAGGCCGAGGCGCGCGCGACCGGGCGCGACAGCGCCGAGCTGCTCGAGGCGGCGATCGCGCGCATTCCGATGGGGCGCATGGCCGAGCCCGGCGAGATCGCCGAGGTGGCGCTGTTCCTCGCCTCGCCGCGCGCCTCGTACGTGTCGGGCGCGATCATCCCGATGGACGGCTGCGCCGCGTCGGTCATCTGAAGACACCGAAGTGGACGAGGCGCAAGCCCTTCCCCATCTGCGCGAGACGCTGGAGTTCCTGGCGCTGGCCGGCGTGCTGGTGCCCCTGCTGCAGCGCCTGCGCGTGAGCAGCGTGCTCGGCTTCCTCGCGGTGGGCATGCTGGTCGGCCCCTTCGGCCTCGGCCGCGCAGCGGCCGATGTCGCCGTCCTGCGCTGGCTGGCGTTCCCGGACCTCGAGGCGGTGTCGGTGCTGGCCGAGGTCGGCGTCATGTTCCTGATGTTCATGATCGGCCTCGAGTTGTCGGCCGAGCGCCTGTGGGCGATGCGCGGCTGGGTGTTCGCCGGCGGCGGCGCGCAGGTCACGCTCGGCACCGCCGCCGTCGCGCTGCTGGCCGCGGCGTTCGGCCACCCGCCTGCGACGGCGCTGGTGATCGGCCTGGCGCTGTCGTTCTCCTCGACGGCGGTGGTGATGCAATTGCTCTCCGGGCGCCGCGAGCTCGGCACCCCGCTGGGGCAGGCCAGCTTCGCGCTGCTGCTGCTGCAGGACCTCGCGGTGGTGCCGGCGCTGATCCTGGTCGGCCTGCTCGCGCGTCCGGGCGAGGCTGCGGTGGCCGCTTCGCTGGCGATCGCGATGGGCAAGGCGGCGCTTGCCATCGCCCTGATCTATCTGCTCGGACGGGTCGTGATCCGGCCGCTGTTCCGCCACCTGGCCGCCAACCGTCAGGCCGATACCTTCATGGCGCTGACGCTGCTCAGCGCGCTGGGCATCGCTTCGCTGACCTGGCTCGCCGGGCTGTCGATGGCGCTCGGCGCGATGCTGGCCGGGCTGCTGCTGGCCGAGACCGAGTTCCGCCACGAGCTCGAGATCACCGTCGATCCGTTCCGCGGCCTGCTCATGGGGCTGTTCTTCATGTCGGTCGGGATGTCGATCGATCCGCTGGAGATCGTGCGCCAGCCGCTCCTGCTGCTCGGCTCGGTGATCGCCTTGTTCCTGCTCAAGGCGCTGGTGGTCGCGGCGGTGGCGCGCGTGGGCGGCCTGACGCGCGGCCAGGCGGCGGAGGCCGGCCTGCTGCTCGGCCAGGGCGGCGAGTTCGCCTTCGTGGTGCTGGGCACGGCGACCTCGATGGGTTTGCTGGCCGCGCCGGTGGGGCGCTTCGTGATGCTGGTGGTCGGCCTGTCGATGTTCGCCACCCCGCTGGTTGCCGCGGCCGGGCACCGGCTCGGCGTGCGGCTCGAGCGCCGTGCGCCGCCCGAGCCGCAGCCGCAGGCCAGCCTGCTGCCCGGCTTGCGCGGCCACGTGGTGATCGCCGGCTACGGCCGCGTCGGGCAGCTGCTCGGCCAGTTGCTCGACGCACAGGGCATCCGCTACCTCGCCATCGATCCGGACGCCCGCCTGGTGGCGCGCTTCCATACCCAGGGCCTCCCGGTATTCGTGGGCGACGCCAGCCGCGCGGAGCTGCTGCGCCGGCTGGAGCTCGACCAGGCCAGCGCCGTCGTGCTCACGATGGATCAGAGCGCCGCGGCCCTGCGGGCGGTGCACGGCATCCGGCGCGAGTGGCCCGCGCTGCCCATCCTCGCCCGCGCGCGCGACGAGCGCCATGCGCTCGAGCTGCGCCAGGCGGGCGCGAACACCGTCATTCCCGAGACGCTCGAATCGGCGCTTCAGCTCGCCGCCCTCGCGCTGGCGCGCGCCGGGCTGCCGGGGACGGCGCTCGGCGACCTGCTCGAGCGCGAGCGCGAGCAGCGCATCGCTTCGTTCCACGAAGGGGTCGAGGGGTGACGCAATTCCGATCGATCGTGGTGGCCACCGACTTCTCCGCGGGCGCGGCGCTGGCGGCAGCGCGCGCCGCGCGCCTGTGCGGCCTGCCGGGCGTGGAGACGGTGCAGTTGCTGCACGTGGTCGACGCGCCCTGGCTGGGTGTGCTCGGCCGCTCGCTCGGCATGGCCGAGTCCGCGCGCGAGGCGCTGATGGAGGAGGCGGCCCACGCGCTCGCGGCGCAGGTGCAGGCGCTGGCGCGCGAGGCCGGGCGCAGCGTGACCTCGCGGGTCATGGTCGGGCCGCTGCTCGACACGCTGCTCGAAGGCGCGGCCGGGGCCGACCTGCTGGTGATCGGCGCGCATGGCCAGCATCCCGTGCGCGCAATGGCGCTCGGCTCCACCGGTGAGCGCATGCTGCGCCGGCGGCGCGGCGCGATGCTGGTGGTGCGCAAGGCGGCCGGCGGGGACTACCGGCAGGTGCTGGCGCCGGTCGATTTCTCGCCCTACGGCGCATCGGTCGTGCGCAGCGCGGCGGCCATCGCGCCGCAGGCGCGCATCGAGGTCCTGCATGCTTTCGAGGTGCCCTTCGAGGGCAAGCTGCGCGCCGCGGGCGTGCCGGACGACGAGATCGTGCACCTGCGGCAGCAGGCCCGTGCGCAGGCGGTCGACGGCATCGCCGAGGTGATCGCGCGCTCGGGCATCGAGCAGGCGCGCCTGGAGCGCCGCATCGGCCATGGCTATGCGCCGCGCGCCATCGTCGACGCCGCGCGCGAGTCGGGTGCCGACCTGGTCGTCATCGGAAAGCACGGCGAGTCGCGCACCGAGGACCTGCTGCTGGGCAGCGTGACCCTGCACGTCCTCGGCGAAGTGCGCTGCGACGTGCTGGTGGTGGGGGCGTCGTAGGCGCGCGGCGCGGACCATGGCGGGCCCGCATCGAGGTGCAAGGCGTCAGGACATGCGCGGGAGCGGCAGGTCGGCCGCTGCCGCCTCGATCACGCTCAGGCAGCGTTCCGCATCGCCCAGCTCGTCCATCAGCAGCAGGACCAGGCGCGCCAGATAGAGCCGTTCGCGATCGGCGCCTGCAGCCGAGATGGCCAGGCAGGCGGCGCGGTAGACGTGGTCGCGATCGCTATCGGACAGCGTGGCCATGGTCGGCCTCCGTGGTCGTCGGGTGGGTCCGGGCGAATGCGGCGAGCAGTGCAGCAGAGTCGGCGCCGCGCCAGCGGCCGGCGACGTGCGCATCGGGCCGGATCAGGTAGACGGTGCCCTCGGCGGCGCCGTAGCGTCTGGCCAGACGCGCGCCGTGGTCGACGAGTTGCGCGCGCCTGCCGCCGGCGGAGGAGCGCGGCGATGGCACCGTGCGATCGACGGCGACCAGGGTGCGGAAGGGGACCGCGCCGGCTTCGAGCGCATGCAGTGCGCGATCCAGCGCGGCCGGGAGCACGCCGCTGCGGCAGAAGACGAGCGCGGTCCAGTGCGCGCCGAGCAGGTCGCCGAGATGCGTCGCGCCGGCCACCATGTCGTCGAGCGGGCACTCACGCGCCACCGAGCCCGGTGCGGGCCCGCCGCCGAAGTGGTCGGAAGGCGCATTCAGCGAGGAGTCGGTGTAGTCGATGGCGCTGGTCTGGCGGGGATTCACCACGCTGGCGACCTGCCGGTGGCGCTGCGCCAGCGACAGCACCGCTTCGCGCATCAGCGAGAAGCCGCGCGACGGCGGAGCCATGAATTCAGTGCTCTGGATGGCGCTGGCGGCGTTGATGTGGAACGCGTGCAGCCGCTCTTCCGAGTACGTGTCGAGCAGCCCGATCGGGGACCAGCCGCGGATGACGGCGGCCAGCTTCCAGGCCAGGTTGTAGGCGTCGTCGAAACCCGAGTTCAATCCGCGTACGCCGAAGATCGGCATCGCGTGGGCGGCGTTGCCGGCGAACAGGATGCGTTCGTAGCGGTAGCGCGGCAGCGTCATCGCCCCGGCGCGATAGGCACTGATCCACACGATGCGCCACGGCAGGTGCGCCTCGCCGATCATCTCGAGGTGGCGCGCCACGAACGCCGCCACCGCCGGCTCGGCGAGCGCCGCGTCGAGGTCGGCGTCATCGGGGATCTGGTAGTCGAGGCGCCAGATGTCGTCGGGCTGCTTGTGCATCAGCACCGTGTAGCCCGGGTTCGACGGGGGATCGAACCACGCGCGGCGCTCGGCCGGGTAGGCGCTGGGCAGCTCGATGTCGACGATCACGTACTTGCCCTCGAAGGCCGTGCCCTCGAGCTTCAGGCCGAGCTGCCTGCGCACCGGGCTCTGGCCGCCGTCGCAGGCGACCAGCCAGTCGGCATCGAGCGAATACTCGACCGCCGCGCCGCCCGGCACCGCCGCGCCGGTGCCGGGCGAAGCGGTGTCGATCGAGGCGGGGTCGGTCGCACCCGCGCGGACGGTGAGCCCGACGCCGTCTTCGCGCTGCACGAAGCGGATCACCTCGTTGCCCCAGCGCAGGTCGATCAGCCCGGATTGCCGCGCGATCGCCTCGACGAGGAACTGCTCGATCCAGTACTGCTGCAGGTTGATCATCGGCGGCAGCTTCTGGTCGTCGTCGTGAGGCATGGTGAAGCGGAAGATCTCGCCGGTGCGGTAGAAGCTGCGGCCGCCGACCCAGTCCAGCCCCTTGTCGAGGAATGCCTCGAGCGCGCCCAGCCGGGCGATGATCTCCAGGCTGCGCCGCGAGATGCAGATCGCCCGGCTGCCGACGCAGACCGTGTCGTCCGCCTCGAGCACCACCGACGGGATGCCCCAGCGGGCGAGGGCCAGGGCGAGCGCCAGGCCCACCGGACCGCCGCCGGCGATCGCGACGCGGTGACGGGCCGGGTCGCGGGTGCCGTCGAGCGGGGGGATCGACGGCTCGTGGCGGACGTACGAGAAGGGGCCGATGGACTGCACGGCGGGTCTCCTGCTGCCTCGTCGCGGCGGTGATGGCGGCTCGGCTACATCGTTCGCGCGATCAGATCCTTCATGACTTCGTTCGATCCGCCATAGATGCGCTGAACACGGGCGTCCATGAAGAGCTGCGCGATCGGGAATTCTTTCATATATCCGTAGCCGCCGAAGATCTGCAGGCATTCGTCGACGATGCGCCACTGCCTGTCCGAGCACCACCATTTGGCCATCGGGGCATCGGAAGGTTCGAGGGATTCACCGCGGGCGATACGCTCGATCAGACTGTCGATGAAGACGCGCGCCACGCGCGCTTCGGTCGCGCATTCGGCAAGCTTGAATCGGGTGTTCTGGAAATCCCACAGAGTCTGCCCGAACATCTTGCGGTTCTTCGCATGCTCGACGGTCAGCTCGATCGCCCGTTCCGCGGTGGCGACGCCGGCGATACCGATCGAGACGCGTTCCTTCTGGAACACGTCCATCAGCTGGCCGAAGCCGCGGCCTTCCTCGGCGCCGATGAGATGGCCGGCCGGCACTCGTACGTCGTCGAGAAAGATCTCGCAGGTGTCCAATCCGTTCTGGCCGATCTTCTCGAGCACCTTCCCGACGCGGAAACCGTCGCTTGCCCGGGTATCCACCATGAACAGCGAAATCCCCTTTGCGCCATGGCCACCGGTGCGTGCGGCCACGATCGAGAGCTCGGCCTGCCGACCATGCGTGATGAAGATCTTGCTCCCGTTGAGCACATAGTCGTCGCCGTCGCGCCGGGCGATGGTGCGCAACGCCTTGACGTCCGTGCCGGCATCCGGCTCGCTGATGCAGACCGAGAGCATCGCCTCGCCCCGGGCGATCGAAGGCATCCACTTCAGGAGCTGCTCGTGGGTAGCGGTTCCGAAGAGGAAGTGGGGTGCGTTGAGGGCCCCGGGGACGAAGCCGAAGCTCGTATCGCAGGCCTTGGCCTGCTCCTCGATGACGACGCACTCGTGAGCGAAGGTGCCGCCATGACCACCGTATTGCTCCGGAATGCTCATGCACAGCAGGCCGAGGCGGCCGGCCTCCCGCCATACCTCCCGATCGATCTGGTGCTGCCGCTGCCATTTCGCCTGATGAGGCACGACCCGGTCTGCGAAGAACCTGCGGGCGGTTTCCCGCAGCAGATCCAGCTCCTCGGTCATCCAGGGTGATCGGTAAGGGTTCATTCGCCAAAACTCCAAACAGACGGTGGATTCATCTCAAGGCTTCCACAGCTGGGCCATGAAGATTCATAAAATTCTACCAACTGGTTGGTTGACATGTCGAGCACGGCGAAATACGATGGCTGCTCATCTGATTCGGACGGGAGGAGACGTGACGATCGATATCGCCCAGTCGACCTGGAATGCCAAGGCGTTCTCGAGCGGATGGCGCCCGCTTTCGGGTGAGCCGCTGCCGGTGATGGAGCCGGCCACGGGCCGGCGGCTCGCCGAGGTCGCGTCGGCGGGCGCGAAGGACGTCGAGCAGGCAGCGGCGGCGGCGAAGGTCGCGCAGCCCGGCTGGGCGGGGATGCCCTTCGCAGCGCGTGCCGCGATCTTCCGCCGCGCCGCGATGCTGCTGGAGGGTCAATTCGATGCGTTCGCCGACTGGATCGTCCGCGAGACGGGGGGCATCCGCCCGAAGGCGATGTTCGAGCTGGGCTCGGTCGTCAATCACCTGCACGAAGCGGCGGCGATGTCGACGCAGCCGCGCGGGATCGTGCTGCCGAGCGACGGTCCGGTGCTGAGCGTCGCGCACCGCGTCGCGCACGGTGTCGTCGGCGTGATCACGCCATTCAATTTTCCGTTCCTGCTGTCGAGCCGCGCCGTGGTACCGGCGCTTGCCGCCGGAAATGCGGTCGTGCTGAAGCCGGATCCGCGCACGCCGGTTTCGGGGGGCATCCTTCTCGCTGCGCTGTTCGACGCAGCGGGCCTCCCGCCGGGCGTGCTCCATGTCCTCCCCGGCGGCGCCGAGGCCGGCGAAGCCCTGGTCGCGGACCCGAGCGTCACGATGGTGTCCTTCACCGGCTCGACGGCTGTCGGGCGACGCGTGGGCGAGCTCGCGGGGCGTCACCTGAAGAAGGTCGCCCTCGAGCTCGGCGGGAAGAACGCCCTGATCATCCTCGAAGATGCCGATCTCGATGCCGCGGTATCCAGCGGATCCTGGGCGTCGTGGCTGCACCAGGGCCAGATCTGCATGAGTGCGGGCCGCCATCTGGTGCATCGACGCATTGCCGGCGAGTACGTCGCGAGGATGACCGAGAAGGCGCGGGCCATGCGGGTCGGCGATCCGTTCCGCGAGGCCGTCGCGCTCGGGCCGCTCATCAGCGAGCGGCAGCGCCAGCGCGTGGCGCGCATCGTGGCCGATTCCATCGATATGGGGGCGAAGCTGTGCGCCGGCGGCATTTCGCGGGAGCTGTTCTACGACGCCACGGTGCTCGACGAGGTGAGCCCGCGGATGCCCGCGTTTCGCGAGGAGATCTTCGGCCCGGTCGTGTCCGTCACCGCCTTCGATTCGGACGACGAGGCGGTGGCGCTGGCCAACGATACCGAATACGGGCTGTCGGCGGGCATCCTGACCGCATCGCTGGCGCGCGGCATGGCGATCGCGCGCAGGCTGAACGTGGGCCTGGTGCACATCAACGACCAGACCGTGAACGACGACGGATTCATGCCCATGGGCGGACGAGGAGCGTCCGGGAACGGCTCGCGCCACGGCGGTCCGGCGAACTGGGACGAGTTCACCCAGTGGCAATGGACCACTTATCGCGATACGCCGCCGACTTATCCGCTGTAGGCGAGGCCAGCAAGGACCGGGCGGATGCCCGGCCGTACCTCGAGCGGGGAATGGATCCCCGCCAACCAGGAGACAAGCCATGCTTTTCGAGCCCGCTTCCTTTCGAACCCCCCGCAACCACCGGCGCGCGAAGGGGTGCACCCGGTGGTTGCACCGCTTCGCGCGCCGGTGGCGTGACGGCTTCGGCGCACGCGTGCGCACGTTCGTGCCGGCGCTGGCCTGTGCCCTTTCCCTGTGGGCGCCGGCATCGACCGCGATGGCCGACAACGGCAAGCTGTATCGCCTGCTGGTCGGCTTCGCTCCCGGCGCGGGGACCGATACGCTCGCGCGCATCTATGCGGACGCCCTGGCCGAAGCACTGGGGGCTTCGGTGGTGGTCGAGAACCGGCCCGGCGCCGGCGGATTGATCGCCGCGCAGGGGCTGAAGAACGCCGCTCCTGACAGCAACACCCTGATGATGGCGGTCGACCACCAGGTGGTGCTGCTGCCGCAGATCCTCAAGCATCCCGGCTTCGACGTCGAGCGCGATTTCGTGCCCATCGCGAGGTTGACGGCCTACTACCTCTGCCTCGCGGTGCACCCCTCGTCGAGCGCGAGCGACCTCGCAAGCTTCGCCAACGTGGTGCGCATGAACCCCGCACTGGGAAGCTTCGGCATGCCGGCACCCGGATCGAATGCCCAGTTCATGGGGTACGTCATCGGGCGGAAATTCAACGTGACCCTGAACCCGATTGCCTATCGCGGGGCCGGCCCGGCGTTGACCGACCTGATTGCCGGCCAGGTGCCTGCGGCGATCGTGCCGTGCGACGCGATGGCCGAGTACCGCAAGGCCGGCCGGCTGAAGATCATCGCGGTCGCGGCCGACCAGCGCCTGCCCGCGATGCCCGAGGTTCCGACGATAGGCGAGTCGGGGCTGTCCGGCGTGCCGTCGGACTATTTCCTTGCGGTCTATGGGCCCGCGTCGATGAAGCCCGAGGCGTTGAAGCAGATATCGGAGGCCACGGCGCGCATCGCCGCTTCCCCGAAGTTTGCCGAGAGGGTGGCTGCGACCGGCTTGAATCTCTCGTTCGCCCCGGCCGACGACCTGCGCCGCATGGCCCGGCGGATGAGCGAATTCTGGGCCGAGCAGATCAGGGACTCCGGCTTCCAGCCGAACTGACATCCAGCGATTTCCGAAAGGCAGGACAGGTCATGAAGATCATCAAGGTCGAATGTCTCCCGGTATCGACGCCGCTGAAGAAGCCGGTGTACATGCCGAACACGCGGATCACACGCATCGACAGCCTGGTGCTCAAGCTGCACACCGACGACGGCCGCATCGGCTTCGCCGACTCGGGCGACACTTCCTCGTGGTACCGCGGCGAATCGCAGGATTCGATGGCGAGCATGATCTGTGACGTTTTCGCGCCGCGGATCCTGCTGGGCGAGGATCCGCGCAGGATCGAGAAGATCGTCGGCCGGATGGACCTGCTCGGCCGCGACAACAACCAGGCGAAGTCGGTGGTCGACTTCGCGTTGCACGATCTGAAGGGAAAGATCCTGGGCGTCCCGGTGTACGAACTGCTCGGCGGGCGCACGGTCGACGGTGCGCGCCTCGGCTGGGTGCTGTCGGCAGGCCGCCCGGCCGACGTGGTCGCCGAGGCACGGGCCGCGCTCGCACATGGGTTCAGCCTGCTCAAGTTGAAGACCGGGCACGGGACGCTCGATGACGACGTCGCGATGGTCTCGGCCGTGCGCGAAGCGATAGGGCCGGATGTCCGGCTGACCGTCGATGCCAACGGATTCTGGACCTACGAGGAAGCCCTCAAGACGATCCGCAGGCTCGATCGCCACGGGCTCGAGCTGATCGAGCAGCCGTTGCCGCACTGGGATATCGAAGGCATGGCGCGGCTGCGCGACAAGGTCGGCACGCCCATCTATGCCGACGAATCGGCGCAGGAGCTGCATCACATCAAGGAGATCATCGATCGCCGTGCCGCCGACGGGCTGTTCATCAAGACGCAGAAGGCGGGCGGCCTGCTCAAGTCGCAGCGCTGGCTGACGATGGCCCGGCTGTCCGGATTGCCGGTGATGTGCGGGTGCATGATCGGATCCGGCCTGGAGACCAGCCCGGCGGCGCACCTGTGGGTGGCAGACCAGTGGGCCTCGCAGTACCTGAACGAAGCGCTCGGGCCGCTGATGATCCACGGGGTGTGGAACAGCGCCGACATTCCGGCGGGCGCGGACATCGCCTTGAACATCCCACGCTTCCAGGACGGGATGCTCTATCCGAACGAAGGGCCCGGCCTCGGCATCGAGCTGAACGAGGAGTTCCTGCTGCGCAACCGCACCGAGGGCAAGCAGCCGAGATCGGTGAGCCTGTAGGCGATGCAGCCCTTTCCCGCGAGATGAGCATGGGTCCGCTGGCAGGCCTGCGGGTCATCGAGTTCGCCGGGCTCGGACCGGCGCCCTTCTGCGCGATGCTGCTCGCGGACCTCGGCGCCGAGGTCATCAGGTTCGACCGGATGGCCCCGGATCCGGCGGCTCCGGCAGCGGCGTCCGCGAGAGGCGACGTGCTGGGTCGCGGCAGGCGTTCGATCGCGATCGACCTGAAGGAACCGGCCGCCATCGAGGTGGCCCTCAGGGTCGTGGAACGCAGCGATGCCCTGGTCGAAGGGTTCCGGCCGGGGGTCATGGAGAAGCTGGGCCTCGGCCCCGAGGTCTGCCTCGCCCGGAACCCCAGGCTGGTTTACGGTCGCGCGACCGGGTGGGGCCAGTCGGGGCCGCTCGCGCACTGCGCAGGTCACGACATCAACTACATCGCCCTGAGCGGCGTGCTGCACAGCATGCGCCGGCGCGACGAGCGTCCGCTGCCCGTGCCCGGCTTCGCGGGCGACTTCGGCGGCGGAGGGATGCTCCTCGCGCTGGGCATCGTAGCCGCAGTGCTCGCGGCGCGCGAGTCGGGCCATGGACAGACCGTCGACGCGGCGATCACCGACGGGTCGGCCCTGCTCGCGGCGCTCATATACGGGTGGAGGGCGGTGGGCCTGTGGCGCGACGAAGCAGGCAGCAACAGCGGCGATTCGGGAGCCCATTTCTACGACACGTATCGCTGCGCCGACGGAAAGTACATCGCCGTCGGCGCGATCGAGCCCCGGTTCTATGCACTGCTGGTCGAACGATGCGGCCTCTCCGGCGAGATCGATCTGGGTGCGCAGTGGAAGCCGGAGGCGTGGGCTGCACAAAGACAGAAGCTCGCGCAGGTGTTCACGACACGCACGAGGGATCAGTGGTGCGAGCTCCTGGAAGGAACGGATGCCTGCTTCGCGCCGGTGCTCGACCTCGCCGAGGCGCCCCGCCATCCGCACAACAGGGCGCGCGGGACCTTCGTGGAGATCGACGGCGTCGTCCAGCCAGGCCCCGCGCCGAGATTCGGCCGGGACCGGCCCGACATTCCGGGGCCGTCGCCTATGCCCGGGGCGGACACTGACGCGATCCTCGCCGAGCACGGCTGGAGCCGGGACGAGATCGGGTCTCTGCGCGAGCGCGGGGTCGTGGTCCAGGCCGCTCCGCCGGGCGATGGCCGGCCCGCCGGCGCGAGGAGCGGGCAATGACCGCCCGTGGCCGGCCTATGACGCCCGGCCCGAGTTGACGCCCGGCCCGAGCTTCCGGGGAGTCACCCCGACGGGCGTTCCCGGCGCGAGCGCCGCTCGGCGCGGTGGGTGCTCACGCCCTCGGCGAAGATGTCCATGAACGCGTCCGCGATCTCGTCGATCGACAGCTTGCCGTCGGCGCGGTACCAGCGAGGCACCCAGTTCAGCGCGCCGAACAGCATCGCCGACGCCAGCCCGGGATTGCAGGGCCGGATGCTGCCATCGGCGATCCCTTCCAGGACCAGGCTGCGCACGGTCGTGTCGAGGCGCTTCTGGAACTTCCGGATCACGCCCCCGGGCACCTGGTCGACCGGCTTGGATCCCACCATCGCGAGGCAGCGCCCGAAGTCGTTGTTCTGCGCATGCGCCAGCTGCGTGGCGAAATCGCGCAGGCGCCCGAGCACGGGAACCGAGCGATCGCCCATCCGCTCGATCACCGATTCGAGATCCTCGAACGATCGCACCAGGCACTGGTAGAGGATCGACTCCTTGCTCTCGATGTAGTGGTAGAGCGTGGCCTTGTGCATGCCGAGCCGATCGGCGATCGAATCGAGCGATGTGGCCTCGTAGCCGTTTTCGGCGAAGAGCTGGGCCGCCACACGGAGAATGGCGGTCAGCTTGTCCTCGTGCTTGCGCGGCCGGGCGCGGCGACGCGCAGGCGGCACGCCGCTGGACGGCGCCGCCCCTGATCGAGAGGCCCTTCGGGAAACCGGCCCTTCGCGCCGGGCGCTCTCCGGTCTGTCCGCTTTCTCGACGTGATCAGCCACCAGGGCGCTCGCTTCGATGCACGGCGATCGCGTGCGATTCCAGCAGACGACCGATGCTTGCGTCGCTCATTCCGATCTCGCGCAGCACCTCGAGAGTGTGCTCGCCGAGCAGAGGGGCGCGTCGGCGTACGCCTCCGGGTGTCGCAGACAGCTTCGCGGGTACGCCGGCCACGCACACAGGCGTCGAAGAGCCCGGGTGTTCGATTTCGGGGAGCATGTCGCGAGCAGAGAAATGAGGGTCGGCGAATATTTCCTGTGCAGTATAGATCGGTCCGAATGGTACGCGCGCACCCATCAGATCGGTGAGTTCCGCCTTGGTGCGTGAGCGGGTGAAGGCTTCGATTTCCGCCTGCAGCGCCGCCCGGTTTTCCCAGCGTCCTTTTTCCGAGGCATAGCGGGGATCCCCGACCAGATCCGGGCGCTGCATCACGGCGCACAATTCGACCCACTGCGGGTCGTGGACCGCGGCGATGGCGATCGCGCCGTCCTTCGTGGCCACGGTACCGAAGGGTGCCATGCCGGGCATGCCGTTGCCGATCGGTCGCGGCGACACGCCCGTGTAGGCATAGCTCGTGGTGAGCAATTCGGAGAGCGCCAGCACGGTATCGACCATCGCGACGTCGACGTATTGTCCGCGTCCGGTGATGCGTGCGTTCCACAATGCAGCCATCGTTCCGAAGGCGGCCATCAGTCCGGGGACGGTGTCGCCCAATCCTCCGCCGACCTTGGTCGGATGGTCGGCATCGGGGCCGGTCATGCCCATCCACCCGCCCATCGCCTGAGCGACGATGTCGAACGCCGGCCAGTCGATGTAGGGGCTGGTGCCGCCCGCGTGATCGCCGAAGCCGCGAACGGACGTATAGACCAGCCGCGGATTGCGTTTCGACAGCGCATCGAAACCCAGGCCCAGCCGATCGAGCACGCCGGCGCGGTAGTTCTCGACCAGCGCGTCCGCCCGTCCGGCCAGCTCGCCGAAGACCTCCCGGCCTTCGGGCCGCTTGAGGTCGATGACGATCCCGCGCTTGTTGCGGTTGCAGAACTGGAACAGGCCGCCGTATTCGCGGACCGAGTCGTCCGGAGTGTGGGGGCCGGTGCGGCGGAAGAAATCGCCCTCCGGCGGCTCGATCTTGATGACATCGGCGCCGTGGTCGGCCAACAACTGCGTGCAGAAGGGTCCGGCCAGCGCATGCGTCGCATCGAGCACGCGCAAGCCGGCAAGAGCCCCGTTGAGTGCGGCAACCATCTCTTCCCCGAATACAACCAACTAGTTGGTTGGGAATTATGCCGCACCGGCACCGTCTGCCGCAACCGCGGCGGACGGCGCGACCCGCTTCAATCCTCGAACGGCAGCCCGACGTAGTTCTCGGCCAGCGAGGTCGAGGCCGCTTTCGAGCCGACCAGGTAGGCCAGCTCGGTCTCCTGGATCTTCTGGCCGAATTCGCCGGTATCGGGGAAGCGGTGCATCATCGAGGTCATCCACCACGAGAAGCGCACCGCCTTCCAGACGCGCCGCAGGCATTTGCCGGAGTAGGCGTCGATCTCCTTCATCGATCCGGCGCGGTAGTGGTCGATGAGCGCGCGAGAGAGATAGCGCACGTCGCTGGCGGCGAGGTTGAGCCCCTTGGCGCCGGTGGGCGGCACGATGTGCGCGGCGTCGCCGGCCAGCAGCAGCCGGCCGAAGCGCATCGGCTCGCCGACGAAGCTGCGCAGCGGCGCGATGCTCTTCTCGATCGACGGGCCGGTGACGATGGCGGCGGCGGCCTGCTTGTCGAGCCGGCTCTTCAGCTCGGTCCAGAAGCGATCGTCGGGCCAGCTCTCGATCTTCTCGTCGAGCGGCACCTGCACGTAGTAGCGGCTGCGCTTCATCGAGCGCATGCTGCACAGCGCGAAGCCGCGCGGATGGTTGACGTAGATGAGCTCGTCGGAGACCGGGGGCACATCGGCCAGCACGCCGAGCCAGCCGAAGGGGTAGACGCGCTCGTAGTTCCTGACCGCGCCGGCCGGCAGGCTCTCGCGGGTGACGCCGTGGAATCCGTCGCAGCCGGCGATGAAGTCGCAGGTGATCTCGTGCACCTTGCCGTCCTTGCGGTAGCGCACGACGGGCGAGTCGGTGTCGAAGCCGTGGACGCTGACGTCCTCGGCTTCGTAGACGGTCTTCGCGCCCGCGGCCGCGCGCGCGTCCATCAGGTCGCGGGTGACCTCGGTCTGGCCGTAGACGGTGACGTGCTTGCCGCCGGTGAGTCCGGCCAGGTCGATGCGATGGCGTTCGCCGTCGAAGCACAGGTGGATGCCGCCGTGCACCAGTCCTTCGGCATGCATGCGTGCGCCCACCCCGGCCTCGTCGAGCAGGTCGACCGCGCCCTGCTCGAGCACGCCCGCCCGGATGCGGCCAAGGACGTATTCGCCGCTCTTGCGCTCCAGGATGACCGCCTCGATGCCCGCGCGATGCAGCAGCTGTCCGAGCAGCAGGCCCGAGGGACCCGCTCCGATGATGGCGACCTGTACGCGCATGACTTCCTCCCCTGTGGTGGCCCGTGCCCGGGCATCGACGGCGCTTCGCGCAGATTCCTCCTGCCTCTTGGAATCTTAAGCGTTTCCGGCGGCCCGACGCAGTGGGGGAAGTGCCCGGCAGGGTTGCCCCGGCGCGTGCGCGGGGGCGTCGACATGCCCCGGCCTCGACGGCGCGCACGGCGGGCGATAATGCCGCTTCCCTCCGTCAGGCTCCTGGTGCGGTTTGCCGATGTCGCTCGTCTATCTCGTTCGCCACGCGCAGGCCTCGTTCGGGGCCCAGTGCTACGACCAGCTGTCCGATCTCGGCCGCCAGCAGGCGCGCTGGCTCGGCGAGTACTTCGCGGCGCGCGGGCTGCGCTTCACGAAAGTGCTGGCCGGCACCCTGGCGCGCCAGCAGGACACGGCGCGCGAGGTGATCGCGGCGATGACCGGCGGCGAGGCGCAGGCGCCGCTGGTGCATGCCGGGCTGGACGAATACCCCGGCGAGGCGCTCTACGCGGCCTGGACCGGCATGAACGACCCGCGTCCGCAACAGCGCCTGGACCAGCGCGAATACTGGCGCACGTTTCGTGCCGCGATGCAGGCCTGGGCCGACGACCGGCTGAGCGGAGTGCCCGAGAGCTGGGCCGCCTTCGGTGCGCGCGTGCACGAGGCAGTGAGCGAGGCGGTCCGGGGAACGGGCCGCGACGACGCGATCCTGGTGGTGAGCTCGGGCGGGGTGATCGGCCGCCTGGTGGCCGATGTCGCCGGCGCGCCCGCACGCACCGCGATCGAGCTGAACCTGCAATGCCGCAACAGCGGCTTTTGCGAACTGATCGCCGGCGGCGGCTCGCTGCGGCTGCTCAGCTTCAACAACATCCCCCACCTGGAGGCGCCGCCGCAGCGGCGCCAGGCGATCACGTTCGCATGAGCGCGCGCGGATCGAGGCCGGTCAACCTGCCTTGGCGGTGGAATCCTTGACGCACTTGTTCACGAAGCTGTTCTTCGCGGCGCCGTGCAGCTTCTTGTCGGCGGCCGTCGCCTGGCAGGCGTCCTTCTCGCACTTCTTGACGAAGCTGTTCTTCGCGGCGCCCGAGAGCTTCTTCTCGGCCGCGCGATCGGCGCAGCTGGGGTCGGCCGCGTATGCGCCGACGACGAACAACGACAGGCAGGCGGCAACGAGCATTCTGGACATGGTGTCTCCGGTTCCGGAAGGGCGCCCCCGGCAGGCGCAGGCAAAAACTATACTGCGGCGCGCTCCCGGGACGTGGCTGCCGCAGCGCGAGTTGCGCGCGCGCGACAGGGTCCGCGCAGTGGGCGACCGATCGACCGGCCCGCGCCGGCACGGCTGGCCCGCTCGGTACGGGCCGCTCGTCTGGCATGGGTCGCCGGTTCGGCGTGGATTGCCGACTTGGCGTGAGTCGCCGCTTCGGCGTCTGCTGATGCTGCGCTCCTGGCCGTGGTTGGCCCTCGCTGCGCTGGCCGTGGGTCCGGCAGCCGCGCAGCCGCGGCCCGACGCCGGTGCCGGTGCGCCGGCCGGCGCTGCCGCGGCGGCTGCACCCGCATCACCCGCGTCGCCCGCATCACCCTCATCGCCTTTCGAAGACACCCTGGCGCAGCGCCTGCGCGCCTGCTCCGCCTGCCACGGTGCGCAGGGCCGCGCGACCCGCGACGGCTATTTCCCGCGCATCGCCGGCAAGCCGGCGGGCTACCTGTTCAATCAACTGCGCAGTTTCCGGGATGGACGCCGGCACTACCCGGCCATGGCCGGCCTGCTCGCGCAGATGTCCGATGCCTACCTGCACGAGATCGCCGGCTACTTCGCGGCGCTCCAGCTGCCTTATCCCCCGCCGCAGGCGGCAGCATTGCCCGAGGCGGCGCTCGCGCAGGCACGCGTCCTGGTGTTCGAGGGCGATCCGGCGCGCGAGCTGCCGGCCTGCGCGCAGTGCCATGGGCGCACGCTCACCGGCACGGCGCCGGCGATCCCCGGCCTGCTCGGCCTGTCGCGCGACTACCTCAACGCCCAGTTCGGCGCCTGGCGCGACGGCCTGCGCCATGCCGCCGCGCCGGACTGCATGGCGCGCATCGCCGGGCGGCTGCGGCCCGAGGAGATCGGCGTGCTCTCGCGCTGGCTCGCCGCGCAGCCGCTGCCGGCGAACACCACCCCGCAGCCGCGCCTGCCGGCCGATCCGCCGATGCGCTGCGGCAGCCTGGCTGGGGAAGATACGGCCGCGCCGGCCCGCGCGCCGGCCGCGCTGCGCGGCGACGCCGGCGACGCGCGCGAGGCGCGCGACGCACGCAATGTCGGAGACGAGGTCGTGCGCGGCGCCTACCTGGCGGCGGCCGGCAACTGCGCCGGCTGCCACGCCGCACCGGACGGGACGCCGTTCGCCGGCGGCCGCGGCGTGGTCACCCCCTTCGGGACGGTATACGCCCCGAACCTCACCCCCGACGACGAGACCGGGCTCGGACGCTGGCGGTCCGACGACTTCTGGCGCGCCATGCACGAGGGGCGTTCGCAGGACGGCCGGGCGCTGTATCCGGCTTTTCCGTACCCGCAGTACACGCACATCGACCGCAAGGACGCGGATGCGATCTTCGCCTTCCTGCGCAGCCTCGCGCCGGTCAGGCGCGCGAACCGGCCGCACGCGCTGCGCTTTCCCTTCGACCGGCCGCTCGTGCTCGAGGCCTGGCGGTGGCTGTTCTTCCGTCCGGCAGCCTTCGTGCCCGAGCCGACCCGTTCGGCCGAATGGAACCGCGGCGCCTATCTGGTCAGCGGGCTGGGGCATTGCGCCAGCTGCCATGCGCGGCGCAACGTCTTCGGGGCGACGAAGGACCCCGGGCGCTTCGACGGCGAGACGATGCCGGCGCTGGGCTGGTATGCCCCGTCGCTGCATGCGCCCGGCCAGGCGGGCGTGCAGCATTGGCCGGTCGAACGCATCGTGGCGCTGCTGCGCGACGGGGTGGCCCCCGGCGCCGGGGTGGCCGGGCCGATGGCGGAGGTCGTCTACTCGGGCACGCAGCACCTCTCGGAGGCGGACCTGCGCGCCGTGGCGACCTACCTGAAGGCGTTGCCGGCCGAGCCGGCGGCCGGCGGGCAGGGCGAGCGCGGGCGCGGCGATGGCGCCGCGGGCGCGGACCGGCGCTTCGAGGCCGGTGCGCGCCTGTACCGCAGCCATTGCGCCGACTGCCATGGCCGCGGCGGCGAAGGGGTGCCGCGCGCCTATCCGCCGCTGGCCGGCAACCGGGCGGTGACGCTCGATCCGCCGGTCAACCTGGTTCGCGTCGTGGCCCACGGCGGCTTCGCGCCGACCACGGCGGGCAACCCGCGGCCGTTCGGCATGCCACCGTTCACCCAGGCGCTGGACGATGCGCAGCTCGCCGCGGTGCTGTCGTACGTGCGCAATGCATGGGGCAATCGCGCTGCGCCCTTGAGCTCGGCCGACGTCGGCCGGTATCGTGGCAGTGCGGGACAGTGAAACGGGAGCATCGATGAGCGGGCGTGCCTTCTATCGCAGCGACGAGCTCGAGGGGTGCATGGCGGGCATGGCCCGCCGGGCATACGGCCTCTTCCCCGATCCGTCGACGCTGCTCGTGGTCGGCATCCTGCGTCGCGGCGCACCGCTGGCCGACCGGCTGTGCGCGCACCTGCGCGGAATGTGGGGCGTCGAGCGCATCGAGCGGCTCGACCTGGACATCAAGCGCTATGCCGACGACCTGACGCTGCTGTTTCCGCAGACGCGGCTACGCGAGGCAGGCGAGGCGCAGGCGATCGAGCTCGCCGGGCGCAGCGTGCTGCTGGTGGACGACGTGCTCTACGAAGGCCACTCGCTGCTGCGCGCCGTCGAGTGGCTGTCGCGCCGCGGCGCGGCCGCGGTGCGCAGCGCGGTGCTGGTCGACCGGGCCTGCGCCCGCCTGCCCATGAAGGCCGACGTGGCAGGGATCACGCTCGAGGTGGCGCCGCTGCAGATCGTGGATGTCCACGTGCCGCCGTACGAGTCCGAGTTCGAGATCTACATCAACCGGCGTGAGGAAAAGGATGTTCGAGGATCGTGACGATGCGGCGCGGCGCCTCGCCGAGGCGCTCGCGCCCTGGCGCGGGCAGCGCCCGCTGGTGCTGGCGATTCCGCGCGGCGCGGTGCCGATGGGGCGGCTGGTCGCCGAGGCGCTGGGCGGCGAGCTGGACGTGGTGCTGGTGCGCAAGATCGGCGCGCGCTACCACCCCGAGTTCGCCCTGGCCGCCATCGACGAGACGGGCGAGCTGCAATGGACGCCGGGCATCGATCCGGCGGCGGCCGACCCGATGTGGCTCGAGCACGAGAAACATGCGCAGCTCGACCTGCTGCGCCAGCGCCGCGCCCGCTACCGGCGCGGCCGCGAAGCGATCGATCCGGCCGGGCGCGTGGTGATCGTCGTCGACGATGGCCTGGCCACCGGCTCGACGATGGCCGCGGCGCTGCACGCCATCCGCGCGCGCAAGCCGGCGCGCCTGATCTGCGCGGTGCCGGTCGCCGCGCCCTCGGCGCTGGAGCGGGTGCGCCCGTTCGCCGACGAGGTGGTGTGCCTGTCGGCGCCGACGTCGTTCCAGGCGGTGTCGCAGTTCTACGGCCGCTTCCCCCAGATCGAGGACGACGAGGTCGAGCGGATCCTGGCCGGCGTGGGCTGAAGGGAAAGGTCCCGCCGGCAGGGCCGGCCGGCTGCGCTTGACACCCCGAGGGGTATACTGGAAGATAGTAATCTATTACTAACTTTCAGGAGGCCTGGCCGGCCATGGATGCCCCGGTGCGACACCTTCCCGCCGACGAGCGGCGCGCGGTCACGGTGGAAACGGTGATCGGGTTGGCCGCCGAGCAGAACCCGAGCGAAATCACCACCGCTGCCATCGCGACGCGCATGGGGCTGACCCAGGGCGCACTGTTTCGCCATTTCCCCACCAAGGACGCGATCTGGCAGGCGGTGATGGAGTGGGTCGCAGAGCGGCTCTTCGCGCGCATCGAGCGCGCGGCTGCCGGGGCCGCCACCCCGCTGGCGGCACTCGAGGCGATCTTCCAGGCGCACGTCGAGTTCATCGCTGCGCATCCGGGCGTGCCGCGCATGCTGTTCGGGGAGTTGCAGCGAGCCGAAGGTTCCGCCGCCAGGCGGATGGTGCAGGCGCTGCTCGTTCGCTACCGCGCGCGTGTGGTGGAGCTGATCGCGCAGGGCCAGGCGCAGGGAGAGATCGCCGCCGAAATCGACCCGGCCCCGGCAGCGACGCTTTTCATCGGCGCCGTCCAGGGCCTGGTCATGCAATCCATGCTGGCCGGCGACGTCAAGCGCATGCGGCGCGATGCGCCGGGTGCCTTCGCGATCTTCCGGCGCGGCATCGGAAGCGCGTCGTGAAGCGGCCCTCGATGAACCGGCGCACCCTGGGGCTGGGCACGGTGATCGCCGTGCTGGTGAGCCTGTTCGGCTGGGTGGCGGTGCGCTCCGGCCCGCTGGCGCCGGTGCCGGTGACCGTGGCCACGGTCGAGTCGCGCGCCATCGCCCCGGCGCTGTTCGGCATCGGCACGGTCGAGTCGCGCTATACCTATCGCATCGGTCCGACCGTGGCCGGGCGGGTCGCGCGCGTCGACGTGCAGGTGGGCGACAGCGTGCGCGCCGGGCAGCAGGTCGGCGAGATGGATCCGATCGACCTCGACCAGCGCGTGGCTGCCCAGCAGGCGGCGCTGGATCGCGCGCGCGCCGGGGTGGCGGCGGGCGAGGCCCAGGTGCGCGATCTCGCTGCGCGCCTGGCCTTCGCCGAGACGCAGGCACGGCGCTATCAGCAACTGCTCGCGGCGCGCTCGGTGAGCGAAGAGGTGGCCGAGACGCGCCGCCAGGAGCGCGACGTTGCCGAGGCCGGGCTGTCGGCGGCGCGCGCCGGCCTGGACGCCGCGCGCCGCGAGCAGGCGCGCGCCGGCGCCGAGCACCAGGCGGCGTTGCGCCAGCGTGCCAGCCTGCGCCTGGTGGCGCCGTCCGCGGGCCTGGTGGCGGCGCGCCCGGCCGACCCGGGCACCACCGTGGTGGCCGGGCAGGCGGTGATCGAGGTCATCGACCCCGCAGCGATCTGGATCGACGTCCGCTTCGACCAGTTGCGCGCCGGGCAGCTGCGCGGCGGCCTGCCGGCGCGCGTCGAGTTGCGTTCGCGAACCGGCGAGGTGCTCGCGGGAAGGGTGCTGCGCATCGAGCCGCTGGCCGATGCGGTGACCGAGGAAGCGCTGGCCAAGGTGGTGTTCGATACCCTGCCGCAACCGGCGCCTTCGATGGGCGAGCTGGCCACGGTCACCGTCGAGCTGCCGGCGCTCGCTGCGCGCCCGAGCGTCTCGAACGCCAGCGTGGTGCGCGTCGACGGGCGGCTCGGCGTCTGGATGGTCGAAGCCGGCGGGCTGCGCTTCGCGCCGGTCAGGCTCGGGGCCTCCGACCTCGACGGGCGCATGCAGGTGCTCGAGGGCCTGGACGGCGGCGAGCGGGTGGTGGTCCACAGCCAGCGTGCGCTCGATGCGCGCAGCCGCATCCAGGTCGTCGACCGGCTTCCGGGCCTGCCGTCGTGATCAGCCTGGCCGGGCGCGACATCCTGCAATCGTGGGGCAAGTTCGTCTTCACGGGCGTGGGGCTGGGCCTGCTGATCGGCGCCACGCTCACCATGGCGGGGGTCTACCGCGGCATGGTCGACGATGCGCGGGTGCTGCTCGAAAGCAGCGGCGCCGACCTGTGGGTGGTGCAGCAGGACACCCTCGGACCCTATGCCGAGTCGTCGAGCCTGTACGACGACACCTGGCGCGGCATCCTCGCCATGCCGGGCGTGGCGAGCGCGGCCAGCGTCACCTACCTCACCATGCAGGTGCGCCGCGGCGAGCGCGACGTGCGCGCCATGGTGGCCGGTGTCGTTCCCGGAGGCCCGGGCGAGCCGGGGCAGCCCCGCCACCTGGTGGCCGGGCGCCACCTCACGCGCGGGCACTACGAGGCGGTGGCCGACCTCGCTACCGGCTTTGCACTGGGCGACCGGATCGGCATCCGGCGCAACACCTACACCGTGGTGGGCCTCACCCGCCGCATGGTGTCCTCGGGCGGCGACCCGATGGTGTTCATTCCGCTCAAGGATGCGCAGGAAGCCCAGTTCCTCAAGGACAACGATGCCATCGTGCGCCAGCGCCGGCGCACGGCGCGCAACCCCGCCTTCGATCGTCCCGGCGTGCCCGGCCTGCTCGACGCGGTCATCGCCTCGCAGAGCGCCAACCCGTACGTCAACGCAGTGCTGGTGCGCCTGGCGTCCGGCTACGACGCGCGCGATGTCGCCGATCCGATCCGGCGCTGGAAGCGGCTGCAGGTGTACACCCGCGCGCAGATGGAGGAGATCCTCATCGGCAAGCTGATCGCGACCTCGGCGCGTCAGATCGGCCTCTTCCTGGTGATCCTGGCCATCGTCAGCGCGGCCATCGTGGCCTTCATCATCTACACCATGACGCTCGGCAAGATCCGCGAGATCGCGGTGCTCAAGCTCATCGGCACGAAGAACGCCACCATCGCCTCGATGATCCTGCAGCAGGCGGTGCTGCTCGGCCTGATCGGCTTCGTGGTCGGCAAGGTGGCCGCCACGCTGTGGGCACCCGTCTTCCCGCGCAACATCGTGCTCGAGGCGGGCGATGCGGCGCGCGCCATCGCCGCCGTGCTGGTCATCTGCGTGCTGGCCAGCGTAGTGGCGATCCGGGCCGCGCTGAAGGTCGATCCGGCGGAGGCGGTCGGTGGCTGATCGGTCCGTGCTCGACCGGCCGGTGGTCGATCGACGGCCTCCGGGCATCCGCATCGAGGGCCTGCGCAAGCGCTACGGCGAGGGTGAAACGGCGGTCGACGCCCTGAAGCACGTCGACATGGTCGTGGCGCCGGGCGAGGTCGTGGGGCTGATCGGCCCGTCCGGCTCGGGCAAGAGCACGCTCCTGAAGTGCCTGGGCGCGGTGATCGAGCCGAGCGGAGGGCGCATGACGCTGGGCGACCGGCTCACCTACGACGACGGCTGGAAGATCCGCGACCTCCGCGAGCTGCGCCGCGACCGGATCGGCTTCGTGTTCCAGGCACCGTACCTGATCCCCTTCCTCGATGCCACCGACAACGTCGCGCTGCTGCCGATGCTGGCCGGGCGCCCGAACGAGGAGGCGCGCCGGCGCGCGCACGAGGTGCTCGCCGCGCTGGACGTGGCGCACCGCGCACGCGCCATGCCGGCACAGCTTTCCGGCGGCGAGCAGCAGCGGGTGGCGATCGCGCGTGCGCTGGTGAACCGGCCGCCGGTGATCCTCGCGGACGAGCCCACCGCGCCCCTCGACAGCGAACGCGCGCTGGCGGTGATCCGGATCCTCAACGAGATGGCCCGGCAGTACGAGACCGCGGTCGTCGTCGTGACGCACGACGAGAAGATCATCCCGACCTTCCGGCGCATCTATCAGATCCGCGACGGGCGCACCCACGAGGAAGCCGGCGAAGGGAGGTCGTTCGAATGAATCATCGTGGGCCGTTTCCGGCGCATCCGCCGCGGCGCTCGCGCGGGTGGCCGGGCATGCACCGGCGTGCCGTGCTCGCTGCCGGCGCGCTGGCGCTGGCCGGCTGCGCCGCAGGACCCGACTGGCGACGCCCGCCGGCACCGGCGGCGGACCGCTACACCGCCGGCGCAGCGCCTTCCGTCACCGCCGCAGCCGGCGTCCCCCTCGGCGAGGCCCAGCGCCTGGTCGCGGGCGCGTCGCCCGAGGCGCAGTGGTGGCGCGGGTTGCGCTCGGCGCGGCTCGATGCGCTCGTCGAAGAGGCCCTGCAGGCCAGCCCGACACTGGAAGCGGCGAGCGCGACGCTGCGCCAGGCGCAGGAGACCCTCGCGGCGCGCACCGGCGCGACCGTCTATCCGCAGGCCGACGTCGCAGCGGGCGTGCAACGCCAGCACATCAACGGCGCACCACTCGGGCAATCGGGCGCCGAGCGCACCTTCGAGCTGTACACGGCTACGCTGGGCGCAGCCTGGGATCCCGACCTGGCCGGCGGCAACCGGCGCACGCTGGAAGCACTGGCCGCCCAGGTGGAGCATCAGCGCTACCAACTGGAGGCGTCACGCCTGGCGCTGGCCGGCAACGTGGCGAGCACCGCGATCGTGCAGGCGAAGTGGGCCGCGCAACTGCAGGCCGGCGAGGCGATCGTGGCGGCGCAGGCCGGGCAGGTCGACATCACGCGCCGGCGCCTGGCGCTGGGGGCGGCGTCGCACGAAGACCTGCTGGCGCTCGAGGCGCAACTCGCGCAGGCGCGCGCCCAGTTGCCCGCACTGCGCGGCCGGCTCGCGCAGGCCGATCACCTGCTTGCCGTGCTGCTCGGCCGTGCTCCTGCCGAGGATGCGACGCCGCGCTTCGCACTGGCCGAGTTCGGGCTTCCCGCCGATCTGCCGCTGCGCCTGCCTTCGGAGCTGGTGCGCCGGCGCCCGGACATCCGGGCCTCGGAAGCCCTGATGCACGCGGCCAATGCGCAGCACGGGGCGGCACTTGCCAGGCTATATCCGCGCATCACGCTGAGCGCCTCGCTCGGTTCACAGGCGCTGGCCGGCAGCGCCCTCTTCGGCGCCGGTTCCATGGCCTGGGGGCTTGCCGGCCAATTGGCCCAGCCCTTGTTCCAGCCGGGATTGCCTGCCGAGGCGCGCGCGGCCGAAGCCGGTTTCGAGGCGGCAGCCGCGAACTACCGGCAGACCGTGCTGCAGGCCTTGCGCGGCGTGGCCGACGTGCTGCGCGCGCTCGAGCACGATGCGCAGGCGCTCGCCGCGCAGGCCGACGCAGACGCCGCAGCGCAGGCCTCGCTGGCATCGATTCGAAGGCGCCACGAGCTCGGCGTGGCCAGCTACCTGCAGTTGCTGGTGGCCGAGCAGCAGGCGCAGCAGGCACGCCTCGACCTGATCGCGACGCAGGCGCAGCGGCTGCTCGATTCGGTTGCCCTCTACCAGGCGATGGGGGGAAGCGCTCTCGACGGCGACGGCTGAAAGGGTTGCGGCGCGGCCGATGGCCGCTGCCCGCGAGCGCCGTCTGCTCAGGAGGGCGTGAAGCTTCCCGGCCGGGGAGCCGAGAGCGCCGATCGTCCGGCGGGTTCGTGACCCGGCGGCATCGGCAGCGTGATCGCCACGTGCAGGCCGCCGAGCGAGGTGGAGCGCTGGTAGCGGATCGTGCCTTCGTATTGCGCCACGATGTCGCCGACGATCGCCAGTCCCATGCCATGCCCCGGCCGACGCTCGTCGCCGCGCAGGCCGGCCGTGCCGATGCGTTCGAGCAGCGGCTCGGGCACGCCCGGACCGTCGTCTTCGATGTCGATGGCGAGCACCGCCGCGGTCCCTTCGTGCTCGGGTGGCCGTGGCACCGTGCCGCCGGCGAGCGACAGCGTCACCCGTGCGCGGCTGCGCGCCCACTTGCAGGCGTTGTCGAGCAGGTTGCCGATCAGCTCCAGCATGTCTTCCCGATCGAACGGCAGGTTCGCGTCGGGCGCCTCGACGGCGATGTCCACGGCTCGATCGCGATGCAGGCGGCGTACCGCCTGCGCCAGCGCAGCGAGCTGCACGCGCGCCTCGAAGGGCTCGCCCGCGGCCCCGGCCCCTGCCAGGCGCGCGCGATGCAGCTCGCGCTCGATGGTTTCGCGCATCGCGTCGAGCTGCCTGTGCACGTCGGCGGCCAGTTGCGGTTGGCCGAGCGCGGCGAGGTCGTCCGCGGCGTGACCGAGCGAGGCCAGTGGCGTCTTGAGCGCGTGGGAGAGGTTGCCGGCGGCATGCCGGATGCGCCCGAGGCGCCGGGCGTGGTGCCGTGCCAGGCGACCCAGCGCATCGAGGATGGGCTGCACCTCGGAAGGCGCCGGTCGCGCCGAGCCCGTGGCATCCGATGGCGGCACCTCGCCGCGCTCCAGCCGGCGGCACGTCCGCACTGCCTCGTCCAGCGGCGCCAGTCCGCGCACCAGCAGGCGGCGCTGCAGCGCCAGCAGCGCCAGCAGCGCCAGCGCCACCCCGATCAGCAGCCGCGTGCGGAAGCGGTCGATGGCGGCGTCCAGCGGACCGATATCCTCGGCGACCTGCACCACGATACCGCCGTCCGGCGCCGCGAAACGCCGGGCATAGACCAGCAGCGACTGCCCGGCCGGCCCGAGGCGCTGCTCGACCGATTCGCGGCGGCCGGCATCGAGCGTGGCGCCGAGGTCCTCGTCCCAGAGGGAGCGTGAGTGGATCGCCTCTCGCCCGAAGCGAATCACGAAGTAGCGGCCCGACAGCGGCAACTCGTAGGACGTGCCGGCAGCGCCTTCGACGGCGGCCTGCGGGTCGGTCGCGTCGAGCACGTGCGCGTACAGCAGTTCGGCGTCCTGGCGCAGGCGGGTCAGCACGTAGTCGTGCATCAGCCGCCGCGGGAAGTCCTGCAGGCCGAAGGCGAGCAGCCCCGCGGCCACCAGCAGCACCAGCGACAGCGACAGCGACAGCCGGTTGCGCAGCGAGTTCACCGGCCGCCCTGGAACACGTACCCCTGTCCGCGCCGGGTCTCGATGCACGTGGCCCCGAGCAGGGTGCGCAACCTGCGCACGTAGACCTCGATCACGTTGCTGTCGCGCTCGGCGTCGTAGTCGTACACGTGCTCGGCCAGCCGCGTCTTGGACAGCACCTGGCCGGGATGGCGCATGAAGTAGCGCAACAGCCGGAACTCGGTGCCGGTGAGCGCTTGCTCGCGCCCGTCGTCGTGGAGCAGGCACTGGCGCGCCTCGTCCAGCCGCCAGGGGCCGGTGCGCAGCTCGGGCGCCTGCACGGGCGCGGCGCGCCGCAGCAGCGCCTGCACGCGCGCAAGCAGCTCCTCGACGTGGAACGGCTTGCCGAGGTAGTCGTCGGCGCCGGCCTGCAGGCCCGCCACGCGTTCGCTCCAGCCGTCGCGAGCGGTGAGGATCAGCACCGGGACGGTGTTGCCCGCCCCGCGCCACTCGCGCAGCATCGACAGCCCCGGCTTGCCGGGCAGGCCGAGATCGAGGATCACCGCATCGTACGGCTCGGTGGCGCCCAGGTGGGCGCCATCGATGCCGTCGGCGGCAAGGTCGACCGCGTAGCCCGCGCCCTTCAGGCGCTCGAGCAGGCGCTCGCCCAGCGCTGCGTCGTCCTCGACGATCAGCAGGCGCATGCGCTCACCGCGACCTGCGCCGCAGCAGCTCGCCGCTGCCGGCGTCGAGCTCCAGCTTGTGCACGGCGTCGGCGTTGTCGATCACCTTCACCTCGTAGACGTAGCGGCCGTTCTCGCGATCGAGCTCGACCTCCACCACCTGCCCGGGCTGCGCGGCGCGCGCGCGGCTCAGGATGTCCTCCATCGGGAGGATCTTGCCGCTCTCGCGCAGCTGGCGGACTTCCTGCTGGCGGATGCGATCGCTGGCGGCCGCGGGCGGCGCATCGACCAGCATCGCAGCGGCCGAGACCGCCGCGACGGCGGCGGCGGTGAAGATCCACGGGGTCTTGCTCATCTTCCGGCTCCTTCGTTGACGCCCCGTCGGCGACGGGAACGCGGCGAAGTATCGCGGTGCGCCGCTGAAGCGAAGCTGAACGGCGCGGGCTCGATTCCCGCGGGCGAGTCTACGCCGCCGCCGGCTCGGGCGCCGTCCATTCCCGGCAGATCTTGCGCGTCTGCTCGCGTGCCAGCGGCTCGCCGGTGAGGCCGCACAGGTGACCGTCTCCGGCCGGCAGGAAATGCGCGCATTGCCGGCACACGCCGAAGGCGCGGTTGCCGTTCTGGCGCTGCAGCGCGGTCAGCAGCGCCCGCAGCCGCTCGCCGATGTCGGCCTGCGCGCCGGCGGCGCGCAGCGCCGCGTCGAGCCGCCGGGTCCAGCCGCGGGCGAGGACCGCCCGGCCCGCCGCGGTGAGCGCCAGATGCAGGTGCTTGCCGTCGCGCTCGTCGGGCTGGCGCGCGACGAGGCCCCGGCGCTCGAGCACCGCCAGCGTCTGCGACACCGTTCCGCGGGTGATCCCGAAGTATTCGGCTACCGCGATCGGCCGGTCGCTGTAGCGGTTGGCGCGGGCGAGGTAGGCCAGCACCTGCAGGTGGATGGGCAGCAGGCCGTGGCGCGCGGCGTCTTCGCGCACCGACTGCTGCAGCAGCGCCGCCAGGCGCTCGAGCAGCAGCGGGGTGTCGTCGACCGGCAACCAGGCATCGTCCATCGCCGCAATGTATCGCCTCGATACATCGTTGACAAGAGCCGCACGCCGGCTTACGCTCCATCATGTATCGACTCGATACATCGTTGCTTCCCGCGGCAACGTGCCGGCAGGCGCAGCCGCATCCATCGTCGAGGAGCCCTCCATGACCACCGCCACTTTCTTTCACGCCGGCTGTCCGGTCTGCGTGTCGGCCGAGCAGCAGTTCGTCGATGCGCTCGACCCGGGCCGATACCGCGTCGAGGTCGTCCATCTGGGCCAGCACAAGGACCGCATCGCGGAAGCCGAGCGGCTCGGCGTGCGCTCGGTGCCGGCGCTGGTGATCGACGGCCAGCCCTTCCACATCAACTTCGGGGCTGCGCTGGCCGACCTGAAGTGAATCCGCCATCCCCCTATCCGACGGCGCCGCCCTGGCAGGTGGCGCAGTGGTTCAATGCCGCGCAGCCGCCGTCGCTCGAATCGCTGCGCGGACGCATCGTGGTGCTGCACGCGTTCCAGATGCTGTGCCCGGGATGCGTGCAGCACGGCCTGCCGCAGGCGCAGGCGGTGCAGCGCGAGTTCGCCGGCCATGACGTGGCGGTGATCGGCCTGCACACGGTGTTCGAGCACCACGAGGCGATGCGGCCGGCGTCGCTGGCCGCCTTCCTGCACGAATACCGCATCGCCTTCCCGGTCGGCGTCGACCTGCCGGCCGCCGAGGGTCCTGTTCCCCTCACCATGCGCGCCTACGACATGCGCGGCACGCCCACCCTGGTGGTGATCGACCGCGCCGGCCGCATCCGGCTGCATGCCTTCGGCCGCGTCGGCGACCTGGCCTTGGGCGCTCTCATCGGCGGCCTGCTCGCCGAGCCCGCGCCGGCGCCCTAGCCTGACACCGTCGTTCGCCCCGGCCGCCGGGAAGCGGGTGCGCCGCGGCTGGAGGAAGACCCGGCGCCGCGAAAACCGTCGAGCAGCAGCGGCCACAGCCGCCGCGCCGCCTCGAGCATGCCGCCCTCGCCGCCGAACAGGGTCGACTGCACCGCCAGGCCCTGCACGGTGCCAATGAGCAGCACCGCGGCGGCTTCCTCGTCGAGCGAGGCCGGCAGCTCGCCGGCCTCGCGCGCGGCGGCCATGGCGGCGCACAGGCGCTGGCGGTAGCCGCCCACCATCGTGCGCACGCGCGATTGCGCCGACGACGGCCCGGGGCGCTGCAGCTCGTGGTACAGGATGCGCGTCACCCCCGGGTAGCGCGCCACGAAGCCGACGTGGGCGAGGAACACGCCCTCGAGCGTGCGCATCGGCGTGCTGCCGACGGCGAAGGCCGCGTCGATGATCTCGCCCAGGGTCTGGCGCACCCAGTCGAACACCGCTGCCCAGATCGCGTCCTTGTCGGGGAAATGGCGAAACAGTGCTCCGTGGGTGACGCCGACCCGTTCGGCGATGGCCTGGGTGGTGATGCCCTCGGGGCCGGCGTCGCGCGCCAGCTCCACCACCGCCAGCACGATCTCGCGCCGGCGCTCGGCGCCGCTCAGGCGCACGCGCGTGGCGGCGGGCCCGCGCGAAACCGGAACCGGCCTGGCCGGCGCCGCGCTGCTCATCGCATATCCCTCCTGGCAGCGTGCCATGCTCGACATGTAAGTAACACGTTACTATCCTAAGGGCGTTTTCCTTCCGCTACAAGGCCGGCCACATGAGCAGCGTCGTCTCCCCGCAGTCCTCCAGCCCCGCGTTCTTCGCCGACGCACCCACCATCGTCATGCGCGACTCGCTGGCCGAGTTCCTCGGCGCCGCCGACGCCGGAGTGTTGGAGTATCGCTACGTCGACGCGGTGCGCCTGGCCGGGCATTCCTGCCCGACCGTGGCGGGCGCCTGGCTGATGGCGCGCGCGGCGGTGCGGGCGCTGTACCCCGAGGGGCAGCCGCTGCCCGAGCGCGGCGCGATCCGCATCGACTTTCGCGAGCGCCGCGATGCCGGGGTCACCGGCGTGGTGGCCAACGTGCTCGGGCTGGTGACCGGTGCCGCGGGCGACGGCGGCTTTCCGGGCATCGGCGGGCGCTTCGTGCGGCGCGATCGGCTGTTCTTCGAGCAGCCGGTAGGCGCGCAGGTGCGCTTCACGCGTCTGGACAACGATCGCGCGGTCGAGGCCGAGGCCAATCTGAGCCGGGTGCCGAGCGATCCGCGCATGGCGTGGGCGATGTCGCGCAGCCTCTCGGACGATGCCAGCGCCGAGGAGACCGCGCTGTTTCGCGAGCTCTGGCAGGACCGCGTGCGCCGCGTCCTGGTCGAGCATGCCGACGACCCGGAATTGATCACGATCAAGCCGATACGCTGAGGCACGTTCGAGCACCGGCTGCGCGGTTGACACAAACAGGACCAAAACGGTACTGTTTAGCGCAGGGCGGAGCAGGAACCGCCAGGAAACACGGACATGCTTCGCATCAGCAGGCTCGCGGATTACGGGACGATGGTGATGACCCAGATGGCCAGTCAGCCGCAACGGCTGTTCAGCGCCGCGGATCTCGCCTTGTCGCTCGGCCTCGGCCGCGCCACGGTGAGCAAGGTCCTCAAGAGCCTGGCGCGGCGCGAGCTGGTCGCCAGCGTGCGCGGCCTGCATGGCGGGTATTCGTTGAGCCGGCCGCCGCAGGAGATCACCGTGGCCGACATCGTCGATGCGCTCGAGGAGCAGCCGTTCGGGCTCACGGAGTGCAGCGCCACTTCCGGCCTGTGTGACATCGAAACCAGTTGCCGCGTGCGCACGAACTGGCAGCAGATCAGCCTGATCGTGCGCCGCGCACTCGAAGGCGTGACGCTGGCCGACATGGCGCCGCCGCTGCGCGAGCAGCCGATCGTGCTGCATCGCGCGCCGCGCGCCGCCGCGCAGGCGAGCGAATCGACGCAATGACAGGAGTCAGCCCTACATGAATGCCGTCACCACCAAGATCGACAGCTTCCTCGACCGCGAGTACGAGGCCGGCTTCGTCACCGAGATCGAGAGCGACACCATCCCGAAGGGTCTGTCGGAAGACACCATCCGGCTGATCTCGGCGCGCAAGGGCGAGCCCGCGTTCATGCTCGAATGGCGGCTCGCGGCGTATCGCCACTGGCTCACCATGACCACGCCCACCTGGGCCCAGGTCTGGTATCCGCCGGTGGACTTCCAGGACATCGTCTACTACGCGGCCCCGAAGCAGAAGAAGGACGGCCCCAAGAGCCTCGACGAGGTCGATCCGGAGCTGCTGCGCACCTACGAGAAGCTCGGCGTGCCGCTGCACGAGCGCGCCAAGCTGGCCGGCGTGGCGGTCGACGCGGTGTTCGATTCGGTGTCGGTGGCCACCACCTTCCAGAAGCAGCTGGCCGAGCACGGCATCATCTTCTGCTCGTTCTCCGAGGCGGTGAAGACCCACCCGGAGCTGGTGAAGAAGTACCTCGGCTCGGTGGTGCCGCCGAACGACAACTTCTACGCCGCGCTCAATTCGGCGGTGTTCTCCGACGGCTCGTTCGTGTTCATCCCCAAGGGCGTGAAGTGCCCGATGGAGCTGTCCACCTATTTCCGCATCAACGCCAAGGACAGCGGCCAGTTCGAGCGCACGCTGATCATCGCCGAGGAGGGCGCCTCGGTGAGCTACCTCGAGGGCTGCACGGCGCCGATGCGCGACGAGAACCAGCTGCACGCGGCGGTGGTCGAGCTGGTGGCGCTGGACGACGCGCACATCAAGTACTCCACGGTGCAGAACTGGTACCCCGGCGACAAGGACGGCAAGGGCGGCATCTACAACTTCGTCACCAAGCGCGGCGACTGCCGCGGGGCGCGCTCGCGCATCTCCTGGACGCAGGTCGAGACCGGCTCGGCGATCACCTGGAAGTATCCGAGCGTGGTCCTGCGCGGCGACGACTCGGTCGGCGAGTTCCACTCGGTGGCGCTGTCCAACCACCGCCAGCAGGCCGACACCGGCACCAAGATGATCCACATCGGGCGCAACACGCGCAGCACCATCCTGTCCAAGGGCATCTCGGCCGGCCACGGCAGCAACACCTACCGCGGCATGGTGCGCATCACCCCCAAGGCGGTGGGCGCGCGCAACTACACGCAGTGCGACTCGCTGCTGATCGGCGACAAGTGCGCCGCACACACCTTCCCCACCGTCGAGGTACGCCATCCCTCGGCGCAGGTCGAGCACGAGGCCACCACCTCGCGCATCGGCGAGGACCAGCTCTTCTACGCGATGCAGCGCGGCCTGTCGGCCGAGGACGCGGTGTCGATGATCGTGAGCGGGTTCTGCCGGGAGGTGTTCAAGGAATTGCCGATGGAATTCGCCGTCGAGGCGCAGAACCTGCTCGGCGTGAGCCTCGAAGGCAGCGTCGGCTAAAGGAGAGAACGAGCATGCTTCAGATCAACGACCTGCACGCCTCGGTCGAGGGCAAGCAGATCCTGCGCGGCCTGAACCTCGAGGTGAAATCCGGCGAGGTGCACGCGATCATGGGCCCCAACGGCTCGGGCAAGAGCACGCTCGCGCAGGTGCTGGCGGGTCGCGAGAGCTACCACGTCGACGGCGGCAGCGTCACCTGGGACGGAAAGGACCTGCTCGCGCTGCCCGCCGAGGAGCGCGCCCGCGAGGGCCTGTTCCTGGCGTTCCAGTATCCGGTCGAGATCCCCGGGGTGTCCAACGCCTACTTCCTCAAGGCCGCGGTCAACGCGGTGCGCCGCCATCGCAAGCTGCCCGAGCTCGACGCGATGGATTTCCTCAAGCGCGTGAAGGCCGAGATGAAGGCGGTGGGCATGCGCGAGGAGTTCCTCTACCGCTCGGTCAACGAGGGCTTCTCGGGCGGCGAGAAGAAGCGCAACGAGGTGCTGCAGATGGCGCTGCTCGAGCCCCGCCTGGCGGTGCTCGACGAGACCGACTCGGGCCTGGACATCGATGCCCTGCGCATCGTGGCCGACGGCGTGAACCGCCTGCGCAGCCCCGAGCGCTCGATGATCGTCATCACCCACTACCAGCGCCTGCTCGACTACATCGTGCCCGACAAGGTGCACGTGCTCTCCAAGGGGCGCATCGCGCACTCCGGCGGGCCGGAGCTGGCGCTCGAGCTGGAGCAGCGCGGCTACGCCTGGATCGGCGACGAGCTCAAGGAGACCGGCGCCGGAGCCAAGGCGCCGGCCGCCGCGGCGCGCAGCGGGGCGGCGCAATGAGCGACATCGACACCTGGCTGGGCGTCTTCCGCACCCGCGCGGCGAGCCTGTCGGGAGCCGGGCTGCCCTGGCTCGCCGCGATCCGCCAGCGTGCCATCGAACGCTTCGCCGACGAGGGCTGGCCGACCCAGCGCATGGACCACTGGCGGCACACGTCGCTCGCCTTCCTGGGGCAAGCGAGCTTCGACGAGGCATCGGGCGGTGATTCCGCCGCGGCGCAGGCTGCCGTGGCGAAGCTGCGCGGCGAGGACGACGGCGGGCACTGGCTGGTGTTCGTCGACGGCCGCTACGCCGCGGCGCTGTCGCAGGTCGGCGCCTTGCCCGCCGGCGCGAGCGTGGGCGCCCTGTCCGAGGCGCTGGCTGCGCAGCCCGAGCGGGTGCAGGCCGCCTTCGGCAGCGCCGACAGCGGCGCCAGCCCGGTGGCGCTCAACGCGGCGCTGGCCACCGACGGCGCGTTCGTGCACCTGGCGCGCGGCACGGCGCTCGAGGCGCCCATCCACCTGGTGTTCGTCGCCAGCGCGCCGAACGCCGCCTCGCATCCGCGCAACCTGGTGGTCGCCGAGGCCGGCGCGCAGGCCACGATCGTCGAGCACTGGCTCGGCGGCGGCGCCGCGGCCGCCTCGCTCAGCAACGCGGTGACGCGCATCGAGGCCGGCGCCGACGCACGCATCACGCACGTCAAGCTGCAGGAAGAGGACCAGCAGGCGGTGCACCTGGCCGCCATCGAGGTCGCGCAGGCGCGCGGCTCGGTGTTCGGTTCGCACTCGCTGTCGTTCGGGGCGCGCCTGGCGCGCCACGACATCGTCACGCGCTTCGAGGGCGAGGGCTGCGAGGTGCTGCTCAACGGCCTGTACCACGTCGACGGCCGGCGTCACGTCGATCACCACACGCGCATCGATCACCTGCAGCCGCGCGGCACCAGCCGCGAGTTCTACCGCGGCATCGTCGACGAGGCCGCGCGCGGCGTGTTCGCCGGGCGCATCGTGGTCGCCGCGGGCGCGATGCGCACCGATGCGATCCAGCGCACCGACAACCTGCTGCTCTCGCCGCGCGCCGAGGCCGACGCGCGCCCCGAGCTCGAGATCTACGCCGACGACGTGAAGTGCGCGCACGGCGCGACGGTCGGGCAGATCGACGAGGCGAGCCTGTTCTACCTGCGTTCGCGCGGCATCGACGAGCCGCACGCGCGCAACCTGCTCACCTACGCCTTTGCCGCCGAGGCCCTGGCGCGCATCGGCCTGGCGCCGCTGCGCCGGCGCGCCGCGGCCACCCTGCGCGCGCGCCTGCCCGGCGGCGAGCTCATGGAGGAGTTGTCATGAATGCGCTGGCTCCCCGCCTCGACGCGGCGCGCGCCGAGGCGCCGGTCGGTACGCCCGGCGGTGCGCCGGCCGTTTCGCTGGCCGCCCAGGTGGCCGCCGATTTCCCGATCCTGACGCGCCGCGTGCGCGACAAGCGGCTGGTCTACCTCGACAATGCCGCCACCACGCACAAGCCCGAGGCGGTGATCGAGGCCGAGCGCGCCTTCTACCGCGAATCGAACGCCAACATCCATCGCGGCGTGCACTGGCTCTCGCAGCATGCCACCGACCTCTACGAGGGCGCGCGCGAGCGGGTGCAGCGGTTCCTGAATGCCGCGCGCAGCGAGGAGATCGTGTTCACCCGCGGCACCACCGAGGCGATCAATCTGGTCGCCTGGAGCTGGGGCCGCGCCAACCTGAAGCCGGGCGACGAGATCCTCGTCACCGGCATGGAGCACCACTCGAACATCGTGCCCTGGCAGCTGGTGTGCGAGCAGACCGGCGCGGTGCTCAAGGCAGTGCCGCTCACCGATCGCGGCGAGCTCGAGCCGGGCGCCTTCGAGGCCATGCTCGGGCCGCGCACGCGCCTGGCGGCGATCGTGCACGTGTCCAACGCACTTGGCACGGTGAACCCGGTCGCGGCGATGATCGAGCGCGCCCATGCCGCAGGCGCGCTCGTGCTGGTCGACGGCGCGCAGGCGGTGGCGCACCAGGCGGTCGACGTGCAGGCCCTGGGCTGCGACTTCTACGCCTTCTCGGGCCACAAGCTCTACGGGCCCACCGGCATCGGCGCGCTGTACGCGCGCCACGAGCTGCTCGCGGCCATGCCGCCCTGGCAGGGCGGCGGCGACATGATCCGCACCGTGAGCTTCGAGGGCAGCACCTGGGCCGATCCGCCGGCCCGCTTCGAGGCGGGCACGCCCAACATCGCGGGCGGGGTCGGCCTGGCCGCGGCGATCGACTACGTGACGGGCATCGGCCTGCCGCGCATCGCCGCCCACGAGCACGCGCTGCTCGAGTACGCCACCGAGGCGGCGCTGCGGATTCCCGGCCTGAGGCTGATCGGCACCGCCCCCGGCAAGACCGGCATCCTGTCGTTCATGGTCGAGGGCATCCATCCGCACGACCTCGGCACCATCCTCGACGCCGAAGGCGTGGCGATCCGCGCCGGCCATCATTGCGCGATGCCGGTGATGACGCGCTTCGGCATTCCCGGCACGGCGCGCGCATCGCTGGCGATCTACAACGACGAGCGCGACATCGACGCGCTGATGGCGGCGATCCGCGGCGCGCAGCGCATGTTCGGCACGGGAGCGCGGCCATGAGCCTGAGCCGTGGCGACCTGCGCGAGCTCTATCAGGAGGTGATCTTCGATCACAACCGCAGCCCGCGCAATTTCCACGAGATGGAGCATCCCGACCGGGTGGCCGAAGGGCACAACCCGCTGTGCGGCGACCAGCTCACGCTCTACGTGCGCCTGGACAAGGGCGTGGTCGCCGACGCGAGCTTCGTCGGGCATGGCTGTGCCATCTCCACCGCCTCGGCCTCGCTGATGACCGAGGCGGTGAAGGGGCATACGGTCGAAGAGGTCGAGGCGCTGTTTCGCGATTTCCATGCGCTGCTCACGGATGCGGCGCCCCCCGGCCGGGATTTCGGCAAACTCGAAGTACTGGCGGGCGTCAAGGAATTCCCGGTGCGAGTGAAGTGCGCGACGCTCGCCTGGCACACGCTGCACAACGCACTGATCGGCGCCGGGGATCCGGCCAAGACGGAATGAAGGAGTTGCGATGGGTTACCGGCACGGCGATATCCAGGAAGTCACGCTGACCCGCGATTGCCCCGCGGTCATGGTGCCCTGGGGGACCGGCACGACGCTGGAAGCAGGGCGGGTGGGCTACATCAGCCAGCGGCTCGGCGGTACGTTCACCGTCATGGTCGACGGCAACCTGTATCGCATCGACGGGCGCCATGCCGACGCGCTCGGCCTCGAGCTCGACCCTTCCGAGGCGCTGGCCCTCGGCGTCGACGGCGGTCCGCCCACCACCGCCGAGGCGGTCGAGAAGGCGGCCTGGATGCACCTGTCCACCTGCTACGACCCCGAGATCCCGATCGACATCGTCGCGCTCGGGCTGGTCTACGGCTGCGACGTCAAGCCGCTCGAGGACGGGCGCTTCCGCATCGAGGTGCGCATGACGCTGACCGCCCCTGGCTGCGGCATGGGTACTCTGCTGGCCGACGAGGCGCGCGACAAGCTGCTCGGCATTCCCAACGTGGCCGAGGTCGACGTCGAGCTGGTGTGGGATCCGCCCTGGAGCAGAGAGATGATGAGCGAGGCGGCGCAGCTCGAGATGGGCCTGCTCTGATCGGGCCTGTCCTGATTCCGGCCCTGACGTCCTTGACCTGAATCAAACACGAATCATTTGCATTAAGCGACACTCCGTTGCTATCTTCCTGACCTGCGACTCCCGATCCTGGCGGGTCGCGGCCCCCCAAGATCGGAGTCGTCGATGCCCACGTTGCGTGTCCGGCCGCTGTACGCGGCGCTTGTCTGCATGTTCGCCGCTGCCGGCGCCTCGGCGCAGGAAGCGCAGTCGCTGCCCGAGGTCAGCATCACGGCCAAGGGCTACCAGTCGGACGACGCCGAAACTCCCATCTCGGTCGGCAACGTGGATCGCCAGCAGTGGCTCGACCGCGGCGCCGCCAACGTGGGCGCCGCCCTGCGCGGCCTGCCCGGCCTGTCGGTCACCAGCGACGGTGCCCAGGGCCAGAACCCGGTCATCCGCGGGCTGCGGCGCGAAAGCATCGTGCTGATGGTCGACGGCATGCGGATGAACTCGGCGCAGCCGGCAGGGGCGATCGCCTCCTTCATGTCGCTCGGGCTCGCCGACCGCGTCGAAGTCGTGCGCGGCCCGGCATCGGTGCTCTACGGCACGGGGGCGCTCGGCGGGGCGATCAACGTCATCCTGCCCCAGGCGCGCTTCGAGCCGGGGCTGCACGTACGCGCCGGCGCCCAGTTCGACAGCGCCAGCAGCGGCCTGCGCGGCAGCGCGGTGGCCAACCTCTCCGAAGGCGACCACGCGCTGATGCTGGGCGCCTCGGCGGCGAACCTGGGCGACTACCGCGCGCCCGACGGCCGGGTCGGTCTCACCGGCTACGACAGCGACAGCCTGATCGGGCAATACCGCTTCCGCATCGACGCCTCGCAGCAGTTGCGGCTGTCGCTGCAGCAGCACGTCGACCGCGACGTCTGGTATCCGGGGTCGGCCAAGCCGGGCACGCCGCCTGCGCTCGGCACGGTGACCGTCCATTCCCCGGAGCAGAAGCGCCAGCTGGCCGAGATCGGCTATCGCCGCAGCGGATCGGGCGATCGTCCGCTCAACTTCGATGCGCGCGTGTATCACCAGACCGTCGAGCGCCAGATCAACGCGTTCGCCAGCGCGCTCGGTCGCGACCAGACCGACACCCACGTCTCGTTCGACACCAACGGCGTGGACCTCAAGGCCGACTGGCTGGCCCACCCCTCGCACCTGCTGTCGTTCGGCATCAACGCGTGGCGCATGGAGGCTTCGCCCGAGCGCTACCTGAACAACAATCCGCCGCTGTTCAACAACCACGTGCGCAACGATCCGTTCGCCGACGGCCGGATCGACGCTGCCGGGGTGTGGATCCAGGACGACATGCGCTTCGGCTCGCTGGCGCTGCTCGCCGGGCTGCGCCACGACGTCGTGCGCGGCGAGGCTGCCTCGATGAGCAACGGCGCGGTGACCAGCGGCCTGTCGCGCACCGACAGCGCCAACTCGGGCAGCCTGGGGGCGATCTGGGAGGTCTCCCCGCTGCTGCGGCCCTATGCCAACGTCTCGCGCGCCTTCCGCGCCGGCGACATGCGCGAGCGCTTCGAGGCCTCGCCGCGCGGCGACGGCTACTTCTACGTGGGCAATCCGCAGATCCGTCCGGAGGTGGCCACGCAGTTCGAGGTCGGCCTCAAGGGCAGCACCGGCAACGTCCACTACACGCTGTCGACCTATCGCACGCGCATCACCGATTTCATCACCGGGCGGGTGACCGGCGCGGTGCAGAGCGGCCTGCCGGTGAAGCAGACCGAGAACATCGGCGAAGCCGTCCTGCGCGGGGTCGAGGCGCTGGCGCGCTGGCAGTTCCAGCCGCGCCAGTGGGCGAGCATCGCCTGGTCGCAGGTGCGCGGCTGGAACCGCGACATCGGCGAGCCGCTGTTCCAGATGCCGGCCGACGAGCTCACGCTCGGATGGGAGGGCGGCCTGGCCGACGGCTGGAGCGCCGACGCGGCGCTGCGGCTGGTCAGGCGCCAGGATCAGGTGGCGACCGTGTTCTCGCGCGGCACCGAAGACGCCACGGCGGGATTCGCCACGGCCGACTTCGGCGTGAGCTATCGCTGGCGCCAGCAGCGCGTGCGGGTGGCCCTGCTCAACGCGTTCGACAAGCCGTATCACGAGCACCTGGCCGAAGGGCTGTCGGGGCAGGAGATCCGCGCCCCCGGCCGCAGCCTGCTGCTCTCGTGGCAGGGCAGCTTCTGATACGGTGCGAACGAACGCAAGAGCGCATGAACCGGCGCGCTTGCGCGGCGGCAGTCTAAGGCAAGGGTACGCAGGCCGACCCTGAATCGGGCCGGTCGAGAAAGGGCAGCAGCGCCGGCGCGAGCGACTTCAGCAGCTGGGTGGGCAGCGCGCTGGTGAAGCGATACCGTTCCGCGTAGGGTTCCCTGACGTAGGCCATCATGGTGCCGTAGTAGCGCTCGCCGATCAGGAATACGAAGGTGGCCGAGCGGCTTACCACCCGCGACGAGATCAGCTGTCCGCCCCGGCCGTAGACGTCGAAGCGGTGATCGCCGGTGCCGGTCTTGCCGCCGATGGCCAGCGGCGTGCCGTCGGGGCGCGCGAGCGTACCGGCCAGACGCCGCGCGGTGCCGCGCTCGACCACGCCGAGCACGGCGCTGCGGGCTGCCTGGGCGACCTCGTGCGGCAGCACGCGTTCGGCCGGCGGCGGGTCGAAGTCCAGGCGCGTCTCGTAGGGCGTGCCGCGCGCGAAGGCGAGCGATTCGATGCGCGCCACCGGCAGGCGCAGGCCGTCGTTGACCAGGATCCCCATCAGCTCGGCGAGCGCTGCCGGGCGGTCGCCCGAGGCGCCCAGCGCCGTCGCGTAGGAAGGGGTGAGGGCGTCGAACGGATAGCCCAGCCGGTGCCAGGCGCGCTGCACCTCGAGAAAGGCCTCGACCTCGAGCAGGCTGCGGATGCGCACGTCCTGGGCGTTCTTGTTGCGGGTCTTGAACAGCCAGCCGTAGACCTCCTGGCGCTCGGCGCGGCTGGCCGCGTACGCGTCGCCGAGCGACGCCTCGGGATGGCGGCGCAGGAAGCCGACCAGCCACAGCTCGAGCGGGTGCACGCCGGCCACGTAGCCGCGGTCGGCCAGCGAGGGCAGTGCACGCGGCCCCTGCTTCTCGTGCAGCGCGTGCACCGTCTGCGCGGAGAGCTCGTTGCCGGGCAGCCGCTGCGCCAGGAAGCGCCCCAGCGCGTCCGCGTCGGCATCGGGCTCGAGCTCGAGAAAGACGGCGGACAGCCGTCGCGGCGACGTGCGCACGCCCTGCAGGAGCACCTCTTCCGCCTCCTGCGGCGATTTCCCCTGGTACTTGCGGTAGAAGCGGGCGATGAACTCGCGCCCTTCCCGGTCGGCGAAGCGCGACAGGTATTCCTGGCGCGCCGGATCGGAGCGGTCCTCGAGCAGCGTCGCGCTCGAGCCGGGCACCTTGAACATCAGGTGGTGCACGATGTCGCGCATCAGCCGGATGAAGACCAGGTTCACCGAGCGTTCGAGGGCTTCGCGCACGCTCAGCACGCGGCCGTTGTCGGCCGCCTCGAAGTTGCCGAAGCGGTGCAGCCCGCCGCCGGTGAAGAACTCCTCAGCGGGGCTGGCCGAGTAGCGGCGCTGCATGGCCGCCTCGAGCATCGCCGCCAGCGTGGCGTCCGCGCCGCTGCGCAGCAGGTAGTCCTTCGCCCAGCGCCCGAGGGCGTCGCGCGGGCTGACCGCGACGGCCTCGAGCTGCGCGGGCGCCAGGCCGCTCCAGCGGGCGTGCAGGTCGGCCACCAGCTCCAGGTAGGTGACCAGCGTGCGCAGCTTGGCGGTGGAGCCGAGGTCGAGCCGCGCGCCCTCGTTGATGTCGAACGGCTGGTCGAAGTTGTCGGTCTGCACGCGCAGCAGGTTGGCGTGCTCGCCGCGCTCGAACAGGGTGAAGCTGAACACCAGCTTGCCCGGATCGTCGTCCGGCTGCAGCAGGCTGTGGCCGTACAGGCCGGCGGCGCGCGCGGTGGCCGGATCGGCCAGGCCGCGCAGCACGCGCGTGGCGGTGCGCTGGGCCTCGCCGTCGAGCGTGCTGCGCGCGGCGAGATCGAGCCGGTCGAGATCGTAGGCGCGCGGCACGTCGAGCATGGCCGAGAGCCGGGCGCGTACCGCCGTGGCCGCCTTGCGCTCGGTGAACGAGATCGCCGGCTCGGGAGGCGGCTGCGCCTGCCGCTGCAGGCGCACCGCCAGGGCGGCGTCGCGCAGCGCCGGGCTGATCATCCCGGCCCGCTCCATGAGCCGCAGGTAGCTGTCGGTGAGCCCGGCCAGGTCGGCCTCGCCGCCGAACAGGTACCACGAGGGCCGGCGCTGCGCGATCATCAGCGACAGCGCCTGCTTGAAAGCGGTGGCGCGTTCGCGCAGGGCGGCCTCGGCCATCGGCGCCTCGTCGTCGCCGTCGCGCAGCAGCCGGTTGATCTCGGTGAAGTCGCGCCCATACCAGGCCCACAGCCCGTCGCCGATGCCGTTGACCTCGCCGAAGCCGGGCCTGGCCGCCAGCGGCACCGTGTTCAGGTAGTCGGTCACGATCTCGCGGCGCCGCGCCAGGGTGTCCTCGCCGTCGAGGTAGGCGCGCAGCGAGGCCGAGGCCATCTGCCGCAGCTTCTCGGTGGCCGATTCGGTGCGGCCGTCGGGCGAGTGCCGGTATTTCTCGATCTGGGTGGCCAGGGTGCTGCCGCCGTGCGCGGGATGCGCGCCGTCGGCCATGCGCCACACCTGGTCGACGACCGCCTTGGCGAGGCGGTCCCATTCGATGGCCGGGTTGCGCGCCGGCTGCTGCGTATCGAGCAGGTCGCGATCCTCGACGAACAGCAGCGCGTCGACCAGCAGCGACGGCACCGATTCGAAGCGCGCATAGACCCGCTGCGGGAAGCGCGCCACGAAGGTGGGCTCGCCGCGGCATTCGCGCAGCTCCAGGCCGGCCTGGTCCTTCTCGCGGTAGATCGCGAACAGGCCGCGATCGAGCAGATCGATCATGCCCGGCGACATGCGCGCCTGGGCGCTCACGCGAAAGCCCTGGCGCTCGAGCCGCTCGACGAATTCCGGCAGCTGGCGGTAGCCCAGCCGCTCGTCGTACGGGCCCGCCTCCGGGAAGCGGATGGCGTCGCTCGGCCCGGCGCCGACCTCGAAGCGCAGCTCGCGCGCGATCCCGGCGAGGCGGGCGGCCTGCAGGCGATGGGTGCGTACTTCGTCGATGACCAGCCAGGCGGCCGTGCCGATGACGGCGATCACCGTGGCGGCGGCAAGCAGGGTTCCGGACCTTTTCGACGGCAACAACCAGGCAGGTACGGACACGGTGATTCAGGGCGGATGCAACGCCGTGAAGATACCGTGGCGGCGGGGTGAACGCATACTCAGCCCTGTTGCGGCAGCCCGACGGTCGACGCCGACGCCACGCTTCGCCTATTCTGTATGCACGCATGTCGCGAAAATCGGACATCACCCCTCGTCACGACCCTGTCATGCCGGTCCCGACCTTCCACGGCGTCTACCCGATCCTGGCCACGCCGTTCGACGACGACGAGCGCCTCGACGAGGCTTCGCTGCGCCGCATGCTCGCTTTCATGCTGCGCATCGGTGTGGACGGCGTCACCGTGCTGGGCGTGCTCGGCGAAGCCAACCGCATGAGCGATCGCGAGCGAGAGGCGGTGGTGCGCATCGCGCGCGAGACGCTCGGCGAGGCGATCCCGCTCATCGTCGGCGTCTCGCATCCGGGCACGCGCGCCACCGTCGAGCTCGCGGAGATGGCCGCCCGCTGCGGAGCGAGCGCCCTGATGGTGGCTCCCACTGCCGAGCCGGTGCCGAGCGAGGCGCGCATCGCCGAGTACTACGCCCGGGTGTGCGAGGGCGTCGGCCTGCCGGTGGTGCTGCAGGACCATCCCGCCTCCACCGGCGTGCACATGAGCGTGCCGCTGCTCGCGCGCATCGTCGCCGACAATGCGCGCGTCGCCTGCATCAAGGCCGAGGCGGTGCCCTCGGCGAGCAGGATCGGGGCGCTGCGCACCGCGCTGTCGGCGCCGGGCTCGCGCGAGGTGCCGATGCTCACCGGTCTCGGCGCCCTCTACGGCCAGTTCGACCTGGAGAGGGGTTCGAGCGGCTACAACACCGGCTTCGCGTTTCCGGAGGTGCTCCAGGCGCACCTGGCGGCGTTCCGCAGCGGCGAGGCGGCGCTCGCGCGGCGCATCTGGCGCCATTTCCTGCCGCTCATCGTGTTCGAGCAGCAGCCGGGGGTCGGCGTGCGCAAGGAGATCCTGCGCCGGCGCGGCCTGCTGTCGAGCGCGCGGGTGCGGCATCCGGGCGCCGCCATGGCGAGCGCCGACGCCGGGCAGCTCACGGCGCTCATCGACTTCGTCATGCCGCAGGTCGACATCACCCGGCCGCTCGACGTGGCGGCGGTGATGGAGCGCGCCTCCTCGTGAACGAACCGGCCGCCTTCTTCGCGCCCGCGCCGTTCGACGACGCGCGGGCCGCGCTCGAACGCGTGCGCGCCGTCTACCAGGCCAACGTCGACTGGCTGCACGAGGCGTTCGCGCGCTTCGCCTCGGGCGAGGACACGGGCCGCCGCGTGCGCGCCTGCTATCCGTTCGTGCGCCTGCGTACCGAATCGGTGCTGCGTCCCGATTCGCGCCTGAGCTACGGCTTCGTGGCGGGCGCCGGCACCTACGAGACCACCCTGACGCGGCCGGACCTCTTCGGCGAGTACTACCTCGAGCAGTTCGAGCTGCTGATGCGCAACCATCGCGTACCGCTCGAGGTCGGTACCAGCACCCAGCCGATTCCGGTGCACTTCTGCATCGGCGAGCACGATCCGGTGGAGGGCACGCTCACCGCGCAGCGCCGCCGCCGGATGCGCGACTGCTTCGACCTGCCCGACCTCGGCGCGATGGACGACGGCATTGCCAACGGCACCCACGAGCCGCGGCCGGGCCAGCCGCACCCGCTGGCCCTGTTCACCGCGCCGCGGGTCGACTATTCGCTGCATCGCCTGCGCCACTACACGGGGACCAGCCCGGAGCATTTCCAGAACTTCGTGCTGTTCACCAACTACCAGTTCTACGTCGACCAGTTCGTCAGGCTGGGCCGCGAGCTGATGGCCGGGCCCCCGCAGCAGCACCGCTACGCTGCCTTCGTCGAGCCGGGCGATGTCGTGACCCGCTGCGCCGGCACCGCGGGCGCGGGCCGGGAAGCGTCCGGCGCGCCGCCGCCGCGGCTGCCGCAGATGCCGGCCTACCACCTGGTGCGCGAGGACCGGGCCGGCATCACCATGATCAACATCGGCGTGGGCCCGGCCAACGCGAGGACCATCACCGATCACGTCGCGGTGCTGCGTCCCCACGCCTGGATCATGCTCGGCCATTGCGCGGGGCTGCGCAACACGCAGGAGCTCGGCGATTACGTGCTGGCGCACGGCTACGTGCGCGAGGATCACGTGCTCGACGAAGAGCTGCCGCTGTGGGTGCCGATCCCGGCTCTGGCCGAGGTGCAGGTGGCGCTCGAGACGGCGGTGGCCGAGATCACGCAGCTGCGCGGCTTCGAGCTCAAGCGGCTGATGCGCACCGGCACCGTGGCGAGCACCGACAACCGCAACTGGGAGCTGCTGCCCTCGCACGGCGTGGCGAGCACGCCCGAGCGCCGCTTCAGCCAGAGCCGGGCGATCGCGCTCGACATGGAGTCGGCCACCATCGCCGGCAACGGCTTCCGCTTCCGCGTACCCTACGGCACGCTGCTGTGCGTCAGCGACAAGCCGCTGCACGGCGAGATCAAGCTCCCGGGCATGGCCGACCGGTTCTACCGCGAACGCGTCGAGCAGCATCTGCGCATCGGCATGCGCGCCCTGGAGCTGCTGCGCGAGCAGGGCGTCGAGCGGCTGCACAGCCGCAAGCTGCGCAGCTTCGCGGAAGTCGCCTTCCAGTAGCGGGGTCCGCCATGCACCTGTCGCCGCACCTGCCTTCCCTCGTCGTGGCGCGGCTGCTGGCGCGCGCCGCGCTGCTGGCGCTGTGCGCCGCCTGCGCGCCCGCGGCGTTCGCCTGGAGCAACCACACGCTGGGTGCCTGGCCGGCGCTCGCGGGCATGCCGGAGCTGCACGAGCTCGCCCCGGTGCGCGTCGAGAGCCTCGAGACCTTTCTCGCCGCCGAGGCGGCGAATCTCGAGGCGGTGCTCGATGCCGAAGAGCGCTGGGCACGCGAGCACGTGCCCGTCTACCCGCCGCGGCCCGATGCGCTGCGGTTCACCGCGGCCGGAGCGGCCGGGCCCGGCGAGCTGCAAAGCCGCTTCATCGCCGCGGTGCGCATCGCGCCCGATTCGCGCCTCGGGCTGTTCCTGCAGCGCCTGCCCGGCGATCCGCCCGACGGCCGTGCCGGCGTGCCGGCGCGCAACGTGACCACGCTCGCGCGCGACCACGCCGTGGAGTCGGCGCGCTATGCCGCCCTGCGCGAAGGCGAGGCCGTCTCCTCCCTCGCGGTGCTCGCCACGGCGTGCGACGAGCCCGACTACGGCCTGGACATCGGCCTGTGGGAGGACAACGGCACCCCGCAGGGCCGGCTCTACGGCTTCGGCAAGCAGCCGTTCGGCAACCCGGCGCTCGACTTCGGCAGCCAGGCTCCGTTCCACATGGGCTTCTACCACGAGGCGGCCATCATCTACGCGGCCGCCGGCTTCCTGAAGCGCACCTATCCCGAGTACCGCATCCATCTGTGGAAGACGCTGGCGCTGCATGCGCTGCGCACCGGGCACGACTACTGGGGCTGGCGCTTCGCGGGCTGGGCGCTGCACTACCTGCAGGATCTCACCCAGCCCTACCACGCGCGGGTGCTGCCCGGGGTGGGCACGGCGCGGATGCTGTGGATCAACGCGCTGCACATGGCCGGCTGGCCGCGGGCACGCGACCAGGCGGTCACGCTGGTCTCCAACCGCCATCTGGCGCTGGAGAACTTCGCGCGCACCGCGATGATCTCAGGCGGCCGCGAAATCCGTGGGGCAGGGCCGCTCGTCGAGGCGCTGGCGGGCCGCACAGCCGTCGGCGGCCAAACCGCGTACGACGACGACAGCCCGCGCGCGGTGGTGTCGCGCCATGCGGCGGACGCCGCCGACGAGGTCGACCGGATCATCGCGGCTTCGCTGCCTGCGCGCTATGTCGACGATCCGGGCTTCGAGTTCGGCGTCGCCGAGGACGGCATCGACCTGTACGCGTCGCTGGGCCGCGACGATCCGGCGAAACGCGATGCGATGATGCGCATGCTCGCGCCCCTGATGGCCGAGTTCGGCACGCATACACGTGCATTCGTGCGGGCGCTGCTGGCCGATCCGGGCCTCAGCGACGCGATGTCGCGCCGCGGCGCCCGTTCGCCGCCAGGATCTTCCTGATCAGCGCCGGGCTTTCCCCGCGCCGGTGGAGGTCGGCCATCGCCCGCATCGGCGGATCGATGTGCGTGAAGAAGGCGAGATAGCCCGCGCACAGGTGGTTCAACCCCTCCTCGCCCTCGGCCGTGACGTCGTGGCGATGCTTGGGGCATCCGCCCCGGCAGGCGAACAGCACCGGGCACGTACGGCAGCGCTGCGGCAGGCGGTCGCGCTTGTCGCGCCCGAAGCGCCGCTGCTCGGGGCTGCCGGCGAGCTCGGCGAGGGACGCATCGTGCAGGCTGCCGCGCCGGAAGCGCGGGTAGACGTAGTGGTCGCAGGCGTAGACCGATCCGTCGTGCTCGATGGCCAGCGCCGCGCCGCAGACTTCGCTGTGCACGCACAGCCCGCCGGGCAGGCCCAGCCACTTGGCCAGCGCGACCTCGAACAGCTGGACGTGGATGTTCCCGACGTCGTGCCGGACCCAGCGATCGAAGATCGTGACCAGGAAGCGCCCCCAGTCCTCGCCCGTCACCGACCAGTCGGTGACGGGCCGGCGGCCGATGGCGATCCCGTCGGGCGCACCGAGCGCGAGGCCCTGGCCGCGCTCGTCTTCGTCGGCCACGGCCTCCACCACCGGGATGAACTGCATGTGGCGCGAGCCGATGTCCTTGAGGAAGCGGTAGACCTCCAGCGGCCGGCCGCTGTTGGCGCGGCTCACGCAGGTCAGCGTGTTGAAGGCCACCTCGTGGCGGCGCAGGACCTCCAGGCCGCGCATCGCCGCGGCCCAGGTGCCGCGCCCGCGCGCGTCCACGCGGCTGCGATCGTGCAGCGCCTGCGGTCCGTCGATGCTCAGGCCGACCAGGAAGTCGTGCTCGGCCAGGAAGGCGCCCCACTCGTCGTCCAGCAGCGTGCCGTTGGTCTGCAAGGCGTTCTCGATCGTCCTGCCGCCGGCGTAGCGGCGCTGCAGCGCCACCACCCTGCGAAAGAAATCGACCCCTGCGAGGGTGGGCTCGCCGCCCTGCCAGGCGAAGTCGACATGCCTGCCGGGCTGGGCTTCGATGTACTGGCGCACGAACGCTTCCAGCGTCTCGTCGCTCATGCGCCAGTGCGGCGCCGGCGCGAAGAAGGCCTCCTTCTCGAGATAGAAGCAGTAGCGGCAGCGAAGGTTGCACTTCGGGCCGATCGGCTTGGCCATCAGGTGGAAGGGGAACGCGGCGGGCATCGCGGCACTCCGGGTTTGTCCGCAGGATAGTTGATTTCTTCCATCAGCGGCTGCGGACCTATCGTTCGCCGCATGATCCAGATCGACTCCCCCCGCCGGCTCATCGCCGGCCGTCACCGCGCCGCCCATCCTTCGCGGCGTCCTGCCATCTCGTAGAATGATCGTCCCGGCTGCGTGCGGGCGCGCGCATCGCCGGCGCGCCCCACCGTACTCCCGGATTCCCCTCGTTTCCTGGCACCGGACGTGACCACCTGGCAGTTCTGGATCGATCGCGGCGGCACCTTCACCGACGTCGTGGCGCGGCGTCCCGACGGCACCTTGGCGACGGCGAAGCTGCTGTCCGAGAACCCGGAGCACTACGAGGATGCCGCGGTCGAGGGCATCCGCCGCATGCTCGGCCTCGCCCCCGGCGAGCCGATCGGCCCCGAGCGCGTGGAGGTCGTCAAGATGGGCACCACGGTGGCCACCAACGCGCTGCTCGAGCGCCGTGGCGAGCCGCTGGTGCTGGCGATCACGCGCGGCTTTCGCGACGCGCTGCGCATCGCCTACCAGAACCGGCCGCGGCTGTTCGATCGGCGCATCGTGCTGCCCGAGATGCTGTATCGCGAGGTGATCGAGGTCGACGAGCGCGTCGGCGCCGACGGCAGCGTCGTGCGCGCGCTCGACGAGGCGGGCGCGCGCGCGGCGCTCTCGGCGGCGTACCGGCGCGGCCTGCGCGCGATCGCGATCGTGCTGATGCACGGCTACCGGTACGCGGCGCACGAGGAACGGCTCGCCGCCATCGCAGGCGAGATCGGCTTCACGCAGATCTCGGTCTCGCATCGCGTTTCGCCGCTGATCAGGCTCGTCGGCCGCGGCGACACCACCGTCGTCGATGCCTATCTGTCGCCGGTGCTGCATCGCTACGTCGATCGCGTCGCTCGCGCGCTGCCGGGCATACGCCTGCAGTTCATGCAGTCCAACGGCGGGCTGGCCGATGCGCGCGCCTTCCAGGGCAAGGATTCCATCCTGTCGGGGCCGGCCGGGGGCATCGTCGGCATGGCGCGGGTGAGCGCGGCCGCCGGCTTCGATCGCGTGATCGGCTTCGACATGGGAGGCACCTCGACCGACGTATCGCATTTCGCCGGCGAGCTCGAGCGCGAATTCGACACGCTGGTGGCCGGCGTGAGGGTGCGCGCGCCGATGCTGGGCATCCACACGGTGGCCGCCGGCGGCGGCTCCATCCTCCATTTCGACGGCGCGCGCCTGCGCGTGGGGCCCGATTCGGCCGGCGCCGATCCGGGGCCGGCGTGCTATCGGCGCGGCGGCCCGCTCACGGTCACCGATGCCAACCTGATGCTGGGCAGGATCCAGCCCGATTTCTTTCCGGCGGTGTTCGGCCCGCGCGGCGACCAGCCGCTCGATGCGCTCGTCGTGCGCGAGCGCTTCGCCGAGCTGGCCGCGCGCATCGCCGCCGGGACCGGCCGCGCCATGACGCCCGAAGAGGTGGCGCAGGGCTTCGTCGACATCGCGGTGGCCAACATGGCCAACGCGATCAAGAAGATCTCGGTGCAGCGCGGCTACGACATCACGCGCTACACGCTCACCACCTTCGGCGGCGCCGGCGGCCAGCATGCCTGCGAGGTCGCCGATGCGCTGGCCATGCCGCGGGTGCTGGCGCATCCGCTGGCCGGCGTGCTGTCGGCCTACGGCATGGGGCTGGCCGGGCAGGCGGCGATGCGCGAGCGCTCGGTCGAGCACCGCTTCGACGATGCTGGCCTGGCCGGGGCACGCGGGGTGCTCGACGAGCTGGAGGAGGCCGCCCGCGCGGAGCTCGCCGCGCAGGGCGAGGCGGAGGGCTCGGTGCGCATGCGCCGCCTGCTGCACCTGCGCTACGAGGGCACCGATACCGCGCTGGCGGTCGAGGCCGACACGGCGGCGGCCATGCTCGAGCGCTTCGAGGCCGCCTACCGGCAGCGCTTCGCCTTCCTGATGCCGGACCGCGCGCTGGTGATCGACTCGGCGGTGGTCGAGGCCGCCGGCGAGCCCGGGCAGGGTGCCTCGCTCGCGCCGCCCGGCGAGCGCACCGGTGTGCTCGCGCCGCAGGCGCGCGTGCGCATGTTCACGCGCGGCGCCTGGCACGAGGCGCCGCTGTGGCGGCGCGAGCAGCTCGTGGCCGGCGACGTGCTCGACGGCCCGGCGATCGTGGCCGAACCGACCGCGACCACGGTCATCGAGCCCGGCTGGCGCGCGCGGCTCGGCGAGCGCGGCGACCTGGTGCTCGAGCGCCGCGAGCCGCGCCCGCAGCGCTCGGCGGTGGGCACCGAGGCCGATCCGGTGATGCTGGAGATCTTCAACAACCTGTTCATGTCGGTCGCCGAGCAGATGGGCTACCGGCTGCAGAACACCGCGCACTCGGTGAACATCAAGGAACGGCTCGACTTCTCCTGCGCGGTGTTCGATGCGGCCGGCCGCCTGGTGGCCAACGCACCGCACATGCCGGTGCATCTGGGCTCGATGGGCGCGAGCGTGCGCGCGATCATGCGCGCGCACGCGCCCGGCCCGGGCGCGGCGCCGCTGGCCCCGGGCGACGTCTACGTGCTCAACGATCCCTATGCAGGGGGCACGCACCTGCCCGACGTCACCGTGATCACGCCGGTGTTCGACGAGGCGGGCGCGACCATCCTCTTCTACGTCGGCTCGCGCGGCCACCATGCCGACATCGGCGGCACCACGCCGGGCTCGATGCCGCCCGGCAGCGCCCACATCGACGAGGAGGGCGTGCTGCTCACCGATTTCCAGCTCGTCGGCGCCGGGAGGCTGCACGAGGCGGCGCTGCGCGAGCGGCTCGCCGGCGCGCGCCATCCGGCGCGCAACCCCGACCAGAACCTCGCCGACCTGCGCGCGCAGGTCGCCGCCAACGAGAAGGGCCGCGAGGAGCTGGTGAAGATGGTCCGCCACTTCGGCCTCGACGTCGTGCAGGCCTACATGCGCCACGTGCAGGACAACGCCGAGGCCTCGGTGCGCCGGGTGATCGGCGCGCTCAGGGACGGCAGCTTCGAGGTGAGGCTCGACAACGGCGCCGTGATCCGTGTGCGCATCGCGGTCGATCGTGCGGCGCGTTCGGCCGTGGTCGACTTCGCCGGCACCTCGGCGCAGCAGCCGAACAACTTCAACGCGCCGCTGGCCGTCACCATGGCCGCCGTGCTCTACGTGTTCCGCACGCTGGTCGAGGACGACATCCCGATGAACGAGGGCTGCCTCGTGCCGCTCGAGGTGCGCGTGCCCGAGGGCTCGATGCTCAACCCGCGCTATCCCGCGGCGGTGGTGGCCGGCAATGTCGAGACCTCGATGTGCATCACCAACTGCCTGTACGGCGCGCTCGGCGTGATGGCTTCGGGGCCTCCGACGATGAACAACTTCACCTTCGGCAACCAGCGCTACCAGTACTACGAGACCATCTCCGGGGGCTCGGGCGCCGGCGGCGTCTTCGACGAGCAGGGGCGCCTGACCGGGGGCTTCGACGGCACGGCGCTGGTGCAGACGCACATGACGAACTCGCGGCTCACCGACCCCGAGGTGCTCGAATCGCGCTTCCCGGTGCGCCTGGAGAGCTACGAGATCCGCGCCGGCTCGGGCGGGGCGGGCAGGTGGCGCGGCGGAGACGGCGGCGTGCGGCGCGTGCGCTTCCTCGAGCCGATGACGGCCTCGATCCTCGCCAACGGGCGCGTGCATCCGGCCTTCGGCACGGCCGGCGGCGCGCCCGGCGCCCTGGGGGCCGACTACGTGGTGCGCGGCGACGGACGCCTCGAGCGCCTGCGCCATGCCGATACCGTCGAGCTGGCCGCCGGCGACGTGTTCGTGGTGGAGACGCCCGGCGGGGGAGGGTTCGGCATGCCCGGTTGACACCCTCGTTCGGTCTCGATAATCTATCAAACGCTTGATAGAATTTAGCTTCTCCCCCGAAGAAAGAGTCGAGACCGAGGCTGTCGTGAACGTTGCCGCGTCCCCGTACCGGTGGCTCCTGTCGCCGCTGAAGATCGGAGCCATGACGGTGCCGAACCGGATCATGATGCCGGCGATGCACCTGAACTATCACCGGGACGGGTGCTTCGGCGACGACCGGCTGGTGGCCTTCTACCGGGAGCGGGCGCGCGGGCGCGCCGGCCTGATCTCGGTCGGCGGGTTTGCCGTGGACCCGGCCGGGGCGGGGGTGTTCAAGAGCCTGCTGCTCGGGCTCTGGAACGATGAGTTCATTCCGGACCTCAGGCGCCTCACCGGCGCGATGCACGCGGCGAATCCCGAGGGCAAGGTCGCCTGCCAGCTCTATCACACGGGCCGCGTCTCGCCTTCGCGGCTCACCGGGCTGCAGCCGGTCGGTCCTTCGGAGATCCAGTCGCGCTTCAATCCGGAGCCGATCCACGTCCTGTCGACCGACGAGGTGCAGGCGCTGGAGCGCAAGTACGTCGAGGCCGCGATCCGGGCGCGCGAGGCAGGGTTCGACTGCATCGACGTCTTCTGCGGGGTCGGGCACCTCATTGCCCAGTTCCTTTCGCCGGTGACGAACGACCGCACGGACCGCTACGGCGGTTCGCTCGAGAACCGCGCGCGCTTCGCGACCAACATCGTGGCCGCGATCCGCGCGGCGCTGCCCGGCGTTCCGATTCTCGTGCGGCTGGCCGGGCACGATCTCCTTCCCGGCGGCAACACCCACCACGAGGTCGCCCGCGTCGCCGGCCTGCTCGAGGCGGCCGGCGCCGATGCGTTCAACGTCACGGGCGGCTGGCACGAGTCGCGCGTGCCGCAGATCACCGGCGACGTGCCGACGGGCGCCTATGCCTGGCTCGCCGAGACGATCAGGGCCGCGGTCGGCGTCCCGGTGGCGGCGTCGAACCGGATCAACGATCCCGCGGTCGCCGAGCGGATCCTGCGCGAGAACCGCGCCGATTTCATCTCGATGGGCCGGCCGCTGCTGGCCGATCCGCACCTGCCGCGCAAGCTGATCGAGGGCGAGCCCGGGCAGATCAATCACTGCATCGCGTGCAACGTCTGCCTCGACAGCGCATGGGCCGGCCCGGCACGCTGCCTCGTCAACCCGGCGGCCGGCCGCGAGGCCGAAGCGGCCGCGCCGCCCTCCGCCGGCAAACGGGTGCTCGTGGTCGGCGGCGGCCCGGCCGGGATGATGGCCGCGAAGGTGGCGGCCGCGCGCGGCCATACGGTTGCGCTCTGGGAGAAGGCGCCGCAACTGGGCGGCGTGGCGGCGATCGGCGACGTGGCGCCGGGCAAGCGCGAGTACCGCTGGCTCTACGAGGACCTCGCGCGCCAGGTCGGCGGCGACGAGCGCATCGACCTGCAGCTCGGCCGGGAAGCGACGCTCGAGGCGATCCGCGCGGCGCGACCCGAAGTCCTGGTCCTGGCCACCGGCGGGCATCCCGTCTACCCGGACCTGCCGGTGCCGGAAGATGCGGAGATCGAGATCGTGCACGCGCACGACGTCCTGGCCGGCGCCATGGACCGCGTCGGCCGCGACGTGGTGGTGCTCGGCGGCGGCCCGACCGCCTGCGAGACGGCGCTGCACATCAAGGAGCAGGGCGGCCTCGACGGCGAGACGGTCAAGTTCCTGCTCGTGCACCGCCTCGTGGAGGCGGACGAGCTTCGCGACATGGCCATGCACGGGCGCCGCTCGCGCCGGGTCAGCATCGTGCAGCGTTCGGCGCGGTTCGCGAAGGACCTCAACAAGTCGGTGCGCTGGACCCTGCTGGAGAGCATGGAAGCCGCCGGCATTGCGTCCTTCGCGAACAGCACCATCCGTTCGATCGAGCGCGACGCGGTGGTGATCGCCGCGGCCGACGGCGCGCCGACGCGCATTCCCTGCGACACGATCGTCCTCGCCGTCGGCGTCTCCGCGGACGACCGCCTGCACGCCGAGGTGCGGGCGAACCTGCGCGAGCTGCCGGTGTTCGTGATCGGAGACGCCGCGGCGCCGCGCCAGGCGACCGAAGCGCTGCTGGAGGGATGGCAGGTCGCGAATTCCCTTTAGTGGCTGGTTTACCAGAGAATCGGAAGGAGACAGACATGAACGAAACGAGTGGAAGCATGGCGGCGCGCTGGAAGGCGCCGCTGGCGGCGTTCGCATTGATGGCGGTGCTCGGCATCGGCCCGCAGGCGCTTGCCCAGCAGGCGACGGAGATCCGGATCGGGTTCGTCAATCCGGCCACGGGCGCCTTCGGCGCGCTCGGGAAGTCGGCGCGCAAGGGCATGGATCTCGCGATCGAGAACGCCGCAGCCAGGCCGCAGACGAAGGGCATCCGCTTCGTCGTCGAGGAACGCGACTCCGCCGCCAAGACCTCCGACGCCATCCGCTACGCGCGCGAGCTGATCCAGCGCGAGAACGTCGACGTCCTGGTGGGCGGCCTGTCCAGCGCCGAATGCCTGTCGCTGCAGAAGCTCGCCGCGGAGGTCAAGATCGCCTACCTGCCGACCAGCGGCTGTTGGGCCGACGAGTTCGCCCTGGCCGAGAACGTCAACCCCTATGCGTTCCGCGTCACGGCGAGCAACAGGCAGCGCAACTATGCGTTCGCCGAATGGCTGGTGAAGAACAGCGGGAAGAACTGGTACGTCGTCTATTCCGATTTCGCGTACGGCCAGTCGGGCCTCAAGGCGTTCCGCGAGGCGATGGCGGCCGTGGGCGGCACGGTGAGCGGATCGATCGGCATCCCGTTCGGCGCCACCGACATGGCGTCGTACATCAGCAAGATCGACCGCTCGGCCGACGGCCTGTACTTCGTTCTGGCCGGCCGCGACGCGATCCTCGCGCTGCAGGAAGCGGCATCCCAGGGGCTGGCGGGCAAGATGAAGCTGGCCGGCATGCAGTCGCTGATCGTTCCCGAGAACTTCCCGCAGATCCCGGCCTCGGCCGAGGGGCTGTCCTTCATCGGCGCCTACCCGCGCGATGCCACGGGGCCGCTCGATACGCCGGAGAACCAGGCGTTCCGGAAGGCCTACGCGGCGAAATATCCCGGCGAGGTGGTCGGCCTGAATGCGCTCGAGGCATACCAGACCACCAACGTCCTGCTCGCGGCCATCGAGCGCTCGGGCTTCAAGGGACGCAAGGACACCGGCAAGCTGATCGAGGCGTTGTCCGGATTGAAGCTCGAAGCGAGCAGGGAGTTCCCGGCGGGCGCGATCACCATCAGGGCCTCCGACCATCAGGGCGTGGCGCCGCTGTACATCGCGGTGGTCCGTGGCGGCAAGGAGCAGGTCATCCACGCCATTCCCGCGGCCGAGATCGACCGCATCAAGTAGGCGCCGCCCGGTGATCGAGCTGCAGACGACCGGGGTGAGCCGCAGCTTCGGCGGCCTGCTGGCGGTCGACCGCGTCGACCTCACCGTGCGCCGCGGCGAGTTGCGCGCGCTGATCGGCCCCAACGGCGCGGGAAAGAGCACGCTGCTCAACCTGCTGGCAGGCACCCTGGCCCCGAGCGCGGGGTCGATCCGGCTCGGGGATCGCAACATCACCCGCGCCTCGGTGCCGCAGAGGGCGCTGCTCGGCATCGGCCGCTCTTTCCAGGTGGTGAACCTGTTCGAAGGGCTGACCTGCCGGCAGGTGCTGGAGCTCGCGCTGCAGCGCGACGTGCCGATGCGCCGATGGGCGCTGCCGTCCGGCGCGGCGGCCATCCGGCGCCGCGCCGCCGAGGCGCTGGAGGCCGCGGGCCTGGCGTCGATCGCCGACGAGGAATCGACGCGCATCTCCCACGGGCTGCAGAAGCGGCTCGAGATCGCCCTCGCCCTGGCCAATGCGCCGCGGGTGCTCCTGCTCGACGAGCCGATGGCCGGGATGAGCGCCGAGGAGCGCATCGCCCTGCGCGAAACGCTGCGGCAGGTGGCCGGGCGCAGCACCATCGTCTTCGTCGAGCACGACATCGAGATGGTGATGAGCCTGGCCGCGAGCGTGACCCTGCTGCACAACGGCACGATCGTCTGCGAGGGCACGCCCGACGAGGTGCGCCGCAACCCGGTCGCCCAGGACGTCTACCTGCGGGGCGAGCGCTGATGCTCGAGCTCGAGAACCTCGACGCCGGCTACGGCAAGGTCCAGATCCTGCGCGACGTCGGCCTGCATGTCGGTGCCGGCGAGATCGTCGGCCTGGTGGGCCGCAACGGGGTCGGCAAGAGCACGACGCTGCGCGCCATCGTCGGGCTCGCCAGGCGGATGGCGGGGCGCATCCGGGTCGGTGCCAGGCTGCTCGAGACCTCCGATCCGTCGCGGATGGCATCGCTGGGCATCGGCTACGTCGCGCAGCACCAGGAGATCTGCCCCGACCTGACGGTGGAGGAGAACCTCCTGGTGCCGCTGTTCGCGTCGCGCCGCTCGCCGCGCTGCATCGGGCCGATCTACGAGCGCTTCGGGCGGCTCAGGGAGCGCGCGCGCCAGCGCGCGGGCTCGCTGAGCGGGGGCGAGCGCAAGGTCCTCGCCTTCGCCCGCATCATGCTCCTCGAGCCCGACGTGTACCTGATCGACGAGCCGACCGAGGGGCTGATGCCCTCGGCGGTCGCCGAGATCGCCGCGCTCGTTGCCGGCATGCGCGAATCCGGCGCCGCGGTGCTGCTCGTGGAGCAGGACCTCGGGCTGATCCGCAAGCTGTGCGACCGCATCTACTGGATGAACGTCGGGCGCGTCGAGGCATGCACCGATGGCTTCGATGCCGCGACCGCCGACAGATTCCTGGGAGTGAAATAGATGGAGCAGATCGCCGCTCAACTTGCCAACGGCCTCGTGGTCGGCACGACGATCGCGCTCACCGCCCTGGGCCTCACGCTGGTGTTCGGCATCCTGCACATCGTGAATCTCAGTCACGGCGAGTTCTACATGATGGGGGCGTACTTCACCTGGGCGGCGCACTCGGTGCTCGGGAACTTCTGGGCGAGCGCGGTGCTCGCGGCCCTGGCCACGGGCCTGGTCGGCGGGGCGCTGCTGCTCGCCTTCGCCGGGCGGCTGGCCGGAGCGGGCCCGCTGCGATGGGCGCTCCTGACCCTGGGGTTCGGCTACGTGCTGCGCGAGCTCGCGCACCTGCTGTTCGGCAACGATTTCAAGCTCGTCGACCTGCCGCTGGAAGGCACCGTGCCCTATTTCGGCGGCCTGTACCGCGTCGTGGTCATGCTCGCCAGCATCGCGCTCATCGCGGCGCTGGCGCTGTTCCTCGGCAAGACCCGCTACGGCGTGATGATCCGCGCCATCGCCAGCAACCGCGAGGCTGCCCAGGTCGCCGGCGTCTCGGCGCGCAAGGTCTACGCATGGATCGCGTTCATCAGCGCCCTGCTGGCCGGGGCCGCCGGCGCATTCATGCTGCCGATCACCAGCGCGTATCCCACCATGGGGCTCGAGATCCTGATCATGGCCTTCGTGGTGGTGGTGGTCGGCGGAATGGGCAACATCCGCGGCGCGCTGGTGGCGAGCCTCTTCGCCGGCCTGCTGCAGTCGGTGCTGATTCTCGTGATGAAGCCGAGCTTCGCCATGATCGTCGTGCTGTGCACCTTCATGCTCGTGCTGGTGCTGCGCCGCGAGGGGGTGCGCGCCGCATGGTGAGCGCCGCCGGCAGGGGGGCGATCGCCTGCGCGGCGCTGGCCGCGGCCGCGGTGGTGCCGTTCTGGCTGCCTCCGTACTTCGTCTACCTCCTCACCGAGCTCGTCATCTGGGGGCTGGTGGCAGTCTCGCTCGATCTGCTGATCGGCTACGCGGGCCTGCCGAGCTTCGGGCACGCGGTCTTCTTCGGGGTGCCGGCCTACGCGTTCGGCATCGCGGCCACGCGCAGCGAATCGCTGGCGATCGCGTTCGCCGCGGCCCTGGTCGCGATCGCCGCCGTCTCCGTGCTGGTCGGATATCTCGCCACGCGCACCGGCGGAGTGGGCTACATTATCGTCACGCTGCTGTGCTCCTTCGCGTTCTTCATCGGCGCGATCGCCTGGACCGGCCTGACGGGTGGGGAGAACGGGCTCTACGTTCCGGCCGCAATGTCGATGGATGCGCTCCCGATGCATGCCCGCTACCTGATCGTGCTCGCCATCGGCGCGCTCGTCGGCGGGTTCGCGTGGTGGCTCAGCCGCTCCGCCTATGGCCTCGCGCTGCTCGGCATCAAGGCGAACGAACGCAGGATGCAGGCGATGGGCTACGACACCAAGAAGTACAAGTTCCAGGTCACGGTGCTCGCCGGAAGCATCGCCGGCATCGCGGGGGTGCTCTACGCGCTCGTGGTGCGCACGCTCTCGGCCGAGCTCGTCGGGCCCGAGCTTTCGACCGAGGCCGTCATCTGGGTGCTGCTGGGCGGTGCGCAGACGCTGATCGGTCCGGTCCTGGGAGCGGCGCTCTTCATCTCGCTGAAGCAGATCCTCAACAACATTCCGGCGTATCCGATGCTGCTCGGGCTGGTCTTCGTGGCGGTCGTCGCCTGGGCGCCGTCGGGGCTCGTCAAGCTGCGGCTGCCGCAGCTGCGCGGTGTACGAACCGATGAACGAACGCAAGACTGAGTCCGACGGCGAAAGCGCCCTGTCGGCCGCGGCGCTGCGCAAGCGCGAGGAGATCAAGACGGCGGCCAAGCTCCTGTTCGCCGAGCAGGGTTTCGCGGCCACGTCGATCCGCCAGATCGCCGCCCGCGCGAACCTGGAGGGCGGCTCGCTCTACTACCACTTCCCCGACAAGCTGGAGATCCTCTACGCGATCCTCGACGAGGGCAACCGCGAGCTGCTCGAGATGGCCGAGCGCGTGCTCCACGACGACGAGGGGTCGGTTCCGGCGCGCCTGCGCGAGCTGATTCTCGGCCACGTCCGCATCCTGGCCAGGGACCAGGCGCGGTTCATGGTGGTGGTGCGCGAGCTGAGCGAATTGAGCGGCCCGCGCCGCGACCGGATCATGGCGCAGCGCAAGCAGTACGAGAAGGCGGTCCAGACGCTGCTCGCCCGCGGCATCCACCAGGGGACGCTGCGCGAGTGCGACGTGAAGGTGGTCAGCTTCGGCCTCATCGCGTTGCTGAACGGCGTGGCCTTCTGGTTCCGTCCGAACGGGCCGGCGAGCGTCGACGAGATCGGCGAGGAGTACGCGCGGACGCTCCTGGACGGGTTGCGAAGATGAGGCCCGACGAGGGCGCGCTCACCATCCGTGGCGCGCTGGACCGTGCGTGCCGGTGGTTCGCGGGGAATACGGCGCTGGCGCAGGACGCGCGCCGGGTCTCGTACGCCGAGCTGGGCGCGCGGACCCGCTCGATCGCCGCCGGCTATCGCCGCCTGGGCCTGGGAAAGGGCGATCGCATCGCCTTCCTGTGCGCGGCCTCGATCGACCATGCGCTCGCCTACTATGCGTCGCACCGCCTCGGCGCCATCGCGGTGAACCTGCACCTGCGCGAGCCGGCGGACGCGCAATCGAGGCTGTTCGAGCGGCTCGAGCCGCGTGTCCTCGTCTACGACGACGAGCGCGCCGAGCTCGCCGCGGCGCTGACGTCCCGGCATCCGGGCCTGGTGCCGGTACGCACCGGCGGCTCCGACGCGCTGGGCTCGATTCCGCTCGCCGAGCTCGGCGGGCGGGACGATGGCGAAGAAGCGGGGCCGCTGCACGAGGACGACCCGGCGATCATCCAGCTCTCCTCGGGAAGCACGGGGGTGCCCAAGGCGCTGGTGCACTCGCACCGCTCGGTGCTCGAATCGTGGAGCGGCGGCCTCTACATGTGGTCGGGCATCTCGCCGCACGACCGCTTCCTCAATGGCTTCGCTCCCTCCTTCGTCGTATGGCTGGTGCACGCGGGCGCCTTCCTCGCCCAGGGCGGGGGCGTCTGGCTGCAGTCGAAGTGGGACCCGGCGGCGTTCCTGGGCGCCGTGCAGGAGAGCGGGATCACCTGTACCGCGCTCACGCCCACGCAATGGCGGACCGTGCTCGCGGCCGGGCCCGAAGCCTACGAGCTGCGATCGCTGCGCCTGGCGGCCTACCTGGGCGAGAAGCTCGAACCGGCCGGTCTGCGCGAGCTGATGCGCCGCGTCTGTCCGCAGTTCAGCAGCTTCTACGGGATGTCCGAATGCCTCGGCCTCGGAGGCTGCGTCGTCCGCGGTTCGGAGATCGTCGGGCAGGACAAATGGGGCAGCGTCGGGCGGCCGAGCCTGAACTCGGACCTGCGCGTCGTCGAGGCCGGAGACGGGCCGGTCGTCGAGAAGCCGGCCGGCGAAATCGGCGAGATCGTGGTGCGCGCGGCCTCGTTCGCGCAGTGCAACTGGGGTGATCCGGACTGGCAGCGGCGCGTCGTCACGCCCGACGGCTGGTACCGGACCGGCGATCGCGGATGGGTCGACCCGGACGGCTTCGTCTACCTGCAGGGGCGCGTGGACAACCAGATCGCGACCGGCGGCATCAAGGTGGCGCCCGAGGAGATCGAGCAGGTCATCGGCACCCACCCCGGCGTGGCGGCGGTCGCCGTGTTCGGCGCCGACGACGAGCGGTGGGGCCAGCGCATCGTGGCGCTGGTCGTGAGCCGCGAGGCGTCGCTCACGGGCGCCGAGCTCGAGCAGTGGTGCCGCGGCGGCGAACGTCTCGCCGCGTACAAGTGCCCCAAGCAATGGTGCTTCGTCGAGGCGCTGCCGCTCACCGGCGTCGGCAAGCTCGATCGCAAGGCGCTCGCGGTGCTCGCGACGGCCTGCGCGGGGCGCATCGACACCGATCGCACGGAACGGCCATGACCTCGCCCGGCCTCGCTCCCGGGGCACCCGTGCGCGCGAATACCGCCTGGTTCGCGTCGCTGGCGATGGTGGCCTTCGCCGGCAACTCGCTGCTGTGCCGCGCGGCGTTCGAGCGCACCGGCATCGATGCGGCCACCTTCACGCTGGTGCGCATCGTCTCGGGCGCGCTGGTGCTCGCGGTGCTCGTGCGGATGCGCGGCTCGAGGCCCGCCACGAAGGCCGGCTGGCTTCCGGGCCTCGCGCTCTTCGGCTACGCGGCGACGTTCTCCTATGCCTATGTCGGGCTTCCGACGTCGACCGGAGCGCTGATCCTGTTCGGCTCGGTGCAGGCCACCATGATCGGCCACGCGCTGCGCACGGGCGAGCGCTTCCGGGGCTGGCAGCTGGCGGGCCTCGGCCTCGCGTTCGCCGGTTTCGTCGCGCTGCTGCTGCCGGGCGCGAGCGCGCCGCAGTGGCTGCCCGCTTCCTCGATGATCGCCGCCGGCGTGTTCTGGGGGGCGTATTCGCTCGCCGGGCGCGGCGCGGCGGATCCGCTCTCGGCCACGGCCTCGAACTTCGCCCGGGCGGTCGTGCCGGCGGCCATCCTGAGCATCGCGACGATCGGGTCGAGCCGGGCGGATCCCGAAGGAATCGCCTACGCGGTCGCCTCCGGTGCCCTGGCCTCGGGCATCGGCTATGCGATCTGGTATGTTGCCGTGCGCGGGCTGCGCGCCGGTTCCGCGGCGGTCATCCAGCTCAGCGTGCCGTTCATCGCTGCGCTGGGCGGCATCGCGCTGCTGGGCGAGGCGCTCACGCTGCGCCTGGTGATCGCCGCGGTGGCGCTGACGGGCGGGATCATGCTGGTGCTGTCCCGAGGGGGTGCCCGCTGACTTCACTCCATCCGGAGATCGTTTCCCCCCATGCACATGGACCCGCACCCGTTCGATACCGCGATCCGGCTCGCGCCCGCGGGCGAGAACGCCTACTCGGGAGCGACCAGCCCCGCCTACGCGAACATGGTGGGGCCGTTCGGCGGGATCACCTGCGCCGTGCTGCTCAACGCCGTGCTGGTGCATCCGCAGCGCCAGGGCGAGCCGGTCTCGCTGACGGTGAACTTCGCCGCGCCGATCGCCGACGGCTCTTTCGGGATCGAAGCCCGGCCGGTGCGCACCAACCGGTCGACCCAGCACTGGGTGATGCAGCTCGCGCAGCAGGGAGCGGCCGTCGCGACCGCCAGCGCGGTGTTCGCCGTGCGGCGCGAGACGTGGTCGGCCGCGGAGGCGGAAGCGCCCCGCGACATGCCCGCTCCATCGACCCTTCCGCGCATGCCGGCGACCGGCCGCCCGGCGTGGGTCCGGTGCTATGACTTCCGTTTCATGGAAGGCGAGCTGGCCGGCTCGTTCGACGGCCGGGAGCAGGCGCATGCCCGAAGCCGGCTGTGGGTGCGCGACGAGCCGCCGCGCCCGCTCGACTTCGCATCGCTGGCGGCGCTCTGCGACAGCTTCTTCCCGCGCATCTTCCTGCGCCGTCGCGCCTTCGTGCCGGTCGGGACGGTGTCGCTGACCACCTTCTTCCATGCCGACTCGGCCCTGCTCGCCGGCCAGTCCGAGCGGCACGTCGTGGGCACCGCCCGGGCGATGAGCTATCGCAACGGGTACTTCGACCAGAGCGCCGAGGTGTGGAGCGACGCCGGCCAGTTGCTGGCCAGCAGCCACCAGGTGGTTTATTACCGCGAGTAGAATGCAGCCATGAAATGGAACCTGCCGGTCGAGGAGTTCACCACTCCCAATCCCGTCACGGCGACGGAAGACATGTCGATCGACGAGCTGCGGCAGCTGATGCAGCAGTACGGCGTGCGCCACCTCCCGATCGTCCGCGCGGGCGTCGTGGTGGGGGTGGTCAGCGACCGCGACGTGCGTCTCGCCCAGGGCCTGGGCGCCGAGCACAAGATCCAGGTGTGCGCCGCGGACATCATGGCCGCCGCTCCCGTGGCAGTGAAGGCTTCCACGCCGCTGGACGAAGTGGCCTATGCCATGTCCGACAAGAAGATCGGCAGCGTGATCGTCAACGAGGACGACGGCGAGTTCCTGGGCATCTTCACCGTGACCGATGCCTTGAACGCGCTGATCGAGATCAGCCGCAAGGGCTGACGCAGCGCCAGCACCCCTGTTGCGATACCCCCGGGCCGGGGCACTACTTCCCTTCCCGCATCTCGTTGCCGAGCCTGCTCGCCATCTGCCGCGCATAGAAGCGCGGCGCCAGCCGCGATGCCCACCACGACAGGCGCGAGACCCGGTCGGGCAGGAGCAGGCGCCGTTCGCGCACGGCGGCGCGGAAGATCTTCTCGGCCACCGCCTCCGGGCTCGAGCGCGCGCCGACGATGGCCTGGGCATGGCGCACCGGCCCGCCGTCGCCGGCCAGGGCGTTGCTCTCGATGCCGGTCCGGATGAAGGAAGGGCAGACCAGCAGCGTCTTCACGCCGGCTGGCTCCAGCTCGACGCGCAGGCTGTCGAAGAAGCCGTGCAGCGCGTGCTTGCTCGCCGCGTAGCCGGTGCGCGCGATCAGCGGCGCGAAGCCGGCGACGCTGGAAATCGCGATGATCATGCCGCGCCGTGCCAGCAGATCCTCCAGCGCCGCGTGCGTGCAGTGCAGCGCGCCGAAATAGTTCACCTCCATGACCCGGCGCAGCACGGCCGGCCGCGTGGCGGCGAAGCCGCTGCGGTGGGTGATCCCGGCGTTGTTGATCAGGACGTCGATGCCTCCGAAGGCGCGACGCGCCTCGGCCAGGGCGCGCAGGCAATCGTCCTCGTGCGTCACGTCGCAGGTCGCCGTGATGCAGGCCGCGCCGGCTTCGCGCAGCGCGGCAGCGGTGTGCGCCAGCCCGGCTTCGTCGCGATCGAGCGCGGCCACGCGCGCCCCCGCGGCGGCGAAGCGCAGCGCCAGTGCACGCCCCAGCCCGCCGGCTGCACCGGTGACCGCTACCGTCCTGCCGCGGAAATCACGGGCCATGCCGATGCGTGCGCAGGTACAGGTCGAACACCTGGGCCGATGTCAGCTGGGGCACGTAGCCGAACTCGGCGATCAGCCGCGTGTTGTCGAGCACCGGCCGGTAGCGCAGGAAATCGACCTGTTCCGGGCCGTACTGCGTGAGGCCGAGGGGCTTGAGCAGGCCGAGGACGAAGCGCAGCAACCCCGCCGGCAGAACCAGGCACCGCTTGCCCAGCTTCGCCGCGATCTCGCCGATGGTCAGTGCACCGCTCCCGGCGACGTTGTAGGTGCCCGTGCGATCGGTCTCGATCGCGCGCAGCAGGCAGGCGACGACGTCCTGGTCCCAGACGAAGACGAAGGGGCTGTCCGAGCCGCGGACGGCGATGAGGCGCGGCTTCTCGAACAGGTCGGTGATCTGGTTGCGCACCGTCTCGCCGAGGATGGTGCCGATGCGGAACACCACCTGCCCGAGCTCGGGATGCAGGGTGCGCCAGCGCGCCAGCATCTCCTCGACCAGCCGCTTGTGATGCGCGTAGGCGAAGGCCTCGTTGCCGCGCAGCGGCCAGTCCTCGGTGATCCAGGGCGGATTGTCCGGATGGTAGCCATAGGCCGCCCCGCTGGAGGTGACCACGATCTTCTTCACGCCGGTGGCGGTGCAGGCGGTCAGCACATTCTCCGTGCCCTGCACGTCGACCGAGTATTCGAACTGCCGGTTGCTGTTCCTGCCGGGCGTGACGATCGAGGCGAGATGCACCACCACGTCGCTCCTGCAGCGCTCGAACAGCTCGAGCAGATCAGGCGAGCGCACGTCGACCCGGGCGTACTCGACCCTCGGCAGGCGCTGCTGCGGCGGCACCTCGCGCACGTCCGCCGCGACGATCGCGTCCACGTCGATGCGCCCGGCCGACAGGGCTGCCACCAGCTGCGAGCCGAGATAGCCGCCCGCGCCGGTGACGAGCACGCGCGGGCCGCTCACGCCGGCGCTTCCACCGGCGGCGCCTGGCGCGACCAGAAGGTGGCCAGGGAAAGGCCGGCGACGATGTGCCAGATGCCCCACCACGCGGTGACCACCGCCATGCCGCCGAGGCCGTCGAAGAAGTTGAAGATGAGGATCAGCCCCAGCCCGGAATTCTGGATCCCGCACTCGATGCATACGGCGCGCCGGTCCCGCTCCGGCAGCCCGGTGGCCCAGGCCAGGCCGTAGCCCGTGAGCAGCGCCGAGGCGTTGTGCACGAAGACCACGCCCACCACCATGCCGACGTAGAGCGTGAAGTACTGCCAGTTGGCGCCGAGCGCCGCCAGCACGAAGACCAGGAAGAAGACGAGCGAAAACACCTTCATCGGCTTTTGCGCCCGCTGCGTGAAGCGCGGCCAGCGCCGCGACACGAGCAGGCCCGCCGCCAGCGGCAGGCCGAGCAGGAGCAGGACGTGCAGGAACATCTCGAGCGGATTCATCGCCACCTGGCGCAGGATGGGCTGCGCCGGCTCGTAGAGCCCGCCCCAGAAGGCGATGTTGAGCGGCGTCATGAAGATCGCCGCGAGCGTCGACAGGGTGCTGATCGACACCGACAGGGCGGTATTGCCCCTGGCGAAATGGGTGAGGAAGTTGGAGATGTTGCCGGCCGGGCAGGACGAGACCAGGATCATGCCCAGCGCGATGCTCGGCCGCGGCTCGAGGAGCAGGACCAGCAGGTAGGTGAAGGCGGGGAAGACGAGGTGATGGCCGAGCAGCCCGATCGCCAGGGCGCGCGGCGTGCGCAGCGCTTCCCTGAAGTCGGAAGCCTTCAGTTCGAGCGAGACGCCGAACATGACGAAGCCCAGCACGCAGTTCAGGATGAACAGCGTCTGCGGATTGAAGTTGAGCCGGACGAGATCGATGTCGGTCATGGCTGCCTCTTCACCTGCCGGCCGGTTCCTCGTGCATCTTCTTGAAGTGCATCAGCCCCGGCGCCCACATGTGCTTGACGGGATCGACGTCGACGTGAACGACCGAGCAGCGGCCCGACTCGAGGGCGCGCTGCAGGGCCGGCCTGAGCGCCTTCGGGTCGGAGACCCGCTCGCCGTACGCACCCATCGACTCGCCCAGCTTGTCGAAGGCGATCTCGCCGAGGTCGGCCTTGATGGTCTCCTCGGGCCCGAGGTGCTTGAACAGCATGGTCTTGAAGGGGCGCAGCATGAACTGCTGGTTCATCTTCACCATGCCCCACTGCCGGTCGCACAGCACGATGTAGATCACCTGCGCCTTGTTGCGGACCGCCGTCTCCACCTCCTGCGGGTGGAAGCCGAAGGCGCCGTCGCCGATGATGCAGCACACCGGCTTGCCCGGCAGCGCCACTGCCGCGCCCACCGCCTGCGCCATGCCGGCGCCCAGCATGCCGAACTTGAAGGTCGACAGGATGCGGTTGGGCACGTCGGCGCGATGGTAGAACATGGCCCAGATGGTGGCGTTGCCGCCGTCGGCCACCAGCACGCTGTCCTTGGGGAACACCTCGCCGCAGGCCGCGGCGATGTGCGCCGGATGCATGGGGATGGCCGTGTCGGCGAGCGCCTTGTCCCAGCCGGCGCGGTCCTCGCGCATGGCCTTGGCGTAGCCGGCGACGCGCGCGCGGCGCGGCTCGAGGTTCATCTCGCCCTTGCGCCGCTCCAGCTCGTCGCCGAGCCGTTCGAGGAAGCGCCCGGCGTCGGCCTGGATGGCGAGGTCGGCCGGCTTGTTGAGGCCGAGGACGTCGGGATCGATATCGACCTGGATGGTCTTCTGCCCGGACGGATCGCGCCAGTAGGGCGGCTTGCCCCACCAGTCGGTCTCGCCGAGGCGCGAGCCGACGATCAGCGCCACGTCGGCGTCGTTGCGCACCTTGTGGTTCACCTTGACGTGCGGCATCGGCATGGCCAGCGGCGAGGTCTCCGGAAGCACGCCGCGCGCCGCCCAGCTCGTCGTCATCGGCGAGTGCAGCAGCTCGGCCACGCGCGCCAGGGCCTCGAAGGCGCCGGCGTGGATCACGCCGCTGCCGGCGTGGATCATCGGCGCCTGGGCGGCGACCAGCAGCTCGGCCGCGCGCGCCACCTGCTCCGCAGCCGGTTCGAGCGGCGTCGCGCTGCGGTACTGGTGCGGCGCCCAGAAGGCGACGTCGGCCTTCTCCTTGCCGTTCAGGATGCTCTCGGGCACGTCCACGTGCACCACGCCGGGCCGCCCCTCCCAGCTCTTGCGCAAGGCCTTGCGCATCAGCTCCGGCACGCGCGCGAAGCTCGAGACGGCCGTGCTCCACTTGGCGATCCTGCCGATGACGCCGCTCTGGTCGAAGCACTGGTACGCGCCGCCGCGGTCGGGGTACATGATGCCGGGCCGGCGCGCGCTGGTGACGACCAGCACGCGGTTGCCTTCTCCCTGCTCCACCACCAGGCCGGGCAGGATGTTGGCCACGCCCGGGCCGTTGCTGGCCATGCACACTCCGAGCTTGCCCGTCAGCCGCGCATAGGCGCCCGCCATGTGCGCGGCGCTGGTCTCGTGGCGCGGCGTCACGATCTCGATGCCCAGCCGGTGCAGGGCCGAGTAGAAGCCGAAATAGGTGCCGTCGATGATGCCGAACACCTTCTCGACACCCTCGTTCTGCAACATGCGGGCGATCACCTCGCCGCCGCTGATTTCCGCCATCGCGTGTTTCCTCGCATCGCCGGGAATCGGCAACGCCGGCGATCATTGCATGGCGGCCACTCCCTGACAATAACGAACGGAACGGACGAGCCCCGGGCGAGGCCCGGGGCTGCGTCGATCGCGGTACGGCGCCCGCCGGGCCCCGGCGGACCCGGAGCTCAGGCCGCCTGGTGCTCCGCGCAGCTCGCGTGGCGTTCGATCAGCGGGTAGAAGTCGCGATCCTCGTGCCGCATCCGGTCGTATATCGACTTCAGCACCCGGTTGGCATCGGCGCGAAAGCCCTCGGCATCGCCGATGACGCGGTCCGCGGTGTTCCACCGCCGTGCGAATTCCATATAGGCCGACAGGATCGAGCGCATCTCCTCCTGGAACCGCGCGCCCAGGCGGGCCAGCGTCCGGTTGCCGCTTTGCTGCAGCGCCGGGTACAGCAGGCGGTCCTCGGCGCCCAGGTGCAGCTTGATCACCGAGCTCATCGAGACGATGCCCCGGGCGATCTCGGCAGCGTTCCGGGCCACGCCCGCGCGGCTCAGCGTCCTGAGCGCGGCGATGCCGTCGAGGATCTCGGTGTGCTCGTGCTTGAAGCGGTCGATGTTCATGGTTCGTTCTCCGTCGGCACAGGTAAAAGATATATACGATGTAAATCTTATTCCCGTACCCAAAACCGGCGTCCTGGGCGCCTCATGAAAGCGATGAACGGAGGCACGGACCAGACGAGCGGCGCGTGCAATTGCGATCGTTCGCGCCAGTCGACATCGAGGGCGGGGTGCCGGCGCATGGCCGGCGAGGTAGCTGATGGGTTCGACACGGGATGGCCGGCACACGTTGCGCATCAGGTGTCCTAGTCGAGACTTGATCTGACGGACACGCCGCCTAAGCGGCCTCGGCAGCCGGTTCGG
>MKUQ01000036.1 GCA_001898645.1 Burkholderiales bacterium 70-64
CTCGTGAAACAGCGCCAAGTTGGCCAGGAAGGTCCGGGTCATGACTTTCGGTGCGCGCACGGAAACGGGGTCCTCGCTCAGGGTGGATCCGGGGGGCGGCCCGGAGAACCGGCCGCCGACCCGGCATTTTGAACCGGATTCGGTTCGTCGCGGTGCGCAGCTTGCCCGGCCGGGCGCGACTGCGCAACCGGCGGGGCAGGCGCCCGGCCAGGCGCCCGGCCGAGCGCCCAGGCGACGTGCTCGCGCACCATGGGCGACGGATCGCCGGCACGCGTCCGCAGCGCCGCGACGACCGATGCGCCGCCGCCGGCGTTTCCCAAGGCCACCGCGATGTTGCGCAGCCAGCGCTCGTGGCCGATGCGCCGGATCGGCGAGCCGGCCAGGCGGGCCTCGAAATCGGCGGCGCTCCAGGCGAACAGCTCCACCAGCGCGGCCGCATCGAGCCCGGCGCGCGGCGCGAACTCGCCGCCTTGCGGCTGCGCGTAGCGGTTCCACGGGCAGGCGAGCTGGCAGTCGTCGCAGCCGTAGATACGGTTGCCGATCGCCGGGCGCAGCGCCTCGGGAATCGGGCCGTGCAGCTCGATGGTGAGGTAGGAGATGCAGCGGCGCGCATCGACCCGGTACGGCGCCACGATGGCGCCCGTCGGGCAGGCATCGAGGCAGCGCGTGCAGCGACCGCAGTGATCGCCCACCTGCGCCGAGGCCGGCAGGCGCAGGTCGGTGTACAGCGTGCCGAGGAAGAAGGTCGAGCCGCGCCGCGCATCGAGCAGCAGCGTGTGCTTGCCGCGCCAGCCCAGGCCGGCGCGCCGTGCCAGCTCCGCTTCCATCACCGGTGCCGAGTCGCAGAAGACGCGGTACCCGAACGGACCCACCTGCGCCTCGATGCGCCCGGCCAGCCGCTGCAGGCGCGCGCGCACCACCTTGTGGTAGTCGCGCCCCAGCGCATAGCGCGAGACGTAGGCGCGCTCGCCGTCGGCGAGCGTCGCCCAGGCGTGCTCGACCCAGGCCGCGTCGGCCGGGGCGTAGTCCATGGTCACCATGATCGCGCTGACGGTGCCGGGCACCAGCTCGCCGGCGCGTGCCCGCTTCATGCCGTGGCGGGCCATATAATCCATCTCGCCGTGGAAGCCGGCCGCCAGCCAGGCAAGCAGGCCCGGTTCGGCATCGGCGAGGTCGACATCGGCCACGCCGAGCGAGGCGAAGCCGCACTCGTGCGCCCACGCCTGGAGCTGCTCGATTCGAAGGTCCACGCATCGATTCTAGGGCCTGCTCACTCTACGATGTCCCTCACGCTGGAATTGCCCGATGCGGCGGCGACCGAACGCCTGGCCGCGCGGATCGCCGCCTGCCTGGAGCCCGGTTTCGTGCTGCACCTGTCGGGCGACCTGGGCGCGGGCAAGACCACCTTCACTCGCGCCCTGTTGCGGGCGCTCGGTTATGCCGGGCGCGTCAAGAGCCCGACCTTCACTCTGCTGGAATCTTATGAACTATCGAGATTTCAGCTGTATCATTTTGATTTCTATAGGCTCTCATCCGATCGAGGCTGGCTCGATGCGGGGTTCGACGACTATCTCGACGGGCGCTCGGTGGCCGTCATCGAATGGCCGGAGCGCGCCGGTGCGACCCTGCCCGCGCCCGACCTGCACCTGCGCCTGGCGTTCGACCCAGGCCGCGGCGAGCAGGCGCGGGTGGTCGAGCTGCGCGCGCCGACCCCGCGGGGGCGCGCATGCCTGACCACACTGGGGGTGGCCGGCGGCGGCTGCTGAAGGGCGGCGCACGCTCGGGGCTGCACCTGATCGCCGGGCGCGCCGCCCTGGCCGGTGCGCTGGCCGCGCTCGACGTGCCGCTGGCGCGGGCAGCATCCATCCTGGCCGTGCGCGTGTGGCCGGCACGCGACTACACGCGCGTGACGCTGGAGCTCGACGAGCCGATCAAGTCGACCCAGATGCAGCTGTCCGATCCGCCGCGGCTGGTGATCGACCTGGAGGGCCTGGAGATCGACCTCGCCCTGCGCGAGCTGGTCGCCAAGATCCGCCCCGAGGATCCCTACATCGAGCAGGTGCGCGTGGGCCAGAACCGGCCGAAGGTGGCGCGCCTCGTCTTCGATCTCAAGACCGAGGTCGCGCCCAAGCTGTTCGCGCTGGCGCCGGTGGGCAATTACCGGCACCGGCTGGTGCTGGACCTGCACCCGGTGGTCGCGCCCGACCCTCTGAAGACCCTGCTCGAGGAGATGAACGGGCGCGACCGCGCCGCCGCGGCCGTGCCCGCACCGGCCCCCGCGCCGCCGCGCGACCCGATCGCGGCGCTGCTGCGCGATCGCGCCGGCGGCGAGCCGCCGGCGCGCGAGACAGCACCCGCGGCGGAGCCCCCGCGAGGCTCGGCCGCGGGCCGGCGCGCTCCGCCGGCCACGACCCGGCTGGTGACCATCGCGATCGATCCCGGCCACGGCGGCGAGGATCCCGGCGCGATCGGGCGCCGCGGCACGATGGAGAAGGACGTGGTGCTGCGCATCGGGCAGATGCTGCGCGAGCGCATCGACGCCGAGCCCGGCATGCGCGCATTCATGGTGCGCGATGCCGACTTCTTCGTGCCGCTCGCGCAGCGCGTGGCCAAGGCGCGGCGCGTGCAGGCCGACCTGTTCGTGTCGATCCACGCCGATGCCTTCGTCGAGCCGCACGCGCGCGGGGCTTCGGTGTACGTGCTCTCGGAGCGCGGCGCGACGAGCTCGGCCGCACGCTGGCTGGCACGCAAGGAAAACGCCTCGGACCTCATCGGCGGCGTGGACCTCGGCAGCCGCAACCACGAGGTGCGCCAGATCCTGCTCGATCTCTCCACCACCGCGCAGATCAAGGATTCGAGCGTCCTCGGGCGCATCGTCCTCGCCGAGCTGGGCGGGGTCGGCGAGCTGCACAAGCCGCGCATCGAGCAGGCAGGTTTCGCGGTGCTCAAGGCGCCCGACATTCCCTCGATCCTGGTCGAGACCGCCTTCATCAGCAACCCCGGCGAGGAGCGCCGCCTGGCCGACACGCGCTACCAGGCACGCATCGCGCAGGCGATCTTCCGCGGCCTGCGCGCCTACCTGCGCAAGCACCCGAGCGCGCCCAAGGCGCGCACCACCTGATACGGCCTGGCGCCCGCTCGCATGACTGCGTCGGGGCGCCTTACGCGCAAGAGCACCGACCGCCTTGCCGCGAGCGCGCTCACCAGCTCTGCTGCTGGGGCGCGGTCTCCTCGGGCTGCTCGAGGCGGTAGCCGATGCCGCGCAGCGTGCTGATGCGCGCACCGGTGCCCGAGAGCTTGGTGCGCAGGCGCGAGACGTAGACCTCGATCGCATTCGGCGCGAGCTGCTCGTCCCAGCCGGCGATGGCGCGCAGCAGGCGCTCCTTGGTGACGGCTGTGCCGGCATGCAGCACGAGATACTCGAGGATCGACCATTCGCGCGGGGTCAGGTCGATGGGCACCGAGCCGTGTCGTACCTCGCGCTTGCGGCTGTCGATCACCAGCTCGCCGCAGGTGATCACGTCGGCACGCGGCACGCCGCCGTTGTGTCGCGTGAGCGCGCGCGCGCGCGCTACCAGCTCGCGCGCATCGAACGGCACGTTCAGGTGATCGTCGGCGCCGGCATCGATGGCCGCGATGCGCGTGTCGGCCGCCTCGGGCGCGCTCAGGATCAGCACCGGCAGGCGGATGCGCTGCTGGCGCAGCGCGCGCAGCCATTCGAGCCCCGGCTCGGGCTCGCGTTCGAGATCGAGCACGATGCCGTCGAAATGCCCGCCGCGCAGCACCGGGTCGGCCTGCGCAGGCTGGTCGACGATGTCGATCGCATTGCCGGCCTCGCGCAGCGGCGCCAGGATGCGCGCCGATGCCGCTTCATCGTTGGATACGACCAGGATCTTCATGGTTGCCGGCCGACCGTCTCCGATCGGCGTGGGTTCACCGCTTTACCGACACCCGATCGGCGGCCGGATATCGGCACCCGGAACGACTCGCGCAATCATTCTATCGCGCATCGCCGCGCACCCTCCAGAGAAACGCGAGCGCGCGCAGGTGCCTGGCGCGTCGACCGTGAGCGCATCAGGCGCCGAAGGAACAGAGTGTCGTAAGGAGAGGAAAAGACGCCGCTTCAGCGCGCAACGGCGCCTTCGCGGCGCAGCCGGCGCGCGCGCAGCAGGTGGCGCAGCACCTCGAAGAGCGCCGGCAGCCCGGGGATGACGATCATCGCCAGCGTCACCCACTGGAAGTTCGCCCGCACCCAATCCGTATTGCCGAAAAGGTAGCCGATGCCGGTGAGCGCACCGACCCACAGCAGCGCGCCGGTGACGTTGTACAGCGCGAACCTGGCGTAGCTCATCTGGGCGACGCCGGCGACGAAGGGCGCGAAGGTGCGCACGAAAGGCAGGAATCGCGCCACGATGATCGTGATGCCGCCGTGGCGTTCGTAGAAGGCGTGGGTACGCTCGAATGCCGCCTTGTTGAACAGGCGCGACTGCTCCCAGCCGAACACGCGCGGCCCGAAGTAGCTGCCCGCCGCATAGTTGACGGCGTCGCCGAGCACCGCCGCCACGACCAGCAGCACCATCAGCAGCGGCAGGTTCATCGCGCCGACGCCGGCGATCGCGCCGGCGACGAACAGCAGGGAGTCGCCCGGCAGGAACGGCATCACCACCAGGCCGGTCTCGACGAAGATGACCACGAACAGCAGCCCGTACACCCACGGCCCGAACTGCGCGACGGCTTCGGCGAGGTGGCGATCGAGATGCAGGAAGACGTCGACGAGCTGCGAAAAGTCCATGGCGGCGGATGTTACACGGGGCTCCCTATAATCACCGGATGACCGCTCCCGCCGCCGTGCGCCCCATCGCCCTGCTCCCCGACCGGCTGATCAGCCAGATCGCCGCCGGTGAAGTGGTCGAGCGCCCGGCCTCGGTGGTACGCGAGCTGCTCGAGAACGCCATCGACGCCGGCGCAAGCCGCGTGAGCCTGCGCATCGAGGAGGGCGGCATCCGGCGCATCGTGGTGGCCGACGACGGCTGCGGCATCCCCGCCGCCGAGCTGCCGCTGGCGCTCACGCGCCACGCCACCAGCAAGATCGCCTCGCTCGAGGAGCTCGAGCGCGTGGCCACGCTCGGGTTCCGCGGCGAGGCGCTGGCCTCGATCGCCTCGGTAGCCCAGGTGCGCGTGCTCAGCCGCACCGCCGGCGCTCCGGCGGCGGCGCGCATCGACAGCGCCGGCGGCGCGATGGCGCCGGCCGCCGGGCCGGTGGGCACCACCGTCGAGGTGCTCGACCTCTACTCGCACACGCCGGCGCGTCGCAAGTTCCTCAAGACGCCGGCCACCGAGGCGGCGCACTGCATGGAAGCCTTCCGGCGCGTGGCGCTGGCGCACGAGCGCATCGAGTTCGAGCTGCAGGTCGACGAGCGGCGCAGCGAGCGCCTGGCCGCGAGCGACTGGCGCACGCGCGCGCTCGAAGCGCTCGGCGAGGAATACGTGCGCGCGTATCGCCTCGTCGAGGCACAGGCGGGGCCGCTCCGGCTGTGGGGCGTGCTGGGCGCACCCACCGTGAATCGCTCGCGCGCCGACCGCCAGTTCCTCTACGTGAACGGACGCTTCGTGCGCGACCGCCTGCTCGGCTACGCGCTCAAGCAGGCCTACTCCGACATGATGCACGGCGATCGCCACGCGGCCTGGGTGCTGTTCATCGCCATCGACCCGTCGCTGGTGGACGTGAACGTGCATCCGGCCAAGACCGAGGTGCGCTTTCGCGATCCCGGCGCCCTGCGCTCGTTCGTGTTCCACGCAGTGAGCGATGCGCTGCGCGCGACCGCCGCGGAGCGGCCGGCCGGAGCGCCGCAGCACGACGCATCCGCGATGCGCTCCGCCGCAGCCCGGCCCACGCCCACCCCGGCCGCGGTCAATCGCAGCCTCGCCTTCTACGCGCCCGGCGAGATCGACCGCGCGCTCGCTCCGCGGCCCGCGCCGGGGCCCGGGCCGGCGCAGCCCGTGCACGCCGCCGAGGCGGCCGGCGCGCCGTACGGATTCGAGACCGCTGCGGGCGCCGCCGGGCCCGTGGCCGCCTCGCCTGCCGCCGCTTCGTCCGCGCCTGCCGCCGCTTCGTCCGCGCCTGCCGAAGCTGTGATCGCCGCGGCTGGCGAGCACGCATTCGCCGAGTCCACGGCCGCCGCATCCGCAGCCGGCGAGCCTGCCGCAGCACAGGCGGCCCCGGACGAGCACCCGCTCGGCCACGCCCTCGCGCAGCTGCACGGCACCTGGATCCTGGCGCAGAACCGCCATGGCCTGGTGGTGGTGGACATGCACGCGGCGCACGAGCGCATCGTCTACGAGCGCATGAAGGCCGCGCTCGCGGCCACCGCCCTGCCGACGCAGCCGCTGCTGGTGCCGGTCACCTTCCGCGCCGATGCGCTCGAGGTGCGCGCGGTGGAGGACGAAGCCGCCACGCTGCAGGCGCTGGGCCTCGATCTCTCGGTGATGTCGCCCACGACGATCGCGGTGCGCGCGGTGCCGGCGCCGCTGGCGCGCGGCGACGTGGCCGCGCTGGCACGCGCGGTGCTCGCCGAGCTCCTCGAGTACGGCGCCACGCGCGTGCTCGCCGAGCGGCGCGACGCCCTGCTCGCGACGATGGCCTGCCACGCCGCGGTGCGTGCCAATCGGCGGCTCTCGCTCGACGAGATGGATGCGCTGCTGCGCGAGATGGAGCGTACGCCGGGGGCCGACCAGTGCAACCACGGCCGCCCGACCTGGGTCCAGCTGCCGCTGGCCGAGCTCGATCACTGGTTCCTGCGCGGGCGCTGATGCCGCGCCCGATCGCCGACGTCCCGGCCGGCCTGCTCCTGCTGCTGACCGGCCTCCTGGCGCTGCAACCGCTCTCGACCGACCTCTACCTCGCTTCGCTGCCGGCCTTGCGCGGGCACTTCCAGGCCTCGGTGTCGGCGGTGCAGCTCACCCTGTCGGCGTTTCTCGCCGGCTTCGCGCTGAGCCAGCTGGTGGCCGGCCCGCTGTCGGACCGCTTCGGGCGCCGCCCGGTGGCGATCGCCGGCTGCACGCTCTTCACCGCCGCCTCGCTCGCCGGCGTCCTCGCTCCCTCGCTCGGGGTGCTGATCGCCGCACGCGTGCTGCAGGCGATCGGCGTGTGCTGCACGGTGGTGTGCGCGCGCGCGATCGTGCGCGATCTCTACGAAGCCGAGGCCGGGGCGAGGGTGCTGTCGCGCGCGCTGATGTGGATGGGCGTGGCGCCGATCGCCGGTCCGGTGGCCGGCGGCCTGCTGCAGGCGACGTTCGGCTGGCGGGCGAACTTCGGCCTGCTCGCCGCGGCGGGCGCGCTCGTGCTGGCCGCCGCATGGCACACCCTGCGGGAGACCAACCGCCATCGCAACCCGGCTGCGACCGACGCCGCGACGCTCGCGCGCAACTACGCGCGCATCGCCGCCTCGCGCCGCTTCTGGGCCTATGCGCTGCCGGTCACCGGCAGCTACAGCGCGCTGTTCTGCTTCATCTCCACCTCGTCGTTCGTCCTCATCGGGATCTTCGGCATCCCGGCACGCCAGTTCGGCTTCGTCTACGCGCTGGTGACGACGGGCTACATGCTGGGCGCGATGGCGGTGCGCCGCGCGGTGGGCCGCTTCGGCCTGGTGGGGTCGATCCGGCTCGGCGCGAGCGTGGCGCTGGCTGCTGCCGCATGCCTGGCCGCGCTCGCGCTCGCCGACGTGCGCTCGCCGTGGGCGGTGGTGGTGCCGATGTTCGGCGTCGTGGCCGCGCACGGCTTCATCCAGCCGTGCTGCCAGATCGGCGCCATCGATCCGTTCCCGCGCCAGGCCGGCGCCGCCGCGGCGCTGCTGGGCTTCGTCATGCTGGCGGTGTCCGCTTCGGCGGGCTGGGCGGTGGGCGCGCTGCACGACGGCGGCACCCGCCCGCTGGCGCTCGGCGTGGCCTCGAGCGCCGCCCTGTGCGCACTCGCCGCGTGGGCCCTGCTGCGGCGCGACGCATCGGCCCCCGGGCAGGCCGGCACGGCGCGGGAGGCGGCATGACGGCCGGCCCCGGCACGCCGCTGGTGCTGCTGCTCGGACCGACCGCCTCGGGCAAGAGCGCGCTGGCGCTCGATCTGGCCCGGCGGCTGCCGATCGAGATCGTCAGCGTGGATTCGGCGCAGGTCTATCGCGGCATGGACATCGGCACCGCCAAGCCGGATGCCGCCGAGCGCGCCGCGGTGCCCCATCACCTGATCGACATCGCCGATCCGGGCGAGCGCTATTCGGCGGCGCGCTTCGCCGCGGACGCGCGCGCGGCGATCGCCGACATCCGCGCGCGCGGACGCCTGCCGCTGCTGGCCGGCGGCACCATGCTGTACGCGCGTGCGCTCGTCGAGGGCCTGCATCCGCTGCCGGGCGCCGACGCGGCGCTGCGCCGGCGGCTCGAGGAAGAGGCACGCTCGCTCGGCTGGCCTGCGTTGCACGCGCGGCTGGCGCGCGTGGACCCGGCCACCGCGGCGCGGCTGGCACCGGGCGATGCGCAGCGCATCCAGCGCGCGCTCGAGGTCTTCGAGCTGAGCGGGCGGCCGCTGTCGCACTGGCTCGCCGCGCCATCGGAACGAGCGGCGCACGGCGACACCTCCGGCGAGCCGTGCCGCCCCTCGGCGCAGCAGCACGTGACGATCGCGCTCGAACCCTCGCAGCGCACGGCGCTGCATGCGCGCATCGCCGATCGCCTGCATGCGATGGTGCGCGCCGGGCTGGTCGAGGAGGTGCGCGCGCTGCGTGCGCGCGGCGATCTCTCGCCGGAGCTGCCTTCGATGCGCTGCGTCGGCTATCGCCAGGTCTGGGCGTGGCTCGACGCCGGCGGCCCGATCGAGCCGATGATCGAGGCTGCCATCGCCGCCACCCGCCAGCTGGCCAAGCGCCAGCTCACCTGGCTGCGCGGCATGCCCGATCGCATCGTGGTCGATTGCCTCGCCGCCGATGCCCCGGCGCGCGTGCTCGAGGCGCTGCGCCGCGCCTGGCGGCTGTGATACGGCCTTGCGTTCGTTCGCAGAACGAGGCGGGGCGCCTCGTCAGTCGAAGGAAAACAGGTACAGCATGTCGATCGCGCTGTCGGCGCCGGTCTGCGCACGCAGCGACAGCCGGTGCGTGATGTCGTACTGCACGCGCAGCACGTTCCACACGCCGCGCAGCCCCTGCTCGTAGGTCACGAAGACGCGCGAGCCGAGCCGCTTGCCGAGGGCGATCACGTTCCCGCCGACGTCGCCGGCGGGCACCACCGGTGCACCCGGCTGGCCCGGGAAGGTGGCACCGAAGTTCGGATCGAACACCGCGCCGCCGTTGGCGCTGCGCACGGTGAGCAGGTCCAGCCCGAGGGCACTGCTCAGCTCGCTGGTGAGGCCGCCGCCCTCGCTCTGGCCGAGCAGGGTCGCGGCGGCGGCCTGCAGGGCCGCGATCTGGCCGCCGCTGCGCGCATCGTCGAGCCCCACGCCCAGCACCAGCCATGACAGCTTCTGCGAATCGGGCACGTCGGGTTGCGAGACCAGCCGCACGCGCGGCGTGAGCACCGTGCCGGTGAGCGAGACGCCGGCCTCCACCGGCTGGTCGCGCCGCATCGCCACGATGTCGAGCACCGGATTGTCCAGCGGGCCGTTGAACAGGATCTGGCCGCGCGTGATCTCGAGCTTCTGTCCATACGCCGAGTACGTCCCCTTGCGCACGCTCACCGTACCGTAGGCGCGCGGCGCCGCCGGCAGGGTTCCCTGCAGGTTCAGCGAGCCGGCCAGCAGCACGTCGATGCCGCTGCCGCGCACGCGCAGGCGTTCGCCGAGATCGAGCGTGAGATCGGCGCTCACATGCAGGCCGTCGTCGCGCGGCGCAGCGCCTTCACGCGGCGGCGCGCCGCTCCTGCCGTCGACGATCACGACGTCGTCGGGCAGGTGCGGGGCGTCGCCGCCGCGCAGCTCGATCAGCCCTTCGTCGGCGCGCAGCCGGCCCTTCCACTCGAAGGCGCCGCCGCGGCTGGCGAGCGTGCTGTCGCCGGAGACCACCACCCGCTGGCCGGGCCCGAACGGCACCGGCAGGCGCTCGGCGCGCAGCCGGAAGTCGCCCCGCATGCCTTCGAGCGCCAGGTTGCCGTCCATGGTGACCGAGCCCTCGCCCGATTCGAGCCGCAGCGCCTTCAGCTCGAGGCGATCGCCCTCGAAGCGGGCATCGAGCGTGCCGCCGGTCAGGCGCCAGCCGAGCGCGCGCTGCAGCAGCGCGAGGTCGCGGCCGCTCAGATCGCCCTGCAGGCGCGGGCTTTCGAGGGTGCCGCCGACGCTGCCCGTGAAGCGCAGGCGGCCCGCGATCGCCCATTCGGGACCGATCAGCCGGTTGGCGAAAGCGAGCGTCGGAATGCGCAGGTCGATGCGGCCGTCGAGCCGGCCCTCGTCGATGCGCACGTCGGCATCGCCGCCGCCCGATATCTCCTCGGCGGTCAGGCGCAGCGTGACGCGCCCGCTCGCCCGGCGCAGCGACTCGCCCGCCAGCGCCCAGCCGCCGTCCAGGCGCAGATCCGCGAGCCCGGCGGGTGCGCCCTCGGCGATCGCCCGGGCGCCGTCGGCCGCGCCGGTGCCCGCGCCGGCGGCCGCACCCGCAGCGGCACCCGTACGGGCGCCGACACTCGCGCCGGCACCGGCATCCTCGGCGAAACGCTGCGCCCAGCGCCCCACCGGCAGCGCGCTCGCCTCGCCGCGGGTCTCGACGCCGCCCTCGCGCAGCGACAGCGCGGCGATGCGCACGCGCCCGCCGTCGACCGACAGCGCCGCCTCGCCCAGCACCAGCACGTCTGCCTGGGCCGTGAGCTGCGCGGGCGCCTCCAGCCGCAGGGACACCGGCGCGTCGGCCTGCAGCGCATCGATCGTGCCGCTCCAGCGCCACGCCGGCTGGCGCGCCAGCGCGCCGCGCGCCGAAGCGCGCGCGGCCAGCTGCGGGCCGGCGAGCTCGAGCTGCACGCGGTGCCCATCCATGTCGCCGTCGACCTGCGCGTGCAGCCGCTCCACGAGCCGATCGCCGTACTGCAGCGCCGTCCCGTCCAGGCGCAGCGCGATGCGCCCGGCTTCCAGGTTCGGCAGCTCGATGTGGCCCGTTGCCGTGCCGACGCGCAGGCGATCCTGCCAGCGCAGGCGACTGGCCGTGAAGTCGCCCGCCAGGCCCAACGGCGCCGCCCTCCAGCCGCCCGAGAGCACGCCCTCGGCCGACACCGAGCCGCCGAGCTGCGCATCCACGCGTGCCAGCGAGCCGGCCTGCACGCGCCAGCGCAGCCGGTCGTCGGCACGCCCGAGGCTGCCCCGCGCCTCGATGCGCAGGTCGCCGCTCGCCAGCGCGAGCGCCACGCCTGCCAGGCGCGTGGGCGTCACCTCGCCCGTCCAATCCAGGCGCAGGGGCTGGCCGTCGAGGACCCCGCGCTCGATCACCAGGCGCGTGGCCAGCGCCGGATCGGGCCAGGCCTGCCCCTTGGCGGCCCAGCGCCCCGAAAGCGCGCCTTCCAGGCGGGCCAGCCACTGCGCCGACAGCCACTGCGGCGGCGGCGGGCCGCCGAGCGCCTGCTGCAGCGCCAGCGCTGCCGCCGGGTCGAGCCGGTCGAACTCGCCCGAGACGTCGACCGCGTACGGCGCGGCCAGCTCGACGCGTCCGCTGCCCGACACGGTCCCGGCAGGGGTCTGGAGCCGGGCACGCTCCACCTGCAGCCGCTCGCCCTCGATGCGCGCACGCACACCGGCGGCGATGCCGCGCCGGCTGGCATCGGCCACCTCGAGGTCGAAGGCGGTGTCCTCGACGCGGATCGTGCCGCTCAGCCGCGTCGCCTGCAGCCGGCTCGCGATCCCCGAGAGGTCGACGTCACGGATGCGCAGCCGCGCCCGCGCGGCGGGCACGGCATGCCCGAACAGCGTCAGCGGGCGCTCCACGTCGAGCGTCGCCTCGCCCTCGGCCGCGCCGCCGCCGGCGAGCGCGGCCCGCAGGGCCTCGAGCGCCAGCCGCCCGTCCGACCAGGCGAAGCCGGTCTCCAGCGACGCGAGCGGGATCGCCCGGCGGTCGATCGCGCCGGCCAGCGCGTTGCGCACGGCCAGCTGTCCGGCGATGCGCTCTGCCTCGATACGCACCGTCGCCGAACCGCTCAGGCGCGCTTGCAGCCCGGTGGGCACGCCGAGCTGCGCCGGCTCGACGCCGTTCAGCGTGATCTGGATCGGCGCCAGCAGCTCCCCGGGTGCCGCCAGCGGCCGCACGCGCGTATCGAGCGCGAGCCACACCGGCGCGGGCACCGGCCCCTCGCTGGAGGCCGCCGCGCCGGGCGGCGCCAGCGCCTGCGCGGCCAGCGCGAAGTTCTCCAGCGTGCCGTCGGCCAGGATCTTCACCGGCGGCATCGCCGACCAGCCCTCGATGCGCGGGGCCGCCGCCGCCGACAGCTCCAGCGCATAGGGCGCGGTGTCGCCCAGGCTGGCACGCAGCGAGGCCTCGCCCCAACGCCGCGACTGCGCAGCCAGGTAGCGGACGCGGTAGGTGCCGGTACGGTAACGCACCGCCAGCGACACCCGCTCGAGCTCGATCGGCGCCATGCCGGCCGGCGCCACCTCCAGCCGCCCGATGCCCAGCGCATCGAGCGTCACTGCCATCGGCAGGCGCAGGCTGGCCGGGAGCGCGAACGGCTCTTCCGAGGGTGCCAGCCGCACCGACACGGTGCCGATCTCCACCCGCGTGAGGCGCAGCTCGCGCCGCAGCAGCCGCTCGGGCCGCCAGGCGAGCGCGAGATCGCGCAGCTCGACGTCGTGCTGCGCATCGTGCCAGCGCAGCGACGCGATGCGCACGCCGCTGGCCAGCGTGCCCTGCACGGCGCCGATCTCGACCGCGCCCCCGCTCGCCGTCGCCGCCTGTCCGAGCGCCCAGCGCACGAAGGAGGTGGTCTGCCCGACCCACCACAGCGCGACCGCGGCCGCCAGCAGCAGCGCCGCGAGCGCGATGCCGAGCATTCGCCCGAGCAGGCGCAGCAGCTTGCCCATCAGAACGCGTACCCCACCGACAGATGCATGCGCCAGTGCCGCACCGCCTCGCCGTAGGCCACGTCGAGGCTGACCGGGCCGATCGGCGAACGCCAGCGCGCACCGACGCCGTAGCCGCGCGCCGCCTTGTAGTCGCCCCAGCGATCGGCGGCATCGCCGATGTCGACGAACACCGCGCCGTACCAGTTGCGCACCACCGGATGCTGGTACTCGAGGCTGCCCACCGCGAGCACCCGTCCGCCCACGATGGCGCCGTCCTCGGGCACGCCGAGCGACAGATAGCTGTAGCCGCGCACCGACTGAGTGCCGCCGGTGCGGAACAGGTTCTCCGACGGGATGCCGTCGCGCCCGCCGGCGGCGACGTGGCCGAACTCGAACAGGCCGATCAGCAGGCCGTCGCCGAGCAGCGATTCGCGCGGCATCGGCCAGAAACGCATCATCCGCGTGTAGAAGCGCACGAAGCTGCGGTCGCTGGCCAGCGCGCGCGCGGCCCCCGAGAGCTGCGCGCTGATCGAGTAGCCCGAGCGCGGATCGATCTGCGAATCGAGCCGGCGGCGCGTCCATGCGTAGCCGAGGGTGAGCGCCTGGCTGTGGTCGACGTCGGTGGCCAGCGGCAGCTCGCGCGACTCGGTCTGGTACTGCAGCGAGGTGAAGCGGGTGGTGTCACCGCGCTCCCAGCCCTGGCCGGCGAACAGCGTCTGCTTGTGGGTCAGCTCTTCCTGGACTTCGAAGCGCTCGCTGCGCGCCCCGACCTGGTAGTAGTGGCCGCTGGCCTCCTGCGGCGTGCGCACGCTGGCGAATACGCGATGCCGCACCGACTGCACCAGCACGCCGCTGTCGAGCTGCCAGCCGCGCCCGAACAGGTTGCGGTGCTGGTAGCCGAGCAGCCCGCGTGCGCCTTCGTCGCTGCTGTAGCCGATGCCGAACGTCGCCTGCTTGAGCTTGCGCTCCGAGACCTCCACGGTGACCGGCACGTCGGTGCGCGCGGGGTCGGCCTCGACTGCTGCGAGGTCGGGCAGCACGTCGACGCTGTCGAAGTAGCCCGAGGCGCGCAGCCGCGCCTGGTAATCGAGCAGGGCCTCGAAGCTGTACGGATCGCCGCCGCTCGCGGCATGCCCGGATGCGGCCGGAGCGGCCTCGTGCCACGGCCTGAGGGCCTCGACGATCGAGCGGTCGTAGCGCTGCAGGCCCTTGACGGTGGTCGGGCCGAAGGCGAGGCGCGGGCCGCTCTCGATGTGCAGCCTCAGCCCGGCCGCCGTCGCGGCGGGATCGACCTGCGCGCGGCTCTCGACGATGCGCGCGCGCACGAAGCCGTGCTGCTGCAGGACGTCCAGCAGCAGCCGCTTGCCCTCCTGCCAGCGGTCGCTGAGGAAGAACGACCCCTCGGGCAGGGGCCAGCGCCGCGCCAGCTCGGCGCGCAGGGCCTGTGCATCGGGCGGGCCGTCGAGCGTGAAATCGAAGCGGTTGACGGTGGTGCGGGCGCCGGCGTCGACCACCACGTGCACCCGCGGCAGCTCGCCGGCCGCGGCGGGCTCCAGCGACACCTCGGCGCTGGCCGAGAAATACCCGGCCGCCCGGGCGATCGCCAGCGCTTCGTCGCGGGCGCGCTCGATGAACAGCGGCAGCTGCTCGCTCTCGAAGCCGGGCTCGTCGATCCAGCGCCCGAGCAGCGTGCGGGTGCGCAGCGGCTCGACCAGTTCCGCGGGCGCCTCGATGTCGAGCCGGTAGTTGGCGGCCAGCCCGGGAGCGGCCGCTGCCAGCCCCAGGCCAGCGACGCATGCCGCGAGCCAGCCCCGGAAGCTTGGCGCCGCGGTCCGGCGCACGGCTAGGGCCTGTTCACACTACGATCGCAGCCGGCGCACCCGTCGGTCGTTCGACGATGGCGCCGATCTTGTACACGGTTTCGCCCGCCTCGCGCAGCTGCCGCTCGGCGGCCGCGGCATCGCCGGCGGCCACCACCACCACCATGCCGATGCCGCAGTTGAAGACGCGGTGCATTTCCGCGTCGGCAATGCCGCCGTGGTGCTGCAGCCAGGCAAAGAGCGGCGGCATCGTCCAGGCGTCGCGATGCAGCACCGCCTGCAGCGCAGCGGGCAGCACGCGCGGCACGTTCTCCACCAGCCCGCCGCCGGTGATGTGCGCGATGCCCTTGACCGGCAGCGCCCGCATCAGCGCGAGCATGGGCCGCACGTAGATGCGCGTGGGCGCGAGCAGCGCCTCGGTGAACGGCCGGCCGTGGAAGTCGTCGCGCAGCCGGGGCGAATCGATGGCGCCCCAGGCGCGCTCGATCACCCTGCGCACCAGCGAGTAGCCGTTGGAGTGCGCGCCGCTCGAGGCCAGGCCCAGCACCACGTCGCCGGCCACGATGCGCGAGCCGTCGATGATCTCCGACTTCTCGACCGCGCCGACCGCGAAGCCGGCCAGGTCGTATTCGCCGGCCGCGTACATGTCGGGCATCTCCGCCGTCTCGCCGCCGATCAGCGCGCAGCCGGCCAGCTCGCAGCCGCGCGCGATGCCGCCGACCACCCGCGCGGCCACCTCGACGTCGAGCTTGCCGCAGGCGAAGTAGTCGAGGAAGAACAGCGGCTCGGCGCCCTGCACCAGGATGTCGTTGACGCTCATCGCCACCAGGTCGATGCCCACCGTGTCGTGGCCATCGAGGGCGAAGGCGAGCTTGAGCTTGGTCCCCACGCCGTCGGTGCCCGACACCAGCACCGGCTCGCGGAACCGCCGCGGCACCTCGAACAGCGCGCCGAAGCCGCCGATGCCGCCGAGCACGCCCTCGCGCAGGGTGCGCCGGGCCATCGGCCGGATGCGCTCGACCAGCGCGTCGCCGGCATCGATGTCCACGCCGGCATCCCGGTACGAAAGCGAAGAGCCTGTCTGCGAAGAGCCCATGGCGACCCGATCGTTGGACGGCGCGCCGCCGGCGGCCGATAGAATGGCGGTTTCGACGCGCCCGCGGCGGCGGCTGCCATCGCGTCTCCGATGCGATTGTAGCCGCTCGGCGTCATGCGCCTTTCCCCCGGACACCGCCTCGCCCCCTCGCGACCATGCCCCTCTCCCCCCGCCAGCGCCAGACCGCGCTGTGGACTGCCGTGGGCGCCCTGCTGGTGTGGGTGCTGGTCGCGCTCGGGGCCATCCTCACCCCGTTCGTCGCCGCGGCCATCCTCGCCTACGTGCTGTCGCCGGCCGTGCGCTGGCTGCACCGGCGGCGCGTCCCGCGCGCGCTGGCCGCGGTGCTGGTGATCCTGTGCGCGCTCACGGCGCTGGCGGCCATCGTGCTCATCGTGGTGCCGATCACCCAGCAGGAGGTCGCGCTGATCCGCCAGCAGTTCCCGGCGCTCGCCGCCTCGATCTCCGAGCGGCTCCTGCCGTGGCTGAGCGACAGGCTCGGAATCCCGATCCGGCTCGATGCCGCCACCCTGCGCAGCTGGCTCGCCGGTCAGCTCGCCGGCAGCGGGGAAGACTGGGCGGCCGCCCTCCTGGCCTATGCCAAGTCGGGCTGGGGCGCCGCCCTGCAGGTCGTCGGCACCGTGTTCCTGGTGCCGGTGGTGCTGTTCTACCTGCTCGCCGACTGGCCGCACCTGGTGGCGCGCGGGCGCACCCTGGTGCCGCCGCGCTGGATCGAGCCGCTCGATGCGGCGCTCGACGAAACCGACTCGCTGCTCGGGCAGTACCTGCGCGGCCAGCTGCTGGTGATGGCGGCGCTGGCGGCCTGGTTCTCGCTCGCGCTGCTGGTGGCCGGCTACACGCTGTGGCTGCCCATCGGCGTGCTGAGCGGCCTGCTGATCTTCATCCCCTACATCGGCTTCGCGCTCGGCTTCGCGTTCGCGCTGATCGCCGGCATGCTGCAGCTCGGCGTGCTGCCCGGCCTCGTATCGGCGGTGGTCATCTACGGCATCGCCCAGGTGGTCGAGAGCGTCTGGCTCACGCCGCGGCTGGTGGGCGAGCGCATCGGGCTGCACCCGGTGGCCGTCATCTTCGCGCTGCTCGCCTTCGGTTCGCTGTTCGGCTTCGTCGGCGTGCTGCTGGCGCTGCCGCTGGCGGCGATAAGCGCGGTCGGCCTGCGCCGCCTGCTCCAGGCGTGGCTGGGCAGCGAGTTCTACCAGCGCGGCTGACGCGCCTGCTGCCCGCCCGCCCACTCGCCGCACGCCCACGCCCCGCCGCACCCGCCATGCAGCAGATCCCGCTGGATCTCCATCGCATCGAAGCGCCCTCGCTCGAGAACTTCGTCGCCGGGCGCAACGCCGAGGTGCTGGCATGGCTGCGTGCGCTGCGCGCGGGCGCGCCGCCGGCGGGCGCCTCGGTGATCTACCTGTGGGGCGAGGCCGGCAGCGGCAGGACGCACCTGCTCGAAGCCCTGGTGGGCGCACGCGCCGTGCTCGGGCCCGGCTCGCCGCCGGCCGGGTTCAGGCTCGAGGAAGACACGCGCATCGCGGCGGTCGACGACTGCGAGCTGCTCGACGCCGAGCGCCAGCAGCGTCTGTTCCAGCTGCTCGAGCACGTCCGGGCGCGCCCCGGCGCGGCGGTCGTGGCCGCCGGCGCGCAGCCCCCGCTGGGGCTGGCGCTGCGCGACGACCTGCGCACCCGCCTCGGCTCCGGGCTGGTCGGCCGGCTGCACCTGCTCGGCGACGACGAGAAGGCCGCGCTGCTCGGGCAGGTGGCCGCCGAACGCGGCGTGGCGCTGTCGCCCGAGGTCGTGCCGTGGCTGCTCGCCCATACCTCGCGCGACATCCGTGCGCTGCTGGCGCTGTTCGACGCGCTCGACCGTCATGCCTACGCGCGCAAGCGGGCGATCACCCTGCCGCTGCTGCGCGAGCTGGGGGTCACCGGCGCGCTGCTAACATTGAAGTCATGAATCACGATCCGACTGCCCGGCAGGCGCCGGCCGGCGCGCGCTTGGCGCTGTTCGACCTCGACTACACGCTGCTGCCCATCGACAGCGACTACGAATGGGCGCGCTTCCTGATCCGCCTGGGCGTGGTGGACGGCGCGGAGTACGAGCGGCGCAACGACGCCTTCTTCCAGCAGTACCACGACGGCACGCTCGACATCCACGAGTTCCTCGCCTTCCAGCTCGCACCGCTGGCGGCGCACCCGCGCAGCCAGCTCGAGGCCTGGCTCCGGCGCTTCATGCAGGAAGTGATCGAGCCGGCGATCAGGCCGGCCGCGTGCGCCCTGGTCGAGTCGCATCGCGGGCGCGGCGACCTGTGCGCGATCGTCACCGCCACCAACGAATTCGTCACCGCACCGATCGCGCGCGCCTTCGGCATCGAACACCTGATCGCCACCGGCATCGAGACGCTCGACGACCGCTACACCGGCCGCCCGCGCGGCACGCCGTCGTTTCGCGAAGGCAAGGTGCGGCGCACCGGCGAGTGGCTGACCGGCCTCGGCCACGACTGGCGCGGATTCGCGCAGTCGTTCTTCTACAGCGACTCGGCCAACGACCTGCCGCTGCTCGAGCGCGTCACCGACCCGGTGGCCACCAATCCCGACGCCCGCCTGGCCGCCCTTGCCGGCGAGCGCGGCTGGCCGGTGCTGCGGCTGTTCGAATGATCAAGCGACTGATCCAGCGCATCCTCAACCGCAAGGCGCCGCGCAACGCCGTGCGCGCGCGCCCGAGAACCCTGCGCGGCTCGGCGCACGGCGTGCGCATCGCCGACGTCTCCTCGGCGGCCATGCGCACCTGCGAGACGCTGCAGAAGGCCGGGTTCCGCGCCTACATCGTCGGCGGCGGCGTGCGCGACCTGATGCTCGACCTCAAGCCGAAAGACTTCGACGTGGCCACCGACGCCACGCCCGACCAGGTCCGGGCGCTGTTCCGGCGCTCGCGCATCATCGGGCGCCGCTTCCAGATCGTGCACGTGCTGTTCGGGCGCGAGACCATCGAGGTGTCGACCTTCCGCGCCATCCAGGACGCCGCCGAGACCGACGAGCACGGCCGCGTGCTGCGCGACAACGTCTGGGGCACCCAGGCCGAGGACGCCGCGCGGCGCGACTTCACCATCAACGCGCTCTACTACGATCCGGTCGCCGACGCCCTGCTCGACTACCACGGCGGCGTGAAGGATCTCGAGCGCAAGACGCTGCGCATGATCGGCGACCCGGCCACGCGCTTCCGCGAAGACCCGGTGCGCATGCTGCGCGTGGCGCGCTTCACCGGCAAGCTCGGCTTCGCCATCGATCCGAAGACGCGCGCGCCCATCCGCGAGCTCGCCGGCCTGGTGCGCAACGTGCCGGCCGCGCGCCTGTTCGACGAGATGCTCAAGCTGCTGCTGTCGGGCCACGCGATGGCCTGCCTGCAGGCGCTGCGCAGCGAGGGCCTGCACCACGGCCTGCTGCCGATGCTCGACGTGATCCTCGAGCAGCCCGACGGCGAGCGCTTCGTCGCGGCCGCCCTCGACGCCACCGACGCGCGGGTACGCGCAGGCCGCCCGGTCTCGCCCGGCTTCCTGTTCGCGGCGCTGCTGTGGCAGCCGGTGAGCGCGCGCTGGAAGGCCGGCGTCGCGCGCGGCGAGCACGCCATCCCGGCGCTGGCCGCGGCGATCGATTCGGTGCTCGACGAGCAGGCCGGGCGCATCGCGATCCAGCGCCGCTACATCGGCGACATGCGCGAGATCTGGATGATGCAGCCGCGCTTCGAGCGGCGCAGCGGCCGCTCGCCCTACACACTGCTGGAGCACCAGCGCTTTCGCGCCGCCTACGACTTCCTGCTGCTGCGCTGCGAGACGGGCGACGCGCCGGCCGAGCTGGGCCGCTGGTGGGAGGAGTTCGCCGAGGCCGACGGCGCCGGACGCGAGGCGCTGCTGGCCAGCGTGGCGAACGCACCGGGCACGGCGAAGAAGCGCCGGCGCCGCAGCGGCAGCCGGCGCGGCGGCGAGCGTTCCGCCCCGGGCGGCGAAGCGACGGAACCCGTACGCGACGGTTCCGAGGCGCCGCCCGCGCAAGCCCCCGAAGCGCAGCCGGCACGCGCCTCCGAGACGCAACCCGCGCCGGACGCCGGGGCCGCACCGGCCGGGCCCAAGCATCCCGCGTGAGCGCGGCGATGCGAGCCTGGATCGGCCTGGGCGCGAACCTGGGCGAGCCGTCGCGCGCCTTCGCCGCGGCGCTGTCGGCGATCGCCGCGCTGCCCGGCGTGCGCCTGCAATGCATCTCCTCACTCTATCGCAGCGCACCGGTCGATGCGCAGGGCCCCGACTTCCTCAACGCGGTCGCCAGGATCGAGAGCACCCGCTCGCCCGAGGCCCTGCTCGAAGCGCTGCAGGCGATCGAGGCCGACGCCGGCCGCCGGCGCCCGTGGCGCAACGCGCCGCGCACCCTGGACCTCGACCTGCTGCTGGCCGTCGATGCGGCCGGCCGGCCGCTGCGCATCACCTCGCCTTCGCTCACGCTGCCGCATCCGCGCATGCACGCGCGCGCCTTCGTGCTCGCGCCGCTGGCTGAGATCGACCCGGCGCTCGCCGTGCCCGGCCACGGCAGCGTCGCCGAGCTGCTTGCGGCCTGCACCGGCCAGGCCATCGAGCGCATCGGGACGCTGGCGCTGCCCGCGGGAGCACCGCCTTGAACCTGCCCATCCCCCTGCAGACCGTGGGGCTGCTCGCGGCCTCCAACGTCTTCATGACCATCGCGTGGTACGCCCACCTGAAAGACCTGGCGACGCGCCCGTGGTGGTTCGCCGCGCTGGCCAGCTGGGGCATCGCGCTGTTCGAATACCTGCTGCAGGTGCCGGCCAACCGGGCCGGCTACGGCTACTTCACCCTGCCGCAGCTCAAGATCATCCAGGAAGTGATCACGCTGGCCGTGTTCGTGCCCTTCGCGGTGCTCTACATGGGCCAGCCGATCAAGCTCGACTATCTCTGGGCCGCGCTGTGCATGCTCGGCGCGGTGTACTTCATCTTCCGCTCATGACGATCGCGCCCCTGCTCGCCTCGCCGTTCGACAAGTACCGCCACATCGTGGTCGAGGGGCCGATCGGCGCCGGCAAGACCTCGCTCGCACGCAAGCTGTCCGAGCGCTTCGGCGCCCAGGCGGTGCTCGAAGACCCGTTCGGCAACCCCTTCCTCGAGCGCTTCTACCGCGACAGCCGCCGCTACGCCCTGCCCACGCAGCTGTTCTTCCTGTTCCAGCGCGTCAACCAGCTGCGCGACCTCGCCCAGCAGGATCTCTTCGCGCAGTCCGCCGTCGGCGACTTCCTGCTCGACAAGGACCCGCTCTTCGCGCGCCTGACGCTCGACGACGACGAGCTGAAGCTGTACCGGCAGATCTTCGACAGCCTGCGCCCGCAGGCCCCGACGCCCGACCTGGTGATCTACCTCCAGGCGCAGCCCGACACCCTGGTCGAGCGCGTGCGCAAGCGCGGCCTCGAGATGGAGGCGGGCATCTCGGAGCCCTACCTGCGCGCACTCGCCGAAGCCTACAGCCACTACTTCTATCATTTCGATGCCGCGCCGCTGCTGATCGTGAACACCGAGCACCTCAATCCGATCGAGCGCGAGGACGACTTCTCCACCCTGGTGCGCCAGCTCGACGAAATGCGGGGCCGGCGCAGCTTCTTCAGCATCGGCGAGTGATCCGGCCATGCAAATCGCCCGCACCGTCCGCGAACTGCGCTCCGCCCTCGGCACGAACCGCGCCGCCGCCTTCGTGCCCACCATGGGCAACCTGCACGAAGGCCACCTCTCGCTCGCGCGCATCGCCAAGGCGACGGGCCGGCCGCTGGTGGCCAGCATCTTCGTGAACCGGCTGCAGTTCGCCCCGCACGAAGACTTCGACAGCTATCCGCGCACCTTCGAGGCCGACTGCGACAAGCTGCGCTCGGCGGGCTGCGACCTGCTGTTCGCCCCCGGCGAGCGCGAGCTGTATCCGGTCGAGCAGACCTGCCGCATCACGACCCCGCCGGGCCTGGGCGACGTCCTCGAAGGGGCGTTCCGCCCCGGTTTCTTCGAGGGCGTGGCCACCGTGGTGATGAAGCTCTTCGGCTGCGTGCAGCCGGCCGTGGCGGTGTTCGGCACCAAGGACTACCAGCAGCTGATGGTGGTGCGCCGCATGGTCGAGCAGTTCAACCTGCCGATCGAGGTGCTTGCCGGCCCCACCCTGCGCGAAGCCGACGGCCTGGCCATGTCCTCGCGCAACGGCTACCTCGACGCCGCGCAGCGCGCCGAGGCCCCCGCGCTCGCGCGCGCGCTGCAGGCGCTGGCGCAGCGCGCGGCCGGCGCCCGCTCGCTGCAGGCGCTGGCCGACGCCGAGCACGAAGCCATGGCGACCCTCCAGGCGCGCGGCTGGAAACCCGACTACCTGACGGTGCGGCGGCGCGCCGACCTCGCGCCGCCGCAGGCCGCCGACCTCGCGACCCCGGACACCCTGGTGACGCTGGGCGCCGCGCGACTCGGCACGACCCGCCTGATCGACAACCTCGAGTTCTGACTGGCGCTGCGCTCAGGCCGCCTGCAGGGATCCACCACGCACTTCGAAGCGGGCAGCCCGATCAGATGCCTGCTGCTACTTCGCCAGAACCCAGGCAGCGATTTGTTGGACAACATCACGTTCGAGGCCATTGAACCCGTGGTAGGCAGAGGCCTTGCACGGATCACCTTTGTTCACCCCACCTTTGAAGGATAGCAACTGGCTCTTCGGTGCGGTACCGAGCTTGGCCATCAACGCCGGCGTTTCGGCGAAAGAGCAGTGTTCACAGCCATCTTGCTCATGGTGCACCACCAGCACCGGCACGCGGACCTTGTCCAGGGACATACCCGGCACGGGACGCGACTTGTTGTCCGTCAGGATCGTGGCAGTGAGGACAATGCCATCCGGCCCTTCCGGGCCAGTCAGTTCGGTGGCCAGGTAGGCTACGGACTGAGTACCGCGGCTAGTTCCTATGAGCCAGACGGGGACCTTTGCAATGTCGCGCATCCACGCAATGACGGCCCTGACATCGGCTGCATGCTCGGATGCCTGGCGGAAACCATGAAGAAAGGGTGGGGTCTGTCGGTCGGATGGGGCGTCGATGACAGCGACCAAGAGGCCTTGGTCAGCAAATATCTGCCGCGTCCGAACGAGGAAGTTGTCTTCGCCCCACTTCATGGAGCCGTTCGCGAACAGTTGCAACCCACCATGGCCGCCGGGGAACAGTATGACTGCCGCCTTCGGGTCGGCCGGCGAGAGCACGAGCATCCGCTGCGTGATCCCTGGCCTCGTGGGGATATCGACCACTTTCTGGGCGGTCTGAGATCGAGCGTAGGAATGCGTTCCAAGCAGCAGCGCTACGAAAAGAAGGATGAACCTGCGCATACCGGGTCTCCAGGTGCCTGACGAGAGTGTGCAATAACCGGTTCGCGGCGCTGCCGCCGTTTTCTCGATATTGTGCACCAAGCAGTACAGCGTCCGCTGCTTCTTCACCTTGCTCCTTCCCCGCATCCAGATTCGCCACGCTGTGGCAGCAAACATCAGCCGTCATCACCGTGTTCGGCTCGGCAAAGGGGCCGCTCGCCTCGATCATCGGTAGCAGGCTCGCCGCCGCTTCCCGCCACATCCACCGCCAGGCATAGATTCGTCACTAGAACATCGGATTAATACTCAACGACAACATCGCCGACAACTGACACAACGGCCTTCCCGAGTCTTGCTGCAACGCATTGAAAGCATCCTGTACGATCTGCATATCGCGCTGGCTGGTGGGTTCATGGTCAATAACACCTGCGGCCATCAGGCGTGCAACCACATCGCTGGTCAATAAGAAAGTGTCCTTCCCGGCCAAACGTAAGAATCCGGCGGCCGAGCGCCCACCCAGGCGAGCACCACGCTTGGCCAGTAGACGCCACAAGCCGATGATGTCGGCACCCGGCCAGTCGGCAATGAACTCGCCGAAACTGATGCCCTGCTCCCGGCGAATATCCAGAATAAACCGGGCGTTTTTCGGGATGGCCTGCAGCTTGGCGCGATCACGGATGATTCGGTCATTTTTCATGTGACCTTCGATCTGTTCCGGGCCGATCAACACCATTTCCTCGGGTACGAAGCCCCGGAAGGCTTCTTCGAAGGCAGGCCACTTGGCATCCACCACCGAGTGCTGCATGCCGGCCTGAAATACCCGCTGGCTCATGGCAGAAAGATAGCGATCATCGCCCTTCTGCTTCAACTCTTCAGAAGCAAGCGCCCTGGGCAGGAAAGCCTCCATGGCCTCGTCCGATTCAAATCGTTCGCGTACCGTGTCGTAAAGCCAGCGGTAGTCAATGGTCATGCTTGTCTCATTTCGTTTCAGCATCAAATTCATCATGGAATTTGACAGTATCTTTCGGCACAGATTGCGAGAAGGAATAACTTGAAAGTGCTCAGGCGTAGGCCCCTCGTCTTTCAGTGCTACTAACGTTCGACATGAGCGGCGACCAATCGGCGCAGCCGGTTGGGCGTCCGCTCGATGGTGCGGTTGGGCATCTCTCGCACTGCGCTCAGGCCGCCTGCAGCAGAAACTCGACCTTGACCGCCTCGAACGGAAATACGATCCCGCCGCCTTCGGCCCGGTCGAGCACGCCGACACTCAGCAGCGCCGTGACGTCACTGTGAACCGCTTTCACATCGCGGTTCACTCGTCTAGCGGCTTCCCGAATCGAGATGGGCCCTGCCCCGCACAGGGCCTTGAGCAGTTCCCATCGTTTGGCGGTCAGCACCTTCCACAGAAGTTCAGGCGACGCGAAACTGATGCGAGCCGACTTGTCGGCCTTGCCGTTCTTCCAGGAGCGAACGAAATCAGCCATCGAGTCATTCGGATCGCGAACGTCCAGAGTTACGGTTCTCACGGTTCCACCTCGCGATATCGCGTTGAAAATCGGCTATGAGCGCCTCGGGCGTGGTGAACTGGTAGTTGCTCTCGGTTCCACCGTAGTGGCGGTGATCACCTTTTCCCACCTCATTGTCGTAGCGAAGCACGCATATGCCATCCACCACATATGCCAACCGATACTTCAGGTTGTGCGTCGAGCCCGAAACGGGTGCGGATACCTTCCAGAGGACGAGTTCAGCGAAGGCATTCTCTGCGTAGATGATTCGTGTCCGAGTCAGCCGTGTAGCCTTCATGTTGGCTATGATGACAACATCTGCGAGTGTTGTCAATAACGACAACAACCTGCGCTGTGGAAATGCTCAACGTCGAAGCTCAGCGGCGCTTGACCCGTCCGCTTGGCCGCGGCGGAGGACGGGTCAAGGGTCCGATGCAGCGACCTGTTGGGCGTCATCACACAATGTCGTTACGCGGAAACTTCGACGTACTCCACTTGACTCGACGGAGGCGGAACAGGCAAACCGTCCTCGCGAAGGCCTTCGACGTGAAAGACAATGGCTTCGCGTATTTCTGCTTCAACTTCAGAAACTGTGGCGCCTGTGGCAATACAACCCGGAAGGTCCGGCACATATGCCGAGTAGTTGCCTTGGGCCTTCTCAATAACGACTGCGTAGCGCATATGATCTCACTTCAGGCCAGCCTGCTTCAGGATGCTGTTCAGCGTACCGGACGCAAGATCGTCGCTCGGTTTGCCAGGGGCCGTGACGCGGCCGGCCTTGCTCGGGTGCTTGAACTGCCGGTGACTGCCGCGCGTGGCTACCAAGCGCCAGCCATCGCTCTCAAGCATACGAAAAATCTCAGTGACCTTCATGATCGCAGGATAGCAGGGCGGGTTTCGCGACACTCAACGTCCAAGGTCAGCCGACCACAGGCGCGGGGGCGTACGTGGATCGTGAACGGCGGATTGAAGTTAAGAAACATAAAAAACTCAGCGGCCCCAGCGGTTGGCTGTACCGCCTTATTAGGCTTTATTTTGGTCTCGCAGCGGCTTGAGGCGCTTATAGAATTCGAGTATCGTCCCATCCGCCTTCACATCACTCATGGAAATTGGAGTGTCGAGGCTGATCCCTTCGAGAGTGCGGCAACGTGATAGAGCAACATAGGTCTGCCCCGAACAAAAGGCTCCTCGCCCGAGGTCGATTCGCACCGAATCCAGGGTCATTCCCTGCGACTTGTGGATGGTGATAGCCCACCCGAGGGCGACGGGGAACTGCTTAAACGATCCAACTACCGTGCTTACGATCCTTCTCTCGTCACGATCATACTCGTATTGAATCTTCTCCCAAGTCGCCCGTTCAACGCTCACCGTGTTCCCCGTCCGGTCGATCTCGACGCGTAGCCTGTCGTCCTCAATCTGAACGATGCGCCCAAGGGTGCCATTCACCCAATAAGGTCTGTTGTTCTTCACAAACAGTATTTGTGCCTCCTCCTTGATCTCAAGTCGGTGGGGTGCCTGAAACCTGTCACGCTGAACATCGAATCGGCCTTCGACAATGGCATCAAATACCCTCAATGGGGTATTCAGGTTGTTGAGGTTACGGGTGTTGATCGCCTTGGCAGCAGCATTCGTAGGGACGAGAAAAAGCTCTGGAGAGGAATTTAACTCTTTGTCGCGGTAACAATCACGATTGATCTTCGCCACGGCATCACGGTGCCTGTCGTTGAGCCTGATCCTGTCGAGCATATCGACAAACTCGCGGCCAGCCTGGCGAAACACCTTGGTCAGCTCGATTGGAAGCAGTTCCGTCTCGCAAAAGACGTCCGCTGAGAAGAAATAAGGAGACCGGTAACGGTCAGTATAATACTGAGCGACCTCTGGATCACTGACGACTGGCGGCAACTGAAGAAGGTCGCCGACAAAGACGACAGGAACGCCACCGAATGGTCGCGTGTCACAACGAACCTTCTTCAGGGTGTTGCTGATACAGTCCACCAAGTTGGGGGGGACCATCGAAATCTCGTCGATGACCAAAGCCCCGAGAATCTCGATGACAGGGACAATCTGACGACGCGGTTCAAATGCTTCGTCTGGATTGAGGGTCCGCGGAGGCATTCTGAAAAAGGAATGGATTGTTGTGCCATGGACATTGATGGCCGCCAATGCCGTGGGTGCGACCACCGCACAATTCTTAATCTGCTCTGTGAGGAACCTTATCAAGGTAGATTTACCCGTGCCGGCACGCCCGGTGACAAATACCGCCGGGCACTTTCCCCGGATCGCCTCAAGAACGAATTCATACTCTGGAAGTATTTCGATGGGTTCTGCCTCGGCAGGTGCTTGGCGTAGTGTTTTTGGTCGCGGCTTAGCAGTGGGTGCAAGATCCGCGTCGATCTTCGAGAGATCGGCCACCTCGAGCCCTTCGACGCCGAGAAAGCGCCTCGCCAGGCTTCGTATTCCACTCCAAGCGCTCATATTTTTAACCCAACGTTGGACATGAGGCCACCGGCGCCTACGAACGCAAGCTCGCCAGCCTGGCGCGCGTGTCGCTGCTCATCATCGATGACTTCGGCCTCAAACCCCTGCGCCCGCCCGCCGACGAGGACCTGCACGACCTCATCGCCGAGCGCTACGAGACCGCCGCCACCCTCGTCACCAGCAACCTGGACTTCCCCGAGTGGGATCAGGCGTTCCCTGCCAACCGGCTGCTGGCCTCGGCCACGCTCGACCGGCTGTGCCACAACGCATACTGCCTGACGCTCGATGGCGCTTCCTACCGCGCCCCTCGCTCGCTGCCGCCCGGGCTCAAATCTAGCGTTGCCAAGGCATCGAAAAACACCCATCCTTGACCCCCTCACGAGATGCTCGTTTGCATCCACGCCGCCGGCCTGATTACGCCGAAATCGGCTGGCCTGAATATGGCGATGAGTGACACTCCTTCTGCCGGAAGTACGCACCCAGGCCGATTAAGGATCCGAGAGCAACGGCGGCAAGCGTAAATGCGCCTCGCACGAGTTCGGCAGCTATGGCTTTCACGGTGGTCTAACGTCCGAGCTCAGCGGCAGTTGATGCGGACGGCCGCGTGCGGTAGCGCGCGGTCGGCCGGGTCAACTGTCCGTTGCAGCGACCTGTTACGATCAGCTTGCCTGCAACGAGGCCCTGCAACTCATACGCACAATAGCTCCATATCCGTTGGGGATACTGTCGTCTTGGATCCTGAGAGGTCGCAAGCCAACTGCGCGCAAACCGCACAACGTCAGAATCTCTGGCAAACGGCCTCAGGTTCTCAAACTGCGGATTTCGCGTAATCGCCGCAGCGATGCCAGACAGGTCCGCCCCCGCGGAGGGGGTACCGAAGAAGTAGATGAGCGGAACTTTGGCAGAAGGAACGGCCTTGAGCACAAGCATTTCACGAACAATCAGCCCGCCCATGCTGTGCGTGAGAAAGTAGAGCTTGTCGTGCACGCGCAGCACGTCAGTAAGGGTGTCGCCAAGCTTCAGCGCTAGCTCCTCAACATCTTGTGCGTTACTAAGCTTGGGCGATCGATAGCTGAAGACCCAGACGTTTGCGCGAGAAAATCGCTCGTCGGTACGTATCAGCTCCGGCCAGTAGGATCTGGTGCGCGAGTTTGTCCAAGTCTCTCGTGCGTCGCCAGTTACGCCATGAACGAAGACAATGACCTCCTTTCGCGCCGCATCAAACTGAACGTATCCGCTTGGTACTTGTGCAGTTGCTAGTGAGTAGATGCATACGAGGCAGCCGAGCAACGTGCGGGCAACAGTTCTTGGATTCATTGCGCCTCCTTTGCCTAGAGCGGTCTTGGTGCTGCCTAACGTTGGACATGAGCGGCGCCCAACGGGGGCGGAGCCCGCCGTTGGGTGTCCGCCCGATGGACAGGTTAGGGTGCTGGCTCATGTAGGCAGTCCCATGCTCGCACGCCCTCTCTTCGCGCTGCTTCGGCCAGCCTCCTATCGGCTGTCACGAGGATGGGCCGCGAGTCACCTTCGAGCGTTGAAAGCGCGCCCGATCGAACCGTCACGAGTTGACACGCGTCTGATAGGTCGAGCGCGTGTGCGCGAGCGCAACGCTCCACTTCGTCGAATACAGCACGCTCGGTGATTCCAATGTCTTCGATCGTGAGCGTCGCACAGCGAATGTGCGCCATAAGTTCCTCGCATGCTGCAAGGTAGTGCTCCCTTGAAATGTGCTTGTGCGCGTGCTTTGCTTTCAGAACTCCGAGCGCTTCCGCGAAGCACAAAGAAGTCGTCACTTGTGTTGCGTAAGGGGCTAGGTAAGCACGAAGCACGTCGCTCCCGACTTCGTCGAGAAGGAGCTTGACGATCGCTGACGCATCGAGATAGTGGGTGCGAATATCAGTCATTGAGCGTCCTAACGTTTGAATTCAGCGGCACTTGCTGGCTGTCCGCTGCAACGACGGGTTGGGCGTCATGCGCTACGAACTCGCGTTGCGAATCTTGATGGCCTCCTCGACCGCGTTCGCGAGATGTTGTGCGATCCAAGCGTAGCGCTCCTGACTTGTGGCACCGCCAGGGTTATAGCACTTCACGATCGACGATAGAGGCTTTTGCGTGGGCCCATGGGTTATATGGTCGAATGGGTTATCGCCGGCCAACGACGTCTCTCCGAGGCGGTTCTTGAGCCCATGGATTCGAATTCCGACGACCCCAAGGCCATCGTTCCATGACTTGATGATTTCGTGGTTGATCCACTTCCGTTTTGCCGTTGATGTGCCGACGAGAACGACTGTGCAGCTCCGTCCTTTCATCTGCTCCGCGATCCAGCGCTTGATCTTCTCATCCTGATTGGGCCCGCTGGCTACGGACTCCCAATCGTTGTCGGTGGCGGGTTGGTTGCCTTCGATTGCACCAATCTGGCGAACGGTAGAGGCACGCCAGCTATCCGGGACGTAATGGAAACTATAGAAGCACCTGCGTACCATTACACTCCTCCCTTGAGAAAGCTATCGAACAAGATACATGAGCACCAGCATCACGACCGCGAGTCCGGCGTAGTAGATGACCAGCGTCTTGGAGAACATGGCGCCCGACCATGTATTGCGCGGCTCTTTGCTGAACGGCCTTGTGTCCATGGAAAAGTCGATATCCGATTCGTTGAGGGTTCGGACGTGGTCATATAGGGCTCGGAACTTCCGTTCCTGACTTAAGAAGTAGCCGTCTAGTGACCAAAAGATGAACAAAGGAAAGTACGCAATTAGTACGTAAAACTGGTTTGCATCCTTGGCTGCCAGTGCGAAGAGGGCGGCAATCAAGGTAATGCTCCACCCCTTCAACAGGAACAGGTTTCCCGCCATACGGTTGACCGCCGTCTGCACGAACTCTAGATGTTTGTGCTTATTAGAAGGAGAGCTCGAGTCCATAGGAATTTGCTCCTGCATACAGAACGGATCGTGACGCCCAACGTTCCGTGTAACCGGCCGGCGTAGGCCGAAGGCCGAAGCGGACTGGCAAGCAACGCCTGGTAGCGGTCCGGCTCACGCGGTGGTTAGCAGTCACTTCCGCTCCATCTCCATGGTTAGGCAGTAGTCATGAAACCCGATTGCACGCCAGAACGAAATGGCAGCAGTGTTGCCAATAAGGACGTCAATACGCAGGCGCGGTGAACCAACCCAAGTGTTCTTCCATAACCAATTCAACGTCTGACGCCCTACGCCACGTCTACGAAAAGCAGGGACTACGAACAGTTGGCGAAGATAGATGAATTCCAGCCCTGTGAACCGCCCCGGCTTTCGAGGAGGCTCCTTCGTTTGAGAGAATGGAGCCATGAGGAAGTCCCCGAAGTACTCCCCGGAAGTGCGTGAGCGTCTGGTTCGGCTGGTGGTCGAGCAGCGGCAGGAGCACCCGTCGCAGTGGGCGACGGTCGTGTCGGTCGCCGGCAAGGCGGGCATGACGCCGCAGACACTGCTGAACTGGGTGAAGCAGCACGAACGCGATACCGGCGAGCGAGCTGGCCTGACGAGCGAGGAAGCCAGCCGGATCAAGGAACTGGAGCGCGAGAACCGTGAGCTGCGCAAGGCCAACGAGATCCTGAAGCTGGCGAGCGCGTTTTTCGCCCAGGCGGAGCTCGACCGCCGTCTGAAGTAGCGATGGCATTCATCGACGAGAACAGGAGCTGTTACGGGGTCGAGCCGATCTGCAGGATCCTGCAGATTGCTCCGTCGGCTTACTTTCGTCATGCAGCACGCCGGCGGGATCCGTCGTTGCGCAGCGCCCGGACGATTCGGGACGAGGCGCTGATGGTCCAGGTCGAGCGCGTCTGGCAAGAGAACTTCCGGGTCTACGGCGCCGACAAGGTCTGGCGGCAACTGCAACGAGAAGGCTTCGATGTTGCCCGTTGCACCGTTGAGCGCTTGATGCGCAAGCTCGGCATCGTCGGCGCTGTCCGGGGCAAGACGGTGCGGACCACGATCAGCGACAGCAGTGCCCCTTGTCCGAAGGACAAGGTCAACCGGCAGTTCAAGGCCGATCGGCCGAATCAGCTGTGGGTCACTGACTTCACGTATGTCAGCACCTGGCAGGGTTGGCTGTACGTGGCCTTCGTCATCGACGTCTACGCCCGCCGGATCGTTGGCTGGCGCGTCAGCCGATCGATGCAAACCGACTTCGTTCTGGATGCGCTCGAGCAAGCCCTGTACGCTCGGCGCCCTGAACGAGGTGAGCTGATCTGCCACTCGGATCGTGGATCGCAATACGTCAGCATCCGCTACTCCGAGCGGCTGGCCGAGGCCGGCATCGAGCCTTCGGTCGGCAGCAAAGGCGACAGCTACGACAACGCCCTGGCCGAGACGATCAACGGGCTCTACAAGGCCGAGCTCATCCACCGACGCAGCCCCTGGAAGACCCGGGAAGCCGTCGAGATCGCCACGCTCGAATGGGTGACTTGGTTCAACCATCATCGACTGCTTGAGCCTATCGGGTATGTCACGCCTGCAGAGGCCGAAGCCAGTTACTATCGCAACCTCGCTGATCAGGCCATCCCGGCCTGACTAAAGCGAAATCGCCTCCTCGATTCCCGGGGCGGTTCATCCCGAACCTTCGCGTGTAGGACGCATACAAATCTCGGTTGGTTCTGTCGGATGACGTCAAGCAACCTTTCCGCATTCCGCAGCGTAGGCCTGACCTTACTGCTATCGGTTTCCACCCAATCCGACACTAGGTCAATAACACCGAATGACGCATGCTGATGGTTGCGCTCAACTGAACCAAAGACAAGTTCGTCCCCGACATCCCGCGGCACCTCTTCGATCGTGAGGCCACTATGGGCGAGCAACTTGTAGAAGCGCGAACCGCTTCCCGAGAACCAATGCCCGTTGCTGTTTGACTGCGCTGGCGCGTTGAGCGCGACGAACAGAACGTCGAGATCGCGTCGGACAAACGGCTTCAAGGTCGACCGATGCATTTATTGCCGCCTAACGTGTTTTGGATCGCTGCAAACCCACGGATAAATCCCTTCCCGCCGACATAACTCATCCACACCCATGCCAGGAAGCGCCTGCTTTCATTCGCCTATTCCCTGCGCTCTCGTCTTCCGGCGGGCGTAACCGACAGGAGATTCCTGGTTGCCATACCGCTCCTTCCCGTGGATCGCATGTAGCCAACCAGCAGGCCGGCGTAACGTGGCACCTGGTCGAATAACCTGGCTACTTCTTTTCCGCCAAGCCGCTTCCATGGCTGCTTTTCGGCCAGGCAGACGTCACGAACCGCGAATATCCGATCGACAAACACTAGCCGTACCTGTTCGCCATATTCTGCATAATCCTTTCGATAGCCGCCAGTGGTACGGCCGGGCACCACCCGCCTGATCGACAACCCCGAGTCCGCGCAGCGGGCCGCATACCCCTACGCGCCCACCGTGACTACCGTCCCGCATACCCCGCCGGATTGGCGCTTTGCCAGCGCCATGCGTCGACGCACATGCGCTCGATGTCCAGCTGCGCGCGCCATCCCAGCAGGGCCTGCGCCGCCGAGACGTCGGCATAGCATTCGGCGATGTCGCCGGGGCGCCGCGCCACGATCTCGTAGGGTACGGTGCGCCCGCTCGCGCGCTCGAATGCGCGCACCATCTCGAGCACCGAGCAGCCGGTGCCGGTGCCCAGGTTCACGGTGAACGCGCCGGGCTGCGCGAGCGCCCGCTCGAGCGCGGCCAGGTGCCCGCGCGCGAGGTCGACTACGTGGATGTAGTCGCGCACGCCGGTGCCGTCGCGCGTCGGCCAGTCGCCCCCGAACACCGACAGCCTGGGCAGGCGGCCGACCGCCACCTGGCTCACGAAGGGCATGAGGTTGTTCGGGATGCCGGCCGGGTCTTCGCCGATGAGGCCGCTTTCGTGCGCGCCCACCGGGTTGAAGTAACGCAGGATGCCGATCGACCAGCGTGCGTCCGAAGCCGCCAGGTCGCCCAGCAGCTGCTCGACCATCCGCTTCGAGCGCCCGTAGGGATTGGCCGGGGCGATCGCGGCGCCCTCGTCGATCGGCACCTGCTGCGGATCGCCGTAGACGGTGGCCGAAGAACTGAACACGATGCGGCGCACCCCGGCCTCGGCCAGCGCACGCAGCAGCGTCACGCTGCCGGCCACGTTGTTGTCGTAATAGGCCAGCGGCTGCGCCACCGACTCCCCCACGGCCTTCAGGCCGGCGAAGTGGACCACCGCATCGAAATGCTGCTCGCGCAGCACCTTGCGCAGCGCCGCCTCGTCGCGCACGTCGGCCCGCACCAGCGGCGCCTCGCGCCCGGCGATGCGCGCGACGCGGCGCAGCGACTCGGCGCTGGCGTTGCACAGGTTGTCCAGCGCGACCACTTCCCAGCCCGCCCGCAGCAGTTCCAGCACGGTATGCGAGCCGATATAGCCCGCCCCGCCCGTCACCAGGACCCGCCGCGCCGTGCCGTCCGTCATGTCCTTGCCCGCCATCCGCATGCCCTTCGTCGCGGCGATCCCGCCGCCGGCGTGAACAGTGTCGCATGCCGCCCGGCCGCCGGCCGTACAATCGAACGTTCCCTCACCCACGCCCCGCTCGACACGCGATGCTGATCCCCGTCATTCTCTCAGGCGGCTCGGGCGCCAGGCTCTGGCCGGTTTCGCGCGAAGCCTTCCCCAAGCCGTTCATGAAGCTCGGCGGCGAGCTCAGCCTCCTGCAGCGCACGCTCGCGCGCGCCCTGCCGCTGGCCGAAGGCGCGCGCGCGGCGATCGTCACCAACCGCGAGTACTTCTTCAAGACGCGCGAGGAGATCGACGCGCTGCCGGCCGCGCGCGGCTGCCGCGTCACCCAACTGCTCGAGCCGGCCGGGCGCAACACCGCACCGGCGGTCGCCATGGCCGCGCTGTGGGCCCACGCGCAGGATCCTGCCGCAACGCTGCTGGTGCTGCCCGCCGACCACCTCGTTCCCGACGAGGCCGCCTTCCAGGCCGATGCGCGGCGCGCCGCCGAGCTGGCCGCCGACGGCGCCGTGGTGCTGTTCGGCGTGCGCCCCACCGCGCCCGAGACCGGCTTCGGCTACATCGAGGCCGGCGAGCCGGCGGCAGGCCGCGCGCTGAAGGTGCGCCGCTTCGTCGAGAAGCCCGACGCGGCGCGCGCGGTGCGCTTCCTCGCGGCCGGCAACTTCCTGTGGAACAGCGGTATGTTCTGCTTCGGCGCGCAGGCCATCCTCGACGCCATGCAGCGGCACGCCCCTGAGGTGCTCGCCGCCGCGCGGGCAGCCTGGGAAGCCAGCCGCGCCGGCGCGAGCGACGAGAAGGTCACGCTCGATGCCGACGCCTTCGCCGCCTGCCCCGACATCTCCATCGACTACGCGGTGATGGAGAAGCTCGCCGACGTGCTGGTGCTGCCGTCGCGCTTCACCTGGAGCGACATCGGCTCGTGGAAGGCGGTCTCCGAGCAGCTCGAGCCGGACGCCGACGGCAACACCACGCTCGGCGACACCATGCTGGTCGGCGCGAAGAACACCCACATCCAGAGCGAAGACCGGCTGGTGGCAGCCGTCGGCGTCGAGAACCTGCTGGTGGTCGACACGCCCGACGCGCTGCTGGTAGCCAGCAAGGACGCCAGCCAGCAGGTCAAGGAGATCGTCGGGCGCCTCAAGTCCAGGGGCCACGAGGCCGCGCGCCTGCATCGCACCGTGGCCCGGCCATGGGGTACCTACACCGTGCTGCAGGAAGGCCCGCGCTTCAAGATCAAGCGCATCGAGGTCAAGCCAAAGCAGACCCTGTCGCTGCAGATGCACCATCACCGCAGCGAGCACTGGATCGTGGTCTCGGGCACGGCGAAGGTGAGCTGCGGCGAGCGCTCGTTCCTGGTCGCGGCCAACGAGTCCACCTACATCCCGATCGGCTCGCAGCACCGGCTGGAGAATCCCGGCGTCGTCGACCTGGTGGTGATCGAGGTCCAGTGCGGCGACTACCTCGGCGAAGACGACATCGTGCGCTTCGACGACGTCTACGGCAGATCCTCCTAGCGCCGCACCGGCGGCGGGCGCCGCTGCCGCCGGCCGCGACTCCGCCTGCACCGACCGCGCATGGCCCTCTCCGGAGGCAGCCGCGGCCGGACTCCGCCATACGCCCCGGCGATCGCACCCCCTTGCCGCGATCCGGCGCGGCGCGTAGACTGCGGCAATCCATCGATCATATTAGAGACTCCTAATATGACTTCAGAGCCCGGCGGAATCGCCGCGTTCACGCTGCGCGAATCCGCATCGGTGGCATGTCGCCTGCTGCGCACGCTCGCCAACGAGGATCGGTTCCTGATCCTGTGCCAGCTCACGCTCGGCGAACGCAATGTTGGCGAGCTCGAGGCCTCGCTTGGCATCTCGCAGTCGTCGCTCTCGCAGCAGCTGGCGATCCTGCGCGAGGAGTCCCTGGTGCGCGCGCGGCGCAACGGCAAGTACGTGCACTACTCACTGGCGGGCCCCGACGTCGCGCGCGTCATGTCGATGCTCTCGGGAATGTACTGCCAGCGCACGTCGGGGCTCTCGATCTCCGATCACGACCGCAACGTGTCCACGGCCGGCCAGTTGTCGGTCGACGATCTCGGGTGGGTGGCCTCGCTGGGGTTCCGGACCGTGATCTGCGTGCGCCCCGATTCCTCGCCGCCGTCGACCGATCCGAGCTCGCACCGGATCAGGCGCGCCGCGCACAAGGCGGGGATCGCCTTCCACTATTTTCCCGTTCAGTCCGGCCCGGTTCCGGGCGAACGCGCCCGGCGATTCGCGCGGCTCGTCGCGAAATGCGAAAGCCGCGTGCTGGCCTACTGCCGCAGCGGCAACAGCTCGGCGAACCTGTACCGCACGGCGACGCAGCTCGATCGCCCCGCCGTGTCCGCATGAACGCCGCCACGAGGGAGCGCCCGATGTCCACCATTCTCCGACGAATCGTTCCATTCCTGGTCGGTGTGCTGTCGATGTCCGCCGCGACGGCGGCGCTCGCCCAGGCCGATCCCTCGTGGCCGTCGCGGCCGATCCGCGTCGTCACGCCGTTCCCTACCGGAGGGATCAACGACGTGATCGCACGCATCGTGGCCGAGCATATCGCGCCGCGCCTGGGCCAGCCCATCGTCGTCGAACCCAGGACCGGCGCGGGCGGCAACATCGGCACCGACGCGGTCGCCAAGAGCGCTCCCGACGGCTATACGTGGCTCGCGTCGTCGTTCCCGGTGATGTCGCTGGCGCCGGCGCTGTATGCGTCGCTTCCGTTCGATCCGGTCGCCGATTTCCGCGCCGTCGCGATGACGGCCAGCGCGCCCAACCTCCTCGTCGTCTCCTCGCAGCTGCCGGTGAGCACGGTGGCCGAGCTCGCCGCCTACGCCAGGACGAAACCCCAGGGCCTGACCTACGCGAGCCCGGGCAACGGCAGCTCGGCCCACCTGGGCAGCGAGCTGCTCAAGCGTTCCGCCGGCTTCGAGGCGCAGCAGATCGTCTACCGCGGCGCGCCTCCGGCCCTCGTCGACGTCATGGGCGGCGTCGTCGACTTCATGCTCGCCAGCGTCTCGCTCGCCGCGCCGCAGATCAAGGCCGGCAAGCTCAAGGCCCTCGCGGTCATGGATACGCAGCGTTCGCCACTGGCACCGGACGTCCCGACCCTCTCCGAGGCCGGCTATCGCGAAGAGCCCATCGTTCCCTGGTTCGCGATCCACGTTCCCGCGGGAACGCCGGCGGCGATCGTGCAGCGGGTGAACCGCGAGGTCGAGCGCGCGCTGAAGGATCCGGACGTGCGCGAGCGCCTCGAGAAGGCCGGCGCGAAGGCGGCTGCACCGGCGTCGCCCGAGGCCGTCGACGCGCGCGTCCGGGACGAGGTCCGCAAGCTCGGCCAGTTCGCGCGCGAGATCCACCTGCCGAAACAGTAAGCTCACAGCGATGAACGTCCGCCGTCCGATGGCGACCGTCGCCGAGCTGATGAGGCCGCGATCGGTGGCGATCGTCGGCGCCTCCGAGGACCCCGGCAAGTTCGGCGGCCGGATCCTGCGCACCCTCCTGGAGCAGGGTTTCCCGGGAGACATCCATCCGATCAGCTCGGCACGGCGGGAGGTGCTGGGCCGCCGAGCGTGGCCGTCGGTGGCCGATGTGCCTGCCCCGGTGGACCTGGCGATCATGGCGATCCCCCGCGAGCACGTCGCGGGCGTGGTCGGGCAGTGCGCCGAAGCCGGCGTGCGCGGCGCGATCATCGTGACTTCACGCTTCTCGGACGCCGGAGACGAGGGTGCCGCGCTCGAGCGGGAGCTGGTCGCCACAGCGAACGCGCACGGCATGCGCATCCTCGGTCCCAACTGCATCGGCATCGTCAGCCCCGCCAACGGATTCGCGCTGTGCCCCTCGCCGGTGCTGCTCGGACGGCGCGTCCTGGAGGGGCACATCGGCCTGGTCAGCCAGAGCGGCGCGATCATGGGCACCCTGATGGACCGGGCGCGTTCGGGCGGCATCGGCTTCTCGCACTGCGTCTCGGTCGGCAACCAGGCCGACATCGACGTGTGCGAGGTGGTCGAGTTCTTCGTCGAGGACGAGGCTACCCGCGTCATCTGCAGCTACCTCGAGGGCCTGCGGGGCCTGCGTGCCGGAACGGCATTCCTGGCCGCGGCCGAACGGGCGCAGCGTGCCGGAAAACCCTGGCTGATGGTCAAGGCCGGCAGGACCGAGGCGGGTGCCGCCGCCGCGTTCTCGCACACCGCGAGCCTGGCCGGCAGCCAGGCCGCCTTCGAAGCCGCCTGCCGCGAACGAGGCATCGTGCTCCTGGACGACCCCGAGGCGATGATGCTGCTCGCGGCCGGGATGTCGCGGTTTCCCGCGCGCAAGGTCGACGGAGTCGCGCTGCTCTCGCCCTCCGGCGGCGGATGCGCGCTGGGCGCGGACCGGCTCTCCGACATCGGCGTCCCCCTGCCTGCGCCGTCGGCATCCACGGCCGGGACGCTGCGCACGATGTACCCGACCGCACTGCTGAACCCGATCGACATCGGCGCTGCGAACGACGGCGCCGCGATGTCGTACACGACGCGCACGCACGAGCTGCTCCTCGCCGACGAGGCCATCGACCTCGCCTTCACGGTGATCACTGCCGCACCCGACATCACGCGATTCGCGAAAATGGCAGCCGAAGGGGTCGAGAAGTCGGGCAAGCCGGCGATCATGGCGCTGCTCCCCGGCGAGGCGGCGGAAGGCGCGCGGCAGGCGCTGCTCCAGCGCGGTATCCTCCACACGCAAACGCTCGATACGGCGATCCGGGCGATTCGCGGCTGGCGCGAATGGTCCGCGGCCATGCGATTCGCGCCGGCCGCGCGCCCGCCGCAATTGATGCGTCGTACCGCGCTTCCTTCCGGCGCGCTCGGCGAGCAGGAAACGAAGCAACTGCTTGCCGCATATGGCATTCCGGTGAACCGCTCGGTGTTCGTCGCCGGCGCAGCGGGGCTGCGGCAGGCGGCGGACGGGCTCGCGCCGCCGTACGTGCTGAAGATCGTCTCGGCCGACATCGTGCACAAGAGCGACGTCGGCGGCGTGGCGGTAGGCCTGGGATCGGTCGGCGAGCTCGAATCGGCGGCGCGGACGATGCTCGAGCGCATCGCTGCCGGTGCACCCGGCGCGCGCATCCAGGGGTTCTCGCTGCAGGAGCAGGCCAGCGGCGAGCTGGAGCTCCTGCTCGGGGCGAAGCACGACGAAGTGTTCGGCCCGATGATCCTGATCGGCGCCGGCGGCATCTACGCGGAATCGCTCGCGGACACGGTCCTGGCCACCGCGCCGGTCTCCGAAGCGCGCGCGCGCGGCATGCTGTCCCGGCTGCGCATCGCCGGGCGCTTCCCCGGCACGCGCGGGCGTCCTGCCGTGGACGTGGCAGCAGCCGCACAGGCGGTCTCGCGACTGAGCTGGCTCGCGGCGGACGGCGGCGCATCGCTGCGCGAGCTCGACATCAACCCGCTGCTGGTCGGACGGGCCGGCGCAGGCTGCGTGGCGGTCGACGCCCGCGCCCTGCTGGCCGCAAGCTCCAATGGAGCCGGTTCGGCAATCCGCGAGGAAGTGCAATGAGCAACATCGAGGTCTCGCAGGACGCGAAGGTATCGGTCTTCCGGATCAACCGGCCCGACAAGCTCAACGCGCTCGACCGGCAGGCCGTGTCCGACCTGCGCTGCGCACTGGAGGACTTCGAACGCTCCACGCAGCGCGTGGCGGTGATCGCAGCCCGCGGCGAGAAGGCGTTCTGCGCCGGCGCCGATCTTTCCGATCCGCCGGATTTCTGGCGCTGCGTTCCGAGCCTGGGCGTGACGACGCGCAAGCCCGTGATCGCGGCCGTGCACGGCTGGTGCATCGGCGGCGGGCTGTTGTTTCCGATCTTCGCCGACCTCTGCGTGGCTGCCGAGGGGGCACGCTTCCTGTACCCGGACGCGAAGCTCGGCCTGAGCGGGGGCATCGTTGCGGCACTGGCCGCACGGGTGCCGCACAAGGCCGCGATGGAGATGATCCTGCTCGGGCGCACGGTCACGGCGCGGCGCGCCTACGAGATCGGCCTGGTCAACGAGGTCGTCGCGGACGGCGAGCAGGTCGACGCGGCGCTGCGCATGGCCCACGAGCTGGCCGCGATGGCGCCGCTGGTCCTGTCCACGCTGAAGTCGTTCGTCGAGGAGTCGGTGCTTCCGAAAGGGCCCGCCGAGCGGATGATCCAGGCGCAGCGCATGCTCGAGACGATCGGGGAAAGTGCCGACCGCCGCGAGGGAATGGCGGCGCATCGCGAGGGCCGGCCGCCCGATTTCCATGGACGCTGACCGTCCGCGGCAGCGCCGCACCGGGGGCACGGCCCGCGACGCCGGGCACCCGTCGGCTCGCGCGAGCCGGCAACCGGCACCGATGAAGCCGCGCTGGTTCTACGCACTGCGCCCCGACGCGCACGCGGCGGCGCAACTGGGCGCACTCGCCGCGCGGCTGGCTGCGAGCGTGGACGGCCGGCCGCTCTCGGCCGGCGACATGCACCTCACGCTGGTCTTCGTAGGCGAGCGCCCGGCCGAGGACGAGGCCACGCTCGCCGGCCTGCTCGCGGACCTCGCGCCGCACTGGCCGGCGATGGCGCTGACGCGGCTCGGGACCTTCGGCCGCGGCCTCTACTGGGCCGGCCCCACCCACCCGAAAGGCGAACCGCAGGCCGATACGGCCTCGCCTGCCTCATCCGCCTCGCCTGCCTCACCCGCTCCGCCCACCCTATCCGCCTGGCCGGCGCAGCTCACCGCGCAGCTGCAGCAGCGGCTGCGCGCGGCCGGTATCGCCTTCGACGAACGCACGCTGCACCTGCACGCCACCCTGGTGCGAGGCGCGCGACGCGACGCCCGCAGCGCGCTGACGGCTCTCGCCGGCGCCCTGCCCATCGAGCCGGACAGCTGGACGCTGGCGCTCGGATGCTCCGACGCCGCCTCGACGCCGCAGCGCCGCTATCGCTGGCGCGAGGCGCCGGCAGGCCAGCCTCACTGGGCCGTATAGCCTCCGTCGATCACCAGCGACGAGCCGGTGACGAACTTCGATTCGTCCGACGCCAGGTAGACGACGCCCCATGCGATGTCGTCCGGCTCGCCGACGTGACCGACCGGATGCATCGAGTCGAGCACCTTGCGTCCTTCCTCGACGCTGCCCAGCGATGCGAGATGGTTCTCGACCATGGGTGTCCAGATGTAGCCGGGATGCACCGAGTTGACGCGGATGCCCAGCCGCTCACATGCGCAGTACAGCGCCACCGACTTGGTGTAGATCGTCACGCCCCCTTTCGAGGCGTTGTAGGCGCCGAGCATCGGGTCGCCGACCAGCCCCTCGATCGACGAGAGGTTGATGATCGAGCCCCCCTTCGGCCCCCCGGCCGGGTTCACCTTCATGGCGCGGATCGCCTCCCGCGTCCCGAGGAAGACGCCGTCGAGGTTGATCGACATCAGCCAGCGCCACTGCTCGAGGGTCTGCTCGTGCGGCGCGGCGTTGAGCGCGACGCCGGCGTTGTTGACGACGACGTCCAGCCTCCCCCACGCGGCCACCGTCGCATCGACGACCGCCTTCCACTGCGCTTCGTCCGATACGTCGTGATGCATGAAGCGCGCCTGCCCGCCCCCCTTGCGGATCGCCTCGGCGAGCGCCTGGCCCTCGGCATCCTTGAGGTCGGTCAGCATCACCTTGCCGCCCTCTCCGGCAAGCCGCCGCACCATCGCTTCGCCCAGCCCCATCGCCGCGCCGGTGACGATGCAGACCTTGTCCTTGATCCGTTGGCCGCTCATGTCGTGCTCCTTGAATGCGTGCTCGAGCGGCCCATGATGCAACGGATCACGAACCACCCTCCTGTTCAGGATCAAGCATGCGGCGGTTGCAGGGACCGGGTCACGAGCTTGTCACGCGCAGGTCATAATCTCGCTCCGTGAGCGCCCGAATCCTGATCGTCGAAGACGAGCCGGCCATCCGCGAACTGCTCGCGGTGAACCTGCGGCACGCCGGCTACGTCGTCGATGCGGCCGACACCGCCGAGGCCGCGCAGATGCACCTGGACGCGGCAACGCCCGACCTGGTGCTGCTCGACTGGATGCTGCCCGGCCAGTCGGGCATCGATCTCGCGCGCCGCCTGCGCGGCGATGCCCGCACGCGCCACCTGCCGATCGTGATCCTGACCGCGCGCGCGCAGGAAGGCGACAAGCTGCAGGGCTTCGAAGTCGGCGCCGACGACTACGTGACCAAACCGTTCTCGCCGCGCGAACTGCTGGCGCGGATCCGCGCGCTGTTGCGCCGCAGTGCCCCCGAGGCCGGCGAGGATCCGCTGGAGATCGCCGGGCTGCGCCTGGAGCCGGCGAGCTTCCGGGTGCTGGCCGACGGCCGGCCGGTCGAGCTCAGCCCCACCGAGTTCAGGCTGCTGCGCTATTTCATGACGCATCCGGACCGCGTGCTCTCGCGCACCCGGCTGCTCGACAACGTCTGGGGCGATCACGTGTATATTGAGGAGCGCACGGTCGATGTCCACATCCGACGCCTGCGGCTGGCGCTCGCACCCGGTGGCCACGATCGCCTGATCGAAACCGTACGCGGCGGGGGGTACCGCTTCCTGCCGCGCTGACACCCGGGCCCCTTGAAGCTCCTGCTACGCAGTCTCGCCGTCATCGCGCTGATCGCCCTCGTCGGGATCGGCCTCGATACGTTCGTCTCCGAGCATGGTGCCGTCTGGTGGCTGGGCATTGCATTCGTCGCCGCGGCCATCATGCAGACCGTCTACCTGGTGCGCCTGTACCACTGGTCGTCGCTGCCGCGCAACCGCGCCCTGCCCGCCGGCATCGGCCCGTGGCGGCCCATCATCGCGCGGCTGGCGCGCTTCGTGCGCCAGGAGACCGACGCGCGCACCGAGCTGGTTTCCGAGCTGGAGCGCATCCACGCCGCGGTCGACCGGCTTCCCGACGGCCTGGTGGTGCTCGACCGCTACGACCACGTCCTGTGGGCCAACGACGCGGCCGAGGCCCTGCACGGCATCTTCGGCACGCGCCGGCCGATCCATCACTTCATCCGCCAGCCGGAATTCGCGCGCTTCATCCAGGCCAACGAGCCCGACAGCACCCTGCGCATCCAGCTGCCCGCCTACCCGGGGCACACTTACGAGCTGCGGCTGCCGCGCACGCCGGGCGACCAGAAGCTGCTGATCACGCGCGACATCACCGACCAGGCCAAGCTCGACGCCATGCGCAGCGACTTCGTGGCCAACGTCTCGCACGAGATCCGCACGCCGATCACGGTCATCGCCGGCTTCGCGGAGACGCTGCTCACGCTCGAAATCGACGAAGCGGCGCGGCGCGAGTACCTCGGCTCAATCCTGAAGCAGAGCCAGACCATGCAGCGGCTGGTCGAAGACCTGCTGATGCTGTCCTCGCTGGAGAGCGACGGCAGCACGCTCGAAGACGAGCCGCTCGAGGTGCAGCCGCTGCTCGAGTCGCTGCTCGAGGAGGCGCGCCTGCTCTCGCAGGGACGCCACCACTTCGCCCTGCGCCTGGAAGGTCCGCGCCGCATCGTGGCCGCGCCCGGCGAGCTGGAAAGCGCGGTGCGCAACCTGCTGACCAATGCGATCCGCTATACGCCCGAGGGCGGGCGCATCGGCATCGAGTGGCGGGTGCAGGACAGCGAAGGACGCATCACCGTGCGCGACACCGGCATCGGTATCGCTGCCGAGCACATCCCGCGCCTCACCGAACGCTTCTACCGGGTCGACCGGGGCCGCTCGCGCGCCAACGGCGGCACCGGGCTGGGGCTGGCGATCATCAAGCGCATCATGCATCGCCACCAGGGGCGCCTCCAGTTCGAGACCGCGCCGGGCAAGGGCAGCGCCTTCACGCTGTGCCTGCCCGCCGCCCGCCTGGTGCCCGATCCCGTCCCGGTCCCGGTCCCGGCTCCGGCCCCTGCGGGCACTGCGCAGGCCGGCACGGATCCGGCGAGCACCGCCCAGAGGGCTTGACACGGCGTCAGGCGCCCGGGCCGCCGCCCGCGTGGCGCAGGTCTATCCCCTCGACCATGTTGACCACGTACTCGGCGATGTTCTTCGCGTGATCGCCGACGCGCTCGATCGACTGCACGATGAAGATCAGCGCCAGTCCGGGCGACACGGCCTGCGGCCCGGCCGACATCCTCGCCATGAGCTCGGCGACCAGCTCGTCGCGCAGTGCATCGACCTCGTCGTCGCGATCGTCGAGCAGCGCGGCGACCCGGGTATCGTGGCGCACGAAGGCATCGATCGCTGCATCGAGCATGCCGCACACCAGCGCCGACATGCGCTCGATGCGATCCATGGCGATCGGCGGGCCGGCCGGCTGCAGCGCGCGGCTCTTGAGGGCGATCTTCTTGGCCTCGTCGCCGATGCGCTCGAGATCGTTGATCGTGTGGATCACCGCGATGATCTCGCGCAGGTCGATCGCGATCGGCTGGCGCCGGGCGATGGTCTGGTTGCAGCGCAGGTCCGACTCGACGTGCAGTTGGTTGACCTTCTGCTCGTCGGCGAGCACCTGCGCCGCCAGGCCCGGGGCGCGCAGGCGCACGGCGTCGACCGCACGCACGAACTGCCGCTCGACCAGGGCGCCCATCATGGTCACGGCGCTGCGCAGCGCGTCGATGTCGGTGTCGAACTGGCGGTGGGTGTATTCCTGGCTCATCTGCACGCCCTCAGCCGAAGCGGCCGGTGATGTAGTCCTCCGTCGCCTTCTTGCGCGGCTTGATGAAGATCTCGTCGGTGCTGCCGGACTCGATCAGCTCGCCGAGGTACATGTAGGCGGTGTAGTCGGAGATGCGCGCCGCCTGCTGCATGTTGTGGGTGACGATGGCGATCGTGTACTCGCTCTTCAGCTCGTTGACCAGCTCCTCGATCTTCGCCGTCGAGATCGGGTCCAGCGCGCTGGTCGGCTCGTCGAGCAGGAGCACCTCGGGCTTGACGGCCACCATGCGCGCGATGCACAGCCGCTGCTGCTGGCCGCCCGACAGGCTCAGGCCGCTCCTGTCGAGCTTGTCCCCGACCTCCTCCCACAGCGCGGCCTTGCGCAGCGCCCACTCGACGCGCTCGCGCATGGCCGCCGCCGACAGCCGCTCGTACAGGCGCACGCCGAACGCGATGTTCTCGAAGATCGTCATCGGGAACGGGGTGGGCTTCTGGAACACCATGCCGACCCTGGCGCGCAGCAGGTTCACGTCCACCGACGCGTCGAGGATGTTGCGGTCGTTGATCAGGATCCGGCCCTCGGCGCGCTGGTTCGGATAGAGGTCGAACATGCGATTGAAGGTGCGCAGCAGGGTCGACTTGCCGCATCCGGACGGGCCGATGAACGCCGTGACGCGGTTGCGCGCGATGTCGAGCGACACGTCCCTCAGGCCCTGGAAGCGGCCGTAGAAGAACGACAGGTTCTCGACCCGGATGGCCGGGGCGGGGGCGGTCTGCGCGGCGGTGCTCATGCGGGCCTTGCGGGCGGGTTCACGCGCGCACCCGGTCGCGGAACAGGGTGCGCGCCACGATGTTGATGCCCAGCACGACCAGCGCGATCAGCGCTGCGCCGCCCCAGGCGAGCCGTTGCCAGTTCTCGTAGGGGCTCATGGCGAAGTTGTAGATCACCACCGGCAGGTTGGCCATCGGCCGGCTCATGTCGAGGCTGAAGAACTGGTTGTTGAGCGCGGTGAACAGCAGCGGCGCGGTCTCCCCGGTGATGCGCGCCACCGCCAGCAGCACGCCGGTGACGACGCCGCCGCGCACCGCGCGCAGCGCCACCGCCACGCTGACCTTCCAGCGCGGCGCGCCGAGCGCGAATGCCGCCTCGCGCAGGCTGCCCGGCACCAGCGCCAGCATGTTCTCGGTGGTGCGCACGACCACCGGCAGCGCGATCAGGCTCAGCGCGAGCGTGCCGGCCCAGCCCGAGAAGTGCTGCACCGTGGCCACCGCGATCGCATAGACGAACAGGCCGACCACGATCGACGGCGCCGAGAGCATGATGTCGGTGACGAAGCGCGTGGCCGCCGCGAACTTCGAGCGGGCGCCGAATTCCGCCAGGTACATGCCGGCGAGGATGCCGATCGGCGTCGAGACCAGGGTCGCGGCCGTGACCATCATCAGGCTGCCGGCGATGGCGTTGGACAGGCCGCCGCCCTCGGTGCCGGGCGCCGGCGTGGCACGCAGGAAGAGGTCCGGGCCGAACGAGGACAGGCCGTTCCACAGCAGCGTGGCGAGGATCCAGGCCAGCGCGGCCAGGCCGAGCGCCATCGAGGCCGCGGACACCGCCAGCCCGAGGCCGTTGGCGACCTTGCGGCGACGATGCAGGCGCGCGTCCATGCCGGTGCGCTCAGCTGCCGGCGCGCGCCAGGCTGCGCTGCGTCAGCCACTTGGTGGCGCCCAGCACGACGAAGGTGATCACGAACAGCAGCAGCCCGATCGCGAACAGCGACGGAATGTGCAGCGCCGGATCGGCCTCCGCGAACTCGTTGGCCAGCGTCGAGGCGATCGAGTTGCCCGGCGCGAACAGGCTCGCGGCCAGCCGGTTGGCGTTGCCGATCACGAAGGTGACCGCCATGGTCTCGCCGAGCGCGCGGCCGAGGCCGAGCATGATGCCGCCGATCACGCCGGCGCGCGCATGGGGCAGCACCACCCTGCACACCACCTCCCAGGTGGTGCACCCGAGCCCGTAGGCGGACTCCTTGAGCACCGCGGGCACCGTCTCGAACACGTCGCGCATCACCGAGGCGATGAACGGGATCACCATCAGGGCCAGCACCACGCCGGCGGTGAACACGCCGATCCCCAGCGGCGGACCGGCGAACAGCGGCAGGCCGGTGCCGACCAGCAGCGGCTGCAGGGTGTCCTGCAGCAACGGGGCGAGGATGAACAGGCCCCAGAAGCCGTAGATGATCGAGGGGATGCCGGCGAGCAGCTCGATCGCCGTGCCGAGCGGACGGCGCAGCCAGGCCGGGCACATCTCGGTGAGGAAGACCGCGATCCCGAAACTGACCGGCACGCCGACGAGCAGGGCGATGGCCGAGGTGACGAGCGTTCCGTAGACCGGGATCACCGCACCGTACACGTCGTCGGCCGGACTCCAGGTGGTGCCGCGGAAGAACGCGAAGCCGAAGGTACGCAGCGCCGGCCAGGCCTCGACGGCCAGCGCCACGAGGATGCCGGTCAGCCCGACCAGCACCAGCGCGGCGAAGGCACGGGTCACCCACAGGAAGGCCCGGTCCTGCACGGCGAAGCCTCGCACCCGCCGGGCGAGCGCCCGCTGCGAGCGCGAAGCGCCGGCCGGCGCATCGGCGACGATCTGCGCGCCCGGCACGGCCCCGGTCGATGCATCCATCGCCGGCTTCATTCCGGCAGCGGCGGCCGGCACCACGCGCTCACTGGGCGAGCCTCATTGGGCAGGCGTGAGGACGGCCTTGCCCGCGGGATCGCGGATCTCGCGCCACGATGCCTCGACCTGCTTGACGACACTCGCCGGCAGCGGCACGTAGTCGAGCTCGGCCGCCAGCTTCTGGCCGCTGCTCAACGCCCAGCGGAAGAACTTCAGGACTTCCAGCGATCGCTCCGGCCGCTCGGCGACCCTGTGCATCAGGATGTAGGTGGCCGAAGTCATCGGCCAGGCCTGCTCGCCGGGTTGGTCGTTCAGGTCGACGCCGAAGCCGGGCGCGGACGTCCAGTCGGCGTGTGCGGCCGCGGCAGCGAAGGTCGCGTCGCCCGGCTGCACCGCCTTGCCGGCGCGGTTCACCATGGCCGCATGCGACATCCGGTTCTGCCTGGCGTAGGCGTACTCGACGTAGCCGATCGCGCCGTCGATCTTGGTGACGTTGGCCGCCACGCCGGCATTGCCCTTGCCGCCGACGCCCGACTTCCAGTTCACCGTCTTGCCGGCGCCGATCTCCGCCTTGAATGCCGGCGACACCTGCGCCAGGTAGCCGGTGAAGGCGGCCGTGGTGCCCGAGGAGTCGGAGCGGTAGACCAGCGTGATGGCGGAGTCGGGGAGCTTCACGCCCGGGTTGAGCGCGGCGATCTTCGCGTCGTTCCAGCGGGTGATCGCGCCGCGGTAGACACCGGCGAGCGCCTCGCCGGTCAGCACCAGCCGGCCCGGCTGCACGCCCGGCAGGTTCACCACCGCCACGATGCCGCCGATGACCGCCGGGAACTGCACCAGCCCGTTCTTCTCGAGCTCGGGCCCCTTCATCGGGTCGTCCGAGGCGCCGAAGTCGACGGTGCGCGCGGTGATCTGCTTGATGCCGCCGCCCGAGCCGATCGCCTGGTAGTTCACGCTGTGCCCGGTGGCCGCCTTGTAGGCTTCGGCCCACTTGGCATAGACCGGCGCGGGAAAGGTCGCCCCGGCGCCGGTGATGTCGGCCGCCTGCGCCGATGCCAGCCCGCAGGCCAGCGCGCCGCAGGCCAGGAAGCGTTGGATCTTCATTGCCGTATTCCCTGTGTGCTCGATGAGACGAGCACAAGGTAAACCGGCCCGATGACGGTTTCGTGACAGCGGCCCCGCGGGGCCGCCGCCGGCGTTCAGGGTCCGCTCACCCTGCGGTTCTCCCCGCGCCAGAGTCTGCCGCCGCGAAGCGCTCCAGGTGATGTTCTGCGTCGCCGAACTGCTGCGCGATCATGGCCAGGCGCTTGAACGTGTGCGAGACCTTCATCTCCTGCGTCATGCCCATGCCGCCGTGCAGCTGGATGGCCTCCTGGCCGACGTGGCGGGCCGCATCGGCCACCTTCACCTTGGCGGCCGACACGACGCGGCGGCGCTCGGCCGCGTCGATCTCGCCGCGCGCGGCGGCATCGACCCTGGCGCAGGCCAGGTAGGTGATCGAGCGCGCCTGCTCGGCGCTGATGGTCATGTCGACCGTGCGGTGCTGCAGCGCCTGGAACGAGCCGATCGGCACGCCGAACTGGCGGCGCGTCTTGAGGTATTCGAGCGTCGCCTCGTTGGCGTAGCGCATCGCGCCGACGGCCTCGGCGCACAGCAGCACGATGGCGAAGTCGACCGCCTCCTCGATGGCGGGCAGCGCCCCGCCCGCTTCGCCCAGCAGCGCACCGGCGGGCAGCTTCACGTCCTTCAGCACCAGGTCGGCCGCGCGCAGGTTGTCGACGGTCCGGTACGTCCTCATCGCCAGGCCGGGTGCCTGCGCGTCGACGACGAACAGGCCGATGCCGGCCTCGTCGGCCGGCACGCCGGCGGTGCGTGCCGACACCACCAGCCGGTCGGCCATCGGCGCGTGCAGCACCGCCACCTTCTCGCCGTTCAGCACCCAGCCCTCGCCCGCCTTGCCGGCCCGCGTCTCGACCCGGGACAGCGTGTAGCGCGCGCCGCGCTCGCCGTGCGCGAAGGCGAGCTTCAGCGTGCCGTCGATGATGGCCGGCAGCAGCGCGGCGCGCTGCGCGGCGCTGCCGCAGCACGCCACCAGCCGCCCGGCCGGGGCCAGCGTCGACAGGAACGGCTCGACCACCAGCCCGGCGCCGATCGCCTCCATGGTGCCGATCAGGTCGACCGCGCCGCCGCCGTAGCCGCCGTCGTCCTGCGCGAACGGCAGCGACAGCAGGCCCAGCCCGGCCAGCTCGCGCCAGGCCTCGTCGCTGTGCCCGGCGTGCGAGGCGACGATACGCTGGCGCGACTCGAAATCGTAGCGTTTCTCCACCAGCCGAGCGACGCTGTCGGCGAGCAGCTGCTGTTCCTCGGTGTACTGGAAGTCCATGGTGTCGCGCCTCGTATTCAGAGCCCGAGGGCCGCCTTGGCGATGATGTTGCGCTGGATCTCGTTGGAGCCGGCGTAGATCGAGGTCTTGCGGAAGTTGAAGTAGCGCGGCGCGATCGACGCCGTGAAGCCGTCGAAGCCCTCGTAATCGATCGGCCTGAACGCCTGCGCCAGCGGCCCGGCCGCCTGCATCAGCAGCTCGGTGATCGCCTGCTGGATCTCGGTGCCCTTGATCTTGAGCATCGACACCTCGGCGCCGATGCGGCCGGTGCGGCGCATCTCGTCGACGAAGCGCAGGTTGGTGATCTCCAGCGCCATCAGCTCGATCTCCACGCGCGAGACCTTGTCGCGGAAACGCGGGTCGTCGAGCAGCGGCCGGCCGTCCTTCGGCGCGTGCGCCGCGTACTCCTTGAGCTTGAGCAGCTCGCGCTTGGAGGCGCCGATGCGGCCGGTGTTCAGCCGCTCGTGGCCGAGCAGGTACTTGGCCACGGTCCAGCCCTTGCCCTCCTCGTGCACCCGGTTCTCGAGCGGCACCTTCACGTCGTCGAAGAACACCTCGTTGACCTCGTGGCCCTCGTCGAGCAGGATCAGCGGGCGCACGGTGATGCCCGGCGTCTTCATGTCGATCAGCAGGAAGCTGATGCCTTCCTGCTTCTTCGAGGAGGCATCGGTGCGCACCAGGCAGAAGATCCAGTCGCCGTAGTGCCCGAGCGTGGTCCAGATCTTCTGGCCGTTGACCACGTAGTGATCACCGTGGCGCTCGGCGCGCGTCTTCAGCGAGGCGAGGTCGGAGCCCGAGCCCGGCTCGGAGTAGCCCTGGCACCAGAAATCGTCGCAGTGGTAGATGCGCGGCAGGAAGTGCCGCTTCTGCGCCTCGGTGCCGAACTCCAGCAGCACCGACGCGCACATGGTCGGGCCGAAGGGCACGATGGGCGGGGCGCCGGCATACGCGTACTCTTCCTCGAAGATGTAGCGCTCGACCGGCGACCAGTCGGTGCCGCCCCACTCCCTGGGCCACGACGGCGCGACCCAGCCCTTCTTCGCCAGGATCTTGTGCCAGCGGACCAGGTCGTCCTTGGCGAGATCGCGGTAGTTCAGGACCTTGTCGCGCAGGTCGGCGGGGATGCTGGCGTCGAGCCAGGCGCGCACCTCGTCGCGAAAGGCAAGCTCTTGGGCGGAATAGTTCAGGTCCATGGGAGCTCCGGCGGGAACGGGCGCTGCGGGCCGTCGGCCTGCCGGACAATGATAGCGCGCACGCGCGGCTCATTTGCCCGCCGCTAGCTTCAGGCCCACCTTGACCACCCGCCCGTCGGCCACCTCGCGCGCGATCAGCAGCAGGCGCGAGGCCTGCACCGCATCGCCCTCGACGATGCGGCGCACGCGCCGGCGCATCGCCTCGTCCAGCGTCAGGCCGGCAAGCTCGGGCGGCAGCTCGCAGCCGTAGGCGGCGCACACATCGGCCATCGCCGCGCCGCCCTCGAGCACGAAGTCGCCGTAGAACCTGCGGCTGGCCGTGGCGTCGACCCGGCTGAACATGTCCGAGAGGCGGTCGACCTCGTCGTCGGACGCGATCAGCATCACCACGTCGCGGCGGCACAGGTTGCCGGCCGCGCCGGTCTCGAGCAGCTCGCCCGCGCGCAGCACGCCCAGCACCCGCGCGCCCGCGGGCAGGGTCATCAGGCGCAGGTCGACATCGAGCAGCGGCGAGCGCTCGCCGACGCCGAACTCGAGCACGACGAGCCGGTCGTCCGAGAGCGTGGGATGCACCCGCGGCTCGTCGCGCCGCGGCAGCCCGACGCCGAACAGCCGCGCCGCCAGCGGCACCGACGTCCCCTGCAGCAGCAGGGAGGCGAGCACGACCACGAAGGCGACGTTGAACAGCAGCAGCGCATCGGGCACGCCGGCCAGCAGCGGGAACATCGCCAGCACGATGGGCACCGCCCCACGCAGCCCCATCCACCCCATGAAGGCGATCTCGCGCGGCGCATAGCGAAACGGCAGCAGGCACAGCCAGACCGCGAGCGGACGCGCCACGAGCATCAGCAACAGCGACACCAGCAGCGCCGGGACGGCCACGCGCGGAATCTGCTCGGGCGCCACCAGCAGGCCGAGCAGCAGGAACAGGCTCGACTGCGCGAGCCACGCCATGCCGTCCATCGCCTGCAGCAGGTTCTCCCCGGTGCGGCGCGAACGGTTGCCGACCACCAGCCCGATCAGATACACCGCCACGAAACCACTGCCGCCGAGCGCGTTGACGACCGTGAATCCGACCACGCTCCCGGAGCACAGCAGCAGCGCGCTGAGCCCTTCACCCACCGCGGCGCGCTTCATGATCCACGCCATCACGCGCCCGAAGAGCACGCCCAGGGCCAGCCCGATGCCGAACTGCATCCCCAGCTCGCGCAGCAGCGAGAGCCCGCGCAGCGATTGGGGCGCCATCAGGTACTGGATCAGCATCATGGTGAGGAAGATCGCCGTCGGATCGTTGGTCCCCGACTCGATCTCGAGCGTATTGGCCACCCGCTGGTTGAGCCGGGTGCCGCTGGTACGCAGCAGGCTGAACACCGCCGCCGCATCGGTCGAGCCCACGATGGCGCCCAGCAGCAGGCCGGCTGCCCATTGAAGGTGCAATACCCATGCCGCGAGCAGGCCCACCGGCACGGCGGTCAGGATCACCCCGAACGAGGCCAGCACCAGCGAGGGGCGCAGCGCGACGCGGAAGGTCGCCAGCCGGGTGCGCAGCCCGCCGTCGAGCAGGATCACCGCCAGCGCGAGGTTGCCGACGAAGAACGCCAGCCGGTAATCGGCGAAGGCGATGCCGCCGATGCCGTCCTTGCCCGCCAGCATGCCCACCACCAGGAACACCAGCAGGAAAGGAATGCCGAAGCGCGACGAAAACGCGCCCAGCAGGATGCCGGCGAACATGATCAGCGCGCCGACGAACAGGAGATGGTTGACGCCGTCCATCGTCGGCCAAGTGTAGGGCCTGGCCGGCGATGCCGCCGCCCGGGCTGCCGGATCGGGCCCGGCGCCCGGCTGCGCCGCGGGTCGGCCGGGGATCGGCCGCGGGTCAGCGGCCGGTCGAGCATCGGACGGGCGACGGTACGGCGTCCCCGGTCAACCGCCGCCGTCTCCGGCGCGTTCAGGGCGTGGAGCATTCGCTCCGCACCATTTAGGGACAAGGAACATCATGAACAGGCTACTTGCAGCAGTGATCGCTTCGACCTTCTCGCTGGGCGCGTTCGCCCAGGCCAGCGCCCCGGCCACGCCGGCGGCGCCCGCCGCCCCGGCTGCCGCGCCCGCTGCTCCGGCCGCCGACACGGCTGCGCCGGCCAAGGCACACAAGGCGACCGCGAAGCACAAGCGCTCGAGCAAACACGCCAAGAGCCACAAGGCCGCGCCCAAGAGCGCCGGCTGAACCTTTGCAACCCTGACACACGCCCGGCATGCCGGGCGTGTGCTTCAATTGCCCGCTTTGAGCCCCGCTTGATGAATGACGTGGGCCCACTTGTCGATCTCCTTGCGGATGTGCGCAGCAGCCTCCGTCGGAGAGCTCCCCAGCGGGTCGGCACCGAGCGCCTCCAGCTTCTGGCGCGCCTCCGTGGTCTTCAGCGCTTTCGAGATTTCTGCCTGTAGCAGGGTCGTCACGCTCTTCGGAGTTCCCTTCGGAGCAACGATCGCGAACCAGGAAAAGGATTCGGCGTTGGGGACTCCGGCCTCGGCGAGTGTCGGAACGTCGGGCAGGATCGCCAGGCGGCTCGCGTTCGACGTTGCAAGCACGCGCAGCTTTCCGCTGCGGATATGCGGCAACACCGTGGGAACGTTCTGGAACATCAGGTCGACGTGACCGGCCAGGAGGTCGGCCACGGCCGGCGCCGCTCCCTTGTACGGGACATGGACCAGATTGGCGGCGGTCTGCCCCTTGAACATTTCCCCGGTGAGATGCATCGGGGTTCCTGCGCCCGGAGAGGCGAAGGTCAGTCCGTTGGGCCGTGCCTTCGCCAGGGCGATGAGCTCCTCGACGTCCTTCGCCGGCAGTGACGAGTTGACCACGAGCACGGTCGGAATCGTCGCGATGATCGACACCGGCTCGAAATCGAGCGGGTCGTAGGGCAGGTCGGCCCGAAGGCTCTTCAGGATGCCCAGGAGCGTCGTGTTCCCGAGGAGCAGGGTGTAGCCGTCTCCCGCCGCTCGCGCCACGTACTCCGCACCGATCACGCCGCTGGCGCCCGGCTTGTTCTCCACCACGAAGGGCTGGCCCAGCTGGCGGGACAGACGATCGGCGACGAGACGAGCCACCAGATCATTCTCGGCGCCCGGCGTATAGCCGACCACCACCTTGACCGGTTGAGCCGGATACGGCTGGGCGACCGCGAGCCCGGCCACTCCGGCGAGCACGATTGCCAGCAGGGTTCGCAGCAGCCTCTTCATCCTCTCCTCCTCTTCCCGGGCCCGGCCCGCCTGTACGGCGCGCTGCCCTATGGTTTTTCACTGAGACGGTCGATCAGCGCAGAAACCGGGTTCGCCCCGGAGAACCCGTATTCCTTCCAGCGAGACGAAACGAGATCCAGCGTTCCGCGGTCCATGAAGACCTGGATCGGCTTGTCTTCCCATTCGAAGGGCGTGCAGGCATCCATGATCACGCGGCTCATGATGTAGCGCGAGCTGCGAGGCAGGCTCGGATCGAGCGGCGTGGCGCGCCCGCGATCGATGATCTGGATGGAGCGCCGGGCATCGAAGCGCGTCGACAGCGCCCACCAGACCTGGGTCCAATCCTCCACGTCGACATCATCGTCGACCACGATCACGCCCTTCAACGCATAGTGCCCGCTCGACGTTCCGATCGCCGCATTGCCGACCTGGCTGGAGTGACCCGGATACATCTGCTTGACCGAGATGACCGCCCAGAACCAGCCGCAGGACTCCGGCGGCACGTAGACCGCCCGGATCCCGGGGATCTTCATCGCTTCCAGGTCGTGCCACAGCGTCGCGCTGCGGTTGAGCGACTGGAACATGTGGATATCGTTCACCGGCTTACCGACGGTCGTCGACCAGAAGACCGGGTCATTGCGATGAAGAATCCGCTCGACCTTCAGCGTCGGTTCCAGCCCCTTCCCGTCGCTGCTCCTCGTGCTCGAGTAGTAGCCCGTGTACTCGCCCAGGGGCCCCTCGCTGCGCAGGTCGTCGGAGTCGAGATAGCCCTCGAGGATGATCTCGGCCCTCGCCGGAAGGGTCAGCCCGGTCAGCTCCGAGACGAACACCGGCACCGGCTCGCCGCGCAGCGCCCCCGCGATGTCGTACTCGGAGACGTTCACGCCGGCCTGGATCGATCCCACCAGGAAGAGGATCGGGTCGCCGCCGATCACCGCCGCGAACGGCATCTTCTGCTTGCGATCGATGTACTTCTGCCGGATCAGCTGCCCGTGCTTGCCGCGCAGCATCATGACGCTCACCGCGTCCTTGCCTTGCGTCTGCATCCGGTAGGTCCCGATGTTCGTCCAGCCGGTATCCGGATCACGGCAGATGGAGTAGACGGCGGTTCCGAAATAGCGGCCGCCGTCGCCCGGGTAGAACCAGGGCGCGGGAAAGCGCGTGACGTCGATGTCCGGGCCGGCCAGGACGTTCTCCATGACCGGGCAATCGTCCGTGACCTCGGGGGCGATCCATCGGCGCTGCAGCCTTTGCATCCACTTCCGGCTCAGCTCGGTGATCGGAAGGGCCGGGTCCTCGCCAAGGCAGAGCGCCATGCGTTCGCTCGTGGTGAAGGCGCTCGTGAAGACCGGGATCTCGGAATCCCTGACGTGCTCGAAGAGAAGCGCAGGCCCGCGCATCTCCTCGCTGACCTTGGCGACGTGCGAGAGCTCGAGCCGCCAATCGACTTCGGTGCCGATGCGATGAAGCATGCCGTTGCGCTCGCACGCCGAGATGAAATCGCGCAGATCCCTGATCATCCTCGCCGGCCCCGGCGTCTTCCAGCATGTTGCATCGGAGAGTACATGCAAATCTCGATACTGCGTTCCATTAGATTATATAAATGGAACATCGTTCCGAAACTTACGCGTAATGGACAGGCCGGTCAATACCTCCATGCCGGTGCCGTATCATCGCGGGATGAAGACGGCGAAGAGCACGAAGAGCATCCGGATGGCAGCACCGGAAGACGGGGTCGCGGCCGTCGACCGGGCGTTGAGGGTGCTGGATGCGTTCGATCCCGAAGCCAAGGCTCTCGGCCTCACGGCGCTCGCGGAACGTGCGGGCCTTTCCAAGAGCACCGTCCTGCGCCTCGCCTGCTCGCTGATGCAGAGGGGATACGTCAGGGCATTGCCCGACGGGCGCTATCAGCTTGGACCGGCCGTGCTGCGCCTCGCCGCCGTCTATCAGAAGATGGTGCAGCCGGAGGATGTGATTCGCCCGATGCTCGAAACGCTCGTTGCCGAAAGCGGCGAAAGCGCATCCTTCAATGTCCGCGAGGGCGACGTCTATGTATGCCTGTATCGCGTCGATTCGAAGCATGCGCTGCGGGATCACATCCGGCCCGGCCAATGCTTCCCCCTCGACCGGGGCGCTACGGCGCTCGTGCTGAGGGCGGGTTCGGGCGAAACCGGAAGAGAGTACGACGATGCGCGCGCACGCGTGACGGTCGTACGGCATGGAGAGCTCTTCGAGGAAATGTCCGGTATCGCCGTCCCGGTCTTCGGGATGAACCAGGCGCTGGCGGGCGCCATCCTCCTGTCCGGTCCGACGAGTCGATTCACTGCGCGGGCGGTTGCAAGAATGGAGTCCCTGCTGCGCGAGGCCGGTGCCACGCTCACGACGCATCTGGGCGGAAGCCCGCTTCCCTTCCAGCTGAGACAGCAGGACAAGAAGAGGCGTCGGGCGTAGCTGCGCCGACGCTGGTGCCGGAGGCGGGATCGGCCCCCTCCGGTCGGACGGTCGGCATCCGGCAGCGCCTACAGATCCTTGGCGGACATCAAACCCGCGGCGCGCCACTCCGAGACACCACCGGCCAAGGGCCTGGCGCGCCGGCCGCTGGCGCGCAGGATGTTCACGGCCTCCATCGTCAGGACGCAGTACTGCCCCTTGCAGTACGCGACGATGTCGGCGTTCTCCGAGAGCTCGTCGACGCGCCGCTCCAGCTGCTCGAGCGGAATGTTGACGGCACCCGGAAGGTGGTCCTGCGCGAACTCGTCGTCCTGCCGTACGTCCAGCAGCACGACCGTCCCATCTTCGATACGGCCGAGAAGGTCGCGGATCGAAACGGACTCCATGCCTTCCGGCTGTTGCCGGCTCTGCACGAGCACCTCGCTGATCTGCGCCTGCCGGTATCCGACGTAATTGCCCAACGCGACCAGCACATCGGCCATCGGTACGGAACTCAGCCGATAGAACACGTGCTTGCCGTCGCGACGCGCCAGTACGCACCCCGCGCGCTTGAGATGCTGCAGGTGCTGCGATGCGTTGGCCACGCTCAGGCCGCTGAGCTCGGCAAGGCGCTCGACGGAGCTCTCGCCCAGCGCGATCTGCTGGAGCAGAGCCAGGCGATGCGGGTGCCCCAGGGCCTTCGCGACGTCCGCCTGAGCCGCGAAACCAGCGCCGGCCGAAGGGTGATTCGAACCGTTCATGAAAAATACTTTATCATCAATCAATTATTCAATCAATTGATTGAATATAGGCCGGGAACGCACAGCTCGATGTCGATCCCGAGGTGCGGATCTACCGGGTTGCGTGACGTTTCAGCGCCCGCCGGACGCGCCCGGCAATCCCCTCCAGCTCACACATGTCGCAAGCACAGACCGGCGCATCGATCGCCGAACCGTTTTCCTTGCCGTTGCGGCACCAGCGCGGCAATGTCGCCCGCCTCGCCCTCGCCCAGGCGCTCGCGGGGGCGAACTCGGTGGTCGTATACGCGACAGGCGCGATCGTCGGCAACGCGCTCGCGCCCGACAAGGCGCTGGCGACGCTGCCCATCTCCATCTTCGTCGTCGGCATGGCAGCGTGCATTCTCCCCGCCGGAGCGATCGCCCGCCGGCACGGCCGCCGGACCGCCTTCCTGGCGGGAACGGGGCTCGGCGTGCTGGCCGGCCTCGTGGCGGCGATCGCGACAGTTCTCGGCTCGTTCTGGCTGTTCTGCCTGTCCACCTTCTTCGGCGGCGCCTACGCCGCCGTGGTTCTGTCGTTCCGCTTCGCCGCCGCCGACTGCGTGGAGCCGGAACGACGTCCGCGCGCGCTCTCCCTCGTGATGGCCGGCGGCGTCGCAGCGGGCGTGGTCGGGCCGCAGCTCGTCACCTTCACCATGGACCTGTGGCCTCCCCACCTGTTCGCCGCGACCTTCATCGGCCAGGCGGTGGTGGCCGTGCTTGCGGCGATGGTCCTCCTCGGCGTGCGCCTGCCGATGCCGACGGCTGCCGAGATCGCCGGCGGGCGCCCCCTGTCCGCGATCGTGCGGCAACCGCGCTTCGTCGTCGCCGTGCTGTCCGGAGCGGTTTCCTACATGCTGATGAACTTCCTGATGACCGCCGCTCCGCTCGCGATGCGGATATGCGGACATTCGCAGGAAGCTTCCAACCTGGGGCTGCAATGGCACGTCATCGCCATGTACGCGCCGAGCTTCTTCACCGGCGGGCTGATCGCCCGCTTCGGGGCATCCCGCATCGTCGCCGCAGGAATGGCGTTGACCGGCGCCTCTACTGTCGCAGGCCTGGCTGGCGTGGACGTCGCGCATTTCTGGCTGATGCTGATCCTGCTCGGCCTGGGCTGGAACTTCGGCTTCGTCGGCGCTTCGGCGATGGTCCTGGAATGCCATCGGCCTGAAGAGAAGACGCGCGTGCAGTCGCTCAACGACTTCGTCGTGTTCGGCACGATGGCGGTCGGCTCTTTCTCGTCCGGCGGCATCCTCACCGCCTGGGGCTGGGATATGGTGCTGTGGGTGTCGTTCGGTCCGCTGGTGCTCGCATTCGTGGCGCTCGCGATGAAGACGAGCACTATCACGGACGAGAGGAAAGCAGCGGCCTGATGGAGGCTTTCTCGGCTGACCGATGCACCCGGACGGCCACGCAGCGCCGGCTGCGCCGACGCTGGTGCCGGAGGCGGGAATCGCCCACATCCTGCGGGCCGCCGATCGGCAAGCATGCCGATCGCTTCGATTCCCGCCCGCGCAGCACGCAGGCGCTGCGCTCTCCGGCCACGCAGCGTCGGCTGCGCCGACGCTGGTGCCGGAGGCGGGAATCGAACCCGCACGCCCTCGCGGGCACCGGATTTTGAGTCCGGCGCGTCTACCAGTTCCACCACTCCGGCATCGTCGCGGCCGTCGCGCGGCGAGCCGGGGATTATCGGCCTTCACCGATCGGGCTGCAAATCCTTGCCGGCCGAACGAGCGCGCGGCGCCCCGGAGCTGCGGATGCTGAGCCAGTCGCCGTCGCCGCCGGCCGCGCCTGCGTCGGCGGCCGTGGCAGTCGTGGCACCCGTGGAAGATGTGGGCGCTGCGGCACCCCTGGCGGTCGTCGCGGTCGTCGCGGTCGGGGCGGTGCGGTCCGTCGCCGGTGCCCGTGACCCCTTGCCGGGACGCGGCTCCGTGCGCGGTGCGGCGCCGTCAGGCGCGCCCGTCGGCGGCGAGTTCGACGCCGCGGCCTTGCCGAAGAACGCCGTGCGTCCTGCCGGCACTTCCACCACGCCGGCAGCGCTCGTCACCACCACCCGGCCCTGAAGCACCGAGACGGTCAGGCCGGCCGGCTCGCCGGAGGGGCACGGGCGGTCGTCGCAGCCGGATTCGCGAGCGATGAACTCGGTGCCGCGGATCCCGATGGTGGCGGTGGGGGTCGAAAGGCGGAAGTCCGCCGGATCGCGCTTGCCGATGGCGCCGCTGACGACACGCACGGCGCCGCGCACCAGGTGGAAGAAGCTCTGCTGGGCCTCGTCGTCGAAGCGGTAGGACGACACCTGGAATTCGCTGCGCGGCTCGATGGCCAACAGGCCGTCGTCGGCCATCCGCAGGCTCAGGCGCGCGCGCTCCGCGGTGCGCAGCACGTCACCGCTGCGCACCGTGACCCCTTGCGCAACCGGCGACGAGAGCGAGCCTTCACGCACCAGCGTGGTCTCGCCCTGCGCCGACAGCACGCGGCCGGCCTCGGGCAGCCGCTCCCAGGCCGTCGCCGCCGGCGCCGCCAGCAGGAGCGCGAGCAGCCATGCGCGCCACGGCGCGGTCGATGGCGCGGGCGCGGGCCTGGGACGGGGAGCGGGGCCGGTCGGCATCCGGAGCTGGGACGTACAGTGCGGAAGGAAGCGTGAAATTGTTCTCCCCTCTTGATCGGCCCGGTGCGCGGAGCGCTGAAGGCCGCCGGTCGGCGCGGCACGCCCGCACGGCGTGCGGCGGCCGCGGCGCAGCGCTCCTACAATGGCGCGCCATGCACCTGTCCGACTTCGACTTCGAGCTGCCTGCCGAGCTGATCGCGCAACATCCGAGCGTGGAGCGTACCGCCTCGCGCCTGCTGCACGTGGCGCACGGTGCGCTGGCCGACCTGCGCTTCGACGCGCTGCCCGGGCTGCTCGCGCCTGGCGACCTGCTGGTGCTCAACGACACCCGCGTCCTGCGCGCGCGCCTGCGCGGCGCCAAGGCCAGCGGCGGGCGCGTGGAGGTGCTGGTCGAGCGCGTCACCGGCGAGCGCGAGGCGCTGGCGCAGCTGCGCGCGAGCAAGCCGCCGCGCCCGGGCACGCGGCTGCTGCTCGGCTCGGCAGGGGCCGAGGTGCTCGAGCGCGACGGCGAGTTCTGGCTGCTGCGCTTCGATGCGCCGGTGCTGGACGTGCTCGAGCGCGAAGGCATGCTGCCGCTGCCGCCGTACATCACGCATGCGCCCGATGCCGAGGACGAGCGGCGCTACCAGACGGTCTATGCGCGCGACGCCGGCTCGGTGGCCGCGCCCACCGCCGGGCTGCACTTCGACGAGGCCCTGCTCGCGCGCCTGCACGAGCGCGGCGTGGGCATTGCCTGCGTGACCCTGCACGTCGGCGCAGGCACCTTCCAGCCGGTGCGCGTGGAGGATCTCTCGCAGCACCGCATGCACGCCGAGCGCTACGAGGTGCCGGCGGCCACGGCGCGGGCGATCGCCGATGCGCGCGCCGCCGGCGGACGCATCGTGGCGGTGGGCACGACCACGCTGCGCACGCTCGAATCGGCGGCCGGGGAAGACGGCACGGTGCGCGCCGGCGCTGGCGAGACGCGGCTGTTCGTGACGCCGGGCTACCGCTTCCGCGTCGTGGAGCGGCTGGTGACCAACTTCCACCTGCCCCGCTCGACGCTGCTGATGCTGGTGTCGGCCTTCGGCGGAATCGAGCCGATCCGCGCCGCCTACGTGCACGCGATCGCGCAGCGCTACCGCTTCTTCAGCTACGGCGACGCGATGCTCGTGGAGCGCGAGCAGCCGCTCGGCTGACGCCCCGGCGTACCGCGGATCCGCGTCCCTGTCGCCGCGCCGTTCACGCCTCTCCCGTCCCTGCCGCCGCGCCGTTCACGCCGCCACGCAGGCCACCGCCAGCGCCGTCATGTTGAGCACGCGGCGCATGGTCGACGACGGCGTGACGATGTGCACCGGCCGCGCCGTGCCGAGCAGGATGGGCCCCACCGTCACGCCCTGCCCGCCGGTGACCTTGAGCACGTTGAACAGGATGTTGGCGGCGTCGATGTTGGGCAGGATCAGGATGTTGGCCGAGCCGCTGAGGGTGGCCTCCTGCGGCATCAGGAAGCGGCCGCGGATGCCCTCCGAGAGCGCCGCGTCGCCGTGCATCTCGCCGTCGGCCTCGACGTCGGGCGCGAGCTCGCGGAAGAGGTCGCGCGCGGCGCGCATCTTGCGCGCCGAGGGCCGGCTGCTCGAGCCGAACATGGAGTGCGACAGGAAGGCCACCTTGGGCGGCAGGCCGAAGCGGCGCACTTCCTCGACCGCCATGAGGGCGATGCGCGCCAGCTGCTCGGCGCTCGGGTCCTCGTTGACGAAGGTGTCGGCGATGAACAGGTTGTGCTTTTCGAGCATCAGCGCGTTGAGCGCCGCCAGGCACGGCACGCCGGGGCGCCGCCCGATGATGGTCTCGATGTGCTCGAGGTGCGCCTCGTAGCGCCCGACCAGCCCGCACAGCATCGCATCGGCGTCGCCCAGCCGCACCATCATCGCGCCGATGGCGGTGTTGGAGCGCCGCAGCACCGACTTGGCCATGTCGGGGGTGACGCCGTCGCGCGCCTGCAGCCGGTGGTAGATCTCCCAGTAGCGGCGGAAGCGCGGATCGTCGTCCGGGTCGACCAGCTCGTAGTCGGACCCGGCCTTCAGGCGCAGGCCGGCGCGCTGTACGCGCTGCGCGATCACCGCCGGGCGCCCGATCAGGATCGGCTGCGCGAGCCCTTCGTCGACCACCGTCTGCACCGCGCGCAGCACGCGCTCGTCCTCGCCCTCGGCATAGGCCACGCGCCGCGGCGCGGCCTTGGCCGCCGCGAACACCGGCCGCATGAACAGGCCGGTATGGGTGACGAAGCGGCTGAGCGACATCCGGTACGCCGCGAGGTCGGCGATCGGCCGCGCGGCCACGCCCGACTCGGCGGCCGCGCGCGCCACCGCCGGCGCGATGCGCAGGATCAGGCGCGCGTCGAACGGGGTGGGAATGATGTAGTCGGGGCCGAAGACGAGCTCGCGGCCCTGGTAGGCATTGGCCACCTCGTCGCTGGTCTCCTCCTTGGCGAGCGCGGCGATCTCGTGCACGCAGGCGAGCTTCATCTCCTCGGTGATGCGGGTCGCCCCGCAGTCGAGCGCGCCGCGGAAGATGTAGGGGAAGCACAGGACGTTGTTGACCTGGTTCGGATAGTCGGAACGGCCGGTGGCGATGATGCAGTCGGGGCGCACGGCCTTGGCCACCTCGGGGCGGATCTCGGGCTCGGGGTTGGCCAGCGCCAGGATGATCGGGCGCGGCGCCATGGTGCCGACCATCTCCCCGCTGAGCACGCCCGGCGACGAACAGCCCAGCAGCACGTCGGCGCCGCGCACGGCGTCGGCGAGCGTGCGCGCGTCGGTGTCGCGGCACCACGGCTGCTTGGAGACATCGACCGAATCGCGCCGCCCGGCGTGCAGCACGCCCTTGGAGTCGACCACCAGCACGTTGGAGCGCTGCACGCCGAGCGCCAGCATCATCTCGAGGCAGGCGAGGGCCGCGGCGCCCGCGCCGGAGGCGACCAGCTTGACGTCGGCGGCCTTCTTGCCCACCAGCTCGAGCCCGTTGATCAGCGCCGCCCCGGAGATGATGGCCGTGCCGTGCTGGTCGTCGTGGAACACCGGGATGCCCATGCGCTCGCGCAGCTTGCGCTCGATGACGAAGCACTCGGGCGCCTTGATGTCCTCGAGGTTGATGCCGCCCAGCGTGGGCTCGAGCGCGGCGATGATCTCGACCAGCTTGTCGGGGTCGCGCTCGGCCAGCTCGATGTCGAACACGTCGATGCCGGCGAACTTCTTGAACAGGCAGGCCTTGCCTTCCATGACCGGCTTGCCGGCGAGCGGGCCGATGTTGCCCAGGCCGAGCACCGCGGTGCCGTTGGTGACGACGCCCACCAGGTTGCCGCGCGAGGTGTAGTCGGCCGCGAGCGAGGGGTCCTGCTCGATCGCCAGGCAGGCATAGGCGACCCCGGGCGAGTAGGCGAGCGAGAGATCACGCTGGTTGGCCAGCGCCTTGGTGGGGGTGACCGAGATCTTGCCGCGCGACGGCGTCCGGTGGTATTCCAGCGCCGCGTCGCGCAGCTCGATCTCGGCGGCCGTCGGCCTGCCTGCGGTGTCGTTCATTCTCGGCTCCTCGTGCCTCGCGCATGGATTGTAGCGAGACGGCAGCACTCGGCCATAATCGCGCGATGCTGAAATTCGAACTTCTGGCCGCCGACGGCCAGGCCAGGCGCGGCCGCCTCGAGCTTGCCCACGGCGCGATCGAGACGCCGGTGTTCATGCCGGTGGGCACCTACGGCGCGGTGAAGGCCATGTCGCCGCGCGAGCTCGAGGAGCTGGGCGCGCACATCATCCTGGGCAACACCTTCCACCTGTGGCTGCGCCCCGGCATCGAGACCATCGGCCGCTTCGGCGGCCTGCACCGCTTCGTCGGCTGGCCGCGCCCCATCCTCACCGACTCGGGCGGCTTCCAGGTATGGAGCCTGGGCGAGCTGCGCAGCATCTCCGAGGAAGGCGTGCGCTTCGCCTCGCCGATCAACGGCGACCGCCTGTTCATGACCCCCGAGGTCTCGATGCAGGTGCAGCACGCGCTGGACGCCGACATCGCGATGGTCTTCGACGAGTGCACGCCCTACGAGACGGGCGGGCGCCCGACCGGGCCCGAGGAAGCCGCCGAGTCGATGCGCCTGAGCCTGCGCTGGGCGCAGCGCTCGCGCGACGAGTTCGAGCGACTGGGCAACTCCAACGCGCTGTTCGGCATCGTGCAGGGCGGCATGTACGAGGCGCTGCGCGACGAATCGCTGGCCGGCCTGGCCGAGATCGGCTTCGACGGCTACGCCATCGGCGGGCTGTCGGTGGGGGAACCCAAGGAAGAGATGATGCGCGTGCTCGCGCACACCGCGCCGCGCCTGCCGGTGCGCCAGCCGCGCTACCTGATGGGCGTGGGCACGCCGGAAGACCTGGTGGCGGGCGTGGCCGCCGGCATCGACATGTTCGACTGCGTGATGCCGACGCGCAACGCCCGCAACGGCTGGCTGTTCACCCGCTTCGGCGACCTCAAGCTGCGCAACGCGCGCCATCGCGACGACCCCCGCCCGGTCGAGCCGGGCTGCGAATGCTATGCCTGCCGGCACTTCTCGCGCGCCTACCTGCACCACCTGCAGAAGGTGGGCGAGATCCTCGGAGCGCGGCTGGCCACCATCCACAACCTGCACTACTACCTGACGCTGATGGCGCAGATGCGCGAGGCCATCGCTGCAGGCGCCTTCGCCGCCTTCGCGCACCGCTTCGCCGAGGAACGCGCGCGCGGAATCGATTAGGGCCGGTCCACGGATCGGGGCCGGCTCACGGCAGCGGATCCCGGGCAAAAAAAGGGGGCCCGCACCACGCGGGCCCCGATCCCTGGCTGGTCTCTCGCTTTTCTTGTTCTACGGCGCGCCTTGCGGCGGCCGTCGGACCTCGCCCTCCTCCCCTCGCCGACGATGCCTCACGCAAGCGGCATGCCAGGGCGCGGGAGAATGCCGCCGGCTCAGGCACTTGCGAGCGCTGCCCGGCCGCCGCGGGCGGCGCGCCGGGTGGCGGCCGCGGCCGTGTGGAAAGCCGGCCGACGTGCACGTTTTCACGGTTGCTATAATGCGCGGCTAACTCGCGGAGACGGATCCAGTGGCGATTTCCACGGCTTTCGCACAGACGCTCGACGGCGCCGCCGGGCAGCAGATCGTCGGCTTCCTGCCGATCATCCTGATGTTCGTCGTGCTGTACTTCCTGATGATCCGCCCGCAGACCAAGCGCGCGAAGGAGCACCGCACGATGCTCGAGGCGCTGAAGAAGGGCGACGAGGTGGTCACGTCCGGGGGAGTGGTCGGACGCGTCACCAAGGTCGGCGAAGGCTACGTCACCCTCGAGGTGGCGCGCACGGCCGAGGGAGGCAAGGGCGGCGACATGCCGATCGAGATGACCTTCCAGAAGTCCTCGGTGCAGACCCTCCTGCCCAACGGTACGCTCAAGTCGATCTGAAGCGGCCATGAACCGCTACCCGGCCTGGAAGTACGCGATCATGACGATCGCGCTGGTCTTCGGGCTGCTGTACACGCTGCCGAATTTCTTCGGCGAAGCGCCCGCGGTGCAGGTCTCCAGCGGCAAGGCCACGCTGAAGGTCGACACGCAGACCCTGGCGCGGGTCGAGGCGGCGCTGAAGGCCGCCGGCATCGAGAACACCGGCCTGTTCCTGGAGAGCAACTCGGTCAAGGTGCGCTTTCGCGACACCGACACCCAGTTGCGCGCCAAGGACGTGATCGGGCGCGCGCTCAACACCGACCCCCAGGACCCGAGCTGGATCGTCGCGCTGAACCTGCTGTCGGATTCTCCGCAGTGGCTCACCCGCCTGCACGCGCTGCCGATGTACCTCGGCCTGGACCTGCGCGGCGGCGTGCACTTCCTGCTGCAGGTCGACATGAAGCAGGCGCTGTCCAAGCGCATCGACGGCATCGCCGGCGACCTGCGCACGCTGATGCGGGACAAGAACGTGCGCCACGCGGGCATCGCGCGGGTGGGCGACGCCGTGGAGATCCGCTTCCGCGACGCCGAGACGCGCGAGCGCGCGCGCGCCGCGATCGCCGACAACGTGCCCGAGGTCGCGCTCACCGAGACCGGCGAGGGCGCCGACCTCAAGCTGGTGGCGGCGTTTCGCCCGCAGGCGGCCCAGCGCATCCAGGAGAACGCGGTCCACCAGAACATCACCACGCTGAGCAACCGGATCAACGAGCTGGGCGTGTCCGAGCCGGTCATCCAGCAGCAGGGGCTCGATCGCGTGGTGGTGCAGTTGCCCGGGGTGCAGGACACCGCCAAGGCCAAGGACATCCTCGGGCGCACCGCCACCCTCGAGGTGCGCATGGTGTGCGAATCGCCCGAGGAGCTGTCGGCGCTGGCTGCCGGCACGGTGCCGTTCGGCTGCGAGCGCTACACCGACCGCGACGGCCAGCCCATCCTGGTGCGCAAGCAGGTCATCCTCACCGGGGAGAACCTCAACGACGCGCAGGCGGGCTTCGATTCGCAGACCCACGAGCCGGCCGTGCACCTGACGCTCGACGCCAAGGGCGCGCGCATCTTCCGCGACGTCACCCGCGAGAACATCGGCCGGCGCATGGCAATCCTGCTGGTCGAGCGCGGCAAGGGCGAGGTCGTCACCGCGCCGGTGATCCGCTCCGAGATCGGCGGCGGGCGGGTGCAGATCTCCGGGCGCATGACCACCCAGGAGGCCAACGACACCGCGCTGCTGCTGCGCGCCGGGGCGCTCGCCGCGCCGATGGAGATCATCGAGGAGCGCACCATCGGGCCGAGCCTGGGCGCCGACAACATCAGCAAGGGCTTCCATTCCACCCTGTGGGGCTTCCTCACGGTGGTGGTCTTCATGTGCCTGTACTACATGTTCTTCGGCGTGATCTCCTCGATCGCGCTGGCGGTCAACCTGCTGCTGCTGATCGCGCTGCTGTCGCTGCTGCAGGCCACGCTCACCCTGCCGGGCATCGCCGCCATCGCGCTCACCCTGGGCATCGCGATCGACGCCAACGTGCTGATCAACGAGCGCGTGCGCGAGGAGCTGCGCAACGGCGCCACGCCGCAGGCGGCGATCGCCGCCGGCTACGAGCACGCCTGGGCCACCATCCTCGACTCCAACGTCACCTCGATGATCGCCGGGGTGGCGCTGCTCATCTTCGGCTCGGGGCCGGTGCGCGGGTTCGCGGTGGTGCACGTGCTGGGCCTGCTGACCTCGATGTTCTCGGCGGTGTTCTTCTCGCGCGGCCTGGTCAACCTCTGGTACGGGCGCCGCCGCAAGCTCGCCAAGGTGTCGATCGGGCAGATCTGGAAACCGGGCGCCGCCTCGTGACCGCCCTCCGCGCTTCGCTCCGAAACGGCTGATCGATGGAATTCTTCCGCATCCACCGCGACATCCCCTTCATGCGCCACGCCGTGGTGCTCAACGCGGTGTCGGTGGTGATGTTCCTGCTCGCGGTGTTCTTCCTCGCCACGCGCGGGCTGCACCTGTCGATCGAGTTCACCGGCGGCACGGTGATGGAGGTGCACTACGCCGACAGCGCCAACCTCGAGAAGATCCGCGAGGTGGTGGGCAGGCTCGGCTACGCCGACGTGCAGGTGCAGACCTTCGGCACCTCGCACGACGTGATGATCCGGCTGCCCAGCCGCGAGGCGAGCGGCCAGAGCTACACCGAGCAGAGCAACGCGGTGATGGCCGCGCTGTCGGCAGCCGATCCCGACGCCAGCCTGCGCCGCGTGGAGTTCGTCGGCCCGCAGGTCGGCAAGGAGCTGTTCAGCGACGGCGCCATGGCGCTGCTGTTCGTGGTGGTCGGCATCATCATTTACCTGGCGATCCGCTTCGAGTGGAAGTTCGCGGTGGCTGCCATCGTGGCCAACCTGCACGACGTGATCATCATCCTCGGCTTCTTCGCCGCCTTCCAGTGGGAGTTCTCGCTGTCGGTGCTGGCCGCGGTGCTGGCGGTGCTCGGCTATTCGGTCAACGAGTCGGTGATCATCTTCGACCGCATCCGCGAGTACTTCCGCAAGATCCGCCGGGCCAGCACGCCGGAGATCATCGACAAGGCGATCACCAGCACCATCTCGCGCACCATCATCACCCACGGCTCGACGCAGATCATGGTGCTGTCGATGCTGATCTTCGGCGGCCAGACGCTGCACTACTTCTCGATCGCGCTCACCATCGGCATCCTGTTCGGCATCTATTCGTCGGTGTTCGTGGCCGCGGCGATCGCGATGTGGCTGGGCGTCAAGCGCGAGGACCTGGTCAAGCCGGTCAGGAAGAAGGACGATGGGCAGCCCGAGGCGCCCTGACGGCGCAGCGAGCGGCCGGCCCCTCGCCGCACCGGGCGGCATGGCGGCGGGCAGCGATGCGGCGCGCCGGCTGCGCGTCTGGGATCTCCCGACCCGCCTCTTCCACTGGGCGCTGGCGGCATGCATCGTCGGCTCGCTGGTGTCGGTGAACCTGGGCGGCAACGCCGTCGGCTGGCACTTCCGCTTCGGCTACGCCATCCTCGCCCTGCTGCTGTTCCGCCTGGCGTGGGGCTTCGCCGGGCCACGCTACGCGCGCTTCGCGAGCTTTCCGCCGAGCCCGGCGGCGGCGCTGCGCTACCTGCGCGGCGAACGCGGCGGCTCGCCGGGCCACAACCCGCTCGGGGCGTTCTCGGTCTACCTGATGCTCGTCGCGCTGGCGTTCCAGGCCGCCACCGGCCTGTTCGCCAACGACGACATCATGTGGGAAGGCCCGCTCGCCGCGCTGGTATCCAACGACACCAGCAACTGGCTGACCACGCTGCACCGGATCAACCGCTTCGTCGTCGTGGCGCTGGTCGTCATGCACCTGGCGACGATCGCCTGGTACCGCTGGGCGCGCAAGGAGCGGCTGGCCGCCTCGATGGTGAGCGGCGACAAATGGGTGGCGGTGCCGCGGGCCGAGCCGGCGGCCGACGGCCCGCGCGAGCGGCTGCGCGCGCTCGTCCTGCTGTGCCTGAGCTCGGCCGCCGTGTGGCTGCTGGTGACCCGGGCCGCCTAATACGGTTTTGCGTTCGTTCGCATCACTGCGTTGGGGCGCCTTGCCGTGCTACAGCACTGTCTGCGGCGCCCCGCCTTGTTCTGCGAACGAACGCAAAACCGTATAAGGTCTACCCCCGCCCTACCGCATCCTCGTCCTACTTCTCGCGGTACTTGTCGTGACAGGCCTTGCAGGCCGAGCCGGTGGCGCCGACCTGCGGGCGCAGCGTCTCGAGGCTGCCGGCCGCGCTCACCAGCTTGGCGGTTTCCTCGTTCAGGCGCTGCGACAGCTTCTTCACGTCGTCGGGGTTCTGGAACAGCGCGGGCTTGGCGCCCGTCTTGCCCTTGTCGGAGCCGGGCACGAAGCCTTCCCAGGGCAGCTTGGCCATGGTGTCGACGATGCGCGCCGAGCTCTGCGCCGCGGCGGCGTCGAAGGGCGCCTCGCCCTTGGCCATGGCCGCCAGCCGGCCCATGTGGTTGGCCATCACGGTGAAGGCCGACTGGCGATACTGGATCGCGTCCTCGGCCTTCTTGAACTGCGCCATCGCCGGCACGGCCAGCAGCACGCTCGCGGCCAGCGCGCCGGCGAGACGGGTTGCGATCCTGCCTGTCATCGTCACCTCCATGGTGGGTCGGTTCGGTGGGTGGTCAGATCCGGCGCGCGAGATCGGCCGCCTTGCCGGTGTAGGCCGCCGGCGTGAGCGCACGCAGCCGCGCCTTGGCCTCTTCGGGGATCGGCAGCTGCGCGATGAAGGCGGCCAGCGCAGCGGCCGTCACCGCCTTGCCGCGCGTGAGCGCCTTGAGCTGCTCGTAGGGATTCTCCACGCCGTAGCGGCGCATGACGGTCTGGATGGGCTCGGCCAGCACTTCCCAGTTGGCCTCGAGGTCGGCCGCCAGACGCTCCTCGTCGAGCTCCAGCTTGCCCAGGCCGCGCAGGCAGGCGTCCCAGGCGAGCAGCGAGTGGCCGAAGGCCGCGCCGACGTTGCGCAGCACAGTGGAATCGCTGAGGTCGCGCTGCCAGCGCGACACCGGCAGCTTCTCGGAGAAGTGGCGCAGCAGCGCGTTGGCCAGGCCGAGGTTGCCTTCGGAATTCTCGAAGTCGATCGGGTTGACCTTGTGCGGCATGGTCGAGGAGCCGATCTCGCCCTCCTTCGGCTTCTGGCGGAAGTACCCCAGCGAGATGTAGCCCCAGAGGTCGCGATCGAGATCGAGCAGGATGGTGTTCAGGCGCGCCAGCGCATCGAACAGCTCGGCCATCCAGTCGTGCGGCTCGATCTGGATGGTGTACGGGTTGAACGACAGGCCGAGCGACTCGACCACGCGGCGCGCGAACGCCTCCCAGTCGAGATCGGGGCAGGCCGACAGGTGGGCGTTGTAGTTGCCGACTGCGCCGTTGAGCTTGGCCAGCGCCGGCACCGCCTCGAAGCGCTGCAGCGCGCGTTCGAGGCGCGCCACCACGTTGGCCATCTCCTTGCCGACCGTGGTCGGCGAGGCCGGCTGGCCGTGGGTGCGCGAAAGCATCGGCACCGCGGCGTGGCGGTGGGCCAGGGCGCGCAGCGCCGCGATCACCTCGCGCACCGCGGGCGCGATCACCTCGCGCCGCGCCGCGGCGATCATGAGCGCGTGCGCGGTGTTGTTGATGTCCTCGGAGGTGCACGCGAAGTGGATGAACTCCGCCGCGCGCACCAGTTCGGGGACGTCCTGCACCGACTCCTTCAGGAAATACTCGACCGCCTTCACGTCGTGGTTGGTGACGCGCTCGATCTCCTTGATCCGCTGCGCCTGGGCGGGGCCGAAGCCCTCGACCAGGTCATGCAGGCGCCGTCGCGCGCCCTCGGAAAAGGCGGGCAGTTCGGGCAGCCCGGCCTCGGACAGCGCGACCAGCCACTGCACCTCGACGCGCACGCGCTCGCGCATGAACGCCGCCTCGGACATCCGCGCGCGCAGCGGAGCCATCTTCGCGCCATAGCGGCCGTCGAGCGGCGACAGGGCGGTGAGTTCCGGCGATGGCGAGGCAGGGGATTCGGACATGGAAGCGTGATGCGTGGGCTGCGGCGACTGCAGGGCCGAATCGTAGCATCGGCGCCCGTGCGACGCCCGGCGGGGGGCGCCGCGCGGGCGCTTCGCGCCGGAATCCCTTTGCTATACTCGTCCGAAACCCGCGGCGGCAAGATGAAGCTCATCGGTTCGAACACGAGTCCATTCACGCGCAAGGTGCGCATCGTGATGGCGGAAAAGAAGATCGACTGCCAGTACGAGCTGGAAGACGTCTATTCCCCCGATTCCACCATCGCGCGTTCGAACCCTCTCGGCAAGGTGCCGTGCCTGATCATGGACGACGGCGGCGCCGTGCTCGATTCGCGCGTCATCGTCGAATACCTCGACAACCTCACGCCGGTGCATCGGCTGGTGCCGCCCAACGGGCGTTCGCGCGTCGAGGTGAAAACGTGGGAGGCGCTCGCCGACGGCCTGCTCGACGCCGCGGTGCTGGTGCGCATGGAGCAGACCCAGCGCAGCGACGGCCAGCGCAGCCCGGCCTGGATCGCCCGCCAGATGGGCAAGATCGAGGCCGCCCTGCAGTGGATGTCGACCGGGCTCGAGGACAAGCCGTGGTGCGCCGACGGCAAGTACACGCTGGCCGACATCGCGCTCGGCTGCGCCCTGGGCTACCTCGACTTCCGCTTCGCGCCGCTGGGCTGGCGCTCGCAGTTCTCCAACCTGGCGCGCCATGCCGACAAGCTGTTCGCGCGCCAGAGCTTCATCGACACGGCGCCGCAGTAGCCGGCGGCTCGCCCCGGCCGGCCGCCGGGCATCGGCCTTCCGGGCTCAGGCGGGAACGACCGTGGCGTGGACTAGGCTCGCAGCGATCACGCCGCCGCCCAGGCAGACCTCCCCGCGATACAGCACCGCGCTCTGGCCGGGCGTGACGGCCCACTGCGGCGTCTCGAAATGCAGCTCGAAGCCGCGCCCGGACACACCGCGCAGCGCGCAGGGCGCGTCGGCCTGGCGATAGCGCGTGCGGGCCGTGAGCCGGTCGTCGTCCGGCGGCGGCGCGCCGGCGATCCAGTGGGCATCCTCGGCGGCCAGCGCGCGCGCGAGCAGCCACGGGTGATCGTGGCCCTGCACCACCACGAGCACGTTGCGCGCCAGGTCCTTGCGCGCGACGAACCAGGGCTCGCCGCTGCCGCTGCGCCGGCCGCCGATGCCCAGGCCCTTGCGCTGGCCGAGGGTGTAGAACGCGAGCCCCAGGTGCTCGCCGATCACCGCGCCGCCGTCGTCCTCGATCGGGCCCGGGCGCGTCGGCAGGTAGCGTGAGAGGAATTCCCGGAACGGCCGCTCGCCGATGAAGCAGATGCCGGTGGAGTCCCTCTTGGCCGCGTTGGGCAGGCCGATGCGCTGCGCGATCTCGCGCACCTGCCGCTTGTGCAGGTGGCCGACCGGGAACAGGGTGCGCGCCAGCTGCTGCTGGTCGAGGCGGTGCAGGAAGTAGCTCTGGTCCTTGCCGGGGTCGGCGCCGCGCAGCAGCTCGAAGCGCGTGCCGGCCTCCTCGCTCACGCTGCGCACCTGCGCGTAGTGGCCGGTGGCGATGCACCCGGCGCCCAGCGCGATGGCGTGATCGAGGAAGGCGCGGAACTTGATCTCGGCGTTGCACAGCACGTCCGGGTTCGGCGTGCGTCCGGCGGCATACTCGCGCAGGAACTCGGCGAAGACGCGGTCGCGGTACTCGGCCGAGAAGTTCACCGCCTCGACGTCGATGCCGAGCACGTCGGCGGCGCTGGCCGCATCGATCCAGTCCTGGCGCGTCGAGCAGTACTCGTCGTCGTCGTCGTCCTCCCAGTTCTTCATGAACAGGCCGACCACCTCGAAGCCGCGCTGCTTGAGCAGCCAGGCGGCGACCGAGGAGTCGACGCCGCCCGACAGGCCCACGACCACGCGTTGCCCGGCGCCGTCGCGCAGCGCGCCGGCCGCCTCGACGGGCGAGGTGGCGGTCTCAGACATCGGAGGACAGGCAGCTCGGGTCGGTGTGGATCAGCTCGAGCGCGAAGCGCTTGCCCGCGAGGTAGTCGTCGATGGTGCGCATGACGAAGGGGCTGCGATGCTCGTCGCGCCGGGCGCGGACCTCGTCGGCGTCGAGCCACAGCGCGCGCACGATGCCCTCGTCGAGCGCCCGGGCCGGCCGATGCGCCAGCGCGCGGCAGGCGAAGGCGAAGCGCAGGTAGGTCACGTCGGTGCCGCTGGCCGGATGCCGGTAGCGCGCCATGTAGACACCGACGCCGGCCACCGGCTCGACCTCCCAGGCGGTTTCCTCGAGCGCTTCGCGCGCCACCGCCTGCAGCAGCGACTCGCCCGGGTCGAGGTGGCCGGCGGGCTGATTCAGCCGCAAGCCCTCGTGCGTGATTTCCTCGACCAGCAGGAACCTGCCGTCGCATTCGATGACCGCCGCGACCGTGGTATTCGGCTTCCAGTGGTGCATCGCAGCGATCTTACGTGATATAAGGACGCCAGTCGAAAAAGGGGGAAAGACGAATGCGCATCGGCGTTCCTGCGGAAACCCGCGCCGGCGAATCGCGCGTGGCCGCGACGGCGGAGACGGTCAAGAAGCTGGTCGCCGCGGGGCACCAGGTAGTGGTCGAGCGCGGCGCCGGAATCGCCGCGGCCCAGACCGACGACGCCTATGCCGCTGCTGGAGCAGTCGCCGGCGAAGCCGCCGACGCCTTCGGCGCCGAGCTGGTGCTCAAGGTGCGCGCGCCCTCGCCCGCCGAGCTCGCCTCGATGCGTCTCGGCGCCACCCTGGTGGGCATGCTCGATCCCTTCGACCGCGAGGGCCTGCAGCGGCTCACCGACGCGGGGCTGACCGCCTTCGCGCTGGAGGCGGCCCCGCGCACCACGCGCGCGCAGAGCATGGACGTGCTGTCCTCGCAGGCGAACATCGCCGGCTACAAGGCGGTGATCCTGGCCGCCGACGTCTACCAGAAGTTCTTCCCGATGCTGATGACCGCCGCCGGCACGGTCAAGGCGGCGCGCGTCATGGTGCTGGGCGCCGGCGTGGCCGGCCTGCAGGCCATCGCCACGGCCAAGCGGCTCGGCGCGGTCATCGAGGCCTCCGACGTGCGCCCGGCGGTCAAGGAGCAGGTCGAGTCGCTGGGCGCGAAGTTCATCGACGTGCCCTTCGAGACCGACGAGGAGCGCCAGATCGCCCAGGGCGTGGGCGGCTATGCGCGCCCGATGCCCGAGAGCTGGATGAAGCGGCAGGCGGCGCTGGTGGCCGAGCGCATCCGGCAGGCCGACGTGGTCATCTCGACGGCGCTCATCCCGGGGCGGCGCGCGCCGGTGCTGATCACCGAGGAGATGGTGAAGTCGATGAAGCCGGGCTCGGTAATCGTCGACCTGGCCGCCGAGCAGGGCGGCAACTGTCCCCTGTCGGAGGCCGGCCGCACGGTGGTGCGCCACGGCGTCACGCTGGTGGGCGAGACCAACCTGCCGGCGCGCGTGGCCGCCGATGCCTCGGCGCTGTATGCGCGCAACGTGCTCGACTTCACCAAGCTGATCCTCGGCAAGGACGGCGCGCTCGTCGTCGACCTCGAGGACGACATCGTCAAGGCCTGCCTGATGTGCCGCGACGGCCAGCTGCTGCGCGCCTGACCGCCTGCCCGAATCCCCGCGGAGCCCGACTCATGGAATCGATCTCGCCGACCGTCGTCAACCTGATCATCTTCGTGCTGGCGGTCTACGTCGGCTACCACGTGGTGTGGAACGTCACGCCGGCCCTGCACACCCCGCTGATGTCGGTCACCAACGCCATCTCGGCGATCATCGTGGTGGGCGCGATGCTGGCCGCCTCGCTCACCGAGACGGCGCTGGGCACCTTCATGGGGGTGGCCGCCGTCGCGCTGGCCTCGGTGAACGTGTTCGGCGGCTTCCTGGTCACGCGGCGCATGCTCGAGATGTTCCGCAAGAAGGAGCCCAAGGCGAAGCCGGGAGCGACCCCGTGACGCGCAACGCCTTCATCGTCCTGCTGCTGCTCACGGTGGGCGCCATCGCGCTGGGCGCGCAGATCGCCGAGCGCTACGCCGCGCCGGGCATCGGGCGCACGCTGATCGTGGCTGCCTTCACCGCGCTGGTGGTGTTTCCCGCGGCGAAGTTCGCCGAGCGCCGCGGCTGGATCCGCGGCGGACTCGATTTCTCGAAAATGGGCCGCGGTCGCGGCGGAGACGCCAAATGAGCCTGAACGTCGTCGTGCTGCTGTACCTGGTCGCCTCGGTGTGCTTCATCCAGGCGCTCAAGGGCCTGTCGCATCCGACCACCTCGCGCCTGGGCAACACATTCGGCATGATCGGCATGGCGATCGCCGTGCTCACCACCATCGCGCTGATCATGAAGCTCACCGCGGGCGCGGTCGGCGGGCTGGGCTGGATCGTGCTCGGCGTGGTGATCGGCGGCGGCTTCGGCACCGTGCTCGCGCGCCGCGTCGAGATGACCAAGATGCCCGAGCTGGTGGCATTCATGCACTCGATGATCGGCCTGGCGGCGGTGTTCATCGCCATCGCCGCGGTGGCCGAGCCGTGGGCGTTCGGCATCGTCGAGCACGGGCAGCCGATCCCGCACGGCAACCGGCTCGAGCTGTTCATCGGCACCTTCGTGGGCGCGATCACCTTCTCGGGCTCGGTGATCGCCTTCGGCAAGCTCTCGGGCAAGTACAAGTTCCGGCTGTTCCAGGGCAAGCCGGTGGTGTTCGCCGGCCAGCACCTGCTCAACCTGGTGCTGGCGCTGGCGATGATCGGTTTCGGGCTGTGGTTCTTCGCCACCCAGCAGTGGGCGCCGTTCTGGATCATGACCCTGCTGGCGTTCGTGCTCGGCGTGCTGATCATCATCCCGATCGGCGGCGCCGACATGCCGGTGGTGGTGTCGATGCTCAACAGCTACTCCGGTTGGGCGGCCGCGGGCATCGGCTTCTCGCTGAACAACAGCATGCTCATCATCGCCGGATCGCTGGTCGGCTCCTCGGGGGCGATCCTCTCCTACATCATGTGCCGGGCGATGAACCGCTCGTTCTTCAACGTGATCCTCGGCGGCTTCGGCGGCGAGACCAGCGCGGCCGCGGGCGGCGCCGCCGAGCAGCGACCGGTCAAGTCGGGCTCGGCCGACGACGCCGCCTTCCTGCTCGGCAACGCCGACAGCGTCATCATCGTCCCCGGCTACGGCCTGGCGGTGGCGCGCGCGCAGCACCCGCTCAAGGAGCTCTCCGACAAGCTGCGCCAGCGCGGCGTCGAGGTGCGCTACGCCATCCACCCGGTGGCCGGCCGCATGCCCGGGCACATGAACGTGCTGCTCGCCGAGGCCGAGGTGCCGTACGATCAGGTGTTCGAGATGGAGGACATCAACCCCGATTTCGGCGACACTGACGTGGTGCTGGTGCTGGGCGCCAACGACGTGGTCAACCCGGCCGCCAAGGATCCCAAGTCGCCGATCGCCGGCATGCCCATCCTCGAGGCGTTCAAGGCGCGCCAGGTCATCGTCAACAAGCGCTCGATGGCCTCCGGCTACGCCGGCCTCGACAACGAGCTGTTCTACATGGACAAGACGATGATGGTGTTCGGCGACGCCAAGAAGGTCGTCGAGGACATGGTGAAGGCGGTCGAGTGATGACCGACGGCACCGAGCGCGACCAGTCGCTGCGCAAGTACGCGATGCTCGGCTATGCCCTGCACCTGCTCGGGCTGGTCACGGTGATCGGCTTTGTGGCCGGGCTGATCCTCGCCTACATCAAGCGCGAGGACGCCCGCGGCACCGTCTACGAATCGCACTTCGCCTGGCAGACGCGCTCGTTCTGGTGGGCGCTGCTGTGGTTCGTGCTGCTGCTCGTGCCCACCGTCCTCACCATCGGCTTCGTGCCGTTCTTCGTGATCGCGCAGATCTGGTTCGCCTACCGCATGATCAAGGGCTGGCTGCGCCTGAACGACGGGCGCGCGGTACCGTAAGCCGCGCCGGCGCCGGCCGACTCAGAGCGACGATGGAAACCGTCCGAGCGGGCTTCGATCGCCGCCGCTTCCTGGTGGCTGCGGCAGCCGTGCTGCCGGCCGCCTGCGCCGGCCCGCAGCTGGTCGCCCCGCCGGCGGCCGCGCCGGGCCCACCCCAGGTCGCCGTCGGCCAGCGCTGGCGCTACCGCGAGGTGAACCGCTACAACGGGCTGGTGCGCACCGAGCTGACGGCGCAGGTGGCGCAGGTCGGCCCGCAGCTGCGCGTATCGCTCACCGACGCCGACGGCAAGCGGCGCGACGACGAGGTCTATGCCGGCGCATGGAACGTCGTGCAGGAGCCGTCCTACGACATCACCCAGATCTTCGACCGGCCGGTGCCGCTGGTGCCCGAGCCGCCGGCGGCGGGATCCTGCGCGTTCACCACCGTCGGCTACGTCGTGGCAGTCAACCGGGAGGTGCGGCTGTCCTGGGTCGAGCGCCGCTGCCCGGTGGGCTGGGAGCGCGTCAAGGTGCCCGCCGGCGAATTCCTCGCCCTGCGCATCGAGCGCATCATCCAGTTCCGGCACATCGAGATCATCCGCGAGGATTCCACGCGCGAAGACACGCTGTGGTACGCGCCGGAGGTCAATCGCTGGGTGCAGCGCGAGTGGACCGGCCGCTACGTGATCCCCGGCGGCAAGTTCCGTCCGATCTACCGCGAAGACTGGGTGCGCTGGGAGCTGCTCGACTACCGAAACGCGTGAGGGAATCTACTGCGCGGTCCGATCTCGCGCCTGCGATGCTCGCCGTACCCCAGTACGGCTGCGCTTCTCGGCACGACCTCGGACCGCTCGCTACGATTCCTTCACACGTTTCGCGGCGACGCACTTTCCATCGCTTCGTCGAGCCATTCGATCCAGTGGCGCACGGGCGTCGCGGTGCCGGCCTGCAGGTGCGCCAGGCAGCCGATGTTGGCCGACAGGATCAGCGCTGGGCCGCCGGCCTGCAGCGCGGCCAGCTTGCGCGCGCGCAGCTGCAGCGAGAGGTCGCGCTGCAGGATCGAGTAGGTGCCGGCCGAGCCGCAGCACAGATGGGCCTCGGCCACCGGCAGCGGCGGCACGCCGAGCGCCGCTAGCAGCCGCTCGACCTCGCCGCGGATGCGCTGGCCGTGCTGCAGCGTGCAGGGCGGGTGGAAGGCGATGCGCGGAGGTGCCGCGCGACCGCCGGCCGTAGCGGGCGGCGCGACCGCCTCGCGGACGGCGTCCGCGCCGATGTGCGCGCGCAGCGTCGCGATCGAGCCGGCGAGCTGCGCCGGCAGCCACTCCGCCAGGTCCCTGGTGGCGGCGACGATGCGCAGCGCCTTGGGCGCGTAGTGCGGGTCGTCGCGCAGCAGGTGGGCGTACTCCTTGACCATGGCGCCGCAGCCGGAGGCGTTCATCACGATCGCCTCGACGCCGCGGTCCAGGTGCGGAACCCAGGCGTCGATGTTGCGCCGCACCTGCGCCAGCGCGCCCTCGGTGTCGGCGAGGTGGTGGCGGATCGCGCCGCAGCAGCCCGAGCGGGGCTCGACCAGGGTCTGGATGCCGAGGCGGTCGAGCACGCGCGCGGTCGCCGCGTCGATGGCGGGCATCATCGCCGGCTGCGTGCAGCCGTTGAGGATCAGCACCTTGCGCGCGTGGGTGCGCGCCGGCCAGGGCCCGGGCGCGCGCCGCGGGGGCACCTTGTCGCGCAGGCCGGCCGGCAGCAGCGGGCGCAGCCACTGGCCGAGCCGCATCGCCGGGTCGAACAGCCAGCGGCGCGTGAGCGTCTCGCGCAGCAGCGCGCGCAGCAGCCGCTGGCCTAGCGGGCGCTCGACGCGCGCCTCGACCAGCTTGCGGCCGACGTCGACCAGGTGGCCGTATTCCACGCCCGAAGGGCAGGTGGTCTCGCAGTTGCGGCAGGTGAGGCAGCGGTCCAGGTGGGCGAGCGTCGAGGCGCTCGGCGCCGCCCCTTCAGCCACCTGCTTCATGAGGTAGATGCGGCCGCGCGGGCTGTCGAGCTCGTCGCCCAGCAACTGGTAGGTCGGGCAGGTGGCCAGGCAGAAGCCGCAGTGCACGCAGCGGCGCAGGTTCAGCCCGGCGTCCTCGCCGTCGGGCGTGCCCTCGAGCCAATCCGCGAGATGGGTTTCCATTGGTATCAGAGATCCGGATACATGCGGCCCGGGTTGAACAGGCCGAGCGGATCGAACGCCTGCTTGAGCCGGCGCTGCAGCGCAGCGGCCACCGGCGCGAGCGGGTGGAACACGTCCGAGGCGCGGTCGCCGCCGCGGAACAGGGTGGCGGTGCCCCCGGCGCGCTCGGCAGCGGCGCGAACGGCCGCGGCCTCGACATCGCTGCGCAGCCAGCGCAGCGCCCCGCCCCATTCGATCAGCTGCCCGCCGGGCAGCACGAGGGCCGGCGCCGTGGACGGCAGCGACAGGCGCCACAGCGGCAGCGCGCCGGCGAAGAAGGGGTCGGCGTGCTCGCGAATGCCGGTCCACAGCCGCGCCGCTTCGGGGGCCTCGAGCCGCGCGGCGCCGCGCTCTCCCTCGAGGCGCCGGGCGGCCGCCTCGACCCCCGCCGCTGCGCCCGACAGGCGCAGCGCAAGGCTGCCCTCGTGCCAGGCGCTGGCCGAGATCGGCAGCGGCTGGCCGCCCCACTCGTTGAGCGCGCGCAGCGCCTCGCCCTCCTCCATTGCCATGCGCAGGGTGCACTCGCGCGCCGGCGCCGGCAGCACCTTGAGCGAGACCTCCGCGATCGGCCCGAGAATGCCCAGCGACCCGCAGGCGAGCCGCGCCACGTCGTAGCCGGCGACGTTCTTCATCACCTGGCCGCCGAACTTCAGCATGCGCCCCGACGCGTCGAGCAGCGCCGCCCCGAGCACGAAGTCGCGCGCCGCCCCGGCGCTGGCGCGGCGCGGCCCGGAAAGCCCGGCCGCGATTACGCCGCCCAGGGTGGCCCGGCCGCCGAACGCCGGCGGCTCGAACGCCAGCATCTGGCCGCGCTCGGCCAGCGCCGCCTCGACCTCGGCCAGCGGCGTGCCGCAGCGCGCGGTGATCACCAGCTCGGTGGGCTCGTAGGCCACGATGCCGCGATAGCCGCGCATGTCGAGCGGCTCGCCGGCCGCCAGCCGGCCGTAGAAATCCTTGCTGCCGTCGCCGCGGATCCACAGGGGGCGCCGCGCGGCCGCAGCCGCACGGATGCGCTCGCCCAGCTCGGCCAGCGCGCGCTCGGGATCGGATCCGGTCATGGATCGTGCGGTGCGTCGCTTGTATGTTCAGGCCAGACCGGCACGGTAGAGTCTGATCGCCGTTGAGGCGGCCAGAGCGGCCCGTGTAG
>MKUQ01000037.1 GCA_001898645.1 Burkholderiales bacterium 70-64
GACGGGCCGTGAGGTGTTGCGGCGAGGGCGTAGAGCAGCGGGCATGACAGCCGCAGGCTGGCGTGACGGCTGCGGCCCTCGGCGCGCCGCGTAGCGGCTCTGGTGTGGACCATTGCACGGTGCGGCCGTCGGCCTGCGGCGTACCCTTGTCCCAGGAGGAATACCCGGGGGTCTATGCTCTTCGAGGAAGTCGTGGGGATCTACGTTGGTGCCGCCACCCACCGCAGCAAGCAGCGTGACGGCTACAGTCTGCGCAACCTGCACCCTCACTTTGCCGGCCGCCTGGTGGCCGAGCTGCGCCGCGCCGATGTGCGCCGCTATATCGAGCACCGCCAGGCCGAGGGCGTGACGGCCTCGACCATCGGCCGCGAGCTGCGTTTCCTCTCGGCGGCGATCAATTACGTCCGCCTCGAGCACGACCGGGCCGACCTGCCCAATCCGGTCCAGCGGATTGGCCTGGGCGAGCCTGAGGCGCGCGTGCGCTGGATCGACCAGGCCGATGCGGTCCGCCTGGTCGAAGCGGCCGAAGCACACGCCCGACGGCCGCACCTGGCCAACTTCATTCGCCTGGCGCTGCACACCGGCTGCCGCCGGGGTGAACTGCTTGGTCTGGAGTGGTCCCGCGTGGACCGTGGCCGCCGGCTCCTGCGCCTTGAGGCCGAGCACACCAAGGCCGGCCGGCGCCGGGTGGTGCCCCTGAACGATGAAGCCATGGCCGCTCTGGACGATCAACGCGAGTGGTTTAAGCGCCAGTGCGTCGCCAGCCCGTGGGTGTTCGGGCTGGCGCCAGACCGGCGCATCACGACGTTTCAGAAGGGCTTCAAGGCCGCCTGCAGGCGGGCCGGGATCGAGGACTTCCGGATCCACGACTTGCGACACACCTTCGCCAGCTGGCTGGTGATGGCGGGTGTGTCGCTCTACGTGGTTAAGGACCTACTCGGGCACTCCTCGATCACAGTGACGGAGCGGTACGCACACCTGTCACCAGACCAAGGGCGAAGCGCCGTGCAGCTGCTGCTGCGCGTCGGATGAACCGGTGGATACGCTTGGTGGGCGGCACAGGGTTCGAACCTGTGACCCCTGCCGTGTGAAGGCAGTGCTCTACCGCTGAGCTAGCCGCCCCTGGGGAGGGAGGCGCAATTGTAGGCAAATCCGCCCCCTCGATCAAATTCCTTCAGGCTCGCTTCCAGACGATGCAGCGGTTGTTCGCCGGCATCGCGCGGTCCTCCTGCAGCTCGAACCCGGCCGCGGCGGCCAGCGCGTCGACCTCCTCGAAGTCGCGCAGGCCGCGTTTGGGGTCGGCATGGCGCAGCGTCTCGTCGAACTGCGCGTTGCTCGGGCTGGTGTAGCGGCCCTCGTAGTTGAACGGGCCGTAGATCACCAGGACGGCGCCTTGGCCGGTGAGCTTCGGCAGCGCCGCGAACATGCGCTCGACCTCCTTCCAACCCATGATGTGCAGCGTGTTGGCGCTGAACACCGCGTCGTATTCGCCTGCCGCAGGCGGGTCGTTGACGTCGAGCACGATGGGCGGCGGGGTGTTGGGCAGGGCGGCTTCCTGCAGCCACAGGCGGATGCCGGGCAGGTTCGCGGCGACGTCGGAGGTCTGCCAGCGCAGCCCGGGCAGGACGGCGGCGAAGTGCACGGCGTGCTGGCCGGTGCCGCTGCCGATCTCCAGCACCTGCCTGCGGTCGGCGAACCACGTGCGCAGCACCGCGAGGATGGGCTCGCGGTTGCGTTCGCAGGCCGGAGAGCAGGGCTTCTCCATGGCTCAGGAGCCCGACTCGAGGCGGAGCACCGGGTGTGCCGGGCGCCCCGACGCACGCGCCTGCTCGCGTAAAATCGAACGTTTCTCCCGCTTCCCGGACATCCGCGACATGGTTCGCACGCGCTTCGCTCCCAGCCCGACCGGCTTCCTGCACATCGGCGGCGCCCGTACCGCGCTGTTCGCCTGGGCGTACGCGCGCCACCACAAGGGTACCTTCATCCTGCGCATCGAGGATACCGACGTCGAGCGCTCGACGCCCGAGGCGGTGCAGGCGATCCTGGACGGCATGCGCTGGCTGGAGCTGGACGCCGACGAGGGGCCCTTCTACCAGATGCAGCGCATGCCGCGCTACCGCGAGGTGATCGCGAAGATGCTGGCCGACGGCACGGCATACCGCTGCTGGTGCACGAAGGAGGAGCTGGATGCGATGCGCGCGGAGCAGGAGGCGCGCGGCCTGAAGCCCCGCTACGACGGCCGCTGGCGGCCCGAGCCGGGGCGTAGGCTGCCGGAGCCGCCGGCGGGGGTCGATCCGGTGGTGCGCTTCCGCAACCCGATCGGCGGGGCGACGGGCTGGAACGACCTGGTGAAGGGGCCGATCGCGTTCGACAACGGCGAGCTGGACGATCTCATCATCGCGCGCTCCGACGGTACACCGACCTACAACTTCTGCGTGGTGGTCGACGACTGGGACATGCGCATCACCCATGTGCTGCGCGGCGACGACCACGTGAACAACACGCCGCGCCAGATCAACATCCTGCGCGCGCTGGGTGCGCCGGTGCCCGAGTACGGCCACCTGCCGATGATCCACGGGCCCGACGGCCAGAAGCTCTCCAAGCGCCACGGCGCGGTGTCGGTGATGCAGTACGACGAGGACGGCTACCTGCCCGAGGCGGTAATCAACTACCTGGCGCGGTTGGGCTGGAGCCATGGCGACGAGGAGATCTTCGCTCGCGAGCAGTTCGTGGACTGGTTCGACGGCGCGCACATCAGCCGCTCGCCGTCGCGGTTCGATTTCGACAAGCTGCGCTGGCTCAATCACCACTACATGAAGGCCGCGGACGACGCCGACCTGGCGGCGCGCGTGCTGCCGCGGCTGCGCGCCTCGGGCGTGGTGCCGGCGCCCGGTTCGGCCGACCTGGCGGCGGTGTGCGGGCTGCTGAAGGAGCGGGCGCAGACGCTGAACGAGCTGGCCGAGCTCGCGCACATGTTCTATGTCGAGCCGGTGATCACGCAGGCCGACCGCGAGAAGCATCTCGATGCGGCGCCGGCGGCGCTGGGGCCGGCGCTGGCCGGGTTCGCCGATGCGCTGGCCCGTGCCGACTGGACGAAGGAGGCGATCGCGGCGGCGCTGAAGTCGGCGCTGGCCGAGCACGGCCTGAAGATGCCGCAGCTCGCGATCCCGGTGCGGCTGAAGGTGTTCGGCACGACCCAGACGCCGTCGGTCGACGCGGTGCTGGCGGCGATGCCGCGCGAGACGGTGCTGGCGCGGCTGCGGCGCTGAGCGCGCCGCAGCGAGCCGGCAGGCGCCCGAAGCCGGGGAACCGGCTCCGCCGGAAACCACCTCCGCTAGAATCCGCCTATCACTCCAAGGGCCCCGCGATGTCCGGCAGCACCTTCGGTCGCCTCTTCACCGTCACCACCTTCGGCGAGTCGCACGGGCCGGCGATCGGCTGCGTGGTCGACGGCTGCCCGCCGGGGCTGGCGCTGTCCGAGGCCGACATCCAGCCCGACCTCGACCGGCGCCGACCGGGCACTTCGCGCCACGTGACGCAGCGCCAGGAGCCGGACGCGGTCGAGATCCTCTCGGGCGTCTTCGAAGGCCGCACCACCGGCACGCCGATCGCGCTGCTGATCCGCAACCAGGACGCGCGCAGCAAGGACTACTCGGAGATCGCGCGTACCTTCCGCCCCGGGCATGCCGACTACACCTACTGGCACAAGTACGGGGTGCGCGACCCGCGCGGCGGCGGGCGCTCGTCGGCGCGGCTGACCGCGCCGGCGGTGGCGGCGGCGGCGATCGCGAAGAAGTGGCTGCACGAGCGCTTCGGCACCTCGATCCGCGCCTGCATGACGCAACTGGGTGAGATCCCGATCCCGGTCGCCGACTGGGCGCTGGTGCCGCACAACCCCTTCTTCGCCGCCGACGCCGCGATCGTGCCGCGGCTCGAGGCCTACATGGACGACCTGCGGCGCGCCGGCGATTCGTGCGGTGCGCGGGTGCGGGTGGAGGCTGACGGAGTGCCGGTCGGGCTGGGCGAGCCGCTCTACGACAAGCTCGACGCCGACATCGCCTACGCGATGATGGGCATCAACGCGGTCAAGGGGGTGGAGATCGGCTCGGGCTTCGCCTGCGTGACGCAGAAGGGCAGCGAGCACGGCGACGAGCTGGCGCCCGAAGGCTTCGCGACCAACCATGCCGGCGGCGTGCTCGGCGGCATCTCCACCGGCCAGCCGATCGTGGTCGAGATCGCGATCAAGCCGACCTCGAGCATCCGCCTGCCGCGACGCTCGATCGACCTCGCCGGGGCGCCGACCACGGTCGAGACGCTGGGCCGGCACGACCCCTGCGTGGGCATCCGCGCCGTGCCGATCGCCGAGGCGATGCTGGCGCTGGTGCTGATGGACCACGCGCTGCGCGACCGCGCCCAGAACGCCGAGGTGGCGGTGGCCACGCCGCGCATCGCCGGACCGGCGCCCCATGGGAGGAGAGGCTGACGATGTTCCTGACACGATGTGCCGCCGGTGCGCTGGTGGCCGTGGCGCTGCTGGCCGGCTGCGAGACGGTGCAGACGACCCGCGGCGGCGCCATCGGGGTGGACCGCACGCAGCGCATGTCCACCATGATCTCCGAGGCGGACCTGGAGCAGCAGGCGGCGCTGTCCTATCGCGAGGAGATGGGCAAGGCGCGCCAGAAGGGCTCGCTCAATGCCGATCCGGCGCTGACCGGCCGGGTGCGCGCGATCTCCAACCGGCTGATCCAGGCGAGCGGGGCGTTCCGCCCCGATGCGGCGCGCTGGAGCTGGGAGGTCAACGTGGTCCGTTCCGACGAGGTGAACGCCTGGTGCATGCCGGGCGGCAAGATCGCCGTCTATACGGGGCTGATCACCAAGCTGAACCTCACCGACGACGAGCTGGCGGCGGTGCTCGGCCACGAGATCGCGCACGCGCTGCGCGAGCATGCGCGCGAGCGCGCCTCCGAGCAGCTCGGCGCGCAGGTGCTGATCGGCGGCGCGGCGACGGTGCTGGGGGGCGGGCAGACCTCGGTGGATCTGGGCAAGATCTTCTACGGCACCTTCTTCGGGCTGCCCAACAGCCGCCTGCACGAAACCGAGGCCGACCGCATCGGCGTGGAGCTGGCCGCGCGCGCCGGCTACGACCCGCGCGCGGCGATCACCCTGTGGCAGAAGATGGCGCGCAGCGGCGGCAGCGGCGGTCCGGAGTTCCTCAGCACCCACCCTTCGGCCGAGACGCGCACCCGCGACCTGGAGGTGTACGCGGCGCGCGTGATGCCCCTGTACGAGCAGGCGCGGCGCCGGTAGGCGAGGGTAGGTGCATGGCATAATTCCCGGATGTCCATCGCACCGCGCACGCTCTACGACAAGCTCTGGGATGCCCACGTCGTCCACCAGGAAGACGACGGCACCGCGCTCATCTACATCGACCGCCACCTGGTGCACGAAGTCACCAGCCCGCAGGCGTTCGAGGGGCTGAAGCTGGCCGGTCGCAAGCCGTGGCGGATCGCCGCCAACCTGGCGGTGGTCGACCACAACGTGCCCACCACCGACCGTTCGCACGGCATCGACGACCCGATTTCGCGCCTGCAGGTGGAGACGCTCGATGCCAATGCGCGCGAGCTCGGCATCCCCTATTTCGACATCAACGACCGCCGCCAGGGCATCGTGCACATCATCGGGCCGGAGCAGGGCGCCACCCTGCCGGGCATGACGGTGGTGTGCGGCGACTCCCACACCAGCACGCACGGCGCGTTCGGCTGCCTGGCCTTCGGCATCGGCACCTCCGAGGTCGAGCACGTGCTCGCCACGCAGACGCTGGTGGCGCGGAAGATGAAGAACATGCTGGTGCAGGTCGACGGCGCGCTGCCGGCCGGCGTCACCGCCAAGGACGTGGTGCTCGCCATCATCGGGCGCATCGGCACGGCGGGCGGCACCGGCTACGCCATCGAGTTCGGCGGCTCGACCATCCGCGCGCTGTCGATGGAAGGCCGCATGACCATCTGCAACATGGCCATCGAGGCGGGTGCGCGCGCCGGCATGATCGCGGTCGACGACACCACGCTGGGCTATCTGCGCGGGCGGCCGATGGCGCCGGCCGGTCTCGACTGGTACAAGGCGGTCGACCACTGGCGCACGCTGCGCTCCGATCCGCAGGCGCGTTTCGATCTGGTCGTCGAGCTCGATGCCACGCAGCTCAAGCCCCACGTCACCTGGGGTACCTCGCCCGAGATGGTGGTGGCGGTGGACGGGCGCGTGCCCGACCCCGACAAGGAAAAGGATCCGGTGCGCCGGGAAGGCATGGAGCGCGCCCTGCAGTACATGGGGCTCAAGCCCGATACGCCGATCACCGACATCCGCATCGACAAGGTGTTCATCGGCTCCTGCACCAACGCGCGCATCGAGGACCTGCGCGCGGCCGCGGCCGTGGTGCGCGGCAAGCACCGGGCCTCCAACGTGCGCCTGGCGATGGTCGTGCCGGGCTCGGGGCTGGTGAAGGCGCAGGCGGAGAAGGAAGGGCTCGACCGCATCTTCCGCGACGCCGGTTTCGAGTGGCGCGAGCCGGGGTGCTCGATGTGCCTGGCGATGAATGCCGACCGCCTCGAGCCGGGCGAGCGCTGCGCGTCGACCTCTAACCGCAATTTCGAGGGGCGCCAGGGCACCGGCGGGCGCACCCACCTGGTCAGTCCGGCGATGGCGGCTGCCGCGGCCGTCGCGGGGCATTTCGTCGACGTGCGGCGCATCTGAGGAAAGGAGCCATGCCCGTGAAGAGACTCGTGTCGGTGGTGGTAGCCCTCGCGTTCGGGATGTCGCTGGCGGCCTGCAATACGGTGGCCGGGGCAGGCAAGGACATCGAGAAGGCGGGCGAGAAGATTCAGGGCGCAGCGAAGAAGTAGGAGAGCCATGCGTAGCCTGACGGTCCACCGCGGCCTGGTCGCGCCGCTCGATCGAGCGAACGTCGACACCGACGCGATCATTCCGAAGCAGTTCCTGAAGTCGATCAAGCGCAGCGGCTTCGGGCCGAACCTGTTCGACGAATGGCGCTACCTCGATCGCGGCGAACCGGGCATGGACAACAGCCGCCGGCCGCCGAACCCCGATTTCCCGCTCAACCAGGCGCGCTACCGCGGGGCCTCGGTCCTGCTCACGCGCAAGAACTTCGGCTGCGGCTCCTCGCGCGAGCATGCGCCGTGGGCACTGGAAGACTACGGCTTTCGCGTGATCGTGGCGCCGTCGTACGCCGACATCTTCTACAACAACTGCTTCAAGAACGGCCTGCTGCCGGTGCGACTGCCGGAGGCCGACGTCGACTGGCTGTTCGACCAGCTCAACGCCTTCGTCGGCTTCGAGCTGGTGGTCGACCTGCCGCAGCAGCAGGTGCGCACCGTGGACGGGGCGCGCAGCTTCGGCTTCGAGGTCGACCCGTTCCGCAAGGAGTGCCTGCTCGGCGGGCTCGACGAGATCGGGCTCACGCTCAGGCATGCCGACCTGATTCGCGAATTCGAGAGCAAACGCTTGCGCGACCAGCCGTGGCTCACCACCACGCTGGCCGAATGAGCGGGCCCCGACCAGGCTGGAAGGCGCGTAACGGCGGCCCGGCTTGGATCCCAAGCCGGGCCGCTTCGTTTTGGACCCTGACCGAGGATACGCAATGAAGATCGCAGTGCTGGCCGGCGACGGCATCGGACCGGAGATCACCGGGCAGGCGGTGCGCGTGCTGCAGGCGCTGTCGAGCGACGGCCCGCGCATCGAGCTCGAGTTCGCGCCGGTGGGCGGGGCCGGCTACGACGCGGCCGGCGATCCGCTGCCCGAGGCGACGCTGAAGGTGGCCGGCCAAGCCGACGCCATCCTGTTCGGCTCGGTGGGCGGCCCGAAGTACGACACGCTGCCGCGCGCCAAGCGCCCCGAGCAGGGGCTGCTGCGCCTGCGCAAGCATTTCGACCTGTTCGCCAACCTGCGCCCGGCGCTGGTCTACCCCGAGCTGGCGCACGCCTCGACGCTCAAGCCCGAGGTGGTGGCCGGGCTCGACCTGCTGATCGTGCGCGAGCTCACCGGCGACATCTATTTCGGCCAGCCGCGCGGCGTGCGCACCAACGAGCAGGGCGAGCGCGAAGGCTTCGACACCATGCGCTACGCGGAAAGCGAGATCCGCCGCATCGCCGTAGTGGCCTTCGAGACGGCGCGCAAGCGCCAGCGCCGGGTGTGCTCGGTCGACAAGGCCAACGTGCTCGAGACGACGCAGTTCTGGCGCGACGTGGTCACCGAGGTGCACGGCCAGTATCGCGACATCGAGCTCACCCACATGTACGTGGACAATGCCGCGATGCAGCTGGTGCGCAACCCCAGGCAGTTCGATGTCATGGTCACCGGCAACATGTTCGGCGATATCCTCTCGGACGAGGCCTCGATGCTGACCGGCTCGATCGGCATGCTGCCCTCGGCGTCGCTGAACGCGCGCGGCTTCGGGTTGTACGAGCCGATCCACGGCTCGGCCCCCGACATCGCCGGCAAGGGCGTGGCCAACCCGCTGGCCACCATCCTGTCGGCGGCGATGCTGCTGCGCCATTCGCTGCACCAGGAAGCGGCGGCGCGGCGCATCGAGACGGCGGTGCGCAAGGTGCTGGCGCAGGGGTTTCGCACCGCGGACATCGCCGAGCCGGGCAGGCGCACGGTCGGCACGAAGGACATGGGCGACGCGGTGCTCGCGGCGCTGTAGCAGGACAAGGAGCGTGTCATGTTGAAGGTGGCAATGGTCGGGTGGCGCGGAATGGTCGGTTCCGTGCTGATGCAGCGCATGCGCGAGGAGAACGATTTCGCGCAGGTCGAGACGGTGTTCTTCAGCACCTCCAACGCGGGCGGGGCCGCGCCCGAAGTGGCCAATCTGGGCGATCGCAAGCTGCGCGACGCCGGCGACATCGCGGCGCTGAAGAAGATGGACATCGTGCTGACCTGCCAGGGCGGCGACTGGACCAACGAGGTGTTCCCGAAGCTGCGCGCCGCCGGCTGGAACGGCTACTGGATCGACGCGGCCTCGGCGCTGCGCATGCAGGAGGACGCGGTCATCGTCCTCGATCCGCTCAACCTGAACGTGATCCGCGACGCGCTCGCGCGCGGCGTGCGCAGCTACATCGGCGGCAACTGCACGGTCAGCCTGATGATGATGGGCCTGAATGGCCTGTTCCGCGAAGGCCTCGTCGAATGGATCAACGCGACGACCTACCAGGCGGCCTCGGGGGCGGGCGCGCAGAACATGCGCGAGCTCATCGCCCAGATGGGCGCGGCCCACGCGGCAGCGGCGCCGCTGCTGGCCGATCCGGCCTCGGCGATCCTCGAGATCGACGCCAGGGTCTCGCAGGCAATGCGCTCGGAGGCGTTCCCGACCCGGCATTTCGGCGTTCCGCTGGCCGGCAGCCTGATTCCCTGGATCGACAAGGACCTCGGCAACGGCATCTCGCGCGAGGAGTGGAAGGGCGATGCCGAGTGCAACAAGATCCTCGGCCTGCCGGCTTCGGGTCCCGGCCACATTCCGGTCGAGAGCCTGTGCGTGCGCATCGGCGCCATGCGCTGCCACAGCCAGGCGCTGACCATCAAGCTCAGGCGCGACGTACCGCTCGACGAGGTCGAGTCCATCGTCGCCTCGGGCAACGAATGGGTGAAGCTGGTGCCGAACACGCGCGAGGCGAGCATGCGCGAGCTCTCGCCGACCGCGGTCAACGGCACGTTGACGATCCCGGTGGGCCGGCTGCGCAGCCTGGCGTTCGGGCCGGGCTACCTGAGCGCGTTCACCGTGGGTGACCAGCTGCTGTGGGGGGCCGCCGAGCCTTTGCGGCGCATGTTGCGCCTGCTTGCAGCCTGATCGTCTCGTCAGGGCAGGCTCCAGGATACCGAGAAGCGCCGGATCCGCCGCCCGGCCCCCGTGAATGCGCCGTTCGTCACGTGGCCGCCACAGCGGTAACCTGCGCCAGTGCTGGAGCTTGCACGGGTAAATAGCTGATGTTAGCCTGAAAAAGTCGCTAAAAGTCGCTTGTTGCGCCGGGGGAAGAGCGTGAAATTTGCGGAAAAACAGCCATTCGAGCGGCGCCGGACGGGCTCCCCGACGGTCCTCGCACTGGCGGTCGCCGCCGCATTGGCGGGCACGGCGCCGACGCTCGCCGAGGCGGCCGGCCTGGGCCGGCTCACAGTACAGTCGGCGCTCGGCCAGCCGCTGCGCGCGGAGGTCGAGGTCACCGCGCTCGGGCGCGAGGAAGCGGGCTCGCTGAGCGCACGGCTCGCCTCGCCGGATGCCTTCCGCCAGGCCGGGCTCGAATTCAACTCCGCGCTCACCAGCCTGCGCTTCGCGGTCGATCGCCGCACCAACGGCGCGGCGGTGGTGCGCATCACCTCCTCGCAGCCCATCAACGAGCCTTTCGTCGATCTGCTGGTCGAGCTGAACTGGGCTTCGGGCAAGTTCGTGCGCGAGTACACCTTCCTGCTCGATCCGCCCGAGCTGCGCGTCGGTCGCGAGACGGTGGCCGGCGGTCCGTCGCAGATCGTGCCGGCGACCACCGCAGGTGTCAGCGCGGCGGCCGCACCGGCGCCGGTGGCGCAGCCTACGCAGGCCGCCTCAGGTGCAGCGTCGGGGGTGGTAGCGCCGCCGGCGGCGGCTCCCGCGCGGGCCGCGACGCGATCGGCCGCAGCCGCACCGGCCCCGGCCGAATCAGCCGGTGCGACCGCTCCCGCACCGTCGGCCCCGGCCGACGGTGCGCCGGGAAGTACCGGCAACGAGGTCACGGTGCGCCAGGGCGAGACCCTGGCGACCATCGCGGCGCGCGTCAAGCCCGCCGACGTGTCGCTCGAGCAGGCGATCGTCGCCATCTACAACGCCAATCCGCGCGCCTTCTTCGGCAGCGTGCACCAGATGCTGGCCGGCGCGCACCTGACCGTGCCCGATCGCAGCACGATGGCGGCCGTCGACGCCGGCGAGGCGCGCCGTCAGATCCGCGAGCAGGCGGCGGTGTTCAATGCCTACCGTGAACGGCTGGCTGCGGCAGCGCGCCGGGTCGAGCCGGCGCGTGCCGGCCAGAGTGCGACGGGGTCGGTGACCGCCCAGGTGCAGGACAGTGCCGCGGGCGCAGGGGCGGGTGACCAGCTCAAGCTGTCGCGCCCGGAGGGCGGGACAGCCGGGGCGGGCAGCGCAACCGGCAGCGCCGCCGCCTCGGCGGCCGAAGGCCGGGTGGCGCGCGACGCAGCGGTGCACGAGCAGCAGGACCGCATCGATGCGCTCGAGAAGAACGTGGCGGATCTGCAGCAGCTGCTCGAGCTGAAGAACCGCCAGCTGGCCGAGATGCAGAAGCAGGTCGAGTCCGCGCGGGCCGCGGCCACGACCGCGTCGGGGGCAGTGGGTGCGGTGGCCGGTGCCGCCGGCGGCTCGGCTGCCGGGGGCAGTGCCGCGGCGCCGGGCGCGGTGGCGCAGGCGCCGTCGTCCGGCGCGCCGTCCGCTGCTGCGCCCGCGGCCGGCACCAGTCCCTCGACCGAGGCCGGGTCCGGCGGATCGACCGAGGCAACAGCCGGTGGCAGCGTTGCCGCGCCTCCGGCCGGCGACGCCGCATCTGCCGCCACTGATGGCGCGGCGGGCGGCACCGAGACTCCCGCTGCTGCGCCGGCTCCCGCGGCGACGGCCGCGCCGAGCCCCGCGCCGGCGGCCGAGCCGGGCTTCTTCGAGCAACTGGCGGACAACCCGCTGGTGCTGCCGGGTGCGGCGGCGATCGTGCTGGCGCTCGGCGCCTACGGCCTGTACGCGGTGCGCCGGCGCAAGAAGTCGGAGAAGTTCGAGGACAGCCTGATCGCGGCCGATGCGTTCACCGCCAACTCGCTGTTCGGCTCGACCGGAGGGCAGACGGTCGACACCAACAACAGCCTGTTCCCCGCCAGTGGGCGCGACAGCGGCGTCGACGTGCATTCGACCGAGGTCGACCCGATCGCCGAGGCCGAGGTCTACATCGCCTACGGTCGCGAGGCGCAGGCCGAGGAGATCCTGAAGGAGGCGCTCAAGAAGCAGCCCGAGCGCCAGGCGATCCGCCTGAAGCTGCTGGAGATCCATGCCGGGCGCAAGGACGCGGTGGCGTTCGCGGCGGTGGCCCAGGAGATGTACGACATGACCGGCGGCCAGAACGAGGAGTGGCCCAAGGTGGTCACGCTCGGGCTGTCCATCGATCCGGCCAATCCGCTCTATACCGGCCAGGGTGACGGGGCGGCGCCCGCGCAGGCCGGCGACGGCCAGGCCGCGCCGCCGTCCGCGACCGGCGCCTCCGGGGCTGCCGCGCTGAGCGCTGCGGCGACGGCTGCCGCAGCGATGCTGGGCGACCGGCTCGCGCCGGCATCCGGCGCCGAGGCTGCTCCGCCGGCCGCCGGCGGCGCGTTCGCCGAAACCGTTCCGATGGATGGCGAGCAGGTGGACGGGACTGCCGGCGAAGTGCCGGCGCTCGACTTCGACCTGGATCTCGACACGACGATCGGGCGGGCGGCCGACCGGCGCACCGCCGGGGCTGCCGCCAGCCAGCCCACACCGGCCGATTCGGATCTGTCGCGCGCGATCGAAGGCCGCTTCGACCTGCCTTCGCTCGATATCGAGCTGCCGGCGCAGGCGGGCGCGGAAGAGCCGCAGGCGCTCGCCGACCTGGGCGATTTCAAGATCGATCTGCCCGCGCTCGAGGGGCTCGATACCCAGCCGGCAGCCGAAGAGTCCGCCGCGCTCGACGAGACGCCGGCGATCGACTTCGGCGACGTCGATTTCGGCCGCACCGATGGGCACGGCGCCGCGCACGAGCTCTCGGGCGGCGAGCTGGAGCTGGCGACCGCCGATGCGGCGGTGGCGCCCGGCGCGGATTCCTCGCGCTGGCAGGAGATGGCCACCAAGCTCGACCTGGCCTCGGCCTACGAGGAGATCGGCGACAAGGAAGGCGCGCGTGAGCTGCTCGAGGAGGTGCTGCGCGGGGGCGACCTCACACAGCAGCAGAAGGCGCGCTCGATGCTCGCCAAGATCGGCTAGGGCCTGTTCACGCTGCCCCGCTACGCGCTGACCCTCGCCTACGACGGCAGCCGTTTCTGCGGCTGGCAGACCCAGCCGGACGGCCAGGCCGCGCAGGACGTGCTCGAACGGGCGCTGGCGGCCATTGCCGGCCATGCGGTGGACACCATCTGCGCGGGCCGCACCGATGCGGGCGTGCACGCACTGCGCCAGGTGGTGCATTTCGACTCGGCCACGCAGCGCCCGCTCACGGCCTGGGTGCGCGGCGTCAACGCCCATCTGCCGCCGGCCATGTCGGTGCGCAGCGCCACCGAGGTGCCCGAAGCCTTCCATGCGCGCTACGGCGCGGCGCGGCGCCGCTACCGCTACCTGCTGCACCGCTCGCCGGTGCGCCATCCGCTGCTCGCGCAGCGCGCCGGCTGGACCTGGCGAGATACGGACGTGGCCCTGATGCGCGAGGGCGCGGCGCTGCTGGTGGGTGAGCACGATTTCTCGGCGTTCCGCTCGGCGCAGTGCCAGGCCGCCACCCCGGTGCGCACCCTCGAGACGCTGTCGCTCGCCGAGCGGGGCGCCTTCGTGCTGTTCACCTTCACGGCCAACGCCTTCCTGCACCACATGATCCGCAACATCGTGGGCGCGCTGCTGGCGGTCGGCGAGCGACGCCGCCCGCCCGCCTGGATCGCCGAGGTGCTGGCCGGGCGCGACCGCCGCCGCTCGGCGGCCACTTTCGCTCCCGACGGTCTGTACCTCGAAGGCGCGCAGTACGACGCGCGCTTCGGCGTGCCGTCGTGGAGCGAAGAGCCGCTCGAGTGCTTCGCGTGACGGGCCCGATCGACCGGCTGCGCCTGCGCTTTCCCGATGCGGCCGAGGAGGCGGCGTTTCGCACCTTCTACTGCCTGCGCTTTCGCCACCACACGCGCATCGCGCTGGTGGCCGGGGCGCTGCTGATCGTGCTGTTCGCCGCTTCGGACTGGCTGCTCGACCGCAACGGCGCGCAAATGACGGTGGCACTGCGCATGTTCGTCATCGTGCCGCTGATGCTCGCCTCGGCCTGGGCGGTGATGCAGCCGTGGATCGAGCAGGCCTACGAGACCGTGGCCACGGTGGTGGCGTGTCTGGTGGCGCTGCTGCTGGCAGTCATCTACTGGCACCTCGGCGCGGGCCTGACGCGCGCAGGCCTGGGGCTGGTGCTGCTGATGCTCTCGACCATCTTCATCATCCGGCTGCGCTTCCGCCATTTCGCGGTGTTCCTGCTGATCGCCTGGCTGAGCTTCCTCTCGGCCATCGTCGCGGCGCGGCATGCCGATCCGGCGCTGGCGCTGGCCAATACGCTGGCGGTGAGCGCGGCGATGGTCCTCGGGCTGTACGGCGCCTGGACGCGCGAGAGCGAGAACCGCCGCGAGTTCCGCCTGTTCAACGAGGTGGCCGAGGCCAAGGCGCGCATCGAGGATCTGCTGCACAGCATGCTGCCGGGCGAGATCGTCGGGCGCATCCAGCGCGGCGAGTCGCCGATCGCCGATGCGCACCAGGAGGTCAGCATCGTGTTCGCCGACCTGGTGGGCTTCAGCGCGCTGGCGCGGCGGCTGCCGGCGGCGCAGCTGGTGCAGTTGCTCGATCGCCTGTTCTCGGAGTTCGACCGGATCGCCGCCGCGCACGGCGTCGAGCGCATCAAGACCATCGGCGATGCCTACATGGCAGTGTGCGGGATCGGATCGGCATGCGCCGATCACGCCGATCGCGCGGCGCGCTTCGCGCTCGCCCTGCAGGCGCGCGTGGCCGAGCTGGCGCAAGAGAGCGGGCTGGCGCTGAACGTGCGCATCGGATTGCACGTCGGGCCGGTGATCGCCGGGGTGATCGGCACGCGCAAGCCGGCGTTCGACTGCTGGGGCGAGACGGTCAACCTGGCGAGCCGGCTGGAGTCCAGCGGCAGCCACGCGGGCGTGCACATTTCCGAGACCGCCTGGCAGCGGCTGCGCGAACGCTTCGTCACTCGCGAGCTGCCGCCGGTGAGCCTCAAGGGGGTGGGTGAGGTCAGGACCTACCTGCTGGAGGCGGCACACCCGGCCTGAAGCGGCGCGCGGTCAGTCGGGCCTCCGCATTTCGTGCGTGGCCGGCGTCCCGCCCTGAGGTGGCATCGCGCCGGGGATGCGCATCTCGCCCGGGGCCCAGCGTCCGGCCGTGGCGGCAGCGCCGAACACGCGCTCGCCGATGTACGCGCCGAGGCGGCGGTAGCTTTCCCACTGCGCTTCGTCGAAGAACTGGTCGAGCGTGCTTTCCTGCGGGAAATCCGGGTGCCCGGCGTAGTAGTCCAGCAGGTCCATCGGCTCGTCGCCGATCAGGGTCGGCTTGAGGAAGAGCAGCAGCGAGCGCGCCTCGCGGTCGCCGCCGTAGCGGGCCCAGGCGAGCGCGGCATGGCGCTGCGACCAGGCGCGGCCCTGCAGCTGCGCCGGCGGCGCGCCAAGGGCCGGCTCGCACGGCCGCCGCTGCAGCTGCGGCGGCGTGCCGATGCTGCGCAGCAGCGGCGAGTCGGCGCCGAGCAGCGCCTCGATCTCGGCCTCGCACAGGAAGCGGATCTCGGCGTCCCAGTCGATGCGCGCCTTGCGCACCAGGTTGCCGATGTCCTCGAAGGCGTAGCCGGCATCCTGGCCGTCGTCGCACACGATGATGAAGGGCACCCGGCGGCGCAGCAGCTCGTAGACCGCGGTGTTCTCGAAATGCCCGCCGTCGGAGAGGTACCAGCGCCGGCGGTGCGGGCCGTGGAAGCGCGCGAAGGTTTCGTGGGCGAGGTAGGTCTGGACCGGCGCGAGGGCGGCCAGCAGCGCGCCCGCGGCCTCGGGCGCGCGCCGCCCGCCGCGCTCGGGACGCTCGCGCGGGGCGATGCCGCTGTCCCACCAGTAGCCCAGGCGCACGTTCGAGAGGGCCAGCAGCATCGACAGGCCGAGGCGCGTGCGCGCTCCCAGCCCGGTGGTGAAGGCGGCGCCGGAAACGGCGACCCATTGCCCGACGGTGAGCGGCTCGATGCTGCGCGCGCGTCCGCCGCTGGGCGGGAAGACCGCGAAGCGCCCGGCCGGCAAAGGCAGGGGGGCGATCGCCCCGCCGTCGCCGTCCCACAGGGCATGGTGGTCGCGCCCCACGCTCAGGCCGCACGGGCCGATCGCCATCGGCAGGCCCTTGCGGTCGCGCTGCGCCAGCCGGGAGGCGCCGGTCACCGTTTCGTTGACCGTGACGTTGACCAGGTGCAGCGGTCCGCCGTGACGCTCGGGATGGTAGGCGCTCCACGCGATGTCGTCGGAGGGTTCGGCGCGCGTCACGTCGCGGTGCGCCGAGCCGGCTGCCGGCGGCCGCGCCGCCGCGGCTCCGGGCCGGTAGCCGGTGCGGCGCGCATTGCTCGCCCCGAGGTAGGCGCGGGTGAGCCGCGCGGCATAGAACTGGGCCAGCGTGGAGAGATTGAGGAAGGGGATGGTCCGCGCAGTGAGCAGCCCGATGACGAAGAAGGCCGCCAGTGCCGCAGCCATCGGGAGCGGCTGCGGGAGAGGCGGCGAGCCCGCGCAATCCAGGCACTGTCCGCTCCACATGAGGGCGTGGGCGACGGCCGACCACAGCACCAGCAAGGCGGCGAACAGCACCACGCCGAGGATGGACAGCAGGGCGGCCGAGGACAGGCGCAGGCCGCTCTCCTTCATGCCGAGCCTGGCGATCAGCGGCGCGAACCGGTGCACCAGCGCCGCGACGGCCGGGGCCAGGGCGAGCAGCGTGGCCCACCACCCTTCGCTCCATCCCCCGGCCAGGGCCGCCACGATCGCGGCGTACGCCGTCTGGCCCAGGCTGTCGACGAGCGCGTAGGCGGCGAGCGCCAGCACCACGGCCAGGGCTGCGGCCAGCCAGGCCGAGAGCCGGTTGCGCGCTACGGCTTCGCTGCCGCCGCCCACGCGCGCCACCACCCACGCCAGGGTGGCGGCGCAGGCCGCGTAGACGAGATAGCGCGCGCACGCTGCCGCCGCATCGTGGGCCGAGGCCGGCAATCCCACCGATTCGACGCCGGCGCGCCACAGCGCGGCTGCGCCCAGCCCCACCATGACCGTGGCCACCAGCGCCGGGTTGCTCGCCGGCCCGCCGGGGCGACGGCTGGTCTGGGTCAGCCAGTAGGCCCAGCCGATGGGCACCAGGACCAGCGCGAAGCCGGCCAGAGGCAGCATGCCCCACGGGCTCCACCACAGGCCGGCGCCCGCCTCCGCCGCCAGGCGCGCCTCCAGCCCGCGCAGCCACGGCGATTGCCGCCACAGCGCGGCGCGCAGCAGGTTCCCGGCCAGGAACACGGCGAGCGTCGTCACCGCGAGCACGTAGTGCAGCGCGATCCAGTTGCGCACCATGATCGCTGCGGCGTACAGGTAGTCGCCCGCGCCGCGCGGCGCCATGTAGCGGCCGTTCTCGCGCAGCCAGGCGAGCGGCGGCGACGACGTGTCGGCGAGGGTGCACTCGACGCCGTCGGTGATCTGCGCCGGCGTGGCGGCTGCAGCGACGGGCGCCGTGGCCGTGGCGCCGGCTGCGGCAACCGCCCTTTGGGGTGCCGTCGCACCCGACTCGGACGGCGTTCGCGCCGGCCCGCCCGCGCGCGCCGCATCGGGGAGGTACAGGCTGCCCAGGAAGCTGCCGACGTAGCCGCCGCCGGAGACGCTCGACAGGTAGTCCACGTGGCGCAGGCGCCCGAGCGCGGCCAGGGACTGCAGCACGCCGAGCGCGAAGGTGGCGCTGCGGATCCCGCCTCCGGAGATCGCCAGCCCGACGCGGCCGACGCTTTCGCCGGCGTCCAGGGGCAGGGCGAGCGCGGCGCGGCGAGCCCGCACCGCGGCGAGCTCGCGCTCGGCCAGCGCCGCCGGGAAGGCGCAAGGGTCGGGCCGGCGGCCCGCGGGGGCGTCGCCGGGTGCCGCTGCAGCCCCGCCGGGGCGTGTTCCGGCGGTCGGGTCGGCGGGGGGCGTGGTCGGTGCGGGCATGGGCTGTCCTGTCCTTGCGGGGATCGACCCGCTACACTGCCGCCGATGCGCACCCGGATCAAGTTCTGCGGCCTGGTCCGCTCCGACGACGTCCGTACGGCGGTGGCGCTCGGGGTGGATGCGGTCGGGTTCGTGTTCTACCCGCGCAGCCCGCGCGTGCTGGAGCCGGCGCAGGCGGCCGGGCTGCGCCGGCTGCTGCCCTCGTGGGTGGCGGCGGTGGGCCTGTTCGTCAACGCGCCCGAGGGCGAGGTGCGGCGCGTGGCCGGCGCCGTCGGCCTGGACGTGATCCAGTTCCACGGCGACGAGACGCCGCAGACATGCAGCCAGGAGCGGCCGGTCGGCCTGCCCTGGTGGCGGGCGGTGCGCATGCGCCGGGAAATCGATTTGATAGAATCCTTCGGTTCGTTCGCCGGGGCCGAAGCGCTGCTGCTCGATTCGCACAGCCCGGGCTACGGCGGCAGCGGCGAAGGTTTCGATTGGTCGTGGGTGCCGCGCGAGCGGCCGGTCCCGATCGTGCTTTCGGGCGGGCTCGACGCCGAGACCGTCGCGGCGGCGATCGCGCAGGTGCGTCCGGCGATGGTCGACGTCTCCAGCGGCATCCAGGCGGCCGCCCCGCACGCCGATCCCCGCGCGAAGTCGCGCGAGCGCATGGAACGCTTCGTCGGCGAGGTGCTTCGGGCCGACGCGGCACGACAGGATTCACGATGAAACCGTACGATCTGCCGGATGCACGGGGCCATTTCGGGCCCTATGGCGGAACCTTCGTGGCCGAGACGCTGGTGCATGCGCTCGAGGAGCTGCGCGCGACCTACGCGCGCTACCGCCAGGATCCCGAATTCACGGCCGAGCTCGACGACGAGCTCGAGCATTTCGTCGGGCGGCCGAGCCCGGTCTACCACGCGCGCCGCTGGTCGCAGCGCCTCGGCGGCGCGCAGATCTGGTTCAAGCGCGAGGACCTCAACCACACCGGCGCGCACAAGATCAACAACACCATCGGGCAGGCCCTGCTCGCGAAGCGCATGGGCAAGCGGCGCGTCATCGCCGAGACCGGCGCCGGCCAGCATGGGGTGGCCACCGCCACGGTGGCGGCGCGCTACGGGATGGAATGCGTCGTCTACATGGGCTCGGTGGACGTGGCGCGCCAGGCCCAGAACGTGTATCGCATGAAGCTGCTGGGCGCCGAGGTGGTGCCGGTGGAGTCGGGCTCGAAGACGCTCAAGGACGCGCTCAACGAGGCGATGCGCGACTGGGTCACCCACGTCGAGGACACCTTCTACATCATCGGCACCGTGGCCGGGCCGCACCCCTATCCGATGATGGTGCGTGACTTCCAGTCGGTGATCGGCGAGGAGTGCAAGCGCCAGATGCCGGCGGCCACCGGCCGGCAGCCCGATCACGTGGTCGCCTGCGTCGGCGGCGGCTCGAACGCCATCGGCATCTTCCATCCCTATATCGACGTGCCCGGGGTCGAGCTGATCGGCGTCGAGGCCGGCGGCGAGGGCCTGGCCAGCGGCAGGCACGCCGCCTCGCTCACCGCCGGCACGCCGGGTGTGCTGCACGGCAACCGCACCTACCTGCTGCAGGACGACGACGGCCAGATCATCGAGACGCATTCGGTGTCGGCCGGCCTCGACTACCCGGGCGTGGGTCCCGAGCACGCCTGGCTCAAGGACAGCGGGCGGGCGCGCTACGTGGTGGTCGACGACGAAGAGGCGCTGGCGGCGTTCCACGACTGCTGCCGGCTCGAAGGCATCATCCCGGCGCTGGAGTCGAGCCACGCGCTGGCCTATGCGGCCCGGCTCGCGCCCGCGCTGCCCGCGACCCGCACCATCCTGGTCAACCTCTCGGGGCGCGGCGACAAGGACATGCACACCGTCGCGCAGCGCGCCGGCATCCGCTTCTGATGTCGCGCCTCGCCGCCACCTTCGCGCGCCTCGCCGCCGGCCGGCGCAAGGCGCTCGTCCCCTACGTCACCTCGGGCTTCCCGGCGCCCACGCTCACGGTGCCGGTGATGCACGCCCTGGTGGCCGGCGGCGCCGACGTGATCGAGCTCGGCGTGCCGTTCTCCGATCCGATGGCCGACGGCCCCACCATCCAGCGCGCCAACGAGCGCGCCCTCGCGCTCGGGGTGGGCCTGCGCGACGTGCTCGGCTTCGTGCAGGCGTTTCGCCGCGACGACGCCGACACGCCGGTGGTGCTGATGGGCTACGCCAATCCGGTCGAGCGCATGGGCGTGGAGCGTTTCCTCGACGAGGCGGCCGGCGCCGGCGTCGACGGCTCGATCATCGTCGACTATCCGCCCGAGGAGTGCGAGGCCCTGGTGGCCGCGGCGCGCGCGCGGGCGATCGATCCCATCTTCCTGCTCGCGCCGACCTCCACCGAGGTGCGCATCGAGCAGGTGCTGGCGATGGCCAGCGGCTACGTGTACTACGTGTCGCTCAGGGGCATCACCGGCGGCACGCTCGATCGCGACGACGTGGTGCGCCGCGTCGCGGCGATCAAGCGCCGCACCGCGCTGCCGGTGGGCGTGGGCTTCGGCATCCGCGACGGCGACACGGCGCGCGCGGTGGCCGAGGCGGCCGATGCGGTGATCATCGGCACGCGCACCATCGAACTGCTCGAAGACGGTCCTCCCGAGGGCGCCGCCGAGCGCGCCCGCTCGTTCATGGCCGGGATCCGCGCCGCACTCGATGCGCCGGCACGCCGGCCCAACCCATGAGGCGAATCCGATGACATGGCTCGACAAGCTGCTGCCTCCGCGCATCAAGCGCTCCCCCGAGGGCGGCAAGAAGGTGCCCGAGGGCGTGTGGGTGAAGTGCCCGGCGTGCGACGCCGTGCTGTACTCGGCCGACCTCGAGGCGAACCTCAACGTGTGCCCGAAGTGCTCGCACCACATGCGGCTGGCCGCGCGCAAGCGGCTCGACCTGCTGCTCGACGCCGAGGGGCGCTACGAGATCGGCCAGGAGGTGCTGGCGGTCGATGCGCTGAAGTTCAAGGACAGCCGCAAGTATCCCGATCGCCTGCAGGAGGCGATCGAGGACACCGGCGAGACCGACGCGCTGGTGGTGATGGGCGGGGCGATTCGCGCCATCCCGGTGGTGGCGGCGGCCTTCGAGTTCGACTTCATGGGCGGCTCGATGGGGTCGGTGGTGGGCGAGCGCTTCGCGCGCGGCGTGCAGGGCGCGATCGAGCAGAAGGTGCCGTTCGTGTCGATCGCCGCCTCGGGCGGCGCGCGCATGCAGGAGGGGCTGCTGTCGCTGATGCAGATGGCCAAGACCACCGCCATGCTCACCCGGCTCGCCGAGCGGCGCCTGCCGTACATCTCGGTGCTCACCGATCCCACCATGGGCGGGGTGTCGGCGAGCTTCTGCTTCCTCGGCGACGTGGTCATCGCCGAGCCGCGCGCGCTCATCGGCTTCGCCGGCCCGCGCGTGATCGAGCAGACGGTGCGCGAGAAGCTTCCCGAGGGCTTCCAGCGCGCCGAGTTCCTGCTGGAGAAGGGTGCGCTCGACATGATCATCGACCGGCGCACGATGCGCGACGAGATCGCCCGGCTGCTGGCGCTGCTGCTGCGCCAGCCGAGCGAGGCGCTCGCCTGAGCCGAGCATGGCCGAGGCCGCCTCGCCCCCACTCGCGCAGTGGCTCGCGCGCATCGAGGGGCTGCATCCGCGCACCATCGACCTCGGCCTGGTGCGCGTGCGCGAGGTGGCCCAGCGGCTGTCGCTGTCGCTGCCGTGCACGGTGATCACGGTCGGCGGCACCAACGGCAAGGGATCCACCTGCGCGCTGCTGGAGGCGATCCTGCTCGCCTCGGGCTACCGCGTGGGGCTCTACACCTCGCCGCACCTGGTGCGGTTCAACGAGCGGGTGCGCCTGGACGGCGTGCCCGTCGAGGATGCCGCCCTGGTCGAGCAGTTCGAGGCGGTGGAGGCCGCGCGCGCCGGCGTCTCGCTGACCTATTTCGAGTTCACCACCCTGGCCGCCCTGCGCCTGTTCCAGCAGCGGGCGCCCGACGTCGTGGTGCTCGAGGTCGGGCTGGGCGGTCGGCTCGACGCGGTGAACCTCGTCGATGCCGACTGCGCGATCGTCACCAGCATCGACCTCGACCATGCCGAGTATCTCGGCGACACGCGCGAGCAGGTCGGCTGGGAGAAGGCGCACATCTTCCGGCCGGGCCGGCCGGCGATCTGCAGCGACCCGATGCCGCCGGATTCGCTGCTGCGGTACGCGGAGTCGATCGGCGCCGACCTCTGGCTGCACGGACGCGACTTCAACCACTCGGGCGATCGCCAGCAGTGGGGCTACGGCGGACGCCGCCAGCGGCGCAGCGGCATGGCCTACCCGGCGCTGCGCGGCGCCAACCAGTTGCAGAACGCTGCCGGGGCGCTGGCCGCGCTCGAGGCGCTGCGCGAGCGGCTGCCGGTGACGCAGCAGGCGGTGCGCGAGGGCCTGGCCATGGTGGAGCTGCCCGGCCGTTTCCAGGTGCTGCCGGGCGTTCCGGTGGTGATCCTCGACGTCGCGCACAATCCGCACGCGGCCGCCCACCTCGCGGTCAATCTCGACGCCATGGGGTCGTTCCGCGCCACCTTCGGGGTGTTCGGCGTGATGCGCGACAAGGACGTCGACGGGATCATCGCCGCGCTCAGGCACCGCATCGACCACTGGCTGCCGGTCGACCTGCCGGGGCCGCGCGCGGCCGGCGCGGCCTGGATCGCCGAGCGGCTGGCCGCCGCGGGAGTGGCGCGCGAGGGCGCGAAATCGAGCATCGAGTGCCATGCGTCGCCGGCCGCGGCGCTCGCCGCGGCGCGAAGTCGCGCCGGCGGCAATGATAGAATTGTCGTCTTCGGATCGTTCCTCACGGTTGCCGACATCCTTGCCGCCCGTGCCTAGTCGGACCAGGTTTCACCCTCGCCTCCCCGCCGGGCAGCACGCCGGCGCGAGCGCAGCGGAGCCGGTCGCGGATCGCCATGGCCCGGCGTGACGCGTCCGACGGCGCGGCCCTCGATCCCGCTCTGACGCAGAAGAAGCGCGCCCGGCGCCGGCTGGTGGGCGCGGTCGTGCTCGGGCTCGCGGCCGCCGTCATCCTGCCGCTGGTGCTCGACTCCGAGCCGCGCCAGACCATCACCGACGTGCAGATCGAGATCCCGCCGCGCGACGCGCCGCTGCCGCCCAAGGCCGGCGATGCGGCGGGCTCGGCCGCCGCGTCCGATCCGGTCCCGCCGGCCACCCCGTCGGGGCCGCCGCCATCGGCGCCGGCGAACGAGACATCGGCGGCCGCGCCGGCGCAGGCGCCGCAGCATGCGCCGGCGGGCGGACCGGCCGAAGCGCCGGTCATCGCCGCCGCACCGGCAGCCAGGCCGACGGAAGTGCCGCCGGAGGCGTCGGCGACTTCCAGGCCGCCGAAAGCGGCCGAGGCGCCCGCGAAAGCGACCGAGGTGCCGCCGAAGGCGGCCGAGAAGCAGGCCAGGGCGGCGGAGAAGTCGGCGGCCGCCAAGGCCGAAGCGTCCCGCCATGCCGATGCGTCGAAGCCGTCGGCGCACGAGGGATCGAAGGCTGCCGAAACGCGCTTCGCCCTCCAGGTCGGCGCCTTCGCCAACGCGGGCAGCGCGCGCGCGCAGGCCGACCAGGTCCGCAAGGCGGGGGTGCGCACCTATACCGAGACGGTGCAGACCGCGCAGGGCTCACGCACGCGCGTGCGCGTGGGGCCGTTTCCCACGCGCGAGGCCGCCGAGCAGGCGCGTGCGAAGCTGCAGCTGGCCGGCATCGCCTCCACGGTGGTCACGCCGTAATGCCGGCGAGCGTGGCCGTACTCACCGGCTGGGACTACTTCGTGATCGCCGTGCTCCTGATCTCGGTCGTGCTAGGCGTGGTGCGCGGTCTGGTGCGCACGGTGTTCGCGCTGGCCGGCTGGGTGGTGGCGTTCGTCGGCGCGCCGCTCGCCACCGGTCCGCTGCTCGCGGCCACCGGCTGGACGCTGCATCCGCTGTTCGTGCTGGTGCTGCTGTTCTTCCTGCTGCTGCTCGCGGTGCGCCTGCTGGGCGTGGCGATCGCGCGGGCGCTGGCCAGGGTCGGCCTCGGCCCGGTCGATCGCACGCTGGGCGCCGCGCTGGGCGTGGTGCGCGCCCTCATCGTCGTGGCCATTGCCGCGCTCGTCGGGCATCACCTGGGTGCCGATCGCGAGCCGGCGTGGCAGCATGCGCTGTCGCGCCCCCTGCTGGATGCGCTGGTGGGGTGGGTCGAGCCCTACCTGCCCTCGCGCGGCGGCGCGACCCAGACGGTGGATGCGCGCCGCCCCGCTCCGGCCCTGTCGTGCGCCACGGCACGGCGGGGCGCCGCTTCGATCCCGATGTCCGCAGACCCTGGAGAGGCACCGTCATGTGTGGAATCCTCGGCGTCGTAGCGCGCTCCCCGGTCAACCAGATGCTCTACGACGGGCTGCTGCTGCTGCAGCACCGCGGGCAGGATGCGGCCGGCATCGCCACGGCGATGGGCAAGACCTTCAACATGCACAAGGGCAACGGGCTGGTGCGCGACGTGTTCCGCACGCGCAACATGCGTTCGCTGCCCGGCCATACCGGCATCGCGCACGTGCGCTATCCGACCGCCGGTTCGGCCGGCAACTCGGAGGAGGCGCAGCCGTTCTACGTGAACGCGCCGTTCGGGATCATGCTGGCGCACAACGGAAACATCACCAACGCCGAGCAGCTCAAGGACGAGATGTTCCGGCGCGACCGCCGGCACATCAACACCGATTCCGATTCGGAAGTGCTGCTCAACGTGCTGGCCAACGCGCTGCAGGCCGCTGCGCGCGGCGTCTCGCTCGACCCCGCCACGATCTTCGAGGCGGTGGGCGAGGTGCACGCGCGGGTGCGCGGCGCCTATGCCTGCGTGGCCGAGATCGCCGGCTACGGCATCCTCGCCTTCCGGGATCCGCACGGCATCCGCCCGCTGTGCTACGGCGTGGCCGAGACCGACCACGGCACCGAGTACCTGGTGGCCTCGGAGTCGGTGGCGCTCGAAGGGCTGGGCTTTCGCATGGTGCGCGACGTGCAGCCGGGCGAGGCGATCTTCATCGACCTCGACGGCAACTTCCACGCGCAGGCGTGCGCGCCGGTGTCCTCGCTCACGCCGTGCGTGTTCGAGTACGTGTACTTCGCGCGGCCCGATTCCATCCTCGACGGCGCCTCGGTGTACTCGGCGCGCCTGCGCATGGGCGAATACCTGGCCGAGCAGCTGGCGAGGGAGTTGTGGCGCGGCGACGTCGACGTGGTGATGCCGATCCCCGACACCTCGCGCCCGGCCGCCATGCAGCTGGCCTCCAAGCTCGGGCTGGCTTACCGCGAGGGGTTCCTGAAGAACCGCTACGTCGGGCGCACCTTCATCATGCCCGGGCAGTCGGTGCGCAGGAAGTCGGTGCGCCAGAAGCTCAACGCGATGAGCGTCGAGTTCAAGGGCAAAAACGTGCTGCTGGTCGACGATTCGATCGTGCGCGGCACCACGTCGCGCGAGATCGTGCAGATGGCGCGCGACTCGGGCGCGAACAAGGTGTACTTCGCCTCGGCCGCGCCGCCGGTGCGCTTCCCGAACGTCTACGGCATCGACATGCCGACGCGCGGCGAGCTGATCGCGCACGGGCGCACCGACGAGGAGATCCGCCTGGCGATCGGCGCCGATGCGCTGATCTACCAGAGCGTGGCGGCGATGAAGCAGTCGGTGCGCGACATCGCCCCGGCGCTGCGCGAGTTCGAGGCCTCGTGCTTCGACGGCGTGTACGTCACCGGCGACATCACCCCCGAATACCTCGATCGCATCGAGCTCGAGCGCCTGCTCGGCGGGCAGGGCGGGGGCTACGACGACGATGCGCCGAGGAACCAGATGAACCTGCAGTTTCCGGTGGCCACCGATTGAGCGTGCGCGGATCCGTCTGCCGCGACGATCCTCCGCTGCGCCCCGACCGTACGAGAAGGCGATGAGCGACCCAGCGAAAGTTCCCCCGGCCGATGAGGCCGGCTACCGCTTCGACACCCTGGCGGTGCGGGCGGGGACCGAGCGTACCGCGTTCGGCGAGCACACCGAGGCGATGTTCCTCACCTCGAGCTTCGTGCACGACAGCGCCGAGCATGCGGCGGCCAAGTTCGCCGGACAGGCCGAGGGCTACATCTACTCGCGCTTCGGCAATCCCACGGTGCGGCTGTTCGAGAAGCGGCTGGCCGCCCTGGAGGGCGCCGGCGACTGCCGCGCCACCGCCTCGGGCATGGCGGCCATCATGGCGGTGCTGATGAGCCTCACGCGCAGCAACGACCACATCGTGTGCTCGCAGGGCGTGTTCGGCACCACCATCCAGCTGTTCGCGCTGTTCGGGCGCTACGGCATCGAGACCAGCTACGTGCCGCTGGCCGACGTCGGGGCCTGGGAGGCCGCCATCCGCCCGAACACGCGCATGCTGTTCCTCGAGACGCCGTCGAACCCGATGACCGAGGTCGGCGACGTGCGCGCCCTGGCCGCCGTGGCGCGGCGCCACGGCATTCCCCTGGTGGTCGACAACTGCTTCTGCACCCCGGCGCTGCAGCGCCCGTTCGAGCTGGGCGCGGACATCGTGGTGCACTCGGCCACCAAGTACCTCGACGGCCAGGGCCGCGTGCTCGGCGGCGCGGTGCTGGGCTCCGAGCAGTACATGAACGAGACGCTGCAGCCGGTGCTGCGCTATTGCGGGGCCACGCTGTCGGCGTTCAACGCCTGGCTGCTGGCCAAGGGCCTCGAGACGCTGTCGGTGCGCATGCAGCGCCACTCGGACAACGCGCTGGCCGTGGCGCGCTGGCTCGAGGCGCAGCCGGCGGTGGCGCGCGTGCACTACCCCTGGCTCGAATCGCATCCCCAGCATGCGCTGGCGCGCGCGCAGCAGGGCGCCGGCGGCGCGGTGCTGGCCTTCGAGCTGCACGGCGCCGACGACGACGAGCGGCGGGCCCGTGCCTGGCGCGTCGTCGACGGCTGCCGCCTGCTGTCGATCACCGCCAACCTGGGCGACGTGAAGTCGACCATCACGCACCCGGCCAGCACCACGCACGGGCGCATGGCGCCCGAGGCGCGCCTGGAGGCCGGCATCGGGGAGGGCATGCTGCGTGTGGCCGTCGGCCTGGAGGATCCGCAGGACATCTGCGACGACCTGGCGCGCGGGCTGGCCGCGCGGGGCACGGCGCCCGAGGCCGCGCGCGCGGGGGTCGGCGGCTAGGGCCTGTGAACAGGCCTTAAAGGGTGCCGCGCGTGCCGATGCGCTTTCCCGGCTTCGCGCACGAGATCAGGACGCCGGCGCCGCTGCGCGCCGCGATCTCAGCCGCCTGCCGGCGCCCCGAGCCGGAATGCATCCCGGCACTGCTCGAGGCGGCGCGTCTTTCCCCCGCACAGGCGCGCGAGGCCGATGCGCTGGCGCGCCGGCTCGCGCAGCGCCTGCGCGAGGGCAGCGCCGGCCCGGGGCTGCGCCACGGCCTGGTGCAGGGGCTGATGCACGAGTTCTCGCTGTCGTCGCAGGAGGGCGTGGCGCTGATGTGCCTGGCCGAGGCGCTGCTGCGCATCCCGGACGCGGCCACGCGCGACGCGCTGATCCGCGACAAGATCACCGGCCCCGACTGGCGCTCGCACCTCGGCGGAGCGGCCCGGCCGCTCTTCGTCAACGCCGCCACCTGGGGCCTGATCGTCACCGGCAGGCTGGTCGCCACACACGACGAGTCGGGGCTGGCCGGTGCGCTGGGTCGCGCGCTCGCGCGCGGCGGCGAGCCGGTGGTGCGCAAGGCGCTCGACATGGCCATGCGGCTGCTGGGCGAGCAGTTCGTGTGCGGCGAGACCATCGCGCAGGCGCTCGGCCGCGCGCGCCGGCGCGAGGCGCAGGGCTTTCGCTACTCCTACGACATGCTCGGCGAGGCGGCGCTCACCGACGAGGACGCGCAGCGCTATCTCGCGGCCTATGAGCAGGCGATCCGCGCCATCGGCGCCGCCGGCGCCGGCCGCGGCATCTACGAGGGGCCGGGCGTCTCGATCAAGCTCTCGGCGCTGCATCCGCGCTACGCCCGCGCGCAGCGCGAGCGCGTCATGGAGGAGCTCTATCCGCGCCTGTGCCGGCTGGCGCGGCTGGCGCGCGAGCACGACATCGGCCTGAACGTCGATGCCGAGGAAGCCGATCGACTCGAGCTCTCGCTCGACCTGCTCGAGCGCCTGTGCTTCGAGCCGGCACTCGAGGGCTGGAACGGCGTCGGCTTCGTGGCGCAGGCCTACCAGAAGCGCTGCCCGCACGTGATCGAGCACCTCGTCGACCTGGCACGCCGCAGCCGGCGCCGGCTGATGGTGCGGCTGGTCAAGGGCGCCTACTGGGACAGCGAGATCAAGCGCGCGCAGGTCGACGGCCTGGAGGGCTATCCGGTCTATACGCGCAAGGCCTACACCGATCTCTCCTACCTGGCCTGCGCGCGCCTGCTGCTGGCGGCGCCCGACGCCGTGTACCCGCAGTTCGCCACGCACAACGCGCACACGGTGGCGGCGGTGATGCAGATGGCCGGCGGCAACTACTATGCCGGGCAGTACGAATTCCAGTGCCTGCACGGCATGGGCGAGCCGCTCTACGAGCAGGTGGTGGGGCCGCTCGCGCATGGCGGCCTGGCCAGGCCGTGCCGCATCTACGCACCGGTGGGCAGCCACGAGACGCTGCTCGCCTACCTGGTGCGGCGCCTGCTCGAGAACGGAGCCAACGCCTCGTTCGTGCACCGCATCGCCGATGCCTCGATCCCTCTCGATGCGCTCGTGGCCGACCCGGTCGAGACGGTCGAGCGTCTGGCCGCCGCGGAAGGCGGGCTCGGGCTGCCGCATCCGGCGATCCCGCTGCCGCGCGATCTCTACCGGCCGCAGCGCGTCAATTCCACCGGCATCGACCTGGCGAGCGACGAGCGCCTGTCGTGGTTCTCGGCCGCCCTGCTGCGCAGCGCGCAGCACGACTGGCGGGCCGCGCCGATCGTCGCCGGCCGCGAGCGCGCGGACGGGCCCGCGCGCGCGGTGCTCGATCCGGCCGATCGCGGCGACAGCGTGGGCACGGTGATCGAGGCGACGGCGGACGACATCGCCGAGGCGCTCGAGCAGGCCGCGCGCGCCGCGCCGGCCTGGGGCGCCACCGCGCCGCAGGCGCGCGCGGCGGCGCTCGAGCGAGCGAGCGAGCGGCTGCAGGCGCAGATGGGCGAGCTGGCCGGCCTGATGGTGCGCGAGGCGGGCAAGACCTGGGGCAATGCCGTGGCCGAGGTGCGCGAGGCGATCGACTTCCTGCGCTACTACGCCGCGCAGGTGCGCGACAGCCCCGATGCGCCGGCGCCGCGGCCGCTCGGGCCGCTGGTGTGCATCAGCCCGTGGAATTTCCCGCTGGCCATCTTCACCGGACAGGTCGCCGCGGCGCTCGCCGCCGGCAACACCGTGCTCGCCAAGCCGGCCGAGCAGACGCCGCTGGTGGCCGCGCAGGCGGTGCGGCTGATGCACGCCGCGGGCATCCCCTTCGGCGCCCTGCAGCTGCTGCCCGGGCGCGGCGAGACCGTGGGGGCGGCGCTGGCGGCCGATGCGCGCATCCGCGGCGTGCTCTTCACCGGCTCGACGGAGGTGGCGCGCACCCTGCAGCGCACGCTGGCGGGCCGCCTCGACGAGGAGGGCCGGCCGCTCGTGCTGATCGCCGAGACCGGCGGGCAGAACGCCATGATCGTCGATTCCTCGGCGCTGGCCGAGCAGGCCGTCGCCGACATCGTCACCTCCGCTTTCGACAGCGCCGGCCAGCGCTGCTCGGCGCTGCGCGTGCTGTGTGTGCAGGCCGAGGCAGCCGAGCGCGTGCTGGCGATGCTGCGCGGAGCGATGCGCGAGCTGCGCATCGGCGCGCCCGAGTGGCTCTCGACCGACGTCGGCCCGGTGATCGACGACCAAGCGCGCGACGGGCTGCTCGCCTACATCGAGGCGATGCGCGCCCGCGGGCACCGCGCCTACCAGGCGCCGCTCGATGCGCGGGCCGGGCAGGCCATGGCGCGCGGCAGCTTCGTGGCGCCCACGCTGATCGAGCTGGCCGGCGTGGGCGAGCTCGGACGCGAGGTGTTCGGCCCGGTGCTGCATGTGGTGCGCTATGCGCGCAGCGAGCTCGGCCGGGTGCTGGAGGAGATCAACGCCACCGGCTACGGCCTCACGCTGGGCCTGCACACGCGCATCGACGAGACGGTCGATTTCGTCACCGCACGCGTGCGCGCGGGCAACCGCTACGTCAATCGCAACATGATCGGCGCCGTGGTCGGCGTGCAGCCGTTCGGCGGCGAGGGCTTGTCGGGCACCGGGCCGAAGGCGGGCGGGCCGCTCTATCTGCGCCGCCTGGTGGCGCGCGCCGCGCCGCGGCTGAGAGTGCCGGGGCAGGCCGCTCCTGGGCAGGCTTTCGCGCTGCCGGCGGCATCCGGCCCGGCGCGCGTGCTGGGCGCGGATTCGACGCGCGGGCCGGCGCCGCTGGCGTCGCTGCAGGCATGGCTGCAGGCCCGCGGCGATGCCGACTCGCAGGCGCTTGCCGAACTGTGCGTGGCGCTCGCTCGAGCCGTGCCGGATGCGGCGGGCCTCGTGCTGCCGGGGCCGACCGGCGAGCGCAACACCTGGACGCTGCATGCGCGCGCGGCGACGCTGTGCATCGCCGGCAACGAGGCCGACCGGCTGTTCCAGCTGGCGCACGTGCTGGCGGCCGGCTCCACCGCGCTGTGGCCGGACGAAGAGGGCACGCGCCGCCTGCACGACGCACTGCCGCCCGAGGTGCGCGCGCGGGTGCGGCGGGTGGCCGATGCGCATGCTGCACCGTGCGACGCGGTGCTGGTGCACGGCGATGCGCGGACGGTGTGCGAGTGGAGCCGCCTGCTCGCCGGGCGCGATGGGCCGATCGTGGCGATGCAGGCCTGCGCGAGCGGCGAGCGCACCCTCGGGGCGGTGGCCGTCGAGCGGCTGATGATCGAGCGCAGCCTCTCGGTGAACACCGCTGCCGCGGGCGGCAACGCCAGCCTGATGAGCATCGGCTGATCCTGCTCGCGGCAGGCGGCCGGGCCCCGGGCCCGGCGGAGCAACAGGCCCTGGCTTCCTCTATCGGAAATCCCGGCTCTTCACCGCCAGCTCCCCCAGCAGCGCGCTGTGATCGAGGATGCGCCGTGCCACCAGGTGCCTGACCTGGCCGCCGGTGTCGGTATCGCGCTGCCAGGTGCCGCAGACCGTCATCAGCTGCGAGCCGATCACCTCGCGGCGATGGCGCTCGAACACGCCGGGCCAGACGATGACGTTGACGGCGCCGGTTTCGTCTTCCAGCGTGACGAAGATCGTGCCCTTGGCGGTGCCGGGCCGCTGGCGGTGCGTCACCAGCCCGCTGGCGCGTGCCGGCCGGCCGTCGGGCAGGGCGGCGAGCGCCGCGGCCGTGGAGACGCGCAGGCGCGCCAGCCGCGCGCGCAGCAGCGCGAGCGGATGCCGCCCCATCGGGATACCGAGGCTGCGATAGTCGGCGATGATCTCGCGCCCCTCGGGGGGCGCCGGTATCGGCGTGGGCGGCTCGTCGAAGCGCGCCTCGTGCAGCAGCGGCGGCAGCGGCTGGATCGCCGCAACCTCCCAGTGCGCCTGCGCGCGATGCCCGGCCAGCCGGCGCAGCGCGCCGGCCTGGGCCAGCGCTCGCAGCTCGCGTGCGTCGATCCGCGCCTGTCGTGCGAGATCCTCGACGCCGTCGAACGCGGGTGCCTCGCCGCGCTCGCGCCGGCGCGCGGCGCGTGCCTCGAGCAGCCGCAGCGCGCCCGCTTCCGAAAACCCGCGTACCCGGTTCAGACCGAGCCGCACCGCGGGCTGCGCGCGCCGGTCGATCGCACTGCCGTCGGCCGGCGCGACCCAGGGCGGAAGAACGCCGGTTTCCTCCAGCGTGCAGTCCCACTCGCTCGTCAGCGCGTCGACGCCGCGCACCTCGACGCCGTGCTCGCGCGCGTCGCGCACCAGCTGCGCCGGCGCATAGAAGCCCATCGGCTGGCTGTTCAGCAGCGCGGCCAGGAACGTCGCCGGCTCGTGCCGCTTGATCCACGCCGACACGTAGACCAGCAGCGCGAAGCTCGCCGCGTGGCTCTCCGGAAAGCCGTATTCGCCGAAGCCCTGGATCTGCCTGAAGATCGCCTCGGCGAACTCGCGCTGGTAGCCGTTCGCCAGCATGCCGTCGACCAGGCGCCGCTCGAACGGTTCGAGCCCACCCTTGCGCCGCCAGGCCGCCATGGCGCGGCGCAGCGCGTCGGCCTCGCCGCCGGTGAAGTCGGCCGCGATCATCGCGATCTGCATCACCTGCTCCTGGAAGATCGGCACGCCCAGCGTGCGCTCGAGCGCGGGGCGGATCTCGTCACGCGGATAGTGGACCGGCTCCAGGCCCATGCGGCGGCGCAGGTAGGGATGCACCATGCCGCCCTGGATCGGGCCGGGGCGCACGATCGCGACCTCGACCACCAGGTCGTAGTACTCCTTCGGGCGCAGCCGCGGCAGCATGCTCATCTGCGCGCGCGACTCGACCTGGAACACGCCGATGGTGTCGGCGCGCGAGATCATCTCGTAGGTGGCCTCATCGCCCTCCGGGATGTCCTGCATGCGAAAGGGCTGGCCGCGCCGCTGCCCGATCATGTCGAGCGCGCGGCGGATCGCGCTCAGCATGCCGAGTGCGAGCACGTCGACCTTGAGCAGGCCGAGCGCGTCGAGGTCGTCCTTGTCCCATTCGATGACGCTGCGCTCGGGCATCGCCGCATTCTCGACCGGCACCAGTCGCGTGAGCTTGTCGCGCGCGATCACGAAGCCTCCGGTGTGCTGCGACAGATGGCGCGGAAAGCCACGCAGCGTGCCGGCCAGCTCGAGCCATTGCCGCGCGACGCGCGAGTCGGGATCGAAGCCGGCCTCGCGCAGGCGCTCGGACTGCATGCCGGCGTCCCACCACTGGTGCGAGCGCGCGAGCTGCTCGATGCGCTGCGCGTCGATGCCCAGCGCGCGCCCGACGTCGCGCAGCGCCGAGCGTGAACGGTAGGTGATCACCGTGGCGGCGAGCGCGGCGCGATGGCGGCCGTACTTGTCGTACAGGTACCGGATCACTTCCTCGCGGCGCTGGTGCTCGAAGTCGACGTCGATGTCCGGAGGCTCGTTGCGTTCGCGGCTGATGAAGCGCTCGAACAGTACGCGGGTGCGTGTCGGGTCGACCTCGGTGATGCCCAGGCAGTAGCAGACCGCCGAGTTCGCCGCCGAGCCGCGTCCCTGGCACAGGATGCCGTGCGAGCGCGCATGGCGCACGATGTCGGCGACGGTGAGGAAGTACGGCTCGAATTTCATCTCGGCGATGATCGCCAGCTCGCGCTCGACCTGCGCGGCGACCGGCGCGGGCAGGCCGGCCGGATAGCGCTCCGGCACGCCGTCGAAGACCAGCTTGCGCAGCCAGCTCGCCGGCGTGTGGCCGGCCGGCACGATCTCCTCGGGGTACTCGTAGCGCAGCTCGTCGAGCGAGAAGCGGCAGCGCGCAGCGACTTCGAGCGTCTGCTCGAGCAGCGCCGGCGGGTAGAGCTGCCCCAGGCGCAGCCGGCTGCGCAGGTGCTGCTCGGCGTTGGGCGCCAGCGCGTAGCCCAGCCCGGCGAGCGGCGCGCGCAGCCGGATCGCGGTGAGCGTGTCCTGCAGCGTCTTGCGCGAGCGCACGTGGCACAGCACGTCGCCGACGGCGACCCGCGGCAGGCCGGTGGCGGCGGCCACGCGCTGCGTGCGCTCGAGCAGCGCGGCGTCGTGGCCGCGCATCAGCAGCGGCACGCCGAGCCAGCAGCGCTGCTCGAAGCGCTCGCGCAGCCAGCGCGCGTTGTACAGCAGCTGCGCGTACGGCGAGTCCGGCGGCGGCGCGGCCGAATCAGCGGCCGGGTCGACGGCCACCGCGGGCGAGGGCACCAGCAGCGCGAGGCAGTCGTCGAGCCCGCCGGCCAGGTCTTCGGCGAGCAGCCGGTAGCGGCCCTTGGCGGCGCGCATGCGGGCACGCGTGATCAGCTCGGAGAGGTTGCCGTAGCCGTTGCGCGAGCAGGCGATCAGCGCCAGCCGCGAGTCGTCGCCGAAGGACTCGCGCAGGCCGAACTGGGCGCCGATCAGCAGCGGCAGCTTCGCGGCGCGTGCGCCCAGGTGCGCGCGCACCACGCCGGCCAGCGAGCATTTGTCGGTGATCGCCAGTGCCGCGTAGCCGAGCTTTTGCGCGCGCTCGGCCAGCTCCTGGGGGTGAGAGGCACCGTGCAGGAACGAGAAGTTGCTCGCACAGAGCAGCTCGGCATAGTCGGGGAGCATGATCGGAATACTGTACGAAAAAACAGTATATACGACGGCTTCCCGGCGGGCCGGCTGCAGCGTCGCGAGCCGGCCGGAGCCTGTTCAGGCGCGCAGGCCGGCCTCGCGGATCCTGACCAGCGCGACCGCGGCCGGCTCGCCGCCGCCCGGCTCCAGACGCACGGGCGCATCGCCGGCATCGAGGCGCAGCACGTCGAGCCGCTGCAGCGTGAGTAGCGCGTGGCCGTCGGCGAGCGCGATCGCCGTGCCGCCGAGCACGCAGACGAAGAGCAGGGCGGCGCCCGGCTCGATGGCGCGAGCGCCGGCATGGAGGCCGTCCAGGCGGATGCGCTCGATCGAGCCGCTCGCCCGTCCTCTGCGCAGCATCAGGTTGAGGTCGCGCACCGGACCGTCGGCGAGGCGGCCGGTGAAGGCTTCGGCGCCGTCGAAGATCGCGCCGGGCCCGTCGGGCGCCAGCTCGATGCAGCACCGGGCCGAGACCAGGCGCATGCCGGCGCCTTCCACCAGGAGGATGTGGCGCTCGATGCCGGGAAAGGAGGAGAAGGGGCCGTCCTCGCGCACGTCGGCCACGCTCAGGCGCCAGTCGAAGTCGCCCCCGGCCGGCGCGCGCGCGATCTCGAGGGTGGTGCCGCCGCCGTTCTTCCACGGCATGGCGGCATGGGCGGCGGCGCGCAGAACGGAGAGCGGCACGGGAAGCGGCCCCGATCCGGTCAGGGGCGTGCCGGCGCGCCCAGCTGGATCGAGGCGTGTCGGGCCGCGTCGACCACGAGGGTGCCGAAGCGCGCAAGGAGGTCGTCGGCGATGCGGAACGTCGGGCCGGTGATGCTGAAGGCGGCCACGATGCCGCCGCTCGCGTCGCGCACCGGCGCGGCGACTGCCGTGACGTCGCGCTCGAGGGTGCCGCGGGCCGCGGCATAGCCGGCTTCGCCGGTGCGCCCGAGCAGCGCGGCGCCCGCCGAGGTCCGGTCCAGCGGCAGCATCATGCCCAGCCAGGTGGAGTGGTGGATGCTCTTGGGGCTGATGACCTGGCGCAGGTAGATGGCGTTGTCGGCATCGATGCGCACGGCCAGGTTGGCCGTCTCGCCGCTGGCGTCGGACAGCTCGCGCAGGTACGGCCCGGCCAGCTCGTACAGCGACGAGCCGCGCAGCGCCGACAGGCCGACCTGCAGCAGGCGGGCGCCGGCCCGGTAGCGCGCGTCGGCGTCGCGTTCGACGAACCCGGCGTGCTCGAGGCTGGCGATCAGGCGCGAGGTGGTGCTCACCGGCAAGGCGCTGGCGCGCGCCAGCTCGGACAGCGTGGTGCCGTTGCGCTGCGTGCCGACCAGCGCCAGCAGGTCGAACGCGCGTTGCACGGCGCGTACCGGCAGACGCTCGCCGGCGCCGGTGCCGGCTTGCGAGTGGGTATCGACCGCGTGGAGGGTGGGGCGGCCCCGCCGGGTATTCATCTTTTTGCTTGCCATTTTGCCATCAGGCGGATTATCTTACCGTTCCATGGAAATGCGCAATGCCCAGATGCTGGTCGTCCATGCGGCCGAGCTGATTCCCTGCGCCGGCCCGGTGCAGGGAATCCGCGCAGCAGCCCTGGACCGCCTGGAAGCCATCGCCGACGGCGCACTGGCCATCGTCGACGGCCGCATCGCGGAGGTGGGCACGAGCGCCTCGATTCTCTCGCGCTATGAGGCGCCGGAGGTCATCGATGCCACCGGCTGCCTGGTGTCGCCGGCCTTCGTCGATTCCCATTCGCACCTGCTGCACGGCGGCACCCGCCACGAGGAGTACGACGCCAAGGTCACCGGGCGCCGCGAGGTGCCGCTCGACGGCGGCATCCGCTACACCGTGCGCAAGACCCGCGAAGCGTCCGACGAGGCCCTGCTCGCGCGGGCCCGCGCCGACCTGGACGCGATGCTGGTGCACGGCACGGCCACGCTCGAGGCCAAGACCGGCTACGGCCTGGAGCGCGAGCAGGAGATGCGCCTGCTGCGCCTGACCGCCGGGCTGCGCCACACCGTGCAGGTGGTGCCGACCTACCTGCCGCTGCATGTCCTGCCCGACGGCTACGGCGATCGCCGCGCCGAGTACATCGCCGAGGCGATCGCCGCCCTGCCGCAGGCCGCCCGGCTCGCCGTCTACTGCGACGTGTCCTGCGATCCCCTGTGCTTCACCTTCGAGGAATGCCTCGAGGTGGGCGAGGCGGCTCGCGCGCTGGGCATGCGCATCCGCGTGCACGCCGACCAGAATGGCGACGGCAGCGGCGCGCTGCTGGCAGCGCGACTGCGCGCCTCGGCGGCCGATCACCTCGACTACGCGAACGACGCGGGCCTGCGCGCCATGGCCGAGGCGGGGACCGTGGCCACCCTGCTGCCGGGGGTGACGCTGCACATGTGCGAGATGACGCCGCGCGTCGCGGGCGCCGCGCTGCGGCCGGCCGAGAAGCCGTTCATGCCCCTGCTGGCGCGCCGCGCGATCGATGCCGGCGCGGTGGTGTCGCTGTCGACCGACTACAACCCGGGCAGCTGCCCGACGCCGTCGATGCAGATGGTGATGCAGCTGGCCGCGCGCCTGTACCGGCTGAGCTACGCGCAGATCTGGAACATGTGCACGCTCAATGCCGCGCGCGCGCTCGACCTGTCGCACGATCGCGGCAGCCTCGAGCCGGGCAAGCGCGCCGATGTCCTGCTGTGGTCGGTGCCGACCCACGGGCTTGCCATCAACCGTTTCGGCGTCAACCAGGTCGATACGGTGATCGTCGAGGGGCGCGTCGTCGTGCGCGAAGGGCGCCTGCTGTCTTCTTCCACTGTCGGAGTCAACCGATGAAACTGAAACTCCTCGCCGGCGTCGCGCTGCTGGGCGCCGTTCTCGCCGCGCCCGCCGCGGCCCAGCAGCCGCCGATCCGCATCGGCTTCCACGCGCCGCTGACCGGCTTCGCCGCGTCCGACGGCAAGTCCTCGCTCAACGGCGCCCAGCTGGCCGTCGAGGACATCAACGCCGCCGGCGGCGTCAACGGGCGCAAGCTCGAGCTGGTGGTCGAGGACGACCAGGCCAAGCCCGAGCAGGCCGTGCCGCTGGCCAACAAGTACATCGGCGACGGGCTGAAGCTGGTGGTCTCGGGCAGCTACTCGGGCCCGACGCGCGCGGCCGCGGGCGTGTTCCAGGCGGCGAAGATCCCCTACATCTCGGCGTACGCCATCCATCCCGACATCACGCGCGCCGGCGACTACGTGTTCCGCACCGCCTTCATGGGCGAGGTGCAGGGCAAGGCGGCCGCCAAGCTGGTCGGCGACATCCTGAAGAAGAAGCGCGTGACACTGATCTCGCTGAACAACGACTTCGGCCAAGCGCTGTCGGCCGGCTTCAAGGACGTGGCCGGCAAGTTCGGCCTGGACATCGTCAGCGAGTACACCTACGGCATGGGCGACCGGCAGTTCGGCTCGATCGTCGCCAGCGTCAAGCGCGACAACCCCGAGGTGCTCTACGTGTCGGGCTACTTCTTCAACGGCGGTCCGCTGGTGGCGCAGCTGCGCGCCGGCGGCGTGAAGGCCGAGATCGTGGGCACCGAGGGCTTCGACACCTACAACTTCATCTCGATCGCCAAGGACGCCGCCGAAGGCGTGCTGGTGACCACCTCGCTCGATCGCGACAGCAAGCTGCCGCAGATGCGCAAGTTCATCGACGACTACGAGGCCAAGTACAAGGTGGGCGCCGACATGGTGGCCGCCAGCACCTATTCGGCGATCGAGGTCGCCGCGGCGGCGCTGGCCAAGGCGGGCCCGAACGACCCGGCGAAGCTGCGCGAGGCGATCGCCGCCACCAGGGATCTGCCGACCGCGGTCGGCAAGCTCACCTTCAATTCGCTCGGCGAGGTCAACAAGGCCGGGCAGATCCAGGTGATCAAGGGCGGCAAGTTCCATCACTTCGCCACCATCGACGATCCGGTGCTGCTGGCCGCGCCGACCAAGTAGTCCAGCCCCCGCCGCCGCGAGCGACCCGCGATGTACTACGTCGAACTGCTCGTCATCGGGCTGGTGTGGGGCTGCACCTACGCGCTGATGGCGCTGGGCCTGACGCTGGTCTACGGGCTGCTGCGCATCCTGCACGTCGCCCAGGCCACGGTGTTCACGCTCGGCGCGTACATCGGGCTGCTGGTGGCCAACCGGACCGACAGCCTGCCCCTGGCGTTCGTCGCGGCGACACTCTCGGCGGGCCTGCTCGGCCCGCTGATCTACCGGCTGGTGTACGAGCCCATACTCGACAAGCCGCCGTTCGTCGCGCTGGTCGCCTCGATCGGCGTGCTGATCGGCATGGAGGACGGCTTCCGGCTGATCTTCGGGCCCTACGGCCTGTCGTTCGACGACAACCCGTGGTTCACCGCCACCTGGTCGCTGGGCGGAATCACGCTGAACCTGGTGCAGATCTGGATGGTGGCGGCCGCGGTGGTCCTGCTGTCGGCCTTCGCCCTGTTCGCGGCCCGCACCCGCGCCGGGGTCGCGTGGCGGGCGACCGTCTCCGATCCGGTCATCGCGCAGAACTTCGGCGTCAGCGTGATGCGCGTGCGCTATCTCAACTTCTTCATCGCCTCGGCGCTGGCCGGCATCGGCGGCGTGCTGGTCGGGCTGCTCAACAACCTGGTCGAGCCGGCCATGGGCAGCGTGATCAGCTACAAGGGGCTGGCGATCATCGTGCTCGGCGGCCTGGGCAACGTGCCGGGCACGCTGGTGGCGAGCCTCGCGCTGGGCGTGGTCGAGAGCTTCGGATCGGTGTTCCTCGACAAGGTGCTCGATCGCGACGCGATGGCCTTCCTGTTCCTCATCGTCGTGCTGATGGTCCGTCCCAAGGGCCTGCTCGGCGGCGCGCACTGAGCGGCGGCATCCGTGGACTACTACCTGTCGGTGGCGACCTTCGCGGCGCTCAACGTGGTGCTGGCGCTCGGGCTGAACATGATCAGCGGCTTCTGCGGGCAGGTCAGCCTGGGCCACGCCGCGTTCTACGGGCTGGGCGCCTACGCCGCCGCGCTGTGCTCGGTGGCCGGGATGCCGTTCGTGCTCTCGGTGCTGGTGGGCGTGGTGGTGGCAGGGGCCTTCGGCGTGGTGGTCGGCTTCGCCGCGCTGCGCGTGCGCGACGACTTCCTGGCGATCGTGACCATGGGGGTGGGCTTCCTCTTCCTCGGCGTGGTGCGCAAGCAGGCCTGGCTCGGCGCCGAGATGGGCATCGCCAGGATTCCCTCGCCGATGGGCAAGGGCGGCTACGCGCTGATGGCGATCGGCGCGGCGATCGCGCTGGTGCTGCTCAGCCTGCACGTGCGGCGCAGCTGGATGGGGCGCGCCTTCGACGCCGTCGCCCAGGACGAGGACGCCGCGCGCACCATCGGCGTGGACGTCGCCGGCTACAAGACCGTGGCCTTCCTGCTGGGCACCGCCTCGGCGGGGCTGGCGGGCGCCATCTACGCGCACATGACGCAGCTGATCGTGCCCGACGCGTTCAACTTCATCCAGTCGATCACCATCCTGGCGATGGTCGTGGTGGGGGGCATCGGGTCGACGCTCGGCGTGGTGCTCGGGGCCGTGCTTCTCACCGTGATGCCGGAGCTGTTCCGCTTCATCAACGACTACAAGCTGCTGGTCTACGGCGCGCTGCTGCTGCTGGTGATGCGCTTCAGCCCCGAGGGCTTCGCCGGGCTGTACCGGCGCGTCACCGGCCGGAGGCTGGCATGATGGTGCCCGAGGCGATGCTCGAGGTCCGCGACCTGTCGGTGGCCTTCGGCGGCGTGCGCGCCGTCACCGGCGTCAGCCTGAAGGTGGCGCGCCGCGAGCTGCTCGGGCTGATCGGCCCCAACGGCGCCGGCAAGACCACCCTGCTGCGCCTGCTCACCGGCGTCGTCGCGCCGGACGCGGGCACGGTGCACCTCGAAGACCGCGACGTGACGAGGATGCCGATCCACCGGCGCGCCCAGCTCGGCTTCGTGCTCACGCACCAGGTGGTGCGCCCGTTTCGCGACATGACGCTGCTCGAGAACGTGATGATCGCCGCCGCCCGGCGCCAGACGCTGCGGCCGTGGCGCGCGCTCGCCTCGGTCGAGACGCGTGAGGCGCGCGAGCAGGCGATGCAGCTGCTCGAGCGCCTGGGCATCGCCGACGGCGCCGGCAAGTCGGCGCGCAGCGTGCCGCTGGGCTACCTCAAGCGCATGCAGGTGGCGCGCGCGCTCGCGCTCGAGCCGCGCCTGCTGCTGCTCGACGAGCCGCTGGCCGGGCTGAACTACACCGAGGCCACGCGTCTGGCCGACCTGATCGCGGAGCTCAACGCCGGCGGCCTGACGATCGTGCTGGTCGAGCACAACCTCGGCGAGGTCACCCGCATCGCCCACCGCCTGCTGGTGCTGCACAACGGAACCGTGCTGGCCGACGGCGCGCCGCGCGAGGTGATGGCGCGCGGCGACGTGCGCAGCGCCTACCTGGGGGGAGACGTCGTTGCTCACGCTTGAGAAGTTCGGCTGCGGCTACGGCCTGGTGCAGGCGGTCCACGAGCTGGACCTCTCGGCGCGGGCCGGCGAGATCACCGCGCTGCTCGGCCCCAACGGCGCCGGCAAGACCTCGACGCTGATGGCCATCGCCGGCAACGTCCAGGTGCAGCGCGGCCGCGTGCTGCTCGACGGCGACGACATCACCCGGCTCGCGCCGGCCGAGCGCACGCGCCGCGGCATGGCGCTGGCGCCCGAGGGCCGGCGCATCTTCCCCGACCTCACGGTGGCCGAGAACCTGATGGTGGGCGGCTACCTGCGCAGCGCCGCCGAGGCGCGCGAGACCGAGCAGCAGGTGATGCAGCTCTTTCCGCGCCTGCGCGAGCGCTACCGCCAGCGCGCCGGCCTCATGTCGGGCGGCGAGCAGCAGATGCTGGCGATCGGGCGCGCCCTGATGGCGCGCCCAAAGCTGCTGATGATCGACGAGCTGTCGCTCGGCCTGATGCCGGCGATGGTCGACCTGTGCTTCGAGGCCATCGTCGAGCTCAAGCGCCAGGGGCTGGCGGTGCTGCTGGTCGAGCAGAACACCCACCGCGCGCTGGCTGCGGCCGACCGCGTCGTCGTGCTGGTCTCCGGCCGCAAGGCCTACGAGGCCGACGGCGAGCAGGCGCGGCGCGATCCCGCCATGGTCGATTCGTTCCTCGGCATGACCGAGGTCGCCTGAACGCCATCTTTCCGGAGGTTCCCATGACCGACCTGTCCGCTCCGATCGGTTCCCGCACCATCCGCGCGCCGCGCGGCAGCCAGCTCAGCGCCCGCAGCTGGCTCACCGAGGCGCCGCTGCGCATGCTGATGAACAACCTCGACCCCGACGTGGCCGAGCGCCCGGAAGACCTCGTCGTCTACGGCGGCATCGGCAAGGCAGCGCGCAACTGGGCGTGCTTCGATGCGATCGTCGATGCCCTCAGGCGCCTCGAGGGCGACCAGAGCCTGCTGATCCAGTCGGGCAAGCCGGTGGGGGTGTTCCGCACCCACGCCGACGCCCCGCGCGTGCTGATCGCCAACTCCAACCTGGTGCCGCACTGGGCCACCTGGGAGCACTTCAACGAGCTCGACCGCAAGGGCCTGATGATGTACGGCCAGATGACGGCCGGCTCGTGGATCTACATCGGCAGCCAGGGCATCGTGCAGGGCACCTACGAGACCTTCGCCGAGGCCGGCCGCCAGCACTACCAGGGCGACTGGCGCGGCAGATGGATCCTCACAGCGGGCCTGGGCGGCATGGGCGGCGCGCAGCCGCTGGCCGCGACCATGGCCGGGGCCTCGATGCTGGCCGTCGAGTGCGATTCCAGCCGCATCGACATGCGGCTGCGCACCGGCTACCTCGACGAGCGCGCCGACACGCTGGAGGCGGCCTACGCGATCCTCGCGCGCGCGGCCGCCGAAGGGCGCGCGGTGTCGGTCGGGCTGCTCGGCAATGCCGCCGCGCTGGTGCCCGAGATGCTCGAGCGCGCGCGCGCCGGCGGGCCGCGCCCGGCGCTGGTCACCGACCAGACCTCGGCGCACGACCCGGCCAACGGCTACCTGCCCGAAGGCTGGTCGCTCGAGCGCTGGATCGAGACCCGCAAGCGCGATCCGCGGGCCGTGGCCGAGGCGGCGCGCCAGTCGATGGCCAGGCACGTGAGCGCGATCCTGGGCTTCCTCGCCATGGGCATTCCGTGCGTGGACTACGGCAATAACCTGCGCCAGGAAGCGAAGAACGCCGGGGTCGCCGATGCGTTCGACTACCCCGGCTTCGTGCCGGCCTACGTGCGGCCGCTGTTCTGCCTCGGCAAGGGGCCGTTCCGCTGGGCGGCGCTCTCGGGCGACCCGCAGGACATCGCGCGTACCGACGCGAAGATGCGCGAGCTGTTCCCGCACGACCGCTCGCTGAACCAGTGGCTCGACATGGCCGGCGAACGGATCAGGTTCCAGGGCCTGCCTGCGCGCATCTGCTGGATCGGGCTGGGCGAGCGCCACCTCGCGGGCCTGGCCTTCAACGAGATGGTGCGCACCGGCGAGCTCAAGGCCCCGATCGTGATCGGGCGCGACCACCTCGACAGCGGCTCGGTGGCCAGCCCCAATCGCGAGACCGAGAGCATGAAAGACGGCTCGGACGCGGTCTCCGACTGGGCGCTGCTGAACCTCCTGCTCAATACCGCCAGCGGCGCCACCTGGGTGTCGTTCCACCACGGCGGCGGGGTCGGCATGGGCTACTCGCAGCACTCGGGCATGGTGATCGTGTGCGACGGCACCGACGCCGCGGCGCAGCGCATCGCGCGCGTGCTGTGGAACGACCCGGCCACCGGCGTCATGCGCCATGCCGACGCCGGCTACGAGAGCGCGATCGAGTGCGCCCGGCGCAACCGGCTCGACCTGCCGATGATCCGCTGAACGAAGAGGGAGCGTGCCATGGAGCCGTTCCGATTCCGCGCCGGCACGACGCCGCTGCTGGTGTCGATGCCGCACCGCGGCACCTGGCTGCCGGAAGCGCTGGCGCGCCGGATGACGCCGGCGGCCCTCGCGCTGCCCGACACCGACTGGCACCTCGAGCGCCTGTACGATTTCCTCGACGAGATCGGCGCCTCGGTGCTCGAGGCGACCCACTCGCGCTACGTGATCGACCTGAACCGTCCGCCGGACGACGCCAGCCTGTATCCCGGCCGCAGCACCACCGGCCTGGTGCCGATCGACACCTTCGCCGGCGAGCCGGTCTATCGCCCCGGCGAGACGCCGCAGGAGAGCGAGACCGCCGAGCGCATCGAGCGCTGCTGGAAACCCTACCACGACCGCCTCGCGCAGGCGCTGGCCGAGCTGCACGCGCGCCACGGCGTCGCCCTGCTGTGGGACGCGCATTCGATCCGCTCGGTGGTGCCGCGCTTCTTCGAGGGCCGGCTGCCCGACCTCAACCTCGGCACCGCCGACGGGCGCTCCTGCGACCCGGCGCTCGCCGCGCGGCTGGCGGCCGTCGCCGGCGCCGCGGCGGGCTACAGCTCGGTGCTCGACGGGCGCTTCAAGGGCGGCTACATCACGCGCCGCTACGGGCGCCCGCAGGAGGGCGTGCACGCGGTGCAGCTCGAGCTGGCGCTGTGCGCCTACATGGACGACGATCCGCCGTTTGCCTTCCGCGAGCCGCTGGCGGCGCGGCTGCGGCCGCACCTGCGGGCGATGCTCGAGGCCATGCTCGGGTTCGCCCGCTGAGGCACGCGTGCCAGCCCCCGGCCTGCGCGCCGCAGCGATGACGCGCCACTGCTTCGCCGCCCGCGCCCTCCTGCCCGCCGGCTGGGCGCGCAACGTGCGCATCGCGATCGATGCGGCGGGCGGTTTCGCCGACGTCGCCGCGGACACGGCCGGCCCGCGTCCCGGCGACGAGGTGCTCCCCGGGCCGGTGCTGCCGGGCATGGCGAGCCTGCATTCGCACGCCTTCCAGCGCGCCATGGCGGGAATGGCCGAGACGCGCGGCCCGGGCAGCGACGACTTCTGGAGCTGGCGCGAGCTGATGTACCGCTTCGTCGCGCGGCTCACCCCCGAGGCCGCGTTCGCGATCGCGCGCCACCTCTACGTGGAGATGCTGCGCAACGGCTACACCGCGGTGGCCGAGTTCCACTACGTCCATCGCCGGCCCGACGGCACCGCCTATGCGGCGCCCGCCGAGCTGCTGCTGCGCCACCTCGCGGCGGCGCGCGAGGCCGGGATCGCGATCACGCTGCTGCCGGTGCTGTATCGCTGGTCGGACTTCGGCGCCCGGCCGCTGCAGCCGCGCCAGGCCCGCTTCGGCAACGATCCGGCCGCGATCCTGGCGATGGTGGAAGCGGCGCGCCGGGCGGCGGCCGGCGATGCCGACGTGCGCGTCGGCGTGGCGCCCCATTCGCTGCGCGCGGTCGATGCGGCATCGCTGCGCGAGCTGGTCGCCGGCCTCGAGGCGATCGATGCGAGCGCGCCGATCCACATCCACGTGGCCGAGCAGACGAAGGAGGTCGACGACAGCGTGGCCGCGAGCGGATCGCGGCCGGTCGAGTGGCTGCTGTCGAACCAGCCCGTCGACCGGCGCTGGTGCCTGGTCCACGCGACGCACATGACGGCGGACGAGACCGCGGCGCTGGCGCGCAGCGGCGCGGTGGCCGGCCTGTGCCCTAGCACCGAGGCCAACCTGGGCGACGGCATCTTCCCGCTGCCGGACTATCGCGCCGCCGGAGGCCGCTGGGGCATCGGCGGCGACAGCCACGTGTCGCGCGATCCGGCCGAGGAGCTGCGCCTGCTCGAATACGGCCAGCGCCTGGCGCTGCGCCGCCGTAACCTGGTGGCGGGCGGCGCGGTCGGCTCGCCGGGCAGCGACGCGGTCGGCACCACGCTGTGGACCGAGGCGGCCGCCGGCGGCGCACAGGCGCTCGGCCGCCCGATGGGTGCGCTCGCCGCGGGCCTGCGCGCCGACCTGGTCGAGCTCGACCCCGGCGCCGCCGACCTGCATGCGCGCGAGGACGACGCGCTGGCCAACGCGCTGGTGTTCTCGGGCACGCCCGGGCTGGTGCGCAACGTGATGGTCGGCGGCCGCTGGGTGGTGCGCGAGCGACGCCATCGTCTCGACGACGAGGGGGGCGAGGACGCCTACCGCCAGGCGTTGCGCATGCTGCTCGCCTAGTCGAACAGTGTGTGCGCCGCCTCGGCGTAGGCGCGCACGATCGATTCCTGCCGCAGGTGCACGCCCTCGCGCACCTGCCAGCGGCCGTCCACCATCACGTCGCGCACCGCGTCGGCGGCGCCCGAGAGCAGCCAGGCATCGAGGATGGCCTCGGTGTCGTGGCCGGCCAGGGTCGGCGAGTGCGGATCGAGCACGACGACGTCGGCGGGGCTGCCCACCGACAGGGCAGGGGCCGGGTCGCCCAGCGCGCGCATCCCGCGCAGCGCCGAGGCGAACAGCTGCTCGCCGCTGCGCAGGCGGCGCGGGTCGCCGTGCTCCGCATCGGCCAGCACGTTGCGCCGGCCGCGGCTCAGGCGCTGCCCGCACTCGAGCATGCGCAGCTCGGCGGCCACGCCCGAGGCGTAGTGGCTGTCGGTGCCGATCGCCCAGGCGCCGCCTTCGCGGTGGTATTCCACCAGCGGGAACAGTCCGTCTCCGAGCATCGCCTCGGTCATCGGGCACAGGCCGGCGAGCGCGCCGCTGCGCGCCAGGCCGCTGCGCTCGCCTTCGTCGAGGTGGGTCGCATGGACCAGGGTCCAGCCGGCGTCGAGCGGCGCGTGCCCGAGCAGCCATTGCACCGGCCGGGCGCCCAGGCCGGCCAGGCATTCCTCGACCTCGTGCCGGGTCTCCGAGACGTGGATGTGGATCGGCAGGTGCGGCTCGATCGATGCCGCGCCGGCCACGGCCGCCGAGAGCTCCGCGGGCGCCACCGCGCGCAGGCTGTGCAGGGCCAGCCCCACGGCGGCGCCGTGCTCGGCGCGGCGCGCGTGCAGCGAGCCGGCCAGGCGCAGGAACTCGTCGACGTCCGCGTGCACGAAGCGCGCCTGCTCGGGCAGCGGTGTCCTGCCGATGCCGGCGTGCGCATACAGGGTCGGCAGCACGGTCAGGCCGATGCCGGCCCGGCGCGCGCCCGCGGCCAGCCGCCAGGCCATCTCGGCCGGCTCGGCGTAGCGGGCGCCGCCGGGCGCGTGATGCAGGTAGTGGAACTCGGCCACGCGGGTGAAGCCGTGCAGCAGCATCTCCATGTAGGTGAACGCCGCCACGTCCTCGTAGTGGCGCGGCTCGATGCGCTGCGCCAGCGCGTACATGCGCTGGCGCCAGGTCCAGAGGTTGTCCTCGTGGCCGCGCCCGCCGATCTCGCAGCGGCCGGCGAGCAGGCGCTGGAAGGCATGCGAATGCACGTTGGGCATGCCTGGCACCGCGTGGCCTGCGACCTGCTCGTCGACGCGCTGCTGCGGAGGCGGCGTCGCACCGATCGCGGCGATGCGGCCGGCGGCATCGACGTCCAGGTAGCCGGGCGAGAGCCAGCCGTCGGGCGTCCACAGGTGTTCGAAGGCGATGCAGCGCGACATGCTCAGGCTCCCGGGTCGGCGTGGACGACCGCGCCGTCCTTGATCACCGTGCGTGCCCGGCCGCGGCCGAGCCGGTAGGCGAGGTCCTCGAAGGTCGGCAGCGCGAAGATCGCCAGGTCGGCCTGCTTGCCGGGCTCGATCGAACCCACGCGGTCCTCGAGCGCGAGCGCGCGCGCGCCGCCCCAGGTCGCCGCGCGCAGCGCCTGCGCGGGGGCGAAGCCGTACTGCCGACAGGCGAGCTGGATCACGAAGGGCATCGATTCGAGCCAGCAGCCGGGGCACATGTCGGTGGCCAGCGCCACCTCGACGCCCAGCTCGAGCAGGCGGCGTGCGCGCACCGGCCGCGCGTGCCCAACCGCGAAGTCGAGCCCCGGCATGACGACGCCGGCCACGCCGGCCTCGCGCAGCGAGGCCATGTCTTCGTCGGTCGCGTGGTTCAGGTGGTCGGCCGACACCGCCCCGAGCTCGGCCGCGAGCGCGCAGCCGCCGATGCGCGAGTAGGCGTCGGTATGGATCTTCGCCTTCAGGCCGTGCTCGAGGCCGGCCTGCAGGATGCGGCGCGACTCCTCGACGGTGTAGTAGCCGTCGTCGCAGTACACGTCGTTGAACCGCGCCAGGCCGCGGCGCGCGGCCTCGGGGATCATCTCCTCGACGATCTCCCGGATGTAGGCCTCGCGGGAGCGGTCCTCGGGGAATTCGTGCGCGCCCAGCAGCGTGCTCACGATGCCCACCGGCTGGCTGCGCGCCAGCGCGGCGTTGACCTCGAGCATGCGCAGCTCCTGCGCCGTCGACAGGCCGTAGCCCGATTTGGCTTCGACGGTGGTGGTGCCGCAGGCGAGCATGTGCCGCAGGCGCTCGTGCGCCTGCACGAGCAGCTCCTCGCTGCTCGCCTGGCGCAGCAGGCGCGCCGTGCCGGAGATGCCCACCGGCACGCCGCGGGCCGCCAGCGAGGCGGCCGTCTCGCCCTGCACCCGGCCGGCATACTCGAGCACGCGGGAGCCGGCGAAGACCAGGTGGGTGTGGCAGTCGACGAAGCCCGGCACGACGATGCCGCCGGCGGCGTCGACCACCTGCGCCGACGCGGTGTCGACCGCGGCCTCGACCTCGGCCGCGCTGCCGGCGGCGAGGATACGATCGCCGCCGATCGCCACCACCCCGCGCTCGATGCGCCCGACCAGGTCGGGCGCCCGCGCGGCGCAGGTGAGCACCTGCGCTGCGCCGGTGACCAGCAGCGAGGCGCGTGGCCGGACTGGACCCTGCTCAGAGGCCATGGCCGGGCCCGAAGGTGGCCTCGGGCGTCCACCACAGCGGCACCTTGACGCCGTCGCGCGCGAAGCGCTCGGCCGCGGCCTTGCGCGCGATGTCGTAGCCGGCCTGTGCGTGGCGCACCACGCCGATGCCCGAGTCGGTGGTCAGGCATGCCGCCAGCCTCACGTCGGCCTCCGTGCTGCCGTCGGCGATCATCGTGACGCCGGTGTGCACCGCCTCGCCCATCGAGTAGTTCTCCTGGATGGCGACCAGGTCCGCGCCGCCGGCGCAGTTGAGCAACGCGTTCAGGTACGGCCAGTCGGAGATCAGGTCGCTGCCGTCCTTCATGTTCTCGGATTCGAAGGTCGGGTTGACGATCGAGCCGGAATCCAGGTTGTCGCGCGAGAAGGCGACCGGCCCTGACAGGACGCCGTCCTTCACCATCTGGTTCACGCGCAGCCCGAAGGCCTTGCGCTGGCCGAAGCCGAGATAGCAGATGCGCGCGGGCAGCCCCTCGATCGGGATGTGCTCGCGCGCCAGCGTGATCCAGCGCGTGACCAGCTCGTCGTCGGCGAACATCTCGAGCACCGTGTCGTCGAGCTTCTTCAGGTCCTCGGGGTCGCGCGACAGGCAGATCCAGCGGAACGGGCCGCGGCCCTCGCAGAACAGCGGTCGGATGTAGGCGGCGACGAAGCCCGGGATGCGCATCGCCTCGGCCTGCGGCATGCCGGCGTCGCGCGCTTCCTTGCGCAGGCTGTTGCCGTACTCGAACACCTGCGCCCCCTTGTCGAGGAAGGTGTTCATCAGCTTCAGGTGGCGGATCATCGCCTGGCCGGCACGCTTCAGGTAGCCGTCGCGGTCGCGCTGGCGCAGCGCCCGCGCTTCGTCGACGCTCAGCCCGGTGGGCACGTAGGCGAGGGGGTCGTGCGCCGGCGTCATGTCGGTGATGATGTCGGGCGTGAAGCCGGAGGCCAGCGCGCGCTCGAGCACGTCGACCGCGTTGCCGACCAGGGCGATGCCCAGCGGCTTGCCCGCCTGCGCGGCTTCGCGCGCCATGCGCACCGCCTCGTCGAAGTCGGCGGTCATGGCGTCGCAGTAGCCGACTTCGAGGCGGCGCCGGATCACCGCCTCGTCGACGTCGGCGCAGATGCACACGCCGCCGTGCATGCTCATGGCGCGGGTCTGGTTGCCGCCCATGCCGCCCATGCCCGCGGTGAGCAGGATGCGGCCCTTGAGCGAATTGCCGAAGTGCAGGCGGGCGATCGAGCCCAGCGTCTCGAAGGTGCCCTGGATCACGCCCTGGGTGCCGATGTACTCCCACGGCGCGGCGGTGTACTGCGCGAACATGGTCAGGTTCTTCGCCTGCAGGTCGTAGAACACCGGCCAGGTGGCCTTCATGATGTTGGTCGTGGCCATCACCACGCGTGGCGCGAGCAGGTTGGTGCGGAAGATCGCCACCGGCATGCCCGACTGCACGACCAGGGTCTCGTCGTTCTCGAGCTCCTTCAGCGACTTGACGATCGCGTGGTACGACTCCCAGTTGCGGGCGCACTTGCCGATGCCGCCGTAGATGACGAGATCTTCGGGCCGTTCGGCGTTCTCCATGTTGTTCTCGAGCATGCGCAGGATCGACTCCTGCTTCCAGCCCTTGCAGCGCAGCGTGCTGCCGCCCTGGGCCTTGACGCTGTAGAGGATCTCGGGTTGCGCGGTCATGAAACGTTCTCCGGGTGAAGGTCGATGAAGCGGTCTGGTCGGATTGTTCTAGTTTGTTTATACAAATAGCATATACCTGATCGGTCTCGATCGTCAATCGAGTTGTGCCCTTGCCGGAGGTGACACCGTTTCCGCAGGGTGCCATGCAGCCCCCGGAGGGGCGCTCACAGCGGGACAAGCTGTAGCTATTGTGTAGACAAACAGGGCCAAGTAGGATGGCGGCTGCGCATCTGCGCCCCCTGCGGGGACCGCCTGCCGCTCCCGATTTCCATGCCCGCGAAATGCCCACCAAAGCGAACGACTTCCACCAGGACGCGCCGCCGCTCTACGAGCGCGTGAAGCAGTACATCGTCGACCGGATCATGTCCGGGGAGTGGCCGCAGGGGCATCGCGTCCCGACCGAGCAGGAACTGGTCGGCATGCTCGGCATCAGCCGCATGACGGTGCACCGGGCCCTGCGCGAGCTGATGAACGAAGGCATGGTCCGCCGCCGTCCCGGGGCCGGCACCTTCGTGCACAACGAACGCCCGCGCCTCGATCTGGTGCAGGTGCGCGACATCGCCGAGGAGATCGCGCTGCGCGGGCATGCCCATGCCAGCGAGGTGCATCTGCTGCGCAGGGAGAAGGCCGACCACGTGGCCAGCGAGGCGCTCGGCATCCCTCTGCGGGCGCCTTTCTTCCATTCGCTGATCGTGCACCTGGAGAACCAGTGGCCGGTCCAGCTCGAGGAGCGCTACGTCAACCCCGCGGCCGCACCCGCCTACCTGGAGCAGGATTTCACCCGCTCCACGACCTACGCCTACCTCATGACCACCGGCCCGCTGGATCGCGTCGAGCACGTCGTCGAGGCCATCCGCCCGTCGCCGCGAACCTGCGAGCTGCTCAAGATCTCCCCGGAGGAGCCGTGCCTGGTGCTGCACCGGCGCACCTGGTCGCGCGGACAGGTGGTCTCGCGCGCCTGGCTGACGCATCCGGGCAGCCGCTACCGGCTCGGCGCCGAGTTCGGGCGAGCCGTTCCGGAGGAGGCCTGAGGAGCGACCTGAGGAGCGGTCTGAGGGGGCGTCTGCCCCGGGGTGATCCCGGCTTGCGGCGGCGCCATGCATCTGTAATAGTCGCCGCCGACAATGTCGCGCTGTCGGCGCTGGGCGGGCCGACCGTTCGGCGGTCGCCACGAAGAGGAGCAGGGCCATGAGCACGTACCAGGCAAGAGGCAGGGCGGGGTGGTCGCGGCGCGCCTTCGGCGCGGCGCTGCTGGCCGGTGGGCTGGCGGTGTCCATGCCCGCGTCGGCGGTCACGGAGATCCAGTGGTGGCACTCGATGACCGGGGCCAACAACGACCGGATCGTCAGCTTCGCCGAGCGCTTCAACAAGGCACAGAGCGACTACAAGGTCGTGCCGGTGTACAAGGGCTCGTACCCCGAGTCGATGACGGCGGCGATCGCCGCCTACCGTGCCGGCAATGCGCCGCACATCGTGCAGGTGTTCGAGATCGGCACCGCCACCATGATGGCCGCCCGGGGCGCCATCGTGCCGGTCGAGAAGCTGATGAAGGACGCCGGCGAGAAGTTCGACCGCAGCGCCTACGTGCCCGCGGTGGCGGGCTACTACACGACGCGCCGCGGCGAGATGCTGTCGTTCCCCTTCAACAGCTCGACCACGGTCTTCTTCTACAACAAGGACGTGCTCGCCAAGGCCGGCGTCGCCGCGCCGCCGCAGACCTGGTCCGAGGTGGTCGCGGCGGCGGCCAAGATCAAGGCTTCGGGCGCCAGCGCCTGCCCCTACACGACGAGCTGGCCGAGCTGGGTGCACATGGAGAGCTTCTCCGCCTGGCACAACACCCTGCTGGCGAGCGAGGACAACGGCTTCGGCGGCCCGGGCGCGCGCCTGCTGGTGACCACGCCGCTGTTCGAGCGGCATTTCGGCAATCTCGCCCGATGGGCAAAGGACGGTTTGTTCGTCTACGCCGGCCGCACCACGGAAGGCGACGCGAAGTTCTTCAGCGGCGAGTGCGCGATGTTCACCGGCAGCTCGGCCGTGTACGGCAACGTCAAGCGCAACGCCAAGTTCGCCTTCGGCATCAGCAAGCTGCCCTACTACTCCGACGTGCCCGGGGCGCCGCAGAACACCATCATCGGCGGGGCCAGCCTGTGGGTAATGGGCGGCAAGAAGGCAGCCGAGTACAAGGGCGTGGCGAAGCTCTTCACCTTCCTCTCCTCGCCCGAGATCCAGGCCGAGTGGCACCAGGCCACCGGCTACCTGCCGCTCACCATCGCCGCCTACGAGCTGACGAAGAAATCGGGCTTCTACGAGAAGAACCCGGGCACCGACGTGGCGGTGCAGCAGATGATCGTCAAGACCACCGACAAGTCGCGCGGCATCCGCCTGGGCAACATGGCGCAGATCCGCGACATCGTCCACGAGGAAATGGAGACGATGCTGGCCGGCAAGGAAGATGCCCGCAGCGCGTTGGCCAACATCAAGCGCCGCGGCGACGAGCAGCTCGCGCGCTTCCAGCGCACCGCCCGGGAGTAGGCGCTGGACAAGCGCGTCGTCTTCCGCGCGATCGGCTGGCTGCCGGCCGCGCTGCTGGCGCCGCAGCTGGCGATCATCCTGGTGTTCTTCTACTGGCCGGCGGCCGAGGCGCTGTTCCAGTCGGTGTTCATCCAGGATCCATTCGGCGCGAGCCGCGAATTCGTCGGCCTGGAGAACTTCCGCGAGCTGTTCGGCGACCCGCTGTACCTCGATTCGTTCCGGATCACCGCGGTGTTCTCGGTCGCGGTCACCGCGATCGGGCTCGCGCTGAGCCTGGCGCTGGCCTACTTCGCCGATCGGGCCATCCGCGGCGCGCTGCTGTTCCGCACCCTGCTGATCGTCCCCTACGCGGTGGCTCCTGCCATCGCCGGCGTGCTGTGGATGTTCCTGTTCAACCCGACGCTGGGCATCGTCGCGCACTGGCTGGGGGCGATGGGCGTGGCCTGGAACCACGTGCTCGACGGCACCCAGGCGATGATCCTGGTCGTGGTGGCCGCGGTCTGGAAGCAGATCAGCTACAACTTCGTCTTCTTCCTGGCCGGGCTGCAGTCGATCCCGAAGTCGCTGATCGAGGCGGCCGCGATCGACGGCGCCGGCGCCTGGCGCACCTTCCGCTCGGTGATCTTTCCGCTGCTCTCGCCGACCACCTTCTTCCTGCTCGTCATCAACGTCGTCTACGCGTTCATCGAAACCTTTGCGATCATCGACGCGGCCACCGGCGGCGGTCCGGCCAAGGCCACCGAGGTCCTGGTCTACAAGGTGTACAACGACGGCTTCAAGGGGCTCGACATCGGCAGCTCGGCGGCGCAGTCGGTGGTGCTGATCGTCATCCTGCTGGTGCTGACCTTCGTGCAGTTCCGCTACGTCGAGCGGCGGGTGCGCTACTAGCCATGGAACCGAATCCATCGCTTTCGTCTTGTTGCGATACCTCCGGGTCGGGGTACTAGCGGAGCCGGCATGCTCGGTCGCACTCCGTTCATGACCTTCCTCACCTACGCGGTGCTGATCGCCGGCGTGGCCCTGGTGGCGCTGCCGGTGTGGGTGACCTTCGTCGCCTCCACGCAGACGCTCGATCAGGTGCTGGCGACGCCCATGTCGCTGCTGCCGGGCGATCGGCTGCTGGCCAACTACGCCGAGGTGCTCTCGGCCGGCGCCGGCAACACCACCGCCCCGGTGGCGCGGATGCTGTTCAACAGCCTGGTGATGGCGCTGGCCATCGCGCTGGGCAAGATCGCGATCTCGCTGCTGTCGGCGTTCGCGCTGGTGTACTTCCGCTTCCGCCTGCGCCAGACCGCCTTCTGGCTGGTCTTCGTCACGCTGATGCTGCCGGTCGAAGTGCGCATCATGCCGACCTACCAGGTGATGGCCGACCTCGGGCTCATCGACACCTACGCCGGCCTGACGCTGCCGCTGATCGCCTCGGCCACCGCGACCTTCCTCTTTCGCCAGTTCTTCATGACGGTGCCCGACGAGCTGGCCGAGGCCGCCAAGATCGACGGCGCGGGCCCGATGCGCTTCTTCTGGCACGTGCTGCTGCCGCTGTCGAGCACCAGCATCGCGGCGCTGTTCGTGATCCAGTTCGTCTACGGCTGGAACCAGTACCTGTGGCCGCTGCTGGTCACCACGCAGGAATCGATGTATCCGGTGGTGATCGGCATCAAGCGCATGATCGCCGGCGGCGATGCCGCCACCGAGTGGCCGCTGGTGATGGCGACCGCGATGCTGGCCATGCTGCCGCCGGTGGCGGTGGTGGTGCTGGCGCAGAAGTGGTTCATCAAGGGCCTGGTGGAGTCGGACAAATGAGCGTCTCCTTCGAGCACTGGCCGTACCCGGCCAGGGTCGCGCATCGCGGCGCCGGCAGGCTCGCGCCCGAGAACACGCTCGCCGCCCTGCGGCTGGGCGCGTCGTTCGGCTACACCATGTTCGAGTTCGACGTGAAGCTCTCGGGCGACGGCGTGCTGGTGCTGATGCACGATGCCACCGTCGACCGGACCACCGATGGCGCCGGCCGCGTGGGCGGCTTCACGTTGGGCGAGCTGGCGCGGCTCGATGCCGGCGGCTGGCACTCGGATGCCTACGCCGGCGAGCCCATCCCCACGCTCGCGCGGGTGGCGCGCTGGCTGCGGCGCAACGGCTGCCTGGCCAACATCGAGATCAAGCCGGAGCCGGGGCGCGAGGCCGAGACCGGCGCGGCGACCGCGTGCGAGGCGCGTTGGCTGTGGCAGGGCGCGAGCGTGCCGCCGATTCTGTCGTCGTTCTCCGAAGCGGCGCTCGAGGCGGCGCGCGCTGCCGCACCGGAGCTGCCGCGCGCGCTGCTGTTCGGCGAAGCGCTGCCCGACGATGCCCTGGCGCGCTGCCGGGCGCTCGGCTGTGTGGCGCTGGACGTGCACCATCGCGCGCTGTCGGGTCCGCTGATCGCGTCGGCCCATCGTGCCGGCCTGCGCGTGATCGCCTACACTGTGAATGAAGCGGAGCACGTCGCGGAGCTGTCGGCCCTCGGGCTGGACATGCTCATCACCGACGCGGTCGACCGGATCGCTCCCTGAGGGATTACCCAAGGGGTTTCCCTGAGTGCCCCTCGCGGCAGGGGGCGCTTGACCCCGGTCAAGGTGGCGCGACCCGGTGCTCGTACGATGCCTGACATCGCTCCCGGAGACCCGAATGCCTCTGTCAGAATCGCAGATCGACGAACTGCTCAACCAGATCCGGCAGCGGTTGGCTTTCCTCGAAGAAGAGATCTCGCGCAAGCTCGGCGAGGCCTCCGAGGAATTCTCCACTTTCGATCGCATCGGGGATACCGGCGACCTGTCGTCGATCCTGAACGAGAGCGAAGTCGACATGTCGGAGGCGCTGCGCGACATCGACGAGTGGCGCAGCCTGCGCGGCGCCCTGCGCCGCGTCGACGAGGGCACTTTCGGCGTGTGCATCGACTGCGGCGTCGACATTCCCTTCGAGCGCCTGCGCGCGGCCCCGATGGCGCTGCGCTGCATCGACTGCCAGATGCGCTCCGAACGCCACGAGCATCGCCGTCACCCCGAGGAGTGAAAGGGTCGCTGTTCGCAGAACGTGCGAGGGAATCGTAGCGAGCGGTCCGAGGTCGTGCCGAGAAGCGCAGCCGTACCAGGGTACGGCGAGCATCACAGGCGCGAGATCGGGCCGCGCAGTAGATTCCCGCGCGCATTCACCCGAAGCGTCCGTGCACGAACCATCCTCCGCGGCCGCCCTCGGGCGCCAGCCGTTCGCGGTAGATCCAGTACAGCGCGTGCGTTTCGTCCTCGGCGACGAAGTAGTCGCGCTGCACCAGGGCGGCGTCCCACCAGCCGCCTTCGATGCGTTCCGGACCTGCCAGCAGCGTGAGCGGCGTGCGCCAGCAGGGGCGGTTGTCGCGCTCGCCGATGGCGAGGGGTTCGTGCAGCAGCCATAGCGGCCGGGGCAGGCCGGCGACGGGGATACCCGCGGCGACGGGCACTTCGGCTGAACGTGCGAGGGAATCTACTGCGCGGCCCGAGGTCGCTACGATTCCTTCACACGCTCCGTGGACAACGGCCGCCCGCGCTCCGGGATGGACGCCGGCCGCTTCGATCCGGTACGCGGCCTCGGGGCGGTGATCGGCGGCCAGGGACAGGCGCTGGATGCCGCGCGCACCCAGCCGCGCCTGCAGCCGCTCGATCAGCCGGGCCAGGTTCTCGCGCGCGGCGCCGGGCGCCGGCAGCAGCGACGCGCTGGCCGCGGGCTGCGCCAGCACCTCCTCGCAGCGCAGGCGCAGCGCATGCACCGGTGCCGGCAGGCGGGTGACGGCGAGCGTCTCGCGCAGCAGCGTGAGCAGCCGTTCGGGGTCACGGCTCGGACCGGCCAGCCGGACCGTCAGCAGCGTGTCCTCGCGCGCATCGCGCCGGTCGTGGATGGCGTGCAGCACGAAGGTGCGCAGCGCGCCGTGGCGCGCCGCCAGCCATGCGGCGAGCGGGTCCACCAGGCGCCGGGCGGCGAACAGCAGCGCCTCGGCGTGATCGACCCGTGCCAGCAGCTCGATCTCCGCCTCGAAGCGGGCGGGCGCCTCGAACCAGCGGCGCGATTCGGGCTGCTGCCCGCGGGCGCGATCGAGCTCGTCGAGCAGCGCGGGCCCGCAGCGGCGCGCCAGGCCGGCGCGCGGCAGCGCGAGCAGGTCGCCGACGCGATGCGCGCCGATGGCATCGAGCGTTTCGCGTTGCGCGCGGCTGCGTGCGAGCAGGCGGCTAGGCAGGGCTTCCAGGGTGGCCGGCAGGTCGGCGGCGGTGCTGGACAGGCCGTCGCGATGGCGCGCGAACAGCCACGCTGCCGCGGCGGTGGGCGCCGTGCCGATGCGCGCGGTGTAGCCGAGCGCCCGCAGCCCTTGGCGCAGGCGTGCCAGCAGCGCCTCGGGTCCGCCGAAGTAGCGCAGGCTCGCGGCGACCTCCAGCAGCAGGCCGCAGGGAGCGGGGGTGTCGTCGTGCTCGCCGAAGGGCAGGTCGGCCTGCAGGCTGACCGAGGGGGTGAACTGCAGGGCCCAGGCCGCCAGCCGTTCGAGCGCGGCCTGCTCGCGTGCCGCATCGCGCTCGCGCAGCAGCAGGGCGGGGGCGAGCGCCAGCGCGGCCGCCCGCTTCATGCCGGCGACGATGCCCAGCGCCCGCGCGCCCGCGTCGGCATCGAGAATGCACAGCCGGTCGCAGATCGCCAGCGGCGCGCCGTCGCCGGGCGCGAGCGCGCCGCAGCGGGCGATCTGCAGCGCCAATCGGTCGAAGAAGAGGCCCAGCCACCACACTGCGGCGACGACCGTGGTGGTATCGATACGCCCTAATGCAGCGCACCGGCGTGCGATGCATCGGGGCGGATGCGGCTCGCATGCATCGGCGGGCGCTGCGCCGGGTCTGCCAGCGGGCTCGCGCGCAGCCGGATGGCCGTGACCGGCTGCGGCAGGTCGAGCAGGAGCGGATCGGCCATGAGCGGCCCGCGCCGCTTGAGGATCTGCACCGACAGGCGCTCGTCGGGGCGAGGCAGCAGCAGCAGGCGCAGCGGGGCCGGCGAGGCCTCGAACTGGGCCGCCAGCTGCCTGAACAGGAACACCGGACCACCGGCCGACTGGGCGGCCAGCTGCATGCGGCGCAGGTGCTCGGGGCGGGTTTTCTCCTGCGGCAGCCAGGCAAGCAGGGCGCCGAACGAGGCGCTGCCGAGCGCCTGCTCGACGGCCCACAGGCGATCGGCGGCGTTGGGGGCCTGCACCACCAGCAGGTAGTCGAGGTCGATGCCGTGGCTGGCCAGCGCCGGGGCGTAGGGCACGTGCGGCGGCGCCAGCAGGACGACGAAGCGGCGCTCGCGCGTGAGCGGGCGCAGCAGCGGCACCAGCAGGCGCAGCTCGCCGATGCCCGGCTCGCGGCCGATCAGCTCGGTGAGCATCCCGGCCGGCCAGCCCGCGCCGGGCAGCTCGGCATCGAGGGCGGGAAAGCCGCTCGAGAGGGCGGTGACGGCGGCGTGGCCGAGCTGGCTGGCGCGCCAGACGGCAGCGGGCAGCGCGGACGGCATGGCGGTTTTCCTGGGGAGCCGCGCGCCGTCAGAGCGCCTTGCCGGTGCGCAGCAGGCCGACGGCGATGCCCTCGAGGGCGAACGGATCGCTGCGGGCATCGACGACGATGGGCGCGAAATCGGGGTTCTCGGGCAACAGCTCGACCGTGTGGCCCTTGCGGCGCCAGCGCTTGACGGTGACCTCGTCGCCGACGCGGGCCACGACGATCTGGCCGTTGCGGGCTTCCCGAGCGCGGCGCACCGCGAGCAGGTCGCCGTCGAAGATGCCGGCGTCGCGCATGCTCATGCCGCGCACCTTCAGGAGGTAATCGGGCTTGTCGTCGAACAGGTTCGGATCGATGGCGTAGCTGGCCTCGATGTGCTCCTGGGCGAGGATCGGGCTGCCGGCGGCGACCCGACCGACCAGCGGCAGGCTGAGGGCGAGCTGCACCGCGCGCGGCTGATCGCTGGGGGAGTCGGGCAGCAGCTTGAGCCGGATGCCGCGCGAGGTGCCCGAGGCCAGCTCGATGACGCCCTTGCGCGCCAGCGCCTTGAGGTGCTCCTCGGCGGCATTGGGGGAGCGAAAGCCCAGCTGCTGGGCGATTTCGGCCCGGGTGGGCGGAAAGCCGGTGTCGGCGATGTGCTGCCTGATCAGCGCCAGGATCTGCTGCTGGCGCGAGGTGAGGTCCCGCATGGGCGTGCTCCGCTTCGGGGTTCGGGAATGTCTGCGACCAGTGTATTTTCATACAGTATCCGGGTCGGATGCAAGTTTCCTGTCACGCTCTGCTGTGCATTTGCGGAGGTTTGTGGCAAAGTCGAAAAACGGATCGGCATGACGGTTCGTGGAGTTGCATTTCCCGGGTGACTGGTTCGGTATTCCTCGAAATGCAATGAGTCCAACGGTTCGAGGAACGAGTTTCGATGGGAACCAAGATCTACGTGGGCAATCTGCCGTGGCGCGCGACCGATGCGCAGCTGTCGCAGCTTTTCGGCAGTCACGGTGAAGTCACCGATGCCAAGATCGTCACCGATCGCGAAACCGGCCGCTCGCGCGGCTTCGGTTTCGTCACCATGGCCAACGACGAGGCCGCCCAGGCGGCCATCCGCGCGCTCAATGGCCACTCGCTGGAAGGACGCAGCCTGGTGGTGAACGAGGCGCGCGAGCAGGGCGGCTTTGGTGGCGGTGGTGGTGGAGGCGGCGGCAGCCGCGGCGGCGGAGGCGGTTACGGCGGGGGTGGCCGCAGCGGCGGAGGCGGCTACGGTGGCGGCGGTGGTGGCGGCTACGGCGGAGGCGGTCGCAGCGGAGGCGGCTACGGCGGCGGTGGCGATCGCGGCGGTGGTGGCGACCGCGAGGGCGGCGGCGGCCGCGGCGGCCCGCGGCGCGCCCGCCAGTTCGGCCAGTAGGGGGCGTTCCCGCGATTCCCTTCCGCGCCGGCGCCTCGGCGCCCGGCGCGGTGTCTCCCGTCGGGTGTCCGGATGCCGGCGCTGCGCGCCGGTTTTCGGGCTCACCCTTGCGGCCTGCCTTCCGGCCGGGGTCGGCTCGACTCCGACAGGCACTCCTAGATGAACAGGCAGATGTCCGACTGACCCGCGAATTCCAGGAAGGTCGCGGCGCCGCCCGGTTCGATCTCGGCGATGAGGTCGTCGGTGCGAAAGTCGAACAGGTCGAAGGTCATCTGGCAGGCGATGAACCTCACCCCGGCCTCCAGGCACAGGCTGCGCAGCTCCTGCAGCGACGCCACCCCCTTGGAGCGGATCTTCGACTTCATCATGCGGGTGGCCATCGCCTCCATGCCCGGCAGCGCCTGCGCGAAGACCGGGATCGGCATCGGCATCGGCATCGCCGGATTGGCCAGCGGGCTGAGCTTCACGTCGGCGAGATCCTTGCGCAGCAGCGTCAGCCCGTAGAACGTGAAGAACACCTGCACTTCGTAGTCGAGCGCGGCGGCAGTGGACGCCAGGATGAACGGCGGATACGCCATGTCCAGGGTGCCCTTGCTCGCGATGATCGCCATCTTCCTGGCCATGCGAGAAACCTCCCGAGCGGATCCCTTCCGCTTGCGGCCTATTGTGCGCCTGCGCCGCCGCTCACTGCCGCTGCCGGCTCGCGCGCTCGATTTCAGCCTGCCTGGCGCGTATCGCCTCGGGCCAGTTCGAGGCGATGTAGGCGAGCACGGCGCGGATCTGTGCATCCGTGAGCACGCCGTAGAAGGCCGGCATGTCGCTCTGGTAGCCGGGTGGCGCGTAGGCCTGCACGCCGTTCTTGACGATGGTGAACAGCACCCCTGAAGGGTGATGCCAGGTGTGCCCGGTGGCGTCGTGCGGCGGCGCGGGCATGCGGCCGTCGGCGCGACGCGTCTGCCAGTGGGGCTGTCCCTCCAGCCGCTCGCCGTGGCAGCTCGCGCAGTAGCGGGCGTAAACCTCGCGGCCTTGCGCGATCACCGCGGGATCGGCGCCATCGGCCGCCGACGGCGCTCGCCAGTGCCACCACGCGGCGCCGAGCGCCGCCGCTGTCGAGATTGCGCCCACCGCCAACACGGTTGCGCGCCGCGGCCTGGCTGCGCGTTTTCCGGCATCCGGATCGTTCATCGGGCACTCCGCAGGCGCAGCGCATTGGAGACGACCGAGACCGAGCTCAGGCTCATGGCGAGCGCGGCGATGAGCGGCGAAAGCAGCCAGCCCAGCACCGGGTAGAGGACCCCGGCGGCGATCGGAACCCCGAGCGCGTTGTAGACGAGCGCGAAACCGAGGTTCTCGCGCATGTTCCGGACGGTCTGGCGCGAGATCGCCCGCGCGCGCACGATCGCCCGCAGGTCGCCCTTGACCAGCGTGACGTGGCCCGCGTTCATCGCAACGTCGGTGCCGGTGCCCATCGCGATGCCGATGTCGGCGCGGGCGAGGGCGGGCGCGTCGTTGATCCCGTCGCCGGCCATCGCGACGCGGCGGCCCTGGGCTTGCAGGCGTTCGATGATCGCAACCTTGTCCGCCGGTTTCACCTCGCCGAGGATCTCATCGATGCCGAGCGCGCGGCCGACGGCGCGTGCGGTCGTCCAGCCGTCGCCGGTCGCCATCACCAGGTGCAGGCCGGCCTGCCGCAGCTGCCGCACCGCCTCCGCGGTGGTCGGCTTGATCGGATCGGAGACGGCGAGCAGGCCGTTTGCCTTGCCGTCGACCGCGAGGACCATGACGCTTGCACCTTGCGCGCGCAAGGACTCCGCCTGGCCGGCCAGCGGTGCATGGTCGATGCCTTCGTCGTCCATCAAGGTCGTGTTGCCCAGTGCGACGCGTCGACCCTCGACGGTGCCGCGCACGCCGATGCCGCTGGCCGATTCGAAGGTCCCGGCCGCCGCCAGCGCGAGCCCGCGCCGCCGCGCCTCGTCGACGATTGCATGCGCCAGCGGGTGCTCGGATCCCTGGTCCAGGCTCGCAGCGATGCGCAGCACCTCCGATTCATCGAAGCCGGCAGCGGCGGCGACGCGATCGAAGGCGGGCTTGCCTTCGGTGAGCGTACCCGTCTTGTCGACGACGATGGTGTCGATGGTCCGGAATGCCTCGATCGCCGCGGCATCGCGAAAGAGGATTCCCTGCGTGGCGGCCTTTCCGGTGGCGACCATGATCGACATCGGCGTCGCCAGCCCCAGTGCGCACGGGCAGGCGATGATGAGCACCGCCAGCGCGTTCAGCGTGGCGTACACCCAGCTCGGCTGCGGGCCGAAGAGGCCCCAGACCAGGAACGTGACGACTGCGATCGCGATCACCGCCATCACGAACCAGCCCGCGACGAGGTCCGCCATGCGCTGCATCGGCGCGCGAGAGCGCTGGGCCTGCGCGACCATCGCCACGATCTGAGAGAGCATGGTTTCGGAGCCCACGCGCTCGGCGCGCATGATCAACGCGCCGCTGGTGTTGATCGTCGCGCCGACGACCTTGTCGCCGACGCGCTTTCCGACCGGAATCGGCTCGCCGGTGAGCATCGACTCGTCGATCGAGCTCTCGCCCTCGAGCACGACGCCGTCGACCGGTACCTTTTCGCCGGGGCGGATGCGCAGCCGGTCGCCTACGTGCACGAGGGCGAGGGGGATGTCCGCCTCTCTGCCGTCGGCATCGAGCCGGCGCGCGGTTTTCGGCGCCAATCCGAGCAGCGCCTTCAACGCGGCCGAAGTGCGGCCGCGCGCGCGCAACTCGAGTATCTGGCCGAGCAGGGTCAGGGACACGATGACCGCCGCGGCCTCGAAATAGACGCCGACGCGTCCGTGCGAGGCGAACGACTCGGGAAACCACTGCGGGGTAATCGTGGCGGCGACGCTGTAGACGAAGGCGGCCCCGGTGCCGAGCCCGATCAGCGTCCACATGTTGGGGCTGGCATTGCGGAACGATTGGACACACCGCACGAAGAACGGCCAACCGGCCCAGAGCACGATCGGGATCGACAGCACCAATTCGACCCACGGCTGCGTCGTCGGCGACATCAGGTCGAAGCGGTGACCGAACATCGCGAGCGTGGTCACGATCGCAGTCAGCGGCAACGTCCACCAGAAGCGTCGCGTGAAGTCGACGAGCTCCGGGTTCTCCTCGTCTTCGAGTCCCGGCAGGAGCGGCTCGAGCGCCATGCCGCAGATCGGACAGTTGCCCGGCGCAGCGCGGCGGATTTCCGGATGCATCGGACAGGTGTAGATCGTGCCCGCGGGCGGCGGGGCCGCTCGCGGTCCCTCGGCGTGATCGCGGCCGGTGTGAGCGTGTCGAGGCGGGCGCACCGGGCCCCGCGCACCCGCCGCCTGGGTGGCTCGACGATCCGGTTGCTCCTTCATATTCCGGCGTTCCTTGTTCTCGACACGAGGCAGGGGAGATTGAATTCCATGTTCGCACGTGCGATGCCCAGGGCCTCCTCCTGCGACCGCCTGGCGTTCTCCAGCTTCACCGCGACGCCCGGTGCGGGTTCGCCGCATCGTGCCCGGAGCGGGTTTCCTTCGCCTCGCCCGGCGTGAACCGCGCCTGCTGCGGCTTCGCGCCGGCCAGCGAGACCGAGACGACGACCTTCGTGCCGGGTGCGGTCGCGTAGCGGCCGGCGCCGCGCATGCGATTGTCGCCATCGGGTCGCAGGGCGATGCTGGCCTTCGACTTGCCCGCCATGAACAGGGCCGAGCCGGATGCGCCCGCCGTCGACACCGGCGCTCCTGCGTGATCGGTGACGTGCACCACCACGGGGCTGTCCTTCGCGGGTGTAGCGTCCTTCGCCACCACCAGTTCGTAGTGGTAGGGCCCGGCCATGCGCAACTGCCCGCCGTGGGGCGCGTGCTGCGTATCGAGCCAGGCGTCGTCGTGGGCGAATGCCGCGGTCCAGCCGAGGAGGGTGCCGGCGGCGAGGAGAGCGGCAGCGATGGAGCGGGGTTTCATGCGGATTTCCTTTCGGATGACGGGTCAGAAGCTTTCGCCCGCGCGCGCGGCGAGCAGGCGCTCCAGGGGCCTGGCGCCCCAGCGGCGGAACATCAGCGGCGTGAGCATGGTGTCGAGCACCGTGGCGCTTACCAGGCCGCCGAAGATCACCACGGCCACGGGATGCAGCACTTCCTTGCCGGGCGCATCGGCCGACAGCAGCAGCGGCACCAGCGCGAAAGCGGCCACCAGCGCGGTCATCAGCACCGGCGTCAGGCGCTCGAGCGAGCCGCGCACGATCATCTCGTCGCCGAAGCGCTCGCCTTCGAAGGCGCACAGGTTGACGTAGTGGGAGATCTTCAGGATGCCGTTGCGCGTGGCGATGCCCGCCAGGGTGACGAAGCCCACCAACGCAGCCACCGACAGGGGTTGGCCCGAGATCCACAGGGCGATCACGCTGCCGACCAGCGCCAGCGGGATGTTGCCCATGATGATCAGCGAGAGCACCGTGGAGCGGTAGCGGCTGTACAGCACCAGGAAGATCATCGCCAGCGACACCGCCGCCAGCAGCACGATCAGGCGCGCAGCCTGCTCCTGCGCCTGGAACTGGCCCTCCAGTGTCGTGAAATAGCCCTCCGGCATCGGCTCTGCGACGATGGCCGCGCGGATCCCGGCGACCGCTGCGGACATGTCCCTGCCGTCGGTATTGGCCGACACCACGATGCGCCGGCGTGCATTCTCCCGGCTCACCTGGTTGGGACCGTCGCTGTCCTCGATCGAGGCCACCTGCGCCAGCGGAATGTGCCCTCCGGGGGTTTCGATCAGCAGCGACGGCAGCGCGGGCAGGTCGCGTGCGCGTTCGGGCAGGCGTACCACCAGGTCGAAGCGCCGGCTGCCTTCCACGATCTGCGTCACGCGCTCGCCTTCGAGGAGCTGCTGCAGGCTGCGCAACAGCGCTCCGGGCACGACGCCGTGGCGTGCGGCCTGCTCGTAATCGAGGCGGATGCGCACCTGCGGAATCGGCACCTGCTTTTCGACCTGCAGGTCGGCGATGCCGGGCACGCTCGCCAGGCGGGTGCGCAACGCCGCGGCGAGCCGGCGCAGCGTCGCCAGGTCGTCGCCGTAGATCTTGAGCGCGATCTGGGCACGCACGCCCGAGAGCAGGTGATCGAGCCGGTGCGAGATCGGCTGCCCGATGTTGATGACCGCCGGCAGCGCCGCCAGGCGCGTGCGCAGGTCCTCGATGACGGCCTCGCGCGGGCGCTCCGAGCGCTCGAGGTCGATGTCCATTTCGGTGGAGTGCACCCCCTCGGCGTGCTCGTCGAGTTCCGCGCGGCCGGTGCGCCGGCCGACCTGGATCACCTCCGGCACCCCGGCTGCCAGGCGCTCGGCCGCCGCGGCAACGCGGTTCGATTCGTCGAGCGAGGTGCCCGGGTCGAGCAGCAGGCCGATGGTAAGCGTGCCCTCGTTGAAGGGCGGCAGGAACGAGCGCGGCAGCAGCGTGAGGGTCGCCGCCGAGGCCGCCACCGCGAGCAGCGCCGCGACCAGCAGGCTGCCGGTGTGCCGGAACGACCAGCGCAGCAGTCGTGCGTCCCAGGCCTTGAGCCGGCGCACCAGGGGACTGTCGCCGTGACCGAGCTGCTTCATGCGCGGCAGCAGGTAGAAGGCCAACACCGGCGTGAGCGTGACCGACACCACCATGCTCGCGAGGATCGACACGATATAGGCGACGCCCAGCGGCGTGAACAGGCGCCCCTCGATGCCGGGCAGGGCGAACAGCGGTACGAACACCAGCACGATGATGATCGTCGCGTAGACGATGGCCGAGCGTACTTCCAGCGTGGCCCGGGCGATCACCTCGGCCACCGGCCGCGGCTCGGGCAGCGCACGGTTCAGCTTCAGGCGGCGCAGCACGTTCTCGACCCCCACCACGGCGTCGTCGACCAGTTCGCCGATCGCGATGGCCAGGCCACCCAGCGTCATGGTGTTGATCGACAGCCCGGCATAGTGGAAGACCAGCGCCGTGGCCAGCAGCGACACAGGGATCGCGGCGAGCGAGATGAGCGTGGTGCGCGCGTTGAGCAGGAACAGGAACAGCACCACCGCCACCAGCACCGCGCCGTCGCGCAGGGCCTCCGCGACGTTGCCCACCGAGCGTTCGATGAAGTCGGCCTGCTTGAAGAGGAAGCGCGGCGCCTGCATGCCGGCCGGCAGGTCCCCGGCCAGGTCGGCCACTGCCTTCTCGATCTGCCGCGTCAAGGCGACGCTGTCGGCCGCCGGCTGCTTCTGCACCGATACGATGACGGCGGGCTGCCCGCCGTAGCCGGCATCGCCGCGCTTGACCGCGGGTGCGACGGAGACGTCGGCAACCTGCTTCAGGAGGACCGCCTGCCCGTTCGGGGCGGCCACCACGAGGTTGCGCAGATCCTCGATCCGGGTGGTGCGCCCGATCTGCCGGATGAGGTACTCGCGGCCTTGCGTAACGAGGAAGCCGCCGCTGGTGTTGGCGCCGAAGTCCGCGAGCGCGTTGTCCAGTTGCGCGCGTTGCACGCCCAGCGCGGCGAGCTGCTCGGGGCGGGGCTCGACCCGGTACTGGCGCACTTCGCCGCCGATGGTGACGACCTGGGCGATGCCCGGGATGGTGAGCAGGCGCGGGCGCAGCACCCAGTCGGCGTACTCGCGTACCTGCATCGGACTCATCCGGGCCGGGTCGGCCGGCAGGGCGATCAGCAGGATCTCGCCCATGATCGAGGCGATCGGTCCGATCTGGGGCGTGATGCCGGCAGGAAGCTGCGTGCGCACGAGGTTCAGGCGCTCGCCGACCTGCTGCCGGTTGCGATAGATGTCCGAACCCCACTCGAACTCCACGTAGACCACCGACAGGCCGATGCCGGACACCGATCGCACGCGGGTCACCTCCGGCATACCGTTCATGCCGGCCTCGATCGGGAACGTCACCAGCTGCTCGACCTCTTCGGGGGCCATCCCGCCGGCCTCGGTCATCAGCGTCACGGTGGGGCGGTTGAGGTCGGGAAAGACGTCCACCGGCATCTGGCGCAATGTCAGCGCGCCGTAGACCACCAGCAGCAGGGCCGCGGCCAGGACGATCAGCCGCTGCCCGAGGCTGGAGCGGACCAGGAGCTCGAACACGTCAGCGCACCCGGGCGAGCGCGCCGGCGCCCGCGACCACCACCCGCTCGCCGCCGTCGAGCCCTTCGGTCACCAGCACCGTGGCGGCGTCGAGCGGCTCGGTGCGCACGCGGCGCCGCTCGAATTGCTCGGGCTCCGTGTGGATCCAGACCGCCGAAGCTCCCCCTTCCTCGCGCACCACCGCCTCGCGTGCGAGCGCGACACCGCGTGCGAGGCGCGCGGTGCGGGCCACGACCGCCAGCGGCTGGCCGATCGCCAGATCCGCCTTCGCACCCTCGACGCGGAACAGCAGCGGCAATGCCTGCCCGCGCAACTGCCGGCCGCCGCCGACGAACTCGAGCCGCAGCGTCGCGCCGGCTACCGCGGCGCGCGCGTCCCTGATGCCCTGCGCCAGCGAGGCGTCGTAGGCCAGCGCCTCGACCGCCAGGCGGGTAGGATCGACGATCTCGAACAGGATGTCGCGCATATCCACCACTTGCCCGGCAATCGCCGCGGCAACGCTCACCACGCCCGACACCGGTGCACGCAATGCTTCCGGGGTGCTCAGGCTGGCAGCCACCGCCGCGCGGCGCCGCGCGAGCGCCTGCAGCTCGAAGCGGGCCGCTTCGATGTCGCGCCGCGGCACTACGTCCTCGAGCTGGTCGTAGCGGGCCACCTTGCGCTGCGCGATCGAGAACTGCGCGTCGAGCTCGGCGAGCTGGGCCTGCTGGTTACCTCGCGCGATGGAGTCGCTCGCCGGGCGCAGCCAGGCGAGGACCTGGCCCTTGGCGACGCGCTGCCCGAGCACCGGCAGGCCTCGCGGGCCGGGCTCGATGCGCCCGGGCTGGGTCGCCTGCACGCGCCCGCCTGCGTCGGGATCGGCGACGACCTTGCCGTTGAGCTCCACCGATGCGGCATGCTCGGCGATGCGGGCGATGCTCGTGCGCAGCCCCCACCGGCGCTGCAGCGGCTTGGGCACGAACAACCCCGGCCCCCCCGGCTGTGTGGCGGCCGGCGCGGTCATGTTCGTTGCGGCGCCGGCCGGGCCCGGCGCCACGGCACCGTGCGGCTCGTCGCCGTGCGGCTCGTCGCCGTGCGCGAACGCGCCCGGGCCCGCGAGCGCGATGGAGCTCGCAAGCAGCGTACCCGACAGGATCCGCTTCATCGTGCGTGCTCCTCGCCGCCTGACTTGCGGCGGCGCAGGGCGATGGCGCCGCCGGCGAGCAGGAGCACGCCCGCTCCCGCCCAGGCCAGCGGCACGCCCGTGCCGTTGGCCGCCCGTGCGAGCGGCGCGGCAGGTGCGGCGACCTCCAGCTGCACCGCGAGCAGATCGGACATTTCGCCGGTTTCGACCGAGACGGCCAGGGAGTGGCTGCCCGGGGTGGCCAGGTCGCCAGCGTCCAGCGCATAGGTGCCGGGCGCGACCTGCACGGCCGCACGCATCGTGGCGCCGCTCGCGAGCTCGACCTGTGCATCCACGACAGGTGCGTTGGTCGCGAAGTCGTCGAGGAAGAGGGTCAGCCGTTCGCCCTCGAGGAGCGCGACCAGCTCGAGCGAGTCGGTCGCGGTACCGGCGCGAGCGGCAGCGGCCCGGGCGGCGACGGGGGGAGCCGCGCCGGATGCGGGGCTGCCGTGGTCTTCGTCGCCATGGGCGTGAGCGGCCGCGGCGAGGAAGATGGCAAGGAAAAGAGTGCCGATGCGTTTCATGGCAGGATCCCCAGGGCCTGGTTCAAGCGCGAGCCAGCTGCGGCCCGGGCGGTGCGTTGCCGATCATGCGCAGCCTGCGCCTCGAGCGCGGCGGCGCGGATGCGCAACAGGGTGAGCAGGTCGGATTCGCCCAGCGCGAAGGCCTTTTCGGCCAACTGCAGGGTGTCGGCGGTGAGATCGCGGCGCTCGCGGGTGAGTTGCAACTGTTCCTGTGCCGCCTCGATCTCGCGGCGCGCGCGCTCGATCTCCAAGACGATCGTGCGCCGCGCCAGCTCGAGCTCGGCGTCGGTACGCGCCGTTTCGGCGAGCGCCCCCGCCGTCTGCTGGCGCAACTGAGGGCCGGAGGAAAATGGCAGCTCGAGCTTGATGCCGATCGAGTTGCCGAACGGTTCGCCGAAGTCGCCGCGGTCGCGCTCGATGCGCACGGCCACTC
>MKUQ01000038.1 GCA_001898645.1 Burkholderiales bacterium 70-64
CCTGCGTCGCTTCCCAAATCATCGCATCATGCCGTTGCTTGACATCGGGTTATGCAGACCTTCCTTAGCACTCGAAGCATATGGCTGACCGATTACCGATTTCTTAATGACAAAAAGGAGCTTCACCAAGGTCTATCAAGCTTTCTCACTCAACTGCCAGACGATCAGAGGGCGTCATTCAAGAGAGCCTTTCGGTGGCACGATATGTGGCACTACCAGTGCGTATTTAGTCTTTCAGAATCACCGAAGATTCTCAGCCAATGGCGGGCATATGCCTCTGATGGAACGGGAATGGCAATCGGCTTCGAGAGGATATTTCTTGAGCATGCCGGCATCATCTTAGTCGACTGCCGATATGAGGAGCACGAATCATACGCATCGGAGCTGCGGGTTAAGCACGCGGAGTTCCTAGAAGCCGTTCACCAGGCGTCCGGTCAGCACAAAGCGGAAAACGACTTCATGGATTGGATCGAGGGTAACAGCGCGGGATTCAATGCGCTCTGCGCGGACCTCATCGCACTCAAAAATCCTGCGTTTGCAGAAGAACATGAAGTGCGAGCTGTTTGGTCGCGGAGTATAAGAGAGATCACATTACGTACTGCGCATGATCTTATCATTCCGTATGTTGCTGCGAAGATCTGGCCTGACGACGAGAGACCCACAAGCATGGCAGTTGTTGTTCCTGAGATATGGTTAGGGCCCAAGTGCAACGAGCTAAATAGAATCGCCTTATTCGCCATGAACATGGGGCTAAGCATCAGCCGTCACGACTGCGGTTACGTCTAACTCCTCCTTCCAGCGGACGCCTACGGCGCCGCTGAAGTCAAACGCTACAAGGGCTTCCCCGTCTGTCAAGCCGAGGTTGTTGGTGGTGCACGTGAGCGAATGCAGATGACCATTGAGCGAGCGGGAGTGTTGAAGTAGGCCGACATGGTGCGCACAGGCCAAACTACAACCGGTCATTCATGCGACATCGCAGCCGCGGACCCTGATAAGAACCGCACGCGGGCGACCCATTCGTTAGCCGGCAAGACGTCTACCCCGGAGTTCAACGGTCACTGCCCGCGCAGGTCCATACCTGTCGCCATCAACGCCTGCCATCACGCGGTGGTCGGAGTTCGAATCAGATCATTCGGTGGTCGAGCGCACGGTTCAGGTGGGCATGACGAAGGCATCACCGCGTCGCAGCATCGCCCAGGCCATGCGTGCATTCTTGGCGGCGATGGCCACCACGGCCTTCCAGTAGCCCCGTCGCTCGGCCAGAACGATGGCCCAGCGGCTGACCGGATCAGTCTTGCCTTGGGCGGCGACCAGAACGGCCCTGGCACCGAGGATCAGCAGCGATCGCAGGTATCCGTCGCCGGCTTTGGTGATGCGTCCCAATCGAGCCTTGCCGCCGGAGTTGTACTGCCCGGGCACCAGACCCAGCCAGGCGGCGAACTGTCGGCCACAACGGAACTCATGGCCGTTTCCCACCATGGCGACCATGCACGAAGCGGTCGTTGGGCCGATGCCACCCAGACGCATGAGTTGGCTCGAGCGCGGGTCGGAGCGGGCCATGACGGCGATGTGGCCGTCGTAAGCAGCGATTCGATCGTCCAGCCGATGCAGTTCGCTCAAACACCGTTGAACATACAAGGCCTCGCAACCAACGTCGAAACTCGTGCCTAGAGGACCGAACAATGACGAAGTACCTGATCTCCTTCCCTAGTCCAGCGATGAATATTCCCGAAGAGGATTGGGCCAATGTCGGGGAAGCAGCGCACGTGGTCATACGCGAGGCGAAGAGCGCCGGCGTCTACGTATTCGGTGGCGGGATCAACGAGGATGTCCCACCGCTGATGGTCGCCGCCAACGGGACCGTTACGAACGAGACTTACCCGCAGACCAGGGAGTTCAATGGCGGCTTCTGCATCCTGGAGCTTCCGTCCCGCGAAGCCGCTATTGAGTGGGCCGCGAAGATCGCGAAGGCCTGCCGCTGCTCGCAGGAACTCCGCGAGTTTGGGTACGACCCCGAGAGCTGACCGGCCAGGTAGTACTCGACGAATGCTCCCGGTCCAACCGAGCTTGTGGTCCGACCCGCAGGCGTGGCCAAATGTCGAGACTGATCGCGGTGATCGAGCCGCTGTATCCCAAGAGCGGACCGGTCGGGCGCCCGCCGATCGGGGTCTCGAAGATGCTGCGCATGTACTGCCTGCAGCAGTGGTACGGACTGGCCGACGAGGCGCTGGAGGATGCGATCTACGACAGCCAGGCGCTGCGCGATTTCGTGGGCATCGACCTGTCGCGCGAGTCGGTGCCGGATGCCACGACACTGAATTCGGAGTGGGTAGACTGCGGGGCTGTGTCGTGGCGTGAGTCGATGCCGATTCTACCCACTCGGAATTCAACAGAGGCTTAATAGGGGGACGGAGTGTTCCAAGCGATTAGATCTCTTGCATTGATTGCCACGGTGGCTGTTGTTACAGGATGTGCAGCCCCGGTTCCAAGGATCGACGCTTCACCGGGTGCAATCGCGAATGTCAAGACAATTGCGGTTATCCGCTCGCCGGAGCCGAAAACTTACACGGTCATGAATTTCGGCCATCCGGGGATGGCATTCGGTCTGATTGGCGGGCTCGTTGCTGCTGCCGATCAGAACAGCAGGCAGGAGCGACTTACCCAGGCGGTCAAGGAGAAGAGTCCTATTCCCACTTCCGGCACTTTGGCCGACAGTATCGCGACCCGGCTTGCACGCCAGGGATTCGAGGCCAAGGTGGAGGATGGGCCATGGGAAGAGAGTGACGGCCGATATAAGCTCGACTTTGAAAAGATCAATTCGAGCGCAGATACCGTCCTCGTGGTGACGCCAACCATCGTCGGGTTTATCGCCACGGGCGTCACGAGCGACTATTTTCCGACTGTTACGGCTGTCGTCACGCTTCTTGGCAAGGATCGGAAAGAACAGCTGTACCGTGGCTTCCATGCCGCCGGGTGGGGGCCGGCAGCAGATGGCTGGAGGCACACATCACCCAAAGTAACCTTTCCGAACTTTGACGCGCTCATGGCAGATCCGGCCAAGGCCGCTGGCGCGCTAAGTGATGCCGCCTCGGAAGTTGCCGAGACAGTGGCACAAGATCTCAGGCGTTGATGGCTTGCTTTGGTTCCAGCGGCCGCTTCGTTCACTGGTACAGGGCTTCTTCCTACCCCCATCAACCACGCCCGACGAAAGGCATCTTGGTCGCCATCACGGTGACGAACTGCACGTTCGCCTCCGGCGGCAGGCCGGCCATGTGGAGCAGCGTCTCGGCGACGTGGTGCACGTCCATCACCGGTTCCACCGCGATGCGCCCGTCGGCCTGGGGCACGCCCCTGGCCATCGGCGCCGCCATGTCGGTGGCGGCATTGCCGATGTCGATCTGGCCGCAGGCGATGTCGTACTTGCGCCCGTCGAGCGAGGTCGACTTGGTCAGGCCGGTGATGGCGTGCTTGGTCGCGGTGTAGGGCGCGGAATTCGGCCGCGGTGCGTGGGCCGAGATCGAGCCATTGTTGATGATGCGTCCGCCGCGCGGCGACTGGCTCTTCATCACGCGGAACGCCTGCTGCGTGCACAGGAAGGCGCCGGTCAGGTTCACCTCGACCGCCGCGCGCCACTGCGCGGGGTCGAGATCCTCCAGCGGCACCGGCGGGGTGAACACGCCGGCATTGTTGAACAGCAGGTCGAGACGGCCGAAGGCGGCCACGGTGCGGTCGAACAGCTCGCGTACCGAGGCCGCGTCGCTCACGTCCGCGGCTAACGCCAGGCCCTGTCCGGCCGGCACGCCTGCCGCGGCGACGGCCTCCTCGAGCAGGGCGGCGCGGCGGCCGGCCAGCGCGACGTGCCAGCCGGCGCGCAGCAGCGCGATCGCGCAGGCCCGGCCGATGCCGGTGCCGGCTCCGGTGACGATGGCGACGCGGGGCGGGGTGCTCATGGCATTGCTCTCCTGGGTCGGCTGGCGGATCGCCACAGGGTACACGTCGCGGCCGGGCGAACCTGATACGATTGGCTGTTTGCGCGGACGGTGCATCCCGATCGTCCGCCGGACGACGGCATGCCCGCCCGCCGGGCGACATGTCGTCGAGGCGCGTGCGCCGTGCAGCGCAGGCCGCTGAGCATCCCCCTTAGCCAACCACGACCTTCGACCAGGAGCCAAGGTGAAATACGCGACCCCGGAAGCGTTTCTCGTGTCCATCGCGCAACGCGATCCGCACCAGCCGGAATACCTTCAGGCGGTCAAGGAAGTGATGTTCAGTATCTGGCCGTTCCTGCAGCAATATCCCCAGTACGCCGACCAAGCGCTGCTCGAGCGGCTGGTCGAACCCGATCGCGTGCTGCAGTTCCGCGTGTCGTGGGTCGACGACCACGGCAGCATCCGGGTCAATCGCGCCTTCCGCATCCAGCACAGCCTTGCCATCGGGCCCTACAAGGGTGGGATGCGCTTCCACCCCTCGGTGAACCTGTCCATCCTGAAGTTCCTGGCGTTCGAGCAGACGTTCAAGAACGCCCTCACCTCCCTGCCCATGGGCGGGGGCAAGGGCGGATCCGATTTCGATCCCAAGGGCAAGAGCGACGGCGAGGTGATGCGCTTCTGCCAGTCGCTGATGCTCGAGCTGCACCGCCACCTCGGGCCCGATACCGATGTGCCGGCCGGCGACATCGGCGTCGGGGCGCGCGAGGTCGGCTTCATGGCCGGCATGATGAAGAAGCTGGCCAACAACGCCTCGTGCGTGTTCACCGGCAAGGGCCTGAGCTACGGCGGCAGCCTGATGCGCCCCGAGGCCACCGGCTACGGCACGGTCTATTTCGCCCAGGAGATGCTGCGCCGCAACGGGCGCAGCTTCGAGGGCATGAAGGTGGCGGTGTCGGGCGCGGGCAACGTGGCGCAGTACGCGATCGAGAAGGCGATGGACCTGGGCGCCACGGTGGTGACCGCCTCGGATTCCGACGGTACCCTGTACATCCCGGAAGGCTTCAACGAAGACAGCCTGGCCGCCATGATGGAGCTGAAGAACGAGCGCCGCGGCCGCCTGCACGAATTCGCCACCCGCCACGGCCTGCGCTTCGAGGCCGGCCGGCGCCCTTGGCACGTGCCGGTCGACATCGCGCTGCCGTGCGCGACCCAGAACGAGCTCGACGAGCACGATGCCCGCACTCTGGTGGCCAACGGCGTGGTCTGCGTGGCCGAGGGCGCGAACATGCCCAGCACCCTCGAAGCGGTCGAGGTGTTCCACAAGGCCGGCGTGCTGTACGCTCCGGGCAAGGCGAGCAATGCCGGAGGCGTGGCCACCTCGGGTCTCGAGATGGCGCAGAACGCGCAGCGGCTCGCCTGGACACACGCCGAGGTCGACGAGCGGCTGCACGCGATCATGAAAGCCATCCACGAGAGCTGCGTGCGGCATGGCCGCCGCGACGACGGCTCGGTCAACTACGTCGACGGCGCGAACGTCTCCGGCTTCGTCAAGGTTGCCGATGCGATGATCGCGCAGGGCGTGGTCTGAGGGACGAGCAGCGATGCCCTCCGGCCGACCCGCCAGGCCGCAGGGGGGACCACCCTGGTGGTTGATCGTGGTCGCCGCCATTGCGATCGTGGGCGGCCTGTTCCTGTGGCAGCGCGCCAGGACGCCCGTACCGACGCCCCCGCCTGCCGCGAGTGCTCCGGCCGAAGAGGGGGGTGGGGCCGGGCAGCCGCAAGCGCCTGCGCCCGCTGCGGGCGCCGACATGGGCGCCGTGGCCGGATCCGCCAAGCCCAAGTATCCGCTGCCCGGCGGCGAGCAGGCCGCGACCGCCCTGCCGGCGCCCGAGCACAGCGACGGGCCCATCCTCGAGGCGCTGCTGGGCCTCGCTTCGCGCAGCAAGCTGGCACGGTTCCTGAACATGCAGGACTTCGCCCGGCGTTTCGTGGTCACCGTCGATCATCTGCCGCGTGAGCTGATCCCCACGCAGCTCAATGCCGCCAGGCCGGTCCCGGGGAAACTGGTGGTTGCCGAGGAAGGCGATGCCGTCACGCTGCAGCCGGCGAACTTCGCGCGCTACGACGCGTTCGTGCATTTCGCCGAATCGCTCGACGCCAGGAAGATGGTCGCCGTCTACCTGCGTTTCTACCCGCTGCTGCAGAGCGAATACCAGGCGATGGGCTTCCCGCACGGCCACTTCAACGACCGCGTCGTCGAAGCCATCGACGACATGCTCGCCGCCCCCGAGGTCACCGGGCCGATCCGGCTGGTGCAGCCGAAGGTGCACTACCGCTACGCCGACCCCCTGCTCGAGAAGCTGTCGGCGGGCCGCAAGATCATGATCCGCGTCGGCCCGGCCAATGCCGCGCGCCTGAAGAAGGTGCTGCGCGCGATCCGCGCCGAGCTGGTGCGCTGACTGCCGTGGCGTCCGGCGCTGCCGCCATCGGCGCCAGCCGCAATCGGTGCGGCGCGGTCGGTGCAGCCACGGTCGGCGCGGCGGGCGCCCGTCACTTCGGCTGGGCCAGCACCAGGGTCCACCAGGTGCCGTAGCGGTTCGCCGAGGTGCCCGGCTTGAGCGCGAGCGCGACGTCCACGAAGGCGGGGTTCATGATGTTGGCGCAGTGCCCGGGGCTCGCCAGCCATGCCGCCACCGCCGCCGGCACGTCCGCATACCCGGCCGCGATGTTCTCCCCCACCGTGCGCCAGGCATAGCCGGTTGCGGTTACGCGCGTGCCGACGCTGGAGCCGCCGGCTCCGGTGTGGCTGAGCGTGTCGTTGGCTTGCATCCATTCGGAATGGCCCATCGCGGCCGACTCGAGCAGGCTGCTCCAGCGCACCGGTGCAGCGGCCGCGTAGTTGTCGCTGCCGCAGGTGCGCGCAACTGCCCGGGCCGCGTTCAGCTGCTGCAGGACCGCCGTGACGTCGACGCCGGACGCGGCGCCCGCTCCGGTGTCCACCCCGCCGTCCGTCTTGCCGGCACCAGCTCCCGCACCTGCATCCGCGCCGGCGGCCGGAGCATCTCCGCCGCCGCTGCCGCAAGCGGCCAGCGCCGCGGCGAATGCCGCGATCGTGGCGAGCGCGGCGAGTGTGCGCAGGCGCGGGCGCGGCTCGCGCCGCTGCGCCCCGTGCAGCCATGCGTCAGGCAGGCATGCCCCGCGCGCAGCGCGCAGGGCGGCAAGGAGGTCGTCCGGACGAAAGGGCAGCGGAGTGTTCGACATGTCGCGTGGCGGCCGGATCGTGAGGAGGGACGGACGCCCGGGACGGATCCATTCCCAGGCGAGGAACATCGTCATACCCTTCGGGGATGGCTGCTCGTGCAGCACGGACCGACGGTCGGCAGGAACGGACTGCCGGCATGCGGCCGCCGCGGGGGCAGGCGTGCATCATGCCGCACCCGGGCGTCCGGGGTCGTGTCCCGGCCCGCCTGAGCGCCGTGCATGCGGGCGACCGGATCAGGGAGACGGGCAATGTGGAACGGCATCGACGGCTGGGGCTGGCATATGGGCTGGGGCATGTGGATCGCCCACAGCATCCTGTGGTGGGCGCTGCCCATCGTCGGCATCGCGCTGCTGGTGGTCCTGCTCGCCCGGCCGGCATCACGCGACTCGCCGCGTGATGCCGGCCCCGCGCCGCCGCCCGCGGAGACCGCCCTCGACATCCTGAAGAAGCGCTACGCGCGCGGCGAGATCGACAAAGCCGAGTTCGAGGAGAAGAAGCGCGACCTCGCAGAATGAGAGGCGCCGCGCCTACGCTGCCGGCGGCATGAGGAATTCCCACGGCGAGACTTCGCTGCGCGGGTCGACCTCGACCTCCACGAGCGCCGGCGCGCCCTCGCCCAGCGCCCGCTCCAGGCACGCCTGCAGGGCCGGCGGCGTATCGACCCGATAGCCCGCCATGCCGAAGCTCTCGGCCAGCTTCACGAAATCGGGATTGACCAGGTCGGCCCCGATGACCCGTCCGCCGAAGCGCTGCTGCTGGTCGCGCCGCACGTTGCCGAACGCCCCGTTGTTGAACACCACGGACACCACCCCGATGCCGTGCTGCACCGCCGTGGCCAGCTCCTGCACCCCGAACATGAAGCCGCCGTCGCCCGAGATTGACACCACCGCCTTCCCGGGGTTGCCCACCTTCACCCCCAGCGCGGTCGAGTAGCCGAAGCCCAGCGTGCCCTGGTGCCCGCAGGTCACGAAGCTGCGCGGCGCGTACACCGGAAAGCCGAAGTACGAGGTGAACCCCGCCTGGCAGATCTCCTCCACGAAGAACCCGTCGCGCGGCAGCACCCGGCGGATCGCCTCGAGGTAGGCCATGTGCGGCTGCACCTTGCGCACCTGCGCCAGCGTTTCGGCCTTGACGGCCTCGAACTCCTCGTGCCGGCTCGGGCGGCGCACGCCCTCGCGCATCACCGCCTGCGCCAGGGCGCGGGTGGCCGCCTGCGCGTCGGCCGTGACGGCCACCGTGGGGCGGATGCGCGGCACCTGCGCCGGGTCGATGTCGATGTTGATGATCTTCAGGTCCTTGGGCAGGTTGGGCCAGCGGAACCACTGCAGCTCCAGCCGCGAGCCGATGCCCACCAGCACGTCGGTGTGCGCCCAGCGCTTGAAGCCCGCCGCGCAGGTGAACCCGAGCGGGTGGTCGTCGGCCACGATGCCGCGCCCGCCGCGCCACGAGACCACCGGCGCCTGCAGCAGCTCGGCGAGCTCCAGCACCTCGGCGTGGGCGTGCTGGGCGCCGCTGCCGACCATGATCATGGGGTTGCGCGCATCGCGCAGCAGCCGGGCCGCGTGCGCGAGCAGCTCGGGATCGGCCTCGATCTGCGGGGTGGGCGCCGCCGGCGGCGCCAGGGTCACCGGCGCGGTGGCGGTGAACACCTCCCAGGGCATCTCGAGCGCCACCGGCCGCGGCCGCCCCGAGCTCATCTGCCGGAACGCCTCGGCGACGCGCGCCGGGGCCAGCGCCGGGTGCTCGATGCGCTCGGCCCACTTGGTGAGGGTGCGCAGCGTGGCGAGCTGGTCGGGCAGCTCGTGCAGGTGGCCCTTGCCCGAGCCGATGAACTCGGAGGGGACCTGGCCGGTCACGCACAGGACGGGCGCGCTCGCGCCGTAGGCCGAGCAGATCGCCGCCGAGGCGTTGAGCACGCCCGGGCCGGGGACCACCGAGAACACGCCGGCGCGGCCCGTGGACTTGGCGTAGCCGAAGGCCATGTAGGCGGTGGCCTGCTCGTGGCGCGGCCCCACGACGCGGATGCGCTCGCCCGCGCGCGCGAGCGCGTCGAACAGGCCGTAGGTCTGCACGCCCGGGATCCCGAAGACGGTATCGACCCCGTGCTGCAGCAGGGACTGGACGATGGCGTCGCCGCCGCTCATTCGATCGGTCATCGTGCTCTTCCTCCAAAAAAGGGGATCACTCCACGACCCGCCCGGTCTTCAGGTAGTACAGCGCGAACAGGAGGTAGGCGGTGCCCCAGATCAGCTCGCTGCGGTTGGCGTATCTCCTGGGCTGGTTGAAGCAACCGTCGAGCAGGATGCCGGAGGGTTGCCGCGAGTCCGGCGCGGGCGGGGCCATGTGCTGCAGAAGGCCGTCGAGCATGGGCTGCAGGCGCGCGGCCGCGCCGGCCGCCGCCGGCGGCAGGTCGTGCAGCACGGTCATGCGGGCGAGCTGCTCGACGACCACGGCTGCCGCAGAGGTGTCCACCGGCACCGACGCCGGATCGGTCTGCAGCGCGGGATCCTTGAAGTCCCACGGGGGAATGCCGCTCTCGTCGCAGTGCTGCGTCCAGTAGCCCAGCAGCCTGCTCCCGATGGCGAGATAGCGCTCGTCGCGCAGCGCCTCCCAGGCGCGGAGATAGCCGGCCACGGCCCAGGCCTGCCCGCGCGACCAGCAGCTGTCGTCGTGCGCGCCCAGCAGCGTGTAGTGACGCAGCTTCTCGCCGGTGCGCACGTCGTAGTCGATGAACTCGATGGTCGATCCGTCGTCGAGGACGAAGTCGCGCCAGGCGAGATCGAGGTGCCGGCGCGCGCCCTGCACGAACGCTTCGTCGCCGGTCTCCCCGTAGGCCCACCAGTCCAGGATCAGGTTCGGATGCACGTTGTCCACGCACACCTTGTCGCGCCCGGAGAGCTGCGTCGAGCGCACCTGCACCTGGGTGCCGATGGGCATCGCGCCGTTGGAAGGAATGGCCATGGACCGCACCGCCCAGGCCGCCGCCAGGGCCAGCGTGCGAAACCGCGGCTCGCCCGTCCACGCGAATTGCCGGGCCGCCGAATAGTAGAAGCGGTGACCGCGGAACATGTCGTCGCGCTCCAGGTAGCGACGCAGCCGTTCCGTACGCGCGGCCGATTCGTCCATCAGGCGCCGGTCGCCGGCCAGCTCGCCGACGATCCTCAGGCACTCCACCCAGTGTCCGCCGCACCAGTCGCCGTCGTCGGTGGTGTCCCACTGCCCGGTCGCCGGATCGCAGTGATAGGGCCATCTTTCGCCCACTGCGCTGCGGATCTGCATCACTCGCTCGCACAGGCCGTCGAGGGCGGCCTGCCAGCGGGATTCGAATTTCGGCATTCGTCAACCTCCGAGGGCGGCCTCGATGAGCCGGCAGTACTTGAGGACCACCTTGCCCAGCTTCTGCTCGTTGCGATAGAAACGTACGCTCGGCACCGGGACCGAGACCGCGAGCAGGCGGCCGTTCGGATCCTGCAAGGCGGCAGCGACGGCGCAGATGCCCTCGCTCTGCTCCTCCCGGTCGTAGGCGATGCCGGTCTCCCTGACGCGCGCGAGCTCCTCCATGAGCGCCTTGCGCGAGGTGATCGTATTGCGCGTGAGGGCATGCAGCCCCGTCTTGAGGACTGCGTCGATCTGGTCTTCGTCGAGCCTGGCAAGAATCGCCTTGCCGTTCGCGCAGCAGTAGGGCGGGAAGGTGACGCCGATCGCGGACACTGCCTGGAGGCGGTGGGTCTTCGAGATGACCTGGTCGATGAAGACCATCACGCGGCGGTCGAGCACCGAGAGGTCGACCGTCTCGTTGAGCTCGTCGCACAGCCGCTGCAGATAGGGCCTCACGATGTGATCGAAATCGGCCTTGGCCGCCGAGCCCAGCGGCACCAGTCCGGGGCCGAGACGCACGCGCCCCTCCGGGGAGGCGGCGATGACGAACTTCTCCGCGTCCAGTGCGCCGACGATGCGCTGCACGGTCGAGCGCGGCAGGCCGACCTCCTTGGCGATGGCGCCCAGGCTCAGACCTTCCGGCTTGCCCTCCAGTGCGCGCAGGATCGAGGCGGCGCGGGAGATCACCTGGATGCCCGAGCGCTCCATCGCCGAACCGCCACTGCCGCGCTGTCTTGTCCCGTCCATGGCTTTCACGAGTGAGGTCCTGTTCCGGTCGGATCGAAGCAGGGCATGCTATCCGATCGGTCCATGGCGGGCTACGGCGCCCTCGTGCGACACATCCGCCTCCATGCCCGTCAGCGCTCGAGCTTCTGGCGCATCGCATCCCGGTGCGCGAGCAGCAGCGCCGCCAGCTCCTTCTCCTTGGCCGCGAAGCGCTGCGTCGGCACGGGAATCGAGATGCAGGCGAGCTCTCCTGCCGGGCTGCGCAGGGCGACGGCCACGGCGGAAATGCCGAGCGAGTTCTCCTCGCGGTCGAAGGCGACGCCCGTAGCGCGGACTTGCGCGATTTCCTCGTCCAGCCGCTCCCATGACGTGATCGTGGCCGGCGTCTGGCGACGAAGCTTCATGCGCTTGCGCAGACGGCGCAGCTCGAGGTCGTCCATCAGGGCGAGCACCGCCTTGCCGTTGGCCGAACAATGCAGCGGGAAGGAAACGCCGACGGCGGAGACGGCCGTCAGGCGATGGCTGCCCGCCACCTGGTCGATGAAGACGACCTTGTCCTGGTCCGCCACGGCGAGATCCACGCTCTCGCCGGTCTCCCTGGCGATGGCTTCCAGCATCGGCCTCATCAGCTCGGCCACTTCGAAGCGCGTGGCCGCCGCCAGGGTCAGCAGGGTGGGGCCCAGCCTGACGCCGTGGGTGGGCGATGCGGCGATGAGCAGGCTTTCGTGGTCGAGGGCATCCACGATGCGCTGCACGGTCGAGCGGGGCAGATCGACGAGCCTGGAGATCTCTCCCAGCGACAGTCCGTTGGGGTGCTTCTCCAGCGCACGCAGGATGGCCGCGGCGCGCGAGATGACCTGGATGCTCTTGCGTTCCGATGCGGCTTCCCCGGAAGGGGGAAGCGCGGCGGATTCTGGTTTTCCCATCTGGGCGAGTCCTGTCCATGCGGGCGGTAGTAGCACCGATACACGGTACATGAGTATCGGGAAGCGATCGAGTCCGGATCGATCCGGTGCTTGACAACACCCTTTGTTTAGCCATAATACGATGCAACTATACCGTATGACGGTACATAAGAACAACGCAAGGACAACGATCGCAGGACGTTCCTGCGGTCCGGATTCGCACCATGCAAAGGAGGCTGTGGAAATGACCATCAAGGTCCGCGGAGTCGACTTCGAGGAAAACCTGAAGAACGCCATGGGGCTGGAGTTCTACGACCTCAGCCATCCCTGGGGGCTCGGCCAGCCGTGCTGGCCCTATTTCGAGGACGTCAAGATCGAGCGCCTCCACACCATGGCGAAGTCGGGCGTGCTCACGCAGCGCATCACCACGGTCATGCACTCCGGCACCCACATCGATGCACCGGGCCATGTCGTGGAAGGCACGCCCTTCATGGACGAAGTGCCCCTGCCGCATTTCTTCGGTACCGGCGTGGTGGTCTCGATCCCCAAGGGCAGGTGGGGAGTGATCACGGCCGACGATCTGGAAAAGGCGAGGCCGGAAATCCGGCCCGGCGACATCGTCATCGTCAATACCGGCTGGCACAAGCACTACGGCGACAACCAGATGTACTACGGCTACTCCCCCGGCTTCTACAAGGAGGCCGGCGAGTGGTTCGCCGAGAGGAAGGTGAAGCTGGTCGGCACCGATACGCAGGCGCTCGACCATCCCCTGGGCACGGCGATCGGACCGCACGGCCCGGGCTGGCCCAATGGGCTGCTGCCGCATGTCTGCGCCGAATACAAGCGCGAGACGGGCCGCGACGTGCTGCAGGACTTCCCGGAATGGGAGCCCTGCCACCGGGCCATCCTCTCCGCAGGCATCTGCGGCATCGAGAACATCGGCGGGGAGATCGACGCGGTGACCGGCAAGCGCTGCACCTTCGTCGCCTTCCCGTGGCGCTGGACCAAAGGCGACGGCTGCATCGTGCGCCTGGTGGCGATCATCGATCGCAGCGGCGGATACCGCATCGCCAGCGGGGAGTGAGATGCGCATCAAGCGTTTCGACGCTGCCCGGCCATACGAAGCGGCCAACCACCGGGCCATGACGGCATTGCGCCTGCAGGGCTTCGAGGAGGGCGGCCCGAATGGGTTCTGGGTGGGGCTTTCCCACTTCCTGCCGGGCGGTGGCGCGGGCCCCGACTCGTCTTCCCTGGAAAAGGTGTACGTGGTCCTCGCCGGCGAGATGACCCTGCACTGCGGCGACGAGACGGTCCGCCTCGGCCCCATGGACAGCTGCTGCATCGGTCCCGATGAAGTGCGGGAGTTGAGGAACCAGGGCAACGGCGTGGCCAGCATGCTGGTCGTGATGCCCTACCCGGATGCACGGCGATGAGCGAGCTGCTGCGCAATCCTGCCGCCCTGTTCGACATCCGCGGGAAGGTGGCGATCGTCACCGGTGCGTCCGGCGCCTTCGGCTCGCTCGCCGCGCGCGTGCTGGCTGCCGCGGGCGCGCGCATGGTGCTCGCCGCGGGCAACGCGGAAGAACTGGAGCGCACCGCGGCGGCGTGCCGGGAAGTCGGCGCGGAAGTGGCGACGGTATGCCGCCGCCCGAATGCCGAGGCCGATTGCGAGGCCATCATGGATACGGCGGCCGGGCGCTTCGGCGGCGTGGACATCCTGGCGGTCGGATCCGGCCTCAACGATCCATGCCCGATCGTCGACATGAGCCCGCAGCGCTTCGAGAGCGTGATGAGCGGCAACGTGACCGGGGCCTGGCTGCTGTGCCGCGCCTTCGGCCGCCGAGCGATCGCCCAGGGGCGCGGCGGCAAGGTCATCCTGATGTCCTCCGCGCGCGGCAAGCTCGGCCATCCGGCCGGCTACAGCGCGTACTGCGCCTCCAAGGCCGCCACCGACGGCCTGACCCACGCGCTGGGATGCGAATGGGGCAAGTACGGCATCACCGTGAACGCCATTGCGCCCACGGTGTTCCGTTCGGCGCTCACGGCCTGGATGTTCGAGGACACCGAGAAGGGCAGGGCGACGCGCGAGGGGATGCTGGCCCGCATTCCGCTCGGGCGGCTGGGCGAGCCGGAGGATCTGGCCGGGCCCCTTCTCTTTCTCGCCTCGCGGGCCTCCGACTTCCATACCGGGCACACCCTCTATGCCGACGGCGGCTACACGGCGGGCTGAGGTATGACGGACAAGGCACGCATTGGAATCGTCGGCGCCGGCCTCATGGGCCACGGCATCGCCCAGGTCTTCGCGGTGCACGGCCATCCGGTGCGGGTGCACGACGCCTCCACCGAAGCGCTGGCCACCCTGCACCGGCGGGTTCGCGACAACCTGATCGACCTGGGCCAGGACGCCGGTGCGGCCGAGCGGATCGAGGCCTGCACCGGTCTCGCGGATGCGGTGCGCGATGCCGACGTGGTGTTCGAGGCCGGGCCCGAGAGCCTGGAGCTCAAGCAGCGGATCTTCGCCGCCATCGAGGAGGCTGCGCCGCGGCAGGCGCTGCTCGCCAGCAATACCTCGGTCATTCCGATCGGCCGCATCATGGCCGGCCTGAGGGGCAAGGAGCGGGCGCTGGGGACGCACTGGTGGAACCCGCCCTATCTCGTCCCGCTCGTGGAAGTGATCCGCACCGACCATACCGATGCCGCGAGCATGGAGCGCATGCGGGCGCTGCTCGCCGCCGCCGGAAAGACGCCCGTCACGGTGCACAAGGACGTGCCGGGCTTCGTCGGAAACCGCCTGCAGCACGCGCTGTGGCGCGAGGCGATCGCCCTCGTGCAGGACGGCGTCTGCGACGCCGAGACGGTCGACATCGTGGTCAAGGCCGGCTTCGGCCGCCGCCTGGCGGTGCTCGGTCCGCTGGAGAACGCCGATCTCGTCGGTACCGATCTGACCCTGGCCATCCACGAGAACGTGCTGCCGGACCTTGATCGCAGCGCCGGGCCGCTGCCGTATCTCAGGGACCTGGTCGCCGGCGGGAAGCTGGGCATGAAGAGCGGCGAAGGATTCCGCCGCTGGTCGGCGGAACAGCAGGCAGCGCTGCGCCGGCGGGTGCGCGAGCACTTGAAGGCATTCGACGCAGAAGAGAGCTAGCGGCCGAAGCCGCATGCAGGAGGAGGATGCGGGCTCGCGCCTTCATCCGGTTTTCAGGTTTCGAACGGAGACAGGAGCATGGCCAGAGGGCCGAACAAGGTGATCATCACCTGCGCCATCACCGGCGCCATCCACACGCCCACGCTGTCCGCGGCGCTGCCTTTCAAACCCGAGGACATCGCCCGCCAGGCGATCGATGCCGCGCGTGCGGGCGCCGCCATCCTGCACCTGCACGCGCGCGATCCGGAAACGGGCGCGCCGACCGGCAATCCGGACGTGTTCGCCCGCTTCCTGCCGGCCATCCACGAGGAAACCGACGCCGTCATCAATCTCACCACGGGCGGCAGCCCGGAGATGAGCGTCGAGCAGCGCCTCGCGGCGGCGCTGCGCTTCAAGCCGGAGATGTGCTCGCTGAACATGGGTTCGATGAACTTCGCCTTCCATCCGATGGGCGCCAGAATCGAGCAGTGGCGGTTTCCCTGGGAGAAGCAGTACATCGCCAACAGCGAGAGCTTCATCTTCCGCAACACCTTCGCCGACGTGGCGCGCATCTACGAGCTGATGTCGGATCACGGCACCCGCTACGAGCACGAGTGCTACGACATCGGCCATCTCTACAACCTGGCCCATTTCCTGGACCGCGGACTGGTCAGGCCGCCCCTCTTCATCCAGAGCGTGATCGGCATCCTGGGCGGCATCGGCGCCGACCCCGACAACGTGCTGTTCATGCGCCGCACGGCCGACCGCCTGTTCGGCGACGACTACGTCTGGTCGGTGCTGGCCGCGGGACGGCACCAGATCCCCCTCACCACGCAGGCAGCGATGCTCGGCGGCAACGTCCGGGTCGGCCTCGAGGATTCGCTCCATATCGGCCGCGGCAAGCTGGCCGAGAGCAATGCGCAGCAGGTCGCCAAGATCAGGCGAATCCTCGAGGAGCTGGGCTTCGAGATCGCCACTCCCGCGGAGGTGAGAACAACCCTGGCGCTGAAGGGCCGCAACGAGGTGCATCTGTAGGTTTCATCGAGCACAAGCGCCATCGCAGGCGCGTATCCGTCAAACAGAGGAGGAACACTGAATGGGAAGAAATCGGAGGGGGATGCTCGACTCGGCCAGGCGTCCGCGAAGGCCGGCCGGTGGCGCACCCGCCGGCGGCCGGGCGCTGCTGGCGGCGGTCGTGCTGACGCAACTGGCCCTGGTGCCGCAGGCCCGGGCGTTCGAGATCGACACCGGGAATCCGGACCTGAGGGTGCTGTGGGACAACACGCTGAAGTACAGCGCGGCGTGGCGTCTGCACGATCCGTCCTCAACGCTGACGACCGAGCCGTTTGCCGGCTGGCCGAACCTGGACGACGGCGATCGCAACTTCAAGAGAGGGCTGATCTCCAACCGCGTCGACCTGCTGAGCGAGCTCGACGTCCTCTACAAGGGGTTCGGCGCGCGCCTGAGCGGCGCGGCCTGGTACGACACGGTCTACAACCGCACCAACGACAACGATTCGCCCGCGACCGCCAACAACGTCTCGGTGCCGTACAACCAGTTCAACTCCATCGTCGAGCAGCGCCACGGGCGCAAGGCCGAGCTGCTCGATGCCTTCGTCTTCGGCAGGTTCGACCTGGGTGAATCGAAAGCGACCTTCCGCGCCGGCAGGCACACCCTGCTGTGGGGCGAGAGCCTGTTCTTCGGCTCCAACGGCATCGCCGGCGGGCAGGCGCCGATCGACGTGGTGAAGGCCGCCACGGTGCCGAACACCCAGTTCAAGGAGCTGATGCGCCCGGTCGAGCAGCTGTCCGGGCAACTGCAGGTCAATCCCAACCTGTCCTTCGGCGCCTACTACCGCCTGCGCTGGCAGCGCACGCTGCTGCCCGGCGTGGGCAGCTATCCGTCGTTCATCGATTTCGTCGGCGAGGGCGCCGAGCGCCTGATCGTGGGCACCCCCGGCGGGCCATTCGCCGACTCGCCGGCGTTCTTCCGCGGTCCCGACATGAGCGCCAGGAATTCCGGCCAGGGCGGGCTGCAGGCGCGCTTTCGCATCGGGCAGGTCGACTACGGCCTGTACGCCATCCGCTATCACGACACCACGCCGCAGATCTACCTGCGCCCGCAGGCCGTGCCCGACTTCCTCACCGGCCAGGTCGGCCAGTACCTTCTCGTCTACCCGGAGGGCATCCGCTCCTACGGCGCCAGCGCCACGACCACACTGGGCAACGTGAACTTCGCCGCCGAGGTCTCGGTGCGGCGTAATACGCCGCTGGACAGCGACGCGCAGGTCGATGCCACTGCAAGCGCCGACAACCGCAGCCATCCGCTCTACGCGGTGGGCAACTCGGTACATGCCCAGGTGTCGTGGCTGGCCTCGCTGGGGCCCTCGTTCATCTCGAACGAGGCGGACTTCGTGGGCGAGATCGCGTGGAACCGGCGCACCAGCGTCACCAGCAACCTGTCGGCGCTGAACGTCAACGCCACGCGTGATGCGACCAACATCCGCTTCGTGTACGAGCCGAAGTACCGCCAGGTCTGGCCGGGGGTGGACCTGTCGGTGCCGATCGGGCTGGGCTACGGGCTGAGCGGCAACTCCTCGGTGGTGGGGTCGTTCAACGGCGAGGGCGTGGGCGACCTGAGCATCGGCGTGGCCGGCTCCTACCTCGACGCGTGGCGCTTCAGCGTCAACTACACGCACTATTTCGGGCCCGAGGGCACGTTCATCGATGCGGCCGGACACCGGTCGTTCAAACAGTCGCTCAGGGACCGGGACTTCGTTTCCATCACGCTTCGCCGAACATTCTGAAAGCAGGAGGAGATACATGAAGATGATGCATATGCCGCTGCGAGCAGCGCTGCTGGCGGTGGCCCTGATGGCCATCGGCCACGGCGGCTGGGCGGCCGTGTCCGCCGACGAGGCGGCCCGGCTCAAGTCGGAGCTCACGCCGCTGGGCGGCGAGAAGGCCGGCAACAAGGACGGCACCATCCCGGCCTGGAACGGCGGATACACCACGCCGATTCCGGGGTTCGTCAACGGCGGCAGGCGCCCCGATCCTTTCGCTGCCGAGAAGCCGCTCCTGTCCATCGACGCGAAGAACGTGGACAAGTACGCCGACAGGCTGACCGAAGGCGTCAAGGCGATGATGAAGAAGTATCCGGAAACCTACCGGGTGGACGTCTATCCGACGCATCGCACTGCCGCTGCGCCGCAGTGGGTCTACGACAATACCTACAGGAATGCGACCCGGGCCAAGGTCAGCGGTGTCGCGCTCGAAGGAGCCTACGGGGGCATTCCCTTCCCGATTCCCAAGACCGGTGTCGAGGCGATGTGGAACCACCTGCTGCGCTGGCGGGGTGAAGCCTGGCACGTGGACATCCGCGGCATGCAGACCACGGCCGACGGCAAGCACGTGCCCACCGCCATGGCCTCGGGCAGCTTCCAGATGCCCTACTACTTCAAGGACGGGTCGCTGGAAGGCTTCAAGGGGAGCGACTTCTGGATGATCCGCATGCTCAACTACGGGCCGCCCATCCGCGCCGGCGAGGCGATCACCGGGCGCGAGGCGCTGGATCCGGACAAGAGCCAGTCCTGGGTGTATTTCACCGGCCAGCGCCGCGTCCGCAAGCTGCCCAACGGCTGCTGCGATACGCCCACGCCCGCCAGCGCGGGCATCTCGATGTTCGACCAGACCGACGTGTTCACCGGGCGCCTGGATCGTTTCGACTGGAAGATCGTGGGCAAGAAGGAGATGTACATCCCCTACAACAGCAACCGCTCCCTGCAGCGCAAGGCGGCCGAGGTGGTGATGGACCATCACCTGAACCCGGACGACCTGCGCTGGGAGCTGCACCGGGTGTGGGTGATCGAGGCGACGGTCGCGCCGGGCAAGCGCCACCAGGCCTCCAAGCGCCGCTACTACCTGGACGAGGACACCTGGACGGCGGTGCTGGCCGACCACTGGGATGCCAAGGGGGAGCTGTGGCAGATGGGCTTCGCGGTGCCCATCGTCATGCCGGATCTTCCGGCCACGGCTTCGCCCTCGGTGTTCGGCTTCTACGATCTGATCTCGGGAGCGTGGTATTACGACAGCCTGCTCAACGACGCGAAAGAGCAGTACAAGATCGTGCCGCCCTATCCGGATACGGTGTTTACGCCGGAGGCCATGGTCGGCGAGGGCGTGCGCTGAGCGTGCACGCCGGGATGGTGCTGCGGTAGCGGGGCGCCGGCGGCGTCTCGCCCGAACACGAACGGGAACGAACTGTCATGCTGTCAGCAGTCCGCGTGCTGGTGCTCGGCGCAATCGTCGTCGGGCAGTCGATGGCCCTTGCCGCTCCTGTGGCGGCACCATTGAGCCGGCCGGCGCTCGCTGTCCAGGCGCCTTCGCAGGCCGTCCTCATGGCGCTCGCCACGGCGGGCAAGCGGGTCGTGGCGGTGGGCGAACGCGGGATCATCCTGCTGTCCGACGATGCCGGGCGCAGCTGGCGCCAGGCAGCGGTGCCGGTCACCGTCACCCTCACCGCAGTCGCTTTTCCCACGGAGAAGCGCGGCTGGGCGGTCGGCCACTACGGCGTGATCCTGCACAGCGAGGACGGCGGCGAAACCTGGGTGAAGCAGCTCGACGGAGTGAGCGCGGCGCGCCTGGCCGTGGAGGCTGCCCGGGCCAGGGTGGCCCGGGCAGGCGAATCCGACGCGGCGGCGCAAAAGCAGCTTGCCGAAGCGATGCAGCTGGAGCACGACGGCCCGGACAAGCCCTTCCTGGACGTGTATTTCGAGAACGAGCGCAGCGGCCTGGTCGTCGGCGCGTACAACCTCGCGTTTCGCACCGAGGACGGCGGCCGCACTTGGCGCTACTGGGGCGACCGCATCGACAATCCGAAGGCCAACCACCTCTACGCCATCGGCGCCGCGGGCGGCGACATCTACCTGGCCGGCGAGCAGGGCCTGCTGCTGCGCGCTGCGGAAGGCGGCAAGGCTTTCGTGCGTCTGGAGTCGCCCTACAAGGGCAGCTATTTCGCTCTGGCGGTACTTCCCGGCGGCGAGATCGTCGTGGCCGGCCTGCGGGGGAATGCCTGGCGATCGGCCGACCGGGGCGCCAGCTGGCAGAGAATCGACCTGCCCGCACCGGTCTCCGTGTCGAGCCTGAAGGTGCTTCCCGACCACAGCCTGCTGCTGGCTGACCAGGCGGGACAACTGTACGTGAGCCGCGACCAGGGGCGCACGGTGGCGCCGATCGGGGCGCCGGCGCTGCCGCCCATCCATGCGGTCGAGCCCCTGCCCGACGGCTCGCTGCTGGTGGCGGGCGTCATGGGCGCCGTGCGCCTGCCCGCGGCGCGTGGCCGGCAAGAGGGCCGCCCATGAAGCACCACCCGTCTCCGGATCAACCGGTGATCCGGCAGCTGTCCGAGTTCGATCGGCAATCCGGCAACCTGGTCGAGCGGCTGCTGTTCAACAACCGGCTGGTCGTGGTGCTGCTGTGCGCGTTCGTCACCGCCGTGCTCGGCTTCCAGGCCACCAAGCTGCGGCTCAATGCGAGCTTCGAGAAGACGATCCCGAGCGGCCAGGTCTACATCGCCAACTACCTCGAGCACCAGGGCGACCTGAGCGGGCTGGGTAATGCGGTGCGCATCGCCGTGGTGAGCACCAGCGGCAGCATCTACGACAAGGGCTACCTGGAAACGCTGCGGCAGCTGAGCGACGAGGTGTTTCTCGTCCCCGGCGTGGATCGCGCCTTCATGAAGTCCCTTTGGACGCCCAACACGCGCTGGATCGGCGTCACGGAGGAGGGGCTGGAAGGCGGGCTGGTCATCCCGGAGGGCTACGACGGCTCGCCTCGCAGCCTGGAGCAGCTGCGCGCCAACATCCAGCGCTCCGGCGAGATCGGCCAGATCGTGGCGGTCGACGGCAAGTCCAGCGTCATCTACGTGCCGCTGCTCGCCAAGGACGCCCGCGGCCTTCCGCTCGACTATGCCGGGCTGTCGGCGACCCTGGAGCAGCTGCGCACGAAGTACCAGGCGGCCGGCGTCGAGATCCACATCACCGGCTTCGCGAAGATCGTCGGCGACCTGATCGACGGCCTGCGCGAGGTGCTGCTTTTCTTCGCAGTGGCCATCCTCATCGCCACGGCGATGGTGTTCTGGTACACCCGCTGCGCGCGCAGCACCGTCCTGGTGGTGCTGAGCTCGCTCGTCGCCGTGGTCTGGCAGCTCGGCCTGCTGCCCACCCTGGGCCACGATCTCGATCCCTATTCCATGCTGGTGCCGTTCCTCGTCTTCGCCATCGGCATGAGCCACGGCGCGCAGAAGATGAACGGCATCATGCAGGACGTCGGGCGCGGCGTGCACAAGCTCGTCGCCGCCCGCTACACTTTCCGCCGTCTGTTCCTGGCCGGCCTCACCGCGCTGCTGGCCGATGCCGTCGGCTTCGCCGTGCTGCTGGTGATCGACATCGCGGTGATCAAGGAGCTCGCCATCGCCGCCAGCATCGGGGTGGCGGTGCTGATCTTCACCAATCTCATCCTGCTGCCGATCCTGCTCAGCTTCACCGGTGTCAGCCCGGCGGCCGCGGCGCGCAGCCTCAAGTCGGAAGTCGCCGATGAATCCGGAGCGATCAGGCATCCCCTCTGGCGCTTCCTCGATCACTTCACGCGACGCCGCTGCGCCGGCATCGCCGTGGCCGTCGCGGTGCTGCTGGCCGCGCTCGGGCTTGCCGCCGGCTCCCGCCTGAAGATCGGCGACCTCGATCCCGGCGCGCCCGAGCTGAGGGCCGACTCCCGCTACAACCGCGACGTGCAGTTCATGAATGCCGCCTACGGGGCGAGCAGCGATGTCTTCGCGGTGATGGTGCGCACGCCCGACGGCGGGTGCTCGCAGTTCGACACCCTGATGCGGGTGGACGCACTGGAGTGGGAGCTGCGCCAGCTCGAAGGCGTGGAGTCCACCAATACCCTGGCCCAGATGAACCGCCGCGTGCTGGTCGGGCTGAACGAAGGCAACGGCAAGTGGTACGAGCTCATCCGCAATCAGCAGATGCTGAACGCCATCACCGCCGGTGCGCCGCGCGGCCTCTACAACGACACCTGCAACCTGCTGACGATGTACACCTACCTGCGCGATCACAAGGCCGACACCTTGACGCGGGTGGTGGAGCACGTCGAGCGCTTTGCCGCGGCCAACGACACCGAGGACGTGAAGTTCCTGCTGGCGGCGGGAAGCGCCGGCATCGAGGCGGCCACCAACATCGTCGTCAAGCAGGCATGGCGCCAGATGCTGTTCCTGGTCTATGGCGCGGTGATCGTGCTGTGCTTCGTCACCTTCCGCTCCTGGCGCGCGGTGCTGGTGGCGGTGCTGCCCCTGATGCTGACCTCGATCCTAGCCGAGGCGCTGATGGTGGCGCTGGGCATCGGCGTCAAGGTGGCGACCCTGCCGGTGATCGCCCTGGGCGTGGGCATCGGCGTGGATTACGCCCTGTACATCATGAGCGTGATGCTGGCGCGGATGCGCGCGGGCATGAGCCTGTCCCAGGCCTATTACCGGGCGCTGCTGTTCACCGGCAAGGTGGTGATGCTGACCGGGGCCACGCTCGCCGTGGGCGTGGCGACCTGGGCATTCTCGGACATCAAGTTCCAGGCCGACATGGGGATCCTGCTGGCCTTCATGTTCCTCTGGAACATGCTCGGGGCGCTGGTGCTGCTGCCGTCCCTCGCGCACTTCCTGCTGCCGCGGCCGGTCGCCGCCGATGCGTGCGCGGCCGACGCCGGCGCGGCCGTGAAGCCCGGGCACCCGGCTGCGGCCGGGCCGCTTTCCTCCGTGATCCCGTGAACCGCATGCTCAAGAGCGTGGTCATGCACGACATTCCCATGGCCCACGTGGCGGCCATGGAGCGCTGGTACTACCGCGACCACGCGCCGGAGATCAACCGGCGCTTCGGGCCCTGGCTGGTGCGCCACGACAGCTATCTACCCGTGGATGCGCCGCCGGAAGCGCGCTCCTACGGCTTCTTCAACTGGCGCGTCACCGAAGGCTACTGGCGCGAGCTGCCTGCATCGGGGCCCGGGGGCCATCTCGCCTTCACGCTGCCGCCGCGGGTGCCGCGCGTGGCGGCGGGCTTCTTTCCGGCCCAGCCCACCGAGGATTTCATGGGCGGCCGCATCCAGCCCCACGAGAGGAACGTGCTGCGCTGGTACGTGCTGCTGCGCTATCCCGAGGGGGTCGCGAAGGAAGAGGGCGAGCGCTGGTTTCTCGACGTGCATGCGAAAGAGGCGATGCGGCAGCCCGGACTGTTCCGCTTCTTCAGTTTCCGCGCCGCTCCCGAGCGCATCGCCCTGCCCGGCGAGTGGCCGGCCGGCGGGCCGCCCGGCGCGGACACGGTCATGCATTCCTGGGACCGGCTGATCGAGCTCTGGTACGACTCCTTCGACGACTGGCGCCGCGCGGTGCTCGATGCGCCGCCGCGCTACACGCCGCCTGCCTGGGCCACGCAGGCGTCCTACCCCTTCGTCGTGCCGGGCATCGATTTCGTCAGCTCCTTCCTGCTGGAGCGGCCGGCGGACGAATTCTGGCGCGATGCGCGCGGCTACCTGTGAGAACACCGGAGTGGAGGAAACAGCATGATCAAGTTCATCATCGCCGCCCGCCGCAAGCCGCAGGACACGCAGGAGCGGTATTTCTACGAGTGGGGGATCATCCACGTCGCCCTGATGGTGACCTCGCCTTCGGTCATGCGCACCTTCAGGCGCTACGTGCAGCACTACTCGATCCCGGGCATCGACGATGGCATGCTGGTCCATCCGCTGTCGCCGATGGCCTGGGACAACATGGCCGACCACTGGATGGAGCGCCTCGAGGACATGGGGGAGGCCACGCGTGCTGAGGACTACGTGCAGCGCATGCAGCCCCATGTCTTCGGCGACAAGGAATTCGTCCTGCAGCTCACCAGCGGCGAAGTGATCCACGAGGAGCCGGGCTTCGCCCCCGGAGGCGTGAAGCTGATCCACTTCCTGGATCGCAAGTCCGGGCTGTCGACGGAGGAATTCAACCGGCGCTGGCGCGGGCAGCATGCGGAGGTCTATCTGCAGGCCATACGCAGCGGCCGGGCGCCGATCCGCAAGTACGTGCAGAACCCGCAGCTGGAGTTCGATCGCGGCTTCTTCAAGGGCACGCTGTTCGAGCACGGCGGAGTCAACCGCTTCGCGGGCGTCGAGGAATTCTGGTTCGACAGCGTGGAGGAGCTGGCGCGCCTGCGCCACGACGCCCGCCTGCACGAGGCGATCCTCGCCAGCGAGGCGGATTTCGTCGGCCCGGCCGACACCTTCTCCATGGTCACCACCGAGCGGGTCATCTACGACTACACCCTGGGCGACAGGAGCAGCCCGCTGCCGGCGGTGCTGGATCCCGACAGCCTGGAGGCGGCCATCCACCGCCAGGGCCTGCGCGACTGGAACATCCCGTCGCCGGCGCGCCGGCGGTCATGAGAGCAGGGCAGGCGAACCATGAATCCAGCACTCGATTCCCGCCGCGCCGGCCCCGTCCACGCCTACCTGCTGCTGCTGTGCGGCTGCATGTCGGTGCTGGCCGCCGTGCTGATCGCGCCCATCCTGCCCAAGATGCAGGCCCACTTCGCGGACGTGCCGCGAGTGGAATTCCTGGTGCCCATCTCGCTCACCGCGCCGGGCCTGGTCATCGCCGCCCTGTCTCTCTTCGTCGGCGCCGTTGCCGACCGCATCGGCCGCAAGCGCCTGCTGGTGGCCGGCCTGCTGCTCTACGGCGTCTTCGGTACCGCGCCCATCTGGCTCGATTCGCTCTATGCCATCCTCGCCGCCCGCATCGGCGTCGGCTTCACCGAGGCCCTCATCATGACCTGCTGCACGGCCATGATCGGCGACTACTTCGACGGCATGGAGCGTGAGCGCTATCTCGCCCTGAACTTCACCTTCGCCTCGACCACGGCGGTGATCTTCATCGCGGTGGCCGGCGCCCTGGGCGAATTCGGCTGGCGCGTGCCCTTCGCGATCTATGCGGTCAGCCTGCTGCTGGCGCCGGCGATCATGTTCATGCTGTGGGAGCCGGCCCGCCGCGCCTCGGGTGCGACGTCCGCGCCCGATGCCACGGTCGCGGTGATCCCGTGGCGGCCGGCTCTGCTCGCCTGGATCTGCGCCGTGACCCTCGTCGGCGGCATCGCCTTCATGGCCGTGCAGGTGCATATCGCCTACCTGCTGGAAGGGGTGGGCGTGACCTCGCCCGGCGTCGTGGGGCTGGCCGCATCGGGTGGGCAGGTCGCGGTGGTGATCGGCTCCCTGGCGTTCCGCCTCCTGCTGCGTGCCCGGGTGCCCACCGCGCTGCGGCTGGCCATTGCCTTCGGCATCACCGGCATCGGATTCGTCATCGTGGGCGCTTCCGGCACCTTTGCCGGCGTGGTCGCCGGAGCGATCGTCACCGGCCTGGGCGGCGGATTGCTGCTGCCGACCCTGCTGTGCTGGAACATGGGGCGCCTGCCCGCGGAACACCGGGCGCTGGGCACGGGTGCATGGAACGCGGCCTTCTTCTTCGGCCAGTTCCTCACGCCCATCGTCGTCGTCGGCATCGCCGGCGCGCTGGGCGGCCTGCCGCGCGCGATGCAATTGATGGGCCTGGTGCTGGTGCCTTGCGCCGTGCTGCTCTCGGTCGTGAGCCTGCGCCGGCCGGCTGCGGCGGCCGGGCCCCTCGCCGGCGGCTGAGCGCGGCAGATCCGCATCCGGAGGAAGACGCAAGTGCAGAATTCGTACGACATCGTGGCCATGGGTGCCGGGCACAACGGCCTCACTGCAGCCGCCTACCTGGCCAAGGCGGGCAAGAAGGTGCTGGTGCTCGAGCGCAAGGCCTATCCCGGCGGCGGCGTGTCCACGCGCGAGCTCAACACGCCCGGTTACTGGCATGACGAGCACTCCAGCGTGCACATCATGATCCAGGGCAACCCGCTGCTGCGCCAGGACGAGCTCGGCCTCATCGCCCGGCACGGCCTGGAGTACAACTACTCGCCGGTGCCGCACGCCACGATCTTTCCCGACCAGTCCACGCTCTTCACCTACAAGGACGTGGACAAGACCTGCGAGTGCTTCGCCCGGATCTCACCCAGGGATGCCGAGACCTACCGCGATTTCGTCAGGATGAGCCGGCAGTTCCTCGAAGTCTTCATGCCCGGCCTCTACATGCCGCCGCCGCCCCTGGGCGAGCTGGTGGCCATGCTCGATCGCAGCGAGGAAGGCCGCGTCATGCTCGACTACATGAGCCGCGACTGCCTGGACCTGGTGAACCGGCTCTACGAGAACGACAAGATCAAGATTCACCTGCTGCGCCTGGTGAGCGAGAACCTGCAGGTACCCGACGAGCTGGGTACCGGGATGGGCGTGCTGCTGATGCCCGGCATCATCCATACTTACGGCGTGTCGCAGCCCGTCGGCGGCAGCGGCAAGCTGAGCGAGTCCCTGGTGCGCTGCATCGAGTCCCATGGCGGCGAGGTGCGCTGCAACGCCGAGGTGACGAGGATCCTCACCAGCGGCGGCCGTGCCGCCGGCGTGGAGCTCGCCGACGGGGAGCGGATCATGGCGCGCGACGCCGTGATCGGCGCCATCCATCCCCACGTCGTCCGTCGTTTCGTGGAGGGCGTGCCCGAGCCGGTGCTCGCGCGTGCCGAGCGGGTCACCCTCGCGCCGTTCTCCATCATGGTCAGCCACTACGACCTCAGGGAGAACGCCCGCTACCACGCCGGCGAGGAAGTGGGCCGCGCCATCATGCTGGAACTGATGGCCACCGACGATCTCGGCGAGATGATGGCCGACTTCCACGCCCTGCGGCGCGGCGAGATCACGGCGCGGCGCCTGTGCGCCGGCGGCGACGAGAGCATCAGCGACAAGACCCGTGTGCCGCCCGGCAAGGGGCTGTTCCACGGCATCACGTTCGCTCCCTACACGGTGACCGATCGCCGCTGGGCGGGACGCCACTGGGACGACTTCAAGGAGGAGATCGGTGACCTCTCCCTGGAGCACTATCGCAGGTTCGTCTCCAACCTGACGGACGACAACATCGTCGCGCGCACCATCGTCAGTCCGGTGGACATCGAGCGCAACTCGCCCAACAGCATGATGCGCGGCGACCTGCACGGAGCGGCGCCCTACTTCTACCAGAGCGCCGGGCATCGGCCGACGCCGGACCTGGGCCAGTTCACCGTGCCCGGCGTTGCACGCCTGTACCTGGCCGGCCCTTTCCAGCATCCGGGCGGCGGTGTGTACGGCGCCGGACGGGCCACGGCGATGAAGATGTTCGAGGATCTCGGCATGGACTTCGGCTCCGTGGCCAAGGGGGCACGCCAGGATCTGGGCGCGCCGCCGCCCAGGGCGGCGCGCGGCAACGGAGGGGAGACGCAGGGGATGGTGCTGCGCGGCCCCGCCGACGAGGAGCTGATGAGCGTCGATTCCCTCGAGCGCGTCGGCGACGAGCTCGTCATCAAGGGCAAGAGCTTCGGCACCATGCCCATGGAAGCGCGTCTGGATGCCGCCTCGGCACGCGCCGGCCTGAAGCTGCTGGGCTTGCGGCGGCTCGCCTTCCTCGCGACCTTGCCCCTGCGCGGCGGAAGATCGCGTGCGCGCGGTCGAGGTGCCGAGGACCGCCGGAAGCCGCCGGAGAACGGCCGATGAACGGACGGCTGCACGACAAGGTCGCGATCGTCACCGGTTCGGGCAGCGGCATCGGGCGCGGCTGCGCGATCATGTTCGCCCGCGAGGGCGCGCGAGTGGTGGGCTGCGACATCGATGTGCGCACGGCCGCGGAGACGGTGGAGCTCGCGCAGGCGGAGGGCCTGCGCATCGACAGCTTCCATCCCTGCGACCTGACGCGGGCGGCCGACGTGCGGCGGCTCGTGGAGTTCGCCGTGGAACGCCATGGCGGCCTCGACGTGCTGGTGAACGCCGGCGCGTTCGGCGCGTTCGCCTGGATCGAGGAGATGGATCACGAGCGCGACTGGAAGCGCACCCTGGCCGGCGAGCTGGACGTGGTCTTCCTCGCCTGCCAGGCGGCCTGGCCGCATCTGAAAGCGCGCGGCGGCGGTGCCATCATCAACTTCGCCTCGGCCAGCGCCCGGGTCGCCTTCAGGCCGCTGCCCTCGCTGGCCCATTGCGCCGGCAAGGGCGGCGTGCTGGCCATGACCCGCCAGCTCGCCATGGAAGGCGGGCCCCACGGCATCCGCGCCAACACCATCTCGCCCGCGCTGGTCGAGACCACGGCGACCCGCATTCCGCTGGAAACCATCCCCGACTTCCGCGAGGAAGTGCTGGACAAATGCATGATCAGGCGCCTGGGCAGGCCGGAGGACATCGGCTGGTGCGCCATCTATCTGGCCTCCGACGAAGCGGGCTGGGTGACGGGTGCCGATTTCCCCATCGACGGCGGTACGACCGCCTGGTAGCGCATCGGAAAGGAGCGTCATGAGCAGGAGCCACCAGGACCGCGTCGCGGTCGTCACCGGCGCCGCGGGCGCGCTGGGCAGCCATTTCGCACGCCGCCTGGCGGCAGAGGGTTGTCACGTCGCCATCGCCGACGTCGCGCCGGCCGACGAGGTCGTGGCGCAGATCGATGCGCTCGGGCGCAAGGCCTACGCCGAAGTGTGCGACCTGTCCGATGCCCGGGCGGTGAGGCGCTTCGCAGGCGCCGTGCTGGAGCGCTTCGGGCGCTGCGACATCCTGGTGAACAACGCGGCCTACATGCCGCTGGTGCCGCTGGCCGAGCTGACCCTCGAGGAGTTCCGGCGCTTCGAGGCGATCAACGTGGAAGCGCCCCTGCTGCTGGCTCAGGCTCTCTCGCCCGACATGGCTCGTCGCGGCTATGGGCGCATCGTGCAGATCGCTTCCAGCACCGTGGGCAATCCCATGTCCGGTTTTACCGCCTACATCACGACCAAGATGGCCGGCATCGGCCTGGTGCGTGCGCTGGCTGCGGAGCTAGGCCCCAAGGGCATCGCCGTCAATGCGATCGCGCCGGGGCTGACTCGCACGCCTTCCTCGGAAAAGAATCTGCCGCCCGAGCTCTTCGAAGCCGTGCGCCAGCAGCAGCTGGTCAAGCGCACGGAGGAGCCGGAAGACCTGTGCGGCGTGCTGGCCTTCCTCACCTCGGAGGAGGCCGGCATGCTCGCCGGCCAGGTCCTGTACGTGGACGGCGGCACCGTCTTCTAGGAGAGGGAGAGCAGATGAACCGGAGCGATTTCGATGCCTATGTGCGCCGCTTCAACGCCGAGGACGATTCCGCCTTCCGGCTCTATCTCGCGCCTGACGTCGCGGTGCAGAACGGCGGCCTGCAGCTGCGCGGCGTGCAGGCCATGATCGACCACTACGCCGCGATCTGGAGCGGGTTCCGCGAGACCCTGCAGGTGCAGAGATTCGTCTGCGACGGGGAGACCCTGGCGGTCGAGCTGCGCACCCACTTCGAGGCGCGGATGGACGATCCCGCCTCCCCGTTCGGCCCGGTGCGGGCCGGCGAATGCTTCGACTACCACGGTCTCGTCATGTACCGCATCGAAGGCGGCCGCTTCCAGGACATCAAGGTGGCCTATCTGGAGTTCGTTCACACCGATCGGCACGGCGTGCGCAAGCCGCTCGGCATCGTACATTGAGGAGCGCGCGATGAATCACAGCGTCAGCCACGACGCCCTGGGCACGCATCTGGACTGGCGGCTCGAGGGGGTCACCGCCCGCATGATCGACTGGTTCTGGAGCAACATGGAAAAGGGATTCATCCTGTGGCATCCGGAGCAGCACGAAGCGCTGGAATGGGCCGTGGCGCCGCGCCACGGCAATCCCATCGGATCCATCCACATCGCGCCTCAGACCTGGGACGACGGGCGGCGCCAGAACCTCTACATCCGCTTCGAGAAGCTGGAGGACGTGCCGGCCGAGATCCGCGACTGCATCGTCTACGAGCATGTCGTCATCGTCGGCGGCCTGGGCCTGGGTGAGGAATGCCTTGCCGATCCCGACCCCATGGGCTACCGCCTGCACCAGTGGCAGAAGACGGACGAGGGCGTCATCGGCAAGTCCTCGGCCATCGGCACGCGCAGGAAGGAGACGGTGGAGGACGGCAAGGTATGGGCCGCCCACTGCGCGCAGGAGATCGGCAACTGGGCCGTCTTCCTGCCCCGGCTGTACGACCTCTACAAGGTCGTCACCGACACGCGGCGCAACCTCTTCGCCGACCTGTCGGTGACGGGCAAGGGGCGCGACGCGCGCTACACCTTCATCCGCTAAACGATCCGCCTGCCGCCGGAGGTCGCGTGAAGCGAGGCCGGCGAGCGGCGGCGTTTCCCGCCCGCAGGCATCCGTCGCACGGATAGATGGAATCGCGATAAACGATTTCCCCGCCCGCTTGCCCCTCGCTATCTTTCGCGAAAGAAACAGGAGGGGCAATGTCCTACAGAATCTCGGTGGACAGCGGCGGCACCTTCACCGACGGTGTCCTGATCGACGAAAAAGGCAGCGCGCGCATGAGCAAGGCGCACACCACGCCTGCCGATCCCACCATCGGCGTCGTCGACTGCATCACGAAGCTCGCGCAGGAATCGAAGCAGACCCTGGCGGGGCTGCTCGGGCGCACCCGCTCCATCGTGCTCGGGACGACCCTGGCGACCAACCTGGTCGCGACGAAATCGGGCGCGCGGATGGGGGCCATCGCCACCAGGGGCTATCGACTGCGCATGGCCTTCCCCCAGGCGGCGAAGATCGAATGGCGGGAGGGGCCGCCGGACATGTACGACTTCCGTACCGATCCGCCCGCCCCCCTGACGCCTTTCCACCTGATGGAGGAGGTCGAGGAGCGCGTCGACTGCAGGGGCGAGGTGGTGGCGCCGCTGAACGAGGAAGACGTGCGGCGCGCAGTGCGTCGCCTGAATGAGGAAGGCGTCGAGGCCATCGCCGTGACGCTCCTGTTCTCCCACCTGAATCCCGCGCACGAGCAGCGCATCGGGCAGATCATCGGGGAAGAGGCACCCGGGGTGCACGTGGCCTTGTCCCACGTGGTGCTGCCGGTCACCGGAGAGGTGGACCGCTGGGGTACCACCATGTTTTCGGCCTACGTGGCGCCGGCGGTGACCCGCTTCGTCTCGAAGATGCGCGGACTGCTGGCGGACGAGGGTTTCGGGGGCGAGCTGCTGCTGATGCAGAGCAACGGAGGGATCGCGACACCGGAGATCGTGATCGAGAATCCGGCCGCGCTGCTGCTGTCGGGCCCGGCCGCCGGGCCATCTCTCGGCCGTTCGCTCGGCCGGGCACACGGGTTCGACAACGTGCTGTCGGTCGACATGGGCGGCACCAGCTTCGACGTGGGCGTGGTTCACGACGGGGTGGTGGAAACGATCAAGCAGCAGGTGATCGACTGGAAGAAATTCTCCCTGCCCTGCGTGGACGTGGACGCCGTCGGCGCGGGCGGCGGCAGCATCGCCGGCGTCGATGCCGCGGGACGCCTGCGCGTCGGGCCGAAGAGCGCCGGCGCGTTTCCCGGTCCGGCCTGCTACGGCCAGGGCGGAGACCAGCCGACCGTGACCGATGCCAACGTGGTGCTGGGCTACATCGATCCGGAGTGGTTCCTCGGGGGCGAAACCAGGCTGAGGAAGGATCTCGCGGAGCAAGCCATCGGGGAGAAGATCGCCGCCCCGTTGAACCTCACGGTCGAGCAGGCCGCGGCGGCGATCTACGAGGTGATCAATTCCAACATGGCGAGCGGCACGCACGTGAGCTTCGCCAAGCGGGGCTTCGATCCGCGGGATTTCGCCCTCTGCGCGGCGGGCGGCGCCGCGCCCGTTCACGCCGTGAAGATCATGCAGGAGCTCGGCATCCGCAAGCTGATCGTGCCCAGGGTGGCACCGATCTACTGCGCCTACGGCATGATGTTCTCCGATCTCAAGCACGATTACCAGCGCACCTACGTGAGCGAGACCGCCAGGGCGGACCTGGAGCGGATCGACGCCCTGTTCGCGGAGATGGAGGAATCGGCCCGGGTCACCCTGCGCCGGGAAGGGGTGGCCGATCACGACATGGCGATCACCCGCTCGATGGAGATGCGCTATTACGGCCAGTTCCGCGAGCGCATCGCCGCGGTTCCGCCGGGTCCCGTCAGCGTCGCGACCCTGGCGCAGACGCTGGAGGCCTTCCACGCCGTACACAGGCAGACGGTGGGCTATGCGGACGCGAAGTACCCGACGGAAATCGTGCGGCTGCATCTCTCCGGCACCGCCACGCTGGCAAAACCCGCACTGAGGGAGCTGGAGAAGGGGAAGGACACCTCGGCGGCCCGCAAGCCCTCGAGGAGGGCCTGGTTCGCCGGTCCGGGGTTCATCGATACGCCGGTCTTCGACGGCGACCGCCTCCTGGGCGGGGCGGTGATCGAGGGGCCGGCGATCGTCGAGAGCCGTTTCACGACCTTCGTGCTGCCGCCGGACGCGAGGACGGAGGTCGACGCCTGGGGCAATTTCGTCACGACCGCGAAGGAGGGTTGAGCCGTGTCCGAGAAGATCGACCCCATCACCTTCTCGGTGGTGTGGAACAAGCTCCAGTACCTGGCCCAGCAGGTGGGCGAGAAGGTGCTGTATTCCACCCAGTCGTTCGTGACCGCGCTCGCCCGGGATCTCGGGCAGAGCATTCTCGACCCGCGGGGCAAGATCGTCGTGGCGGCCAGCTCGGCCCCCATCCATACGCTGGTCGCCGAGGAGGCGATCAAGGGCCTGGAGTCGTACTTCCACGGCGACTACCGGCCCGGCGACTTCATCGTCGCCAACGACCCTTACATCGTGCGCGGCGGGCACCTGCCCGACTGGAACTTCATCCGTCCGCTGTTCTACGAGGGCGAGCACATCGGCTTCTTCCAGACCAAGACGCACGTCAGCGACACCGGCGGATTCCTGCCCGGCGGCTATGGCGCCGGAGCCTACGACATCATCGCCGAGGGACTCAACCTGCCGCCCCTGAAGATCATCAAGGCGGGCGAGCTGCAGGAGGACCTCTGGCACCTGGTGCTGAAGAACGTCCGCATGCCGACCGAGCTGGACATGGACACGCGGCTGATCAACGGCTGCATGGCCCTGGCCGAGGAGCAGATCGGCCGGCTGTGCGACAAGTACGGCGTGGAGACGGTCAAGGCCTGCATGGCGGAGATCGTCGCCAGCGGCGAGCGGCTGATGCGGGCCGAGATCGCCGGGATTCCGGACGGAACGTATTACGGCGAGTCGGCCACCGACTGGGACGGCCAGACCGACAGGCAGATATGGGTACGCGTCGAGGCCACGGTGAAGGGCGAGGAGCTGACGCTCGACTTCTCGCGCAGCGATCCGCAGGCGACGTTCGTGAACTGCCCGGTCGGAGCCACCATCACCAGCGCCATGGTGGGGCTGTTCTACCTGATGGACGCGAACATCCCCAAGAACGGGGGAGCGATGAACGCGGTCAAGTTCGTCATCCCGGAGGGGACGGTGGTCAACCCGCGCTATCCGGCCACCGTGGGCGCATCGCAGATATCGGTAGGCACGCAGATCGTCGAGGCGTGCATGCTGGCCATGGGCCAGGCCCTGCCGGACCGGGCGATGGGTGCCTGGGGCCGGCATCTGTGCCCGATCAACATCGGCGTGCAGCCGGACGTCATCGATCCGCGTACCGGGCACGTGCGCCATTACTTCACCGAGACCTTCGGCAGCGACAGCGGCAGCGGCGCGGTGAAGGGTTCCGACGGCTGGCTCGGCGTGGGATTCCAGAGCGCCTGCGGGAATCTCACGCGGCCCAACATCGAATTCTTCGAATCCACCTCCCCCTATCTCGTGACCCACTACGAGGTGCTGCAGGACTGGGAAGGTGCGGGCGAGTTCCGCGGCGCGCCGGGCAGCTATGTCCGCTTCGTGGCGCGCACCGTGCCCGGCGCACCTTCCCTGCTCATGACGGGCAACAGCGACGGGCAGAGGTCGGCGCCGGCAGGCGTATGCGGCGGCGGCAGCGGACCGTTCGCCGAGATGGAGATCGTGGCGACGGACGGCGCCCGGCGGATTCTCCGGACCTTCGAGACCAGGCCCATCTTCCCGGGAGAGGTGTGCGAGACGCGCAACCCGGGGGGCGGCGGCTGGGGCGATCCGCTGGACCGCGAAGCGGGCAAGGTGGGCGAGGACGTGCGCAACGGCTTCGTGTCGATGCAGCGGGCGCGGGATGTCTACGGCGTGATCCTCGATCCCGGCACGTTCGAGGTCCGGCTCGAGGCCACGCAGGCACGGCGCCGGGAGCTTCGAGGGCGTGCGGCATGAAGGAAGGAACCGACCGCGAGCGCATCGCCCGCCTGGAGGAAAGGGTCGCTGCGCTGGAAGACCTGCTTTCCCGGGCGAGCACGAGACTCGCCATCCTCGAGGACGTCGAGGAGATCAAGAAGCTGCAGCGCATCTACGGCTACTACGTGGACAAGGCGCTCTGGCAGAAGGTGATCGACCTGTTCAGCGACGATTGCACGATCGAGATCTCCGGCCGCGGCGTGTATCGGGGACGCCGGGGGGCGGAGATCGTCTTCCGCAGGCTGGTCGGGCAGCTGATCTGCCAGGATCGCGAGGAAGGGCTGTCGCACGGGCAGCTGCACAATCACTTCCAGCTCCAGGGCGTCGTCAACGTGGCGCCGGACGGCCGTACCGCCAGGGGCCGCTGGCGCGCCTTCATCCAGGTGGCGGTGCTCGGGAAGATGGCGCACTGGGCCGAAGGCCCCTACGAGATGGAATACACGAAGCAGGCCGGCAGGTGGCGGATCAGCAGGCTGGCCTGGTTCCCCACCTACTACACCCCCTTCGAGGCCGGCTGGGCGAAAACCGGGCTGCCCATGCCCGGGCCCTCGCAGGAGTTTCCTCCTGACTTGCCGCCGACTTGGGAATACGAGGCCTATCCCGGGACGTTCGTGCCGCCGTTTCACTTCCCTCACCCCGTCACGGGCGAGGAGTAGCGCATCTTGGACAGGCGCTCTCCCCCGGGCCGCGGCGAATTCGGCGACGGACGGGCACGATGGCAGTGACCGACTACCTGGAGCGCGGCGCCCTCATCGAGCCCGACGGCCCGTGCCTCCTCATGGGAGAGCGCTGCTACACCTATCGAGAGGTGTCGAGCCTGGTATGCCGCGTGGCCAACGGGCTGCTCGCGGCCGGCTACGGCCTGGGCAGGCACGCGGCCGTACTGTGCGCCAACGATCCGCATGGCTATGCCTGCACGCTGGGAATCATGCGCGCGGGCATGACCTACGTGCCCCTCGATTTCCGCAATTCGTCCGCCGACAACGAGCGCATCCTCGATTTCAGTGACAGCGAGGTCCTGTTCTACCAGAGCGGTTTCCACGAGCAGGTCGAGGCGCTGCGCCCGAGGCTGCCGAAGCTGCGCCTGCTGGTCTGCATCGACCGGCGCATGGGCGAGGCCCCGGGCCTGCAGGAGTGGGCGGCGGCATTTGCCGAGAGCGAGCCGCGGGTCCAGGTGCCGGCCGAAGCCATCGCATGGCTGCAGGCGGGATCGGGCACCACGGGCGATTTCAGGATGGCGATGATGTCGCACCGCGCCTACCATGCCTTCGTCGCCTTTCAGCAGATCTGGCTGCCGGATCCCGCCCCCGTGATGCTGGTGGCGGCTCCCATTACCCATGCCGCAGGCGGCCTGAGCTACCAGGTGCTCGCGCGCGGCGGCCGCCTCGTGCTGCTGGAGAGGCCCGATCCGCAGGCCGTGCTGCGGGCCATCGAGGAGCATCGCATCACGCAGGTGTTCCTGCCGCCCACCGTCATCTACCGGCTGCTCGAGCAACCCAACGTGCGCGAGTTCGACTACGGCAGCCTCGAGTACCTGATCTACTCGGCGGCGCCCATGTCCGTCGAGAAGCTGAAGCTGGCGCTGGAGGTCTTCGGGCCGGTGATGGCGCAGGCCTACGGCCAGACGGAGGTACTGGGCATCGCCAACATGACGCCGGCGGAGCACCATGCCGGCGGCAAGGTGGCCCCGGATGCGCGCCTGTCCGCGTGCGGCCGGCCTGGCCTGCCTTTCTGCAAGGTCGCCATCATGGGAGAGGGGAACGAGCCGCTGCCGCGTGGAGAGGCCGGCGAGATCTGCGTGCGCGGCGACCAGGTCATGAGCGGGTATTACAAGAATCCGATCGCGACGCGAGCCACGATCATCGACGGCTGGGCGCATACCGGCGACATCGGATTCTTCGACGAGGAAGGCTACCTGCACATCGTCGATCGCAAGAAGGACATGGTCATCAGCGGGGGCTTCAACGTGTATCCCGCCGAGGTCGAGCAGGTGATCGCTTCGTTCGACGCGGTGCGGGAATGCGCGGTGATCGGAGTGCCGGATGCGGAGTGGGGCGAGGTGGTGAAAGCGGTGGTCGAGCTCTCCCCCGGCCGCACGCTCTCCGCGCAGGAGATCATCGCGCGCTGCAGGGAGCGCCTGGGAAGCGTGAAGGCGCCGAAGAGCGTGGACTTCGTCGTCGAGCTCCCGCGAAATGTCCGGGGGAAGGTATTGAAGCGCGTCCTGCGCGATGAATACTGGAAGGGCCGGCAGAGAAGGGTATGAAGACGGTCAGGTACGAAAAGAGCGGCCACCTCGTCGTCATCACGCTGAGCCGGCCGGAGAAGCTCAACGCCCTGAACGAGGAATTGATGGCCGGGCTGCGCGAGGCCTGGGTGCGCTATCGCGACGATGACGATGCCTGGCTGGCGATTCTCACGGCAGAGGGACGAGCGTTCTGCGCCGGTGCCGACAAGAGCTGGTTTGCCGCCGCCTCGGGAGGGCGGGACGCCCTGGGTGCGGTGCAGCGCCTCATCCGGGAGGATCCCTACTGGTCCGGCGCATTGGACAAGCCGACCATGGTTTCGGTCAACGGACTCGCCGTGGGTGCCGCCGTGGACCTGGTTCTCCGCGCCGACTTCCGGGTGGCGGCGCAGAGTGCCGTCTTCCGCCAGGCCGAGGTCGAACGGGGCAACTTCATGCTCTTCCACGACAACCTCCCTTCGGCGATCGCCGCCGAGATGATGGCCGGCTTCCCGATCACCGCCCAGCGCGCCTACGAGGTCGGCATGATCAACCGGCTCGTGCCGGATGCGGCGCTGAGGGAAGTGACCCAGGCGATGGCCGACGAGCTCCTCTCGCGCCCGCCGCTGGTCCTGCACGAGGCATTGAAGCTCCTCAGGGACCTCAAATACGCCGGAACGATGGTGCCGCGCAGCCTGGTCGATCGCTATGCGACCGAGGTGTCCAGGGGGTTCGTGCAGACCGAGGACTGGAAAGAGGCGACGGCGGCGCTGCTGGAGAAGAGGGCGCCTGTCTTCAGGAGGCGATAGCCGGCCGGCTTCGAATCGGGCTCGCGGGCCGGTCTGTGCCGGCGTCCGCGCATTCCTTGAGGACGCCCAGCATCCAGTGCAGGGCCGGATCGGCGCTGCTGTACTTGTGCCACTGGATGATCTCGATCAGCGGCGGCATCTCGAGCGGAGGCGCCAGCAGGCGCAGGGGCAGGCGGTCGACGTAGTACTCCGCCAGGCGCCGGTGCATGGTTGCGATCCGGTGGGTGCCGACCAGCAGCTGCGGCACGTTGTTGAAGGTGGTGGTCACCACCTCGACGCGGCGCTCGCGGCCGAAACGCGCCAGGAACCACTCCTCGATCGCGGGTGTGCGTTGCCACATGCCGAAGCTGGGCCGCACATGACCCAGCTCGAGGAACTGCTCCAGCGTCAGGCTCTCGCCGACCAGCGGGTTTTCCGACCAGGTGGCGCAGACATATTCATCCCGGAACAGCTCTTCCCACGGATGTCCCTCGTGCCGGAAGTGTTCCGGGACGACGAGGAAATCGAACTCTCCCCGATCGAGTGCCGTCCTGGGATCGTCCATGAGCGGCATCATGTCGATGGTGACGTTGGGCGCCTCCCGACGCAGGCGCTGCAGCACGCCGCTCATGAGCACCGTCGACACATAGTCGGAAAGCATCAGGCGAAACTGCCGCTGCGACTGCGCCGGATCGAAAACCGGGCGCGCCTCGACCGTCGCGCGTACGTGGATCAGGCATTGCCGCACCGATGCGGCGAGGCTCTCGCCCAGCGGGGTCGGGACCATGCTGCGCCCGATGGGCGTCAGCAGCTGATCCTCGAAGAACTCACGCAGCCGGCCCAGGGCTTCGCTGGTGGCCGACGGACTCTTGTTGAGGCGCCGCGCGGCGCGGGTGATGCTTTTCTCCGAAAGCAGGACATCCAGCGTGACCAGGAGATTCAGGTCGAGTCGATGGAATTTCACGGCGCGGCGATCGTTCGGTTCGGCCGAAAGAATACTTCGTTCGAATCGACTTATCAAAACATTCGTTCTTTCCTATTCTGCCCGGCGATCACCGATATCGAGGGCAGGCAGCGTGAAATTCGGAATCTCATTGACCTTCTCCAATCCGTCCACCCGGATCCCCGTCGACCAGCTCATCGAATCGCAGATCGCCCAGTCCGTGCTGGCCGACGAGCTGGGGTTCGATCACATCTGGATGGCCGAGCACCACGGCTCGGAGAACTATTTCCCGGCGCAGCTGTGCATGCTCTCCGTGCTCGCCACCAGGACGCGGCGTGCGCGGCTGGGCAGCTTCATCATCGTCATGCCGCTCTACCACCCCATCCATGTCGCAGAGCAGGCGGTGATCGTCGATCGGCTCTCGGGGGGGCGCTTCGATCTCGGCCTGGGCATCGGCAACTTCCAGGACGAGTTCGACAACTTCGGCGTCTCGCGCAAGGAGCGGGCCTCGCGCATGGAAGAGAGCGTGCAGATCATCAGCGGGCTGTGGACGCAGAGGAACTTCTCCTTTTCCGGCAGGCACTACAACGTCAGGAACTTCACCATGAACCCGCGCCCGGTGCAGCCGCAGGCGCCGATCTGGCTCGCCGGCAACGCGCCGGCCGCGATCGATCGCGCTGCCCGCCTGGGCTATCACCTGGCCGGTTCGGGCACCGGCTTCGATCTCTACGAGCAGAAGCTGCGCGAGTACGGCCGTGATCCGGCGGCCTACAACAAGGCCATGCTGGTTTATTGCGTGCTGGCCGAAACCCGCGAGGAAGCATGGCGGCGCGCGGGCGAGCCGATGATCCGCTGGCTCGGCTACTACAAGGACGAATTCGACCGCCATCCCGATTTCGAATGGTTCAGGCAGCAGCCGGGCGGCTACTTCGGCGTCGACCCGCTGCCTGACCCGAGGGACGTGGAGAGCCTCAGGCGCCTGCATTTCCTCGGCTCGCCCTTTCTCATCGGCACGCCGGAGGATGTCATCGAGCCGTTCGAACGCATCCGCTCGACGGGGGTGACTCACCCCGTGCTCTGCCAGCACTTCGGCGGCATGGACCCGGCACACAGCGCGGAGACCATCCGCCTCTTCGCCCAGGGCGTCATTCCCCGCTTCCGCTGATCCCGAGATGCACGCAGCCGGACGGCTCGAGCTGATCGCCGTTCCAGGCCTGCCGCAGGTCGGGCCGGGCGACGACCTTGCCGAATTGGTGGCGCAAGGCCTCGATGCGGCGGGGATGAAGTTGTGCGACGGCGATGTGGTGGTCTTCGCACAGAAGGTGGTGTCGAAGGCCGAGGGCCGCCGGGTCGATCTGGGCACGGTCATCCCTACGCCTCGTGCCGAGGAAGTGGCACGCCAGGTGGAGAAGGATGCGCGGCTGGTCGAGCTCGTCCTGCGGGAGTCGAAGCGCATCGTGCGCCAGCGCAAGGACGTGTTGATCGTCGAGCACCGGCTCGGCTTCGTCATGGCCAATGCCGGGGTGGACCAGTCCAACGTCGCTGCCGACGGGTGCGGCGAATTCGCATTGCTCCTGCCCGAGGCGCCCGACCAGAGCGCCGAACGGCTGCGCCGGGATCTGTACGAGCGCTGCGGGGCGGCGGTGGCAGTGATCATCAACGACAGCTTCGGCCGGCCCTGGCGCCGCGGCACCGTGGGCGTGGCCATCGGCAGTGCCGGCTTGCCGGCACTGCGCGACCTGCGCGGGCAACCCGACATGTTCGGGCGCCGGCTGCGCGTCACCGAGGTCGGGCTGGCCGACGAGATCGCCTCGGCCGCGTCGCTCCTCATGGGGCAGGCGGACGAAGCCCGGCCCGTCGTCATCGTGCGGGGCCTGAATGCGAGCAGCCAGTCGTTGCCCGCGCATTCCCTGCTGCGTACGCCCGAGGAGGATCTCTTCCGATGAACGGGCGGGTGCTCGCACTCTCGGGCGGCGTGGGCGGTGCGAAGCTGGCCCTGGGGCTGGCGCGCGTGCTGGATGCCGGGCAGCTCACCGTCGTTGCCAACACCGGCGATGATTTCGTGCATCTCGGGCTGTCGATATCGCCCGACGTCGACACCCTCGTCTACACGCTGGCCGGCCTCGCCGACCCGGAGCGGGGCTGGGGGCATCGCGAAGAGACCTGGGGCTTCATGGAAGCGCTTGCCCGCCTGGGCGGCGAGACCTGGTTCCGGCTCGGCGACCGCGACCTCGCGATGCACGTGGAGCGCACGCACCGCCTGGCGGCGGGCGAGCCGCTGTCGGCCGTCACGGATCACGTCCGGCGGTGCCTCGGCATCGCGGCGGCGATCGTGCCCATGTCGGACGATCCGGTGCGCACGCGGCTCGATACCGAGTGCGGCCGGCTCGACTTCCAGGATTATTTCGTGCGCCGCCGCTGCGAACCGGTCGTGCGGGGAATCGTCTATCAGGGTGCCGAAACCGCACGCCCGGCCCAGGCGTGGATGCAGCTCCTCGCCGACGAGCCGCTGCGGGCGGTGGTGATCTGTCCGTCCAATCCCCTGCTCAGCATCGAGCCCATCCTGGCCCTGCCGGGCGTGAGGGCGGCGCTGGCAGCCTGTGCGGCGCCCGTGATCGCCGTCTCGCCCCTGATCGGCGGACAGGCGCTCAAGGGGCCGACTGCGAGGCTGATGCGGGAGCTGGGCGAGGAAGCCGGTGCGGGCGGCATCGCGCATCGCTATGCCGGCATGATCGATGCGCTGCTCGTCGATGCCGGCGACATGCCGGCAGCGCGGCAAGCCGACATCGAGTGGATCGCTGCACCGATCCTGATGGACACGCTGCGAGACCGCGAACTCCTGGCCGGCGCCGTGCTCGCGGCCGCCGATCGCATCGCGGGGCGGTGAGCGGGATGCAGGGCATCTGGGCGGTGGTGCCGGTCAAGCCGTTCGACCAGGCCAAGCAGCGCCTGAGCGGCCTGCTGCCTTCCGTCGAACGCCGCGAACTGGCGCAGGCCATGCTGGAGGACGTGCTGGACAGCCTGGCGCGCATCGATCGACTCTCCGGCACGATGGTCGTGACCACCGACGCCGCAGCAGCCGGGCTCGCGTGCGTGCGCAGCTGCGAGGTGTTCGACCAGGAGCCCGGGGGCGGGCTGGCCGCCGCGGTGACGGCCGCTGCCCGGTGGCTGGCGCGCAACGGCTGCCGCACCATGCTGGCCCTGCCAGGCGACGTGCCGGGCGTTACACCTCGAGAGCTGGATCTCCTCCTCGCCCGGCATGCCGCCGGCGCGGGCATCACGCTGGTGCCGGCGCACGACCGGCGCGGCACCAACGCCGTCGTCATGACGCCGCCGGATGCCGTCGCGCTCGCCTACGGCGAGAACAGCTTCGAGCGTCACCTGTGGAGCGCCCGCTGCACTGGAATCGAGCCGGCGGTGCTCGTGCTGCCGGGCATCGCGCAAGACCTGGATACACCGCCGGACGTGGCCGCCTTCATGCGGCGCCCTTCACCGACCCGCACCTGGCGCCGCCTGGCCCGCAGCGCCGCGTTCTCCGACAGCATCGCGTAGGGAGCATCATGCATTCGAGCCCCGACCTCTCCTTCCTGCTCGATGGCGCCGTGGCGGGAAGGCTCCCCGCCGCGGACGAAGCCCGGCTGCTCGGCGAGTGCACCGACCTCGCGCCCCTCATGTCCGCGGCGGCCGCGATCCGCGACGCGGCCTGCGGCGACCGCATCACCTACTCGCGCAAGGTGTTCGTTCCCCTCACGCGCCTGTGCCGGGATCGCTGCGGCTACTGCAGCTTCGCCAAGCTGCCGCAGCCGGGCGAGAAGGTTTTTCTCGAGCCCGCAGAGGTGCTCGACATCGCCGAGGCAGGCCGGCGCGCCGGCTGCAAGGAAGCGTTGTTCACGCTGGGCGACCGGCCCGAGGCACGCCATCCCGAGGCGCGGGAGGCACTGGCCAGGCTGGGCCACGACAGCACTCTCGGCTATCTCGAGGCGATGGCGAAGCAGGTGCTGGAGCGCACCGGCCTGCTGCCCCACCTCAATCCCGGGGTCATGACGGGAGAGGACCTGCGCAGGATGCGGCCGGTCTGCGTTTCCATGGGGCTGATGCTGGAGAGCACGGCGCAACGGTTGAGCCGGCGCGGCGGGCCTCATGCCGGCTGTCCCGACAAGCAGCCCGCCGTGCGCCTGGCGGCCATCGCCGCAGCGGGCGAGGCAGCGATCCCCTACACCAGCGGCATCCTCGTCGGCATCGGCGAGACCCGGCAGGAGCGTATCGACGCCTTGCTCGAGCTGCGCGCCCTCCATGAGCGCTACGGCCACATCCAGGAAGTCATCGTGCAGAACTTCCGCGCCAAGCCGGGCACGGCCATGGCCGGGGCGCCCGAGCCGTCCTTCGAGGAACACCTGTGGACCGTTGCCGTGGCGCGCATCCTGTTCGGCGCCACGTCCAGCATCCAGGCTCCGCCCAACCTCAGCGCCGGTGCGCGGATGCGCCTCATCGAGGCCGGCATCGACGACTGGGGCGGCGTCTCGCCCGTCACGCGCGATCACGTCAATCCCGAGGCGCCCTGGCCGCAGATCGAGCTGCTCGCGCAGGAGACGGCGCGTGCCGGCAAGGTGCTGGTCGAGCGACTGGCCGCGCACCCCCCTTATCTCGAAGCCGCTGATCGCTGGCTGGCCCCCGAGGTGGAGAAGCGTGCGCTCCCGCTGATGGATGCGGCCTGCCATGCCAGGTCCACGGCCTGGGCGCCGGGCAGCACGGTGCCGCCTCGGCCGGAGCCGCGGCACCTGTCAGAACGCCGCGCTACCCCGGCGCGAAGCATGCTGGAGCACGTGCTGGAAAAAGCGTGCTGCGGCCGCGAGCCGAGCGAGGCGGAGATCGTCGCCCTGTTCGACGCGCGGGATGCCGACTTCTGGCGTGTCTGCCGGGCGGCCGATGCGCTGCGGCGCGAAGTCAACGGCGACACCGTCGGCTATGTCGTCAACCGCAACATCACCTATACCAATCTGTGCAAGTACCGGTGCCGCTTCTGCGCCTTCTCCAAGGGGAAGGCGAACGACAGCCTGCGCGGCCGGCCCTATGAGTTCGATTGCTCCGAGATCGCCCGTCGTGCCGCCGAAGCCCGGGCACGCGGCGCCACCGAGGTGTGCATCCAGGGCGGCATTCATCCCTCCTACGACGGGCGGCACTACCTGGACATCGTCGCTGCAGTGAAGGCCGCGGTGCCCGACCTGCACATCCACGCCTTCTCCCCCCTGGAGATCCGGCATGGCGCGGCGAGCCTGGGCATCGGCGTTCGCGAATTCCTGGGCGAGTTGAAGCGGGCAGGGCTGGGAAGCCTGCCCGGAACGGCGGCGGAGATCCTCGACGACGAGGTGCGCCGGGTGATCTGCCCGGACAAGCTCTCCACCGAGGAGTGGCTCCGCGTGGTGGAGACGGCCCACGAGCTGGGCCTGCCGACCACTGCCACCATCATGTTCGGCCACGTCGAGCGGCCGATGCACTGGGCGCGTCACCTGCTGCATCTGAGGCGCCTGCAGGCGCGCAGCGGCGGATTCACCGAGTTCGTCCCGCTGCCCTTCGTGGCGGAGCAGGCGCCCCTGTTCCTGAGGGGAGGCTCGCGTGCCGGCCCCACGCTGCGCGAGTCGCTGCTGATGCATGCCGTGGCGCGGCTGGTGCTGCACCCCATGGTGCGCAACATTCAGGCCTCATGGGTCAAGATGGGCAGGGCCGGCGTGGCGCTGTGCCTGGCCGCCGGCGCCAACGATTACGGCGGCACCCTGATGGGGGAAAGCATTTCCCGTGCCGCGGGCGCCGCGCACGGCGAGGAACTGACTCCCGAGGAGATCGAGGCCGACGTGCGCGCCGCCGGACGCCTGCCGCGCCGGCGCACCACGCTCTACGGCGAGGTATCCGCCGGCAGGTGCGACCGGGCGACGGAACACCATCGGGTGCGGTGCGAGCCGGCCTGACGACAGGGAGAACAGGGTGAGCTCGTCCTGCCGTAACACTTTCAAGGACATGATGAATGCCGTGGTCGCGGCGGGCGCCTGCTGCGAGTGCGGCAGCTGCGTCACGGTATGTCCGCACAACATCATCGAATACGTCGCCGGCCGGCCGAGGCAGACCGCAAAGGAGTCGGCGCCCTTCGACCACTGCGGCGTGAGCGAGCGCGTCGGCTGCGACGTCTGCGCCACGGTGTGCCCGCGATTGTGGCCGCGCGAGGAGCAGTTGCGCGATGCCGTGTTCGGGGACGACCGGGCCTACGAAGGGATCTTCGGAGTGTACCGGCATGTCTTCGTGGCGCGTACGCGTGATGGCAGTGTGCTCGGCAAGGCACAGGACGGCGGGGTGGTGACCGCCCTGCTGGCCTGGGCGCGGCAGGAGGGCCATGTGGAAGGTGCCGTCGTGGCCGCGGTGGGCGAGGGGGACAGCCCCTGCTTCCCCACGCCCAGGCTGGCCACCACCGTAGAGGAAATCAAGGCCAGTGCGGGAAGCTGGTACACCTACTGCCCCAACAATCTTGCCCTTCGGGATGCGAAGGAGCGGAAACTCGAACGCCTGGCCTTCGTCGGGGTACCGTGCCAGATCACGCCGCTGCGCAAGATGGCCCATGCGGATGCCGGCCGGCTGCAGGTGCCCGGCAAGAAGCCCCAGGTGATCTCGCGCCAGATCGGCTTCCTGCGCGATCCCGCCGAACGCGTGGGCTTCAGCGTGGGCCTGTTCTGCACCGAGGTGTTCAGGCCGGAATTGATGAGCGAGCACGTGGCCGGCCGCATGGGCATTCCCCTGGACGAGATCGACAAGGTCAACGTCAAGGGCGAGGTGCGCATCCATCGCAGGGGCGGGGAGATGGCGCGCATTCCGCTCGAGGAGGTGGTCCGTGACTACCAGCGTCCTGCGTGCCATCACTGCAGGGACTTCTCCGCGGAACTGGCCGACATCAGCTGTGGCGGCGTGGGCACGGAGGGAGCCACCATCGTCGTGCTGCGCACGCAGAAGGGCGTCGATATCTGGCGGGCGTTCGAGGCGAGCGGGCAGGTCGACGTACGGCCGATCGCGGAACACAAGAAGGCCTGGAACATCATGCTGCGCCTGGCCAGGCAGCAGAAGGAGCGGCTGCCCCCAGGCGCCGTGCGCGCGGACGGCGACGCTCCGGCCGAACGGCGCGGTGCCCCCATTCCCGGCGATCCGGGTGAGCCGGCGCCCGGGGAAAAACGCCGCCTGCCGCCGCCGCCCTTGCCGGAGCAGGGTGGGGCATCACCGGGGATGAGCCCGGTCTAGCCTGGGGCGTTCACGCTGCGATCGTCCCCCGCAAACGGGGCAGCGGCCTGCTTGAGAGCCTCGCGCAGCCAGAGGCTGGCGGGGTCGTGCTCGCGGTACTGATGCCAGACGATGGCCTCCGTCAGGCGAGGCATCTCGACCGGAGGCTCGACGAGCTTGAGCGGCAGGAAGTCGCGATAGAAGTTCGCCAGGCGCCGGTGCATCGTGGCGATGCGGCTGGTGCCGACGACGAACTGGGGGATGGCATTGAAGCTGGTGGTGATGACCTCGAACTGCCGGACGTGGCCGTAGCGCGCGAAGAACCACTCGTCGTAGGCCGGCAGCCGCTGCGGACCGAAGCGAACGGTGACGTGCCCCGATGCCAGGTACTGCTCCAGCGTGATCGATTCGCCGACGCGATCATTGCCCGACCATGCGATGCAGGTGTAGGAGTCCTCGAACAGCGGCTCCGCCGGATGATCCGCCTGCAGGTATTGGGTCGGCATGATGAGGAAGTCCACCTCGCCGCGCTCGAGGGCCTCCCACTGCCGGTCGGAATACGGCAGCATCTCGAGCGTGACGCCCGGCGCAGCGCGCTGGAGGCGCGGGATCGCCCTGGTCATCAGCACGGTCGCCACGTAGTCCGACATCAGCAGCTTGAAATGATGCCGGGCGCTGGCCGGGTCGAACTGCGGCCGGGTCTGCACGGTGGTCTCGACCCTGAGCAGGATGTCCCGCACCGGCGCCGCCAGGCTCTCGCCGAGGGGCGTCAGCACCATCCTGCGCCCGACCTGGGTCAGCAGCTCGTCGCCGAAATAGTCGCGCAGCCGTGCCAGCGCGCCGCTGGCCGCGGACTGGCTCAGGTGCAGCCGTCGGCTGGCCAGAGTGATGTTGCGCTCGGTGAGCAACACATCCAGCGCGACGAGAAGATTCAGATCAAGGCCGTTGAAATGCATGCCGCGCAGGATACGAGGTTTATCCGGCATCCGCATTCGATCATGTATCTCGTGATGGTGCAGTAGTGGAAAATCAGCAGCATGGAGTGCGTTTCCTTCACCATCGGTGCATCGATGCGCCTGGCGCGCCCGCGCCAACCGGACAGACGGAGCTGCCTCGATGAAAGCGGTGGTTGCGCACGCCTTCGGAGCCGTTGAGACGCTGCGCCTGCAGGACTGGCCGGACCCCGTGCCGGGGCCCGGCGAGGTGGTCGTCGACGTCATGGCGGCCGGAGTGAACTTCTCGGATCTTCTCGTTATCGGCGGGCGGTACCAGGTCCTGCCGACGCTGCCGTTCATTCCCGGCGAGGAAGCAGCCGGTATCGTATCGTCCGTCGGGGAAGGCGTTCATACCTGCGCCGTCGGCGACCGGGTCCTCGCTCTCGTGGAGAGCGGCGCGTACGGCGAGCGCCTGCTTGCGCCGCAGGCGAGCTGCTTCGTCCTGCCTCGGGAGATGAGCTTCCTCGAGGCCGCCGGGTTTGCACTCGCCTTCCAGACGGCGCATTTCGCGCTGGTCGACCGTGCGAACCTGCAGCCGGGCGAGGTCGTGCTGGTCACCGGCGCGGCCGGCGGGGTAGGGCTGGCCTGCGTGCAACTGGCGAAGGCGCTGGGCGCGCGTGTTCTTGCCGGTGCGAGTACCGCCGACAAGGGACGTATTGCGCGGGCTGCCGGCGCCGATGCGATCGTCGACCTGTCCGGGCCCGACCTGGGGAGCTCGATCCGGGACGATGTGCGTGCACTGACCGACGGCAAGGGCGCCGACGTGGTCCTCGAGGTCGTCGGCGGAGATGCATTCGAAGGTGCGTTCCGTTCCCTCGCATGGCGAGGACGGCTGGTAGCGATCGGGTTCGCCGGTGGCCGGATTCCGAGCATCGCGGTGAACCGTATCCTGCTGAGGAACGTCTCGGTGGCCGGCCTGCACTCCAGCGACTACCGTGAGCGGCACCCGGAGTGGATGCGGCGGGTGCAGTCCGAGTTGTTCGTCCTTTACGAGAGGGGCCTGCTGCGCACCGAACCGGCCGGATCCTATCCGCTGGAGGAGGCCCCTCGCGCCATGGCAGAGCTACGCGACCGGCGCGCCAAGGGAAAGATCGTGCTGACGACTGATCGGTGGCAGCAGCGCAATGCCGGGTCGCCTTCGCGATAAGCTCACCTGGCCAGTGCCCAACGGCCGTTCAGGATTTCCAGCATGGGATAGGCATTTACATCCAGCCCCATGTGATCTGCAGGTGACATGTTGTACCTGCCGGCTGTCAGCACCATGTCCCTGGTCTGCTCGATGGCATCGCGGACCTTGGCCTTGTCGGTGGTACCTGCCCGCTTCACGGCATCGAGATAGATCATCAGGGCATCATAGGCGCAGCCGCCGAAGTGCGAGACCTCGGATTTCCAGAGCGTCTCGTAGGACTTGGCGTAGCCGCTGACCACCGCTTTCTGCGGATCGCTATCCGCCAGCTCGCCGGCCACGAGCATGGCGGTGCAGGGCAGGCGGATGCCGTCGGCGGCATCCCCGACGAGCCGGATGAACTCATTCGAACAGACGGCGTAAGACTGATACAGCGGCCGCGTCATGGCTTGTTGCCTGTAATTGCGCGTCACCACGGCAGGTCCCTGGCCCGCGCCGAAAACGAAGACCGCCTGGACATCGGGCCTGGCCTTGATCTTCGTGAGTTGAGCGGTCATGTCGGTATCTTTGGCGCCGTAGCTTTCCTGGGTCACGATCTGGATGCCGTACTTCGACGCGACCAGTTCGGATTCTTTCTTGCCAGACTGGCCATAACCGCTGTTTTCACTGAACAGGGCAATCTTCGAGATACCCCGCTTCTGCATGTCCCTGAAGACCATTTCGGCCACGATGCGGTCGGTCAGGGACGTCTTGAACACCCACTTCTTGACCGGGTCGACGATGGAAATGGCCCCGGCCATCGTGATGAAAGGAATTTCAGCCTGCTCGACGAGAGGAATCATCGACATGGCGGCGCCGCTCATCGAGCCGCCGATGATGACATCCACCCGATCGTTGCTGATCAGGCGTTTCGTGAAGCTGTTGGCCTTGCTGACGTCGCTGCCGTCGTCATAGGCGACCAGTTCGAGCGGGCGACCCAGAACTCCTCCTTGCTTGTTGATCGATTCGACATACATCTGCAGCGTCTTCATCTGGGGGTCGCCGATGAAGCCGGCCGATCCGGTCGTGGATACGACCGATCCGATCCTGATCGGATCGGCAGCCTGGGCGGTCAGGCCAAGGGCGGCCAGGGCAAGGCCGGCCAGCCATCGATGCATCGAGGTCTTCATCCTATCTGTCTCCTTGGGTTGGAATAATCCGCGACAGGCTCTCGAGGTGGGGGTGGCTCCCGCGACAAGGCCTACCCACGCCCTTGCACGAGCGGGGTGGGCCCGGTTCGAATGATCAGGTCTTGGCGGTGACGCCCTCGTCGCCCGCATAGGCTTCGGCTTGTCGCCCGCTGAGCGAATCGACCAGCTTCTGGACTGCGATCGTGGCGCCCTTGCCGGCCGTGTTGCCGTAGATCAGCCGGGCCAGTTGTCCGCCCAGGTAGGGATGGAAACCCAGGTCGTACAGCGCACGGAAATCCCGCTGCTCGATGGCCCGGCGTTCTTCCGGCCGCATGGGGTAGCGATCGAGGACTTCGGCCTCGTGGGTGGCAAAGCGGGCCCGCAGCTGCGGATCCCATTTCAGGTCCTGGACCAGGTCGTGCGATACCAGGCTGGGATCGAAGGCGGTGAGCAGGGTAGGTTCGGCAGTGATCGGCCCCGGATCCCGAACGGTGCGCGGAGCATCGACTTCGCGCGTCAAATCCCAGAGAACTGCCCCGACGCCGCACTTGAAATTGGTGTGCAGCGCATAATCCGACTGCGTGCCGTAACGGGGGCCTGTCGCCCCGGCCACGACCACCCAGGACAACACCTCCATGGTGCCGCCCGAGCCCGACTGCTCCATGCGGGTCACGGTCAGTTCATCGAGCAGCCTTCGATGGTCGCCCGAAGCCATCAGCTCCATGAACCACAGATCGAAGTCCTTGTCGATGTACCAGTAGCGTGAGCCTCCGGGCTCGTGACTCAAGCCGCCGGAACCCAGCAGGGCCACCCTCGACCCGGCCGGCATCTCGTGGGAAATCACGTCGGCCAGCGACCGGCCCAGGGCATGGCACTGACGGGTGTCCGGCAGGGGCGGCACCGTACAGTTCTGCAGGATGGGGACCAGGGTGATGCCGGATTCCTCCAGGCCCAGGTGCAGCGTCGGGATCGAGACATTGTCATCGAACCGCAGGTTTTCGCGCTGGGCATGCATGCGGTGGCCGCGCCGGTTCAGCCCGCGGAAAACCGCTTCGGCCACCGCGGGGTTGCCCTTGACCTGGTAGTCGCGGCAACCCAGCCATTCCCTGTACCACTCGTAGGGGCCGGTATGCACCGGCGCCATCCCGATCAGGAAATCCGGATAGGTGCGCGGGCGGCTGTTGGCCAGATGGTCATTGCCGAAAATGATCAGCACGTCCGGCCTGGCTGCCAGCAGCTTCCGCCGCAACTCGCCGTACATGTCATGGATGACTCTCTGGATATCGTCGGGTGCCGAATCCAGCAGCCCGATCAGGCCCGGTGCATGGGGCACGCCTGCGGCAAAGACGATTTCAGCCATGTTTCCACCTGAAGCGAGAAATGTTCGAGGGACCTACTCTCCGAAGGCAAACAGCTGCTTCGACAAGCACGCATGCACGCCGTTGTTTCCATTGACCGCCTGGGTGATCATCAGATCGGCTTGCAGAGAACACAGCACATAGGCGTCGGATCGCGTCAGGCCACGGTCGTGAGACAGCCAGGTCACCATGTCGCCGACGGCCTGGACGGCGGCCTGGCGCAAGTCGGTGTGAAATCCCATCGTGACGAGGTAATCCCGGGTTATCGCATGAGGCCGATGCAGATACCGCTCGCGGGCCAGGCTCAGGCGCAGGTGCGCACGCTCCATGGTGGTTTCCAGCGCCGTCTGGTTGACTTCGCCGCAGCCCTGCATGGCATGCGCATCGCCTGCATAGAACAGGGCCTGATCCGCCCAGACAGGCAGGAACAGCGTGGTGCCCGCCACCAGCGCGGGACAGTCGATATTGCCGCCAAACTCGCCGGGAATCGACGAAATGTGCGTTTCGTCATCGGCGGGGGCAACTCCCATGATGCCCAGGAACGGCCGCAGCGGCATGCGGATACCCGGCACCAGCTCTGTTTCCATGCGCCGGGTGTCCAGACGAAAGTGCCGGATCTCTCCGTGCGGGAATTCCTCCGTCAGCAAGCCACGGCTATGCGGCGGCGGGGTAATCAGGTTGAAACCGTAGGGACCTGGCTCCAGATCGAGGATATCCACGCGCAACAGCATGCCCGCCCGCGCCCCCCGGACGGCAACGGGGCCGGTCAGGCTGTGCGGCCCCTTGCCCGCGTGGACTTTCTTCAGCTCGACGATGTCGTCGAACGTCATGCCCGGCGCCACGGCGTTGCCCCACAGCCCCCACGTCTCGAGAACCAGCTCATCGCCGTCTTCGATCTCGAGTATCGGCGCATACGACCGATCGATGACGCCTACCCGGACGGTCTGCTCGCTCGCGGGGAGAACGTGGACGGTCATGTCGAGACTGCGGGGGGACTAGATATCGAGGATGAGGCGCTCGGACCTTGCCCGCGAAACACATACCATCATCGTGTTTCCCGTCTCCTGTTCCTGCGGTGTCAGGCAATAGTCGCGGTGCTCGACCGCTCCCTCGTAAACCGCGGTTTCACAGGTACGGCAGGTACCTTCCCGGCAGGAGCTCACGACCGGAATGCCATTCTTCTCGAGTATTTCGAGGAGGCTCTTGTCGGCCGGCACCGAAAATGAACGACCGCTCCGGCGAAGCTCGACCATGAAGGGCTTTCTATTCTCGGGGAGAGCGGCCGGGCCATCGGACGGCGCACTGAAATACTCGAAGTGCATCGTCCTCGCATCACGATGGCTCGCAGCTGCCTTGACGGCGGCCATCATGGGAGCCGGGCCACAGCAATAGACATGCTCCCCCTGCGGGTCGCCGGATAGCCAGGGAACGGGGTCGAACACGCCCGAGCGTTGGTCGTCCGCGTGCAGATGAATGGATCCGCCGCCGATCGTCGCGAGGGTTTCGAGGAAGGCAGCGCGCTGTGCGCTGCGAACGGCGTAGACCAATCGCCATGGGCGACCATTGGCCCGGCACCAGCGGATCATCGCGAGGATCGGCGTGATGCCGATGCCGCCGGCCAGAAACAGGTATTGCGTGGCCGACGGGTCGAGGGGAAAGCCGTTGCGCGGAACACTTACAGGCAGGGTCGTGCCTCGCCGCAAGGCCTGATGAATGAACAGCGAGCCGCCTCTTCCCTGCGAGGATCGCGCGATGCCGAGTACGTACCGGTCGCGCTCACGCCAATCGTTGCTGAGCGAATAATGACGAATCAAGCCGTTGGGCAGGTCGATTGCTACATGGGCACCAGGCTCGAACGCAGGGAGTTCGGCGCCTCCGGGGGCGCGAAGCTCGACCTGAATGACATCGCGCGCCTCAGCCTGGACGTCGGTGACCTCGAGTTGAAGCTTCGACCCGGTTGTGGGCACTGTGGCGCCAGCTCCGGCAGCTACGCTGCTTCCTGGCGCCACGGATGCTGCCTCGGTGATACCGGGGCTTTTGATGAACAGAAGTACGAGGCGGCTATCCGGGCTGGCGGCCAGGCCATGGCGAATGCCTGCCGGTATGAAAATCATGCTGGTCGGTTCGATGGCAAGCCGTTCCTCTCCGACCCATATTTCGCCGTAACCTTCGAGCACCACCCAGATCTCGTCCTGCACGGGATGATGATGGGTTGCTGTTGCCTGCCCCGGCTCGTAACAGACGATTTCCGAAACGAGGCTGGGCACCTTGAGAATGGGCTTGCGCACCCGCAGTTTCGGATCGTATTCGATGAAATCCTTGAGTACGAAGCTCAGCATGCCAGGTGTCTCCTTCAGGAACCAAGGGCTCGATACAAACGGTAGCCAAATCCTGGAGCGGGCACTAGGTTTAAAATTCGAACACCGTGTTCAGCAGGATGGACGCAACCATGGGAAATGCCAGGCTGAGCGACCTGATCGACCTGTGCCTTGTTGTTGAATATGGTGGAATCGGTGCTGCTGCCAGGGCGGTCAGCCGGCCCAAGTCCAGCCTCAGCCTTGCCATCCGGCGCCTCGAGGATGATTTGTCCGTTCGCCTCATGGATCGGACCAGGCGCCGCTTCCATTTGACGGACCGGGGGCGCACCCTTCACGAAAACATCGGTCCGTTGCTGGCGCAGCTGGATCACATCACCTCCGACTTCCGGGCATCCAGCGGCCAGGTCGCGGGCTCATTGCGGATCGCGGCCCCCTATGAATTCGGCGCTCATCATCTGGCCCGCACCGTCAGAAACCTGGCGTCACGGAATCCGCATCTGACGATTACCCTGGACGTGCAATACGCGCCCATAAAGGAATTGTTCGGCAGCGGCTACGACGTCGTCTTCGTCATGACCAATGGGAATCTGGCGGATTCCGGCGTAGTGTCGTGTCGGGCTTTCATGCTGGAAAGAGGACTATTTGCTTCGCCGGCATTCCTCGAACGTCATCCACGCATACGGACACCGGAGGATCTTTCAAAAATACCGCTGATCGCCTCGTCCCAGGATCTGCAGTGGCGATTCACGGATAAACACGAGCGAATAATCGACGTGCCGATTCCCGGTTCGCATTTCAGAAGCTCGAATGCCGACGCACGCAGGCAGGTGGCCATCGATGGCCTCGGAGTAACTCGTACGGTGGCGACCTTCTGCAGCGAGGCGGTTCGTTCGGGGAGCCTGGCAAGGGTGTTGCCGGAATTCCATTGTGCGCCGCTATGCGTTTACGGAGTCATCAACGAGCGGCGGCTCATGCCGGCCACGGTGAAAGCGCTGTTCGATGAGCTCGAAAGGATTTCTCCGGACCTGTTCATCGAAACGCATGGCTCCGGCTGAATTGCACCGGACTGCGACGCGCGCCAAGCACATCCCGCCAGGCGCTGTGGCAGGCGTTCGCCAGGAAGAACGAACTCGCCTCGACACCCTTGATCGAGCGACCTCGCATATCAGCTGCGGCGATCTGGTACGCCCGACGCGGCCCGCGCCAGCTCCTGCGCAAGAAACGGCGCGGTCCGGCTGCTGGGCGCCCGCGCCACCTGTTGGGGGGCGCCGGCCGCCACGATGCTGCCGCCGGCATCGCCCGCACCCGGCCCCACGTCGATCACCCAATCGGCCTGGGCCACCGCACGCATGTCGTGCTCGATCATCACCACGGTATTGCCGGCATCAACCAGGCGCTGCAACTGCACCAGCAGCCGGTCGGCATCCCACGCATGCAGCCCGGTCGTCGGCTCGTCGAGCACGTACAGGCTGCGGCCGCGCTGGCTGCGCTGCAACTCGGTGGCCAGCTTGATGCGCTGCGCTTCGCCACCGGAAAGCTCGGTGGCCGGCTGCCCCAGGCGCAGATAGCCCAGCCCGATCTCGCGCAGCAGTTGCAGTGGCCGCGCCACCGCATCCTCGCCCGCGAAGAACTCACGGGCTTCGTCCACCGTCATCTGCAGCACTTCGGCGATGTTGCGTCCGTTCCAGCGCACCTTCAGCGTGGCCTCGTCGTAGCGTGCGCCATGGCACGTCGGGCACGGCGCGTACACGCTGGGCATGAACAGCAGTTCCACGCTGACGAAGCCCTCGCCCTCGCAGGTCTCGCAGCGCCCCTTGGCCACATTGAACGAGAACCGCCCGGCGTCGTAGCGGCGACGGCGCGCATCAGGCGTGGCGGCAAACAGCTTGCGCACGTGGTCGAACAGGCCGGTATAGGTGGCCAGGTTGGAGCGCGGGGTGCACCCGATCGGCTTCTGGTCGACCTGCACCAGGCGCTGCACGGCGTCCACGTCACCGGCCAGATGGCCGCCGGTAACCTCGATCACCGTGGGCCCTTCGATGGCGCCGCTGTCGGCGGCATCGTCCTCGGGCTCGTGGCCCAGGTGCAGCAGCACCAGTTCCGGTAGTGCCTGCGCGACGAGGCTGGATTTGCCCGAGCCGGAGATGCCGGTGACGGCAGTCAGTACGCCGAGTGGAATGCGCGCGTCCACGCCGTGCAGGTTGTGGCGGTGGATGCCCTGCAGCTCCAGCCAGCCGGAGGGCTCGCGTCCCCGGCTGCCGAGTGCGGGAATCTCGTCGAACAGGTAGCGTGCGGTGCGCGATTCGGCAATTTCACGCAGGCCGTCCGGATCGCCGCTGTAGAGCACGCGGCCGCCACGTTCTCCGGCATCCGGCCCCACGTCCACCAGCCATTGCGCGCGACGCATCAAGTCCAGGTCGTGCTCCACCACGAACACCGAGTTGCCCGCGTCGCGCAGCTTGTCGAGCGCGTCGTACAGGGCCTGGCTGTCGGAGGGATGCAGGCCCGCCGAGGGTTCATCGAGCACGTACACGACGCCGAACAGCAGGGAACTCAGTTGCGTGGCCAGTCGCAGGCGCTGCAATTCGCCGGCCGAAAGGGTCGGCGTGGCCCGGTCCAGCGTCAGGTAGCCCAGGCCCAGCCCGCGCAGTCGACGCAGACGTGCCATCACGCCACCGGCCAGGCGCTGCGCGGCGAGGCGCTTTTCTTCCGACAGCGCGGAGGTGCGGCGTACGTCGGGCGACACCGCATGGACTGCACGGCCAGAGGCCGCGCGTTCGGCACGGTCACGCCGGGTCGCTTCCTTGTCAGCGCCCGCTCCCGCCGTATGGGCGCGGAAATCGCCCTGGGCGATGGGTTCGAGCAAGGCCGCCAGCCGGTCCAGCGGCATCTGCATGAACTCGCCGATGTCCACTCCGGCGAAGGTTACCGACAGCGCTTCGGGCTTGAGCCGCTTGCCGTGGCAGGTGGGGCACGGCTTGCCCTCCATGAACCGGGACACGCGCTTTCTCATCAACGCGCTCTGGGTGTTGGCAAAGGTGTGCAGCACATACCGCCGGGCGCCGGTGAAGGTGCCCATGTAGCTCGGCTCCAGCTTGCGCTTGAGCGCAGCGCGGGTTTCGGCGGGCGAGAAGCCCGCGTACACCGGCACCGTGGGGGTTTCCTCGGTGAACAATATCCAGTCGCGGTCTTTCTTCGGCAGGTCCTTCCACGGCCGGTCAACGTCGTAGCCCATGCTGACCAGGATGTCGCGCAGGTTCTGCCCTTGCCAGGCAGGCGGCCACGAGGCGATCGCCCGTTCGCGGATGGTCAGGGAGGGATCGGGCACCATGGTGGCCTCGGTCACCTCGTACACATGGCCCAGACCGTGGCAGGTCGGGCATGCCCCCTGCGGCGTGTTCGGCGAGAAATCCTCGGCGTACAGCATCGGCTGGGTGGCCGGGTAGGCGCCTGCGCGCGAATACATCATCCGTACGAGGCTGGACAACGTGGTCACGCTGCCAACGGAAGAACGTGCGTTGCTGGCGCCGCGCTGCTGCTGCAAGGCGACCGCCGGAGGCAGGCCATCGATCGCATTGACGTCGGGCACGCCGGCCTGGTCGATCAGGCGCCGCGCATAAGGGGCTACCGACTCAAAGTAGCGCCGCTGTGCCTCGGCATAAATGGTGCCGAATGCGAGCGAGGACTTGCCGGAGCCGGAGACACCGGAGAACACCACCAGCGCGTTGCGCGGGATGGAGACATCCACGTCCTTGAGGTTGTGCTCGCGCGCACCCCGCACTTCCACGAGGCCGCTGGCCGCAGCGGTACAAGAGGATTCACCGAAAGAAGGGTTTGGCATGTTCTTATCAGCAGTTCGTGCGGTGGCGATCCTTGCCGGCCTGCGCAAGCCAGGCACGCGCCATCAGTTCAAAGGTATTGAGCTTGGCGACGCGGCTGCTGCTCGGCTGCGATGCGACGGGCCTCCTGAGGATCGAGCCCGGCCGATCGGGTCTCGGAGATGTTCCGGGCCTTTTTGCGTGCGCTTGCGAGGCTCACGGTCGGGTAGGTGCCGAGCCCCAGCTTCACGGAGCATGCCCATGTTGTACCCCGGCGAATTGATCTGCCTGAAAGGCAGTCTAGGGTACGGGCAAACGCGGGATTGTCTGAGAAGGGTGAATGGTGGCCAAGGGCGGAATCGAACCACCGACACAAGGATTTTCAGTCCTCTGCTCTACCGACTGAGCTACTTGGCCGTAGGGGCGCGAGCCAGGGTGCCGCGCCCGAAAGCCGGCAATCTTAGCAGAATCGCAGGGCGGGAAGGTGCTGCGGCGTCCCTATAATCGCCGGATGCCTTCCAGAGTCGTCAATTCCGGATCCGAGGTCGCGGTGGTGGGGCGCGGGCCTGTCGGGCTGGCGGCGGCGCTCGCGCTCTCGCGCGAGGGGCTGTCGACGGCGCTCGTTGGCCAGCCGCTGCAGGCCGGGACGGCCGAGCCGTGGGATCTGCGGGTGTTCGCGCTGTCGCCGGCCGCGCGCGCGCTGCTCGACTCGATCGGCGTGTGGCATGCGCTCGATGCGCGCCGTGTCGCGCCGGTCTACGACATGCGCGTGTTCCCGCGCTTCGGTGCCGATCGCGACCCGCTGCACTTCGGCGCCTACGAATCTCGCGTCGAGGCGCTCGCCTGGATCGTCGAGCAGCGCAACCTGGTGCAGGCGCTCGAACAGGCAGTGCGCTTCGCTCGCCTGCCGGTGATCGAGGAGCGCTTCGAGGGATTCGAGCCGCCTCCCGATGCGCCGGCGGCGCCGTCGCTGCCGGCGCCGGCGCTCGGCCTGCGGCTCGAAGGCGGGCGGCGCATGCTGGCCCGCCTGGTGGTCGGCGCCGACGGCGGAGCCTCGCGCGTGCGCGAGGCGGCCGGGCTGGCCTGGACGGTGTCGGACTATCCGCAGCGCGCGCTGGTGGCGCACTTCGCCACCGAGCTGCCGCATCGGGACATCGCCTGGCAGTGGTTCGGCACCGACGGGGTGCTCGCCCTGCTGCCGCTGCCGGCCGATCCGGCCGCGGACGCACGGGCGCAAGCGGCTGCGTCCTCGCCGTCAGGAGGGGCGCTGCCGCCGCCGGTGGAAGCACCGCATGCAGGCCGCGTCAGCATGGTCTGGTCGGCGCCGCACGAGCTGGCCGATGCGTTGCTGGCGATGTCGCCGGACGAGCTCGGTGCGCGCGTACAGCAGGCCGCCGGCTCGGCGCTGGGGGCGATGAGGCCGATCTCGGGGGTCGAGGCCTTCCCGCTGCGGCTGGGCCGCGTGGCGGCGATGATCGCGCCTCGCGTGGCGCTGGTGGGCGATGCGGCGCACCTGGTCCATCCGCTTGCCGGCCAGGGGATGAACCTGGGCTTCGGCGACGTCGCCGCGCTGGTGCAGGTGATGCGCCGGCGCGCCCCCGGTCGTGACCCCGGCGATCGGCTGCTGCTGCGCCGCTATGAGCGCATGCGCGCCGAGCCGGTCGCGGCGATGCGCCGTGCCACCGACGGGCTGCAGCGCCTCTTCGATCCGGCGCTGCCGCCGCTGCTGCCCGCTGCGTGGCTCGAGGCGGCGGTGGCGCTGGGCTGGCGGGCCGTCGCCGGCTCGGGCTGGATCAAGCGCCGGCTGGTGGCGCAGGCGGTCCGCTAGAACCTCCCGGCGGGAGCGCGCCCTCGGGCATCGCGCCGTGCGACACTTGATGCATGCCTCTTTCCGGAAGACCGTCATGATTCGTTTCGCCGCGACGCTCGCCGCCGCCCTCCTGTGGCTCGCCGCCTCGCCCGTGCTGGCGCAGGGCGCCGCCGCGATGCCGGCCGCCGATCCGGCGGCTGCGCGTGTGAAAGCCGCGATGGAGTCCTTCCTCGGCGGACGCCACCCGGTGGACGAGGTGCGCCGCACGCCGCTGCCCGGCATCTACGAAGTCCGCCTGGGCCACGACCTGCTGTACGTCGACGAGAAGGGCCAGTACCTGTTCTACGAGGGCAACCTGATCGAGATGAAGTCACAGCGCAACCTGACTCAGGAGCGCGTGGAAGAGCTGCTCTCGATCGACTTCCGGATCCTTCCGCTGGATGCCGCGATCAAGCAGGTCAACGGCAACGGCAAGCGCGTGGTGGCGGTATTCGAGGACGCCAACTGTGTCTACTGCAAGAAGCTGCGCGCCGACCTGGTCAAGCTCGACGACGTCACGATCTACACCTTCCCGCTGGCCTTCCTCGCCGCCGATTCCGAATCGAAGGCCCGCAAGGCCCTGTGCGCGGCCGACAAGGCGCGCGCCTGGAACGAGCTGCTGCTGAACAATCGCATCCCGGGCAACGCCGGCACCTGCGACACGCAGCTCGCCCGGGTGCGCGAGCTGGCGAGCAAGCTCGGCATCACCGGCACGCCCGTGGTGTTCTTCGCCAACGGCAAGCGGCTCCAGGGCTACGCGCCGCCGGAGCGCTTCACCAGGATGCTGGAGGAGAACTCCAAGGGCTGAACGGCACGCCGGAGACGCACGCCTCCCGCGCATCCTGCGAAGCCGCGCATCCGCGCAGGCGCCTGCCGCGGGTCGCTGCCGTGCAAATTCTATTTGCGCCAATCGATCTGCCGGAATGCTCGCGCTTTGCTATAACTGAACCTTCCGGAGCTCCGGAACGAAGCGATGCGCCCGGCCGAGACCCGATATGCCAGGAGCGGCGAGACGAGGATCGCCTACAGGGCGGTCGGGCAGGGTTCGCTCGACATCGTGCTGGTGCCCGGCTTCCTCTCGAACCTCGACATCCTGCCGGAGGCCCCGGGCTACGGGCGTCTCGTCAAGCGGCTCTCCGCCTTCGGCCGGTTGATCCTCTTCGACCGGCGCGGCACGGGGTTGAGCGACCGCGATGCCCGTGCGCTCCCCGATCTCGCGGCGCAGGCGGGCGACATTGCCGCCGTGATGGATGCAGCCGGCTGCGGCCGGGCTGCGCTGATCGGCGCATCGGATGGCGCGGCCTTGTCCGCGCTCTACGCGGCAACCCGTCCGGAGCGGGTGCGGGCTCTGGTGCTGTTCGCGGGCTATGCGCATTTTCACGGCACGGTGATGGATGCCAGGCGGCTGCGCGCCTTCATCGACTCGATCGAGGCGTGCTGGGGCAACGGGGCGACGCTTCCGCTGCTCGCGCCGAGCCGATCGCAGGATCGCCACTTCGCCGATTGGTGGGCACGCCTGGAGCGCCTGTCGATGAGCCCTACCGGAGCCGCGGCGCTCGTGCGCACGAACGCGGCCATCGACGTGCGAGACAGGCTCGCCGATATCCGCGCCTGCACGCTCGTTCTCCATGCGGGGCAGGACGGCTATGCAGGCCTGGAGGGCGGCCGCGATCTCGCGCGCCGGATAGCCGGTGCGCGCCTGGTCGAGCTTTCCGGCCGTGACCACCCGATCTGGATGGGCGATGTCGACCGTCTCGCCGACGTGATCGAGGAGTTCCTGACCGGCGATCGTCCGGTCGCCGACCGCAACCGTGTGCTGACCGTGCTGCTGGTGGCGCGCCTCGACGCCAAGGCCGGCAGGCCGGCCGCGGGCATCGAGAGGCGGCTTCTGGACGAGCGCATGGAACGCTTTCGCGAGGCGATGCCCGAGGCCATGCAGCGCCATGGCGGCCATGCCGAGTGGTCCGGCCCCGACAGGATCGTCGCCCGTTTCGACGGGCCGGCGCGCGCGGCCGGCGGCGCAATTGCGCTGCGCGAGATGGCCGCTGCGCTCGGGCTGCAGATCGCGCAGGGCATCCATGTCGGCGAGATCGACGTCTCGCTCGGGCCGCTGTCCGGCGCCTCGCTCGATGTGGCCGACCGGATCGCGGCAGCAGCCCGGCCGCTCGACATCCTGCTGTCTCGGCTGGCCAGCGAACTCGTGTCCGGCTCGGGGCTGCGGTTCGTCGATCGCGGCACGCTCGCCATCGACGGCATGCGCGATCCCCTGGCGGTGGTGGCGCTGGCGGTCGAGCGGCATCTGGAGCCGGTCCGGCGCGAGGTCCGCTGCGCCGATCCCGGCTCCCTGAGCACGCGCGAGCGCCAGGTGCTGGCGCTGGTGGCCGACGGCCTGAGCAATACGCAAATCGCCATGCAGCTCGGCCTCAGCGAGCACACGGTCAAGCGCCACGTCGCGAACATCCTGCTGAAGCTCGACCTGCCGTCGCGGGCCGCCGCCGCCGCGCTGGTGGCGCGCCAGCCGGCGCTGTGAACGCGCGCTGGCCCGAACGGGCCATGGCTGCGATGGCGCTTTCGGTGCAAGCGCGGGCGGGGCAGGATCGCTACGCTGGGACCTGTTCGCACTGCCCTGGTGTGAACACGCCCTGACCGAGGCAAAGGAGAGCGCATCATGACCACCACGACCAAGCCGGTGACCGGCGCGGCCATCAAGCGCGCCATCGAGACACGGGACGGCCGGACGCTTGCCGGCTTCTATGCCGATCATGCGGTGACGCGGATCGTCGACCGCAACAACCCGCCGAGTCGGCCGCGCGAGATCAAGGGACGGGCGGCGATCGCCGCGTTCTGGGACGACATCTGCAGCCGCGCCATGAGCCACCGGGTCGACGTCAGCATCGCCGAGGGCGACCGGCTCGCCTTCACCCAGGCCTGCGCCTATCCCGATGGCGCGAAGGTCTTCTGCATCGCCGTCGTCGAGCTGCAGGACGGCCTGATCGCCGAGCAGACCATCGTTCAGGCCTGGGACGAATAGCGCCGGCAGGGGCCGGCATGCCGCTTGCGCAATCGCGCCCGCCGGCGACGGAGTCCGTCGGCGGCAGGATCGTTGCGCTTCGTGACGTGACGTCACGCATCAGCAATGGAGGATCGGATCATGGTTCTGAACGAGGAAAGGCTGAACGCCTTCGTGGGCAAGATGCTCGACGACATCGGTGCCGCGATGAATGCCTCGCTGCTCGTGGTCGGCGACAGGCTGGGCCTGTACAAGGCGCTGGCCGAAGGCGGTTCCATGACATCGGCCGAGCTCGCCGCTACCACCGGAACCGCCGAGCGCTATGTCCGCGAATGGCTCGCGGCGCAGGCGGCCTCGGGCTACGTCGCCTATGACACGGCGAGCGGAAAGTTCACCATGCAGCCCGAGCAGGCCGCCGTCTTCGCCGACGAGGACAGCCCCGTCTTTCTCGCCGCCGTCGGCGATCTCGTGGCGGCCACCCTGCGCGACGAGCCGCGCATCACCGAGGCCTTCCGTACCGGGCGGGGCGTCGGCTGGGACAAGCGCAACGAATGCCTGTTCTGCGGCACGGCGCGCTTCTTCCGCACCAGCTACAAGCACCATCTCGTGCAGGAATGGCTGCCGGCGCTCGACGGCGTGGTCGGGAAGCTCGAGCGCGGCGCGACGGTGGCCGACATCGGCTGCGGCCACGGCGTCTCCACCCTCCTGATGGCCGAGGCCTTTCCCGCTTCGCGCTTCTTCGGCTTCGACTATCACCAGGGCTCGATCGAGGATGCGCGCAAGGCTGCCGCCGCGGCCGGGCTTTCCGGCCGCGCGACCTTCGAGGTCCGTGCCGCCAAGGCCGTGCCCGCGCACGGCTACGACCTCGTCTGCTTCTTCGACTGCCTGCACGACATGGGCGACCCCGTGGGCGCGCTGCGCCATGTGCTGGGCACCATGGCGCCGGACGGCACCTGCATGCTGGTCGAGCCCTTCGCGGGTGACCGGCTGGAGGACAACCTCAACCCTGTCGGCCGCATCTACTACGCCGCGTCCACCATGATCTGCACGCCTGCCTCGCTCGACCAGGAGGTCGGGCTGGCGCTCGGCGCACAGGCCGGCGAGGCGCGGCTCGCCAGGGTTGCCGAGGAAGCCGGCTTCACGCGCTTTCGCCGCGCCACCGAAACGCCCTTCAACCTCATCCTCGAAGCCCGGCCTTGAAAGGGGAGAGCCCCGGCGCGGGGACGATCGTAGGGTGACAGGCCCTAGCGTCCGGGAGGCGTCGAGCCCTTCGGCCACAGCAGCCACATGCGCGCCGGCTGCCGGGTGAGGCCGGCCAGGCGCCCAGCCTCTTGGCCGGACCCCCAGAACAGGTCGGCGCGCGCCGCGCCGACGATGGCTGCGCCGCGATCCTGGCTTACCGTCAGGCGGCGCAGCGGCGTGCCGTCGTCGGGGCGCGTGGAGTCGATGTAGAGCAGCGCTCCCGGCGGCACGTGCGCGGGGTCGGTGGCTACCGACCGCATCGGCGTCAGCGGCACGGCGAGCGACCCGGGCGGACCGGCATCGCCGGGCGGCAGCTCGCGAAAGAAGACGTAGCGCGGGTTGCGCCGCATGACCGCGTCGGCCTCGGCCGGATTCGCGCGCAGCCAGGCCTTGATCGCGTCGGCGTCGACGGCGCCGGGCTCGAGCGCCCCGCGCGCTATGAGCTCGCGGCCGATGGCGAAATACGGGTGGCCGTTGTGGTCGGCGAAGCCGACGCGCATCTGGCTGCCGTCGCGCAGGCGGATGCGTCCCGATCCCTGGATCTGCAGGAAGAAGGCCTCGACCGGATCGTCCAGCCATGCCAGCTCCTGGCCGGCCAGCGCGGTTCCGGTCTCGATCTGCTCGCGTGCGGGATACGGCTGCAGCGTGCCGCCGCGCCGCTGCAGGCGCGTGCCGTCGCCGGCCGCGATCAGGTCGGGGGGCCGGCGATACAGCGGCACCTGCCCCGGACGGTCGCGCCGGCGGCTGCCTTGCAGCACCGGTTCGTAGTAGCCGGTCAGCAGTCCCGCCGCACCGTCGTCGCGCGCCAGCGGCCAGGCCGCGAAGCGATCGGCGACCCAGGCTTTCAGCGCTGCGGGGGCGGGCAGCTCGGCGCACAGCGCCGGCCAGGGCGGAGGCGCCTGTCGCAGGGCGCATTGCCGGGCAAGCGCTTCGTGCAGGTGCGCGAGCGAGTCCTCGCGCCAGCCGGGCAGGGCATCGACGGGCATGGCGCGTGCAGGGCCAGCGGGACGGCTCGCAGCGACGCCTGCCTGCCGGCCCGCCGCGGCGCCTGCGGGGCGATCCGCCTGCACGGTGTCGCGCTCCGCCGTGGGCGGTTCCGGCCAGGCCGGCGAGGGCGCGCAGGCGGCGACGAAGGATGCCGAAAGGAGCACTGCGAGGAGCGCCGCGGCCGTGCCCCCGCTTCCGTGTGCGGGTATGCGCCGGACCCGCCGCCGCCCGCGACTAGAATATGCCGCATGGCAGACAGCTGGATTCTCTTCGCCGAGGCAGGCGGCGCGCTCGCGCTGATGCTGCTGCTGGTGTGGTGGACGATGCGCGGCAAGAAGTGAGGCCGGGCCGCCATGGCTGCGGTTTGCGCCTAGCCATGGAACCGAATCCATCGCTTTCATCTTGTCGCGGTACCTCCGGGTCGCGTACTAGTGCAACGTGCGCGGCATGACCAGCGCGAATTCCTCGATCGGCACGTCGAAACGGTGCCCGTCCTCGGCCACGAAGAGATAGCTGCCGCGCATGGTGCCACAGGCCGTCGCGAGCTGCGTGCCGCTGGTGTACTCGAAGCGTTCGCCGGGCCTGATGAGGGGCTGCTGCCCGACCACGCCTAGCCCCTTGACGTCCACCGTGCGGCCGTCGTCGTCGGCGATCAGCCAGTGCCGGCTGATCAGCTGCGCGGCCACGCTGCCGGCGTTGGTGATGCGGATGGTGTAGGCAAAGGCGTACTGCGCTTCGCCGGGCCGCGACTGCTCGGGCAGGTAGGCGGTGCGCACCTCGATGCGCAGCAGGTAACGCTTATCGGTCACGGGCGAGCGCTCACCGTACTCGGTGGCCATGGCGCTGTCGGGGGGATCGCTACAATCGCGATTGTAGACAAGGCCTCCGCAGCGGACCGCTTAGCCCCACTCATGCCGATCCCATGACGCGCACGCATCGCATCGCCCCCAGCATCCTGTCGGCCGACTTCGCCCGCCTGGGCGAGGAGGTCAGGGCGGTCGAAGCCGCCGGCGCCGACCTCATCCACTTCGACGTGATGGACAACCACTACGTGCCGAACCTGACGGTCGGCCCGCTGGTGTGCCAGGCGGTGCGCCCGCACGTGAAGATCCCGATCGACGTGCACCTCATGGTCAGCCCGGTCGATCCGGTCGTCGACGATTTCGCCAGGGCGGGCGCCGATCTCATCAGCTTCCACCCCGAAGCCACGCAGCACGTCGATCGCACCCTGCAGCTGATCCGCGATCGCGGCTGCCGCGCCGGGCTGGTGTTCAACCCGGCCACGCCGCTCGACTGGCTGGATCACGTGATGGACCGGCTCGACATGATCCTGCTGATGTCGGTCAACCCCGGCTTCGGGGGGCAGCAGTTCATCCCTTCGGCGCTGCCCAAGCTGCGCGCGGTGCGCGAGCGCATCGACGCGCACGTGGCGGCCGGCGGCCAGCCGATCTGGCTGGAGATCGATGGCGGCGTGAAGGTCGACAACATCGCCGACATCGCACGCGCCGGCGCCGATACCTTCGTGGCCGGATCGGCGGTGTTCGGCGCGCGCGATCCCGACGGCGGCTATCGCGGCATCTTCGAGCGGCTGCGCGCGGCGCTCGACGCGGCGTGAGCCCGCGCCGCTTTCGTGCCGACGGCGTCGTTCTCGATCTCGACGGCACGCTACTCGACACCGCGGCCGACCTCACGGCGGCGGTCAACGCCATGCTGGCCGACCTCGGCCGGGCGCCGCTCGCCGAGTCGGACGTGCGCCGCTACGTGGGCAAGGGCGCGCGCGTGCTGGTGCATCGCGCACTGGCCGGCTCGCTCGAGGGGCGCGTCGACGAAGCGCTGGCCGACCGCGCCATGGCGGCGTTCGAGCGTCACTACGCGCGCGAGAACGGCCAGTCGGCGGCGCCCTACCCGCAGGCGAGCGAGGGGCTCGAGGCGATGCGCGCCAAGGGCCTGCGCCTGGCCTGCGTGACCAACAAGCCGCAGTCGTTCGCCGACGCGCTGCTGGCGCGCACCGGCCTGGCGCGGCACTTCGAGCTGACGCTGGGCGGCGATGCATTGCCGCGGCGCAAACCCGATCCGATGCCGTTGCACCACGTCGCGCGGCATTTCGGTCTGGCTCCCTCGTGCATGGTGGCCATCGGCGATTCGCTCAACGACGCGCAGGCCGCGCGCGCCGCCGGCATGCCGGTGATGGTGGTGCCCTACGGCTACAACGAGGGCCGGCCGGCGGATTCGATCGACGCCGATGCCGTGGTCGCGACCCTGCTCGAGGCGGCGCAGCGCATCGACCGATGCGAGGCGGCGCGTGACGCGGACGGTTGACGCCCGGAGCTCCGATGGTATAGTCGCGGCGTCGAGAACCGAGCAAGTCATTCCCTCCCCCCTCATGCGCCCCGCCCAGCAAAAACAGCCGGCCCGCAACGCCAACGACTGGCGGGCTTGGCGCTGGTGGTGCTGGCGCTGATCGCGACGCACCTGCCGACCCCGCAGCGCTTCCGGCGCTGACCCGCGGCCGGCCTTCCGCTTCCTGACACGCAAGGGCGCCCATCCGAGGGCGCGACGGACGCGGGCCCGGCCCGCCGGTCCGCGAAAGAGGGGCTTCATGACCGAGATCGAATTCCGGGCGATCGCCGCCCAGGGCTACAACCGCATTCCGCTGCTGATGGAGTGCTTCGCCGACCTCGATACGCCGCTGTCGCTGTACCTGAAGCTGGCCAACGGGCCGTACAGCTTCCTGCTCGAATCGGTGGTGGGAGGTGAGCGCTTCGGGCGCTACTCGTTCATCGGCCTGCCTGCCAGCACGGTCATCCGTTCCACTCCGGGCGGCGCCGAGGTGCTCAGGAACGGCAAGGTCATCGAGCGCCACCAGGGCGATCCGCTCGACTTCGTCGACGCCTACCAGAAGCGCTTCAAGGTGGCGGTGCGCCCGGGCCTGCCGCGCTTCTGCGGCGGGCTCGCCGGCTACTTCGCCTACGACGCGGTGCGTCACATCGAGCCGCGCGCCGCCGGCCGCGACAAGCCCGACCCGATCGGCGTGCCCGAGGTGTTCCTGCTGCTCACCGAGGAGCTGGCGATCGTCGACAACGTCGCGGGCAAGCTCTACCTGATGGTGTACGCCGATCCGTCGGAGGGTGATGCCTACCAGCGCGCGCGCCGGCGTCTGCGCGAGCTCTACGCGCAGCTCGCGCGCCCGCTCGCCGTGCCGTCGCCCGAGCCGGGCGGCGAGACCGAGCCGCGGCGCGAGTTCACGCGCACGGCCTACCTGGCGGCGGTGGAGCGCGCCAAGGAATACGTCATGGCCGGCGACGTGATGCAGGTGCAGGTCGGCCAGCTCATCGAGAAGCCCTTCCACGATTCGCCGATCACGCTGTACCGGGCGCTGCGCTCGATCAATCCTTCGCCGTACATGTACTTCTACGACCTCGGCGACTTCCACATCGTGGGCGCCTCGCCCGAGATCCTGGTGCGCCAGGAGCGCCAGCCCGACGGCGACCGCATCACCATCCGCCCGCTGGCGGGCACCCGCAGGCGCGGCGCCACGCCGGCGCAGGACGAGGCGCTCGCGCGGGAGCTGCTCGCCGACCCCAAGGAGATCGCCGAGCACGTGATGCTGATCGACCTGGCGCGCAACGACATCGGGCGCATCGCCGAGATCGGCAGCGTGCGCGTCACCGACCAGCTGGCCGTCGAGAAGTACTCGCACGTGATGCACATCGTGTCCAACGTGGAGGGCAAGCTGAAGCCCGGCATGGGGCCGATCGACGTGCTGCGCGCCACCTTCCCGGCCGGCACGCTGACCGGCGCGCCCAAGATCCGCGCCATGCAGATCATCGACGAGCTCGAGCCGACCCGGCGCGGCCTCTACGGCGGCGCCTGCGGCTACATCTCGTTCCTGGGCGACCTCGACCTGGCGATCGCGATCCGCACCGCAGTGGTCAAGGACGGCACGCTGTTCGTGCAGGCCGCCGCCGGCGTGGTGGCCGACTCGATTCCCGAGAGCGAGTGGCAGGAGACCGAGAACAAGGTGCGCGCCGTGCTGCGCGCGGCAGAGCTGGTGCAGGGCGGGCTGGACGGCCTGCTTTGAGAACAGGGTTACGGCGCCGTCCGGAGGTCTCCATGCTGCTGATGATCGATAACTACGAATGTCGTCCGCCGGGGGCTTTGGACGTCCAGAGAAGTAGCGTAAGTTGTTGATTCGCACGGGTTGAGCGTCTGATGAGGTCTGCGGCAAGCTAGACCGAGCCACGGCGAATGTGTATAACGGTGTGAGTAACGAACGCACCGAAAGGCGTTATACACATGGCCCTCAAGCTCCTCACCGTTCGCGAGCTCGAAGCCGCTAAGGCGAAGCCCAAGGCGTACACGCTCAGGGACGGCGGGAGCTTGTTCCTGCGCGTTCAGCCCAACGGAAGCAAGCTCTGGTGGTACCGGTACCGCCTGGGGAACGTGCCGGCGATCTACTCGATCGGCTCCTTCCCCCAGGTCACGCTCGAAGCGGCTCGGCAGCAGCGCGAATGGGCTTCCAACATGGTTCGCGAAGGTCGCGATCCGACCCTGGAGAAGCGGGTCGAGATCGCCAACCAGGTCGAGCGGAACGAACACACCTTCGAGGCCGTCGCCCGCGCGTGGATGGCCAGCAACTTGCAATGGAGCGACTACTACGCGCACCAAGTGAAGTCCTTCCTGGAGAAGGACGTGTTCCCCAAGATCGGCAAGCTGCCGATCGGTGCCATCAAGGCATCTCATCTGCGGCCCATCATTCAAGGCGTAGTCGAGCGCGGCGCTCCTACCGTTGCCATCCTGATCCGGCAGTGGTGCGGGCAGATCTTCGCGTATGCGTCGTCGCAAGGGTTCTGTGAGCAAGATCCCACTGCGTTGCTGAAGCGGTCGGTCAAGCGTCCGAGGGTTCGGCATAACCCGCCGTTGTCATGGTCCGAGATACCGAAGTTCTTGAACAGCGTGGACAAGGATGGTGGTTACAGGACCACCGTTCTCGCCTTGCGGCTGATGGCGCTGACCTACGTTCGCACCGTCGAACTGCGCAAGGCTCATTGGTGCGAGTTCGATCCGGACAACGCGATCTGGATCATCCCTGCCGAGCGCATGAAGATGCGCCAGCCCCACATCGTCCCGCTATCGAAGCAGGCCGTCACGGCGCTGAAGGAACTGCGGAAGCTGACCGGAGGTGGCGAAGTGCTCTTCCCGAGTTACCGCAAACCCGGACAGGTGATGTCTGCCACGACGTTGAACAAGGCGCTGGAACGCATGGGATACCTCGGTCGCTTCTCAGGACATGGCTTCCGCTCGACTGCCACTACGCTGCTGGGTCTGTTGAGCTACCCCGAGAACCGAGTGGACCTGCAACTCGCGCACTCGAAAAGGAAGAAGGATTCTTCTCGCGCGCCCTACGACCACACCAAATTTCTGTCGTCGCGCAAGATCATCATGCAGGACTGGGCAGACATCCTGGATGCCCTGGCCCGCGGCGATGAGATGAAGAAGGTGATGGAGAGGTTCGGGCCGCTGTCGAGACGGCGCACGGCCTTGCTGAAAGTCATCGAACGCGAGTGAAGACGGTGCGCTTGCTCAAGACATCGAGCGCGCGCGCCGAACGAATCTCGCCTGTGGCTCTGTCAGGGCTGCACAACGATGGAGCAGATAGGCCATGACGACCAGTGGCGCGCCTGCCAGCGGTCGCACGGCGATACCGCGCTGCGCGTAGCCCGCCAGCCGCGTCGCCGGCGCCAAGGCGATGCCGTACCCTGCAGACACGAGTGTCATTGCTACATCGAAGGTGGCGACCGTCTGCTGATGTTCCTGAAGCGCACCACCGAACAACTGCTGCAGCACCGTGCGCCACGGATCGTCGGCCGTCGATTGCGCGCAGATCATCGGCTGCTTGAGCACCTCCTGGCGCGGCACTTCGCGATAGGCCAGCAGGTGGGAACGTTTGGCGACGGCAACTGCGAGCGTGTCGTGCCACAGCGGCTCGCACGTCCAGCCGGGCCATTGCCACGCGACTGTGGACAAGGCGAAGTCGAACTGCTCGCGCGACAAGTCGTGCGTCTGCGCCGAGGCCGAGCAGCCGATCAACGCCGTCGCTGTCTCCGGCTCTTCGACGCGCTGGAGTGCCAGCACTTCGGCGAGCTGCGAAGGCACCCATTCGCCGAGCACGGCCACCTTGATTTCGGCGCAGGCATCGCTGGATTTCACGTCCGGCTCCCCCAGGCGGTGAACTCGCTGTGGCCGCTTCAGGCCGCTTTGTGAGTTAAGTTTAACGTGGTTTAAATCGTGGCCTTGGTCGACGCTTTTGGCAATGCAAAGGCGTCCCATACAACGAGGCCGACCAGCCGGCACGACAACCTATGAAGCAGCTCCAGCCAAGGCGTTTGGGGCAGCCGTTCGCAAGGTGAGAACCAGCCAGGGCATCGCCCAGGAAACGTTGGCTCACCTGGCGGACATCGAGCGCTCCCACATGGGGAAGATCGAACGTGGCGAGCACGTACCGACGCTTCCTCTGATCCTCAAGATCGCTCGCGCGCTGAAATGCAGTTCTGCCCACTTGATGGCGCTGACCGAAGTCAAACTGGCGAAACCCTCTGCGGCAAAGCCCCGAACACGGAAGCTGGCCAATGAGGAATAACGCCACTACTGCGTGTTGTCCTTCTCCCCTGTCGCGGGATTTTCGCGTTTTGGTGCCTCGTTGGCGAGGCTTAGGTAGGGGTTGTCCGGCGGCAGCTCCGAAAACAGCGCGTCGGGCGTAGTCAGCAGGTAGCCGTGCAGCCGCCGGGTCTTGCGCGGCCCCGTTACGTCGCAGGTCCAGATGTTCAGCCCGCTGGACTGTTTGCGGTGCTGTCCGAGCTTTTCAAAACGCTTCTGCACCCATTGCCAGCCCTCGATGTTCTCCTGCATGACCAGCGTTGCGACTTGGACATGCTCTTGGGCGTAGCGCTGGAAGACGCCAGGGCTGACGAGGTACGCGGTCCCGGCGACGGTGTGCACCAGGGCCTTCGCATCGTTGATGGCCAGCTTGCGGGCCTGGATGCCTTGGCGCAGCCAGGCCATGAAGTGCTCGCCCGAGGGCTCGGGGCGATCGGGCGAATGCACTACGGAATCGGAGGCAAGGCTTGGCACCGACACCGGCACCTGCTCGACTGTTGGTGCTGATGCTAATGCCGATGCTGAGGGCGGTGCAGCGGATACGGGCGTCAGGTCCAGCAGCTCGAGCAGCGCATCGACGCCGTTGTCGGGAACCTTCGGTGCCGGTGGAATCCGCGGCGTACTCGGCGGGCCGGCCTTGCCGGGCTCGGCGTCGGCCGTTGTGGGCGCCGGCGGGAATGCCTGCGCCGTCGGCTCGTCCTGCTCCGCATTGACCTGTACACGCCCCGCGAACGGTGCGGGCCGTTCAGCCGCCTCCCAGATCAGCGCGGGCGAGAGCTTCAGGAACGTGAAGCTGTGCGACCAGCCGGCATCGCTCGCGACCGTGGCCTTCCAGATCGCCTTGCCGTCCGGCGTGGGCAAGGCGATGCCGTGGTCCTGCAGCACGTTGAACACCGCCGTGTTGCTGGCCGGGATGCCATTGATGCCTTGCTGCAGCAGGTGCGCGCGCAGCTTGTCGGAAACGGTCTTGCTCACCAGCCAAAGTGAGTCCTGGGTCAGCCAGCCGTCCGAGGCCTGGGGCTGGTTCAACTTGAGTTCCTCCCGCAGCAGGAAGCGCAGGCCATCGAGCAGCTTGCGCTGCAGGGCGTGCTTGGGCGCCGCCAGTGCCTTGCTGGGATCGCCGCCGAGTTCCTGGGCTACCGAGGCCTGGTCGGCCTGCACGACCAGTTCGCCGAGCGTGCCGGCGTGCTCGTACTGGCCGGCCAGCACGTACAGGAGCGCGGCCCACAGGTCGGGGTAGCCAGCGAGCCAGTCGAAGAGGCCCGGATCGAGCAGCCGGGCGTAGAGCAGTCCGGTGGCGGCGCTGTGCAGCCGGTATTCGCGCTCCTTGCGGTAGCGGAAGCGGTACGGCCGCCGCAGCGGGCCGTGCCAGGGATGCCAGACCGTGCCGTCCGCGTACTCCACGTGCAGGTCAACGGCGACCTTGCCGACGTCGTGCAGCAGCGCCGCATAGGCAGTGCCGGCCGTCCACGCTTCGGCCTGGGCGGCTTGCGCCTCCGGCGTGGTGCCGGCGGGCAGCAGGTGCGACTGCCGCAGTTTGAGGGCGTAGGCGACGATCTCCAGGCCGTGGTCCAGCATGCCGCCCGGGTAGGCATGATGATGCGATTCCGAGGCAGGGAACTGCTGGACCAGCTCGGCGTAACGCTCCAGGGGTGCCAGGTACAGCGTGGCGAACTGGCGGCGCGACAACGAGGTGCGCTGCCAGATGTGTTCCAGCAGCCGCTGCCGGCGCGGCGTTGCCAGCAGCGATGCGGCCGGCTCCGGCCGCATCAGCCCTTTGCTGGGATCGGCGGGAGGGGTGGGAGTCGGCGCCGCGCCAGAGGCAGGCGGCGGCCGTTTGCGTTGGAACAGCGAGAGCATGGCGAACCCCGGACGGCGGGCGGGTCGGGAGAGCCTTTTGGCCTTTTCGGGTAGGGCCATTCCCCTTGGCCCCATTCCCTTGCCCCTTCCCCAGCCCTTTGGCCTTTAGGAAGCCTTTGGATATAGGGCAACCAGGGTGTGCCGGCCACAACCAATGCGGAGCTGGCCCAAGCCGAATAGTGACGAGCGTGATGTTTCAAGGAACGACCTGCCTTTCAGCAGTCGTTGAAACAGCGCCAAAGACTGAAACGTCTTCCCGGCCGCCATCAAACGGTCGTCGATGACCAGCAGGATCGCCGTCAGGCTCGACCCAGCCCCTCATCGAGGGCGTTGACCTGTGCTGCGAAGTCAGCCGGGCGCCGCTTGCGAAACGCCTCCAGATTGGCGAGCTTCCAGCGCAAGGCAGGCAGTTCGGCCGCGTGCGGGCATTGCACCACCGACCAGTCGGGCTCGGCGCGTACCAGTCCGCTCAGGAACTGTTTGTGCCCCGCGGTCAGGCGCCGCGGCAGTTCCTGCCGCATCTGTGCACGAGCTGCCAGCAGCGTGTCCAGAGAGCAGGCCACTTCGGTCATACCGACGAAAGCGCGCTCGTACTCCGCAGCGATGTCCTTGTCGTTGCCGAACAGCACTTCATGGGGCGGCCGGTTGTGGCCTGCGAGGTAGAGCACGAAGCACTCGACCATGCCGTCGCTGAGGCCGCCCGATTCGTAGAGCTGCCACACGTCGAACAGGTCGCGCGGGTGCTGTCGGTCCAGGGCCGCCACCAGTTTGCTGGCATACAGCTCGTCGCGCGCCAGGATCGGCGCCTCGAATTCGACGCCGAACAGGTCGCCGGTCTTGGCGCTCAGCGGCCTGCGTTCGACCGGCAGCACCGTGCCGCGGAAGACGACATTCACCTCGATCTTGACCTGGCTGGTGTCGTTCTCGACGATCAGCTTGGTGTCGCCGAGATCCTTGCTGCGCACCAGCCGCGTCTGGATGCCCAGCGGGGCGACCCGCTGCGAGATGGCGGCCAGCTCGCCGTTGATCGCGGCCAGCGCCTGCTCGCGCTGTACCTGCCAAGGCCGGTACACCACGTCGATGTCGACCGACAGGCGAGGCATGTCCTGCACGAACAGGTTGATCGCCGTGCCGCCCTTCATCGCGAAGATCTCGTTGGCGAAGACCTCGGGCGCGACGGTCAGCAGCAGGCGGACGGTGTCGGCGTAGCTCTTATCCATGCGGGTTCAGGCTCAGCAAGGTGCCGTCGGCGAGCCGGCTCATCCAGCGCTTGTCGCTTCCCGTGCGCAGCGGGTAGCGCGCGAGCAGATCGTCCGCGTCCACCACTTCGGTTTCGCGCGCCCAGGTGAGGAACAGCCGCACGGTCTTCACGCTCGTGCAGCAGGCCAGCAGTTGGCCCAGCAGGTCCTTGCGCGGCGAGCGCACGCCGTCGAAGAGGTTGCGGGCTTCCTCCAGGCTTTGCTTGGTGCCGGCCTCGTACAGCAGCTCCAGCACGGCGCGTTCGGAGACCGACACGCGCAGGCCCTCGGGCAGGCCGGGAGGCGTGGCCACGGTCTTGCCGGCGAGCGCGTCGTCCGGCCAGCCGAACAGGCTGGCGTGGACGTAGCGTGCCGGAAAGCGCGAGGTGAACCAGGCCGGCAGCGCGAAGCGGGCATCGCCCCACAGCACCAGCGTGTCGCGGCTGCCCAGGTTGTGCCGAACGCCCTGCAGCGCCAGCGCGCTCTTGCCGCCGACGTGCAGGCCGGGTACGCGCTGCTGCAGGAACTTCAGCGCGCCGTACACCCCGAAATCGTCGTTCGGGAAGGCATAGACGCCGTGGGCCAGGCGCACGAGCCAGCCGCCTTCGGCGTAGCGCGCGGCGAGCTGGGCCGACACCCCGAGCGGCGCCAGGGTGGTCAGGTCGAATGGCGCCCCGCGGGGCAAGCCCGTCTGCAGGCGCTTGATTACTTGGTGCCGGGAATTTGCATCCATGGTTGAAAATTACCACAGAATCCAATCATTCGCTGAGACCGAGACAAGCCGTTGCTCCAAAAATAGCCTCATAGGTTACTTTTCAAGCAAAATCTAATCAAACCTTGCCCCGAAGAGCAGCTCGCTTGTCTAGGTAAGGAAAATTCCTTACCATGAGTGCAAAGAGGCCGAGAACCATCATGCCGTCCGTCCACGAAATCGCCACCATCACCTCCAAGGGACAGATCACCTTGCCCAAGGCGATCCGCCAGGCGCTGGGCGTCGAGGCTGGCGACAAGGTGGGCTTTGAGTTGCGAGAGAACGGCGAGGTGCTCGTCCATCGGGCGGCTGCTGAGCACGAAGACCCCGCCATCGGCGCGTTCTTGGCTCTCCTTGAGCGCGACATCCAGTCCGGTCAGCATGTTCGGGATCTGCCGGATGAACTGGCCCGCAGCTTCGTAGAGCACGCCGGCCATCCCGCCGCAATGGACGAGGACTTCGATGGCGACGTGGTGCTCTGATGCAGCGGCACGGCTGGACCTTGCTGTTTCACGATCGCGTGGTCGGCCAACTGGCGAAGCTCCAAGCGGCCGCGGAAGTTGAGGCAAAGAACGAGCAACCGACGGGCGGGTCGAATGCCAACGGGAAGCTGCTTGAAGCGTTGAGCAGGCTGATGTTGGACCGGGTGCCAAGCGAGCCGGGACGTCCTGAATATCGCCAGGGCAGCGCGATGGAGCAAGCCCACGCGCATTGGCGACAGGCATCCATCGGAAGGCGGTTTGGGCTGTTCTTCCGCTATGACTCGAAGGCGAAGGTGATCATCTACGCCTGGGTCAGAGATATGAAGGCCCGACGAGAAATCGAGAAGCGGATTGAACATTGATAGGCAGCACGAGAAACGATAGAACGACGATGAGGTAGCACCATGAAGACCACCGCACAGACCACCTTCGCAGAAGGTCTCGGCCGCACGCTGGGACGATCGTGGCGTGGCTGCGCGCGTCTGGACCGGCGCGCACAGGGCTGGTTGCGTGCGCAGGGTTTGGCGCCTGGCGCTGCTCGGGCTGTGTCGCTGGTCGTCAAACTTGCGGCCTTGGCTGTGCTGCTCTACAGCGCGTTCTGGCTGGCGCTGCTACTTGCGTTTGCGCTGGCAGGTGCCTGGCTAATCCGCAACGATGATGGCAGCTACGACGAAGAGCAACAGACCGAGTGGCGGCACGGCCCTGCCGGATTTGGCCTCTACACGTCCAACGATCTGCGGGTTGACCCACATGATCCTGACGACGATCAGACGTAGCTACTTCACAGCCTTCAGCGCCACCCCAGCGCCTTTGCCTCCTGCGGCTTGTGCATCGCGCGTTCCGGCGGCCAGTCCCTGAATCGCGTTTCCGGCACGCACACCAACCCAGCCGAGCGAGGCCACCCAAAACGTCGGCAGCACGATGAACATCGTCGCCATGACGAAGTTCAGCAGCATGTCCCCGAAGGCGTTGTTCAGGCCGATCAGCGGATCGAAGTTGCTGTGCGGCCGGTTCGCCCCGAACCCCCAGCCGTAGAGCGCATCGAGGATGGTGGAGTCGAGCCAGCGCGCGAGCTGGAACCAGAAGTCCACGAAGAACAGCGCGAACTGCACACAGCTCACCGCGACCAGCGCCTTCAGCTCGTAAGTGCCGAAGACCAGCACGAGCGGGATGCAGATGACCAGGGCCATTTTGAGCAGCGACAGCACCATCGGCAGCGCTTGGCGCACCACGTCCATCGCCGGGAAGAAGCCGAGCGAGCCCATCGTCATGCCCAGGTCGCCGGCGCCGCGCGTCACGATGTTGGGCAGCGTCTTCTCGATCTGTCCGCCATAGTCGGTGTAGACCGAGCCCTGGTTCATCTTCTGCTGCCTTGGCGAGACCACGGCCCGGATCACCGAGTCGTTCACCTCGGCCTGCGACAGGAAGCCCGCCCAGCGGCCGATGCGCGTCAGCAGGTCGGGATCGACCTGGGCCAGCAGGCGCGCGCGCAGGCCACTGTTGCCGTCGGACCACCACTGCCTGCA
>MKUQ01000039.1 GCA_001898645.1 Burkholderiales bacterium 70-64
CGAGGTCACCATGGGCAGGTACTGCACCGCCGACCAGCGCCGGGCCAGGTCGCCGTAGTGCGGCGACAGCCGGTGGCCGCTCTGGCCGCTCGAGATCATGAAGCGCGACGCGTCGGGATCGGCGAGATCGTAGATGGCGCGCAGGCTCGCCGCCCAGTGCACCGCCAGCGGGTCGGCGGCATCCCAGGGGTCGTGCCGCGCGACGTTGATCGAGCTGGGATCGCCGCCGGCCGGCGTGCGCAGGTCGAACAGCCGGGAGAGCAGCCAGTGGCGGCCGAACGGCCGATGGCTGGATACCGCGGGGTGCGCCTCGCCGAAGCGCCAGCGCGTCGGGTCGCTCCCGTGGCGCGCGGCCAGCTCGGCCACGGTGGCCTCGAGCGAGCGGGTCAGCATGTCGTCGCAGGTCTCCTGCGCCGGCGTCGAGACGTCGTCGCACCAGCGCGCGTCGCCGCCCGGTGTCATCGCCCGCTGCAGCGCGCGATGGCGGACGCGGTGGCGCTCCAGCTGCGCGAACAGCTGCGGCCCCACCTCGTCGATGAAGACCTCGCGGCGCAGGCGGTCGATCCACGCCACCGCGATGAGCGGCTCGGCGCGGTCCGCGGCGAGCGCCGGCGCGCCCGGCTCGAGGGCGGCGCTCCAGTCGCGCAGCATCGCCAGCGCCTGCTCGCCCAGCGGCGATCGGGCGCGCGCCGACAGCAGCACGGGCAGCATCTCGCCCACCGCCGGCGAGGCCACGTCGGCCTGGATGGCGGCGAAGCTGTCGGCGTCGTGCTTCGGCCGGGCGTCGAGACGGCGGCGGATGCGGTCCGAGCGGTACGGCAGGGCCCACTCCGAAGCGATGCGGTAGGGATAGTCTTCCGACACGATGCGCTGGTTGGCCGTGACCACCACCCCGTCGGGCGGCTGCTCGACGCGCGGCAGCTGCTCGAAGGGGATGGTGCCGATCCAGTCGTAGCGCGCATCCCAGCCCGGCGCCGGCAGGCGGCCGGCGAGCACGTTGTCCGCACGCCTGATCGGCACCGTCCCGGCTGCCACGAAACCGATGCGCCCATCGACGTCGGCATAGACGACGTTCTGCTGCGGGCCGCGGAAGTCGCGCAGCGCCGCCAGGAACGAGGGCCAGTCGGTGGCGGTGTTCAGGCGCAGGCCGGCGCGCACGGTGAGGTCCTCGGCGCCCAGCATGGTCCAGGCGAACGACAGCACGTGACTGTCCAGCCCGTGGGCGGCGAGCGTCTGGCGCGCCGGCGCCAGGACGTCGGAGATCACCGGGCCGTGGCGCGTCTCGCGCACCATCAGCTCGACGTCGGCAGCGCCCTTGACGCGAATGGTCTCGCGGCGGGTCTCGAAGCGCGCCCAGCCCTGCGGCGTACGGTAGCGGCCCGGGTCCGCGGGGTCGACCTGCTCGAGGTACAGGTCCTGGCTGTCGGGCGCGGTGTTGGTGAAGCCCCAGGCGATGCGGTCGGAGCGCCCGACCACGACGTAGGGAAGACCGGGCAGGGTCGCGCCGATCACCTCGAGCCCCGGCGCCGAGAGGTGCGCCAGGTACCACAGCGCGGGCGCCGACAGCGCCAGGTGCGGATCGTTGGCGAGCAGCGGCTTGCCGCTCGCGCTGCGCGTGCCGTCGACCACCCAGTTGTTCGAGCCCAGGCCGTCGAGCGAGGTGGCCGGCAGGGCGCGCGCGATCGCCCCGGCCAGGGCCGCCGCCGTCCCGCGCGCCAGCCCGCCCCCGCCGTACAGCGGCCGCGGATCGGGCAGCGGCTCGGGCGGATCGGTCTCGAGCAGCTCGTCGACCTGCTGCGGCGACAGCCGCTCGAGCAGCGCCAGGCGCAGCAGCTCGGTGCCGTGATTGCCCGACAGGTCCCAGGCCATCATCGTGGCCCAGCCGATCGAGTCGGCCGGCTCCCAGGGCTGCGGGCGCACCCCGAGCAGCAGGAACTCCGGCGACAGCTGCCAGGGCCGCCCGCGCAACCGGGCGATCCCCTCCTCGATGCCGCCGGCATAGGCGCGCAGCGACTCGCGCGTCTCGGCATCGAGGGTATCGAAGATGCGCTCGGCATGGCGCCGCACGCCGAGCATGCGCACGAAGCGGTCGGTGTCGAGCGCATCGGGGCCGAGCACCTCGGCCAGCCGGCCGCCGACGATGCGCCGGTTCATCTCGAGCTGCCACGGGCGATCCTGGGTATGCAGCAGGCCGAGGGCGCGGAAGGCATCGCGCCGCGACGCGGCGAAGACATGGGGGATGCCGGTGGCATCGCGCACCACCCGCACCGGGGCATCGAGCCCGGCAAGCACCATCTCTCCGCGCACGGCCGGCGCAGCCGCGAGCCGCCAGGCGGCCAGCAGCGCCAGGACGAGCACGGCCAGCGCGGCCGGCACCGCCACCGCGAGGCGTACGATGCGCCGCCGCGCGCCGGTCATCGAAACGCTCCTGCGTGCATGCGAAAGCCGGTCGTCGTATCGTGCGTCGATGGAACGTGAACCAATGCTGCATGACGCTATCACAGGCGGCGCCGCGGTGAGCGGGTCGGGCGGCCTCGAGCGGGGCGCCGGCACCGCTGCTGCCACCCCTGCCCCTGCCGGATCCGCCGCCGCGGCCTCCGCCGGCCCTGCCGCCGTCGAGCTGCGCGGCGTGGCGAAGGCGTTCGCCGGCCGCACGGTGCTGGCCGGGGTCTCGATGCGGGTGGCTCCGGGCGAGCGGGTGGCGCTGCTCGGCGAGTCGGGCAGCGGCAAGTCGACCCTGCTCAACCTCATCGCAGGGCTCGAGCCGGTGGACGCCGGATCGGTGCACGTGGCCGGCACCGAGATCTCCGCGCTGGGGCCCGACGAGGCGGCGCTGTTGCGGCGCGCGGCGATCGGCTTCGTGTTCCAGGCCTTCCACCTGCTGCCGCACCTGGATGCCGTGCGCAACGTCGCCGTGCCGCTGCTGCTCAACGGCGTGCCGGCCGCCGAGGCCCTGGAGCACGCCGCGGCCATGCTCGCGCGCCTGGGGCTGGGCGATCGCACCCACGCCTGGCCGCGCGAGCTCTCGGGCGGCCAGCAGCAGCGGGTGGCGCTGGCGCGCGCGCTGGTGCACGCCCCGGCCCTGGTGCTGGCCGATGAGCCCACCGGCAACCTGGACCCCGCCGCCGCGGCCGGCGCGCTCGCCCTGATCGCCGAGGCGGTGGCCGCCAGCGGCGCGGCGCTGGTGCTGGCCACGCACTCGGAGCAGGCGGCCGCGCTGGCGCAGCGCCGCCTGCGGCTCGAGGCCTGCGCGCTGCACGCGGTACCGTGACGCGCAGCATGTCCTTCGCTACCGCCGTCGCCGCTGTCGCTGCTGCCGTCGCCGCCACCGCGCAGCGGGCGCGCCTGGCCGACGGCCGCCTCGCCCTGCTCGGCTGGCTGTGGCACGCGCAGTGGCGCAGCCAGCGCGCCCGCGCGCTGACCGTGGTGTTCGCCATCGCCGTCGGCGTGGCGCTCGCGCTGGCGATCCAGCTGGTCAACCGCAGCGCGCTGGCCGAGTTCGACGCCGCCATGAGCACCGTCCAGGGCGAGGCCCAGGCCCAGGTACGCGCGCGCGCCGGCAGCTTCGACGAAGGCCTCTACGCGCGGCTGGCGGCCGATCCGCAGGTCGCGGCCAGCCCGGTGATCGAGGCGGAGTTCGCGCTCGCCGAACCCGCGGCGGGCACGCTGCGCATCATCGGGCTGGACGTCCTTCGCGCCGCGCAGGTGACGCCGGCGCTGCTGCCCTCGGCGGCCGACGACGACGCGCAGGGCTCGGCTTCGCCGCTGTTCGGCGACGACACCATCTTCCTCTCCGCCGCCGCGCTCTCGGCCCTGTCGCGTTCGGTGGGCGACGTATTGCGCGTGCGCGCGGGTGCGGGCGTCGTGACCCTGCGCATCGCCGGACGGGTACCGGGCGCGGCCGCCGGCCAGCGGCTGGCGGTGATGGACATCGCCGCGCTGCAGTGGCGCCTGGGCTGGCTCGGACGGCTGTCGCGCATCGACCTGCGCGCCGCCGAGGGCGCCGGCCTGGCGCACATCCGCGCGCGCTGGGAGCCGGCGCTGCCGCCCGAGGCCGTGTGGACCGCGCCGCAGGCGGCCCGCGAACGCGTGTCGAACCTGTCGCGTGCCTACCGGGTGAACCTGAACGTGCTGGCGCTGGTGGCCCTGTTCACCGGCGGCTTCATCGTCTATGCCGCGCTGGCGCTGGCGGTGGCGCGCCAGCAGCGCGAGCTGGCCCTGCTGAACGTGCTCGGGGCCGGCGCGCGCCTGGCCGCCGCGCAGGTGCTCGGCCAGGGGCTGGCGCTCGGCGCGGCGGGCGCCGCGCTCGGCGCCGCCGGCGGCATCGCGCTGGCGGCGGCGCTGCTGGCCTGGGTCGGCGGCGATCTCGGCGGCGGCTATTTCGCCGGCAGCCATCCGGCGCTGGAAGTCGACGCGCCCACGGTGGCCGGATTCGCCGCGGCCGGCGTGCTCACCGCGCTCGCCGCGAGCATCGCGCCGGCGCTGGCGGCGCGCCGCCTGCCGGGCGCACGCGCCCTGCGTGCCGGCAGCGTCGAGGAGACGCTGCGCGTGCGCGGCGGGGCTGCGCGGCTGGCCGGGCCGCTGGCCTGCCTCGGCGCCGGCGCCGCCCTGCTGGCCCTGCCGCCGGTGGATGGCCTGCCGTGGCCTTCGTATGCGGCCATCGGCGCCTGGCTGGCCGGCGGCATCGCGCTGGTGCCGCACCTGGTCGCTGCAGCCCGGCGCGGCCTGCTCGCGCTGGCGGCGCGGCTCGGGCGTCATCCGCTCGCCTGGCTGGCAGTGCACCGGCTGGCCGGCGCCCCGGGCGCCGCCGCGGTGGCGATGTCGGGCATCGTGGCCAGCTTCGCGCTGGCCGGCGCCATGGCGATCATGGTGGCGAGCTTTCGCGACTCGGTCGATCATTGGCTCGACGCCGTGCTGCCCGCGCAGGCCTACGGCCGCATCGTCGGCGGTGCGGCCGACGGCGCGATCGACGCGTCCCTGCGCAGACGCCTGGCGTCGGTGCCGGGCATGGCGCGCATCGAGTATCTGCGCGCGCTCGAGCTCACGCTCGACCCGGCGCGCCCGGCGGTGGCCCTGCTGGCGCGCAGCCTCGATGCACGCGCGCCGCAGCAGCGCCTGCCGCTCACCGACGCGCCGCTGGCGGCCCCGCCCGGCACGGTGCCGGTGTACGTGAGCGAGGCGATGGTCGACCTCTACGGCCTGCAGCCCGGCATGCGCATCGACCTGCCACTGGCCGGCGCCGGGCCGCCCGGCAGCGGGCGCTTCTTCGTGGCCGGCACGTGGCGCGACTACGCGCGCCAGCACGGAGCGATCGCGATCGACATCGACGACTATCGCGCCCTCACCGGCGACGCCTCGGTGAGCGACGTCGCGCTGTGGTTCGATGCCTCGCTCGCGCCGGAACGCGGCGTCGAGGCGGTGCGAGCCGCCCTGCCCGATGTCGCCGGGCTGGAGCTGCGCACCGCCGGGCAGGTGCGCGAACGCTCGCTGCGCATCTTCGATCGCAGCTTCGCGGTGACCTACGTGCTCGAGGCCATCGCGATCCTGGTCGCGCTCTTCGGCGTGGCCTCGACCTGGGCCGCCGAAGGCGTGGCGCGCGCCCACGAGTTCGGCGTGCTGCGCCACCTCGGCCTGCGCCGGCGCGACGTCGCGGCGCTGCTCGCCGGCGAGGCCGCGCTGCAGATCGGCGCGGCGATCGCCTGGGGCGCGGTGCTCGGAGCGATGGTGGCGCTGGTGCTGGTGTATCGCGTCAACCCGCAGTCGTTCCACTGGACGATGCAGATGTCGTGGCCCACGGGCCTGCTCGCCGCGAGCGCGCTGGCGATGCTCGCGCTCGGGGTGGCCGCCGCGCTGTCGGCGGCGCGCCACGCCACTTCCGAAGCGCCGGTGCAGGCGGTGAGGCAGGACTGGTGAACCTTTCCTCGCGGCGCCGCTTCCTCATGCTCGCCCCGGCGGCTGCGCCGGCGCTGTGGACCGTAGCGGCACGCCCCGATCCGGCCCATGGTGCCGGCACGGCGCCCTTCTATCCCCCGGTGCGGCGCGCCACCCCGATCGTCTTTCCGCGCGATCACGGCGCGCATCCGCCCTGGCGCACCGAGTGGTGGTACCTGACCGGCTGGCTGGAGCGCCTCGACGGCCCGCACCGCGGCGCGCCGGCGGGCGTGCAGGTCACCTTCTTTCGCAGCCGCACGCGGCACGACCCGGCCGACCCCAGCCGCTTCGCGCCGACGCAGCTGCTGCTCGCCCACGCCGCGCTGGCGCTGCCCGAAGAGGCCCGCCTGACCCACGCGCAGCGCGCCGCGCGCGCCGGCTTCGGGCTGGCCGAATTCTCCGTCGAGGACACCGCGGTCTCGATCGGCGACTGGTCGCTCGAGCGCGGCCGCGACGACCGCTATCGCGCACGCGTACGCGATGAGCGCCTGGCGCTCGATCTCGAATTCGTGCCCGGCGCGCCGCCCGTGCTGCAAGGCGAGAACGGCTACTCGCGCAAGGGTCCGCTGGAAACGCAGGCGAGCTGCTACTACAGCCGGCCGCAGCTGCGCGTCTCCGGCCGCATCACCGCCGGCGGCGAGCATGCCGCCGTGCGCGGCGTGGCCTGGCTCGACCACGAATGGTCCAGCGAGCTCCTCGACCCGTCGGCAGACGGATGGGACTGGACCGGCCTGAACCTCGACGACGGCTCGGCGCTGATGGCCTTCCGCATCCGGCGCCGCGACGGCAGCCCGCTATGGTCGCAGGCGCGCTGGGTCGACGGCCGCGGCCGAGCGCTCCGCCCCGACCCGCAACCGGTGTTCACCGCGCGCCGCCGGTGGACCTCGCCGCGCACCGGCGCACGCTACCCGGTGGCGATGACGCTGGCCGCCGGCACGCGCACGCTGACGCTCGAGCCGCTGTTCGACGACCAGGAGCTGGACGCGCGCGCCAGCGCCGGAGCCGTCTATTGGGAAGGCGCGGTACGCGCGCTCGAGGCCGGCCGCCCGGTGGGACGCGGCTACCTGGAGCTCACCGGCTACGCCGGCGCACTGCGTCTGTGATGCCCCTAGGCCGCGACGATCTGCGCCCGGAACACGTAGCCTCTGCGCGAGCGCGTCTGCAAGGGAACCAGGGCGGGCGTCGCGCGCTCGATGCGCCTGCGCAGCCGGTAGATCGTCGCGTGCAGGGCGTTGTCCGAATCGGAGTTCGGCGACAGCCCCAGCCTCTGCCGCAACTGCTCGCGCTCGACCGTCCTTCCCTGGGCCTCGAGAAAGCACTCCATCACGGCGAGGTCGGTGGCACTGAGGTCGACCCGTGCTCCGTCGGGCGCGATCAGCTGCCCGGCCCGTCGATCGATCCGCCAGACCGATGAGCATTGCAGCGCGGCCACGGCGCGGCGCTGCACGGCCTTGATCGCGAGAAGCAGCTGGTCGCCGCGAATCGGCTTGGCCAGATACATGTCGGCGCCCACCTGCATCGCGGCATCGAAGGCTTCCGGCGCAAGGCGCGCGGAAACGGCGAGGATCCCCGCTTCGGTGCGCCGCCGCAGGACCCGGATCAGGTCGACCCCGTCGATCCCCGGCAGCGCGAGATCGATCACGTAGAAGCCGAAATCGTACGGCGCCCGGTCGGTGAGCAGCGCATCGCTGTCGTCGAAGACGCTGACCTGGATGCCGTACTCGCGCAGATGGCGGGCAATCTGTTCGGCGAATTCGACATCGTCTTCGACCAGGGCAAGCGTGCTGGGGACCATGAGTCGGATCCGGGGAGGAGCGGGGAACATACCGAAGCGCGTAATCCACAGCAATGGCTGCGTTCTTGTCAGCATAGCCCCGAAGCACCATCGCCCGAGCGCGTGTAGAGCGTCGATTCAAGTTATCGGTTAGATATGACGAAATACCTGTCATATATGACCAGGAAGCATGGGCATGACCACCTGTTGCAGGCGGCGCAGACCCTCAAAAAGAGCGGATGGCGACGATCTCGTCGACGAGGCCCGGCAGGCGCGCGGGCTGGCCTTGCGCTCGGCGACGCTGATGTCGGCCCTCTTCACCCGGGCCCGCCTCGGAAAGCTCGCGGAAACCGGCGACGCGTGGTCGATCGCCGGCGCCATCGGGGACTCGCTCGACCGGCACCCGGACGCGTTTCTCACGGTCATGCACCTGCGCTCGGCGGACGAGTACACCTACCTCCACTCGCTCTCGGTCTGCGCGATGATGCAGGCGGTGGCGCGCCACATGGGCCTGGACAGGGGCGAATGCCTCGACGCCGGGCTCGCCGGCCTGCTGCATGACCTCGGCAAGACGTTGACGCCGCCGGCGATCCTGAACAAGCCGGGCCGGCTCACCGCTGCGGAGATGCGCATCGTCCGGCGGCATACCGAGGACGGCCGCTCGATGCTCGAGTCGGCCGGAATCGCTCACCGCGCTTCGCTGGACGCGGCACTGCATCATCACGAGAAATTCGACGGCTCGGGCTATCCCCACGGGCTCGCGGGCGAACGGATTCCGCTCGTGGCGCGGATCGCATCCGTATGCGACGTCTATGACGCCCTGACGGTCGATCGGCCGTATCGCACTGCGCTCGCGCCGGGCGAGGCCCTGCGGCGGATGCAGTCCTGGCAAGGGCACTTCGACGGGAACGCGCTGCACTGCCTCGTGAAGGCGATCGGCCTGTATCCGGGCAGCGCCTCGTGCCCGAGCCCCTAAACCTCGAATTCCACAATATCCATACCTCTTATCGTCATAAAAGTAACTAAATAATCAGACATGATTGATATCAGTCATATTCAATGAAGCAAAGACAGGAGAACTCGAAATGAACTTCCTGAAGAACTTGAGACTGGGCATGCGCCTCGCGGCCGGGTTCGCGACCGTGCTGGTGCTGATGTCGATCATGATCGCCGTCGCGATCGACCGGTTCGACAGCATCGGCAAGGCGAGCACCAGGATCGTCCACGAAGACTGGGCCAAGGTCGATGCGGCCTCGATCATCGACAGCCGAACGCGCGCCAACGCCCGGAACGCGCTGGAGGCGACGATCGTCACCGACAAGGCGAAGACCGAGAAGATCTGGGCGCAGGTCGATTCCAACGCGAAGGAGGTCGACCTGGCGCTCGCAACGCTCGACCGCCTCGTACGTTTGAGCGAGGGCAAGGCGCTCGCTGCGCGCATCAAGGAAGGTCGCACGAAGTTCGTCGCCTCGATCGACGAGGTGCGCCGCCTCGTCGCCGGCGGGCGGCAGGACGACGCCTCGCAACTGCTGCTGCTCGATGCGCTGCCCGCCATCGACGCGGTGCAGGCCGACGTGAACGAGCTGGTGGCGCTGCAGAAGAAGATCGTCGACGCGAGCGGCGCCGGGATCCTCGACGACATCGGAGTGGCGCGCAAGCTGATGCTCGCCATCGGCGCTTGCGGGCTTCTCATCGGCGCGCTCTTCGCATGGTGGCTCACGCGCTCGATCACGGTCCCGATCGCCGAGGCGGTTCGCGTCGCCCGCACCGTGGCATCGGGCGATCTGACCTCCGAGATCGACGTGCGCAGCACCGACGAGACCGGACAACTGCTGGCGGCGCTGAAGGAAATGAACCGCAGCCTGGAGAGCATCGTCAGCCAGGTGCGGCAGAGCTCGGACACGATCGCCGTCGGCTCGGGCCAGATCGCCACCGGCAACGCCGATCTGAGCCAGCGCACCGAGGAGCAGGCGTCGAACCTGCAGCAGACGGCGGCATCGATGGAGGAGCTCACCACCACCGTCACGCAGAACTCGGACACCGCCCGTCAGGCGAATCAGCTCGCCACGAGCGCGAGCGAAGCCGCGGCCAAGGGCGGGGAGGTCGTCGGGCAGGTCATCGAGACGATGAACGACATCACCGCGAGCTCGAGGAAGATCGCCGACATCATCGGCGTCATCGACAGCATCGCTTTCCAGACCAACATCCTCGCGCTCAACGCCGCCGTCGAGGCGGCACGGGCCGGCGAGCAGGGCCGCGGCTTCGCGGTCGTCGCCAGCGAGGTGCGCAACCTCGCGCAGCGCAGCGCCGAGGCCGCCAAGGAAATCAAGTCGCTGATCGGCGAGAGCGTCGAGAAGGTCGAGGCGGGCTCCAGGCTCGTCGACGACGCAGGCAGGAGCATGGACGACATCGTCAAGCAGGTGAAGCGCGTCACCGACCTCATCGGCGAGATCTCGTCGGCGAGCCTGCAGCAGGCCAGCGGCATCGGGCAGATCGGCGACGCGGTCACGCAGCTCGACCAGGTCACGCAGCAGAACGCCGCCCTCGTCGAGGAATCGGCGGCCGCATCCGACAGCCTGAAGCAGCAGGCGAGCAGGCTGGCGGAGCTGGTGGCGGTGTTCAAGTACAAGGAGGCCGCAGCGGACAAGGCGATCGCATAGGCCCCGCAGCCGCTTCCAGCGGAGCCGCCGACGCCTCGGCGCGGGGCCGGACACGGTTCGTGATGAAACCAATGCTTGCGTGCTATCTTTTCGGCGCCCCGGCGAATGCCCTCGATTCGCCCGGATTCCTGCGCATTCCGCGACCTCTCCTCCGTGCAATGACCCGCCACGCCGTCCGACGACGGTCATGATCGATCCCGCCACCGCATTGATCGGCATCGGGCTGCTGCACGTCTTCATGTCCGTCGCCGTGTGGGCGATCCTGCGCCGACGCGAATACGCCCGGTCGTTCCGGCAATGGTCGGGCGGCGAGCTTCTGTACGGATGCGGGCTCATCGCCCTGCCCACGAGCGGGGCGGCCTGGCCGGGCCTGCTCGTGATCGGGCACCTCGCGCTCATGGGCGGGTACCTCCTGCGCGGGCTGGCCCTGCGCCGCGAGCTCGGCGCGCGCCGCAACGCCGCGGCTCCGTGGCTGGTGTGGCTGGCCGCATCGGTCGGCTATCTGGCGGTCGACCGGTTCGGCAGCGCCGAAGCACTCCCCTGGCTGGTCGCCGTCTTCGCCCAGTGCGCGGGCGCCGCCTGGCTCGCCTGGCTCGGCGGCGTGCTGCACGACCGCACCGGTTACCGCAGCGCAGGGGTGCTGGCCGTGGCCTTCGGGCTCTTCGCCTTCGCCCTGTCGATCCACGCAGCCTTCGTCGCACGCTTCCCGCACGAGCTGGGCACGTGGAATCCGACACCCGACTCGACGGTGCTGTTCCTCTTCGGGCTGATCATGGCGCCGTACGGAAACCTCGGCTACCTCGGCCTGGTCATGGAAGCAGCCTCCGCCTCGGAGCTCGAACGCGCCTCGCGGCTCGCCGGCGAGCACGAACGACACGCGCAGTCGGAGCGGAGCTTCGCACAGCAGGCCCAGCTGATCGAGGAGCGCCGCAGGCTGCTGGCCGAACGCGAAGAGATGCTGGCCGCTCTCGCGCACGAGGTGCGCCAGCCCCTGAGCCGCGTGAGCAGCGCCCTGGACCGCGTCGCAGCGGCGCTGCCGGCCGCGCCCGCGGCCGCGTTCGCCGGCGAGCACCTGCAGCGCGCGACGGATCTGCTCGACAGCGTGGGTTCCGTGCTCGAGAACACACTCGTCGAGGCGGCGCTCCTCGGAGGAGATGCGCCCACGCCGCGTCACGACGTCGACATCGACACCATCGTCGACCTGGCGATCGCCGACCTCGACCCCGAGCAGGCCGCGAGAGTGCGCATCCAGCGCGATACCGCTACGCGCACCGCATCCATGAACGGCAGCCTCGTCCGCCTGTCGCTGCGCAATCTGCTGTCGAATGCGCTCGAGCATTCGCCGCCGCCATCGCCGGTGGTCGTCCGGATCGCCGATTGCGACGAGCCGCTCGCGCTGATCTTCGAGGTCAGCGATCGCGGCCCCGGCATATCCGAGGACGTGCTGCCGCGCCTGTTCACGCGCGGAGCCCACGGAGAGCGGCGAGGCGCCCGGCCGGGACACGGCCTGGGCCTGTACATCGTGCGGCGCGCCGCCGAGAAGCACGGCGGACGCGCCGAGCTGGTCGCGAGCGGCCGCGACGGAACCACCATCCGGATCGTCGTTCCCCAGGAGATCGCGATCTAGGGCCTGTTCACCCTACGATCGACCATCGCCACCTGCGCGCCCGGCCACGCCAGCAGCGCGGCTGCCGCGACGCTGGCCAGGCCCGCGAGCGCGCCGACCGCCGGGAAGCCGGCCTGTTCGTACAGGAGCACCGCCAGCGGCGAGAACAGCGTCACGCCGAGATAGGTGGAGCCGCTGAGCATTGCCGTCACCACGCCGCGCAGGCCGGGGATCTGCTCGGTGGCCAGCGCGGTGATGGCGGTGAAGAAGGCGCCCTGCACGCAGCCCCAGACGAGGATCCCGGCGACCAGCCAGGCCGGCGAGCCGACCAGCCACGGCAGGCCCGCGAGCACGAGCCCGAGGGCGCACAGGGCGCCGATGGCACTGCGGGTCTTGCCGATGCGGTCGATCGCGCGGCCGTTGAGCGTCACGATCAGCAGGCCCGCGCCGTAGGCGGCGATCACCAGGCCGGCCGGCGCCGCACCCCAGTCGTTGACGCGCCGCATCTCGCTGCCGAGGAAGGCGTAGACGGCATAGAAGGCGCCCATGTCGATGCAGTTGACCGCCAGCACCACCCGCGTCGGCCGGTGCGCGAGCACGCGGCGCAGGCTGGTCCCGACCGGCAGCCGGGCGTCGTCATCGCCGTCATCCTCGGCCGGCACGCGCACCGGGCGCGCCGCCGCAGCCAGCACCAGCGCGGCAGCCAGCGCTGCGGCGGCCAGCCCGGCGAAGGCACGCTGCCAGCCGATCGCCTGCGAGGCCAGCGCCATGAGCGGCACCACCAGCACGATCGCCACCGACCACCCGCTCACCACGCGTCCCATCATCCGTGCGCGGCCGGCGAACGACGACAGGTCGCCGGCATAGGCGTAGATGGCCGGCACCACTGCGCCGGTGGCCGCGCCGGCCGCCAGGGTGAGCGCGACCAGCGCCTCGAAGCGATGCACGGCGCCGGCCGCGAACCAGGCCGACGCGAACACCAGCAGGCCGGCGACGATGACGCGGGCGCGTGGCAGTCGGCGCGCGAACAGCCCGACCGTGGGCGCCACCACCGCCATCGACAGCCCATAGACGCCGACCAGGCTGCCGGCCCGCGCCGGCGCCACGCCGAAGCTCGCCGCGATATCGGCCAGCAGCGGCGAGATGGCGAAGATGGTCGCGCCCACCGTGGCGAGCGCAGCTGCCAGCCCCCACACCAGCACCGGATGACGATCGCCGTGCTCGCTGGCAGGAGACGGCACGGCCTCAGCGCACCAGCTGGTTGATCTCGATGATCGGCAGCATCACCGCGAGCACGATCACCAGCACCACCGCGCCCATGGCCAGGATCAGCAGCGGCTCGAGCAGGCTGGTGAGCGTGAGCGCGCGCCGCTCGGTCTCCTGCGACAGCGTGGCCGCGGTGCGCTCGAGCATCGCGGGCAGCTCGCCGGTCGCCTCGCCGCTGGCGATCATGTGGATCATCATCGGCGGGAACTGGCCGCCCGCCTTGAGCGCGCGCGACAGCGGCGCGCCTTCGCGCACGCGCGAGATCGCGTCGTGCACGTTGCTCTTCATGGCCTGGTTCGACAGCGTGCGCGCGCCCGCCTCGAGCGCGCGGATCAGCGGCACGCCGCTGGTGGTGAGGATCCCCAGCGTCGAGGCGAAGCGCGCGGTGTTCAGGCCGCGGATGAGCCGCCCGAGGACCGGGGCGGCGAGCTTGCGCCGGTCCCACGACAGGCGGAAGGTCGGCGCGCGCAGGGCGAGCCGGAAGGCGGCGAAGGCCGCCGCGGCGCCCGCCAGCAGCCACAGCCCCCAGTTGCGCGCGAATCCGGAGGTGGCGATCAGCGCCACCGTGAGCAGCGGCAGCTCCTGGCGCGTCTGGGTGAACACGCTCACCACCTGAGGCACCACGTAGGTGAGCAGCGCCACGATGACCAGCGAGGCCACCGCGGTCACGATCGCCGGGTAGGTGAAGGCCAGCACGATGCGCTGCGACAGCGCGGTGCGCGACTCGACGTAGTCGGCCAGCCGGCCCATCACCAGCGCCAGGTCGCCCGACTGCTCGCCGGCGGCGACCAGCGCGCGATAGATGTCGGGGAAGTCGCGCGGGAACTTGGCCAGCGCCTGCGCCAGCGTCTGGCCGCCGACCACCTCGCTGCGCACCGCGGCGAAGCGGTCGCGCACCGCCTGGCGATCGGCCTGCTCGATCACCGCGCCGAGCGCCTGCTCGATGGGCAGGCGCGCCGCCAGCAGGCTCGCCAGCTGGCGCGTGGCGAGCGCCAGCTCGGCCGCCCGCAGCCGGCCCCCGAAGGGGCGCGCCGCCGCCCCGGCGGCGCCGGCGGCCTGGACCGGCTCGACATCGAGCGGCGTGAGCCCGCGATCGCGCAGCAGGTGGCGCGCATGGCGCGGCGAATCGGCATCGACGATGCCGCGCGCGACCCGGCCGTCGGCGTCGGAGGCTTCGTAGCGATAGGCCGGCACGGCGGACGTCAGTCGCGCGTGACGCGCACGACCTCTTCGACCGAGGTCAGGCCGGCCTCGATCCAGCGGCGGCCGTCGTCGCGCATGGTCTGCATGCCGGCTCCCAGCGCGGCGGCGCGGATCTCGCCCTCGGCGGCGTTGCGGTGGATCAGGGCGCGGATCGCGTCGTCGACCACGAACAGCTCGTAGATGCCGGTGCGGCCCTGGAAGCCGGTGCGGTTGCACGCCAGGCAGCCCACCGCGCGCCAGCCGCCGGTGACCGGGTCGGCCTGGCGGCACTGCGGGCACAGCTTGCGCACCAGGCGCTGCGCCACCACGCCGAGCAGCGACGACGAGAGCAGGAACGGCTCGATGCCCATGTCGATCAGGCGCGTCACCGCCGACACCGCGTCGTTGGTGTGCAGCGTGGCCAGCACCAGGTGGCCGGTGAGCGAGGCCTGCACCGCGATCTGCGCCGTCTCGAGATCGCGGATCTCGCCGATCATCACCACGTCGGGGTCCTGGCGCAGGATCGAGCGCAGCGCCTTGGCGAAGGTCATGTCGATGCGCGCGTTGACCTGGGTCTGGCCGATGCCGTCGAGGTCGTACTCGATCGGGTCCTCGACGGTGAGGATGTTGGTGGTGGTCGAATCGAGCCGCCCGAGCGCGGCATACAGGGTGGTGGTCTTGCCCGAGCCGGTGGGCCCGGTCACCAGCACGATGCCGTGCGGCTGGTGCGCCAGGCGGTCGAAGGCCGCCAGCGTGCCGGCGCTCATGCCGAGCTTGGCCAGGTCGAGCCGGCCGGCCTCCTTGTCGAGCAGGCGCAGCACCGCCCGCTCGCCGTGGCCGGTGGGCAGCGTGGACACGCGCACGTCCATCGGGCGTCCGCCGATGCGCAGCGTGATGCGCCCGTCCTGCGGCAGGCGTTTCTCGGCGATGTCGAGCTGCGCCATGATCTTGACGCGCGAGATGAGCGCCGCGTGCAGCTCGCGGCGCGGGCGCACCACGTCGCGCAGCGTGCCGTCGATGCGGAAGCGCACCAGCGACGAGGTCTCGAACGGCTCGATGTGGATGTCGGAGGCGCCGTCGCGGCTGGCCTGCGTGAGCAGCGCGTTGATCATGCGGATGATCGGCGCGTCGTCCTCGGCCTCGAGCAGGTCCTCGATCTTGGGGATGTCCTGCAGCAGGCGCGAGAGATCGAGGTCGCTCTCGACCTCGTCGACCACCGACGCGGCCGAGCCCTCCTGCTGCGAGTAGGCGCGCGAGATCGCCGCGCCCAGCTCGGCCTCGGGCTTGCGCACGGTGACCAGCCGCAGCGGCAGCGTGCGCGACAGCTCGGCCAGCGCCTGGCGCGGCGTACGGTCGCAGATCCATACCTCCACGGCGTCGCCCGACACGCCGGTCACCAGCACCTGGTGGGCGCGCGCGAACCCGTACGGGACGTAGCGCGCCGGCGAGACGATGGCCACGGGCGCGCCCTCAGTCGGAAGCCGGCGGCGCCAGCGAGGTGCCCGGGCGCAGCGGCACCACCACCTCGTTGGGCGCGGTCTGGATCACCGTGCTCGGACGCGACGCCGACACCGGCGCCGGCGGCTGCGACGGCGGCACCGCGGCGGCGGAATCCGCGGGCACGGGCGCCAGCCCGCTGCCCCTGGGCAACGGGCGCGCCGGCGCGTCGGCGTCGCGCGGCGACGCCGGCGGCAGCTCGGGCAGCGGCGTCGCCTTGTAGTCGGGCAGCGCCCAGTGCGGCGGCAGCTGCGCGTCGCCGCGCACGGCGCGCATGTAGTCGTAGCGGTCGGCGGTGATGCTGTGCGCGTCGGCGCCGTCGCGCACCACCACCGGGCGCAGGAACACCAGCAGGTTGGTCTTGGTGCGCTTGCGCGAGTCGTAGCGGAACAGCTGGCCGACCACCGGCACGTCGCCCAGCCCGGGCACCTTGTCGACGCTGCCGTCGATGCGCTCCTCGATGAGCCCGCCCAGCACGATGATCTGGCCGTCGTCGACCAGCACGTTGGACTCGATGGCGCGCCGGTTGGTGATGATGCCCGCGGCCAGCGACGTGCTCTGCACGCTCGAGACCTCCTGGAAGATCTGCAGCTTCACCGTCCCCGACTCCGACACCTGCGGCTTGACGCGCAGCGTCGTGCCGACGTCCTTGCGCTCGATCGTCTGGAACGGGTTGACCGACGCGCCGCCGGTGCCGGTGGCGGTGAACTGCCCGGTGATGAAGGGCACGTTCTGGCCGATGATGATGCGCGCCTCCTCGTTGTCGAGCGTGAGCAGGTTGGGCGTGGCGAGGATGTTGGCGTTGGCGCCGCTCTCGAGCGCGCGCGCGAGGAAGCCGAGGTTGAGGATCTCGCCCACGCCGGGCACGTTGATCGTGCCGCGCACCACGCCCAGGTTCAGGCCGGTGCCTGCCGAGGCCGGGTTGGCCGCCACGTCGAGGATGTTGGCGCCGGAGCCGCGCGCCGTCAGGTTGGTGCCGCCGAAGGCGCGCGTGGTGCCCTGGGGCGAGCCGAGGAACTGCCACTGCACGCCGAGCTCGGCGGCCTTGTCGGCGCTGATCTCGACGATCAGCGACTCGATGTAGACCTGCGCGCGGCGCGCGTCGAGCTTGTCGATCACGGCGCGCAGGTTGCGGTAGACCGGCTCGGGGGCGGTGATGATCAGCGAGTTGGTGGCCGGATCGGCGGCGATGATCGCCCCGCCCGCCTGCACCGTGACCGGCGCGCTGCTCGAGGGCTGCAGCGGCGTCGTGGCGGCGCTCTGCATCGATGCGCTGGCGGCGGTCGGGGTGAGCGCCGAGCCCTGCGGCAGCTGCCCGGGCAGCGTCTGCGCCGTGGACAGCGGCCCGTTCGCCGCGCCGCCGTTGCCGCCTTCGCCGCCGCCCAGCACCCCGCGCAGGGTCTGCGCGAGCTTCACCGCCTCGGCGTTGCGCAGGTATACCACGTTGATGTTGCCCGGGCGCGCGCTGGGCACGTCGAGACGCGCGATCAGGCTCTTGGCGAGGTTCAGCCGCGACGGGCTGGAGGCCCGCACCAGGATCGAATTGATGCGCGGATCGGCCATCACCGTGACCCGCTGGCCGGCGTCGACCTGCGCGCCGGGCGCGCCGCGCGCGGAATCCTCGAGCATGCGCGCCACCGAGACCGCGATGTCGGTGGCCACCGCGTTGCTCACCGGCACCACCTCGACCTCGCCGGTCGACGGGCTGTCGAGCGTGGCCACGATGCGCGCGATGCGCTGCAGGTTGGCGGCGTAGTCGGTGACCACCAGCGAGTTGTTGTTCGGGTAGGCGACGATGGTGTTGTTGGGCGAGATGAGCGGGCGCAGCACCGGCACCAGGTTGGAGGCCGACTCGTAGTTGAGCCGGAAGATCTGCGTCACCACCTGGTCGCCGGCAGCCGACGGCAGGCGGCCGGCGGTCACCGGCGTCGACTGCAGCTTGGCGTCGGCCTCGGGCACGACCTTGGTGAGCGTGCCGCTCTCCACCACCGCGAAGCCCTGGGCGCGCAGCGCCGCCTGCAGCAGCTGCATCGCCTGCGCCCGCGTGACCGGCCGCGGCGTCTCGAGCGTCATCTTGCCGCGCACCCGCGGGTCGATCACGAAGGTGCGGTCGAGCAGGTGGCCGAAGGCGCCGACCACAGAGTCGATGTCGGCGTCGCGGAAGTTCAGCGTCACCGCGTCGCCGGCGCCGGAGGCCGGGCGCGCCGCAGCGCCGGAGCCCGCGCGCGGCGCGGCGCCCGCGCCCACCTGAGCCTGCGCGACCGCGCCGACGAGCATCAGCACCAGCACCGCCGCGCACCGCCACCGGATTCGCACCATCACGCCCCTATCTTGATGATCGTCCGCTCGCCCTCGCGGCGTCCGATCAGGCCCAGGAAGGACTGCAGCCGGCCCTGCTCCCCCGCGTCGGTGCTCGCCTCGGCGGTGAAGCGCAGGCCGTTCTGCGCGTCGAAGCTGCCGCTGCCCTGCAGCCGCAGCGGGCCGGCCAGCGTCTGGATGCTCAGCTCGGCCCGGCGGCCCTGGCCGACCACGTCGACGCGGTAGCTGCCCAGCGGGCGCACCGGCGTCATCGCCGACGAAGCGTCGCGCAGCTCGATCTGCGCCCGGCCCTCGATGACACCGCGCCTCAGGATCAGGTTCTCCCACCTGAGGCCGAGCGCGCCCGAAGGGCGGATCGTATTCCACGGCGAGCCCATGCGCCCCAGCTCCACCGACGGCAGCGTCAGCGAGCCGCCGCTGATGCGGATCTCCCCGTAGCCGCCCTGCACGCGCACCGGCTGCGCCATGCCCTCGATGCGCAGGGTGGCGTCGACCTGCCCGATCAGCAGCGGCACGACGCGCAGGTCCCAGTCGATGCGTCCGGGGACGGCGACTCCGGGGATCGAGCGGCGCTCGCCGGTCTGGGCGCCGACGTCGACCAGCACCAGCCGGCCCGAGCCGTCCCAGATCGACCCCTCGGTCTCGGCCAGCCGCACGCGTCCCTGCGTGGCACCGGCGAGCCCGCGGTCGATGAAGCTCGCCGGCGCGGCCAGCAGCACCACCAGCACGGCGCCGAGCAGCCCGGCCAGGACGTACGCGAACGATCGCGCGATGCCGCTGCCCATCATCGGCTCCCGCTGCGGCCGTCGCGCGGCGGCAGCTCGAGCGCCAGCCGCGCCGAGACCACGCCGAAGCCCGCCTCGCGCGTGACCGCCGCGTCGACGACGCGCAGGCGCGTCTCGCGCACGGCCGAATCGAGCCAGGCCAGCCAGGCCGCATAGGGCACGTTCTTGAAGCGCAGGTCGAACAGGCCGCCGCTGTGGGTGAGCTGGGCCAGCGCGGGCGCGAGCCCGGCGCTGGCGATCGATTCCCGCAGCTGCGACTGGATGGCCTGCGGCGTATCGCCGGCCGCCGGCACGGCGCCCAGCCGCTGCGCCTCGCCCGCCAGCTGCTCCATCTGCGCCAGCTGGGCGCGCAGCGCCGGCAGCTCGCCGCTCGCCCGCTGCCTGCCGACCCAGGCCGGCTCGAACAGCAGCAGCCACGCCAGCACCACCGCCAGCAGCGCCGCGGCGCCGATCACGGCGCGCCGTTCGCGCGCAGCGAGCAGTTGCCAGCGGGTGAGCAGCGTCTCGAGCATCGGTCAGCGCACCAGGGCGACCGTCGCGGTCGGCTCGCGATCGCTGTCGAACCTCAGCGACAGGCCGAGCCGCTGGCAGGCCGTGACGAGGAGCTCGCGCACCGAGCGCGCCTCGTAGAAGCCGGGCTGGAAGCGCACGCTCAGCCTGCCTTCGCGGAACTCGACGCTGGCCAGCGAATCGGTCGCCTGGCCGCCCAGGGCCTGCGCGAAGCGCGACAGCAGCGGTACGAAATCCTCGGGGCCGGCCTGGCCCGCGCTGGTGCGCAGGCCGGCCACCTGGCGGCGCATCTGCAGCAGCGGGTCGACCAGCACCTGCGGACCCGGGAAGGTCTGACGATAGCGGCGCTCGATCTGCGTCTTCAACTGGTCGCGCTCCTGCACCAGCATGCCCCAGTGCAGGTTCAGCCCGAGCAGCGCCACTGCCACGCTGGCCGCAGCCAGCGCGCCGGGCAGGCGCCAGGCGCGCCAGTCGAAATCGGCCAGCCAGCGCTGCGCGGCGCTGCCGCGGCGCGCCGCCAGCAGGTCGAGCGGCGCCGGCAGCGGAAAGGGCAGCGCACGGATGTCGGCCTCGAAGCCCGCACGCGCCGCGGCCTTGAGCACCGGCGCCTGCCATGAGGCATCCTCGACGAACACCGCGAGGCGGCGGCGCAGGCGCGGCGGTTCGGCGGGCAGTTCGCGCGCGGCCAGCCCGGTGACCGCGCCGGCGTCGGTCTCGAGTGCCGGTGCCGGCGACGGTGCCTGGACCAGCTCGGCCGGCGCCGGCAGCTCGCCGGCGTTGGCCATCAGCGCGACGAGCGCCTCGAGCCGCGCCTGCGGATCGGCCGAGGCTCCCCAGCCGATGCCGTCGAGCAGGCCGCTGCGCAGCACCAGGCCGTCGTTGATGCAGGCGAGCGCGGTGTGATCGGGGCCGACCGGCAGGGCGAGCTGCGCCGGCCAGGCCGCCTGCACGCGCACGCCGCGCCGCTCGAAGGCGCCGACCACGAACTCCAGCCAGGCGCGGTCGATGGCCGCCACCAGGCGCCGGCCGTCGCCGCCCGTGCGGGGGCCGAGCGCGAACGCGCAGCCGTGCGCGTCCTGCAGCAGGAGGTCCTCGACGACGTTGGGCAGCGCCTGCTGCAGGCGCACCCCCGACAGCGGCGGCACGACGGCCTGCAGCAGGTTCACGTCGCGCGCATCGAAGATCAGCGTGGCGCTCTTGAGCGCCGGCAGGGCGTCGAGGCTGACGCGCACGTAACGCGCGGTGCTCGCGCTGCCGAACACGGTCACCGGCACGCCGCCCGGATTGGCGCCCCCGCCGACCTTCTCGGAGACCGCCAGGGGCAGCATGGCGAGCAGCGCCGGCTCGGTCGCAAAGGCCCGCTCGCCGATCGCGCGCGGCGGCACCCAGACGATCGCCTGGCCTTTCCTCAGTACCTGTGCTGCCATATGAGTTCCACGCGATTGGGCCCGCGATACAGCAGGGCTTCGCTGTGCGATTCGACCCGGTCGAAGCGTATCATCCCCTTCACGAAGAAGAAGTCCGACCCGACGGACAGCAGATTGGCCGGAAGCGCGGGCGTACCGTCGAAGCGCGAACGGGCAACGTCGAGGCTGGCGAAGAAGGTCCGCTGACGTGCGCCCTCGACGAACCGACGGGCGGCCTGCAGGTCGATCGACCCGATGGCGGCCGCCAGCACCTCCGCCGGCGCCGTATTCACGTTGATGCGGGTGTTCTCGGTGGCGATCTCCACCGTGCCGGTGCGCACCCGCTTGGGCAGGAACGCGACGTACGGCTCGAGCAGCGCGATGGTCGCCTCGTCGAACCCCGGCACGGTGCGCAGGTCGGCCAGCTTGAGCAGCGGCAGCGCCGAGGCCGGCGCGCGCCGGCCGTCGACGAGCGGCGGATAGGCCTGCTGCAGCCTCGCCTGCAGCCGCGCGGCCAGGCTCTCGGGCCGCCCCAGGATGGCGAGCAGGCGCTCGAACACCTCGCGATGCGCGCCCGAGGGCAGGCCGTCGAGCACCAGGTTGTTCAGGTTCAGGCGCGCCTGCGCATCGAAGATCTGTCCGGCCAGCCGCGCGTCGTTGGCGCTGTCGGCCAGGCGCGCTCCGCCGGTCACCGTCTCGTCGAGCACCGTCTCGGCCACCGGCGTGGCCCACAGCTCGGCCAGGTGATCGACGGCGCCGGTGCTGGCCTGGTCGACCCGCAGCACCACCGACGCCCAGTCGAGCACCGCGGTCTCGATCCAGCGCACCTGGGCCAGCGCCAGGCGGTTCTCGACCGAGCGCACGGTGACGTGCTCGCGCCAGAACAGGCCGCTGACGATCAGCGTGGCCAGCGTGATCACCAGCAGCACGCTGATGATCGCCACGCCGGCCTGGCGCACGCCGCGGCACGCACCGCGCCGCGCTCCGCGCATCACGGGCGCCCTCCGCACCCCCTTGCCGGCCGCTCGCGCACCCATGGTCAGTCGGCCACCGCGAACACCCGCACCACGCGCTCGCCGCGATGCACGAGCGTCAGCTCGACGCCGGTGATCGGCGGCAGGCCCTGGGCGGCCGACACCGTGCCGGCAGAGGCCGACCCGCCCTGCGTCGACCCGGTCTGTGCCGATCCGGCCGGTGTCGAACCGCCCTGCCCCGAGCCGGCGGACACCGAGACCGACGGCTGCGCCAACATGGCCGGTGCCAGCGCGCTCGCCGGCAGCCAGCCGCGGCCCTGCACCCAGCCGCGGAACTGCACCGCCTGCACGTCGCGCAGCAGCGGCTGCCAGGTGAACGGCACCGCCGGCACCTGGCGCTCCCCGTCGGGCGAAGGCGCCGCCCACAGGCTGAAGCCGCGCTCGAACACGCCCTCGTGCAGCCGGTACATCACGCGCTGCACCTGCACCGCATCGGCGCCGCGCGTCTCGCGCAGCAGGCCCAGGGCAGGAGGCTCGCGGTCGGTGCCGATCGAGAACGCGATCGCCGGCTCGGGCAGGCCGAGCAGCCGGATCGGCCACGAACGGCGCAGGTCTTCTTCCATCTGCGTCAGCGTCACCGTCATCGCGCGCAGGTCGTCGGACGCCGACACGATGCGGTCGCGGCCGCGCAGCACCGAATCCATGCCGCGCCAGCTGAGCACCGCCAGCACCGACAGCAGCGCCGCAGCGACCAGCAGCTCGAGCAGGGTGAAGCCGCGCGAGCGGCGGCGCACCGGGCGGCCGCACGCCCTCACGGCAGCCTCGTCGAGAACCCGACCAGGCGCGCCAGCCGGAAGCTGCCGTCCTCGGTGTAGACCGCCACCTCGACCCGGCGGAACAGCGGGTTGGGGGTCGGGTACACATCTTCGCGGCACACCAGCACCACGGCGGCCTGGCTGCAGTCGTACTGCCGCCGCCCGAGGTTGGGCCACTCGCGCGCGATGCGGATCTGCGCCAGGCGGTTCTCGGCGCTCCATTGCGCGAGCGTGCGGCTGCGCAGCTCGGCGCTTCCGACGGCCAGCGAGCCGGTGGCACGGATCGCCGCCATCAGCGCCACCGCCGCGATCGTCATCGCGACCAGCACCTCGATCAGGGTGAAGCCGCGGCCGGATTTCCGGCGGCACCGCATCAGCGGACCTCGAAGGCCCCGAGCCCGTTGGCCACGATGGTCGCGCTCGCCGCATCGCGTCGCAGCTGCAGCACGAACGGCGCATCGACCTGGTCGCGGCCGAACTCGATCTCGCTGCGGCCGTCGGCGCGCTCGACGCGCACCCGCGTCGGCTGCATCCACGGCCGCTCGCGCAGGTCGCGGTCGTCGGCGAGCGGCCGCCAGCGGCGCTCGCGCCAGATGAAGAACGCATAGCGATCGGCATCGGCCTCGAAGCGGATCGGCGCGCCGCGCACCTGCGCCTCTTCGCGCGCGAGCGAGAGCAGCTGCGCCAGCCGTTCGGCCTCGAAGCGCAGGCCGCGATCGAAGCCGCCGATCGACAGCGACACGATGCCGATCAGCACGCCGGCGATCACCATCGCCACCAGCAGCTCGAGCAGCGTGAAGCCGGCCTGCCCGTCCGCCCGGCGCTCGCCGGCGCGCGCGCGCGGCGATCTCAGGACATGGGGCGGAACCGGCGCGACGGACTCGGGCCTGTTCACACCGTCTTTACCGGTTCAGCGACCAGTTGCCGATGTCGGCAGCGACGCCCTCGCCTCCCGGCTGGCCGTCGGCACCGAGGCTGAAGACGTCGATCTCGCCGCGCACGCCGGGATTCAGGTACTGGTACGGCCTGCCCCAGGGATCGACCGGCGCCTCCTTCAGGTAGGCCTTCCAGTTCGGCGGCACCGGCTCCATCGTGGGACGCTGCGCCAGCGCGACGAGTCCCTGCTCGGTGGTCGGATAGCGCTGGTTGTCGAGCCGATAGAGATCGAGCGCCTGCAGGATCTGCGCGACCTCGGTCTGTGCCGCCTTGGCCCGCGCCTCGTCGGGCTTGCTCATGATCCGCGGCACCGCGATCGCCGCCAGCACCCCGAGGATCACGATGACCACCATGATCTCGATCAGCGTGAAGCCGCGCTCGGCCGTCCGCGGCCTTCGATCGCCCGACGAACGGTGCATCGACTCTCCGGAGTGTTTCGTAACGAGGTCGGGCTATCATAGCAGTGGAATTTTTCACCCTCTCCCCACTCTCCGATGCGCCTCAAACGGACGGTCGCCACGCGCCGATGGGCGTCCTCTCTCGTTGCGCTCGCGCTATCCGGCGTGCTCGGCGCCACGATCGCCTGGTGGGCGCTGCAGCTGTTCGCGCCCCCGATCGCGATCGCGCCGCCCGGCTCGCTCGCCGACCAGCACGGCGCGCCCGACCTCACGGCATCGGCGCGCCTGTTCGGCGAGCCCGTCGGCACGCGTACCGCGTCCGCGCCGGCCGCCATGGCCAACATCCAGGTGCTGGGCGTCGCCGCCAGCACGATGCGCGGCAGCGCCGTCATCGCGGTCGACGGCAAGCCCGCGCGGGCGTACATGGTCGGCGACGCGGTCACCACCGACGCGCGGCTGATCGAAGTGCGCGCCGACCGCGCGATCGTCGAGCAGCGCGGCGCCCGCGTCGAGCTGGTCGCGCCGCAGCGCCCCAGCGTCGACGTCCTCTGGAGCGGCCCGGCGCAGCACGACCGCGCCGAGGCGGCGCGTCCGCCGGTGCCGGCGGCGGCGGCTCCGGCCGCCGCCGCTCCCGCGGCCCCCGCGCCGTCCTTCGGCGGAGCGCGCGCCAGCGGCGGCGTGCCGCCCGGTGCGGTCCCGCCCGCCCCAGCAACGCCGCTCGGCAGCGCGCCCGTCACCGGCGCATCTCTTGCCGGCGCACCTGTCGCCGGCGCGCCCACCGCCGGGCAGCCTCCCATGGGGCAGCCCGGCGCACCGGCCGAGACGCCCCCCGAGGGCGAAGCCGCCCCGGCGGCCGGCGGCTCCTGAGGCATCCGCCCCGCCGCAGCCCCTGCCGCGCACGGCCTGCCCGAAGCCCGCCTACAATGACGGGCCGCAACGAGCCCACGACATGAAGCAGTACCTCGACCTGCTGGACCGGATCCTGCGCGAAGGCGTCGACCGCCCCGACCGCACGGGCATCGGCACGCGCGCGGTGTTCGGGCACCAGATGCGCTTCGACCTCGCCGAAGGCTTTCCGCTCGTCACCACCAAGAAGCTGCACGTGCGTTCCATCGTCCACGAGCTGCTGTGGTTCCTGAAAGGCGACACCAACGTGCGCTACCTGCAGGAACGGAAGGTCAGCATCTGGGACGAATGGGCCGACGAGAACGGCGACCTCGGCCCGATCTACGGCAAGCAGTGGCGCGACTGGGCCACCGCCGACGGCCGGCACGTCGACCAGATCGCGCAACTGGTGCGGCTGATCCGCGAGGAGCCGGAATCGCGGCGCCAGGTGGTGAACGCCTGGAACGTCGGCGACCTGCCCGCGATGCGCCTGGCGCCCTGCCACTGCCTGTTCCAGACCGCGGTCATCGGCGGCCGGCTGCACCTGCAGCTCTACCAGCGCTCGTGCGACGTGTTCCTCGGCGTGCCGTTCAACATCGCCAGCTATGCGCTGCTGCTGGCGATGCTGGCGCACCAGTGCGACCTGGAGCCGGGCGAGTTCGTCTGGACCGGCGGCGACGTGCACCTCTACCGCAACCACCTCGAGCAGGCGCGCCTGCAGCGCGAGCGCACGCCACTGCCCCTGCCGCGCCTGGCCATCCTGCGCAAGCCCGATTCGATCGACGGCTACGCGTACGAGGATTTCCGCTTCGACGACTATCGCGCGCACCCGCACATCGCCGCCCCGGTAGCCGTCTGAACGCGTGAATGAACCTGCTGCGCGACCTCGGGCCGCTCGCTACGGTTCCTTCACACGTTCCGAGGTTCCATGGTTCGCTTCATGTCTCGGGGACGACGACGCGGCGCGCCGGTGCCGGCGTGCCGGCCGGCTTGCGAGGCCGGCGTCCGCGGCGCGGCGGAGCGGCTTCGGTCGGCGCCGAAGCCGGCGCGACCTCGGCGCGGGAGCCGCCCGCGCTCTCGCGCTGGCGCTCGATCAGGCGCAGCATGGTGGCCAGCGTGATCGAGCCCAGCGTCGCCTTGGCGATCTCGTCGATCTCGTAGAGCACGGCGCCCAGCCCCATGCCCACCGGCGTGAGCTCGCTCGGCTCGCGCCGTTCGGCCGGCGGGGTGGAGAAATCCTCGAACAGCTGGATGACGTCCATCAGCGTGATGCGGCGCGCATTGCCGGCGAAGCGGTAGCCGCCGCCGACGCCGCGCACCGACTCCACGAAGCCCGAGCGCGCGAGCTCGGAGAGCACCTTGGCGAGATGGTGCGGCGAGACGTCGTACTTGGCGGCGATCTCGGCGGCCGGGATATGGCGCTCCGGGTCGGCCGCGAACTCGATGACGCTGTAGAGCGCCAGGGAAGTATTCTTCTGCAGCCTCATCGCGCCCACCCGCGGTCATGCATCAAGATCCATCTCCAGCGGAATGAAGGGGCCGGTGGTCATGCCCTGGCTGCGGAAGAAGGACAGGATCAGCGTATTGTCGCGCGCCAGGATGGTACGCAGCTTGCGCACGCCCGAGCGCCGGAAGCCCGCGCTCAGCGCCTGCAGCATGCGCGTGGCGATGCCTCCGAGCCGGCTCTGCGGATCGACGTTGATCGCGAACACCCAGCCGCACGGCGGCTCGCCGAATTCCCAGTCGCGCACCTCGCCGATGACGAAGCCGACCACCCGTCCCTCGACCTCGGCGACCAGGAAATGACGCTCCGGCCGATCGCCGCTGCCGTAGCGGCGAAAGATCGAGCGCCAGTAGGTGCGCTTCTCGAGGCCGGTCACGATGGCATCGATCTCGATCACCGGATCGAGGTCGCTGCGCCGCACCTGTCGCACCTGCACCGGCGATGTCGCGTCATCGTCGGCCGCCGCCCGCGCGGCGGCGCCACGGCGCCGCGCCGCGCCGGCAGCGGTGTTCGCCGGAGGACTGGCCCTGGTCATCGGTACCCCGAAAGTCTGATATAGATCAATTTAATACCTGCATCGGACTACCAGAATAGAGTTCAGCGGCCGCTCTGTAAACTATCAAGCCGCGTCACGCCGCAGGTGCAGATGCATGAGGGGTTACCCGAACTGGCCGACGGCGAAGCGAGTCCCGAAAATTCACCCTGCCCGTGCGTGCGCACGCGTTCGTGTGAGCCCGGTCCGCGTCATCGCGGTCGCGTCATGTTCGACAACAATCAGGAGAAGACCCCCATGCAACTGTTCAAGAGCGCTCGCGCGGCACTGTATGCCGCCGGCACCGTCTTCGCCGGCGCCCTGGTCGCCGCGGCCCCTGCGCAAGCGCAAGAGCCTATCAGAATCGGCGCCTTCCTAGCAGTCACCGGGCCGGCCGCCTTCCTCGGCGATCCGGAGCAGAAGACCCTCGAGATGTACATCGAGCGCCTCAACGCCGCGGGCGGCGTCATCGGGCGCAAGTTGCAACTGGTCTCCTACGACAGCGGCGGCGACGCCGAGAAGGCGCGCACCTTCACCAAGCGGCTCATCGAGCAGGACAAGGTCGATCTCATCATCGGCGGCACCAGCACCGGCGAGACCATGGCCGCGGTGCCGCTGGTCGAGCAGGCACAGATCCCGTTCATCTCGCTGGCGGGCGCGGTGGTCATCGTCGAGCCGGTGAAGAAGTGGGTGTTCAAGACGCCGCACACCGACCGCATGGCCTGCGAGAAGATCTTCACCGATCTGAACCATCGCAAGCTCAACAAGCTCGCGCTGATCTCCGGCGCCGGCGGCTTCGACCGCTCGATGCGCGCCGAGTGCCTGAAGGTGGCGCCCAAGTACGGCATCGAGATCGTCGCCGACGAGAGCTACGGCGCAGCCGACACCGACATGACCGCGCAGCTCACCAAGATCAAGGGCACGGCAGGCGTGCAGGCGGTGCTCAACTGCGGCTTCGGCCAGGGCCCGGCGATCGTCACCAAGAACTACCGCCAGCTCGGCATCACCCAGCCGCTGTACCAGTCGCACGGCGTGGCCTCCAAGGAGTTCATCAAGCTCGCCGGCGGAGCCGCGGAAGGCGTGCGTCTGCCCGCCGCCGCGCTGCTGGTGGCCGACATCCTGCCCGCCAACGATCCGCAGAAGCCTGTCGTGACGGCCTACAGCCACGACTACACGGCGCGCTACAAGTCCGACGTGTCGACCTTCGGCGGCCACGCCTACGACGCGCTCATGATCGCGACCGAGGCGATCAAGCGCGCCGGCAGCACCGACAAGGCGAAGGTGCGCGACGAGATCGAGAAGACCAAGGGCTTCATGGGCACCGGCGGAGCGTTCAACATGTCGCCCACCGAGCACATGGGCCTGGATCTCACCGCGTTCCGCATGCTCGAGGTGCGCAACGGCAACTGGACGCTGGTCAAGGACTGAGGGCAGCGCCGAACGGCCGCCCGGCGAGGCACGACGAATGAGCGGAGAGTGGCTGCAGTTCCTCGCCGGCGGCCTGACCATCGGCGCGATCTACGCGCTGGTGGCCCTGGGCTTCTCGATCATCTACAACGCCAGCCACGTCATCAACTTCGCCCAGGGCGAGTTCGTGATGATCGGCGGCATGAGCGCGGTCTCGTTCATCGGCACGGGGTTGCCGATGCCGCTAGCCATCGTCGGCGCGGTGGTGGCCGCCGGCGCCGTCGGCCTGCTGCTCGAGTGGCTGGCGGTCGGGCGCGCCCGCAAGGCCGACGTGGTGACGCTGATCATCATCACCATCGGCGCCTCGATCTTCCTGCGCGGCCTGGCGCAGCTCATCTGGGACAAGAGCATCCACGCGCTGCCGGCGCTGTCGGGCGATCATCCCATCGCGCTGTTCGGCGCCACCGTCCTGCCGCAGAGCCTGTGGGTGCTCGGCGTCACGGTGGTGGTGGTGATCATCCTGTCCTGGTTCTTCAACCGGACCCTGCTCGGCAAGGCGATGCTCGCCACCTCGTACAACCGTCTCGCCGCCCAGCTGGTGGGCATCGAGGTGCGGCAGGTGCTGCTGGCCAGCTTCGGCCTGGCCGCGGCGCTCGGCGCCATCGCCGGCGTGCTGATCGCGCCGATCACCTTCACCTCGTACGACATCGGCATCATGCTCGGGCTCAAGGGCTTCGCCGCGGCGATCCTCGGCGGCCTGGGCAGCTTCCCGGGCGCGATCCTCGGCGGCCTGCTGCTGGGCCTGCTCGAGAACCTCGGCGCCGGCTACGTCTCGTCCGCCTACAAGGACGTCATCGCCTTTGCCCTCATCCTCGCCGTTCTCTTCATCCGACCCGATGGAATCCTTGGCGCAAGAAAGAGCGACCGTGTCTGAGCGCGTCGCACCGCAGTCCCGCTGGTGGGCGGCGCCGCGCACCGGCGGCCTGGCAGTGCTCGTGCTGGTGGTGGCGCTCACGCCGGCCGTGCTGGCCAACGACTACTTCTACGACGTGGCGATCCTGGTCGGGCTGAACGCGATCGTGTGCGTCGGCCTGAACCTGCTCATCGGCTACGCCGGCCAGATCAGCCTCGGCCATGCCGGCTTCTTCGGCCTGGGCGCCTACGGCTCGGCGCTGCTGGCGTCGCGCTACGGCGTGCCGCCGTTCGCCGCCCTGGTGGCCTCCACCGCCGCCGTGGCCCTGCTCGCCTTCGTCGTGGGGCGCCCCATCCTCAGGCTCAAGGGCCACTACCTGGCCATGGCCACGCTCGGGCTGGGCATCATCATCTCGATCGTGATCGCCAACGAAGACCGGCTCACCGGCGGCCCCGACGGCATGTCGGTGCCGCCGTTCACCGTGTTCGGGCTGCCCGTGCAGGGCGAGCAGACCTGGTACTGGGTGGTCGGCGCCTGTCTCGTCATCACCGTCTGGCTGGCCCTGAACCTGATCGAATCACCGCGCGGGCGCGCCCTGCGCGCGCTGCACACCTCCGAGGTCGCCGCCGAGGTGGTGGGCATCGACAGCGCCCGCCAGAAGGTCATGGTGTTCGTCGTGTCGGCGGTGTTCGCCGCGTTCGCCGGCGGGCTGACCGCCTTCTATTCCGGCTTCATCACGCCGGGCAAGGCGTCGTTCATGCATTCGGTCGAGCTGGTCACCATGGTGGTGTTCGGCGGCATGGCCTCGACCTTCGGCGCGCTGGTGGGCGCGGCCGTGCTCACCGTGCTGCCGCAGGCGCTCACGGTGGTCAAGGAATACGAGATGGTGGTGCTCGGCGCGGTGATGATGGTCACCATGATCTTCTTCCCGCGCGGCACGGTGCCCACCATCGGCGACTGGCTGCGCCGGAGGCCGCGATGAGCACCCTGCGCGTCGAGGGGCTGTCCAAGGAATTCGGCGGCGTGCATGCCGTGCAGGATCTCTCCTTCGAGATCCGCGAAGGCATGGTGCACTCGATCATCGGACCCAACGGCGCCGGCAAGACCACCCTGCTCAATCTGCTCACCGGGGTCTACGTGCCGAGCACCGGCACCATCTCCCTGGACGGCCGCGACCTCACCGGCGCGCCCGCGCATCGCTTCGCGGCCGCGGGCATCGGGCGCACGTTCCAGAACCTGCAGATCTTCTTCAACATGAGCGCGCTCGAGAACGTGATGACCGGGCGCCACCTGCGCGAGCACTGCGGCCTCCTCTCGGCGCTGCTGCGCACCCCGCAGCTGGTGCGCGCCGAGCACGACTGCCGCGAGCACGCCCACCGCCTGCTCGGTTTCGTGGGGCTGGGCGACTACGCCGACGCGAGCGCCGATTCCATGCCCTACGGCGCGCTCAAGCGGCTCGAGATCGCGCGCGCCCTGGCGGGCGATCCCAGGCTGCTGCTGCTCGACGAGCCCGCCGCAGGGCTCAACCCCACGGAATCGATGGAGATCGGCGAGCTGATCCGCAAGCTTTCGCAGGACGGCACCACGGTGGTCCTGGTCGAGCACAACATGCGCCTGGTCATGGGCGTGTCCGATCACATCCTGGTGCTCGACTACGGGCGCAAGCTCACCGAGGGCAGCGCCGAGCACGTGCGCAACGACCCGCGCGTGATCGAGGCCTACCTCGGCGCGGCCAACACGGCAGAGGGCGCGCATGCTTGAGGTCGAGGCGCTGTCGAGCCGCTACGGACGCATCACCGCGCTGAGCGAGGTCAGCCTGCGCGTCGGGCAGGGCGAGCTGATCGCGCTGGTCGGAGCCAACGGCGCGGGCAAGACCACCCTGCTGCGCGCGCTCTCGGGCGTGCAGCCCACCGCCGGCGGCCGCGTACGCTTCGAAGGCGCCGACGTCACCCGCAGCTCCCCGCGCCGGCGGGTGCGCATGGGCATCGTGCAGGTGCCCGAAGGACGCCAGGTGTTCGGCCCGCTGTCGGTGGAAGACAACCTGCGCCTGGGCGCCTTCGTGCGGCCGGCCGCCGAGGTCGCCGCGGGCCTGCAGCGCATCTACGAGCTGTTCCCCATCCTCGCCAGGAAGCGCCACGAGGCCGCCGGCACGCTCTCGGGCGGCCAGCAGCAGATGCTCGCCATGGGCCGCGCCATGATGACCCGCCCCAAGCTGCTGCTGCTCGACGAGCCGAGCATGGGCCTGGCCCCGCGCCTGGTGGCCGAGATCTTCGCCACCATCCGTGCGCTCAAGGAAGCCGCCACCACCATCCTGCTGGTCGACCAGAACGCGCGTGCCGCGCTGGCGGTCGCCGACCGCGCCTACGTGCTCGAGGTCGGCCGCATCGCGCTCTCGGGCCGCGGCAGCGAGCTGCTCGACAACCCGGCCGTCCAGCAGGCCTACCTCGGTCTCTAGTCCAGGACTAGCGTCGGGGCCGCCGAAAGCCAGACCATCCCCACTCTATGCGGAGTATCCGATGAAGGTTTCCCTCGCCCCCGGCGCCACCCGCACCGCCCGCATCACCGTCGATCGCGGCCGCACCATCGATTTCATGGGCGAGAACGCCCGCGTCTACGCCACGCCCATGCTGGTGCTCGACATCGAGGTCGCCTGCCGCGATCTGCTGCTCGAGCACCTCGACCCCGGTGAAGACTCGGTCGGCACGCGCATCGAGCTCGATCACATGGCCGCCACGCTGCTGGGCATGCCGGTCGAGCTCAAGGTCACCATCGCCGAGGTCAAGGGCCGCGCGATCACGCTCGACATCGAGGGCCACGACGGCGTCGACGCCATCTGCCGCGGCCGCCACCACCGCTTCGTGGTCGACGTGGCGCAGACCGCGGCGCGCCTGGCCGCCAAAGCGAAGAAGGCAGGCCTGTAATGGGCGCGGCGGCAGCCCTCCCCGGCGGCTCGGCCGGCGCCGGCGCGGCTGCGCCGCAGTCCCGCCGGGTGCCCACCTACTGCTACCAGTGCGTGGCCGGGCCCGACCTGCTCACCGTCAAGGTGGTCGACGGCGTGGCCACCGAGGTCGAGCCCAATTTCTGCGCCGAGAAGATCCACCCGGGCGGCGGCAAGGTCTGCGTGAAGGCCTACGGCCTGGTGCAGAAGACCTACAACCCGAACCGGGTGCTCACGCCGATGAAGCGCACCAACCCGAGGAAGGGGCGCGACGAGGATCCCGGCTTCGTGCCGATCTCCTGGGAGGAGGCGTTCGACACCATCGCACAGCGCCTGAACCGCATCCGCGAGCAGGGCCTCACCGACGAATCGGGCTACCCGCGGCTGGCCGCGAGCTTCGGCGGCGGCGGCACGCCGCAGTTCTACATGGGCACCTTCCCGGCCTTCCTGGCCGCCTGGGGCCCGGTCGACATGGGCTTCGGCTCCGGCCAGGGGGTCAAGTGCGACCACTCCGAGCACCTGTACGGAGAGTTCTGGCACCGCGCGTTCATCGTGGCCGCCGATACGCCGAACTGCAACTACCTGATCTCCTGCGGCTCGAACATCGAGGCCTCGGGCGGCGTGGTCGGGGTATGGCGCCACTCCAACGCGCGCGTGCGCGGCATGAAGCGCGTGCAGGTCGAGCCGCATCTGTCGGTCACCGGCGCGTGCTCGGCGCAGTGGGTGCCGATCAAGCCCAAGACCGACGCGGCCTTCCTCTACGCGCTCATCCACGTGCTGCTGCACGAGGCCGCGCTCGAGCGCCTCGACCTGCCGTTCCTCACCAAGCGCACTGCCTCGGCCTACCTGGTCGGACCGCACGGCTATTACCTGCGTGACCGCGCCACGCGCAAGCCGCTGGTGTGGGACGCATCGCTGCGCGCCGCGCGCCCGCACGACAGCGCCGACCTCGACGAAGCGCTGCACGCGCAGGTCGAGGTCGAGGCCATCGAGATCGGCCCCGACGGCGACGTGCTCGCCGAGGGCCTGCTCGCCGGCGAGACCGCCTTCGACAAGCTGGTCGCGCACATGAAGCCGTACTCGCCGGAATGGGCCGCGGGCGTGTGCGACGTTCCGGCCGCGACCATGCGCAAGGTCGCGCTCGAGTACCTCGAGCATGCCTGCGTCGGCCAGACCATCGAGATCGAGGGCAGGGAGCTGCCCTACCGCCCGGTGGCCGTCACGCTGGGCAAGACCATCAACAACGGCTGGGGCGGCTACGAGTGCTGCTGGGCGCGCACCATGCTGGCCTCGCTGGTGGGTGCGCTCGAGGTGCCGGGCGGCACCATCGGCACCACGGTGCGCCTGGTGCGCCCGATGTCCGAGCGGCTGGAGAGCGCCAAGCCGGGTCCGGACGGCTTCATGGCCTATCCGCTGAACCCGACCGACCGCGAGCACTGGTCGCCGCGTCCGAACATCCGCAACGCCTATCGCACCATGGTGCCGCTGGTCGGCAACGGCGCCTGGAGCCAGGCCCTCGGGCCGACCCACTTCTCGTGGATGTTCCTCGACGAGACGCCCAAGGGCCTGCCCAAGGTCACCTACCCCGACGTGTGGTTCGTCTACCGGACCAACCCCGCGATCTCGTTCTGGGACACGCTCGCGTTGGGCGAGAAGATCGCGCGCTTCCCGTTCGTGGTCGCGCTCACCTACACGCGCGACGAGACCAACCACTTCGCCGACATCCTGCTGCCCGACGCCACCGACCTCGAGGGCCTGCAGCTCATCCGCATCGGCGCCACCAAGTACGTCGAGCAGTTCTGGGACCACGAAGGCTACGCGCTGCGCCAGCCCGCAGTGCCGATGCGCGGCGAGGCGCGCGACTTCACCGACATCGCCACCGAGCTGGCGCGCCGCAGCGGCATCCTCGACAAGTACAACGCGGCCATCAACAGGGGCGCCTGCGGCATGCCGCTGAAGAGCGAGCACGGCGACTTCTCCCTCTCGCCCGAGCGCGCCTACACCCGCGAGGAGATCTGGGACGCGGCCTGCCGCGCCGCCAGCGCCGAGCTCACCGACGGCGCGCAGGCCGAAGGCCTCGAGTGGTGGAAGGAGCACGGCCTGGCCACCCGGCCGTTCCCTCGCCTCGCCTGGTACCTCTACCCGACCATGGTCGAGCGCGGCCTGCGCTTCGAGCTGCCCTACCAGGAGCGGCTGATGCGCGTGGGCGTCGAGCTCGGGCGCCGCCTGCACGAGCACGACATGCACTGGTGGGACAAGCAGATGGGCGAATACCAGGCGCTGCCGGCGTGGAAAGACTTCCCCGGGCTGTGGGAGGGCATCGTCACGGCCGACGGCGCGCGCGCCGAAGACTACCCGTTCTGGCTGATCACCTCGCGCAGCATGCAGTACGCCTGGGGCGGCAACGTCGGGGTGCAGATGATCCGCGAGGTGGCCGAGAACGTCGCCGGGCACCGCGGCGTCATCATCAACCCGCAGGCCGCGGCCAGGCTGGGCATCGAAGACGGCGACACGATCGAGATCGCCACGCCGAAGCGCAGCGTGCGCGGGCGCGCGGTGCTGCGCCAGGGCATCCGGCCCGACACCCTGCTGCTGATCGGCCAGTTCGACCACTGGGCCACCCCCTTCGCAAAGGATTTCGGCGTGCCCAGCCTGAACAAGCTCGCCTCGATGTCGATGGACCTCACCGACGCCACCGGCTCGAGCGCCGACATCGTGCGCGTGCGCATCGAGAGGGCCGCATCATGACCCGCTGGGCAATGGTCGCCGACCTGCGGCGCTGCGTCGGCTGCCAGACCTGCACCGCCTCGTGCAAGCACGCCAACGCCACGCCGCCCGGCGTGCAGTGGCGCCGCGTGCTCGACATGGAGTTCGGCGAGTACCCCAACGTGCAGCGCGTCTTCGTGCCCACCGGCTGCCAGCACTGCGACGACCCGCCGTGCATGGAGGTGTGCCCGACCACGGCCACGAAGAAGCGCGCCGACGGCATCGTCACCATCGACTACGACCTGTGCATAGGCTGCGCCTACTGCGCGGTCGCGTGCCCCTACCAGGCACGCTACAAGACCGAGCGCCCCACCTTCGCCTATGGCGAGCCGATCGCCAACGAGGAGGCACGCCGCGACGACTCGCGCCTGGGCGTGGCCACCAAGTGCACGTTCTGCGTCGATCGCATCGACGCCGGCCTGGAGAAGGGCCTGACCCCCGGGGTCGACCCGGTGGCCACCCCGGCGTGCGTCAATGCGTGCATCGCGCAGGCGCTCTCCTTCGGCGACGTCGAGGACCCGCAGAGCAACGTCTCCCAGCTGCTGGCCGAGAACCAGTATTTCCGCATGCACGAGGAGCTGGGCACCGGTCCGGGCTTCTACTATCTCTGGGACAGGAAACCGGAATGAGGGCAGTGCAATGAGTTTCGGCCCGAAACCCTGGCAGCAGGCGCACTGGGACTGGCGCGCGGCCGGCAACTTCATGTGCGGCGGTGCCGGCGCCGGCCTGATCGTGTTCACGGCGCTGGCGCGCGCGGGTGCGCCGGCCGAAGCCCTGCTGCTGCTGGCCGGGCTCGCCCTGGTGGGCCTCGGCCTGCTGTGCGTATGGCTCGAGATCGGCCGCCCGATGCGCGCGCTGCACGTGTTCTTCAATCCGCGCACCTCGTGGATGACGCGCGAGGGCTTCGTCGCCGTGCTGCTCTTCCCGGCCGGGCTGGCGGCAGCGGCCGGCGTGCCCGGCCTGGTCTGGGTCGCCGCGGCGCTGGCGCTGGTCTTCGTCTACTGCCAGGCGCGCATCCTGAAGGCCGCCCGCGGCATTCCCGCCTGGCGCGAGCCGCTCATCGTGCCCCTCGTGATAGCCACCGGCCTGGCCGAGGGCGGCGGGCTGTTCCTGCTGTCGGCGCCGCTGCACCGCGCGGCCGGCCCATGGCTGGTGCTGCTGTTCGCCGTCCTGGTGCTGGCACGCTGGCTGGCGTGGAACGCCTATCGCCGGCGCCTTGCCGCCAGCGCCGTGGCCCGCGCGCTGGCCGCGCTCGATGCGGCGGCGCGCCCGATGCGCTGGGCCGGCACGCTGGCCGCGCTGGTGCTGGCCGCGCTCGCACTGGTGCTCGGGTTCGCCGCCGGCAGCGGCGGCGCGGCTGCCCTGATCGCCGCCGCGCTGGCGGGCGCCGGCGCAAGTCTCACCGGCGCGTGGCTGAAGTACACGCTGATCACGCGCGCTGCCTTCAACCAGGGTTTTGCGTTGTCGAAGCTGCCGGTACGCGGCGTGCGTCCGTAGCGGCTGCGGCAACGATTCGAGGAGATGACCATGAGCACGACCACGATCACCGAACGCGGCACCGGCGAGCGCCAGGAGGCGCGCCACTACCTGCATCCCGAGGTCGAGACCCTGCCGCGCGAGCAGCTGGCCGAGCTGCAGCTCTCGCGGCTGCGCGCCACGGTGAAGAACGCCTACGACAACGTGCCGCTGCACCGCTCGCGCCTGGACGCGGCCGGCATGCGCCCCGAGGACATCCGCACGCTCGACGACGTCCAGCGCCTGCCCTTCACGCTCAAGACCGACCTGCGCGACCACTATCCCTTCGGCATGTTCGCGCGCCCGGTGAGCGAGCTCTCGCGGCTGCACGCCTCCTCGGGCACTACCGGCAAGCCGACCGTCGTCGGCTATACCCAGGGCGACCTGGACAACTGGGCCGACCTGGTCGCGCGCTCGCTCACCTCCGCCGGCGGACGGCGCGGCGACGTGGTGCACAACGCCTACGGCTACGGGCTGTTCACCGGCGGCCTGGGCGCGCACTACGGCGCCGAGCGCATGGGCGGCGTGATCGTGCCGATGTCCGGTGGGTCCACCGAGCGGCAGGTGGCGCTCATCATGGATTTCGGCGCGCGCATCCTCTGTTCGACGCCCTCCTATGCGCTGGCGATCGCCGAGGTCGCCGAGCAGCAGGGCGTCAATCTGGCCAAGGACTCGCGCCTGGAGATCGGCATGTTCGGCGCCGAGCCGTGGAGCGACGCCATGCGCGTCGAGATCGAGGCGCGGCTCGGCCTGCGCGCGGTCGACATCTACGGCCTGTCCGAGATCATGGGTCCGGGCGTGGCCTGCGAGTGCAGCGAGCGCAACGGGCTGCACGGCTGGGAAGATCATTTCCTGTTCGAGGTCATCGACCCCGACACCGGGCGCCAGGTGCCCGAGGGGCAGCCCGGCGAGCTGGTCATCACCACGCTCACCAAGACGGCGCTGCCGATGCTGCGCTATCGCACGCGCGACATCACCCGCGTGAGCACCACGCCGTGCGCATGCGGACGCACCCATGTGCGCATCCTGCGCGTCACCGGCCGCAACGACGACATGCTGATCATCCGCGGCGTGAACATCTACCCGTCGCAGGTCGAATCGGTGCTGGTCGGCCTGCCCGACGTCGCGCCGCACTACCAGCTCATCGTCGAGCGCCAGGGCCGGCTCGACCACGTGACCGTCGAGGCCGAGGTCCAGCCCGGCGTCGATCCCGCGGCCTACGACGGCATCGCGCGGCGCATCGCGCACCAGATCAAGACGATGCTCGGCATCTCCACCGACGTCATCGTCAAGCGCCCCGGCGAGATCCCGCGCTCGCAGGGCAAGGCGGTGCGCGTGCGCGACCTGCGTCCCAAGAGCGTCTGACGGCCGGCGCGCGATGAACGCCAAGAGCCTCGGCAGCCCCTCCGACGGCATTCCCGGCCAGGCGCCGCGGCGCTGGGAAGCTGCCGACGGGGTGCACATCGACGTGCGCGGCCTGCCTGCTCCCGAGCCGCTGGTGGCGATCCTCGAGCTGGTCGCCTCGATCGCCGGCGCCACCGCGGTCATCGTGCACCACGACCGCGACCCGCGCATGCTGTACCCGGAGCTGGCCGAGCTCGGATGGGGCGCCGAGACCATCGCCGGAGAACCCGGCGAGGTGCGCCTGCGGCTCGCCCGCCTGCCGTGAGCGCGAAGGCGCCGAAGCGGCCTGCCGCCGCGGGCGGCGCCTTTCTCGCCGGCGCGGCCAGCCGCCTGCTGCCGCCATCGGTCCCGCTGCGCTTCTTCGGCGCCGCGATCGTCTTCCATGCCCTGGGCTGGCTGGCCCTGCTGGCGGGTTCACCGACGCTGCCCCGCTTCGCCGGCGGCCTGGGCTGGACGCTGGCCGGGCTGCACCTGATGACGCTCGGCGTGCTGGTGATGACCGCCATCGGCGCCAGCCTGCAGCTGCTGCCGGTGGCCACGCGCCAGCCGCTCGGCTCGTTCCGCTGGCCGGCCCTGCTGTGGTGGCTCTACACCCCCGGCGTCGCCGTCGTGGCGCTGGGCATGGGGCTGGGCGCAGTGGCGGCGCTCGCTGCGGGCGGCGCGGCAGTGCTGACCGCGCTGGTGATCTACGCCATCCTGCTCGCGCGCAACCTGCGCGGCGCACGCGGCATGCCGGTGGTGCTCGCCCACGGCTGGACGGCCCTGGCCTCCCTGGTCCTGGTGCTGGCCAGCGCCGCGGCACTGGTGCTCGCCTACGCCGGCCTGCCCACCCTCGGGCGCACCGAGGCACTGGCGCTGCACGTGGCTTTCGCCGCCTTCGGCTTCATGGGCATGCTGGCGCTCGGCTTCTCCTACATCCTGGTGCCCATGTTCGCCCTTGCCCGCGCCCCGAACGAGCGTCGCGCGCTCACTTCATGCGCGCTGGCCGCGCTCGGCCTCGTGCTGGCGGGTGTGGCAGCCTTCGGCGCGGCGGCGCCGGCACTGCGCATCCTTGCGATCCTGTCCGCAGCAGTCGCCGTCGGCCTGCACCTGCAGCTGATGCGCACCGCGCTGAAAACGGGCATGCGGCGCGAGCTCGGTCGCTCGTTCCGCCTGGTGCGCATCGGCTGGGCGCTGCTGGCCGTGACCCTGGCCGCGGCGCTGGCGCTGGTGCTCGATGCGCCTTTCGACGGCATGGCGACGCTGTTCGGGCTGGTGCTGATCGGCGGCTGGCTGCTCACCTTCGCGCTCGGCATCCTGCAGCGGGTCATGCCCTTCCTCGCCTCGATGCACAAGCCGCCGGGCAAGGGCCCGCCGCGCACACCCTCCTCGCTCACCGACGACCGCCCGCTGGCCGTGCACTTCTGGTGTCATCTGGCGGCGCTGGCGCTGCTGGCGGTGGCGATCGCCGCCGACAGCGCCTGGCTGGCGGCCCTGGCCGCGCTCGTCGGCGCAGCCGGCGCAGTGGCGTTCCTGGTCTTCTTCGTGATCCTGCTGCGGCGCATGCGCCGCCCCGCGCAGGCGGCGCATGCGCGCAATGCACCGGTTGCTTGACCCGAATCAATGGACGTTCCGGGCGCCCGCTTGGTAATCTAGCTTGGTAATTTAGCATTCGAATACCGTAATTGGATCGGCCATGGATTTTCAGTCTCAAGTGAGCCACGCGCTCGACGAGGAACACCGCACCAACCTCGACCTGCTCGGCAAGATCGAAGCCGCCTTCGCGCGCGCGCCGCGTACCAACGCCGGACGCGACCCGGAGCTGGCCAAGGTGGCCGCGGCGTTCGCCCGCCATCTCGAGCACGACGTGCACCGGCACTTCGATTTCGAGGAACAGGAATTGTTTCCCCGCCTGGCCGACGCCGGCGAGGGCGACATCGCCGAGCTGATGATCGAGGAGCACGAGGCCATCCGCGCGGTAGCCGACGAGATGCTGCCGCTGGCGCGCGCTGCCGCGGCCGGCGAGCTCGACGACGAGGGCTGGAACCGGCTCAAGGTCGGCGCCCTCGAGATGGTCGAGCGCCAGGTCTCGCACATCCAGAAGGAAACGATGGCGCTGCTGCCGGTGCTCGAAGACCTCCTCGACGAAGAAACCGACCGCCAGCTGGCTTTCGCCTACGCTGCCGGCTGAAACCCGCCCCCGCACACTGGAGCAAGCGCCATGCAAGCCGCCATCGAAAGCCGTGTCTCGATCCGCCCCTTGGGCAGCGCCGACCTCGACGCCGTGGTGGCGATCGACCACTCCATCGAAGGCCGCTCGCGGCGCACCTACTTCGAACGCCGGCTCAACGCCGCGCTGCGCGAGCCGGCGCTGCATGCACAGTTCGCCGCCGTCGGCGAGCAGGGCGTCGCCGGCTACATCCTGGCGCGCGTGCTCGAGGGCGAGTTCGGCCGCAACGAATCCGAGCTGCGCTTCGAGGCCGTGGGCGTGCGCGGCGACAGCCAGGGCAAGGGCATCGGCAAGCAGCTGTTCGGCGCGCTCGAGGACTGGTCGCGTCGCCACGGCGTGCGCGAGATGCGCACGCAGGCGGCGTGGAACAACCATCGCATGATGGCCTGGCTCGACACCGCCGGCTTCCGGCTCGCCCCCAACCACGTCGTCGACTGTCCGGTGCGCGGCGGCGAGTACGTCGAGGAGCGCGACGAGCCGGTCACCATGCCGGTCGGCGAAGGCCCGGCCCAGGAGGTCAACTTCGGCGGCCAGTCGGGCAACGACTTCGAGCGCCTGGCGCGCGACACCGCCGACGTGCGCCCCATGACCGCGGCCGACCTCTCCGACATCGTGCGCATCGACCGCGCCATCACCGGGCAGGACCGCCGCTCCTACATCGGGCACAAGCTCAACGAGACCCTGGTCGACTCGGCCATCCGCGTCTCGCTCACCGCCCGCCGCGACGACGTCATCGTCGGCTTCGTGATGGCGCGCGCCGACCTGGGCGACTACGGCCGCACCGAGCCGGTCGCGGTCATCGACACCATCGGCGTCGATCCGGCGTATGCTCACCAGGGCGTGGGCCGCGCGCTGCTGTCGCAACTTTTCCTGAATCTCGGCGCGCTGCGCATCGAACGGGTCGAGACCCAGGTCGCGCCGCGCGACCTGGGCCTGCTGGGCTTCCTCTACGACGTCGGCTTCGCTCCGTCGCAGCGCCTGCCGTTCGCGCGCGAGATCGCCTGACCGTCCTTCGCGCAGGGAGGTGCCATGGCCGCAATGCCCGACGACGACGCGATTCGAGAGGTGCTCAAGCAGGTCGATGACCCCGAGGCCGGGATGAACATCGTCGACCTCGGGCTGGTCTACGACATCCGCATCGGCGACGACTCGGTGCACGTCGATATGACCATGACCACCGCCGCCTGCCCGATGGCCGACATGATCACCGACAATGCCCGCGCGGCGATCGCCTCGATCACCCCCCCCGACACGGCGATCGACGTCGAGCTGGTCTGGGATCCGCCCTGGACCCCCGACAAGATGACCGGCATCGCGCGTGACCACTTCGGCTGGTAATACGGTTTTGGGTTCGTTCGCAGAACAAGGCGGGACGCCGCAGACGGTGCTGTAGCACGGCAAGGCGCCCCAACGCAGTGATGCGAACGAACGCAAAACCGTATCAGGCCGCGGGCTCCACGGACCGCCCACAAGCGCCCGCCACGGCGGGCGGCCTGCCCCCGCCGTGGCGGGTGCCGCTGCTGATGCTCGGCTTCCTCGGCCTGATCGTCGGTGCCGGTGCCGGGCTGGCGCGACTCGGCTGGAGCATGCCCGCGGTCGCCGCCTCGGCCTCCGCGCTGCACGGCCCGCTGATGATCTGCGGCTTCTTCGGGGTGGTGATCTCCCTCGAGCGCGCGGTGGCCATCGGCCGCACCTGGGCCTATCTCGGACCGCTGCTGGCGGGCGCCGGCGGCGCGGCCACCGTGGCCGGAGCCGGCTGGCTCGCGCCGTGGCTGTTCCTCGGCGGCGGGCTGGTCCTGCTGGCCGCCTCGCTCGACGTCTACCGTCGCCAGACCGCGCTGTTCACCTTCACCCTGGCGCTGGGCGCCGCGTGCTGGCCGGTGGGCATCGCGCTGTGGGCAGCGGGCGCGGCCGTGCACGAGATCGTCACCTGGTGGCTGGCCTTCCTGATCCTCACCATCGCCGGCGAACGGCTCGAGCTGTCGCGCTTCCTGCCTCCCTCGCCGGTCGCCAGGGGAGCCTTCGCGGCGATCCTGACGGTGATCGTCATCGGCCTGTTCGGCGCGCTGCGTCCGTGGGGCGGGCTGGTGTTCGCCATCGGGCTGCTGGCGCTCGCGGTCTGGCTGTTCAAGCAGGACATCGCCCGGCGCACGGTCCGCGGCAAAGGGCTCACCCGCTTCATCGCAGTGTGCCTGCTCTCGGGCTACGCCTGGCTCGCCGTGGGCAGCGCGATCATCGTCTTCGAAGGCGGCCTCGCGCCCGGCTCGCCGGCCTACGACGCCGCGCTGCACGCGCTCACCCTCGGCTTCGTGTTCGCGATGGTGTTCGGCCACGCCGCGATCATCTTTCCCGCCGTGCTGCGGGTGGCCGTGCCCTACCACCCCACCTTCTACGTGCCGCTGCTGCTGCTGCACCTGTCGCTCGCCGTGCGCCTGTCGGGCGACGCCCTCGGCGACTTCGCGCTGACGCGCGTGGGCGGGCTGCTCAACGCCGTGGCGCTGGCCGCATTCATCCTCGGCACCGCCAGCGCCGTCGTGCGCGGCGCGCGCGCCCGCTCCGGCGCACAGCGCTGATACGGTTCTGCGAACGAACGCAGAACCGTAGCCCCGGGCGGGGTCCGCGGCCACGCCTCGCCGAGGGGTATCTTCCGACCGTCGTACCATAGGCCGTCTCACCGGGTTTTCCGGCCTCGGGAGGCAGGCGATGGATTTCTCGCTCGCCCCGCGCCACTGGGTGCTGATCGTCTTCCTCGCGGCCGCGCTCTTCGTGCATCTGCGCGGGCGCGTCCGCTTCGGGCTGCTGCGCGCCCTCACCGACTTCACCGTGCTGCTGGCGCCATTCAACGCGCTGATGGTCCTGTTCTCGCGCACGCCGGCCACGGTTTTCGTCGACCCGGCGCGCTTCCCCGAGCTGGCGCCGCTGCGCGAGCACTGGCGCACCATCCGCGACGAGGCGATGGCCCTCGACGATGCCGGGCGCATCCGCGCCGCGGCCACCTACAACGACATCGGCTTCAACTCGTTCTTCCGCACCGGCTGGAAGCGCTTCTACCTGAAGTGGTACGGCGACGACCTGCCCTCTGCACGCGCGCTGTGCCCGCGTACGGTGGCGCTGGTGCGCGCCATCCCGACCGTGAAGGCCGCCATGTTCGCCTGCCTGCCGCCGGGCGCGCGCCTGGTGCGGCATCGCGACCCCTACGCGGGCTCGCTGCGCTACCACCTCGGCCTGCAGACGCCCAACTCGCCGCGCTGCTACATCGAGGTCGACGGCCAGCGCTACTTCTGGCGCGACGGCGAGGCGATGATGTTCGACGAGACCTTCATCCACCACGCCGAGAACACCACCGACGAGCGCCGCATCATCCTGTTCTGCGACGTCGAGCGCCCGCTGCGCACGGCGCCGCTGCGCTGGTTCAACCGCGGCTTCGCACGCCTGGTGATGAGCGCTTCGGCCACCCAGAACATGGAAGGCGAGCCGGTCGGCATCCTGAACCGGTTCTTCTTCCATGCCTACAAGCTGCGCCTGGCCGGCAAGGCGCTCAAGGCCAGGAGCCGTCCCGCCTACTACGCGCTCAAGTGGCTGCTCATCGCGGCACTGGCCTGGGCGCTGTTCGCATAGAGGGCCGTCGGGTTTCGGGAAGGACCGCGGCGAGGCGCGGCTGCGCGTCAGCGCAGCGCCAGCCGCGCCTCGATGGTGTCCCCGTCGTGCGCACGTTCCAGGCTGAAGCCCAGCCGCTGCGCCAGCGCCAGCATGCCCTCGTTGGAGGCCAGGATCAGGCCCTTGATCACGCCCGTGCCGCTGGCGCGGCAGTAGTCGATGATCTTGTTCATCAGCAGGTGGCCCAGGCCCTGCCCCTTGAGATCCGAGCGCACCAGGACCGCGAACTCCGCCTCCAGGTTGTCCGGGTCGGTCACCACGCGCACCACGCCGAGCGTCTCCGGCTCGCCCCGGGCGTCGCGCGCAGTGGCGATGAACGCCATCTCCCGGTCGTAGTCGATCTGGGTCAGCCGCGCCATCTGCGCATGGCGCAGCTCCCTCACGTAGCTGAAGAAGCGCATGCGCAGGTCCTCGGGCGACATGCGCGCGATCAGCGCGTGGTGCGCCGGCTCGTCCTCGGGCCGGATCGGGCGCAGCACGATCTCGCGCCCGTCGCGCATGCGCGCGGTTTCCTCGAGCACGCCTGGATAGGGCCGGATCGCCAGCCGGCTCTCGCGGCCCGCCGCCAGCGCCGCGACCCGCATGTGCGCGTCGATGCAGATCACGCCGCGCTCGTCGGCGAACAGCGGATTGATGTCCAGCGCCACGATCTCCGGGATGTCCACCAGCATCTGCGACACCTTCACCAGCGCCAGGCACAGCGCGTCGACGTCGGCGCCCGGCCGGTCGTGGTGCGGCTGCAGCAGCCGGTCCAGGTTCGCCCGCGAGATCATCTCGCGCGCCAGCGGCAGGTTCAGCGGCGGAAAGCCGATGGCGTGGTTGCGCACCAGCTCGACCGCGCGCCCGCCCTCCCCGCACACGATCACCGGACCGAACAGCGGATCGGTGGCCACCGCGACGATCAGCTGGCGCGCGTTCGTGCGCGGCACCATGCGCTGCAGGGTGAAGCCGGCGATGCGCGCCTGCGGCATCGATTCGCCGATGCGCTTGACCATCCCGGCGGCGGCCGCGCGCACGGCCTGCGCGTTCTCCAGGTGCAGCGCGATGCCGCCCACGTCCCAGCGGTGCGCGATGTCGGGCGAGAGCACCGCCAGGGCGAGCGGATAGCCCACCTCGTCGCCCACCGCGGCGGCCTCCTCGGCCGAGGCGGTGATGCGCGCCTCCACCACCGGGATGCCGTAGGCCGCGAGCATCGCCTTGGCGTCGGGCTCGGTCATCAGGCCGTCGCCGCGCGCCAGCGCGCGCTCGACGATGGCGCGCGCCGCGCCGACGTCGGGGCGGAACTCGCTGGGCAGCGAAGGCGGCATCTGCATCAGCATTTCCTGGTTGCGATGGAAATGCATCAGGTGCAGGAACGCCTTGACCGCGCTCGAGGGCGTGTCGTAGGTCGGCACGCCGGCCTCGGCGAACAGGCGGCGAGCCGCCTGCATCGCGCCGGCGCCGACCCAGCTGGTGAGGATGCGCGCGCCGCTGCGCTCGCGGAACACCCCGATCACCGCCTCGGCGACCTCCTCGCTGGGCGTGGTCGCGGTGGGCGCGTGCAGCACCAGCACGGCGTTCACGCCGGGATCGGCGAGCACCGTCTTCAGGCATTGCGCGTAGCGCTCGCCCGAGGCGTTCACGCCCAGGTCGAGCGGGTTGCCCACGCTCGCCCCTGCCGGCAGCGCCGCCGCCAGGCTGGCGCAGGTCTCGGGCGCCAGCTGCGCGCAGTGCCCGCCGCCCAGCTGCAACTCGTCGAGCGCCATCACCCCGGTGCCGCCGCCGTTGTGCAGGATCGCCAGGTGCTCGCCGCGGAACGAACGCGCCCGCCCGAGCGTCTCGACCGCCGCGAACAGCTCGTCGATGTCGTACACGCGCAGGATGCCGGCGCGCCGCAGCGCCGCGTCGAACACCTCGTCGGGCCGGGCCAGCGCCGCGCCCGCCCTCGCCCCGGCGAGCGCATCGGCGCCGCGCCCCGACTTGACCGCCAGCACCGGCTTGTTGCGCGCCGCCGCGCGCGCAGCCGCCATGAAGTTGCGCCGCTCGCGCATCTCGTCGATGTAGAGCAGGATGGCGTTGGTGTCGGGATCGGTGCCGAGGTAGTCGAGCACGTCGCCGAAGTCGATGTCGGCGCAATCGCCGAGCGCCACGAAATGCGAGAAGCCGATGCCCTTGGCGCGCGCCCAGTCGAGCACGGCGGTGCAGATCGCGCCCGATTGCGACACGAAGGCCAGCTTGCCCGGCAGCGCGCCGACATGGCTCAGGCTGGCGTTGAGCCCCGTATGCGGCACCAGCACCCCGAGGCTGCCCGGGCCGAGCAGCCGCATGCCGCGCCGCCGCGCCGCCTCGAGCGCGGCCTCGCGCAGGCTGCGCCCCTGGGCGTCGCGCCGGCGCGACAGGCCGTCGTTGACGATCACCCCCACGCGGGTGCCGCGCTGCCCCAGCGCATCGATGGCCGCCGGCACCGTGTCGTCGGGGCTGCAGATCACCGCCAGCTCGGGCGCCTCGGGCAGGCTGATCACGTCCGGGTAGGCCAGCACGCCGGCCACCGCGCGGTACCTCGGGTTCACCGGCATGATCGGACCGTCGATCCCGCCTTCGAGCAGGTTGCGCATCAGCACGTGGCCGACGTGGCGCGCCTTGTTCGAGGCGCCGATCACCGCGACCGAGCGCGGCTCGAACAACTGGACCAGATGTCGGATGCTCATCGCGGCAATGATAGGCCCGTGCGGCGCACGCGCCGCGCAAGCCCGACCGCGAGCATGGCCAGGGCGCCCGCGGCGACGCCGGCGGCCGCGTCCGCGAGCAGCGGCACCAGCCGCTCGGCCAGCCCGGCCCAGGGCGCCGCCCGCGCCGCGTGTTCCGCGAGGCGCTCGATCCCGGCGTGCAAGGGCCCGATGCCGTGAGACAGGATGCCCCCGCCGACCAGGAACATGGCGGCGGTGCCGGCGACCGACAGCCCCTTCATCAGCCAGGGCGCGAACCCCACGATCGCGGTCCCGAGGGCGCGCCGGCCCCGCGCCCACGCTCCCGTGCCGCGCCGGCGCGCCAGGTACAGGCCGGCGTCGTCGAGCTTGACGATGCCGGCGACCAGCCCGTAGACGCCGACCGTCATGAGCGCCGCGATGCCTGCCAGCACCGTGAGCTGGGTGAGGAACGCCGCGCCGGCCACCGTCCCCAGGGCGATGGTGATGATCTCGGCCGAAAGCACGAAGTCGGTGCGTATCGCACCCCTGATCCTGTCACGCTCGAGCGCGGCCAGGTCAAGGGCCGGGTCGGCCAGCGCCCTGGCCACTTCCGCGCGATGCGCCGCCTCCTCGCCGTCGCCGCCGAGCAGCTTGTGGGCCAGCTTCTCGAAACCTTCGTAGCACAGGAAGGTGCCGCCGACCATCAGCAGGGGCGCCACCGCCCACGGCGCCAGGGCGCTGACGGCGAGCGCCGCCGGCACCAGGATCGCCTTGTTCCGGACCGAGCCCAGGGCGACCGCCCACACCACGGGAAGCTCGCGATCCGCGCGCACCCCCGAGACCTGCTCGGCATTGAGCGCCAGGTCGTCGCCCAGCACGCCGGCGGTCTTCTTGGTGGCGACCTTGGTGAGCAGCGCGACATCGTCCAGGACGCTGGCAATGTCGTCGATCAGCGCGAGCAGGCTGCTGGCCATCGCTACATCGATCCCCCGAGAAGCGCCGTGCACGACCAAGCCGGCGCGCGCGAGCGCCGGCTGCCGGACGCATTATCGCCTCACGGCGCGCGACCGGACTCGTTCCGATGGGGGCCGGGGCCGCGAGGCCCCAGAGTGTCCTGCGGCGGCGGAGTCCCGCCGGACAAGGACGCTCAGAACGTGTGAAGGAACCGTAGCGAGCGGCCCGAGGTCGCGCCGAGAAGCGCAGCCGTACGGGAGTACGGCGAGCATCGCAGGCGCGAGATCGGGCCGCTCGCTACGGTTCCTTCACACGTTCTCAGCCGTGCAGCGCCCGATACTTCTCCATCAGCTCTTCGGGGCTTTCGGCGTGGTCCGGATCCTTCACGATGCAGTCGGCCGGGCACACCAGCATGCACTGCGGCTCGTCCTCCGCGCCGACGCACTCGGTGCAGCGATTCGGATCGATCACGTACATCGGATCGTCGGCGCTGATCGCCTCGTTCGGGCACACCGGCCTGCACGCATCGCAGCAGGTGCAGGCATCGTTGATCATCAATGCCATATGGGCTTCTCCTGGTTCGAAAGACGCGCCGCGTCAGGCGACCGCCTGTTCCTTCAACTCGCTCAGCTTGCCGTGCCGGAACGCGCCCCACAAGGCCGCGCCGATGGCGCCGGCATAGATGGAGTCGGGGTGGTTGACCACGTCGACCTTGGCCTTCTCGTTGGCGATCTCCTCGCGGATCGCCGCGAGCAGGCCCGAGTCGAGCGCCAGGCCGCCGGTCATCAGCGCCGTACCCTCCTTGATGCCGGTCACTTTCAGGAGCTTGACGATGCGCGAGGCCATCGACAGGTGGATCCCCTTCAGGATGTCGGTCGGGGCGATGCTGCGCGAGACCATGTTGATCACGTCGGTCTCGGCGAGCACCGCACAGATCGAGCTGACCTTCTCGGGGTTCTGCGACTGCTGCGACAGCGGGCCGATCTCCTCGACCGCCACGCCCAGGTAGCGCGCGATGTTCTCGAGGAACTGGCCCGAGCCCGAGGCGCACTGGCTGGTCATCTTGTAGGCCAGCACCTTGCCGCGCTCGTCGACGTAGATGGCGCGGCCGTTGAGCGCCCCGATGTCGACGATGGCGCGCGCGCCCGGGTGCAGGAACACGCCGCCGCGCGCGTGGGTGGTCATCGAGTAGAAGTGTCCGGTGGCGAACTTGACGTTCTCACCCTCGCCGGTGGTCGCGATGTAGTCGACCTGGTCGAGCGGCAGGCCGGCATCGGCCAGCACGCCGTCACGCCCTTCCTCGGCCAGCTGCATGGGATCGCGCCGGCGGATGCGCTCGACGCGCTTGGCGAGCCATTCCTGGCGATCGCCGTCAACCTTGAACAGCACGCTCTTGACCGCGCCCGAGCCGATATCGATACCGATCGTGTAAGTCATGATGGTTTCCCTTGTTTGCGATGCCGCTCAGACCCGCGCCTCGGCCGTCTTGCCTTCCTCGACCACCGCGCGCCACGCGAAGGTGGCTCCGCCCAGTGCGCCGGTGAAGATCGAGTCGGGGTCGATGTTCAGCGTCATCTCGCCGTAGTTCTCGAACACCAGCTCCTTGAGGGCCTTGACCGCCGCCTCGTTCTTGGCCACGCCGCCGGTGAAGGTGAACTCGTTGCGGATGCCGCCAGAACGCGCCAGGATCGACATCGCGCGCAGGATGATCGAGCGATGCAGGCCGGCCATGATGTCCTCGCGCTTGTCGCCCAGCGCCAGGCGATCGCGCAGCTCGGCGCCGGCGAACACCGTGCAGGTCGAGTTGATGCGCACCTGCTTGGTGGATTTCATCGCCAGCGGGCCCAGCTCGTGCAGCCCCATGTTCATTTCGTCGGCGATGTAGCCGAGGTAGCGTCCACAGCCGGCCGCGCAGCGGTCGTTCATCTGGAAGCTCTCGACGATGCCGTGGGGATCGACCTGGATCGCCTTGGTGTCCTGCCCGCCGATGTCGAGCACCGTGGCGGTCTTCGGGTACATCACGTGCGCGCCCAGGCCGTGGCACAGGATCTCCGAGCGGATGTGCTCCTTGGAGAACGGCAGCCGCGCGCGGCCGTAGCCGGTGCCGATCACGTAGGTCTCTTCCATCTCGGTGTCGAGCACGCCCTTGACCGGCGCCTCGACCTGCGTGCGCCGCCCGGCGGTCTCGGGCATCGCCTTGAAGGTGCGGTCGAGCGCCGACAGCAGGTGGCGGCGCACCGACTCCGCGTAGACGCGGTTCTCCACCTCGATGATCGAGCGGTCGAACACGTTGAGCAGGAAGTCGTAGCGCGTGCCCAGCTCCTTGGCCACGGTCTCGCCGGTGGCCAGGTACTGGCTGCCGGCGATGTCGCGGAAGAAGTCGGACTTGCGCTTGGCCCCCGGCGCGAACATCGAGGGCGCCTCGGCGGTGATGCGCTTGAACGTCTCTTCCAGCGCCTCTCCCACCACCTTGGTGGCGTCGCCGAACTTGGCCGACTCGAGGCTGCGCCGACAGGTTTCGTTCAGGTCGGCGAGCTGCTCGAGGTACTGCTCGGCGCGGAAGTCGCGCTCGAGCTGGGCGAGGAAGTTCTCGAGCTGCTGTCCCTCGAGCGCCTTGTTGGTGGCGAGCGCCTGGCGGAACAGGTGGAAGCGCCCGTTGACCAGCGCTTCCTGCTTGGCGACCGCGGCCGCCGTGTCGTAGTTGGAGCGCGAGTTGGTGATGCCGCGTCCGATGATCTTCTGGTTCTCGTCGATGACCACCGCCTTGGTGGTCGTCGAGCCCAGATCGATGCCGATGAAACAGCGCATGGCGTTCTCCTTCAGTGGGCGCCGGCCATCGCGCCGCGCTTTTGCTTGACCATCTGGAAATAGCTCTCGAGGCGGTTCTTGACGTTGGCCGCCGAGAAGTAGCGCGGATCGACCAGGTCGGTCTCGATGAACGCCGCCGGCCGGCCGGTGCGCTTCTCGACTTCGCGCAGGATCAGCAGCTGGCCCGCCGAGAAGCTGTTGCAGCTCTTGATCGAGTTGATCAGCAGGCCGTCGGCCTGGTACTCCTCGATGTACTTGCAGATCATGTCGACGCGCGAGGGCAGGTTCAGGTTGGTGTAGCAGCCCAGGCAGTACTCGGCGAGCGACTCGAGCGGATGGTCCGGATCATGGCGGAAGCCGAAGTCGTACAGGCCGCCGACCTTGGCGTAGGTGGACGACACCACCACCGCACCCTCCTCGTAGAACATCTTCCAGAAGTCGCGGAAGCTGGTCCAGTTGGGCGGGCCCTCGACCACCAGCCGGTACTTCTCCTCGCCCATGTCGCCGTCGGGCGTGACCGGGCCCTTGCCCAGGCGCACCCGCTCGTCGATCTCCGAGCGCAGCACGTCGTAGTACTGGGAGGCCTCCTTGGTGCCGCGGAAGGCGGTGAAGATCGGCCCGATGTAGTACACCGCCCCGAAATAGCCGTCGATCGGCGACGGCCGGTTCTTGGCCGACTGCAGCACGCGCACGAGGTTCTCCTCGGCCTTGGCCGACTCCTTCATGTACTCGCGCAGGCGGTCGATGTCGAACTTCACGCCCGAGATGCGCTCGAGGGTGGGGATCACCGTGTCCTTGAGCTGGCGCACCACGTAGTCGCGCATGTTCGGGGCGATCTTGCCCTCGCCCTGGTACGGCACGTGCAGCATCACCGTCTCGCAACCGTACTTGTGGCGGATCAGCTCGAACCACTTCATGAAGGTGAAGCAGCCGGTGTACGACAGCAGCAGCACGTCGGGCGTGGGCAGCGGGTCGCCGGTGGGGCCGATCTCGCCGCCCTGCATCATGCCCAGGTCGGCCTTCACGTACGTACAGACGTCCTCGGACTGGCCCTCGCGCTCGGCGTCCATGATGAACTTGCCCGATTTCTTGCGCATGCCGTTCTGCAGCGCGTTGGTCTCGGGCAGGCTGCGCGCGAAGTCGAAGCACATCAGCAGCTCGTTCAGGTTGCCCGGCACGAACGTGGCCGAGACCTTGCGGTTTTCGGCACGCGCGGTGGCGAGCTCCATGTAGTTCTTGTTGATGAGCTCCTTCTGGAGCCACATCGCGTCCTCCTTCTGGACGTTCTGCGGCTTCTTGCTGCTTGGGGGCGTGGCGGCGGTGGTCATGCTGCGCTCCAGAGTTTGATCGAATCGGCGAAGGTGCCGGACTGTTCACGGATCGGCGCCATCTGGCCGGTGTTCTCGGCGTACTTGAACGCGGTGTAGGGGACCTTGTGCTTGGCCAGCACGTCCTGCAGCATCGGGCGCTCGAGCAGCGCCGGGTCGCAGAACGACGGCGCGGCGAACACCACGCCCTCGGCGGCCCCGCTCTTGACCTGATGGAGCAGATACTGGCCCTTGTCCTCGCGCTTGGCGTCGTACTTCGCCGCGGTCGAGGCCGAGCGGTGCAGGAAGGCCTTGGAGAGCTCCTCGAGCGGCTTGCCGTTGGCCGGCACCTCGTCGAGCAGCCAGCGCGTGACCAGCATGAAGTCGTCGTCGACGATATAACAGCCCGACATCTCGATCGATTTGATCAGGTTCAGCGGCGGCTGCTCGCAGAACGACCCGTTGATCACGATGCGGGCGTTGTCGCGCCGCTGCCGGGGCACCGCGTCGGTGGCGGCGATGTAGTCGCGCATCAGCTGCGTGTGCTCTTCCGGCGGCAGCACCATGCCGGCGCGCAGCACCAGGTACACCTCGGAGGTCGGGGCCTGCCACGGCTTGGCGGCCCGGTAGGCGTAGAGCTCGCGCACCGCCTTGCGGTTCTCGTTGTAGACGGCGATCGAGGCATTGAGCTCCTCGTCGGTGATCGGCTTGCCGCGCAGCTCGCCGAGATCCTTGCGCAGGATCTCCATCTCGTCGACGTAGAACTTGCCGCCGATCGCGTCCTCGTAGTTCTGCGGCACGTCGATGTAGCGGACGTACTTGTCCTTGAACATCAGCTGCCACATCCCCGAGAGGTTGCGGATCACGTCGCAGATCGAGGGGAAGAGCATGCCGTCGAGACAGTCGAGCCGGCCGGTGAGCCCGAGCTCGATGGTCGAGCGCGGGATGCGACAGATGTAGCTCTGGTAGTAGGCGTCGCCCTGGATCACCTCGAGCTGGTCGCCGCCGCCGAGGATACCCACCGACAGCATGCCCGCGGCATGGATCAGCTCGCGCGGCACGTACACCGGCATGTAGCCGATCGCCTTGCGTCCCGGCGCCGCAGCCTTCCATTGCTTGACGGCGTTGAAGTCGAGATCATCGAACAGTGTCTGGCAACGCTCGACGATCTCGTTGACAGGAGGAACGGTTTTCATCAGCAGTGCTCCCATGCAGGCTTGCGTTTGGCCAGGAATGCGACGAGCCCCTCGTTCGCGTCGCGTGTCTTCATCAGCCGTTCGAGATACAGCGTCTCGACTTCGGCCAGGCGGTTGCGCACGTCGCGCAGCATCGCCCCGCGGGCGGCGCCGAGCGCATGCGAGAGGCTCGCGGCGCTCTTGCCGGCGAGATGCGAATCGAAATACGCCAGCGCCGCCGCCTCGGGGTCGTCGGCGAGGTGCTGGACGAGGCCGATGGCGTGCGCTTCCGCCGCGCCGATCGAGCGCCCGGAGAACAGCAGGTCTTCGGCGGCGGGCTGGTTCATGCGGTAGGGCAGCAGCACCGAGGCGGCCGGGGCGAACACCCCGAGCTTCATCTCGGGCTGGCCGAACTGCGCGTCGGGCGCGGCGAAGATCGGCCCGCCGGCGAGCGCGACCTCCAGGCCGCCGCCCAGGCACTGCCCGCGCACCGCCACCAGGATCGGCGCCGGAAAGCCGAGCATCGCCAGGACCAGCGCGTGCAGCGAGGCCAGCATGTCGGCACAGCGCTCCGGAAGGTGCTCCTCCACGCTGGCGCCGAAGCTGAAGTTCGGCCCCTCCGCGGCCAGCAGCACCCCGCGCAGGGCCGAGCGGCCGGCATGCCCGAGCAGCGCGTCCGAGAGCGCGGCGATCATCGCCGCGTCGACGATGTTGGCCTTCGGCCGCGCCAGCGTCAGGCGCAGCAGCGCGCCGTCGCGCTCGACGCTCTGCCGCAGGGGGGAGGTGTCGGCCATTGTTCAGCCCTTCTTCGCCTTGGGCTGGATCGAGTCGTGCAGCGGCCCGACCCAGCTTTCGCCGGCGGCGAGCTTCTGGCGCAGCAGCACGAAGTCGACCTCGCGGTCGTCCTTGGTGCCGGCGTTGAACGCGGTGAAGCCGGCGCGCGCCTCGGTCATCATGTTCAGGGCCAGCCAGGCGCGCGAGTTCTCCTTGTTGCGGTTCCACGCGTCGAGCTTGGGCTTGCGCAGCTCCTCCAGCGTCTTGGTGGTGCAGTCGGGGAAGGTGAGCAGCATCTTCGCGCACAGCTCCTCGATCTTGGCATCGAGCAGCGACAGGTCGACCGTGCCGCGCGCCAGCAGGGCCTTGCCCTCCTTGGCCGCCTCGCCGGTCTTGGGCTCGCCGTAGACGTTGCGGCCGTACTCGTCGACCATGCGCTGGTTTTCCACCAGCGGGTTGGCGACGAACTTGCCGTCGACCTTGAGCGCCGGCACGATGTCGGTGAGCACGCCCATCTGGTACGCCTTGTGCGCCGAGAACGGCTCGCACAGCACGCAGGCGGCCATCGCGCGCTCGGCGCCGATCACCACCGGCAGGAAGTCGGTCGCGCCCCCGATCGGCGCCGAACCGTGCTTCGGGCCGGCCTGCCCGAAGCGGGCGAGATCCTGGGCGACGGAGAAGTCGCACGCCATCCCGATCTCCTGGCCGCCGCCGATGCGCATGCCGTTGACGCGGCAGATCACCGGTTTGTCGCAAGCGAGGATCGCCGACACCATGTCGTTGAACAGCCGCATGTACTGGCGGTACTCCTGCGGGTGGCCGGCATAGTACTCGGCGTACTCCTTGGTGTTGCCGCCGGTGCAGAACGCCTTGTCGCCGGCGCCGGTGAACACGACGCAGTTGACGTCGCGCGCGTTGGAAGCGGCGCGAAACGCCAGGATCGTGCCCTTGACCATGTCGGTCGTGTAGGAGTTGAACTGCTCCGGATTGTCCAGCGTGATCCACGCGTTGAACAGCCCCGGCACCACCGAACCGTCGGGCAGCTTCGCCGGCCGCTTCTCGTAACGCACGCGCGGCTTGGTGATGTCGTCGACGAGATCGTGGTTCTTGAATTCGCGCACTTTGGACTCCTGTTCAGGCGGGGACGAGCACCGCGCGTTTCCTGATCTGGCGGTGATGGACGGCGTCGAAGACGCGGTTGATGTCGTCGAGCGGATGGGTTTCGACGAACGGCTTGATCTGCACCTTGCCGTCGAGCACGAGATCGAGCGCCGCCGGGTAGGACTCGGGCGGGCAGCCCCAGTTGCCGATGGCGCGCGCATCGAACGCCATCAGGTTCGACAGGCGCACCTCGATCTTGTCCATGGTGAAGCCGACCACCGACAGCGTGGCGCCGTGCACCAGCAGCCCGAAGGCGGTGAGCTGGCCGGGAGCGGTGCCCGAGCACTCGAAGATGAACCACTCGGTGGTCGGCAGGCCGTTCTTCTTCGCGAACTCGGTGATCGCGGCCTTGATGCCGCGCGCGTCGAGCTGGCGGCTGTTGAGCGTGAGGGCAGCACCATGCTGCGCGACGGCAGCGAGCTTGGCGTCGTCGACGTCGATGGCCACCACCTTCGCGCCGCTGGCGCTGGCGATCTGCACGCAGTAGCCTCCGACTCCGCCGGCGCCGATCACCACGGCGAGGCTGCCCGGCTTCACGCCGGCGCGCCGCACCGCCTGGTACGGCGTGGTGAGCGCATCGGCGACGATCGACACCTCGGCCAGCGTGAGCCCGGCCTTGGCGAGCCGCGCCTCGTCGACTTCGCACAATCCGCGACCGGGCACCACGATGTGCGATGCGAAGCCGCCCTGGATGTCGTTGCCCGGCATCTTCTGGGCGCGGCAGATGGTGCCCAGGCCGCGCCGGCACAGGTCGCACTCGCCGCACGGCAGCACCGCCGGCACGATCACCGCCTTGCCCATCCAGGCCTCGGCGCCGGCGCCCGCCGCAACCACCCGGCCGCTGATCTCGTGGCCCAGGGCGAGCGGCAGCGGCTGGTTGGTGCGCACGCCGTCGTAGAAGTAGCCCAGGTCGGTATGGCACACGCCGCAGCCGGCCACGGCGACCACCACCTCGCCGGCGCCCGGCGTGGCCTGGAACGTGGCGCGTTCGAGCGGAGTGTTGATCGCAGTCATCAGCCAGCGATGCGCTTCGATGATCATTGTCCGTCGGCCTCCTGAGCCATGGATCCTTCGTTTCCGCCGCCGCTGCGCACGGTCTGTCCGGCGGTGCCTTTCGGGGTTGACCGCCCGATGGCCGGTCGTTATTCTTGCATTGCGGTACCGAAATACTGGTTTATGGTTAGGATGTTGTTATAGGCGCGTTTCACCTGCATTGATCTGCATCAAACCAGTTCCGGCGTACATCCTTCCGAATAGCGTTTCCAACGCAAGAGAGCTTACCTTGAAGGTCATTTCACGCCCCGAATCGCAGTCTCGCACCGGTACCGCCTCGCCGGCCGGCGAGGCCGCGACCAGCATATCCATCGCCCTTGCCGGCAGCGGCGGCAGCGGCGTCATGACGGCCGGCAACCTGCTGCTCGACGCCGCGGCCAAGGCCGGCCTGTACGGACTCATGGTGCGCACCAGCGGACCGCAGATCCGCGGCGGCGAGGCCGCGGCGCTGCTGCGTCTGGCGCGCCGCCAGACCGAGTCGCTCGACGACGGCTTCGACCTGCTGCTGGCCATCGACTGGCAGAACATCAACCGCTTCGCCGACGAGATCCCGATGCGCGCCTCGGGCGTGCTGGTGGGCGACTCCGACGAGGGCGAGCCGCCCGAGGTGTTCCTCGAGGGCGGCGCGCGCTTCGTCTCGCTGCCGCTGAAGAAGATAGCCAAGGCGATCCCCGGCAGCTGGATCAACATGGTGGCGCTGGGCGTCTCGGGCGCCCTCGCAGGCATTCCCGCCGAGGCGCTCGAGGAGGCGCTGCGCGCCTCCTGGAAGCGCGCCGAGACCGCGCTGCAGGCCAACCTGCAGGCGCTGCGCGCCGGCATCGAGGCCGGCGCGCAGATCGAAGGCGTGCCGCGCATGACCATCGGCGCCGCCGGTGCCGCCCCTGCCGCGCCGCGCTGGCTGCTCAGCGGCAACGAAGGCACCGGCTTCGGCGCGGTGCGCGGCGGCATCCGCTTCGTGGCGGCCTACCCCATCACGCCGGCCACCGAGGTGCTGGAGTGGCTCGCGCCCGCGCTCACCAAGGTCGGCGGCACGCTGCTGCAGGCCGAGGACGAGCTCGCGTCCATCAACATGATCGTCGGTGCCTCTTATGGCGGCGTGCCCTCGCTCACCGCCACCGCGGGCCCGGGCCTGGCGCTGATGACCGAGGGCATCGGCCTGGCCGTGGGCGCCGAGGTGCCGGTGGTGGTGGTCGACGTGATGCGCGGCGGGCCGTCCACCGGCATTCCCGCCAAGAGCGAGCAGAGCGATCTGTCGTTCGCCGTCAGCGGCCTGCACGGCGATGCGCCGCGCCTGGTCGTCGCCCCGACCTCGATCGCCGACTGTGTGGCCACCACCCAGTGGGCGGTGGAGCTCGCCGAGACGCTGCAGTCGCCGGCCATCGTGCTGTCGGACCAGTTCATGGGCCAGTCGCGCGCCATCGTCGAGCGGCCCGCCGATCCCGGCTTCAGCGCCAAGCGCCTGGTGGTCGAGGCCAACGCCCCGGACTTCAAGCGCTATCGCGACACGCCGTCGGGCGTCTCGCCCATGGCGATCCCGGGCACGCCCGGCGTGGTCTACACCGCCGACGGCCTCGAGAAGAACGAGGGCGGCATCCCGAGCAGCCAGGCACGCGACCACATGACGCAGCTCGAGAAGCGCCAGCGCAAGCTGGCGCAGTACGACTACGGCCGGTGGTGGGCCGACATCGAGGGCGAGGGCGATGCCGCCATCATCACCTTCGGCTCGGTCACCGGCGTGGCGCGCGAGGCGCTGTCGCGCCTGGCGGCCCGCGGCGTCACCGTGAAGCTGGTGGCCCTGCGCCTGCTCGCGCCCGCGCTGCCCGAGAAGCTCGAGCAGGCGCTCGAAGGCGTGCGCCGCGTGCTGGTGGTCGAGCAGAACCACTCGGCGCAACTGTTCCGCTACCTGCGCGCCATGTACGACCTGCCCGGCAAGCCGGCGAGCTTCCATCGCCCCGGCCCGCTCCCCATGCGACCCGGCGAGCTCGCCGACGTCATCCTCGAATGGAGGCAACAATGAACGACGCGGTCACCTTGCCCGAGACCGCCGAGGCGGCCGGGCCGCTGACGGCGAAGGACTACAAGTCGGCCTACAAGCCCATCTGGTGCCCGGGCTGCGGCGACTACTCCGTGCTCGGGGCGGTCACCAGGGCCTTCGCCCTGGTGCAGGTGCGCCCCGAGAACATCGCCGTGGTGTCGGGCATCGGCTGCTCCTCGCGCATCCCCGCCTACACCTCGTGCTACGGCTTCCACGGCGTGCACGGCCGCTCGCTGGCGGCGGCCACCGGCCTGAAGGTGGCGCGCCCCGACCTCACCGTGCTGGTGGCCGGCGGCGACGGCGACGGCTATTCGATCGGCGGCAACCACTTCCTGCACGCCTGCCGGCGCAACGTGGACCTCACCTACATCGTGATGGACAACCACGTCTACGGCATGACCAAGGGCCAGCCCTCGCCGACCACCGAGCCCGACTGGGATTCCAAGCTCGCGCCCGGGGGCACCGGCGTGCGCTCCTTCCATCCGCTGGTGATCGCGCTCGCTTCCGGGGCCAACTTCGTCGCGCGCGCCTTCTCGGGGGACCCCAACGGCACCGCCGAGATCATCGCGCAGGCGATCCGCCATCCCGGCTTCTCCTTCGTCGAGATCCTCAGCCCCTGCGTCACCTTCCGTCCCGAGCAGCGCTCCTGGAAGGAGCAGGCGCGGCCGTCGCCGGTCGGCCCCACCGGCGACGCGGCGCAGGCGGCGCGCCGCCTCATGACCGACGACGGCTTCAACATCGGCGTGCTGTACACCGGCGATCGCACGCCGTATCCCCTCGGCCCGCGCGGCACCCGGCGCAGCATCGCCGAGCTCGAGGCGGAGTTCACGCTATGAGCCGCGCCGGTCCGAAAGCGCCCCGCACGCTGGCCGAGTTCATGCAGAAGGCGCTCGAGATGGAGATCGAGGCCTCGCAGCGCTACGCCGAATTCGCCGACGCCATGGAGATGCACAACAACCGCGAGGTGGCCGATCTCTTTCGCAGGATGTCCGGGATCGAGAACCGGCACGCCGAGCAGATCATGGCCGAGATGGGCTGGAAGGAGCCCCCGCCGCCCACGCCCGGCGGCTTCCGCTGGGAGGGCTTCGAGGCGCCCGAGACCATCGCGGTCGACGAGGTGCACTACCTGATGCAGCCCTACCACGCGCTCACGCTGGCGCTGGCCAGCGAGGAACGCGCCGAGCGCTTCTTCGCCCAGATGGCCGAGGCCGCCACCACCGAGCCGGTGCGCAAGGCGGCCCTCGAGCTCATGGGCGAGGAGCGCGAGCACGTGGAGCTCATCCGCCAGTGGATGCAGAAGGTGCCCAAGCCCGACCGCAACTGGGCTGACGACCCCGATCCGCCGCGCTACACCGACTGACCGATTCCGCAACCCTCAGTACAGGATTCCATTCCATGCAGACGCTACTTCCCGAAGGGTGGGCGCCGCCGATCGGCTATGCCAACGGCATCGCCGTCGATGCCGGACGCATCGTGTTCGTGGCCGGCCAGGTCGGCTGGGACGCCCAGCAGAAGTTCCACTCCGAGGACATCGCGCCGCAGTTCGACCAGGCGCTGCAGAACATCGTCGCGGTGCTGGCGCAGGCAGGCGCCAAGCCCGAGCACGTCTGCCGCATGACCGCCTACTGTTGCGACAAGCCCGCCTACATGGCGGCGCGCCGCGAGCTGGGCGCGATCTGGCGCAAGCACATGGGCACGCACTACCCGGCAATGAGCATGATCTTCGTGTCCGACCTGCTCGACAACCCGGGCAAGATCGAGCTCGAGGCCACCGCGGTCGTACCGAAGTAGCACCGGGCACGGGCGCCGGGCAGGCGCCGTCCGCGCGGTGCGGCGCACCGCGGGAATGTCCTCGCCCGGCCCCGGGCACGCGATCGCGCGCCCGGGCCCGCCCGGGTCGTGGAGCGAAAGCTACAATCGCGGCTCACGCCCGGGCCGCGGTGCAGGCCGCCGGCCGGGCCCACGGCGAGGCTGCCTCGGAATGAACGATCTCCCGGAAGACAGCAGCGATGCCGCGCCGGCGGCGACGGCGAGCCCGCGCGTCACCATCATCGTCGCCCGCGCGCACGGCGGCGTCATCGGCGCCGACAACGGCCTGCCGTGGCGCCTGCCCGAAGACCTGAAGCATTTTCGCGCAACCACGATGGGCCACGCGATCGTCATGGGGCGCAAGACCTTCGAGTCGATCGGCAAGGCGCTGCCCGGCCGGCGCACCATCGTCGTGAGCCGCGATCCGCGATGGGCGCATCCCGGCTGCGAGAGCGCGACCTCGCTCCAGGCCGCGATCGCGCTGGCCGCCAGGCCCGGCGCCGATCCTTCCATCGCCACCGACGAGGTGTTCGTCGTCGGCGGCGCGCAGCTCTACCGCGACGCGATTGCCGTCGCGCAGCGCGCGATCGTCACCGAGATCGACGTCGAGGTCGCGGGCGATGCGCATTTCCCGCAGCTCGATCCATCGCGCTGGCGCGTCGAGTCGCGCAGCGACGGCCGCTCGGCCGACGGCTTGCGCTACGCGATCGTCGATTACCGCCGCGCCTGAAGCTCAGCGCCTGCGAAACGGGTCGCGCTCGGCCAGACGCGCCAGCGCCCGCCCCGCCTGCGCGATCACCGCCTCGCGCCGCGCCGCGATCCAGCCCGCCGCGAACCAGTCGCGCGCGCCGGCCGCCGATCCCCGGTCGTAGTGCCGTGCGGCCAGCGCCAGGTCGTTCAGCTCACCGAGCGCTTCCTGCACTGCCTGCAGGCGTTTCAGGAAGCGCCGCATGGCCTTGTCCCGGAACAGCGGCGCGGCGAACTCGCTCGCGTAGCGCAGGCGTTTCGCCCGCCGGCGCAGCGCGTGGCGCGCGGCTTCGTCGAGCTGCGCGAAGCGGCCCGCATCGTCGGCGATCGAGCGCAGCCAGCGCACGAGGCGGCGCCGGACGAGCGGAGCGAGAGGGGCAAGCGGGTCCGGCGCCGGCGGTTCGAGGTTCCGCGCCGGCGGTTCGAGGTCCGGTACCGGCGGCTCGGAGCTCGGTGCCGGAGGCTCTGCAGGACGCGCCGCGGCCGGCGCTTCGTCGGCGTCGAGTCCGTGGCGCCACGCGAGCAGGGCCAGCAGCCATTGCTGCGCGGCCTGGCCCGCCGCCAGCGCGACGGCGTCGCCGGCATCCGCCGCCGCCCCGCCTCCGGCCGGCTGCAGCGAACCCGGCGCCCCGGCGCGCTGCAGTGCCGGCTCGATCGCCTGCGCGAGCACGTCCCGGTCGCGCACCGCCCCCACCGCGCGCGAGAGATCGCGTGCTCCGGTCGCGATCGGCTCCGGTACCGGCGGCACCCAGTCGCGGAACAGCCGGAATGCGCTGCGCAGCCGGCGCAGGCCGACGCGCAGCTGGTGCACCAGCTCCGTGCGATCGGCCTCGGGCGGGTCCACGGCCGCCCTCCCCGCCGCGGCCTCGACGCCGACCGGCGCCGCCAGTCCGCTCGCGTTGACGAGCACCTGCGCGATGCACTCGTCCAGCACCTCCCGCCATGCCGCGGCCACGCCCAACCGGCGCCCGAGGCCGGCGGGCCTCGCGCGCCGCGGCGCCACGGGCGGCCTGCCGTCGGCCAGCGCGTCGCCGCGCTCCGCCTTGCTGCGCGGATCCACCACCAGCCCGAAGCGCGCGCGCCATCGCTCGGCCAGCGTGAAGAGCGCCGGCCGCGAACCCGACAGCAGCTCGAGCTCGAGCTCGCACACGCGCAGCTCGCGATCCTGCGCCGTGATGCGCCCCTCGTCGAAGGCCAGCTCGACCGTCGCGCCGCGCGTTCGCAGCGTGCGCGTCACCCGGCGGATGTCGGTGCCGTAGCGCTGCAGGAGCGGCTCGCCGTCGGCGAGCAGTCCGGCCAGCCGGTCGCCGGCCGGGGTGCCGGCGTGAGCGGCCGCATCGAGCACGGCATCGGTGCGCGGCACCTCGTGCTCGAAGCGCGCCAGCGCCGTCTCGCCGCCGGCCTTCAGCGTCTGCATCCAGCGGCGTCCTTCCCGGCGCAGCCGCAGCGACATCCCGGCACGCGCCAGGCGGCGGTCGGCGGTATCGAAGTAGCGCGCGACCAGTCGCCGGCGCTCGAGCTTCGCGCCGCGCCCGCCGAGCGCCGCACGCAGCGCCGCCCGCGCCCGGCGCGGCACCAGGAACTTCAGCTCGAACTCGACGTTCGACTCGGGCACGGGAAACGATCGGCAGCGCCGGCTCGCGGCGATGCAGCCAGCTTACCCGTGATGCCGCTCCCGCAGGTGACAGCCCGAACAGGCCCTACATCGACAGCGAGCCCTCGCGGAACTCCGTGCGGTCCAGCCACACGTTGACCAGCACCGGCCTGCCCTGCCGCGCCAGCTCGCGCGCACGCTTCAGCGCACCCTCGATCTCGTCCATCCGCGTCACCAGCAGTCCCTCGGCGCCGAAGCCGCGCGCCACTTCGTGATAGGCGGTGCGCGCCAGCACGGTGCCGACGTCGTCCTCGAGCATCTTGACCTGCTCGCGCGCGATCTGCATCCAGGCGGCATCGTTGCCGACGACGGCGATCACCGGGAAGCCGTGCCGCACGAAGGTGTCGAACTCGGTCAGGCCGAAGCCGCAGGTGCCGTCTCCGAAGATGATCCAGGTTTCGCGATCGGGCCGGGCGGTGGCCGCGCCGATCGCGAAACCCGCGCCAACGCCCAGCGTGCCGAAAGCTCCGGGGTCGAGCCAGCTCAGCGGCCCTCTCGGATGCAGCACATAGCTGGCGGTGGCCACGAAATCGCCGCCGTCGGCCACGAAGAGCGCGTTCTCGCCTGCTTCGCGCTCGATCGCACGCAACAATGCGAGGGGATTCACGTATTCGCCGCGCATCGCCGCCTGTCGGTCGATCTCGGCCTCGCGCGCGTCGTCGCGCAAGCGCAGCGCGGCCAGCCATTCGTCGCGGCGCGGCGCTTCGCCTCCGGCCCCCCTGCCCGCCAGCGCCTGCAGGAATCGACCGGCGTCGCCCAGCGCCAGGACGGTCGGGCGGCGGTTGAGCCTCGCGTCGCGTGCGCTGCGGTTGGCCGAGATCAGCGTCGCGCTGCGGCGCACGTGCCGGCCGTAATCGAGCCGGAAATCGCACGGCACGCCGGCAAGCAGCACGCAGTCGGCTTCGCGCAGCGCCTGCCGGCGCTGATGCCGCATCTGCAGCGGATGATCGCGGCCCAGCAGGCCGCGCGCCATGCCCGACAGATACACCGGCACGCCCAGCCGCGCGACCGCCTCGGCCAGCCGCGCCGCCTCGGCCGCATTCACGACGGCCTGGCTGCCGATGACGGCGAGCGGCCGTTCGGCCTTGCCCAGCGCCGCGCTCGCGGCGCGGATCGACGCATCGCCGGCCTCCGGCGTGGCTGCCGCCGGCGCGCGGGGCAGGCTCGTCTCGTGGCTGCCCTCGAACATGCGGTGCACGTGGCGGTTCAGGTACCAGCGCAGCGCCCGCTCGGACAGCGAAGTGCCCTTGCCGCCGGCGTCGGCATACCACTGGCGGATCGACGCTTCGTCGTACAGCAGGTCGACCGGGCATTCGATGAAGACCGGCCCCGGCACGCCGGAGCGTGCCAGCGCGAAGGCCGCCTCGACCGCCGGACCGAGGTCGCGTACACGCCGCACCCGGAAGCAGCGCTTGACGTGCGGCGCGACCAGCGGGCGCTGGTCGATGTCCTGCAGCGCACCGCGTCCCTGCAGCGCGGTGGGTGCGGCACCGCCCAGCAGCACCACCGGCGACTGCGCGAGCTGCGCGTTCTTGAGCGCGGTGATGGTGTTGGTGATGCCGGGGCCGGCCGTCACGGCTGCCACGCCGGGCAGGCCCGACAGGCGTGCCGTCGCGTCGGCGGCAAAGACGGCGGTGGCCTCGTCGCGCACGTCGACGATGCGGATCCCGCGCGCCTTGGCCGCGCTGAGGATGGGCGAGATGTGGCCGCCGCACAGCGTGTAGATGCAGGGCACGCCATGGGTGCGCAACACCTCGGCAATGCGCTCGCCGCCATGGAGCGCGGGCGGCTGCGTCAGGCCCATTGCACCTTCCGTCCGTCGGCGAACCAGCGTTCGACCTGCGGCTGCACGGCAGACTCGATGCGGCCGCGCCTGAGCTTCATGGTGGGCGTGAGGAATCCGTTCTCCACCGACCAGGGTTCGCCCATGACCACGATCATGCGCAGCCGCTCGTGGTCGGCCGCGTCGCAGTTCACTTCGTCGAGCAGTTGCTCCATCGCGGACCGCACCTGCGCGCGCACGGCGGGATCGCCGGTGCGCGGCCGCAGCGCCTCGGCGAGCTGCACGACGGCATAGGCCGCCGGCTGGCCGACCCCCGACACCAGCGACAGCTCGATCATCGGATGCGCGTTCAGCCGGTTCTCGATCGGTGCGGGCGCCACGTACTTTCCCTTTGCCGTCTTGAACAGCTCCTTCGCGCGGCCGGTGATCCTCAGCAGGCCGTCGGGGCGCAATTCGCCCAGATCTCCGGTGCGAAAGAAGCCGTCCTCGGTGAACGACCGTGCGGTGAGCTCCGGCTGCTTGTAGTAGCCGCTCAACTGCGCGGGCGACTTGAGGAGGATCTCGCCTTCCGGGCTGATGCGCACCTGCACGCCCGGCAGCGCCACCCCGACGTAGCCCGGCGTGCTGAAGCGCGCATTCGAGCTGTGCGAGTACGAGTTGTCCTCGGTCATGCCGTAGCCTTCGTACAGCGGCAGGCCGATGCGGCGGTACCAGTCGATCAGCTCGGCCGGCATCGGCGCCGAGCCGCTGCCGGCCACGATCACCTTGTCCAGCCCCAGGCCTTTGCGCACCTTGCGCGCGACGAGGCGCCCGAGCACGGGGATGGACAGCAGCCGGTCCAGCCGGGCCGGCGGCATCTTCACGAACACGCCCTGCTGGAACTTGAGCCACAGCCGCGGCACCGAAATGAACAGCGTGGGCTGCGCGCGGCGCAGGTCGTGCAGGAAGGTGTCCAGCGATTCGGTGAAGAACAGGTGCGCGTTGCCGTCCACCAGCGACGCCGCTTCGGTCCACGAGCGCTCGAAGCTGTGCGCCAGCGGGAGATAGGACAGGACCCGGTTGACGCCCCCCGGGCCGACGCGCGTGCGCGTGTCCGCGGCGATGCCGGCGGCGGCACGCGTGATCGCCTCGAAGCTGGTCATCACGCCCTTGGGCGTGCCGGTGGAGCCCGACGTGTACAGGATCATCGCCAGGTCGCCGGCCTTGCGTGCCGGCCGGCCCGGCAGCGGCGGCGTGCGCGCGACGATCGCATCCCAGCCGTCGAATTCCGTCCGCGGCGCGAGCGGCAGCGCAACGCACGGCAGCCCGGCCGGCACGCCGCGCTGCTGCTGCGGCCAGTTGTCGAGCTTGCCTACGAAGAGCAGGCTGGCCTCGCTGTGCTCGAGCACGTAGCGCACGGTGTCGGCGGTCTCGGTGGGGAAGATCGCGACCGTCGTGTAGCCGGCCATCCAGATGGCGAGCTCCGCCATGATGAAGTGCGCGCAGTTCTTCGACAGCATCGCGATGCGCGCGCCCGGTTCGAAACCGCGGCTTTGCAGGTGTCCGGCCATGCGACGCGCCTGATCGGCCACCTGGGCCCACGTGTAGTCGATGACCTTGCCGTTGCCGACCGGCTGCGTGAGGAAGATCCGCCCAGGGGTCTTTTCGGCGTGCCCGAGGACGCACTCGAGGATCAGCCTGTCCGGGGCTTCCATGCGACCTCCCGGGGTATCGGACGGCGATCAGCCTACCCGGCCGCACCGGCGGCGTCTACGGGCGTACGCCTGCCGACGCTCGTGCAGCCGGATCACGCCGCCCGGCCGGTCGCCCGCTCGACGGGGTCCGGTAGAATTCGGTCCGATCGCCCCCGTAGCTCAAGGGGTAGATGACAGCGCCACAGTGCGGTTTCCGGGCGATCGTATCAATCCGCGTCGCATTTCTAGGCCATCCGGCTGATTGCGCCACCGCTCCGCCAGCCGCATGCTCACCGGATGCCGACCCTGATCCTGCTGCCCTCCGGCGCCGCGATGCTCGTCTGGGCCGACGGCTGCACAGTGCGCATCGAGCGGGACGGAGCGGTGACGGGGCAAGCTGTCAACCGGTGGTTGACGACTGGCTCCGCGGCTCGAACCGCGACACCGGCGCATCCGGCGCGACCGGCTTGCACCACCAGCCCTGCCGATCGCCGCGCGCGACCCGCCCGTCGGCGGCCGTCGAGACGTAGCCGGCCAGCACGATGCCCTCCGGCCCCAGCGCGACTAGGCGCACGTCGGCCAGCGTCGGCAGCAGATCCATCCGGCCGCCAGCACCTGGCCAGCCTGGCCTGGCATACATCAGGCGCGCGAACAGCCAGCCGGTGTCGCTGTTGCGCGTCACCCGCAGGATGCCGCGCACCGGCTCGAGCGCGGCAAGCTCGGCGCTCGACAGCCGACGGCCGAAGTCTCGCAGTGGGATCACGTCGACGAGCATCGGACTACTGTACACGCGAACAGTAGCAACCGGGCTTGACATTAGGCAATTAGTGCCTATACTGTGAGATGTGGGGTCCGGCGAGGCGAAGGGGATGAAGATGAAACGAGTCGAAATCAGCTACGTTCACGATCAGAAATGGGTTGACGCCGGCTACGATGCGGCGATTCTCGGCGCTGTCGTGAACGCCGTTGTCGACGTCGAAGACAGCGGCGACGCGCACATCGTCTCGGCGAGCTGGGCAGACAATGGCCGGCCGCTGAGCGAGGACGACCTGGCGGACGATCTCGACGGCCGCCAGCACGGCCAGAACTCGCGCCGCGCGCTCATCGTCGAAAAGGCGCAGCTGCGCGCCCTGGGCCCCGGGGCCTTCAATTCCCCGTTCTGAGATGAAGCGCCCGATCTCGCCGGCGGAGTGGGATGCCATGCCGCGGCCGCGCGGCAGATTCGGTAAAGGGCCTCGGCCGACGGACGAGCAGTATCGGCAAGCGCTGCAGGAGTATGCGAAGCATCAAGCGGGGCTGGCGAGCGTTCGCGCCACGATCGCCCCGATGATCGCCATCGGCGGCTACGAATGGATCGGCGACGCCGGCGGGCGCCGGATCTACTTCACGCCGAATTCGCTGCGCGGAAATGCAGCCGACAGATACATCAGCGGCTACTACGATGTTCCCACGAGACGCTTCGTGTCGTCATCGCAATCGATGACGGACAACGAATTCGCGATCGAGATCATCGAAGCAATGCGCAAGGGCGGTGTCGAGGAAGCGGCGCCAGCGCAGACGCTTGATGCGGTGGGGACGGAGATTCTCCCGGGCGCGCATTGCATCATCGTCGGACGAGACGTTCCGGGGCGCCCGGACTGGATCATAGACGGCATCATGGGCAAAGCGGTGATCGCCGCTCGTCGCTACGCAGCAGCCGGGGAGCATTCTCTGTATCCGCTCGCGTGGTTTGTCGAGCCGGCAACTGGAGAGTTCCTCCAGGTGCTCTCGCGCAACTTCGAGGCCGAGATGCACACGCTCCTGCTCAACGCAAGCTCGCTGCTCGTGATATCGGGTGGAACGGGCGAAGAAGCCGCGCCGACCGACGCCGATCAACTCGATACCGTGCGCTAATGCTGCCCGACGCCGCACTCCACAATCCGAGCCCGGATTACATCCGGGCCCTCCTCGAGCGCGCCGGCCTAAGCCAGCGCGCGGCGGCGAAGCGCCTCGGCATCAGCGAGCGGATGATGCGCTACTACGTCGCGACGGATTCATCCGATCACCGGAGCGCGCCGTACTGTGTGCAGTTCGCGCTGGAAACACTCGCGAATGCCGAGGTCGAATCGCAGGCCCCGGTGGCGCCTGCGCCCTCTCCGCCCCTGCGCTGATACCTCCGCACCAGCGATCGCGCCGTAGCGGCGATTCTGGCGAGCCGCAGGGCTATTTCCAGTGCCGGGGTAGCGGCACCGTCTGGCCAGCCAGCGCGTGCGTGCAGTCACCGAGGAACTGAACAGCAGCCCTCCGCCCTCGATGCCGCGCAGGACCGCACTTAGCCTGCCCATCACTCCCCCCTGTTCACCCGAGCGCGCAGCTCCTCGTACCAGCTGCGCGCTTCGGTCAATCGCTCGATGTCGATGTGACAGATCGCGTAGTTGGCTCGGACGGTGTCGAGCGTGTCGGCGAGATCGATGACGGTATCGAGTGCGGCCGCATCGGGACCGGTTCGAGGTGGCTCGGCCACGGCGGCAGCTGCGGGCACGCCGGCGGCAGCGTCGAGCTGCACGCCGATACGAGCAGGCAGGCGACAGCGAGGCAGGCCGGCCAGAGTCGCGCGCCAGTCTGCGTCGAGGGTTCGGGCACGTTCATCGAGGAGTCGCTCCTTTTCCGCGATTCGTCTGGCCGAGGCGCCGGCGACCTGCGCGAGGTCGATTTCGGTTTGTCGCGCCGCCCGTTCGGCGATGATCTGCCTCGACTCCCAGCGCGCACGCTCTGCGCTCACGCCCTTGGCGTGGCCGATCCACCAAGCACCGATGAGCGCCAGGACGAACACGCCCAGCGCGCCGAGCCACGTACCGGCATCGCGTATCACGGCACACACCTCTTGACAGAAGGAGCGGTCATGTATCCGCCGCCCCGTATCGCAGGTTGCCGGCGATGCGTCGCGCCCAGCCGCGGCCGTGATTCGGCCAGTTGCGCAGGCGCGTCATGAAATCGAGCCTCTCCGCGTTGAGCAGCATGACCATGTCCGTCTCGCTCGTGGCATCCGCGCGCCCCTGCGACCGAGGACCCCACCATCCATCGTCGGCAACACCGAGCGCCCGCTGGAAATAGCGCACCGCGGTCTCGATGCCGCTATTGATGGCGAAGTCGAGCAGCTGGTAGGCGATACTGAACGGCAGTCGATCGGCGTTGATCCGCGACCAGAAGTCGCGCAGATAGATCTCGCGGGCCTCCTCGCGCGTGAGCGCAGCGATGTCTAGGTGTGGGTACGAGCGCTTGGAGATGCCCCACTTCGTTTCGCCGCCGGGGTCGTCGGGGTCATTGACGTAGCCGCCCTCGTGCCCGATCAGACGATCGAACGCGAGATCGAAGGGCGCGCCCTCGAGCGGCGTCATCTCATGCTCCTCAGCCGGCGCGCGATGAGCCCTCGATCGCGCCGGTCCGCATACCAGTGCCTGCGGTAGTGCCGGATGATGCAGTCGGCGGCGAGCGCGCCCAGCAGCAGCGTGGAGACGATCGTCGCGTGCTCGGGCTGTAGCGCCGGCCGGAAGATGCCGGCGAACGCCGAGCAGGCGATCACGACTTCGATTCCGCGATGCAGGCGTGAGGTTCGCCGCGTTGATGCGTTGAGATCGACGATCGCGTGCAGGCAGATGACTGCGCAGATGATCGAATAGAGCATGCTCATTCGGCGTCCCCGAAGATGCGCCTGATTCGTTTGATCGCGATCGCAGGCAACGCCTTGGCTACTTCGATGATGCCGGCAGCGATGACGACGCCGGCCAGCCCGAGGATGAAGGCGATCCCGCCCTGCACTCCGGCAGGCACCTTCAGGTAGTAGCTCACCAGCGGCTCAATGAACACCGCGATCGCGAGACCGCCGAAGACGGACGTGACGAGCTGCCAAGGCCCGAGCTTCGGCGCGACGGTCAATGCAACGGTGGCGCCAAAGAAGCCGGCCACGAGCGTCACGACCTTGAGCCCGAGAAATGACAGCCACTCCACCAGCTCGCGTGCTTCCATCGTGTTGGTCCTCGAAAAATGAAAACGGCCGCTCGAGGCGGCCGCCAATGCAAGGGAGTGGCGTCAGAGCTTGCGGATATTCGTGCCGTCGCAATAGGCGAGCGCCGAAGCGCCGGCGGCCACGGTCGGCGGCGCAGGCGTGCTCTGCCCGCTGCGCTTGAGCGTCAGCGTATGCGAGCCGTCATTGATCACGAGCCACCGCTTCGGCGACGCCGGCAGCAGCAGCTCACAGGCTGCGGTCGTCGCGGTTACATGCAACATGGCGTTGACCGCTTCGGCCGACGTGAGCGTGCGAGTCGACAGGCCCGTCATGTTCAACGCCAGCCGACCGGCGATCGCTGTATCGAGCAGCTCGATCGCCTCATTGGCTGCCGTGGTCGGCTGGTCCTGGTTCGCGTCGATCAGCGGGATCTGCAGATTCGTCGTACTCATAGCGTGGCGGTTCCTGCATGGCCGCGACCGACGCGGCTGCTGATCATGTGGATGGCTACGGGTACGGTGCCCTCTGGCTGGGGAGCGCCGAAGTCCGCGGTCTGTTGTGCGGCGGTGTAGACGACGATCGGTGCTGATGCAGTGAGCGTGCGCACCACCGACGAACCGGAGAGGATGTCGATCTCGTACGCCTCGACGGGCTCATCCAGCGGTACGTGCCAGCCCCGGTACAAGCGCGCGCGGCGCACCCAGGTGATCGTCAGGTCACCGCCGGAGCGGGATCCACGGATGCGCACCGGCGAGAGCGGCCGCAGGCTGTTACCGGCAGCTGCGAACGTCTGCGACGGCGCATCCGCGATCGGCTGGCCACCGGTCACCGCTTTGTAGAGCCGCGCGGCGCCGAGCTCACCGGCGGGCAGCGCGAGTGCCCGCAGCGCCGGAGACAGCAGCACCACGCGATCGCCCACAGCATGGCCCGCGATCGCGCGCTCGGTGCCGATGCGACCGCGCAAGAGCGTCGAGAGCTCCCACTCGCCCGGACTGACGAGCACAGCGTTGGCGAACTGGATGATCTCGTCACCGATCGCCACCGCGTTCGCGCCGTTGTAAACGGCGAGCTCGCTCGCCGAGCTGAACGTGCCGGAAGTCAACGCGACGCGCACGGTATCCGCGCGATCCCAGCGATTGCCGCCGCTCCAGTCGCCCAGCACTGTGGTGGTGGCGCCGAGCGTCGCGCGCCCGCGCGTTGCGAGCACCGAGTCATAGCTCGCGCCGCCGTCGACCGACTTGTAGATCGCGGCGCCTGGCCACGCATCCGCCGCCCTGGCCGGCGCCACCGCACCATAGATCACCAGCGCATCGTCCTCGGGCCGCAGCGGCGGCAGATCGAGGAGCGCCAGCACGCTGGTCGAGAGCATGCTCGGTGCGACCTGCGCGGGCGCGGCACCGCGGCCGGTCCCACCGTAGCGCACGTCGACCCACGAGACGTCCTCGATCACGCCCTCGAGCTCGACGAGCGGCCGCGCGCTTGTGCGCTTGTCGATACGCATGCGGCGCAGCTCGCCGTCGGCAAAGGGCACGAGGATCGCATCCGATGGCTCCAGATGCTCGTAGGCATGCGTGAGCTTGATCGCGAGCGAGTTGCGCGCGGCGTGCGCGTGCAGAAGGTTCGCCCACACGATGGCGCCGGCCTCGGCATCCGAGAGCACGATCGGCAGCTCGATGCGCGCCGGCGCGCCCGCTTGCGTGGCCTGGCGGCGTGCCGTGCTCACGCCCACGTCGTAGTTGGCGGCCGCATCTACATAGGAGAGCGTGAGCTCCGCAGGCGCCTCGACGTCCGGGATCATCTCGGCCTCACGCGCCGGCGGCGGGTCGCTCGAGCCGGACTGGAATACGTGCGCGCCAAGCTCGCCGGCATCGATGGTGGCCACCGGGGCCTTGCCGCGCTTGCGCCAGGCGTAGCTGAGGCCGCTCTCGACACCGTCGAAGAAGTACGCGCTGCGCAGCTGATCGATCACCGCGCGGCCGGTCGACTGTCGCGTGATGCTGTAGCCGGCGATCGAGTCGTCGAGTTCCGTGGTATCGATGCTCGCGGGGTCCATGCCGGAACGTATGCAGGTGCGCTCCACGAGTTCAGCGAGCGAAATCGGCAGGCCGCGCGGGGCGCCGCCGAAGCGCGCATAAGTGAAATCGGTCAGGCTCGTGTCGTTCCACGCAAGGAAAATACCCGACTCGCTGGGCAGCACGATGACCTGGTTCAAGTAGGCCGCCGGCGTGAACGTATACATGGCGGTGGCCATGCTTCCGGTGAGCACGTCGAACCGATCGATCGACCCGAAGCGCACCGCGTGCCAGATGCACTGCCCGATCGGATCGTAGGACACCACGCCTGTCGTCTCGGCCGTGGAGTAGATCGTGGCATCGAACGCACGCGAGCCGATGATGTCGCCCGTGATCGGGTTGATGCGAGCCGCGACGGCTGAAGCGCCGTTGCTCGCGAGTACGACGATCTCGTCTCTGACCGCGTCATACCAAGACCGTTTGATACCGGTGTAGTAGATCGATAGATCGATCACATCGTAGTCGGAGCCGACACCGGTGTGCCGGTAGATCTTGTTTGCGTAGCGCGCGAGGATCGCGCCGTCGTTCGCGATGCCGACCGCGATGTTCCCGCTCAGGAACCGGGTGGACACAATCCGCGTCTCGAGGACCGCGCCATTGAGCTTGTTGATGCGCCACCAGGCATAGGCGGCATGTGAATAGACCCACAGCGAGCCGGAGGCCGAAAAGGCGAAATCGGCAGAGGTGTTCGGCAGAGTCGCGGCGACAACCTGATTGCCGGCCATGTCGTATGCCCGAATCGCAGAGCCGGCGCGCAGCCACACCGTATCGGAGGTCGGGTCGAAGAGGATACCGCCGATGCTGCTCCACGACAGCGGGATCGTGATCTCGCCTGTCAGCACGCCATCCGACTCGCGGATCGTGCGCAGGCGCACATCGCCGGATGCGATGCGCAGCACCGCGAGGTAGCCGCGAGCCCGCACCGTTGTCGGCTCGCCCGCGTTGTGAAAATTCCCCGACGTGTACACGTTGCTCTGCGTCGCACCGCCGGCGATATGCTCGGCGACCTCGACTTCGATGGTCGGCGGTCGGTTGCCAGAAAAATCGAGCTGCAGTTCTTCAAGCATGATCGTGAGGTAACCGAGATGCGCAGGCGCGATTCCTACCGCGGCCTCGTAGACCGGATCGGGCAGCTGAGCGTCTTGGCCGTCGTACCACCGCACGTTGCCGCGCTGGATGAGTTGGTCGTCGACGACACCGTCGGGCGTGCCATCGTGCGACCATAGCAGCCGGCCGTTGGCCCAGATGTGTAGCGGCGTGCGTGGCTCGCCCTCCGGCGATTCGCAGGCCTGGACGAGCATGTTAATAGCGTAGTGCCACTGCGTCGCGCCACCGCCGCCCTTGCCGCCGACTTCTTCCGAGGATTCGATGAGATCCGAAAACCAGAGGAGGTCTGCGGTGACTCGGACCGTCGCCGCGGTGATCGGGATCATCTGGCCGTAGGCGCCGGCGCGCACGCCCTTGTCGGCGATGCGCGGGCCGTCCGGCGCGTCAGGCGCGAACAGCATCGATCCGATGACGGAGCCGGCCATCCACCCCCAACCGGCCGCCGTCATGCCGAGAAAGGTCGCTGTTGAGGCAATACCAGCTGCGGCAGCGGCCGACCCGGCAGCCCATGACGCCACGGCAGCGACGGCGAGCTGTGCCATCAGGCGACTCCGGGCACGGCGTACGCCGCCACGATCCGGCGCCGCCAGGACCGGGGCAGCGCAGTCTCGACTACACGGCGGGCGCCCGCGTAGGCATGCAGGATACCGCGGTCGGTGAGGATTCCGACGTGCTGCGGATCGTGATTGAAGCGAGAAAGCACCAGGTCGGCCGGCAGCGCGCTGGCCAGGTCGATCCGTCGGGCCCGCGCATCCAGCTCGCGCATGAGCATGTCTGCGTTCGGCGTGCGACCATAGCCGCTGATATCGTAATCGGTGAGCGCGAGCGCCCAGCAGGTCACGAGCACGAGCCCGATACAGTCCACGCCGTACCGGTTGCGCCCCTGGTGCACCCAGGGCACGTCGATCCAGCTGCGGGCCTCGGAGAGGAACGCTGCGCGCGTGATAGTCATCGCACCGGCCCCTTGATCACGTCGTCGGACACCGGCTTGTAGGGTTCGCCCCGAAAACGGCGCTGGTTTCCGAACCGCGCGTTGCAGATGACGATGGACTGATCGCAGCCAGCGGGCAGATCGAACGTATCGCCCACCTCGGGCAGCGAGAACATCTCGAGCATGAGCGTGAGCGTCGTGCCGTCGCACTCAGCGACCTCCATCTGCAGCCCAGCATTCGGGCCGGTGAGCCAGGCGAGGAGGCCGTGCTGGAAATAGCTGGGGTCTCCCCCGGGGACCGTGATGCCGCTCGCCGTGACGACGCGCTTGCTCGTGACCGCGGTGACCGTTCCGGTTTGCGTGTATGCGGCCAAGTTGACTCCGCATCGCACGTCGCCCAGCGTCGCCCTGCACTGCGGCTGCACGAGCTCTCCATAGGGCTGCTGCAGCGGCGCGGTGGGCCCGAGCAGCTCGGCGAGGAATGCGCCGCCAGTGGCCTTAACGTGGCCGAGCGTGCCCCAGCGCAGCGGGTCGATGCCTGCGGCCAGGTTGTCCCACAGGATCTCGCCGACGATGAAGCGCGCGCCGGAGAAGTTCCCGGCAAGTAGATCGCGCTCGGTAATCGTCGAGCTGTCGAATGCGCCCTGCACATCGAGGTCGTCCACTGTAAGGTCGCCGCTGGCCTTGATCGTGGATGCATCGAAGCTCGCCGTAGAGGCGTACCTCTCGCCGCCGATCTCCAAATCCGTGTCATGCTCGGTGAACCGCAGCACAACGCCGTCCCGGCGCTCGATACGCCAGACCTTGCACAGGCTCGACGACGCCGACTGGCGCGCCGCCGTAAACGCAGGATCGACGGCTCTCATTCCCCGATCACCTCGATCAGCGAGAGCGCGTCGCACCGAAAGAGCAGGCCGGCCCGGAGATTTCGGTTGATGGCGCTCCAGGAGAGCCGCGGCTGCATGAATCGGACGGGCACATGGAACTGCGCGCAGGAGGCCTCGACGAGCGCGCCGTCGGCCGGCGCCGTGGCGAAGACGATCTCGCCGGTCAGTCGGCTCGCCGTCCAGCCGCTCAGTTGCTCGGTGCCGTTGACCCACACTCGCACGCCAGCGGTGACCGGCCGCGTGATCGGGCGATCGTAGGCCTCTGTGCCGATCGCATAGCTCTTGACGAGCTGAAACGCGAGTGCAATGCCATCACCCATGCCGATCGCCTGACGTGCCGCAGAGTCATCGGCGAAATCCCGGAAGGCGAAGCTGTGGTGCGCGCCGCGCATCGCGAGGAACCACTGGTGGATGCCATCGCGCTCGCTGTGCGTGCGCGCAGGAATCGACAGGTCCCAGCTGCGGCGCGGATGTTCGACCGGCAGGTTGCGTACCTCGCGCCGGTTGATCGATTCGACGATCTCGTTCTTCCAGTCGTCGCTCGCGACCGCGCCGTAGGCGTACTGTTCGGGAAAGATCGCGTCGACGAAACTCATCGGAAGCGCGCTCCGCGCGAGGCGATCGACGACAGGCGAGCGGCGATCTGGCCCTCGGATCGACGAAACGATTCGACGTCCGGCGTCGCGATGTTAATGATGATGGGCGGTGCCTCGCCCGGCGAGGCGAGCTTTTCGTTCGGCACGATGGTCCCGCTCGTGACCGGCCTGAACAGCTCCGGCCCGCGCTCCCCGACGAGGAAAGTCCCGCCCGGCCATACGTCACCGCCGCCGGCGCGGCGGCCGGCTAGGCCTGCAAGCATCCAGTCGTCAGCGCTCGTCATGCCGGGCGAGAGCCCGCTGCCCAACCCTGGACCGCCGCCGCCCGTGCCGCCGCCGGCGCCGCCGCCCAAGAGCAGAGACAGGCCCTGACCGAACAACCCGCCGAGGCTGCCGCTCTTGTCGAAGTCGCCGAAGAGTACGCGAGACAGGTTCACGGCCAGCGCGTCGGCCATCATGCGATTGAGGAGGTCGAGCCAGCGTTGGCCGATGTCGTCGAACCTTCCGCTGAGCACGTTGTACGTCTCATCGCCCAGATGCGTCTGGATGTTGCGCGCGGTCTGCAACGTGAATTCACCGAGTTCGTCGAGCGGCTTTTTGGCTGCGAGGACTGATGCATGAAATGCCTCGATCGCGGCCACCCCATCCTTACCGAACGATTCGGTCGAATGCGTGAGCTGCTGCACGGCGACGTCGTACTGCTCGACCTTGATCGCGCCGTCGAAGTACAGCTGGTCGAGCCACTGCAGCGTGAGCCCGTAGTCCTTCGAACGCTTCTCGATGTCGGTGTACAGGCCGATCGCGGCGATCAGCGTGCGCTGCTCGTCGGTCATGTCGATCGGCGTCATATCGCGCTTCGCCTTGCTGCCGCCCAATAGGCTGAGCGGCTTCGCGCGCGGCGCAGGCGTCGACCCGCCGAGGGCGGTCATGTCAGCGTTGATCGCCCTGTCGCTGAACTGATCCCGGAGCTTTGTCAGCTTGGCGAGCCGTGCCTCGAGGTCTGCCAGGCCGTCTGTGCTGAACAGCCCGGTCCACTTGCCAGACTTCACATCCGCAATGCGCCGCTGGACGTCCGCGATCTTCTCGTCCAGCGTCATGAAACCCTTGATGTTGGCCGCGATATCGAACGCGTCGATGAAGCCCAGCCCGGCCTCGCGAGCATCGAGAAAGCGCTGGGTGACATCCAGAAGCCCTGGGAGCAGACCCTGCACCAGTTCGATCTTCAGGCCCTCGATCGCCTTAGTGAGTCGCGTGATGCTGTCGTTGAAGGCTTCGGCTTGCAGGCCAGCGCGCGTCGATACCGTGACACCGAATGCATCAGCCTCGGCGCCGGCGTCCTTCAGCCCCTGTGCACCGTCCTTCAGCAGTGGAATCAAGGTCTGGAACGACCGGCCGAAGATCGTCATCCCGAGCGTGACGATCTCCGGTGAGCCTTGGAATTTCCTGAACTTGTCGGCGAAGTCGAAGAACACGTCCTTCGTGCCGCGCAGCGATCCGTCGGCGTTCTTATATGCGATCCCGAGCGCCTTGAATGCACGCTCCTGCTCGGCCGCCCCTTGGGCCGCGTCGCCTTGCGCCTTGGCGAGCTTGCCCATCGACCCCTGCAGGTCCTGCATCGACACATCGGCCAGGTCGGCGGCATAGGCGAGGCGCGAGAAATCCTCGGTCGGCATCGATGCGCGAGCCGCGGCCTTCGACAACTCATCCATGCGGTCGATGGTCGACTTGAATGCAATGGCCGCCGCCGTGGCGATGCCGGCGAGCGCCAGGCCGACCGCCTTGCCGGCCTTCTCGAACGCTTCGTCGATTTCCTTCGCACGCTGCTGGGCGAGCTTCGCGGCGCGCTTGGTGTCGGTCTCGAAGCTGCCCGTGCGCGCCAGCAGATCGACGACGATGGTGCCAAGGCTCATGTCATCTCACCGGAATGCCGAACGCAGCCGAGAGCGCGTCGATAGGCTCGGCGGGTTGCAGCCAGTCGAGCGCCTGCTCGAGCTTGGCGCCCGCGGAAGCGGCGATGAACGCGGCCGGCCGGTAGTACCGATGCCGGTCGTCGAATGGCCAGCGGCGATAGAACTCGATCCACGACTCGAACTCCGCCTGCGTCATGGACGCCTGCCATTCGGCGACCGAGCGCCCGCCGAGCGCCAGCGCGAGGACGTGCCAGAACCATTGCTCGCCGCCGGCCGTTATGCGTTTCCCTGCTCGCCTCGGCGGACGCGGTTCACGTCCAGCACCGCCTCGAACAGGGCGCTTGCGACATGCGGCTTGAGCTTGCGGGCCTGCTCGAGCGTGATCGCCGAGCTGCCGTCGGGCTCGCACAGGCTTGCCGCGATGAGGCGCACGGTCGCTTCGGACCGGACGTCGTCATCCTCGGATCGCTCGGCGAGGCCGAACTTGCGAAACTCCACCGCCGGCAACTCGCGAAAATGCAGGAGATGCTCGGTACCGTCGGCGAGCGTGACCTTGCGCTCGCGGATCTCGTCGGAGACGAAAAACGACTCGTACTTGCTCATGGCGCGAGCAGATCGATGGTCAGGCCGCCGCTACGCTGGATGGTGATGCTGCCCTTCCAGACGTTGTTCTCTCCGATGTCGACGTTGATGTCGGAGACGTAGCCCTGGAAGATCATCGAGGGCCGGGTCACCGAGGGCTGCATGACAGAGCCCACCGCCGTCGGCACCGGCGACCCGGGGCCATAGATACCCCACGAAACGACGTCCTTGGAGTCCTTGAGCGCGAGCACGGCCTCGTGTGCGATCTCGCCGGCATGGACGTTGAAGGCGACCGTAACCGCGCCTGGATTCCCCAGCCCGCCGAGGAATGTGTGGTCGGTGTCATTGTCGAGCGTAGTGGTCGGGATCTGGTCGGCCGGGCCGCCCAGCCCATTGATGCTCGCGGCGGCCACGACGCGCGACGTCGCCGTCGGGCCCGACGCCCAGTACAGCTCCGTCTTCTGGCTCTTGATGGGAGTGCCCATTTCAACTCCTTCAGAAACGAAAAGGCCGCCCGAAGGCGGCTGGTGGTGAAGCGGCGAGCCTCTATCGAGGCTCGATCCAGTCGAAGAGCAGCATCATTCGGAAGCGGCCGGTGGTGTCATCCGGCGTGCCCTCGAAGAGCGTCATGTGCGCGTGCGGCTCCATCGCATCGCGGACGGCCTTTCCCAGCGCTTCGAGCTGCGCGTCGTCATCCGACCAGCAGTCGACCTGCACGCGGCAGAAATCGTGGTCCGGCCCCTCGAAGGCGTTCTCCGGCGCACCCGAGATGGACCATGTGATATAGGGCACGGCCACTTCTTGCGGCGCGCGACCGTGTCGATAGATACGCGTGGCGACGAGCGCCGAGACCGCGGCATCTCCGATGAGCACCGGATAGACGAGCGGCAACATCAGCGCCTCGATGCCTTGCGAATCGCTCGATCGACGCCAATGCGCAGTTCGCGCACGACGGTATCGAGCGCGGCCTGGCGCTTGGCGAGATAGGCCGGCGTGAGCCAGGGCGTCGGGCGCTGCTTCTCGGTGCCGAACTCCAGGTACCGCCCCGTGGCGATCGTGCCGAGGTTGCGCCCCGGGTACTTCTTGCGCGCGAGCATCACCCGGAAGCGCTCGTTCGCGCCGGACCTCTGCGGGCGTGGATCGCGACGCACGACCACCGATTTCGCCAGTTGGTCCGTCGATACGTAGTGCGGGTCGTCCGAGACGATCGCGCGAATGTTTCGCACCGCCTCCTCGGCGATGACCTTCGCGCCCTTCCTGAGGGCGGTTTTCACCGGCCCGCCGGACTTGCTTACGATCTCCGGCGGCAGCGCCTGGAGCTTCGCGAGCAGGTCGTCCAGCCCGTGCAGCGTCTGCGTGTCATGCGCCATCACGCACCCCCGTGGAGACCGGCAGCGTCAGCCACTCGCGCCCGGAACGGGCGTCCGGGATCACGCCCTCGATGTCATACGCCGTCGCGCCGTGCAGCACGCGCATCGCCGCCGTGATGTCGTCGCGGAACCGGATCGTGATGCGCGCCGACACCTGCGAGTGCGCGGCCTGCGCGGCGATGAACTCGCGCGCGGATAGCGGCTCGACAGCGCCCCAGAGCGTGGCCACGTCCGCCCAGCCGTACGAGGTGGCGCCTGTGATCGGATCGCGCGTCTCGATTCGCCGCTGAATCGTGACGCGATGACGCAGACGCCCTGCGCTCATCCGTACACCCTCCAACGGTCGATGAGTCGATCGACGAAGGGACTGGGCTGAGCGGGCCGATCCGAAGCCGATTCGCGCGTGGCGTAGAGCGTGCCGATCGTGAGCAGCAGCCAGCCCTTGATTTCGGCTGGGCACTCGGCATAGCCGGCCTGGTAGGTCACCCGCACCGCGTTTGCTTCGATTCTGGCGCTCGGCCAGCTCGAGCCATAGGCGGGCAACAGCCAGCATGGCTCCTGCGCCTCGTCGAGGTAGTAGCCTGCTGGCGGCATCGTCTGCTCGATGCCGTCGACATCCACGTAGGCAAGGGAATCGATGGTCACGATCGGCGGCCATGGCAGCCGGATACCATCCGCCGGGAACTCGTCGATGGCGAGCATGAGCGTCTGCCGCGCGATCGCGCGCTCCAACAGATGTTCGCACTGTCCCCTCGCGGCGGAGATGAGAGAGGAGATGAGCGTGTCCTCGGCGTCATGCTCGACGCGCAGATGCAATTTCGCCTCCTCGAGCGTGACCGGCTCCACGGTCGGCGCGATGACGACTCTTAGGCCCATTGCCGCGGCCTCCGCTGATTGACGGCCTGCCGGCCGCGCTGCCCGGGCCGGCGCGCACCATGGGTTGCGAGCGGCGGCCCTGCCGTGGTGAGCGTCGCGCGTGCGAGCGCCCCGGCCAGCGCCGCTGCATTGAGCTGGATCTGCGTGAGCAGCATCCCGTCGGCCGCCGCTGCGGCGAAGGCACTCGCGCGCAGCGTCAGCCCGACATCCAGCGTGCCGGTGACCTGCGAGACCACCGCAGCGGCGCCGGCGACCAGAATGCTGGTGGTGAGCCCGCCCTCGGCGATGACGATCGCCTGCGCGTCGGCCTGCAGGGCGCCGCCGGCGCCCGGCGCGGTGAGGGCGCCCGTGGACGCGCTCGAGGCGAGCGCCGAGGCCGCGAGCCGCACCGCCGTTTCCATGTCGCCCGTGGCCAGCGCGGCGGCGATCGCATCGGCCTGCAGCGTCGCCGCGCTGCCGGCGAGCACGCCCTGGGCGATCGCCGAGGCGAGCGCGGCGCCCGCCAGGCGGATCTGGATCGTGATCGACCCGGTGGCGAGCGCTGCCGCCGCGGCATTGCCGGCGAGTGCGGCACCCTCGCCAGCCGCGGTGAGATCGCCCGAGGCCTGCGCCCCGGCCTGCGCGGATGCGGCGAGCCGCAGCGCGGCTGTGAGACCGGCCGCAGCGACCGCGGCGGCCAGTGCATCGGCGCGCAGGCGGAGCTGCACCGTGAGCGCGCCCGCGGCGAGCGCAGCGGAGGCCGCGGCGGCATCGAGCTGCACACCGGTACTCAGCGTGCCGGTGGCCGTCGTCGCGATGATTGCGGCGGAGACGATCTGAGTCGCGGTCGTGAGCGCGCCACCGGCCTGCACGGAGATGGCGGGAGCGGCCGCGAGCGCGGCGCCGGCGAACCATTCGGCGGCGTCCAGCGCCTGCAAGGTCTGCATCCATGCGCGGCCAACGAACTCGGCCTCTGCCTGGCTCGATTCGCCCAACGCCTGCAGCTCGACAGGGAACGACAGCGCGCAGCCGAGCTTGGCATAGCCCCACCAGAATTCGGTGCTGGTCTCGGCGTATGGCGTATTCGCGTTCGCCACGCCGAAGATCGACGTACCCAACGTCATGAAGGCCTGCATGATCGGCCGGCGCGTGCCCGCGTCGATGTCGGGCGCCATCACGTAGATGTTGAACCTCGAGGCTTTGTCCGCGGCACCGTGGAACGAATACAGCACGTTCGCAGCGCCGCCGGTGTCGGACTCGATCGCAGCTCGCAGTGCGGTGATCTCGGCCAGCGTGCTCGAACCGCTCAGTTTCCAGTCTCGATTCGGATCTTGGCTCGAGCGGAAGTTCCATCGCGCATTGCCACCGCGCAGGCCGTTCGCGGTGACATTGAAATAGAGCAGAACGTCCCAGTTGCTGCGGAACGCCGCGGCCTCGGCCGAGGAATCCGACAGCATCCACTGCACCGCCGACGTGAACCCGAGCCACGAGTGCGCTTCGCCGGCTGCATGCATGCCCGCGAGCACGACGAGCTTGCGCTTCGGCTCGCCGTCCGTCGTCGGGCCGGGCCACGCGAGCTTGATCGCGTACTGTGCGTTGGCGCCCACGGCACGCGAGAGATCGTCCGACTCGGCGGGCGTCGTGTTGCAGATGCCCGATGCGTCGGCCGACGGCGTTGGCGCAGCCACCGTCGGGTAGGTGGCCAGCAGGTACGCCGCGAACGGCGCCGCATGCGCCTGCTGCCCGAGCGGATGCGAGGCAACGTAGACGCGACCGGCAGGCAGCGGATCGGCGAAACCCCACTCGATCCAGGTCGCGCCGATCGTGCGCGACGCGGCCTTGGTCCACGTGATCCAATCGGTGGTGTACACGGGCGCCCAGGCGCCTGTGAAGCCACCGCCGAACCGGTGGCTCGCCTTGGCCCAGCGGAACACCGGCACCTTACCCTCGACGCCCTCGACCGCGAAGAGGAAGTGCCTCCATCCGCCATCGCCATCAGCGCCGGTGCGCCGCTGCACCTCGATCGTCGGCGTGGCCGTGCCCGCGTCGGTGACCTCGGACGTGGCCGGATTGGCGTTGCCCGCATCCACGTCGGTGATGAGCAACGTCGTTTGCTCGGCGAAGGCGCCCGCAGCTTGCACGGCCGCGGTCGCGTCGCCTGCGAGTGCATGCGTCGTCGGCAGCGCGCCGCTGCCCTGCACCGATACCACTGCGTCGCCGGCAAGCGCCGCCGCGGCGCCACCGCCCAGCGCCGTATTCGGCGGCACCGCACCAGCGACGAAAGTGCTGCGGCCCGTGGGCGCGAGGCTGTTCGGGCCGTAGTCCTGCTGATTGGCCCAGCACAGCACCAGACCGCTGGGCACCGAGAGCGGGCCGTTCGCCTGCGCGGTGACCAACTCCCCGAGCGAGAGGATGCGATTCCAGTACGCGACGTAGGCCACGTCGCCCACGAACGCGCGCCCGCGATTGTGGCGGTTCAGCAGCGTGCAGATCCCGCCCGCGTTGGAGTCGACCGAGCCCGTTCCGTCGTACGTGTTCGAGCGGCCGGTGTGCTCGGTGATCGTCGCGCCGTTCTGGCCGATGAAGAAGCGCATCCCGCTCGCGAGCAGGCCGCCGTCGTAGGTCGCCGCGAGATGCACCCACTCGCCGAACACGAGCGATCCGCTGGTCGTCTCGGCATCGGGGTTGAGTCCGCCGCCGCTCGCTCCGCCCAGCACCCAACACGCAGAGCCCGCCGAACCGATCAGGCGAGGCTTCCAGGAGGTCGAGCCGACCTGCTTGCTGATGAGATACCCGAGGTTGCCCTCGCCGGCTGCGGTCGGCCGGCAATACGCGAGGATCGTCTGCGCGCCGAGGTCGCGCAGCGACGCCGGGTCACCGAAGTCGACGTAGCGGCCGGCCGCGCCCAGCTCGGTCGTTGTGATCGTCGGCATCGGAGTGCTACTGCGCGGGCGGCAGGACCGGCCCGTCGGGGCTCAGGTAGTACGGCAGGTAGTAGCGCTGATCCTCCGGCGGGCACGCGATCGCGCCCAGCTCGAAAGGTTTGACCCAGGAGAACGCGGTCAGGATCGACGGTACGTTCTTGTTGAACCAGCACTCCAGGCCCACGGCATAGCGCACCATCACGTCGGCGTGCGCGATGATGTGGCTGATGTTCTCGCGGTTCTTGGCCTCGCGCGTCTCGAGCTCCGCGACCCTGGCCTGCAGGGCCCTGATCTGCGCGTCCTGCGCGATCGCCAGGTTGCCGAGCTGCGTCACGTAGGCCGTGAGCTGTGCGGGCGTCACCTGCGCCTGCACCGCGAGCGCCACTGCCGCGAGCAGCGCGCCGAGGATCGCTTTCATGCTTGCGCGCCGGGCAGCGCCGGCAGCTCGGGGAGCGTGCCCCACGATTGCTGCATGCTGGCGAGCGCCTGCGCTTGCTGGTCCAGGCGCGAATGCACTCCGCTGATGGCCTCCGCGTGCGCGGCCTGCGTCTGGACGATCGTGCTGACCGCCTCGCGCACGCCAACCATCTGCTCGGTGAGCGTCGCGACTGTCGCTTTCAGGTCGGCGAACGCCTGCGCCTCCACATCGGTCATGCCGGGCTGCGTCGTGCTCATGCTCTCGATCCTCGCGTTGACGGCCGCGATCTGCGCATCGAACCGCGCGATCATGGCCAGGAGAAATTCACCCAGGGTCATTTCAATGCTCCTTTGCGCCTACCCGCGGGCAGCGGTCGATGTCGATAGGTGCTCGGGCGCTCCCATCTGCGCGCGCCAGCCGCGGCCAGAAACTCACGTCCGATCTCGCAGGTGCGCTCGAGCATGCGGCGCGCATCCACGCCCTTCGGGTTGCACATCAGAACGATCACGCCCAGCGTTTCGCGGTAAAGCTCTTGCGCCG
>MKUQ01000040.1 GCA_001898645.1 Burkholderiales bacterium 70-64
GACGTGGAAGGCGCGCGCACCGAGCTGCCGTTCCCGCACAAGTACGGCGCCGATACCCGGCGCGTGCTGGCCGAGGCGGGCATCGGCGACGACGAGTACACAACGTTGCGATCGCAGAACGTGGTCGCGGACTGAAATCCATCCAGAAAGGGGAAACACAATGCAGAGACTCCAGGGCAAGGTCGCGATCGTCACCGGTTCGGGCCGCGGCATCGGCCAGGCCATCGCGGTGAAACTGGCCAGCGACGGCGCGCGCGTGATCGTCAACGATCTCGATGCCGCACCGGCCGAGGAAACCATCGGCCGCATCCGGCAGGCCGGCGGCGAAGCGGCCGCATGCCTGGGCGACGTGACCGCGCCGGACTTCGGCCAGCGCATCGTCGCCACGGCGCTCGAGCGCTTCGGCGGCCTCGACATCATCGTCAACAACGCCGGCTACGCCTGGGACAACGTGGTCCAGAAGATGACCGACGAGCAGTGGTACGCGATGCTCGACGTCCACGCGACCGCGCCGTTCCGCATCCTGCGCGCCGCTGCCGACCACATCCGCGAGGCCGCGAAGAAGGAGAAGGCCGAAGGCCGCAGCGTGATGCGCAAGGTGGTCAACATCTCGTCGATCGCCATCTACGGCCAGCCCGGACAGCTCGGCTACGCCGCCGGGAAGTCCGCGGTCATCGGCATGACCAAGACCATGGCCAAGGAGTGGGGCCGCTACAACGTCAACGTCAACTGCGTCGCGTTCGGCCTGATCCACACCCGGATGACGCAGCCCATGGGCTCCGGCGAGGCGGTCGCGCGCATCGGCGAGCGCGAATTCAAGATCGGCATCCAGCCGGAATTCCTGGAGCACATGAACCGGTCGATCCCGCTCGGCCGCGGCGGCACGCCCGAGGAAGCCGCCGGCGCCGTCTACCTGATGTGCATCCCCGAATCCGACTACATCACCGGCCAGATGGTGCTGGCGAGCGGCGGATTCGTCATGTAGCGCAACGAGGGCCCGCGGCCCGGAATCACTACACCTGACTACAACGACCAGAGAGGAGACGAAGACATGAGCACGAACGAACGGACCGCGCTCGGGCGGGTATTGGGCGCATTGTCGAGAACGGCCCTGGTGATCGCCGCTGCGGCGGCCACCTGCATTGCCCAGGCGCAGCCCTGGCCCGCGAAGAACGTGTCGATCATCGTGCCCTACCCGCCGGGCAGCGGGCCGGACGTCCTGGCGCGTGCGCTCGCCGAGCGGCTGTCCACGACGACCGGCAAGCCGGTGATCGTCGACAACCGCGCCGGCGCCAACGCCATCATCGGCTCCGAGGCGGTGGCGAAGGCGGCGCCGGACGGCCATACCTTGCTGCTGGTCGACCGGCTGACCCTGTCGGTGAACCCGCTGCTCTACTCGCGGCTCCCGTACAGCCCGCAGCAATTGACCGGCATCTCCGAGATCGCACGCGTGAACCTCCTGTGGGTCGCGCGCAGCGACGCCCCGTACACGACCTGGGCCGACATGGCCGCTTACGCGCGCAAGGGAAGCGATCCGGTCGCGGTGGGGACCGGCGGGCCGGGCAGCGTCCATCACCTGAGCCTCGAGCTGGTCAAGCGCCAGCTCGGTGCCTCGATGACGCACGTCCCCTATCGCGGCGTCGCGCCGGCCGTCATGGGCCTGCTCGCCGGCGACGTCCAGGGCGTGATCACCGGCCCGGAAACCGTGGTCGAGCACATCCGCGCCGGCAAGCTGCGCGCGCTCGCGGTCGGGGCCGAGCAGCGGCTGCCGCTGCTGCCGGACGTGCCGACCCTGAAGGAAGTGGGCGCGCCCGCCGACCTGCTCATCTCCACCTACTTCACCCTGCACGCTCCCGCGGCCACCCCGAAGGCGACCGTCGACGCCATCCATGCCGCGGTCGCCCCGATCCTGGCCGAGCCCGAGTTCGTCAAGCGATTCGCCGGGCGCGGCCTCATCGTGGGCGCGAGCGAACCGTCCAACGTCGAGGCCGGCATCAGCGCGGACAGCACCAGGCTGGCCAAGGTCATCCGGGAGGCCGGAATCAGGCTCGATTGAAGTCCTCGACTGCACGGGAGGCCCCCATGAAGACGCAATCACCGGCCGCGAGGCCGAGGGCCGCGGCCAGCCTGGCGATCGCCGCGATCGTCGCAGCCGCGGCGCTGATCAACCCGACCGCCGAGGCCCAGCAGTGGCCGTCGAAGAACGTGCAGATCATCGTGCCCGCCCCGCCGGGCGGCGGGCCCGACCTGCTGGCACGCGCGCTCGCCGAGCGGCTGTCGGCCCGTACCGGCAAGGCCGTCGTGGTCGAGAACCGGCCCGGCGCCAATGCAATCATCGGCATCCAGACGACCGCGAACTCGACGCCGGACGGTCATACCCTGCTGCTCGTCGACCGGCTGATCCTGGCCGTGAACCCGCTGCTGTACGCCAAGCTGCCGTACGACACGCGGCAACTCACCGGCATCACCGAAGTCGCGCGCGTCAATCTGCTGTGGGTAGCGCGTACGGACGCTCCGTACAAGACCTGGGGCGAAATGGTCACCCGGATGCAGGAGCGCCGTGAGCCCATCACGGTCGGCACTTCGGCGCCCGGCAGCGCCCCCCACCTGAGCCTCGAGCTGATCCGCCAGCACCTGGGGGGCGCTTCGTTGACGGCGGTGCCGTACCGCGGCGTATCGCAGGCGGTGGTGGGCCTTCTTGCCGGCGACGTCCAGGGGATGATCACCGGCCCGGTGCCGGTGCTCGAGCACATCCGTGCCGGCAAGCTGCGTGGGCTGGCCGTCGGGGCCGACACCCGCATGCCGCTACTGCCGGACGTGCCCACCCTGCGGGAGCTCGGCCTGCCCGACGATCTGCTGATCCCCACCTATTTCACCCTGCACGCGCCGGCGGCGACTCCCGCAGCGACGGTGGAGGCGATCCGGGCTGCAGTCGCCCCCATTCTCGGCGATCCGGATTTCGCCGGCCAGTTCGCGGGGCGCGGACTGGCCGTCAAGGCCAGCTCGCCGGCCGAGGTGGAGGCAGGCATCGCCGCCGACGGCGCGCGGGTAGCGAAAGTGATCCGCGATGCCGGAATCAAGCTCGAGTGACGAAGGCCACACATGAAAGTCACCGTGCTCGGCGGCGGCCACGGCGGTCATGCCGCGGCCGCCGACTTCGCGCTGCAAGGCCATGAGGTGGCGTTCTGGCGGCGCGACGCGGCAGCATTGGCCGGGTTGCGCACCGCGCCGCAACTGACCTGGATCGACGCGGACGGGGAACGGCAGGCGACGCTGCGCCTCGCGACATCCGACCTCGGCGAGGCGATGCGCGATGCCGAGCTCGTCGTGGCCGCGATGCCGGCCACGGCGCACGAGGATCTCGCGCGAGCGCTCGCTCCTCACCTTCGCGACGGCCAGGTCGTCTACCTGCCCCCCGGAACGTTCGGCAGCTATCTGATCGCACGGCGCGTCAGGGAGCACGGCTGCACGGCCCGCGTCAGCTTCGCCGAGACCGGCACCCTGCCCTATCTCGCGCGCAAGCAGGGCCCCTCGTGCGTTCGCGTGTCCGCGACCGCCACCAACCTGCCCACCGGCGTGTTCCCCGCGTCGGACATGCAGCGCGCGCTGGCCATCATCCGGCAGGCCTATCCGTGCGCGCATCCGGTCGAGGACGCGCTGTCGGCGGCCCTGCTGAACGCAGGACCGGTCATCCATCCGCCACTGATCCTCCTGAACGCGGGCCCGCTGAACCGATCGCGGGATTTCGACATCCACAACGAAGGGACGCAGCCGGTCGTGCGGCGCGTGGCCGAGCGCCTCGACCGCGAGCGGATCGCGACGCGCGAGGCGCTGGGCTATCGATCGCATCACTATCCGCTGCGCGACCACTACGAGGGGCGCGACTGGATGTACGGCCCGCGGTCGCGCTCCAGCCTGGTCGAAAGCGGAGACTGGCGCGAGCCCGTCGACCTGTTCTCGCATCGCTACATGCGCGAGGACGTGGCGCTGGGGCTGGCGTTCCTGGTCTCCGTCGCCGGCTGGGCCGGCTGCGAAGTGCCGGTGGCCCGCGCGCTGCTCGAGATCGCCGGAGCGCTGTGCGACGAGAGATTCGAAGACGGAGAAAGGTCGCTGCATCGCCTGGGGCTGGCCCGGCACGGCCGGGAACAGATGAGCCGCTTGCTGCAGCACGGCTTCTGACGAACAGACGGAGGCCGCCATGCCGGCATTGATCGGACTGATCGGCGCAGGGCGTATGGGGCGCGGCATCGCCCAGGCGTTCGCGTTCGCCGGACACGAAGCGATCCTGATCGACATCAAGCGGCGTCCGGCCGACCAGGTCGACGCCCTGCGGCGCGAATGCCTCGCGGAGATCGATGCCGGGGTGTCGATGATGGCCCGGCTCGGCGCCATCGCGGATCAGGACCGCGCCCGGGTGCTCGAGCGCACGCGCTTCGCGGCCTGGGCCGACGCTCCCGAGGCGCTCGGCCGTTGCGACGTGCTGTTCGAATGCGTGCCCGAAACGCTCGAGGCCAAGCGCTCGGCGTTCGCCGCCGCCTGCCCCGCCATCCGCGACGACGCGGTGATCGCCTCGACCACCTCGACGATGCTCTCATCGGACCTCGCCGCGCTGGTCGGCCGCCCCGAGCGCTTCCTGAACGCGCACTGGCTCAACCCCGCGTTCCTGGTGCCCATCGTCGAGCTGTCGCCGCACGCCACCACCAGCCCGCAAGCATTGCAGGCGCTGGAATCGATCCTGCGGGGAATCGGCAAGCGGCCCGTGCGGTGCGCGACCTCGCCGGGCTACATCGTGCCCAGGCTGCAATCGCTGATCCTGAACGAGGCGGCGCGGATGGTCGAAGAAGGCGTCGCCTCGCCCGAGCAGATCGACGAGGCGATCCGGCTCGGGTTCGGCTTCCGCTACGCGACGATGGGTGCGCTCGAGTTCATCGACTTCGGCGGGCTCGACATCCTCTATCACGCGAACCGGTACCTGGAACGCACGCTGGGCGAGCGCTATCGCCTGGCTCCGGTGGTCGAGCGCTACATGGCCGAAGGCCGTCTCGGCGTGCGCACCGGTCGCGGGTTCTACAGCTACGGCGAGCGCGATCTCGCCGATTACCGGTTCGAGGTCTGCCGGCGCCAGTTCCGGCTCCTCGAGCAGCTCGGCGCCGCGCCGCAGGCCGACGCCGCCTTGCGTTCCCCCGGCTCCCCCGCGGCGCCGGGGGCCACGACCCCGCAGCCCGACGGGCTGCCTGCCCACCGGAGTCCGAAGCCATGAAATCGTCGATACGCCGGATGCTCGCCGCAGCGGCGCTGCTGCTGATCTCCGCGGCCGCGCCCGCGCAGGACATCCAGAGCAAGCCGATCCGCATCGTGGTGCCGTTTCCTCCCGGCGGCATCGCCGACGGCCTCGCGCGAGGGCTGGCCGAGCGCATGGGGAAGAACATGCGCCAGACGGTCGTCGTCGACAACCGCCCCGGCGGCAACACCATCATCGCGGCCGAGGCCGTGAGCACGGCGGCGCCGGACGGCCACACGCTGATGATGGCGACCGACGCCACGCTGTCGGTCCTCCCGCTGATCTACAGCAAGCTGCCGTTCGATCCCGCGGCGCTCGTTCCCGTGAGCATCGTCGCGCACACCACCGAGTTTCTCGTGGTGACCGCGGACGTGCCGGCCAGCGACGTCGCCGGGCTCGTGCGCCTGGCCAGGGACAAGCCGGGCACCCTCTCCTACGGTTCGCAGGGGCTGGGCAGCAACGGCCACCTGGCCGGGGCGACCTTCGCCAGGATGGCCGGCGTCGAGCTGACGCACGTTCCGTACAAGGGCCTGATCGACGTCGTCAATGCGATGCTGGGCAATCACACCCAGATCGTGTTCGCAGGCGTGCTCCCGATGCTGCCTCATATCCGGGCCGGCAAGCTCAGGCCGCTGGCGGTGATCGACACGAAACGCTCGCCGCTGCTCCCCGACGTCCCGACGATCGCCGAAGCCGGATTTCCGGCGCTCGAGTCGATGGCCTGGTTCGGGCTGGTCGCACCGCCGCACACGCCGAAGGCGATCGTCGACCGGCTGGCTGCCGAGGTGCGCCGCGTCGTCGACGACACCGAGTTCCGCCAGAAGTACATCGTCGACGTCGGCCTGACGGCGGTCGGCAGCGGACCGTCGGAATTCGCGTCCTTCCTCGCCAGGGATCGCGAGAAATACGTCGTGCAGGTCCGCAACGCCGGGGTCAGGCTGGACTGAAGACGGCGTGCCGATCCGGGATACCGCATGGGGCGAGGCGCCTCCTAGACTGGCCGCCGAAAGAGACCTCTCGTCTCTTTGCGCGTTCTCGTCCCGGCGCGTGCGGGAAAGCAGAGCCATGGAAGCGATGAAGGATACGTTGGAGCGCCTCCGGGAGGCCGTCCCCGGCGGTTCGACCGAACTGCGCCGCGCCACTCTCGGCGCCGGATTCATCACGCTGCTGGTGATCTCGGCGGCCAGCCCGTTGAGCGTGGTCGCCGGCGGCTTCCCGCTCGGCATCATGCTCGGCAACGGCGCGGGCACCCCGTCGCTGGTGATCGTCGCGCTGGCCCTGTTGCTGCTGTTCGCCGCGGGGTACACCGCGATGGCGACCTGCGTGACCAGCGCCGGCGGCTTCTATGCCATGGCCGCACGGGGGCTGGGCGGATCGGCAGGCGGCGTGACGGCCATGATCGCCGTCCTCGGCTACGTGGCGCTGCAGACGGGGCTCTACGGCCTGCTGGGCGCCGTGACTTCGGAAGCACTCCTGGCGCAGTTCGGCCTGAGCATCCCCTGGTGGAGCTGCGCCTTCGTCGCCATGGCCACCGTCGCCTGGTTCGGCTATCACCAGATCGACTTCTCGGCCAGGATCCTGGCGTGCTTCGTGGTCGCCGAGTACGCCGTCGTGCTGACGCTGGATTTCCTGATCCTCGGGCACGGCGGCGCGCGGGGGATCGACTTCCATTCGTTCGCGCCGCAAGTGGTCTCGGGCGGCAATCCGTTCATCGGGCTGCTGTTCTGCTTCGCCGCCTTCATCGGGTTCGAAGCGACGACCATCTACGGCGAGGAAGCCAGGGATCCGAAGCGCAGCATCCCGATCGCCACCTACGCGGCGCTCCTGCTGGTGGGCGGCTTCTACTCCTTCTCCCTGTGGTGCCTGGTGCTCGGCGCCGGCAGCGACGCCGTGGTCGCCACGATCTCCGCGTTGAGCGATCCGACCAACTTCATCTACACGATCTCCGACCGGTACGCCAGCCCGCACCTGACCATGGTGCTGCGCGGCATGTTCGTCATGAGCATCTACGCCGGCCTGGTCGCCTTCCACAACTCGACGGCGCGCTACTTCTTCTCGATGGGGCGCGAGGGCCTGCTGCCGTCGCCTCTCGGTCTAACCCATCCGCAGCACAAGAGTCCGCACGTCGCCTCGCTGTTCCAGACGCTGGTCTGCGCGACGCTGGTGACCTGCTTCGCGATGGCCGGAGCCGACCCCGTGCTGACGCTCTTCGCCTGGCTGAGCAACATGGCCACGCTGTGCGTGCTGGCCCTGATGATCGTCACCGCGATTGCGGTGATCGTCTTCTTCCGCGGCGGATCGCATGGGTACGGCGCCGGCAGGACCCTCTTCCTTCCGGCGCTGGCCTGCGCGGGGCTGTGCGCCGTGCTGGCGCTCGCTGCGGCGAATTTCCACGTGCTGACCGGCGCCAGCACGCGGATCTCCATCGCCCTGGTGAGCCTCGTGCCCGTCGCCGGCGTCGCGGGCTGGCTGGCGGCCCGGCGGCTGCTGCAACGCGAACCCGCGCGCTATACGCGCCTCGGCCAGGATCGAAGCTAGCCTGAACGCGCTCGGGTCGCCGGGCAGCGCGCAGCCGTGCCGCAGGACGCGATGCTGCGCCGCCCGATCACTGGAGCCAAGCGTCGGCGCGCCGGGTCTGGGACGGTAGCTCGCCGAACAGCTCCCGGTAGTCCACGGCGAAGTGGCTCAGGTGGAGAAACCCCCATCGGGCCGCGGCATCGCCGATCGGGAGTTTCGCGGAAGTCGTCGACATCAGCTCCCGGCGGACGCCGTTGAGCCGGATCGACCGGATGTAGTTCACCGGCGTCGTCTCGGCGACGCTGCGGAAGCTGTTCTGGACGGTACGCCGGCTGACGCGAAGACGCTGGCACAGCTCGATCACGTTGGGCGCGTTGGCGGCATCGAGGACGGTCATGCGGTGACACTTCTCGACGATGAAGCTGCGCAGCGAGCTGGGTTGGCGCTGGGTGCGGTCGCAGGCCGGATCGCTCAGCAACTGCAGGAGCTCCTCGAGCATGGCCTGCTCGAGCTGCCGTTCCCGGTCCGGCGAGCTCGTCATCTCGTCGTTGGCGAGCGATTCGGAAAACAGGGCCAGCAGGCGCCGGCGCGTCTCGGCGAGCCGGCGGACCGGCAGGCGGATCACCGGCTGCTTCATCAGGGTCGTGATCTCGGCCGTCCAGGGCGTGCTCGACAGGGCTTCCTCGAAGGCGCCGCGCTCGAACGTGATCCCGAGCATGTCCATGTCCATCGGCATGTGGAACATGAACTCCTCGCCGCCGCGAAGCACGAAGATGCTGTTGTCGTCGGCCTCGCGTCCCTGCATCCGGATCGCTCCGGGAACCAGAAGCGGAACGGCAAAACACACCCTGCGCCGGGGCGCCTCGCCATGCTGCACGACGCGCTGGTTGATCTTCTCGCGAAAGACATGGAACCGGGGCGTGGCGACCTGCGCCAGCGAGCTGCTGACCGCTCCGGCCGTGATCTGGCTGTAGGTCTGCTTCCAGTCACGTACGGCAGACGCGTGGAGATGGACATCCTCGAAGCAATCGACCTTGAATCTACAGATCGACATCGTCTCCCCCAAGCCATCCATTTATTCGAAGAATTATTGGGCACTGCTTCGAACGATCATACATCAGGCCAAACCCGATGGATCGCAGCCGGGCGCTGCGTCTTTCAGGGTGCTGATTTGGGCTAACGGATTCGCTGCGGTCGCGTCGAAACTGTCCATGCCTGCCCGATCGGGCAACGAGTTTCTCTTTCCTCAGTTCGACGCACCCACGGCGCGCCCTGTCCTGCCCGGAGACCCGATGACCTACGAGAACGCCCGCTTCTGGCATCCCATGATGCACCCGGCCGCCATGAAGGAGCGCAAGCCGCTGCGCATCGTGCGTGGCGAGGGGTGCCACGTCTTCGACGATGCCGGCAACAAGTTCGTGGACGGTGTCGGCGGCCTGTGGAACGTCAACGTCGGCCACAACCGCCCCGAGATCAAGGCGGCCATCGTCAGGCAGCTCGACCAGCTGGAGTATTTCCAGCTGTTCGACGGTGTCTCCAATCCTCCGGCCGAGGCGCTGTCCGCCCGGCTGGTCGAGGTGCTCGCGCCCGAGGCGATGAAGCGGGTGGTCTACGGCTCCAACGGCTCCGATGCGACCGAGACCGCGCTCAAGCTGGCGCGCCAGTACTGGAAGGTGCTGGGCCAGAAGGACCGCACCAAGTTCATCTCGCTGAAGGAGGGCTACCACGGCAGCCACTTCCTCAGCGCTTCGGTCAACGGCAACGCCGTCTTCCGCCGCAACTACGAGCCCCTGATGCCCGGCTGCTTCCAGGTGCAGAACCCCTGGGTGTACCGCAACCCGTTCACTCACGACCCCGAGGAGCTCTCGGAGCTGTGCGCAAGGATGCTCGAGCGCGAGATCGAGTTCCAGGGGCCGGACACCGTGGCCGCCTTCATCGCCGAGCCGGTGCAGGGCGCCGGCGGCGTGATCGTGCCGCCGGCCAGCTTCTGGCCCAAGGTCCGCGCGATCTGCGACAAGCATGGCGTGCTGCTGGTCGCCGACGAGGTGGTCACGGGGTTCGGGCGCACCGGCAGCCTGTTCGGCGCGCGTGCCTGGGGCGTCAAGCCCGACTTCATGTGCTTCGCCAAGGGGCTGTCATCGGGCTACGTGCCGCTGGCAGCCACCGCGTTCAACGGGCGCGTGGCCGAGGCATTCGAGACCAATGCGGATGCCAGCGGCCTGGTCATGCACGGCTACACCTATGCGGGGCACCCGGTGGGGTGCGCGGCAGCCCTCGCCAGCCTGGACATCGTGCTCGAGGAAGACCTGCCCGGCAACGCCGGCCGGCAGGGCGCCCACCTGCTCGAGGCGCTGCAGCCCTTCGTCGATCGCCATGCGTCGATCGGCGAAGTGCGCGGCAAGGGCCTGATGCTGGCCATCGACCTGGTCAACGACAAGAAGACCCGCGAGTCGATCGACCCGACGTCGGGCTACGCCTACGCGGTGGCCGAGGCGGCGCGCCGCCACGGCGCCATCGTGCGCCCGGTGGGCACCAAGATCATCCTGTCGCCCCCGCTCGTGATCCAGCGCCCCGAGATCGACCGCATCGTGGCCGCGCTCGACGCCGCGTTCGAGGAAGTTCCGTTCACCCGCTGAAGGCCGTGCGCCTGCGGCACCCGTTTCCGGCAGATCCGAAATGACCCAGCACCTGAAGCACTTCATCGAGGGCGCGCACGTCGAAGCGTCCGACGGCGCCCGCATGAGCCTCGTGAATCCCGTCGACGAGCAGGAGTACGCCACGGCCGCGCGCGGCACCGCCGAGGACGTCGAGCATGCCGTCGCGGCGGCCCGGGCGCAGCTCGACGGCGGCGCCTGGAGCAGGCTCGGCGGTGCCCAGCGCGGCCTGCTGCTGAGCAGGCTGGCCGACCTGGTCGAGCGCGACGCCGAGCGGCTGGCGGACATGGACGCCACGGCCATCGGGCGCTCGCCGATGGAGCCGCGCATGATGGACGTGCCCAACGCGGTGGCCAACCTGCGCGCCGCCGCCGGCTGGGCCAACCAGATCGAGGGGCGCACCATCCCCACCGGCGGCTACATGGGCGTCAGGACGCTGTCGTACACGGTGCGCGAGCCCGTTGGCGTGGTCGGCGCCATCGTGCCGTGGAACGCCCCGTTGATGATCACGACGTGGAAGGTGGCCGCACTGCTCGCCGCCGGCTGCACGGTCGTCATCAAGCCCTCGGAGGAGACGCCGCAGTCGGCGCTGCACCTGGCCGTGCTGTGCCAGGAGGCGGGCCTGCCCGACGGCGTGGTCAACGTCGTCACCGGCTACGGCGAAATGGTGGGGCGAGCCCTGTGCGCGCATCGCGACGTCGCCAAGATCAGCTTCACCGGCAGCCCGGAAGCGGGGCAGGCCATCCAGCGCATCGCCGGCCCGCTGTTCAAGCGCGTGACGCTGGAGCTGGGCGGCAAGAGCCCGCAAATCGTGTTCGACGATGCCCCCTTCGAGGATGCGGTGCGCGGCTGCGCGCTCGGCCTGTTCATCAACCAGGGTCAGGTCTGCGCGGCGGGATCGCGCATCCTGGTGCAGCGGGGCATCGCCCCGCGCTTTGCCGCGGCGCTGGCCGAGGCGGCCGGCGCCGTCACGGTGGGCGATCCCCGCCAGCCCGGCGTGCAGATGGGGCCGCTGGCCAAGAAGGCCCAGTTCGAGCGCGTCAACCGCTACATCCAGCTCGGCCTCGACGAAGGGGCGCGGCTGCTGGCAGGCGGAGTGGCGCGCCCCGGGCGCGGCTGGTTCGTCACGCCCACGATCTTCGCCGACGCCACCAACGAGATGACCATCGCCCGCGAGGAGATCTTCGGACCGGTGGGCACGATCATCGAGTTCGACTCGGAGGAAGAAGCCGTCGCGCTGGCCAACGATTCCGACTACGGCCTGGCCGCCACGGTGTGGACCACCCACCTCGCCCGCGCCCACCGCGTGGCCGGCGCAGTCAGGGCCGGCGCGATCGGCGTGAACTGCTGGAGCCCGCTGGACGCCAACCTGCCCTGGGGCGGCGTGAAGACCAGCGGCATCGGCCGCGAAGGCGGCCTCGCCGGCGCCCTCGCCTACACCGAAGAGAAGGTCGTCACCGTCCTGCTGCCTTCCTGACGGCGTCCGCCGTTCGTCAGGTGCCGATCTCGGATACCGGTTCCGGGTCGGCACCACTAAATTGAGCGGCGCCCTCTTTCGAACCACAACATCGGGGCGGACCCGGACACCCGACGTCGTTCGGGCGGGCCAACCGGGGCCGCGCCACAGGAGACCACATGACCACGAGCAGCCCGCGAACCACGCTCATCGCGCGAACGACCCTGGCGGCGGCCCTCGTCGCCTGCCTGCTCGGCATCGACCATCCGGCCGTCGCCGCCGACCTGGCGCAACTGGACAAGCTCACTCCGTCGGGCGCGGAGAAGGAAGGCAGCAAGGACGGGACCATCCCGGCCTGGCAAGGCGCCGAGCCGCCCCTGCCCGGCTGGGAATGGGGCAAGCTGCGCCGCGACTACTGGAAGCACAAGGACGAGAAGCCGCTGTTCACGATCGATGCATCCAACGTCGACAAGTACGCCGGCAAGCTCTCGGCCGGCCAGGTGGCCATGGTCAAGCAGCGCAAGGGCTACCGCATGGACGTCTATCCGTCGCACCGCACCTGCGGCGTGCCGGACTTCGTCGCCGGCAACACCAGGAAGAACCTCGGCACCGCCAGGCTCAACGATGACGGCTGGAGCCTGAAGGAAGCGACGGTTCCCGGCTACCCCTTCCCCATCCCGTCCACCGGCGTCGAGGCGATGTGGAACGCCAAGATGCGCTATCGCGGCGTGGGCATCGACTTCAAGAACCTGATCGTGGCCGTGTCACCGCGGCGCGGCAGCAGCGAATGGATCCGCGCAGGTACCGAGCAGACACTTTACTTTCCCTGGGGAGCAAAGGGATCGAATCAGCTGTCGTCGTTCCCGCCGGTCGAGTTCTATACCTACTTCGCCTACGTCTCGCCGACGGCGCTGGCCGGCCAGGCCCTGGCCATCACTCAGTACCTGAACCAGGCGGAGAACGAGACCTTCTACTACTTCCCCGGCCAGCGCCGCGTGCGCCGCATGCCGACCTATTCGCACGATGCGCCCCAGATCGGCATGGAGAACCAGTACACGCTCGACGAGCCCAACGTCTTCAACGGCGCGCTGGATCGCTTCGACTGGAAGCTGGTGGGCAAGAAGGAGATGTACGTCCCCTACAACGCCTTCGGTGCCTACGACTTCCAGGCCAGGTTCGAGGACGTCGCGCGCGACGACTTCATCGTGCAGAGCCACCGGCGCTACGAGCTGCACCGAGTGTGGGTGATCGAGGCCACCGTGAAGGCCGGCATGCGGCACTCGACGCCCAAGCGCACCGTCTACCTCGACGAGGACAGCTGGGCACCGGTGCTGATGGACGACTTCGACGGACAGAGCTCGCTCGTGAAGATGCGCGAAGGCTTCCTCGTCCCCGTCTACGAGACCGGCACCTGCGACGTCATGGCGATGGTGCAGAACAACCTGGCCGAAGGCCGCTACGTGGTGGACTCGCACGCCATCGGCGCCGGCAAGGACATCCGCTGGGTCACCGAGGCCAGCGGCCCGAGGATGCGATCGAGCTTCTACACGGCCGACAACCTGCGCACCATCAGCGAGCGCTGATCCGGCAACGAGCCGACACGAACACAAACCAACAGATCGAGGAGACCAGCAATGATCGGAGCCGATTCGTTTCCGGCACGCGCGGCGGCAGCCGCCGCCTGCGCCCTGCTCGGCGCAGGCACGGCCCAGGCCATGACCTTCGAGTTCGAGAACGTGCGCGGCAATTTCGACTCGACCATCACGGTGGGCACGGGCATCCGCGCCAAGAGCCCGTCCTGTGGCCTGATCACGGCCGGCGCCAGCGGCGCAGGCGCGCCTGCGGGATGCCTGGCCCCGACGTCGGCCATGGGCGACCAGGGCAACCTGAACTACGCCAGGGGCGACGCCTTCACCACCTACATCAAGGGCAGCCACGAGCTGCTGTTGAAGATGCCCGACGACCTGACCTTCCTCGGCCGGGTCAACTGGATGAAGGACTTCACCGCCACCGATACCACCGGCTACATCAGCGCGACGACCCCTCCGTCGCTGACCGACGGCCTCGCCGACGATGCGCGCAGGGACCTGCGCTTCAAGGCGCGCCTGCTCGACCTGTGGGTGAGCAAGTCGTTCCAGCTGGGCGAGGAAACCGCACGCGTGCGCGTCGGCAACCAGGTCATCAGCTGGGGCGAGAGTCTGTTCCTGCCCGGCGGCATCAACAGCATCAATGCCGTCGACGTGATGCGCCTGTCCCAGCCCGGCACGCAGCTCAAGGAAGTGTTCCTGCCGGCACCGATGGCCAGCTTCGCCACCGGGCTCGGCCACGGCCTGAACTTCGAGGCCTACGTGCAGGCGCGCTGGAATGCCAACTACATGCCGCCGTCGGGCAGCTTCTGGTCCGTCGCCAACGGCATGGGCAAGGGCCACGATGCCTACGGCCTGGCCGAGGTCGAACCCAGGAAGAACGGCGGCCAGTGGGGCGCCGCGCTGCGCTGGCAACCGGCCGGCACGCAGGTGAATCTCGGCGCGTACGTGATGAACTACCATGACAAGGCGCCGAACTTCAGCGTCGATGCGGGCGGCACCGGCCAACCGGGATGGGCCTACGCAGAGGATCGCCGCCTGTACGGGATCAGCGCCAACATGCCGATCGGCGACTGGGCGGTCGGCACCGAGCTGTCCTACCGCCCGAGGGATGCCGTGGCGCTCAACCCCGCCGTCAGCGGCTGCGCCTCGCAGAACGGCAACTGCTGGGTCGACGAGAAGAAGTTCCAGTGGCACCTGACCGGCCTGCTCAGCCTGACGCCCAGCAACGGCGCCCGCGTGCTCGAACTGCTGGGCGCGGACACGGCGACCCTGATGCTCGAGTCGGTGGTGGTGCGCTATCCGGGCCTCAAGCAGTTCTACGACGGCGACCCCATCGCGGCCGGCGGCTGGGGCTGGGGGCAGGAGTTCGATCCCACGGCAGCGCCGGTTCCCAAGGGCACCAGGACGTCCTGGGGGTTCAACCTCGACTTCAGCTGGGTCTACGACGGCACGCTGATCCCGGGCTGGCAGGTGATCCCCGAGATCTACTATTTCCAGGCCGTCAAGGGCCGTACCCCGAACGCCGCCGGCCAGTTCATGGAAGGCGCCAAATCGGTCAACCTGATCGTGACGTTCATGCAGAACCCCGCGACCTGGCAGGCGTCGATCAACTACGCCGCCTTCTTCGGCGGCAAGAGCGTGCTCGACCAGCCGTACCGCGACCGCAACTTCGTTGGCCTGACCCTGTCGCGCAACTTCTGAGCGGATCGGACCGCCGGGCCGGGACGGCGGTCTTCCTGCTGAAAGGTTCTTCGTGCCTGCATCCTCCGACAACGGGTCGGCCCTGCTGCGCGCCGTCCACCGCTTCGAGACGTTCGCCTTCTCCAACCGGAGGGCCGTGCTCGCCGTCATGGCCGTCTTCACGCTGGCCATGGGGTACTTCGCGATCCAGCTGCGCATGGATGCCGGCTTCGACAAGCAGATGCCCGTCGGCCACGAATACATCCAGACCTTCCAGACCTATCGCGAGGACGTGCTCGGCGCCAACCGGCTCAACATCGTCGTCAAGGCCCGCCGGGGCAGCATCTGGAACGCGGCGGCGCTCGAGCGCCTCTACGACGTCACCCAGGCCGTCACCTTCCTGCCCAACATCGAGCGGCTCGGGGTGCAGTCGCTGTGGACGCCCAACAGCTTCGTCAACGAGATCACCGAGGAGGGGTTTCGCGCCGACCCGCTGATCGACGCCACCATCACGCCCGGGCAGCTCACCGACGAAACCGTCGCCGACATCCGGCGCGCTGCCGCGCAGGGCGGCTTCGTCGGCACGCTGGTCTCGCGCGACGAAACCGCTGCGATGATCACCGCCGAGCTGATCGAGTACGACGCCCAAGGCGCCAAGCTCGACTACATCGACTACAACCACCTCCTCGAGGAACGCATCCGCTCGAAGTTCGAGGACGCCGACTTCGAGATCCAGATCATCGGCTTCGCCAAGCAGATCGGCGACATCGCCGACGGCGCGCAGTCGGTCCTGAAGTTCTGCGCGATCGCCCTGCTGCTCACCGCCGCCGCGGTGTACTGGTACTGCCGCTCGCTGCGCTTCACCCTGCTGGCGATCGCCTGCTCGCTGACCTCGCTGGTGTGGCAGTTCGGCACGCTGCGCCTGCTCGGCTTCGGGCTGGATCCGCTGGCCGTGCTGGTGCCCTTCCTGGTGTTCGCGATCGGCGTCTCGCACGGCGTGCAGCAGATCAACTACATCGTGCGGCGGATCTCCTACGGGCAGTCCAACTTCGACGCCTGCCGCGACAGCTTCACCGGCCTGCTGATCCCGGGGACGCTGGCGCTCGTGACGGCCTTCGTCTCCTTCGTCACCCTGCTGCTGATCCCGATCCCCATGGTCCGCGAGCTCGCCATCGCGGCCTCGCTCGGCGTGGCCTACAAGATCGTCACCAACCTGGTGATGCTGCCCGTGGCCGCCTCCTTCTTCGACGTGAGCAAGGACTACGCCGACCAGGCGGTGGTCCAGCGCGAGCGGCGCTCCGGCTGGCTGCGCGTGCTGGCCAAGGTCGCCGAGCCGCGCAATGCGCTGCTCATGCTGGCCGTGACCGCGACCGTCTTCGCGGCCGCCGCCTGGCAGAGCCGCGACCGCGTGGTCGGCACCCTGCAGCCCGGGGCGCCCGAGCTGCGCGAGGACGCACGCTTCAACCGCGACGCCGTGGCCATCTCGAGCAACTTCGACACCGGGCTCGATTGGCTGACCGTGATCTTCGAGGCTCCGCCCGACAGCTGCGAGAACGTCAACATCGGCCTCTACCAGGACCGCTTCACCTGGGCCATGCACCCCGTCGAAGGCGTGCTCTCGGTGGCGTCCTATTCCGGCCAGCTGCGGCTCTACAACGAGGGCTACAACGAGGGCAACCCCAAGATGAGCGTGGTGCCGATCGACCCCGGCAACTACGCCGCGCTGTCGACCGAGATCGCCCGCATCCGCGGCACGATGCGCAAGGACTGCAGCATGACCGCGGTCAACCTCTTCCTCACCGACCACAAGGCGACGACGATCCAGCGGGTGATCGATGCCGTCAAGGAGTTCCGCGGCAGGAACACGCTGCCCGGCGTGAGCATCCGGCTGGCCTCGGGCAATGCCGGCGTGCTCGCGGCGATCGACGACGAGGTGGAGAAGAGCGAGCTGCCGATGATGCTGTACGTCTACGCGGCGATCGTGGTCCTGGTGTTCCTGGTCTACCGCGACCTGCGCGCCGTGATCGCCTGCTGCCTGCCGCTGACGGTGGGCACATTCGTCGGCTACTGGTTCATGAAGGAGCTGCAGATCGGCCTCACGGTGGCGACGCTGCCGGTGATGGTGCTGGCGGTGGGCATCGGGGTGGACTATGCCTTCTACATCTACAACCGCCTGCTGCTGCACATGGCCGCCGGGCAGCCGATCGTGAAGTCGATCGAGCACGCGCTCCTCGAGGTCGGCATGGCGACCATCTTCACCGCGATCACGCTGGCGATCGGCGTGGCCACCTGGTCGTTCTCGCAGCTCAAGTTCCAGGCCGACATGGGCAAGCTGCTGGCCTTCATGTTCATGGTGAACATGGTGATGGCGATGACCGCGCTGCCCGCCATGGCCGTGTGGCTCGAGAAGCTCTTTCCGCGCCGCCGTCCGGTGCGGGCGACCGGCCTTCAACATCACTGATGCCCCGGGCATGAAGACCGCGCTCTCCACTCTCGCCCTCGCCTGCCAGCTCGCCCTGGCGGCACCCTGGGCCGCCCAGGCCGCCCGCGATGCCGATGCGGTGCCGCAGGCGCCCATCGCCGCGCCGGCGGCGCGCGTGCCGCACGCCGCCCAGGCGGCCATGCTCGCGAGCGTGCGCGCGGGATCGCGCATCGTGGCCGTCGGCGACCACGGCGTGGTGCTGCTGTCGGACGACGGCGGAAAGACCCACCGGCAGGCGCAGCAGGTGCCGGTGGACGTGACCCTGACCTCGGTGTCCTTCGTCGACGAGCGCCGCGGATGGGCCGTCGGCCACTGGGGCGTGGTGCTGAACACTGTCGACGGCGGCGAGACCTGGCGCGTCCAGCGCAGCGACACGCACGAGGACCGGCCCCTGTTCGCCGTGCACTTCTTCGACGCGAGCCAGGGCGTCGCGGTCGGCCTGTGGTCCCTGGTGCTGGTGACCTCCGACGGCGGCGCCCACTGGCAGGCTGTGGAAATGCCGGCACCCGAGGGCGCCCGGCGCGCCGACCTCAACCTGCTGGGCCTGTTCGCCGACGCCCGCGGCCGCCTCTTCGCGCCCGCCGAACGGGGCATGGTGCTGCGCTCCGACGACCGCGGGCAGCACTGGCGCTACCTGGGCACCGGGTACACGGGATCGTTCTGGACCGGCATCGCCGCACCGGACGGAGCCCTGCTGGTGGCCGGCCTGCGCGGCTCGATGTACCGCAGCGGCGACGACGGGCAGACGTGGCAGCGCATCGACACCCACAGCAAGTCGTCGATCACGGCGCTCGCGCTCGCCGGTGCCGGCATCGTCGGCGTCGGGCTGGACGGACTCATGCTGCGCAGCAGGGACGGCGGCGTCTCGTTCGAGACCGAGATACGCACCGACCGCCTGCCGCTGACCGCCGTGACGCTCGACGGCGAGGGCCATCCGGTCATGTACTCCCGGCAAGGGATCGTCAAGGCCGAGGGCGCCGGCGCCTCGGGCAGGTGAGGCAAGAGAGGCGCCCATGCGTCGTCTTCCGTGAAGTGCCAGACCAAGAGCTTCGAGGACGTACATCTGCACGCGGCGGCCGTGCGCGGCTGGAATCAGACCTATAGCCAGCTCACCCGCGGCTCGCTGAAGAGCAGGTTGTCCGAGCTCAGGGGATCACGGGTGGAGATCCTCTGGGAACAGCTGAACCAGCGCGTCGTGCAGCATGGCGAAGCGCCGATGGGCAGGATAGGCATCGCGATCCCGATCGTGGTTCCCGGCACGGCCCGCATGCAGGGGCGCGAAGCGGACGGCAGCAGCCTCTACATCCTGAGAGGCGGCGACGAATTCATGTTCCACACGCCGGCGGGCATGGAAATGCTGGCCTGCACCTTCGATCGCGAGCTCTTTCAAGAGGCCGTCTCGCGAACCGCCGCGCCCGAGGTGATCGGCAGCTTGCTGAGCCATCCGGTGGTGAAGATCGCGCCGCGGCGCCTGGCGGAGTGCCGGGACCGGATCCTGGCGCTGTTCGCGACATTCCCCCTGAATGCCGAGGTGGCCGACTGCAGCGATGCGGAACAGAGGCTCGAACGCGGCCTGCTTCACGAGTTGCTGAGCCTCGTCAGCGATTCGAGTTGCAACTCTCCGCGGCGCCCGAGCAGCTCCTGCGGCAGTTTCATGGTCGACAAGTGCCATCGCCTCACGATCGGCAACGCATCGAACCCGCCTTCCGTGCTCGACTTGTGCCGGCATCTGCGCTCGAGCCGCCGCGCCATACAACGAGGGTTCCGCAGTGTTGCCAACACCACGCCGGTCAACTACATCCGCTCGATTCGCCTGAATGCCGTGCGGCGGGAGCTCATCAATTCCCGCGCATCGGATGCGTCGATCGGCGACATCGCAGCGAAGTGGGGGTTCTTCCACCTCAGTCACTTCGCATCCGAGTACCGAACGCTGTTCGGCGAGCTGCCGTCGCAGACCAGGCGTAAACGTTAGAAGTTGCGCGACAGCGTCAGGCCGACGAAGTCGCGATCACGGTATGGTTGGTCGAATACCCGCTTACCGCCACGGAAGGTCGCGTAGTTGATCGATGCTTGCCACGTCCCCGGGTTCTTGATGAAGCTCACGATGAAGTTCGCCGACTTCGCTCCCTCCATGAAGGTCGCGCCGGCGCTCGGCGTGCGGCCCCTCACGGCCTGGAAGTAGTAGATCTCCGGAACGACCTGCCAGCCCGGAATCAGGGTGCCGTCGTAGACCCAGCTGAAGTCGAGGTTGAATCCCCAGGACGTCTTCGTCCCCACCGCCTCGGGCGATGCCGCCGGATCGAATTCCTGTCCCCAGCCCCATCCGCCGGCGCTGATCGGGTCACCGCCATACGATTGCCGCAACTTGGGGTAGTGCACGACCGCGACTTCAGCCAGCAGGGTGGCGGTGCCGGCGCCGAGGAAATCCAGGAACGCGCCGCCGTTGCCGGGCGAGAGACTGTACATGCCGGTGAGCTGCCATTGGAGACGCTTCTCATCGACCCAGCAGTTGCCGTCCTGCGAGGTGCAACCGCTGTTCGCGTTGAGCGCCACCGCATCCTTGGGACGATAGGAAAGCTCGGTGCCGACCGACCAGTCGCCGACAGGGAAATTCGCACTCAGGCCGAAGAGACGGCGGTTGCGAGGAAAGACGAATCCGAGGTCATTGTTGCCGCTCGCGTTGAAGCTGAAGCTGGGCGACTTGTCGTGATAGTTCATCGCATAGGCGCCCAGAACCAGCTGTTCACCCGGCGGTTGATAACGCAACGCCGCCCCCCACTGACCCGCGTCCCTGGGCTTGACCTCGACCAACCCATAGGCCTCGTGGCCCTTGCCGAGGCCGTTGGAGACGGACCAGTAGCTCCCGGTGGGCGGCATGTAGGAAGCGTTCCAGCGCCCCTGCACGTACGCTTCGACGTTGAGGCCATGGCCGAGCCCGGTAGCGATGCTCGCGATCGGCGCAGGCAGGAACACCTCCTTGAGCTGCGTCCCGGGCTGAGACAATCGCATCACGTCGACAGCGTTGGTGCTGTTGATGCCGCCGGGCAGGAAGAGACTCTCGCCCCAGCTGATCACCTGGTTGCCGACGCGGATGCGGGCCTGCTGCTCGCCGACCTGGAAGGTCTTGCTCACCCACAGGTCCAGCACCCGCGCCTTGAAGCGCAGGTCCCTGCGCGCATCGTCGGCAAGGCCGTCGGTGAGGGGCGGGGGGGTCGTCGCGCTGACGTAGCCGGTGGTATCGGTGGCGGTGAAATCCCGGAGCCAGTTCACGCGCCCCATGAACATGACCTCGCTGGGGAGGTTGAGCACCAGCTCGTGGCTCCCTTTCACATAGGTCGTGAAACTGTCGCCCTTACCGTAGTTCAGGTTGCCCTGATCGCCGATGCCGGCAGTAGGCGCCAGGCAACCGGACGGCGCGCCGGCACCGGCGGCTCCCCCGGTGATCAGGGTACAGGCGGGATCCTTGAGGCGAACCCCGGTGCCCACCGTCACGGTCGAATCGAAGCTCCCGCGTACGCTCTCGAATTCGAACGTCACTGCGTGTGCGCCGGCACCGTGCAGCGCGCAGACAGCCAATACGGCCGATGCTCTCGGCAGGGTCAATGTGCTCATGGATACCCTCCAGGTCAAGGACGGACTGTCGAATCCACCCATGGCTCCGCCCGATCGAGGCCACTCGTCTGGCGACGAGATGAGCCTGCGATGCAGCGTCGTCTCGGGCGGGGTCTGCCGGCAGGGACCGCGCGGACGCGATCCGTCAGGCGTTACAACCGATGGCGGCGCATCGGGCCTCCTCCCGGAGCGGAGGTTTCTCGGGCCAGATTCCGGCATAGACATCCGGATGCCGGGCGCGCAGGTACAGCATGACGCCTGCACCGAGCACGATGGCAGGCACGAGCACCCACGGAAGCTCGTTGATCCACGCCGTCTCCACACCCGTCACGAGGTGGTACCGCGTCAAGGCGAGATAAAGACACGCGCTCATGGAGACGAGGGCAACGACGGGCAACACGAAGGTCTGCCACCATCTCGGGTCCGCGGTCCGGCGAAAGTAGACGATGAACGCGAGGGAGGTTGCCACCCACGTGGCCAATGTCCCGATGATGATCAGGCCGGAAAGGCTCGCAAAGAAGGTCCGCAGCGGATCGCCGCCGACCGCGCCGAATGCCGCCGTGATCGCTGCTGCCACGGCAATCGCTGCGGCACTGGCGCGTTGCGGGACCTTGTGGCGAGGATGGAGGGAGGCCAGGCCCCGCGGCAGAAGCCGGTCTCGTGCAAGCGCCACGACATACCTGGAGATGCCCAGGTGGATCCCGACCATCGATGCCAGCAGGCCGGCGATCACGAGCACCGCAGCGAGCACCTGCACGGTCGGGCCCATCAGTTGCCCGAAGACGTCGAAGGCGAGCTCTCCGGGCGACTCGAGCGCTCGCTGCTGGACGCGCCCGGCTCCGACCGAAACGATCACGCACCAGGAGGCCACCAGATAGATGCCGCCGATCGCCAGCACCGATGCGTACGTGGCTCGACCGATGGCCTTCTGCGGATCTCTCGCCTCCTCGGCGTATACCGCAGCCATCTCGATGCCGCCGAAGAGAAAGAAGGCGAACATCATGGCGATCGAAAAACCGTTCCATCCTCCGGACGAGATCGCTGCAGGGCTGAATGAAGCGCGCCAGGAGAACGCCGCAAAGCCGTGGTGGGCGACCGTGGCAACGACGAAAGCCAGCAGCAGGGCGATCTGCAGCACGAGCAGGCCCACCAGCACGCGCGCCCCGATGTCGACGTGCCGCCGTCCGAGGAAGGCAATGATCCCGAGTGCCGCCGCCGTGTAGACCCACCACGGCGCATCGAAGCCGGACAACCGGTGCACCAGGGCCCAGCTGAAATAGCCGATGGCGCCGCACATGCCGCAGAACCCTGCGTTGTAGCTCAGCAGGGCCACGAACGCACCCGCACCGCCGGCGGGTCGACCGAGCCCCTTCGTGATGTATGCATAGAACGCCCCCGTTTCCGAAACCCGGCTCGACATGGCTGCGTAGCCGGCTCCGAAGCACAACATGACTGCGGTGGCGATCAGGAATGCTCCCGGCAATCCGGCACCGTTGCCGAGCGCGAAGCCCAGCGCGAGCGGGCCCGCAACGCCAGTGATGGGAGCAAGCATCGCGAGCACCAGGCACATGATCGTCGGGGTGCCCAGCTGCCCCCGCAGGCGATCCGCCTTGGCCTCCGGCACGGATCCGGCACATTCTCGAGCGGTTCTTTCGGTGTTCATGCCGGAACCTTCTCCGCGACGGGCGGCTCGCGCACGATCCGGACGACCTTCTCTTCCGGCTCATCGCTTTCGACGATCCACCGGCAGAGCTTGTCGCCCCGTCCCAGGCAATGGGTGAAGGTACAGGAGACGGTCCTGTTCATCGCGCCGGCATCCGCGGTATGCCAGGCGGAGCACCACAGGCTGATCCCTTCGAGCCTGTCTTCCAGGCCGGACTGCCTTGCGAGGTCGACGATGGGACAGGTTCGCGCCACGCCCTCGACGCGGTTTCTGCTCCAGCGGACGATCTGGTGATCATCGAAGCCCATGCCGCTCATGCCGATGTTCATCAGCACGGCGCCGTCGCGCGCCGTCGTTCCGGTAATGCCCCATTTCGTCCCGACGTTGCGCGCCATCTCCCGGATCTTCGGGATCTGCTTCTCGATCATGCCGTTGATGAACCTCTCCCAGCCGATCAACTCCGAGCCGATCAGAATCGTGGACACCGCGATGCGGGCCTGGATCTGATTGCCCATCCGCAGCTGCTGCTCCTGGGAAAGCCCGGCGCTCTCCAGCTTCTTCAGCACCGCGAAAGCAGGCGCCCAGAGATTGCCGACATCGCCGCCGGCTTCCTCTTCGGCTTCCTGTCGCTTCACGTCGCGCAGCCTGCTCAGCGTGCCGTAGTAGTTCTCGCCGGGCAGCACGTCGCGACTGTCGATGCAGAACCGGCAGTATTTGTCGCCGCGTCCGAGGCAATGGGTGTGCGTGAACCAGATGTCCGAGCTGGTCGCGCGCACTTCCATGTTGTCGTAGGTGTCGCACCACAGCATCATGTCTTCGACCAGGGGGTGATCCTCGTAGCCGAAATCCCGGATGCCCTGGACGATGGGACATCCGCGCTGCATGCCGACCTCCCGCTCGTCGGTGTGCTCGATGATGGTGGCGTAGTCGAACCCGATGCCGGTGATCCCCGTCACGCTGACCATCGTCACCGAGTCGAGATCGCTGCCCGTGACGCCCTGCTGCTCACGGTACCGATTGGCGGCGTCCTGAATGCCGGCCTTCTGCCTGCGCTCGAGCTCGAGTATCCATTTCTCCCAGCCGACGACCTCGGCGACCTTGAGCACGTCGCTCCAGGAGAACCGATGCCACTTCCGGACGCCTTCGCGCAGAACCTCGACCGGATCCCAGCCCATGCCCGCGACATGAGCACCCGTCATCACCTGCGGCAGCCATACCCCTTCGGTGAACTTCGGCTCAGGTTCCGACTTCCGTTTCTCGTCGCGCGCCCTGACCAGGGCCTGGTAATAATTCATCGTCGAGCTCATGTCTTCATCCCGTTGCTTCACATGAAATGCCGGCCCTCACATAGGCATGCAAGGGATACGGCCGGTACTTGATTCGAGGGAGTTCCTGCGCGGGCACGAATCCAGGCGCAGCATTGATGACGTCCGGAACGCGGTTCACGGCGATGGTGCAGGTCCCGATCTTTCCGGGCATGGCCGGAATCACGACCGTAGCGTTCGGGAATCCTTCGATCTGCCATCGGCAGTGATCGGTCTCTCCAGGCTCGTACACCTTGACGTGAAAGGCTCCGCTGAAGAGAGGCCCCTCGACCGTCTCCACCTCATCGACGTGAGAAGTTCCGATCACTTCGCCTTCCCGAATCACCCGCTGAAGGGCCACAGAGGGCGTATCGCGGGCCGCCAGGATCGGCACGACGCGCTGGCGGCTGCCGGAGAGCGTCAGCCCCAGGTCGGCGACGAGACCCTGAAGGGCGACCCCGAAAGGCGTCGGCGGCTGCCGCGTCTCGGCGAACCGGGTTTCGAAGGCAGCGGGCGTCAGCCCCAGGCCCGCGCTCGTCGCTGCCGCCGGACCGAACTCGTCGATATTGGCGCTTGCTTCACCCGATACCGAATCGATCTTGTGGCACACGGCCGACAGCGTCGAAACCAGGTTCAACCAGATCAGGTCCTGGATGCCGGTGCCGGTGACCGTGACGCCATGGCGTCTGGCGAGCCGGTCGAGCTCGCTCGCCCTTCGGGAGAACAGGCCCCAGGGGTAGAACGACTCGTCGGTGATCGAGACGACATTCATTCCGTTCTCGATGCATCGGCATGCAGCCGGAAACATCGTCTCCATGTCCGAGCAGAAGGACATCAGCACGACATCGGCAGCCGACGACGACAGGACACGTTCGGCGTCGTTGTCGATGGGCACGCCGAGAGAACGGCCGAGGCCGGCGACCTCCCCGAGATCCCGTCCGATATTGTTCCTGTTCCCGATCGCACCGACGATCCGCACACCCTTGTCGACGAGTAGCCGGGTCGTGATCCTTCCCATTTCGCCAACGCCGTAGACGATGGCTCGTATGTGCTGCGCCCGCATCACCGGCTCTCGCACCCTTGCGGCACATCCCGGAGCACCTCTTCGCCGAGAACATGCCCGCGTCTGGCGACTCCCTCGAGAATCTCGGCGGCGTTGTCCAGGTCGGTGACGCGCCGCACGCCGCGCTGCGGAATCCGGCCTCTCCCCATCGCGAGCACGTACTCGACCGGGGTGTTGCCGATGGAGCTGTAGACCGCCGGCCAGGCCCAGGGCAAATGCCGCCGCGTCGACTCCAACGTGGTGATGGACCAGTTTCTGCTGGTGCATGGCCGACCATCCATCGTGCCCCTGACCTCGATGACCACCGTGAAGTGATCGTCCCTGATCTTTCCTTCCCGCAGGAGGCGCGGATATTCGGTCGGGAGTACGAACGCCTCGGCCATGGCCTCGACGATGCTCGTCTCCGTGCGCGCATGGCCTTGCTTCTCGCAGGCTCTTGCGAGCGCCTTTATCCAGATCTCCGCGGTGTCCAGGCGGCCGAGCCCCAGGGCCATCTTGGACTCGAGGCGGCGAATCGACTTGCCGGCGAAATCGGGAATCATCGCGATGTCGCCGAGCACGTTCATGGTGTAGACGCGCCGCTTTCCCGCCGGGCCCGGAAACTCGTAGTCTTCCGCGCTGGCGAGCAGGTCCACGGTCGTGAGCACGCCTCCCAGGTTGGCCAGAGGACCCGGAGGCCCGAAGAACATCGACATCTGGACGATGGGCGCGACGGGTGCGATGAACTCGTCGGTATCGATGTGCGCACAGCAGTAGAACAGCACCTCGTCGACGGTTTCCATGCCGTCGATGGCGCGCTTTACGACGAGGCTGCTCCATCCGCCGGCCAGCCCGACATACGGAATGGCGAGCGCACCGGCCTGCCTGAACGCATCGTCCAGCTCCAGCTGAGCGGAGTAAGTCTCTTCTTTCGGGGTACCGGACGCATCCGGCAGGGCCAGCAGATCGGTGTAATGCACCGCCTCCCGAACGCATGCCTTCATGATCGGGATGTTGAACTTCGGAAGTATGGCGTTGACGGCGACGTCCGCGCCGGAGATCAGGCGCGCCACGTCATCGACATCGGCGGCATCGACTCGACGACAGGCGATCCTTCCGATGTCGGCACCGGCAGAGGACAACGTGCCGTGCGCTTGATCCAGGGCACGAACGTCATGGTCGGCCAGCACAATGTCGTCGACGTCGCGTTCGCGGACGAGCAAGTCCGCCAATCCCGTGCCTTGACCGCCGGCACCTATGATCACGACCTTCACGGGCGACTCCTCTGATCAGGAGCTGTTCAACGTGAGCTGATCGCTCGCAGATTCTCGGCGGTATAGAAGCCGGACTTGAATCGAGGGCCATCCGACTCGACGACCCAGCGAATGTCCTTGCCGCCGCCTATGGGATGTCCATCGAAGAGGTACCGCCCCTCTCCCAGGTTGTACTGGACGAGCGCAGAGACGTCGCAGGTACCCGTTTCATAGACGGGAATCAGGTAGCCCTCGCGGTACTTCACCAAGCGACCCTGGGCGTCGTGGTCCTCGGCCATGACGAGGTTCCAGCTGTCTTCATCGAAGTAGAAGCTCCGTTTCGGAGCGTTGTGGCGCACTCCCTGCTTGAGACTCGCCTCGACGACCCAGATCCGATGCAGCTCGTAGCGGCGGTTTGCCGGATTGATGGAATCCTCCCGGGCAACCTCCTCGATATTCGCCGTGAAGTCATACATGCCGAACGAGTTGTAGGGGATGTAGATCTCCTTCTTGCCGACGATCTTCCAATCGAACCGGTCCATCGATCCGTTGAAGAGCCAGGCCTCATCCATCGTGTATTGGTTCTCCGTCCCGATCTGCGGGGCATCGTAGGCGTAGGACGGCATGCGCCTGACCCTTCGTTGTCCGGGGAAGTAGTAGAAGACCTCGTTTCCGGGCTGGTCGAGAAAGACGGACACGGATATCGCCTGCCCCGCCTGAGCTGCGGGCGCGACGAAGGCGAAGTAGGCATAGGACTCCACCTGCGGCAGCTTGCTCAGGAAGTTCGAGCCCTTGGCACCCCAGGGATAGAAGACCGTCTGCTCGACAATCGATCTATACCATTCGGTGCTGCCGCGACGCGGCGACAACGCGAAGATGAGCTTCGGGTAGTCGACACCGAGGCCGCGGTAACGCATCTTGGCGTTCCACATGACCTCCGCGCCGTTCGCCGGGAAGGGGAAGGGATAGCCGGGCACGACGGCCTCTTTCAGGCTCCAGCCGTCCGCTCCGAGCTTCGCGACGCCAACGTTCTTCCTGGTGTTCTCGGCCACGAAGTCCGGTATTCCGCAACCCCGGTGGGAAGGGTAGACGTCCATGCGGTAACCCTTGATCTGCCTGATTGCCGCGATCTGGCCGGGCGTCAACTTCTGCGCATGCTTGTCGACGTTGGTCGCGTCGATCGAGAACAGCGGTTTCTCGCCCTTGTACTTCCACGCGTCGCCGCGACTCTTGCCGTAGGTCCAACCCGTTTCCGCGCTCTCGTGCCCATTCCACCGCGGAATGCTGCCTTCCTTGTTCGCCCCTGCCTCCGCACCGGAAGGAGTCAGATCCTTCCCGAGGCGCGTGATGTCCTGCGCTGCGGCGAGATGCAATACGGCAGCGGCAGCAGCGGCAATTGCAAACCGATACGTCTTCATTCGCCAATATCCTCCGCGTACGGACACTCAAGCCGAGAGCGCGCTCGAAACCGAAAGCATCGCCTCGGCACGGAAGTGTGTTGCAGGCGGATCGGCGGCCAGTAGCCCAAATTGGACTGTTGCACTGCGGCAAGGTCGCCCGGCATCTGCGGAGCGCTATGCCAAATCCGGCTAACTCCGGCCCGGAGTCGCGACATAGAGTGCGGCAGGCCATTCCGGAGACCAAGCTCGATGAACAGAGATGCCAGGGGATCCCTTCCCCGACCCAGCGGAATCCCGAATCTGTCGCAACGCGAAACCCAACTGCTCGGCATGAACACGCCGATCACGCGACGTGACTTCGTAGGGTCCACGTTGCTGGGCGCCGGAGCCGCCTTGCTCGGAGCCGCCGCACCGGGTGCGATCGGTGGCGCCTCGGCTCAAACGGTCGACCTCCCGCTGAGCGGGCTGGATGCCGGCTGGACCGGCCCGGGCGGCATCGGCGACTACGCGAAGTCCAACGGCAATACCCACGAGGTGCTCAATGCGGCGCACGGGCACCTCCGCAATCGCGACCTGGACGCCTGGCTGGACTCGGCGAGCGATACCGGAGAAGTCTTCGATCTGCTGGTCGTCGGCTGCGGAATATCCGGCCTGTCATCCGCCTACACGTATCACAAGCACCGGCCCAACAGCCCGGTTCTGCTTCTCGACCAGCACCCCGTGTTCGGCGGCGAGGCCAAGCAGAACGAATTCGAGGTGGACGGGGTCCACCTGTGGGCACCCCAAGGATCGACGGGGATGGTGTTCCCGCTGAAGCGGGCGAAGGAATACAACTTCTATTCGGACTTCTACGACGAGCTCGATTTCCCGCAGGAGTTCGAGTTCCAGCAGCCGCGCAGCCTGGCGACGAAGGACTTGCTGGTCCCCGGCGACATCTGGGGGCCGATGCACATCCAATGGGAGGCGGCCGACATCGGCTACTTCTTCGAGTCGAAGGGCTTCGTCAGGAACATGTGGCGGGACGGCCTGCGCAACACCCCTTTCAGCGAGAAGGAACGGATCGACTTCATGACGGCGGAGCTGTTTCGCACGCCCAATCGCCGCCCCGACTGGGAGAGGTGGCTCGATTCGATGACGTATTCGCAGTACCTGCGAAACGAGCTCGGCATCGACAGCCCCGCGTTCGAGAAGTACATCAGCCCGGTCAGTGCGGCCATGGGCTGTGGGCTGGGATCCGATGTGATATCGGCATATTCGGCCTTCAACTTCATGGCGCCCGGCCCGGTCGCCCAGGGCCGTGACCTGGCAAAAGGGTATGCCGACCCTGCGGACCAGGTCTACCTGGTGACGCTGCCCGGCGGGAACGCGAGCATCGCGCGACGCCTGGTGCAGAAGATGGTGCCGGGAGCATTCAAGGGGAAGCGGCTGACCGAGGTCCTGCTCGACAGGATCAGCTTCACGGCGCTCGATCGACCGGGCAATGCCGTGCGTATCCGTCTCTCGAGCACGGTCGTGGCGGTCAAGCACGCCGGTGATCCGGCCAAGGCGAAGAAGGTCACGGTCTGGTACGAGCGCGCAGGACGCCTCTACAAGGTCAGTGCCAAAGGGGTGGTCCTGGCCGGTCAGCAGCATGTGAACCGCCATCTCTGCCGCGACGTCCCGCAGGCGTATCGCGACGCGATGGCGACCTTTCATCATGCACCGATGCTCACGGTCAACGTCGCGCTGCGCAACTGGCGATTCCTGGACAGGCTGGGCATCAGCTGTGCGCGCTGGTTCGAAGGATTCGGATGGTGGACCGGCCTGCGTCGCAACGTCCGCCTGGACGGCAGGGAGACCATGCCGCTGGATCCAGGCAAGCCGGTCGTCCTGACGCAGTACAACCCGTTCCTGCTTCCGGGCTTGCCGTTTCCGCAACAGTGCACTGCCGCGCGCATGCAGTTGTTCGGAATGACATATGCCGAGATCGAATCCGCGGTGCGCGCGCAATTCACCAGGATGTTCTCCTCGGCCGGGTTCGACGCCGCGCGCGACATCGCGGGAATCACGACCAATCGTTGGGGTCACGCCTACGCGGTGGCTCCGCCGGGTTTCTTCTTCGGCGAGAACGGGCAGCCTGCGCCACGCGAGACGCTGCGCAAGCGCTTCAACCGCATCGCGTTCTCCCATTCCGAGCTCACCGGTGCCCAGATGTGGGAGTCTGCCGCCGACGAGGGACAACGAGCCGCGCGCCAATTGCTCGAGGTGATCTGAGCGGCCACGCGCTCGAATCCCGACTCCCGCACGAATCGCTTCGACCCTCCCGTCAATCAGTCAACCGAGTGCCGATGACATGAAGCTGCTGCTCCGGATTGCGTTCACCACCCTTATCGCCATGTCGACGTGGATCCCTGCGGCCGGTGCCGAGATCGCTTCTCCGCCGGGCAGCCAGGCGGATTCGGACGCCCTGCAGGCATTCAGGAAGGCCATTCGAGCCCAGTACGACCTCAAGGAGCGCGCCTGGGCTGCCCGGGACTACAGAAGCCTGGTGACCGGCTTCTATTCGCCGTCCGCCTTCACTGCGGCGGAAGGCGAGCCCAAGTTCTTCGCGATGGGCAGGGACCAGTTTCTCGAGTTGTACAAGACGTACGTCGCCGACACCGACAGGATCCGCATCGAGTCGGTGCACACGCATGTGAATGGGAACATGGGCTGGGACTGGACGAACTTCTACGCCGACGTCAAGCCGGAGAAGGCGAAGGACTATCCGCCGTCGCCGGTCCGCATCCTGTTCGTGTGGGAAAAAATCGACGGCAAGTGGATGTGCGCGGGCGACGTCGTCCTGCTCGGGAGCTTCGACGGGACGCCCGGGCGCAAGTGATCCCCTTGCGTCAGTCGAGCGCCCGGACGCGGCGCAGTGTCTCGGACGGCAGCTCGCCGAAGAGGTGCCGATAGTCGTGGCTGAAACGGCTCAGGTGCCAGAAGCCGAAAGCCTCGACCGCATCCCTGACCCGCATGCCGGCCGTCCCGCTCGAGAGCATGCGTCGCGCTCCGCCGAGCCTCATGAAGCGCAGGTAGGCCAGGGGGCCGATCCCCAATACTTCGTTGAAGCTCTGCTGCAACCAGCGACGGGAAACGCCCAGCACCCGGCACAAGTCGAGCACTCGGGGCGGGTCGTCGCTGCGCTCGCGCAAGTACTCGCGGGCGCGGCGAACCACCTGCAGATGGGCAAGCTCGCGCCGCACCGTCTTGTCTGCGCGCAGACGGTCGGAAACCAGAGGACCCAGGATTTCGAGCACGCCGTGCTGAAGGCTGCGACGTACGGCAGGCGCTCTCAGTGAAGGGACGGATCCCGGGTCCGTACTCTGGAGAGCATGCAGCCTTTCGCCCAATCGCGTCGCAAGCGATGCGTCATTGACGACGGCAGGTCCCTCGGACAGCCAGTGCTCGAGGTCCGCGTGCTCCGTATGCCACACGTATTCGCTCAGCACTTGGCGATTCACGACGACCGAGACCAGATGCATCGGCGGCACGATCGAATCGAGTTCGCGGCGGGTATCGAACGCACTGACCCCGTCGCGCCACGCCACGCCGTTGAGCAAACCTGCACCCTTCATTCCCCGCGCGACGCCAAAGCTGATCGACCCTGCCGGAGCACACCCGAAATGATTGGTCGTCACGTTGCGGAACTCCTCGAACAGCACCTGAATGTGCGGCAGGTGCAAGTCCACGGAGTATCCGGCCAGCTCTCCGGCAGTGATCTGCAGGCATTGGATGTTCCAGCCCGGAATGCACTGGATCGATTCCGTGTCGACGGCGAATCGACGTATCCGACGCGATGGAGAAGGGGTCGAATCGGGACTGCGACCCTGCCCCTCGGGGAGCCGCCTGGACGTCTTCCCCTGGTGTGAGCCCGAGCGCGGTCCGGGTTGCTTCATGGCCGGGATGTTCACTTGAAGAGGTGTTGCAGGTCAATTTGTTTAAGCTTAAACTACTTGCACGAGATACATGTTGCAAGGAACGACTCATGTGGCGCCCCCCGCAGAAGATCAAGTGGAAACCCAACCCCGGTGACTGGCCCTCGGCCGAAGAGGCGTCCCGCTCGCTGCTCTTCAGCCCGCTGAACGCGGGACCCTTCCGGCTGGACACCCGCACCTGGGTGCCGGCGATGGTTCCCTGGCGGGCCACCGACGACGGCTTCGTCACCCAGGACAACATCGACTGGTATGCGCGCTTCGCTGCCGGGCGCCCCGGCGCGATCGTGCTCGAGGCCACGGGCATCCGCGACATCCCGAGCGGCCCGCTGTTGCGCATCGGCCACGAGCGCTTCGTGCCCGGGCTGAAGAAGATCGTCGAGGCGGTGCGGGAGGCCAGCGGCGGCGAGACCAAGCTGTTCATCCAGATCATCGACTTCCTGTCGATCCGGCGCCGGCCCGAGCCGGCGAAGTACCTCGGGCAGTACCTGCGCCTCACCGATCGCCACCGCGCCGCGCTCGGCATGGCCGGCGCCGCCGAGGCGGACGTGCGGGCCCGGCTGCTGCAGCTTGCTCCCGAGGCGCTCGAGCAGGTGCTCGATGCGCGCGAGCTCGAGGGCCTGCGGATGGGCGACCGCGAACGCGTCACCGACATGCACCTGCCGCACATCCGCGAGCTGCCGCAGGTGCTGCCCGACCTCTTCGCCGGCGCGGCACGCCGCGCGCGCGAAGCGGGCTTCGACGGCATCGAGCTGCACTACGCGCACGCCTACACCATGGCCTCGTTCCTGTCGGCGGTGAACGACCGCGACGACGGCTACGGCCGCACGCTCGAGGGCCGCGTGCGCCTGCCGCTGGAGGTCTACCGGCGCGTGCGCGAGACGGTCGGCGACGACTACGTGGTGGGATGCCGCTTCCTGTCGGACGAGTGCATCCCCGGCGGCTCCGACGTCGAGGACGCGACGCATTTCGGCGTGGCCTTCGCGCGCGCCGGCATGGACTTCCTGTCGCTGTCGCGCGGCGGCAAGTTCGACGACGCCAAGCAACCGGCCGTCGGATGGTCCGCCTATCCCTACACCGGACCCAGCGGCTACGAGTGCATGCCGCACCACGTCTCCGACGAGAAAGGGCCGTTCGGGCGCAACGTGGAGGCATCGGCGCACATCCGCGCCGCCATCCGCGCGCAGGGGCTGGGCACGCCCGTGGTGGTGACCGGCGGGGTGCACGGCTACAGGCAGGCCGAGGAGCTCCTGGCCTCCGATCGCGCGGACGTGGTCGGCTTCGCGCGCCAGAGCCTGGCCGATCCCGACTGGTTCACCAAGGTGCGCAGCGGATACGGCAAGGCGGTGAACGTGTGCATCTACGCCAACTACTGCGAGGCGCTCGACGAGAAGCACGAGGAGGTCACCTGCCAGCTGTGGGACCGCGTCGCCCTCGACGAAGCGGGCATCCGCAAGACCAAGGACGGCAAGCGCCGGCTCACGCCTGCTGCCTGGAACGCGCCGACGCTGCCCTGACCCCTCCCCCATTCCCGACATTCCGGACCCCCGTTGCCATGGCCCACGTCGTTCTCGAATCCTGCATCCGTTGCCGCTACACCGACTGCGTCGACGTATGCCCCGTCGACTGCTTCCGCATCGGCCCCAACATGCTCGTCATCGACCCCGACGAGTGCATCGACTGCGCCGTGTGCGTGCCCGAGTGCCCGGTCGACGCCATCAAGGCCGAGGAGGACGTTCCGCCCGAGGGGCTGCCCCTGGTGGCCCTGAACGCCGAGCTTGCCCGCGACTGGCCCGCCATCACGCGCAAGCAGGACCCGCTGCCCGAAGCCGAGGAATGGAAGGACGCCCCCGGCAAGCTGGCCTACCTGGAACGCTGAGATGACCGCCGAGCTCGCCCTCGCCTGGGGCCTGCGCCTGGAGGACCTGTACTCCTCCGAAGGGCTGGCGCATGTCGACGCGACGTTCGTCGCGCGCCTGCGCCGATCCGATGCGGCGCTGGCGCAGCGGCTGCTCGAGGCGCGCCGCCAGGCCGCGGCGGAGCCGCCCGCCGAGGGCGCCTCCGGGGCGCGCAGCGACGCCGCGCTGCTGACCGAGCTGGGCCCGCACGTCGACGCCTTCGTGGCGCGCCTGTTTGGCATCGTCGACGATCTGGCCACCCTGCGCGAGGCGCACCGCACGCTCGACCCGCTGTACGAGGTCAAGCGGCAGTTCGTCAAGCGCCAGGCCGCGAAGCTGCCGCCCGCCGAGCTCGCCGGCTTCGACGCCGGCGCGGCGCTGCGCGAGATCGAATCGCGGCTCGGCCGGCCGTTCGAGGAGCTGGCCTTCGCGCGCGCGGTGCTCGCCTGGCAGCGCATCGAGGCCGACGAGACCGCCGATGCCGGAGAGCGCGAGGCGGCACGCGCACGGCTCGCGCTGGCGCTGCGCTATTGCGCATGGGCCGTCGCGAGCGAGGAAGGCCGCCGGCGCCATGCTGGCGGCGTGCTGTTCCGGCAGCCGGCCAAGGTCGATCCCCAGCGGCTGCTCGGGCACGCGCGCGAGCACGACGAGCACGGCGTGCGCGTGTTCACCATCGATCCGCAGCGCCTGCGCCGGCGCGAGGGCTTCGCGCTCACCGACGACGGCACCGACCTGCGCGGCGCGCTCGACGAAGCCAACTACTGCATCTGGTGCCACGAGCAGGGCAAGGACTCCTGCTCGAAGGGGCTCAAGGAGAAGCCCGGCCCCACGGGCGAGGCGGCCTGGAAGCGCTCGCCCTTCGGCGTCAACCTCGCCGGCTGTCCGCTCGAGGAGCGCATCTCCGAGTTCCACCTGCTCAAGACGCAGGGCCACGCCATCGCCGCGCTGGCGATGATCACGGTCGACAACCCGATGCTGGCTGCCACCGGCCACCGCATCTGCAACGACTGCATGAAGGCGTGCATCTACCAGAAGCAGACGCCGGTGGACATCCCGCAGGCCGAGACGCGCACCCTGAAAGACGTGCTCGAGCTGCCCTGGGGCTTCGAGATCTATTCGCTGCTCACGCGCTGGAACCCGCTCAACCTGCGCCGGCCGGTGCCCCGGCCCGACAGCGGCTATCGCGTCCTGGTGGCCGGCATGGGCCCGGCGGGCTTCACGCTGGCGCACCACCTGATGAACGAAGGCCACGGCGTGGTGGGCATCGACGGCTTGAAGATCGAGCCGCTCGACGAAGCCCTGAGCGGCGTGCGCGCCGACGGCTCGCGCGTGCCGTTCGAGCCGGTGCACGACGTGCGCACGCTCTACGAGCCGCTCGGCGAACGGGTGATGGCCGGCTTCGGCGGGGTGGCCGAGTACGGCATCACGGTGCGCTGGAACAAGAACTTCCTGAAGCTGGTCAGGCTGCTGCTGGTGCGGCGCGAGCGCTTCAGCCTGGTGGGCGGCGTGCGCTTCGGCAGCACGCTGGACGTGGACGACGCGCTCGCCCTCGGCTTCGATCACGTCGCGCTCGCCATGGGCGCAGGCAGGCCGACCACGCTGGACATCCCCAACGGCCTGGCGCGCGGGGTGCGCACGGCGAGCGACTTCCTCATGGCCCTGCAGCTCACCGGCGCCGCGCGCGTCGACTCGCTGGCCAACATGCAGCTGCGCCTGCCTGTGGTGGTGATCGGCGGCGGGCTCACCGCGATCGATACCGCCACCGAGTCGCTGGCCTACTACACGGTGCAGGTGGAGAAGTTCCTCGCGCGCCACGAGGCGCTCGCGGCGCGGCTGGGCGAGGCCGGCGCGCGCGCCGGCTGGAACGCCGAGGACGCGGCGATCGCCGAGGAGTTCATCGCGCATGCGCGCGCGATCCGCGCCGAACGCGAGGCTGCCCGGCGCGAGCAGCGCGCGCCGCGCCTGGCCGAGCTGCTGCAGCGATGGGGCGGCGTGACCATCGCCTATCGCAAGCGCCTCGTCGACAGCCCCTCCTACACGCTGAATCACGAAGAGGTCGAGAAGGCGCTCGAGGAAGGGATCCGCTACGCCGAATGCCTCGCCCCGACCCGCATCGACGTCGACGCGCACGGCGCGGTCGAATCGATCACCTTCGCCCGCCAGCACCGCGACGAGCAGGGCGGCTGGAGCGAGGGCGAGCCGTGGCGCGCGCCCGCGCGCACCGTGTTCGTGGCCGCGGGCACGCAGCCCAACACCGTGCTGGCGCGCGAGGACCCCACGCACTTCGCGCTCGACGGCCGCTACTTCCGCGCCGTCGACGCCGAGGGCCGGCCGGTCGCGCCGGTCCGCGCCAACGCCAAACCCGACGCCGCGCAGGTGCTGCTCGCGCGCCTCGACGACGGGCGCATGCTGTCGTTCTTCGGCGACCTGCACCCGAGCTACTTCGGCAACGTGGTGAAGGCCATGGCTTCGGCGCGCCACGGCTATCCGGTGGTGTGCCGCATGCTCGGCACGCGCCCGCCGGCCTGCGGCGAAGCCTTCGATGCGTTCGCGCGGCGCCTCGATGCGCTGCTGCGCCCGCGCATCGAGCGCGTCGAGCGGCTCACGCCCACCATCATCGAGGTGGTGGTGCACGCGCCGATGGCCGCGCGGCGCTTTCGTCCCGGGCAGTTCTACCGGCTGCAGAACTTCGAATCGCGCGCCCCGCGCGCGCAGGTCGACGGCCGGAGCACCACGCTCGCCATGGAGGGCCTCGCGCTGACCGGCGCCTGGGTCGATCGCGAGCGCGGCCTGGTCTCCACCATCGTGCTCGAGATGGGCGGCTCCTCCAACCTGTGCGCCGACCTCGCGCCGGGCGAGCCGGTGGTGCTGATGGGCCCGACCGGCTCGCCCACCGGCATCGCATCCGGCGAAACGGTGGTGCTGGTGGGCGGCGGGCTCGGCAACGCCGTGCTGTTCTCGATCGGCGCGGCGCTGCGCGCCGCCGGCTCGCGCGTGCTGTACTTCGCGGGCTACAAGAAGCGCATCGACCGCTACAAGGTGGCCGAGATCGAGGCCGCCGCCGACACCATCGTCTGGTGCTGCGACGAGGCGCCCGGCTTCGAACCGGGCCGCGCGCAGGACCGCAGCGTGGTCGGCAACATCGTGGATGCGATGGCGGCCTACGCCCGCGGCGAACTGTCCGACCTGTCAGTGGAGGGCGCGCTGCGCCTGCAGGACGCCGACCGGATCATCGCGATCGGCTCCGACCGGATGATGGCGGCGGTCGCTGCAGCGCGTCATGCAGTGCTGGCTCCCTACCTCAAGCCCTGCCATCGCGCCATCGGCTCCATCAACTCCCCGATGCAATGCATGATGAAGGAGATCTGCGCGCAGTGCCTGCAGCCGCACAAAGACCCTGAATCGGGGAAGGTCAGCTACGTTTTCTCGTGTTTCGACCAGGACCAGCCGCTGGACCAGGTCGATTTCCCCGCGCTGGGCCAGCGATTGGCCCAGAACCGGCTCCAGGAGCGGCAGACGGCGGCCTGGATCGCCCTGTGCCGCAGCGGCGCCCGATCGCCGGCGCAGGCCCGGCCGTCGGCGCGGGCAAACCCGTGAGGCATTTAGATGACACTGTGATGAAAGATCCCTTGCGCAGCGCAGCATCCCGAGGATAATTCTGCGCAATCGATTTTTCTGCGGGAGATCGAATGCTCTACGACATCCGCGAGGCTCAGCGAGCGATCCTGACGCCGCTGTCCAGCTGGGCAGACTCGATGAGTCAGCTTTACGCGAGTCCGTACAGTCCGCTCTCCTACATTCCTTTCGCGAACCGCATCTCGGCCGGCCTGGAGCTGGTCCACCGCCTCGGCAAGGACTACCACAAGCCCGAGTTCGGGCTGGCCTCGATTCCCGTGCAGCGGCGCACGGTGCCGGTGGTCGAGCGCGTGGAGATGGCGCTGCCCTTCTGTCGGCTGCTGAAGTTCGAGCGCCAGCTGCCCGAATCGCTGGCGCAGCGGCGCGACGACCCGGCGGTGCTGGTGTTCGCCCCGCTGTCGGGGCATCACGCCACGCTGCTGCGCGACACGGTGCGCGCGCTGCTGCCCGAGCACGAGGTCTACATCACCGACTGGATCGACGCGCGCATGGTGCCGCTGTCGCAGGGCAACTTCCAGCTCGACGACTACGTCGACTACGCGATCCGCTTCATGCGCCACCTGGGGCCGGATGTCCACGTGCTGTCGGTGTGCCAGCCGACCGTGCCGGTGCTGGGGGCGATCTCGCTGATGTCGACCCTCGGCGACCCGGCGCTGCCGCGCTCGATGACGATGATGGGCGGCCCCATCGATACGCGCCGCTCGCCGACCGAAGTGAACAACCTCGCCCAGACCCACAGCTTCGAGTGGTTCGAGCGCAACGTGATCTACCGCGTGCCGGCCCGCTACCCCGGCGCCGGGCGGCGCGTCTATCCGGGCTTCCTGCAGCACACCGGCTTCGTGGCGATGAACGCCGACCGCCACGTGCTGTCGCACTGGGAGTTCTACCAGAGCCTGGTGCAGGGCGACCTCGAGGACGCCAAGGCGCACCGCCGCTTCTACGACGAGTACAACGCGGTGCTCGACCTGCCCGCGGAGTTCTACCTCGACACCATCCGCACCGTGTTCCAGGAGTACGCGCTGCCGCAGGGCCGCTGGAACGTGTGGTTCGAGGGCCAGCGCCATCGCATCGTGCCGGCCGACATCCGGCGCGTGCCGCTGTTCACCATCGAGGGCGAGCTCGACGACATCTCGGGCCAGGGCCAGACCCGGGCCGCTCACGAGCTGTGCGAGAACCTGCCCGCGGGCATGCAGCGCCATCTCACCGCGCAGGGAGCCGGCCACTACGGGATCTTCAGCGGCCGGCGCTGGCGCGAGATCATCTATCCCGAGGTGCGCGAGTTCATCGCCGAGCACCGCCAGCCGGCCAAGGCCCGCCGCCAGGAAGTCCGCCGGAGCCGAACCGAGCCCGCGTGAGCCCCGCCGACACGATCGATGACGCCCCGCTGCCGCCGCAGATGCTCGGCGGCAGCGCCGAGCCGCGGCGTATCGCCCGGATCGACCCGGCCCTGTGCATCGGCTGCACCCGCTGCATCCAGGCCTGCCCGGTCGACGCCATCATCGGCGCGGCGCGGCGCATGCACACGGTGATCGGCGACTCGTGCATCGGCTGCGAGCTGTGCACGGCGCCGTGTCCGGTCGACTGCATCGCGATGTCCATCGTCGAGCCGGCACGGCCGTGGACCGACGAGGACGCGCGCAGCGCGCGTGCGCGTCACGCGGCGCGCCGCATCCGGCTGGCGCGCCGGCGCGCCGAGGCCGCGGGCGAAGCGCCGCGGGCGGAGCGCAGCCGTGGCGCCGGCGACGCCGCGCCGCAGGATCCGGCGGCGCAGCGCAAGCGCGAGATCATCGCCGCGGCGATCCGCCGGGCGCGCGAGCGCGCGGCCAGCTGCGGCGGCAACGAGGGAGGCCGGCGTTGAACCCGGCGCGGCGCGAGGAGATCTTCGCCCGCCTGCAGGCGCTCAACCCCCATCCGGCCAGCGAGCTGAAGTTCCGCACGCCGTTCGAGCTGCTGGTCGCGGTGATCCTGTCGGCGCAGGCGACCGATCGCAGCGTGAACCTGGCGACGCGCGAGCTGTTCCGCGTCGCCGACACCCCGGCCCGGATGGCCGCGCTCGGCGTCGAGGGGCTGAGCAACTACATCCGCACCATCGGGCTGTATCGCGCCAAGGCGAAGTACATCCAGGAGACCTGCCGCATCCTGCTGGACGAGCACGGCGGCGAGGTGCCGCGCGATCGCGAGGCGCTCGAGCGGCTGCCCGGGGTCGGGCGCAAGACCGCCAACGTGGTGCTCAACGGGGCGTTCGGCGAGCCCACCATCGCCGTGGACACGCACGTGTTCCGGGTGGCCAACCGCACCGGCATCGCGCCCGGCCGCACGCCGGCGGAAGTCGAGCAGCGCCTGCTGCGGCGGGTGCCGGCGCCCTACCTGCACGACGCTCATCACTGGCTGATCCTGCACGGGCGCTACATATGCAAGGCGCGCGTTCCCGAGTGCTGGCGATGCCCCATCGCGGATCTGTGCGACTATCGGCACAAGACTCCGGCGCCGCCGCAAACGGCCCGCACCTGAGGCCGGTCCGGCGGCGACGCCGGACGCGCCGCAATCCCCAGCGAACCCGCGATGTTCGATCCCTCCCGCGCCGACGTGCGGCGCTTCTTCTGCGAGACCTGGCGCAAGCATCGCGAGCGCATCCCGCTCGAGCCGCTCGAGGCGCTGGCGCTCGACTGGATCGTCGAGCACCCCGAGTACCACGGCCTGCTCGCCGCGCCCGAGGAAGCGATCGCCGCGGACTACGCCGTCGAGTCGGGACGCACCAATCCGTTCCTGCATCTGTCCATGCACCTGGCAGTAGCCGAGCAGCTCCAGATCGACCAGCCCCCGGGCATCCGCGACGCCTGGCAGCGCCTGCTGCGGCGCACCGGCTCGCCCCACGAGGCGGCGCACGCGGTGATGGACTGCCTGGCGGAAGTGATCTGGCGCGCCCAGCGCGACGGCACCGCGCCCGACGGCGCGGCCTACCTCGAGTGCCTGGCGCGGCGCGCCTCGGGACGCTAGGAGTCCGCCGGAGGCCGTCGGAGCCGAATCGAGCCCGCGTGAACCCAGGGCCGGGCTGAACGGCCGCGCTTTTCTGTTACGCTTCGCACCGACATTTCGCCGGCACGTCATCCGCCCGCCCCCATCACCCGCCCGCTGCCCCCGCTGCCACCCGCGCAGGAACGCCGCATGTTCGGACGCCTGATGCCCCGAGAGGGCAACTTCTTCGAGCTGTTCAACCAGCACGCCGATTGCATCGTCGAGGGCAGCCGCTCGCTGGCGGCGCTGATGAACAATTACGGCGACGTGGCGGCGCGGCGGCGCCACATCGACGCCATCGACCGCTCCGAGAAGGACGCCGACAAGGTCACGCACGAGACGGTCACGCTGCTGCACAAGACCTTCATCACGCCCTTCGATCGCGACGACATCCACAAGCTGATCACGCACATGGACGACATCCTGGACCTGATCCAGGACGTCGCCGAGTCGGCGATGCTGTACGACCTGCAGCGCATCTCGACCGAGGCGCAGCAGCTGGCCGAGCTCAACGAGATGTGCTGCGACCGCGTCAAGGCTTCGGTGAACCTGCTCGACAGCATGGAGAACGCCGAGACGATCCTGAAGATCTGCACCGAGATCGACCGCCTCGAGTCCGATGCCGACCGGGTCATGCGCTCGGCGATGTCCAAGCTGTTCCGCGACGAGGACGACGTGCGCCAGCTGATCAAGCTCAAGGCGATCTACGAGCTGCTCGAGGCGGTCTCCGACAAGTGCGAGGACGTCGCCAACATCATCGAGGGCGTGGTTCTCGAGAACGCATGACCGCGCTGCAGATCAGCTTCTCGGTCGTGGTCCTGCTCGTGGCGCTGTCGCTGGCGTTCGATTTCATGAACGGCTTCCACGACGCGGCGAACTCGATCGCCACCATCGTCTCGACCGGCGTGCTCAAGCCCTACCAGGCAGTGGTCTGGGCGGCATTCTTCAACTTCCTGGCGCTGTTCTTCTTCGAGCTGCGGGTGGCGGCCACCGTCGGCAAGGGCATCGTCGATCCGGCCGTCGTCGACCACGTGGTGATCTTCGGCGCGGTGCTGGGCGCGCTCGTCTGGAACATCGTCACCTGGTGGATCGGCATCCCGTCGAGCTCCTCGCACGCGCTGATCGGGGGGCTGATCGGCGCCACCATCGCCAAGGCGGGCAGCGGCTCGCTGCTGGCCGCCGGCATCGTCAAGGTGGCGCTGTTCATCGTGATCTCGCCGCTGCTCGGCTTCGTGCTCGGCTCGGCACTGATGCTGGGCGTGTCGTGGCTGTTCTTCCGCTCCACGCCGCGCAGCACCGACCGCTGGTTCCGCCGCCTGCAACTGCTGTCCTCGGCGCTGTACAGCCTGGGCCACGGCAGCAACGACGCGCAGAAGACCATGGGCATCATCTGGCTGCTGCTGATCGCCGCCGGCATGAGCAGCACCCACGAGACGCATCCGCCCTACTGGGTGATCATGGCATGCTATCTGGCGATCGGCCTGGGCACGCTGTTCGGCGGGTGGCGCATCGTCAAGACCATGGGCCAGAAGATCACCAAGCTCAAGCCGGTCGGCGGCTTCTGCGCCGAGGCGGGCGGCGCGCTGACGCTGTTCGTCGCCTCGGGGTTCGGCATCCCGGTGTCGACCACCCACACCATCACCGGGGCGATCGTCGGCGTGGGCTCGTCGCAGAAGTTCTCCGCCGTGCGCTGGGGCCTGGCCGGCAGCATCGTCTGGGCATGGGTGCTCACCATCCCGGCCTCGGCGCTGATGGCGGCCATCGGCTGGTGGATCGGCAGCAAGTTTCTGTAGGAGTCGGTCGGAGTTGGATCAAGGGCAAGCGGGCCGGCAGCTCTGGCTCGAACTGCCGCCGATGTCGGCGCAGGCGCCGCGGCGGCTGCTCGTGTTCCTGCACGGCGCAGGATCGTGCGTCGAGGCGTTCGTGCCGATCGCCATCGCCTGGCAGCTGAAGTTCCCGGGCGCCACCGCGGTCATCCTCGAAGCGCTGCGCGAGGGAACACTGCGCCAGGGCAAGGAGTGGTTCGACGGTCGCGGCGTGGCGCTCGATCGCCTGCCGCGCCTCGAGGCCGCGCGTGCGGTAGTGGCGCAGCGCCTGGCGGCACTGCAGCGCGCCACCGGCCTGGACGGCGCGCGCACGATCATCGTCGGCTTCTCGCAGGGCGCCACGCTGGCGCTCGAGCTGGCGCGCTCGCAGCCCGCTCCGGCGGCGATCGTGGTGTCCTACGCGGGCCAGCTCGGACGTCCCATCGGCCCCGGCGAGCGCGTCACGCCCACCATCCACCTGCTGCACGGCGAGTTCGACAGCGTGGTGCCGGCGGCGCACGCGCAGCGCGCCTATCGCGGCCTGCTGCAGGCCGGCGCCGACGTCACGCTCGACATCGCGGCCGACGAGGCGCACTCCATCGGCCAGGCGATGATCAACCTGGGCACCTGGCGCGTGCTGCGCACGCTGTTTCGCGGGCGCACCCGGCGCGCCCGCGGCGGATCGACCCTGCACTGAGAACGTGTGAGGGAATCTACGATTCCTTCACACGTTCTGAGGCCCCGCTAGAATTGGGGGCGCGCCGCGGCATGCCCCACCCCGAAAACCAGGAGGATCTGCCATGAATCGTGAAGTCGTCATCGTCAGTGGAGTGCGTACCGCGGTCGGGACGTTCGGCGGCAGCCTGAAGGACCACACGCCGACACAGCTGGCCGCGATGGTGGTCCGCGAGGCCGCCGCGCGCGCCGGCGTGGGCCCCGCCGACGTGCACCACGTGGTGTTCGGGCACGTGATCAACACCGAGCCGCGCGACATGTACCTGGCGCGCGTGGCCGCGCTCGAGGGCGGCCTGTCGCAGGACGTCCCGGCGCTCACCGTCAACCGGCTGTGCGGCTCGGGCATGCAGGCGATCGTGTCGGCGGCCCAGGCCATCCTGCTCGGCGACGCCGACGTGGCGCTGGCCGGCGGCGCCGAGGTGATGAGCCGCGGCCCCTACTCCATGCCCGCGGCGCGCTGGGGCGCGCGCATGGGCGACGCCAGGGTGCTCGACATGATGACCGGCGCCCTGCACGACCCGTTCCAGAACATCCACATGGGCGTCACCGCCGAGAACGTCGCGAAGAAATGGAGCATCTCGCGCGAGGACCAGGACGCGCTGGCCCTCGAGAGCCACCGGCGCGCCTCGGTGGCCACGCAGGAAGGCCGCTTCGCCTCGCAGATCCTCCCCATCGAGCTGAAGTCGCGCAAGGGCACGGTGAGCTTCGCGGCCGACGAGCACATCCGGCACGACGCGACGATCGAGGACATGCGCAAGCTCAAGCCGGCGTTCGTGAAGGAGGACGGCACCGTCACGCCGGGCAACGCATCGGGCATCAACGACGGCGCGGCCGCGCTGGTGCTGATGGAGCGGCGCACCTCCGAGGCGCGCGGCGCCAAGGCGCTGGCCCGGCTGGTGTCGTACGCCCACGCGGGGGTCGATCCGGCCTACATGGGGATCGGGCCGGTGCCGGCCAGCCGCAAGGCGCTCGAGAAGGCGGGCCTGAAGGCGCACCAGCTCGACCTCATCGAGGCCAACGAGGCCTTCGCCGCGCAGGCGCTCGCGGTCACGCGCCAGCTCGAGCTCGATCCGGCCAAGGTCAACCCGAACGGCTCGGGCATCTCGATCGGGCACCCGGTGGGAGCCACCGGCGCGCTGATCACGGTCAAGGCGATCCACGAGCTGCAGCGCACCGGCGGCCGCCATGCGCTGGTCACCATGTGCATCGGCGGCGGCCAGGGCATCGCGGCGGTGTTCGAGCGCCTGTGAAGGCAGGCGCGCCGGCCGCGCCCGCAGCCGGCGCTCGGAACGAGTAAAGGAATCGCGGCGAGCCGCCCGGGGTCTTCAGGCCGGCACGGTACCGCGCCGGGCCAGCGGCTGCTGCTCGATCGGCGCGTGCACCAGCGCCGCGAACAGGCCGAAGGCGATGACCATGGCCCAGGCGTAGTCGTAGTTGCCGAAGGTGTCGTAGAAGCGCCCGCCCAGCCAGGCACCCAGGAAGCTGCCGATCTGGTGGCCGAAGAACACCACGCCGCCGAGCAGGCCGAGGTACTGCACGCCCCAGCGCTGGCCGACCAGGGCGTTGGTCAGCGGCACCGTGGACAGCCACAGGAAGCCGATCGCCGCGCTGAACACGTAGACCGAGGCGGTGCTCAGCGGCACCAGCAGGAACAGACCGATGACGATCGAGCGCAGCACGTAGATCGCCGCCAGCAGCCACTTGCGCGACAGCTTCTGGCCCAGCACGCCGGACAGGAACGCGCCGGCGACGTTGAACAGGCCGATCAGCGCCACGGCGGTGGCGCCGACGTTGGCCGACATGCCCTTGTCGATCAGGTAGGCCGGCAGGTGCAGGGCGATGAACACGATCTGCAGGCCGCAGACGAAGTAGCCCCAGAACAGCAGGTGGAAGCTGCGGTCGCCGAGGGCGCCGCGCAGCGCATCGCCCAGGTGCACCGCGCCGCCGCGGGCGGCGGCCGCGCCGTCGCCGCGCAGCCCGAGGGCGAACAGCAGGATGGCCGCCACGATGGCCGCGTGCACCAGCAGCGCGGCCTGCCAGCCGATGCCCGCGATCAGCACACCGGCCAGGGGCAGGAACAGGAACTGGCCGAAGGAGCCGGCGGCCACGCCCACGCCGAAGGCCAGGCTGCGTTTCTCGGCCGGCACCATGCGCCCCAGCGTGGCCAGCACGATGCCGAAGCTGGTGCCGCCGATGGCCACGCCCATCACCAGGCCCGCCGACAGCGTGAGGGCGAGCCCGCTGTCGGCCCAGGCCATGCCGAGGAAGCCGAGCACGTAGAGCACGGCGCCCAGCAGCAGCGTGCGCATGGCACCGTACTTGTCGGCCATGGCGCCGAGGAACGAGCCGCCGATGCCCCACACCAGGTTCTGCAGCGCGATGGCCAGCGAGAAGGTCTCGCGCGACCAGCCGCGCGCCTGCGTCATCTCGGGCAGGAACAGCCCGAACGAGGAGCGCGCGCCGGTCGACAGCAGCAGGATCGCGCAGCCGAAGAGCAGCACCGGCAGCCAGGCCGGCTGTTCGTGCGCCGCCTCGCCCGTCGGCACGGCATCGCCCGTCGGCATGGTCTCGCCCGTCGGCATGGTCTCGTCCATTGCTACGGCCTCTCCGCCCGTCATGACCTGGCCCCTCAGCCCAGCGCGCGCAGCGCACGGCGCACGGCGGCGAGGGTGGCGCCGACGTCCTCGTCGCTGTGCGCACCCGAGAAGAAGAACGCCTCCACCGGCGAGGGCGGGAGGTAGACCCCTTCGTCGAGCATCAGGTGGAAGAAGCGCGCGAAGCGCGCGCCGTCCTGCCGCTGCACGTCGGCGAAGCCGGCCGGCGGCGACTCCAGCATGTACAGGCCTGCCAGGCCGCCCAGGTGCTGCGCGCACAGGGTCACGCCCGCCTCGCGCGCCGCCGCGTTCAGGCCGTCGACCAGGCGCGCGCAGCGGGCGCCGAGCCGCTCGAAGAAGCCCGGCTCGGCGATCAGGTCGAGCGTCGCCAGCCCGGCGGCCATGGCGATCGGATTGCCCGAGAGCGTGCCGGCCTGGTAGACCGGCCCGAGCGGCGACATCGCCTCCATGATCTTCGCGGGTCCGGCGACGGCGCCGACCGGCATGCCGCCGCCGATCACCTTGCCGAAGGCGGAGAGGTCGGGGGTCACGCCGCCGAGCGCCTGGGCGCCGCCCAGCGCGACCCGGAAGCCCGACATCACCTCGTCGAAGATCAGCAGCGCGCCGTGCTTCGAGCACAGCGCACGCAGCCCTTCCAGGAAGCCCGGCGCCGGCAGCACCAGGTTCATGTTGCCGGCGACCGGCTCGACGATCACGCAGGCGATGCGCTCGCCGTGGGCCGCGAACAGCGCCTCGACGCTGGGCAGGTCGTTGTACTGCGCCACCAGGGTATGGCGGGCCAGGTCGGCGGGCACGCCGGCCGAGCTGGGCGTGCCGAAGGCGAGCGCGCCCGAGCCGGCCTTGACCAGCAGGCTGTCGGCCGTGCCGTGGTAGCAGCCCTCGAACTTCACCACCGCATCGCGGCCGGTGACGCCGCGCGCGAGCCGCAGCGCCGACATCGTCGCCTCGGTGCCCGAGCTGGTGAAGCGCACCCGCTCGACCTGCGGGAACAGCGCGCAGATGCGCTCGGCGAGCTCGCTCTCGAGCACGTTGGGCGCGCCGAACGACAGGCCGCGGCGCGCCGCGCGCTCGACCGCGGCGAGCACGTGCGGATGCGCGTGACCGGCGATCATCGGGCCCCACGAACCGAGGTAATCGATGTAGCGGCGGCCCTCGACGTCCCACATGTAGGCGCCCTGCGCGCGGTCGATGAAGCGCGGCGTGCCGCCGACGGCGCGAAACGCACGCACCGCCGAATTCACGCCGCCGACCAGCACCTTGCGGGCGCGATCGAACTCCGAGGCGTTGCTGCTCATGGGACGGGAGGGCTCCGGAAGGCGGCTGGAACCCCGAAGTCTACTGGAAGCCCCGTCGCGGTGCGGCAGGGCCTTGCCCGCTCCAGGGCCTGCTCACCCTGCGATCGTCCCTATGCCGGGGGCGATTCCACGAACTTCCTGGCCGCCTCGCGCAGCACGAACTTCAGCACCTTGCCGGTGGGGTTGCGGGGCAGTTGCTCGAGCACCTCCAGGCGCTCGGGCCAGAAGGTCTTGCTCACCTCCTGGCCGGCCAGGAACGCGCGCATGCTCTCCAGGTCGATGTGCGCGCCGGGCTGCGTGGCCACGAAGGCGCAGGCGCGCTCGCCCAGCCGCGCATCGGGCATGCCGACGATGGCCGCCTCGAGGATGCCCGGCATCTTGTACAGCGCCGCCTCGATCTCGACCACCGGGATGTTCTCGCCGCCGCGGATGATGATGTCCTTGTCACGCCCGCAGATGCGGATGTAGCCCTCCTCGTCCATGCGCGCCACGTCGCCGGTGTCGAACCAGCCGTCCTCGTCGACGGCATAGAGCTGCGGCCGCTTGAGGTAGCCCACGAAGAGCGCCGCGCCGCGCACCCGCAGCGAGCCCTGCTGGCTGCGCGGCACCTCCCTGCCGGCGCTGTCGACCACCTTCACTTCCGAGCCCGGCATGGCGATGCCGTCGGACTCGCGCACCTTGCGGCCCGACAGCAGCGTGGTGGTGGCCGAGCAGCATTCGCTCATGCCCCAGCTGGCCACCACCACCACGCCGAGGTTCTCCTGCGCCTGCTGCACGACGACGGGCGGGATCGGGGCGCCGGAGGTCACGAACAACCGGAAGGCGCGCAGGTCGCGCTTGTCGACGTCCTCGAACTGGGCCAGGTCGGCCAGGAACGGCGTGGAGGCGAAGGTGTAGGTGGCGCGGTGCTGCTCGATCAGCTCCACCGCGCGCCGCGGATGCCAGATGTCGAGCAGCACGATGGGCGCGCCCAGCACGACGCCCAGCATCAGGCCGTAGGCGAAGCCCGCCTGGTGCGCCAGCGGCGAGGGCATGAACACCACGTCGCGCTCGCTGCACTCGAGGCGCTTGATGAACTGCAGGATGGTGCCCAGCAGGGTGTTGGAGGTGTGCAGGACCCCCTTGGGCTCACCGGTCGTGCCCGAGGTGTAGAGCAGCTGGACCACCCCGTTGCCGTCGATCGGGCTGCCCTGCGTGAACACCGGATTGGTCGGGCCGGCCAGCAGCTGCTCCTCGAACGAGGTTTCGCCCTCGCCGCCGACCAGGAACACGTGCTCGAGGGCGGGCAGCTGCTCGCGCAGCGTCAGGGCCAGCGCGCCGTGGTCGAAGCCGCGGAAGCGCGACGGCGCGATGAACACGCGCGATTCGGCGTGCCCGACCATGAACGACAGCTCGCGATGGCGGAAGATCGGCATCAGGGGATTGGTGATCGCCCCGATGCGCAGGCAGGCGAGGTGGATCGCCACGAACTCCCACCAGTTGGGCAGCTGCAGCGACACCACGTCGCCGACGCCGACGCCGCGCGCCGACAGCCCCCGGGCGATGCGCGCGACGCGCTCGCCGAGCTCGCTCCAGGTCAGGCGCACCGTGGTGCCGGTTTCCTCGCGAAACCCGATGAGCGCGGTCGCGTTGCCCTTCTCGCGCACCCAGCGGTCGAGATACTCGACCAGGATGCGGTCGGGCCAGATGCCGCGTGCGCGTTCGCGCTCGATGCGCCGCGGATCCAGCTGAATTCCCTGCATGGTCTCCTCCTCCGCGTCTCAGGCGCTCTTGTCGAGGAACTGCCTCACCAGCGCCTGGGTCTCGGCGAGGGCGAGCAGCGCGCCGCTGCCTTCGAGCTCGACCTCGTAGCCGTCCTGCTCCGGGTCGAGCGCGGCGCCGATGCAGCGCTTGCATTCGCGCAGCGCGGCGCCCGGCAGGCCGGCGATGCGCGCGGCGATGCTGCCGGCAAGCGCATGCAGCTCCTCGGGCGGGGCCTGCCATTGCGCCAGGCCCAGCGCGACCGCCTCGGTGCCGGCGATCACCTCAGCGCCCAGGATGAGGCGGCGGGCCACCGCTTCGCCGCAGATGCGCGTCATGCGCTGCGTGCCCCCGGCAGCCGGCAGCAGCCCGAGGCGCGCCTCCGGCAGGCCGAGCCGGGCCTGCCCGGACACCACGCGCAGATCGCAGGCGAGCGCCAGCTCGAAGCCGCCGCCGAGCGCCGCGCCCCCGATCTCGGCCAGCGACACCTTCGGGCTGCGCTCGATGCGCGCATAGGCCTCCTGCAGCCGGCGCGTGAAGGCGATCATGGCGGCACGCCCGGCCTCGGTGGCGAAGCGCTCGCGCATGAAGGAAAGGTCGGCGCCGGCGCAGAACACGCGCTGCGCGCTGCGGATCCACAGCACGCGCACGCGCGGATCGGCCTCGGCGAGGTCGAGCACCTCGTCGAGGCGGTGCAGCCAGTCGTCGTCGATCGCGTTGACCGGCGGCCGGCACAGCGTCACCACGGCGACCCCGCCGTCGATGGCCAGCGAGATCGGCGTGGCCGGCACGGCGCCGGGGGGGGCCTCGATGCCGAGTGAACGTTCATTCGTCATGGTGCAATGCCTGTCCGATGATGGGGTGCGCTGCGCAACGTCAGCGCGGCGCGGTGCGCGCCGGTTCGTCGCGGAAGTCGTGGCTGCGGCGGCGCAGGGCGGCGAGCGCCGCCTTGCCCTTGGCCGTGAGGAAAGGCTCGACCATCAGCTTGACGCCCTCCGAGACGTACTCGGCAAGCGAGAAGCGGTCGCGCAGGGCCCAGTTCTTCAGCGCCCAGGCGTGGCAGAACAGCACCACCTGGTAGGCGAAGAGGAACTCGTCGACCTCGCGCATGTAGCCGCCCGCGACGCACTGGTGCACGCAGCCTTCGATGAGCAGGTTGGTCTTGCGCTCGGCGTCCTGGATCAGCGTGCGGCGATCGGCGCGCAGGGACTTGGTCGAGCGGTAGGTGAGCACTGCTGCATGGCGCAGCGCATCGACGATCGAGCAGTAGGCCCAGATGGCGGTGCACAGCCGGTCCACCGGATGCTCCACGCCTTCCAGGCGCGCCGGGATCTCCGTCTCGTAGCGATCGAGCACCAGCTTCAGCGACAGGAAGAGGATGTCGTCCTTGTCGCCGAAGTACTGGTAGATGAGCCCGATGCTGACGCCGCTGGCCTTGGCGATCTGCTGGATGGTGGTGACGTAGTAGCCGTTCTCGGAGAACAGCCTGACCGCGGCGTCGAGGATCTCCGCGCGCCGCTCCTCGACCAGCTTCGGGTCGCTGACGGCGCTCGCCACGTGCTCGGGAGATCTCATCGGGCCTGTCTCCACGTGCAGCCGGGCTTAGTACCCCGACCCGGGGTACCAGGGCCCGGCCGCCTCCGGCTCAGTTGCCTTCGAACTTCGGTTTTTCCTTGGCCACGAACGCGTTGTACGCGCGCGTGAAGTCCTGCGTCTGCATGCAGATCGCCTGGGCCTCGGCTTCCGTTTCCAGCGCCTGCTCGATGGTCTGGTTCCATTCCTGGTGCAGGCACTTCTTGGTCATGAAGTGGGCGAAGGCCGGGCCGTTGGCGAGCGACTGGGCCATGTCGTGCGCTTTCTTCAGCACCTGGTCGCCGGGGGCCAGGCCGTTGAAGTAGCCCCAGGCCAGGCCCTCGTCGGCGCTCATCGCGCGCCCGGTGTAGAGCAGCTCGCTGGCGCGGCCGTGGCCGATGATGCGCGGCAGGATCGCGCACGCGCCCATGTCGCAGCCGGCCAGCCCGACGCGCACGAACAGGAACGCGGTCTTGGTCTCGGGCGTGGCGTAGCGCAGGTCGGAGGCCATGGAGACGATCGCGCCGGCGCCGGCGCACACGCCGTCGACCGCGGCGATGATCGGCTGCGGGCAGGTGCGCATCTCCTTGACCAGGTTGCCGGTCATGCGGGTGAAGGTGAGCAGCCCGTTCATGTCCATCTTGGTGAGCGGGCCGATGATCTCGTGCACGTCGCCGCCCGAGCAGAAGTTGCCGCCCTCCCCGGTGACCACGACCACGCGCACGTCCTCGGCGTACTGCAGGCGATGGAAGGTGTCGCGCAGCTCGGCGTAGCTCTCGAAAGTGAGCGGGTTCTTGCGCTCGGGACGGTTCAGCGTGATGGTGGCGACGTTGTCGCGCACCTGCCACTTGAAGTGCTGGGGCTGCCAGTCGGCGGCCTTGAGCTTGTACATGCGGTCTCTCCGGGGCGGGCGGGGTTGGGTGATAGATGGATTATGAATGAGCGTTCATTCAGGAAACGATATCACGCGCGACCGGCAAATACAAGCCGCCGCACACCGGCGCATTCCGGGGGCCGCGGCAGACGCCGCGGAAGGCGCGCCCCTTCACGAAGCCCGCCAGGTTCCCAGCCGAAGCCCCGTCGGATTCCTAACGCGATACCGGCGGCCCGAGGCCCATGGGCGCCGGCGTGAGGTTGACGATGCGCCGGAACAGCTGGCGAAACTCGCGCGTGACCGCGCTGCCGATCTGCGGATCCTCCCCGGAGCGCCAGGCGACGTCGATCTCCTGCCAGTCCTCGGGGGTGAGGTACTGCTCGGCCAGCGGCAGGAGCTGGCCCTCTTCCTTGTTGGTGTGCGCCCAGTTGAAGTCGGCGAACTCGCGCGCCCGCGTCGCGAAGCGCTCGAGCGCACCCTCGTGGTCGGTCTCGACGTCGGCCAGCGCCGCCTTGAGCGCCGAGATGAGCCGGTCGCCGTGGGCGTGCTCGCGCCCGAGATCGTCGATCAGGGGCCCTGCCTCGGGGTGGCGCCGGCGCAGGGCCGGCATGAGGTAGCGGTCTTCCTTGGGGGTGTGCAGGCCGTGCGGGAACGCCTCGATGTAGCGCACCATCGCCCACAGCGGCTCGGTGTCGCGCGCGACGCGCCCGGCGCGGATCTCCTCGGTGACGAACAGCAGCGCCTCGAGCACCGACGCCATGGCGCGATGCTCGTCCCTGATGACCGAGACGACCGGGATCATAGTGCCACTCCCTGTTCCTGGTGCACCGCCAGCAGGTGATCGAGCACCGCCGGCTCGCGCAGCAGGCTCTCGCTGTCGGAGGCATGCACGATGCGCCCGCGCTCGAGCACGATGGCGTTGCGCGTGAGCTCCAGCGCCAGCCTGGCATGCTGCTCGACCAGGATCACCGTGATGCCGCCCTCGGCGACCAGGTCGCGGATCACCTCCATGAGCTCCTGCACGATGATCGGGGCCAGACCCTCCATCGGCTCGTCCAGCAGCAGCAGCCTGGGATTGACCATCAGCGCGCGCGCCAGCGCCAGCATCTGCTGCTCGCCGCCCGAGAGCTGGCCGCCGAGGTTGGAGCGGCGCCGCTTCAGGTGCGGAAACTGGGCATAGGCGCGCTCGAGCGTCCACGGGCCGGGGCGCGCCACCGCCAGCAGGTGCTCCTCGACGGTGAGCGAGGGGAACATGTAGCGTTCCTGGGGCACCCAGCCGATGCCGGCGCGCGCGCGCTGGTAGGTGGGCATGCTGCCGATCTCGGCGCCCTGCCAGCGAATCGAGCCGCCGTGGCGGCGGGCCAGGCCCATCAGCGTAAGCAGCAGGGTGGTCTTGCCCACGCCGTTGCGCCCGAGCAGCGCCAGGCTGTTGCCGTCCTCGATGGCGAACGAGATCTGCTCGAGCACCACCGAGGCGCCGTAGCCGGCGCTCACCCCATCGAGCACGAGCAGCTCAGACACGCTGCGCCTCCCCGAGGTAGACCTCGCGCACCCGCGGATCGGAGGCGATCTCGGCCGGCGTGCCCTGCATCAGCATGCGGCCGGACACCAGCACCGTGATGCGCTCGGCGAAGCGGAACACCAGCCCCATGTCGTGCTCGATGAAAAGGATCGTGACGTCGCGCGGCAGGCGCGAGATGACCTCGAACAGCTCGGCGCATTCGCTGGACGGGATGCCGGCGGCCGGCTCGTCGAGCAGCAGGATCTTCGGGTGGGTGGCCAGCGCCAGGGCGATCTCGAGCAGGCGCTGCTTGCCGTACGGCAGGTTGCGGGTGACCGTGGACAGGTCGTGCTCGAGCTGCAGGGAAGCGAGCAGCGCACGCGCCTCGTCGATCTCCTCGCGCTGGCGGGAGAGCCCCGACCACCACACGGCGGCACGCCGCTTGCGCACGCAGATGGCCATGAGCACCGACTCGAGCACGGTCAGGCCGGGAAACAGCGTGTTGATCTGGAAGGTGCGGGTCATGCCGCGCTGCACGCGATGGTGCTGCGACATGTGCGTGACCTTCTCCTCGCCGAGGAACACGTCGCCCGCGGTGGGCGCGAGGAAGCCGGTGAGCAGGTTGATGAAGGTGGTCTTGCCGGCGCCGTTGGGCCCGATGAGGGCGTGGCGCGAGCCGGCCTCGAGGGTGAAGTCGATGTCGGAATTCGCCTTGAAGCCGCCCCAGTGCTTGGACAGCCCCACCGTGCGCAGCGCGGCGCTCATCGCGGCTTGCTCCCGAAGCGCTCGAGCAGCGTCGCAGCACCGCCCAGGATGCCACCGCGCGCGAACATGACGATCGCCACCAGCAGCAGGCCGATCCAGAACTGCCAGTAGACCGGGTTGATGCCGGCGAGGTAGTCCTGCGCGAGCATGAACACCGCGGTGCCGATCAGCGCGCCGTACAGCCGCCCGGTGCCGCCGAGCACCAGCATGATCAGCAGCTCGGCCGAACGCGTGAAGCCGAGCACCTCAAGACCGACGAACTGGGTCGTCTGCGCCAGCAGCGCGCCGGCGACCCCGGCAATGGCGGCGCCGATGGTGAACACCCTCACCTGCAGCCGCAGCACCGAGGCCCCGATGGCCGGCATGCGCCGGGGCCCCTCGCGCAGGCCGCGCAGGGACAGGCCGAACGGCGAGTTCACCAGCCGGCGCAGCACCAGGAAGAGCAGGAACAGCACCACCAGGCTGTAGAGGTAGGCGACCTTGCCTGCCAGGCCGAACTCGAACACGCCCAGCAGCTTCCACATCGTCACGCCCGACAGGCCGTCGACGCCGCCGGTGATGAAGGCCGCCTTGTTGGCCGCCTCGAACAGCATCAGCCCGATGCCGAGCGTGACCATCAGCTGCGTGAGCTCGTGGCCGCGCACCACGATGAAGCTGACCACGAAGCCGAGCAGCGCCGCCGCCGCCGCCGCGATCAGCAGGCCCGAGATCGGCTCGCCCCAGCCGTGCACCGCGAGCAGCCCCGCGACGTAGGCGCCGACCCCGAAGAACGCGGCGTGGCCGAGGGACACGATGCCCGCGTAGCCGAGGATGAGGTCGAGCGAGAGCGCGAACAGGCCGACGATGAGGATCTGGCTGCCGAGCACCAGGTAGCCCGGGAACAGCGGCACGACGACGAGCGGCAGCAGCCAGAACACGATCTCCAGCGGATGCCAGCGTTCGCCGGTCAGCTGCGGCCGCGCGGCGCCGGCCTGCGTACGCGCCGGCGCCGGCGCGAGGGTGGCGGTCTTGTCGGCCATCAGGCTTTCCTTCCGTACAGGCCGGCCGGGAACGGGATCAGCAGCAGCACCATCAGCGCGTAGATGATGAAGGCTCCGATCTCGGGCACGTAGTACTTGCCGGCCACGTCGAACACGCCGAGGATGACCGCGGCCACCAGCGAGCCCTTGATCGAGCCGGCACCGCCGACCGCCACCACCAGCAGGAAGTACACCATGTACTTCAGGGGGAAGGTCGGGTCCAGCCCCAGCACGTCGATGCCCAGCGCGCCGCCGATCCCGGCCAGCCCCGAGCCGAGGGCGAAGGTGACGGCGAACACCCGGTTGACGTTGATGCCCATGCCGGCCGAAGCCTGCTGGTTGTCGACCGAAGCGCGGACCTGCGCGCCGAAGCGCGTGCGCTCGAGCAGGTAGCCGAGCGCGAGCGTGATCGCCACCACCACCGCGATGAGGAACAGCCGGTAGATGCCGAGATCGATGCCGAGCACGCGCACCTGCCCGATGAGGAACTGCGGCAGGTGCACCGGCTGCTGGCTGGGGCCGAAGGCGTAGCTCGCCGCTGCCACGGCGATGAAGGTGAGGCCGATCGAGAACAGCACCTGGTCGAGCGCGCTCGCCTTGTACAGGCGCTGGTACAGGGTGCGCTCGAGCACCATCCCGACCAGCGCCGACACCACGAAGGCGATCGGCAGCGTGAGCAGGAAGGGCACGCCCAGCCGGTTCATCAGGATGACGCAGGCGTAGCCGCCGACCATGGCGAACGCGCCGTGGGCGAGGTTGACGAAGTTCATCAGGCCCATCGTGACCGACAGCCCGATGCTGATGACGAACATCAGGCTGCCGTAGGCGAGGCCGTCGAACAGGACGCCGACGAGATTGCCGAACATGGGCGCGCGCTCCGCAGCCCTACTTCGCAGGGTCCTTGAAGTCCGGGAACTTGTCGAACTCGATGTTGTACAGATGGCCGTCGCGCCGCTCGACCCGCCGCACGTACACCGTCTGCACGATGTCGCGCGTGGCCGGGTCGATGGAGATGGGCCCGCGCGGGCTCTCGAACTTCATCTGCTTGAACAGCTCCATGGCCTTGTCGGCGTCCATCTTGCCGCCGAGGCCCTTGACCACCTCGGCGATGGCGCGCATGCCGTCGTAACCGGCTACCGCCATGAAGTTGGGCCGCCCCGCCGACGGGTTGGCCTCGGCGAAGGCCTTCAGGAACGCCTTGTTCTCCGGGGAGTCGTGCGCCGCGGAGTAATGGAAGGTGTTGATGATGCCGAGCACCGGATCGCCCATCGCGTCGATCACGTGGTCGTCGGTGAGGTCGCCGGTGGCGATCACCTTGATGCCGGCCGCCTTCAGACCGCGCTCCTGGAAGCTCTTCATGAAGGCGATGCCGAGCTCGCCGGCCGGCACGAAGACGAACACCGCATCGGGCTTGGCGTCCTTGATGCGCTGGATGAAGGGGGCGAACTCGGGGCCCTTCAGGGGCACGCGCACCGAACCGACGATCTCGCCGCCGCCGTCCTTGAAGAACTTGCTGAACCAGGTCTCGGAGTCGATGCCCGGGCCGTAGTCGGCCACCAGCGTGTACACGCGCTTGATGTCGTTCTTCACCGCCCACGTGCCCATGGGCGCCGAAATTTGCGGCAGCGTCATGGAGAAGCGCACCGCATAGGGCGACCTGGTGGTGATCACCGAGGTGGCCGCATTCATGATCACCATCGGCGTCTTGGCCTGGGTGGCCACCGGCGCGACCGCCAATGCCTCGGGAGTGAGCCCGAAGCCGGCGAGGAAGTCCACCTTGTCGCGCACCACCAGCTCCTGCGCCAGCCGCTTGGCCACCTCGGGCGCCGGCCCGGTGGTGTCGCGCACCAGCAGCTCGACCTTGCGCCCGGCCACGGTGCCGCCGTTCTGTTTCAGCCAGGCCTTCATGCCTCCTTCGATCTGTTCGCCGTAGTCGGCGAACGGACCCGAGAAGGACGCGACCACACCGATGCGCAGCGGCTCCTGGGCCTGTGCCGGCACCATTGCGGCGGCGGCCGCGATGCCCAATGCCACGACCAAACGCTTCATGATGTCTCCCCTCGATCGATCGGCCGATGTTGCGCAATCCGGCCCCGGCGTGTCAACCCGCCGGAACCGGACCGCCAACTCGCCGGAGTTGGATTGTCTGCCGCTGCCCGTCTACTTGGCAGGGTCTTTGAAGTTCGGGAACTTGTCGAACTCGACGTTGTACAGATGACCGTCGCGCCGCTCGACCTTGCGCGCGTAGATATTCTGGACGATGTCGCGCGTGGCCGGGTCGATGGAGATGGGTCCGCGTGGGCTTTCGAACTTCATCTGCTTGAACAGCTCCATGGCCTTGTCGGCGTCGAGCTTGCCGTTGAGGCTCTTGACCACCTCGGTGATGGCGCGCATGCCGTCGTAGCCGCCCACCGCCATGAAGTTGGGCCGTCCCCCCGACGGATTGGCTTCGGCGAAGGCCTTCAGGAAAGCCTTGTTCTCCGGCGAGTCGTGCGCCACCGAGTAGTGGAACGTCGTGATGATGCCGAGCACCGGATCGCCCATGCTGTCGAGCAGGTGATCGTCGGTGAGGTCGCCGGTGGCGATCACCTTGATGCCGGCCTCCTTCAGGCCACGCTCCTGGAAACCCTTCATGAAGGCGATGGTATGTTCGCCGGGGGGCAGGAACACGAACACCGCCTCGGGCTTGGCGTCCTTGATGCGCTGGATGAAGGGAGCGAACTCCGGGTTCTTCAGCGGCACGCGCACGGAGTCGATGATCTCGCCGCCGGCGTCCTTGAAGAACTTGCTGAACCAGGTCTCGGAATCGATGCCCGGGCCGTAGTCGGCCACCAGCGTATAGACGCGCTTGATGCCGTTCTTGATCGCCCAGGTGCCCATGGGCGCCGAGTTCTGCGGCAGGGTCATGGAGAAGCGCACCGCATAGGGCGACCTGGTGGTGATCACCGAGGTGGCCGCGTTCATGATCACCATCGGCGTCTTGGCCTGGGTGGCCACCGGCGCGACCGCCAGCGCCTCGGGGGTGAGCCCGAAGCCGGCGAGGAAATCCACCTTGTCGCGCACCACCAGCTCCTGCGCCAGCCGCTTGGCCACCTCGGGCGCCGGGCCGGTGGTGTCGCGCACCAGGATCTCGATCTTGCGCCCGGCATAGGTATCGCCGTTCTGCTTCAGCCAGGCCTTCATGCCTCCTTCGATCTGCTTGCCGTAGTCGGCGAACGGACCGGAGAACGGCCCGATCAGGCCGATGCGCACCGGCTCCTGGGCCTGCGCCGGCGCCATTGCGGCGGCCGCCGCGATGCCCAGTGCCGCAACCAAACGCTTCATCATGTAGCTCCTCCTTCGTCGTGGATTCATCCTGCCCGGCTCATTCGATGCCGGGCACCGCACCGCACGCGGGCGTCAGCCTACCATCGTCAGCCCGCCGCTGACGCTCAGGACTTGCCCGGTGACGAAGTCGGCGCGGCCGCTCGCAAAGAACAGCACCGCATCGGCCACTTCCTCGGGCTTGGCGAGGCGGCGCATCGGGGTGACGCGCACGAACGCCTCCTGATGCTTCTCCGGCACCGCCCGCAGCAGCGGCGTATCGGTGGGCCCCGGGCACACGCAGTTCACGTTGATGCCGTAGCGCGCCACTTCGCGCGCGAGCGACTTGGCAAACGCGATCGCGCCGCCCTTGGCGCCCGAGTAGACCGTCTCGCCCATGCTGCCGACGCGCCCGGCGTCGCTGGCCACCACCACCACCTTGCCGGACTGGCGCTCGATCATCGGCCCGATCAGCGCGTGCGTCACCGCCACCGGCCCCATCAGGTTGAGGTCGACCACCTTGCGCCAGAAGTCGGGCTTGTTCTGCATGAACGGCTCGATCCTGCCCCAGCCCGCGACGTTGGCGATGATGTCGACCTGCCCCCCTTCGGCGAGCGCCCGGTCGCGGAAGGCCGCGATCGAGTCGAGGTCGGTGACGTCGAGCCTGAGCGCGCGCGCGTCGCTGCCGGCGGCGCGCAGCTCCGCGGCCACGGCCTCGCCGCCGCGTTCGTCGATGTCGCCGATGAGCACGCGCGCGCCTGCCTGCGCCAGGCCGCGCGCCACGGCGCGGCCGATGCCCGAAGCGCCGCCCGTGACCACCGCCGTCTTGCCGTCGATTTTCATGACCGTTCCTTCCTCTCGAGGATTGCGCCGGCCGCCTGCCGGCTTGACTGAATGAGCATTCATTCATACGCTATACGTCTCGTGGTGGAAAATCAACCCCCCAGATCAACAGACTTGAAAGAGCGACCCATGCGCGAACGTACGCACTACGACTGGCCCTTCCTCGACGATGTCCATCGCGCGCAGGCGAACGCGCTCGACCAGTGGGCCGCCGAGCACCTGAGCGATGCGCACGCCGAGGACGTGGATGCCGCCTGCCGCCAGCTGGCGGGCGAGCTCGGGCGCGCGGGCTGGCTGCGCTACTGCGCCGGCAAGGCCTGGGGCGGCGCTTTCGAGTCGATCGACACGCGCTCGCTGTGCGTGGCGCGCGAGACGCTGGCCTGGCACTCGGGGCTGGCCGATTTCGCCTTCGCGATGCAGGGCCTGGGCAGCGGCTCGATCTCGCTGGCGGGCACGCAGGCGCAGCAGCGCAAGTACCTGCCCGACGTGGTGACCGGACGCCGGCTGGCCGCCTTCGCGCTCTCGGAGCCCGATGCCGGCTCCGACGTGGCGGCGATCGCCACCACCGCGCGCCGCGACGGCGCGCACTACGTGCTCGACGGCTGCAAGACCTGGATCTCGAACGCCGGCATCGCCGACTTCTACTGCGTGTTCGCGCGCACCGGCGAGGCGCCCGGCAGCCGCGGCATCTCGGCCTTCGTGGTGGATGCGGACACGCCGGGGCTGGAAGTCGCCGAGCGCATCCCGGTGATGGCGCCGCACCCCCTGGGGACGCTGCGCTTCACCGGCTGCCGCGTGCCGGCCGAGGCGATGCTGGGCGCCCCGGGCGAAGGGTTCAAGATCGCCATGCGCAACCTCGACGTGTTCCGCACCAGCGTGGCGGCGGCCTCGCTCGGCTTCGCGCGCCGCGCGCTCGACGAGGCGCTCGGGCGCGTCACGCGCCGGCGCATGCTCGGCCAGACCCTGGCCGACTTCCAGCTCACCCAGGCCGCCCTGGCCGACATGGCCACCGGCATCGACGCGGCGGCCCTGCTCACCTACCGTGCCGCCTGGGTGCGCGACTGCAAGGGCCAGCGAGGCACGCGCGAGGTGGCCATGGCCAAGATGGTGGCCACCGAGACCGCCCAGCAGGTGATCGACAAGGCGGTGCAGCTCTTCGGCGGGCTGGGCGTGAAATCGGGCATGGCGGTCGAGCACCTCTACCGCGAGATCCGCCCGCTGCGCATCTACGAGGGCGCCACCGAGGTGCAGAAGCTGATCATCGGCCGCGACCTGATCAAGGCTGCGCGGCCAGCGGAGTGACGCGCACCGCGCAGTACTTGAACTCGGGGATCTTGCCGAAGGGATCGAGCACGGGATTGGTGAGCAGGTTGGCCGCGGCCTCGGCGTAGGCGAACGGCACGAACACGCTGCCTTCGGCCACCCCCCGGTCGGCCCGCACCCGCAGCGCGATCTCGCCGCGCCGCGAGGCGATGCGCGCCGACTCACCGGCGCGCAGGCCGAGACGCGCCAGCTCGCGCGGGTGCAGCGAGGCGGTGGCCTCCGGCTCGATGGCGTCGAGGGCCTGGGCCCGCCGCGTCATCGCGCCGGTGTGCCAGTGCTCGAGCTGGCGGCCGGTGATCAGCACGAGGGGGTAGTCCGCATCGGGCTGCTCGTCGGGCGCCACCAGCGCAGCCGGCACCAGGCGCGCGCGCCCGTCCGCGGTGGGAAAGCGCTCGATGAACACCACCGGCTGGCCGGGATCGTCCTCGCTGGCGCAGGGGTAGGTGACGCTGCCCTCGCGCTCGAGCCGCTCCCAGGAGATGCCGTGGATGGAGGCCATGCCGCTGCGCATCTCCTCGAACACCTCGCGCGGATGCTCGTAGCGCCAGTCGAGGCCCAGCCGGCGCGCCATCTGGACGATGATCCACAGGTCCTGGCGCGCCTGCCCCGGCGGCTCGACGGCCTGGCGCGCCAGCTGCACCATGCGATCGGTGTTGGTGAACGAGCCGGTCTTCTCGGGGAAGGCCGAAGCGGGCAGGATCACGTCGGCGAGGTAGGCCGTCTCGGTGGGGAAGACGTCCTGCACCACCAGCAGCTCGAGCCCGGCCAGCGCCCGGCGCGCGTGGTGCAGGTCGGGGTCGGACATCGCCGGGTTCTCGCCCATGACGTACATGCCGCGGATCGTGCCGGCGATCGCCGCGTGCATGATCTCCACCACCGTCAGGCCCGGGCGCCGGTCGAGCCGGGTGTTCCACAGGCGCTCGAACTTCGCCGCCGCGCGCTCGTCGTCGACGCGCCCGTAATCGGGCAGCATCATCGGGATCAGGCCCGCATCGGAAGCCCCCTGCACGTTGTTCTGCCCGCGCAGAGGATGCAGGCCGGTGCCGGTCCGTCCGATCTGGCCGGTGACCAGCGCCAGCGCGATCAGGCAGCGCGCGTTGTCGGTGCCGTGCTTGTGCTGCGACACGCCCATGCCCCACAGCAGCATCGAGGCACGGCTGCGCGCATACAGCCGCGCGACCTCGCGGATGGTGGGGGCGGGGATGCCGCACACCGGCGCCATCGCCTCGGGCGAGAAGGCGGCCACGCGCTCGCGCAGCGCATCGAAGCCGGTGGTGCGCGCGGCCACGAACGCCCGGTCGACCAGGTCCTCGGCGATGATGGTGTGCAGCATCGCGTTGAGCAGCGCGACGTCGGAGCCGGAGCGGAACTGCAGGACATGCGTGGCGTAGCGCGCGAGATCGGTGCGCCGCGGATCGGCCACCACCAGCCGTGCGCCGCGGCGCACGGCGTTCTTGATGAAGCTGGCGGCCACCGGATGGTTGGCGGTGGGATTGGAGCCGATCACGAACACCACCTCGGCCTCGAGCACGTCCGAGACCTGATTCGACACCGCTCCCGAGCCGATGCCCTCGAGCAGCGCCGCCACCGAGGAGGCGTGGCACAGCCGGGTGCAGTGATCGACGTTGTTGGTGCCGAAGCCCACGCGCACCAGCTTCTGGAAGAGATACGCCTCCTCGTTGCTGCCCTTGGCCGAGCCGAAGCCAGCCAGCGCCGAGGGGCCCAAGGTGTCGCGCAGGCGCGCCAGCCCGTCGCCGGCGACGGCGAGCGCCTCGTCCCACGAAGCGGGGCGGAAATGGCTGCGCCAGTCGGGCGGCACGCGCGCGAAGTCGGGGTCCTTCGGCGCGCCCGGGCGACGGATCAGCGGCACGTCGAGCCGCTCGGGGCTGGCTGCGTAATCGAAGCCGAAGCGTCCCTTCACGCACAGCCGGCCGTGGTTGGCCGGCCCGTCGCGGCCCTCGACGAAGCGGATGCGGTTGTCCGATACGTGGAAGGTGAGCTGGCACCCCACGCCGCAGAACGGACACAGCGAATCGACCTGGCGCTGGCTGGCGCGCGGCGCGACGCGCCCGGCCTGCGGCGCGGCCACGCCGAGCAGGCGCGGCATGAGCGCGCCGGTCGGGCAGGCCTGCACGCACTCGCCGCAGCCGACGCAGCTCGAAGCGCCCATCGGGTCGTCGCAGTCGAAGACGATCTTCGCGTGCTCGCCGCGCCAGGCGTAGCCGATGACGTCGTTGACCTGCTCCTCGCGGCAGGCGCGCACGCAGCGCCCGCACTGGATGCAGGCATCGAGCTGCACCGCGATCGCCGGGTGGCTGAGGTCGGGCGCGGTCTGCTCGCGCGCGGCGAAGCGCGACGCGCCCACGTCGAGCCGCTGCGCCCAGCGGCGCAGCTCGGAGTCTTCGCGGTGCCCGCCCTGCGGCGCGTCGGCGCTCAGCAGCTCGAGCACCATCCGCTGCGCGGCCAGCGCGCGCTCGCTGCGCGCGTGCACCTTCATGCCGGCGGCGGGCGCGCGACAGCACGAGGGCGCCAGCACGCGCTCGCCGTCGATCTCGACCACGCAGGCGCGGCAGTTGCCGTCGGGCCGGTAGCCCTCGTGATAGCACAGGCGGGGAATCTCGACGCCGTGGCGCTGCGCCGCCTGCAGGATGGACTCGCCGGCGCGCGCCTCGATGCAGCGGCCGTCGAGCTCGAACTCGACCACGGTGGGCGCGACCGGCGCCGGCAGCGGAGCGTTCATCGCGAGGCTCCCGCGGCCGGAGCGGCCGGGGTGGGCACGTCCGGCGCGAGCTCGTGGGGGAAGTAGCGCATCACCGTGGCCACCGGATTGGGGGCGGCCTGGCCCAGGCCGCAGATCGAGGCGTCCATCATCACCGCCGACAGCTCGCGCAGCAGCCCGGTGTTCCAGCGCGCGCCGGCGATCTCGCCCAGCGCCTTGGCCGTGCCGACGCGGCACGGCGTGCACTGCCCGCAGGATTCGTCGCGGAAGAACGCCATCAGGTTGCGCGCGGCATCGACCGCGCTGTCGTGCTGCGAGAGCACGACGATCGCCGCCGAGCCGATCAGCGCGCCGTGCCGCTGCAGGGTGTCGAAGTCGAGCGGCTCGTCGGCCAGCGAGGCCGGCAGGATGCCGCCCGAGGCCCCTCCCGGCAGGTAGGCGTAGAGCTCGTGCCCTTCCGGCATGCCGCCGCAGTATTCGTCGATGAGCTCGCGCACGCTGATGCCCGCCGGGGCCAGCTTCACGCCGGGCTCGCGCACCCGGCCCGAGACCGAGAACGAGCGCAGGCCGTGGCGCCCGCGCCGGCCGTGCGAAGCGAACCAGGCGGCGCCGCGATCCAGGATCTCGGGGATCCAGTAGAGCGTCTCGACGTTGTGCGACAGCGTCGGGCGCCCGAACAGGCCGACCTGGGCCACGTAGGGCGGGCGCAGCCGCGGCATGCCGCGCTTGCCTTCGATCGATTCGATCATGGCGCTTTCCTCGCCGCAGACGTAGGCGCCTGCGCCGCGGCGCAGGTGGATCTGCGGCAGCGCCATGCCGGCCACCGGCGGCGCGGCGCGCAGCGCCTCGAGCTCGCGCCCGAGCAGCGCGCGCACGCCGGCGTATTCGTCGCGCAGGTAGACGTAGCATGCCTCGCAGCCGACCACCGTGGCGGCGATGAGCATGCCCTCGAGCATGCGATGCGGGGCGCGCTCGAGGTAGTGGCGATCCTTGAACGTGCCGGGCTCGCCCTCGTCGGCGTTGACCACCATCAGCCGCGGCCCCTCGTAGCCGGCCACGGTGCGCCACTTGCGCGCCGCCGGGAACCCGGCGCCGCCGAGCCCGCGCAGGGTGGAGGCCTCGAGCTCGGCGAGCACCTGCTCGCGCCCGAGCGAGCCGTCGAGCACGCGCGCCAGCTGCGCGTACCCCCCCGCGGCGCGGTAGGCGTCGTAGTCCTGGGCCGCCGGCAGCGGACACTCGCGGCGGCCGTCGTCGACGGCCGCCGCCACGGCCTGCACGGTGGCCGGCGCCACCGGCCGGCGCCCGACCACCGCGACGGGCGCCTCGGCGCAGCGCCCGACGCACGGCACGCGCTGCACCCGCACCTCGGCGCCGAGACGCGCGGGCAGCCCGGCGATCAGCGCTTCCGCGCCGGCGAGCCGGCACGACAGCGAGTCGCACACCCGGACCGTCAGCGCGGGCGGACGCCGGTCGCCCTCGCGCACCACGTCGAAGTGGTGGTAGAAGGTGGCAACCTCGAACACCTCGGCCTGCGACAGGCCCATGAGCTCGGCCAGCGCGGCCAGCATCGGCGCGGGCAGGCAGCCCTCGGCGTCCTGGATGCGGTGCAGGTGCTCGATCAGCAGGTCGCGGCGCAGCGGTCGGCCGGCGAGCAGCGCGCGCACGCGCTGGAGAGCGTCCTCGCCGGCTTGCCGGCCCTTCTTCTGGCCGACGGGTCTGCGGAACTGTTCGGCTTGCATCGCATCAATGTACCAGCCTGCGCGGCGCGCCGGGGCGGAAAGAGGTCTTCGCGGCCGCCGGCTTCAGAGCGGCAGATCGACGGTCTCGAGATGCTCGGGCACGCGCGCCGGCCAGCCCAGCTCGGTGCCGATGCGCAGCCGCAGCCGGTCGGCCGCGTCGGGCTCGCCGTGGGTGACGTAGACCTGCCCCGGCGCGACGTGGAAGGCGCGCATCCAGGCCATCAGCTCGTCGCCGTCGGCGTGCGCGGAGAACCCGTCGAGCTGGGTGACCCCGGCGCGCACCGTGTGCCACTCGCCATGGATGCGGACCTCGCGTGCGCCGGCCACCAGGTGCGCGCCGCGCGTGCCGCCGGCCTGGAAGCCGGCGAACAGAACGTGGCTGTGGGGATCCGGGAGGATGCGCTTGAGGTGGTGCAGGACGCGCCCGCCGGTGGCCATGCCGCTGGCCGAGATGATGATGGACGGCACGCGCAGGCCGGCCAGCCGCTTCGACTGCTCGGGCGTGGTGACCATGGCGGCCGAACGATACATGGCCGCGCACTGCTCGCGCGTGAGGCGATGGTCGCGCTCGAAGCGGACGTACAGGCGCGTGGCGTCGACGGCCATCGGGCTGTCGAGGAACACCGGTATCTCGGGGATGGCATTGCGCTCGCGCAGCCGGTACAGCGCGTAGAGCAGCGTCTGGGCGCGCCCGATCGCGAACGACGGGATGAGCACCGTGCCGCCGCGCGCGGCGGTCTCGCGGATCACCCGCCCCAGCACCTCTTCCGGGTCGCCGTCGCCGTGGCTGCGGTTGCCGTAGGTGGATTCGACGATCAGCGTGCCGGCCGACTCGACGCGCCGGGGCGGACGCATCACCAGGTCGTCGGGGCGGCCGAGGTCGCCGCTGAACAGCACCGTGCGCGAGCCGCGCTGCAGCCGCACCATGGCCGCGCCCAGCAGGTGGCCGGCAGGCAGGAACTGCGCCTCGATGCCCTCGCCGAGCGGGAAGGTCTCGTCGAACTCGACCACCCGGAAGCGCGACAGGGCGCGCTCGGCATCCTCGCTGGTATAGAGGGGGCGCGCCGGGGCGTGCTTAGAGTAGCCGTGCCGGTTGGCGAAATCGGCCTCCTCTTCCTGCAACCGTGCGCTGTCGCGCAGCAGGATCTCGCACAGCTCGCGCGTGGCCGCGGTGGCGACGATCTCGCCGCGAAAGCCGTCGCGCACCAGCGCCGGCAGGTAGCCGCTGTGGTCCAGGTGCGCGTGGGTGAGCACGACGCGCTCGATGGTCTGCGGCGCTACCGGGAATCGCGCCCAGTTGCGCTCGCGCAGCTTCTTGAAGCCCTGGAACAGGCCGCAGTCGACGAGGATGTGCCGCTGGCCGGTGTCGAGCACGTAGCGCGACCCGGTGACCGTGTCGGCAGCCCCGGCAAAGGTGAGCCTCACTGGAAGAACTCTTTCACCCGGTCCATCCAGCCCTTGGTCTGCGGGCTGTGCTTGGGATCCTTCAGCGAGGCGTCGAGCTCGCGCAGCATCTGCTTCTGCTTGTCGGTGAGGCGCACCGGCGTCTCGACGACGATGTGCGCATAGAGATCGCCCGGGTAGCTCGAGCGCAGGCCCTTGATCCCCTTGCCGCGCAGCCGGAACTGCTTGCCCGACTGCGTACCCTCGGGCAGGTCGATCTCGGCGCGCCCGTTCAGCGTCGGGATCTCCACCGTGCCGCCGAGCGTCGCGGTAGTGATGCCGATCGGCACCTGGCAGTGCAGGTCGTCGCCGTCGCGCTGGAACACCGGGTGCTCCTTGACGTGGATCTCGACGTAGAGATCGCCGTTCGGCCCCCCGTTGATGCCCGGCTCGCCGTTGCCGGCCGAGCGGATGCGCATGCCCTCGTCGATGCCGGCCGGAATCTTGACTTCCAGGGTCTTGTTGCGCTTCACGCGGCCGATGCCGTCGCAGCTCGGGCAGGGATCGGGAATGACCTTGCCGCTGCCGCGGCAGGTGGGGCAGGTCTGCTGGATCGAGAAGAAGCCCTGCTGCACGCGCACCGCCCCCTGCCCGCCGCAGGTGTGGCAGGTCTTGGGCTTGGTGCCCGCCTTGGCGCCGCTGCCGTGGCAGGTCTCGCACGACTCCCAGCTCGGCACGCGGATCTCGGTGGTGTGGCCGCGGGCCGCCTGCTCGAGCGTGACCTCCATGGCGTAGCGCAGGTCGGCGCCGCGGTAGACGTTGCTGCGCCCGCCGCCGGCGCGCTGGCCGCCGAAGATGTCGCCGAAGATGTCGCCGAACACGTCGGCGAAGCCGCCGAAGCCCTGGCCGCCCGCGCCGCCAGGAAAGCCGCCGGCGTTCGGATCGACGCCGGCGTGGCCGAAGCGGTCGTAGGCCTCGCGCTTGGCCGGATCGCTGAGCATCTCGTAGGCTTCCTTGGCCTCCTTGAACTTCGCCTCCGCGTCCTTGTTGTCCGGATTGCGGTCCGGGTGATGCTTCATCGCGAGCTTGCGATAAGCCTTCTTCAGCTCCTCGTCGCTCGCGTTCTTGGCAACGCCCAGGATCTCGTAGTAGTCACGCTTGGCCATTTTTCCGGGGGAAGGGAGAAGTGGGAAGGGAGAAGGGTCAGGGCAGCCGCTTGCGCAGCGAAGCCTGCAAGCCCATCAGCATTCCGCTCACATCGTCCAGTGTCTTCCGCAACTCCTCTGTCACGTCGAAATAGCCAAGTCGCTCTCCGATCTCGATCAATGTGTCGAGTTCGGAGAGCGACCCGGCGGAGATGCTTCTCTTCCCTCAAGCGTCGCGCTTGACTTCCTTGAAGTCGGCATCGACGACGTCGTCGTCCTTCGGACGCTGCGCCTCCGAGGCTCCGCCGCCCGCCCCTGCACCCGCACCCGCACCCGCACCGGGGCCGGCGCCCGGCGCGGCCTGCGCACCGCCTTCGGCCTGGGTCTTGGCGTACATCAGCTCGCCCAGCTTCTGCGAGGCGGTCATCAGCGCCGTGGTCTTGGCCTCGATGTCGGCCTTGTCGTCGGATTTCAGCGATTCCTCGGCCGCCTTCAGAGCGTCCTCGATCTTCGCCTTCTCGCCAGCGTCGATCTTGTCGCCGTACTCGGCAAGCGATTTCTTCACCGAATGCACCATCGCGTCGGCCTGGTTGCGCGCATTGGTCAGCTCGACGCGCTTGTGGTCCTCGGCGGCGTTGGCCTCGGCGTCCTTGACCATCTTCTGGATCTCGGCCTCGGTCAGGCCGGAGTTGGCCTTGATGGTGATCTTGCTCTCCTTGCCGGTGGCCTTGTCCTTGGCCGACACGTGCAGGATGCCGTTGGCGTCGATGTCGAAGGTGACCTCGATCTGCGGGGTGCCGCGCGGGGCCGGCGGAATGCCCTCGAGATTGAACTCGCCGAGCAGCTTGTTGCCGGAGGCGATCTCGCGCTCGCCCTGGAAGACCTTGATCGTGACCGCCGGCTGGTTGTCGTCGGCCGTCGAGAAAGTCTGCGAGAACTTGGTCGGGATGGTGGTGTTCTTCTGGATCATCTTGGTCATGACGCCGCCCAGCGTCTCGATGCCCAGCGACAGCGGGGTGACGTCGAGCAGCAGCACGTCCTTGCGATCGCCCGAGAGCACCGCGCCCTGCACCGCCGCGCCCACTGCCACCGCCTCGTCGGGGTTGACGTCCTTGCGCGGCTCCTTGCCGAAGAACTCGCGCACCTTCTCCTGCACCTTGGGCATGCGCGTCATGCCGCCGACGAGGATGACGTCGTCGATGTCGGAGGCCTTGAAGCCGGCGTCCTTGAGCGCGATGCGGCACGGCTCGATGGTGCGCTCGATGAGCTCCTCGACCAGGGCCTCGAGCTTGGCGCGCGTGAGCTTCATGTTCAGGTGCTTGGGACCCGAGGCATCGGCCGTGATGTACGGCAGGTTGAACTCGGTCTGCTGGCTCGAGGAGAGCTCGATCTTGGCCTTCTCGGCAGCCTCCTTGAGCCGCTGCAGCGCCAGCACGTCCTTCGAGAGATCGACGCCCTGCTCCTTCTTGAACTCGCCGATCACGTAGTCGATGATGCGCTGGTCGAAGTCTTCGCCGCCGAGGAAGGTGTCGCCGTTGGTCGAGAGCACCTCGAACTGCTTCTCGCCGTCGACGTCGGCCATCTCGATGATGGAGATGTCGAAGGTGCCGCCGCCGAGGTCGTAGACCGCGACCTTGCGATCCTTGCCGCCGCCCTTGTCCAGCCCGAACGCGAGCGCGGCCGCGGTCGGCTCGTTGATGATGCGCTTGACGTCCAGCCCGGCGATGCGCCCGGCGTCCTTGGTGGCCTGGCGCTGGCTGTCGTTGAAGTAGGCCGGCACGGTGATGACCGCCTCGGTGACTTCCTCGCCGAGGTAGTCCTCGGCGGTCTTCTTCATCTTGCGCAGCGTCTCGGCAGACACCTGCGGCGGCGCGAGCTTCTTGCCGCGCACCTCGACCCAGGCGTCGCCGTTGTCGGCCTTGACGATGCCGTAAGGCATCAGGTGGATGTCCTTCTGGACCTCCTTCTCCTCGAACTTGCGCCCGATCAGCCGCTTGACGGCGTACAGCGTGTTCTTGGGGTTGGTGACCGCCTGGCGCTTGGCCGGAGCGCCGACCAGGATCTCGCCGTCTTCCATGTAGGCGACGATCGACGGCGTCGTGCGGGCGCCCTCGGAGTTCTCGATCACCTTGGGCTGGCCGCCCTCCATGATCGCGACGCACGAGTTGGTCGTGCCCAGGTCGATACCGATGATCTTGCCCATGCTATTCAGTCCTCGATGAAGGAAATGGTCGATTTTCCAGATGCGATCCGGCCGGCGGAATTCAAGCGCTGGCGCCCTGCCCGGCCTTCAGCCCTGCACGACCGTGACCAGTGCCGGACGCAGCACGCGGTCGTTGATCATGTAGCCCTTCTGCAGCACGTGGGCCACGTGGTTGGCCGCCACCGGAGGCTGGGTGGCCGACGGCGGCACGGTGGAGATCGCCTGATGCAGGTTGGGGTCGAACTTCTGGCCCTGCGGGTCGATTTCCGTCAGGCGGTTCTTCTCGAAGGCGCCGCCCAGCAGGCGCAGCGTGGCCTCCACGCCTTCCCTGAGGTTCTCCACCGAGGGCGTTTCGGCCTTGAGCGCCATCTCGAGGCTGTCCTTGACCGCCAGCAGGCTCTCGGCGAACGCCTCGATGCCGTACTTGTGCGCCTTGGCGACGTCTTCGTGGGCACGCCGGCGCGCATTCTCCGCATCGGCCACGGCGCGCACGTACTGGTCATAGAGCTCGGCGGCCTTCGCCTCGGCCTGCGCCAGCTTCTGCACCAGCGCCTGATGGTCCTCGCCCGTCCCGCCGCCGTTGGCCGGGGCCGTTTCCGCACCCGCCTGCGCACCGCCGGCCGGCCTCGCCTGGTCCGCCGTGCCCGGTGGAGTCGGCCGTTCTGGGTTCATTCCCTGGATCTCCCAATCGAATCAAATACTTGTGTTGATCTTCAGGCTCCGTTTCGAGCCCGCGGTGTTGCATTTCAGGGCGCCGGCGTAAATTTCAACGGGGCGCGGCGCCGAGGCCGCCCGACGCGGGCCGGCGCCAGCTCCGATAGACTCCCAACTGCTTGTCCAACAGCGAAGGAGGAACGACCATGGGGCTGCTTTCTTTCATCAAGGACGCCGGCGAGAAGCTCTTCGGCTCCGGCACCGCCCAGGCGGCCTCCGCGCCGGCCGACGCCAACGCGGCCGCAGCCGCGGCGATCAAGACCTACATCGGGGCGATGAAGCTCGACGCCGAGGGGCTGGGGGTGGCCTTCGACGGCTCCAGCGGCACGGTCACGGTGTCGGGCACGGTGAACGACCAGGCCACGCGCGAGAAGATCGTCCTGTGCTGCGGCAACGTGGCCGGCGTCGAGAAGGTGATCGACAACATGACGGTGAAGAACCCGGTGCCGGAAGCGAAGTTCTACACCGTGGTGCGCGGCGACACCCTGTCGAAGATCGCCAAGGAGCAGTACGGCAACGCCAACGCCTACATGACGATCTTCGAGGCCAACAAGCCCATGCTCACCCACCCGGACAAGATCTACCCGGGCCAGGTGCTGCGCATCCCGCCGCGCACCTGAAGCGCCGGGCCTGCCCTCGCTCGGGCGGGCCCGCCCGCTGCGGGATCGCTCAGCCACCCAGGTAGGCTTCGAGCACGCCGGGGTGCCCGAGCAGCTCGCGGCCGGTGCCCGAGAGCGCGACCGCGCCGTTCTCCAGCACGTAGGCGTGCTGCGCGATACGCAGCGCCTGGCGTACGTTCTGCTCGACCAGGAACAGCGTGAGCCCGCCGGCATTGATGGTGCGCAGCGTGCGGAAGATGTCCTGCACCACGATCGGCGCCAGGCCCATCGACGGCTCGTCGAGCAGCAGCAGGCGCGGGCGGGCCATCAGGGCGCGCCCGATCGCCAGCATCTGCTGCTCGCCGCCCGAGAGGTTGCCGGCCAGCCCGTCGAGGCGCTCGCGCAGCCGCGGGAACAGCTCCAGCACCCGCTCCAGCTCGCCGGCGGCGTTCTTCAACCCGTGCCGGTAGGCGCCCAGCTCGAGGTTCTCGCGCACGGTCAGGGTGGTGAGGATGGCGCGCCCCTCGGCCACCTGCACGATGCCGCGCTCGACGATGCGGTGCGGCGCCAGCCCGGTGATGTCGTCGCCCTCGAAGAGCACCCGGCCGCCCGCCTTGGGCACGAGGCCCGAGAGCGCCAGCAGCGTGGTCGACTTGCCCGCGCCGTTGGCGCCCACCAGCGCGGTGGTCTCGCCGGCGGCGAGCGCGAAGTCGATGCCGCGCACCGCCTCGATGTGCCCGTAGTTGACCGCCAGGCCGCGCACCTCCAGCAGGGCGCTCATCGCGGGGGCTCCGGCCGCGCGCCCGCGGCACCGGCACCGGCACCGGCACCGGCGTCGGCGGGAGCGTCGGATTCGTCCTCGCGCCCCAGGTAGGCCTCGATCACGCGCTCGTCGTTGCGGATGTCATCGGGCGTCCCGCAGGCGATGATGCGGCCGAAGTTGAGCACCGCGATGCGTTCGCACAGGCCCATCACGAAGCGCATGTCGTGCTCGATGATGAGGATGGTGTAGCCGCGCCCGCGGATGGCCTCGATTTCGCGCATCAGCTCGGCCCGCTCGCCGGTGTTCATGCCCGCCACCGGCTCGTCGAGCAGCAGCAGCCTGGGCTCGGTGGCCAGCGCGCGCGCCAGCTCGAGGCGGCGCTGCTGCCCGTAGGAGAGGTTGTCGGCCAGCTCGTCGGCCTTGGCATCGAGCTTCATCCAGGCGAGCAGCTCACGGGCGCGTTCGCGCGCGCGCCTCTCCTGGCGGCGGAACCCGGGCAGGCCGAACAGCAGGCCGGGCACGCCGTAGTCGGCGTGCCGGTAGGCGCCGACCACCACGTTCTCGAGCAGCGTCATCTCCTTGAACAGGCGGATATTCTGGAACGTGCGCGCGATGCCCAGCCGCGTGATCTGGTGCGGCCTGCGCTGCAGCAGGTCGGCGCCTTCGAAGCGGATGCTGCCGCCGGTGGGCGTGAGCAGGCCGGTGACGAGATTGAACACGGTGGTCTTGCCGGCGCCGTTGGGCCCGATCAGCCCGAAGATGGCGCCGCGCGGCACCGAGAGGTCGACCCCGTGCAGCACGTTCAGGCCGCCGAAGTCCATCGACAGCGAGGAGATCTCGAGCATGGCCTCGCCGCTCATGCCGCCCGCGCCCGCACGGTGCGGCGGAAACGCGCCGGATCCCAGATGCCCTTGGGCAGGAACAGCACGATCAGCACCAGGATCACGCCGTTGACCACCAGCCGGAAGCCGCTGAAGCCGCGCAGCAGCTCGGGCAGCACGGTGACGATGGAGCTGCCGAGCACCGGCCCCGCCAGGCTGCCGATGCCGCCGAGGATCGCCATGGTGAGGATCTCGACGGCGCGATCGAAGCCGTATTCGCTCGGGCCGATGAAGAAGGTGAGGTGCGCGTTGAGCGCGCCGGCCAGCCCGGCGACCGCGCCGCCCAGCACGAAGGCCAGCATCTTGTTGGCGCGCACGTCGATACCCATCAGGGCGGCCGCGGTCTCGTCGCCGCGGATCGCCTCGAACGCCCGGCCGATGCGCGAGACGCGCAGCCGCCACAGCACCAGCAGCACCAGCGCCACGGCCAGCGCGACGTGCCACCACTGCGTCAGCTGCGGGATGCCGTTGAGGCCCAGCGCGCCGCCGGTCACCGAATCGAGGTTGAGCACGATGATGCGCACCACCTCGCCGAAGGCCAGGGTGGCCATCGCCAGGTACACGCCCGACAGGCGGATGGTGGGCAGGCCGATGAGCGCGGCCGCCAGCGCCGGCGCCGCCATGCCGCCGGCCAGGGCGACGGCGAACGGCGCCCCGTAGTTCATGGTGAGCAGCGCCGAGACGTAGGCGCCGATGCCCATGAACGCCGCATTGGCGATGGCGAGCATGCCGCAGGCCAGGGTGAGCCAGATCGACAACGCCAGCAGCGCGTTGGTGCCCAGCGTGAGCACCAGGTTGCCGTAGATTTCCCAGAAGTTCGTCAATGCACCCATGTGGCCTAGGCCTTGCGCTGCACCACCTTGCCGAACAGCCCCTGCGGGCGCACCAGCAGGATCAGGAACAGCAGGCCGAAGGCGACGGCGTCGCGCATGGTCGAGCCGACGTAGGCCACCGACAGCACCTCGGCGAAGCCGAGGAACAGGCCGCCCAGCATGGCGCCGCGGATGTCGCCCATGCCGCCGAGGATGATGACCGCGATGCCCTTGTGCAGCATCGACTGGCCCATGAGCGGGAACACGGCGTTGGAATAGAGGCCGATCAGCACGCCGGCGACCCCGCCCAGCGCGCCGGCGGCGAAGGTGGTGACGCGGAACATGCGCTCGACGTCGATGCCGAGCAGCGCGGCGGCCTTGGGCGATTCGGCCACCGCGCGCAGGGCGCGGCCGAACTGGGTGCCGCGCATCACGTAGATGAGCACCAGCATCAGGGCGAAGGAGAGGAAGATGATGCCCAGCTCGATCACCGTGACGTGCAGGCCGGCCAGCTGCAGCACCTCGTCGGGCACGCTGCCCTGCGGAAAGCGCAGGTTGGCCGCGCCGAAGATGCCCTGCACGCTGTTGTTCAGGATGATCGCCACGCCGATCGTGGCGATCATCGGGATGAGGTGCGGCGCGCCGCGCCGGCGCAGCGACTGCAGCACCAGCCGGTCGGTCAGCACGCCGCACAGCCCGCCGGTGAGCAGCGCCGCGATCAGGCCCGCCCACATCGGCAGCGCCAGCCAGTCGACCGCCACGATGGCGGCATAAGCGCCGACCATGAACACCGCGCCGTGCGCCAGGTTGATCACGCCGAGCACGCCGAAGATGAGCGTGAAGCCGAGCGCGAACAGGGCGTAGACGCAGCCCAGCGACAGCGCGTTGACGAATTGCTGCTCGAGCATCCGTTCCCGAGAGTGGTGCCTGGCGGCCGGCGGCGGCGCTGGCCGTTACTTCTCGATCACGTACTTGCCGTCGCGGGTCACGCTGACGATCGGCGTCTGCTGGGCGTCGTAGCCGGCCGGCTTGCCGGCGCGGTCCTTGGCCTGGCGGAACTGGAACGCCCCGGTGGCGCCGGTCCACTTGACCGCGGGCAGCGCGTTGCGCAGGGCGGTGCGGTCGGCGGCGAGGTCGCCGCTCAGCTTCACGGTCTTGAGCGCCTCGACCAGGATGTGCAGCGCGTCGTACGACTGGGCGGCGAACTGGTCGGGCGCAGCGCCGAACTTCGCCCGGTAGGCCTCGATGAAGCGGGAGTTCTCCGGGGTCTTGTTCTCGATCGACCACGGGCTGCCGATCCACAGGTCGTTGGAGGCCGCGCCGGGGGCGAGCTCGAACACCTTGACCGAGTTCATGCCGTTGCCGCCGATGACCGGCACGTTCAGGCCGAGCTGGCGGGCCTGCACCATGATCGGCGCGCCTTCGGCGAGCAGGGCCGAGAGCACGATGGCGTCGGGGTTGGTGCCCTTGATCTTGGTGAGCTGGGCCTTGAAGTCGACGTCGCCCTTGGCGAAGGTCTCGGTGGTCGTGACCGGGATCTTCTGGTCTTCGAGCGCCTTGCGGAAGTTGTCGTAGCCGCTCTTGGTGAACACGTCGTCGTTGCCGTACATCACGGCGACCTTCTTCAGGCCGGTGCGGCGCTTGACCGTGGCCAGGGTCTCGGGTAGCACGTCGGCCTCGGTGACCGAGTTGCGGAACACGTAGTCGCCGATGGAGGTGATGCCGTCGGCCGTGTTGGAGGTGCCGAACACCACCGTCTTGGCCCCCTGCGCGATCGGGTCGGCCGCCTGGGCCGAGTTCGACAGCGTCGGGCCGAAGACCATGAGGACCTTGTCCTGGAAGATCAGCTTCTTGAAGACGTTGATGGCCTCTTCCTTCTTGCCCTGCTCGTCCTCGATCACCAGCATCAGCTTGTTGCCGTTGACGCCGCCGGCGGCGTTGATCTGGTCGGTCGCGAGCTGGAAGCCGTTGCGGATCGAGGCGCCGTACTGGGCCGCCCCGCCCGACAGGGCCTCGGCCACGCCGAGCTTGATGTCGGCCGCATGGGCGGCGGGGAGCAGGGCCGCTGCCGCCAGCGCCGCCAGCAGGGTGCCGAAACTACGCTTGCTGTTCATCGGATTGACCTCGTGGCTGTCCAAAAGGCGGCCATTATCCACCCTGCGCCCGGTCCGCCGAAATACGCTCTTCCCCTGATGGGGTCGTCGTCGCGGCGGCGTCACAGCGCGTCGGCCAGCCGCCCAGGTGCCGCCCGGCGAGCCGGGCCAGCGCCTCGATGAAGGCCGCCGCATCGTTCGGGCAGCCGATGTAGCGCAGGGCCCGGCCGCCCGCGTCGAGGAAGGCCTGGCGCGCCTCGATGGCGATCTCCTCGAGGGTCTCCAGGCAATCGGCGACGAAGCCGGGGCAGACCACGTCGACCTCGCGCACCCCCGAGCGCGCCAGCGCCGCGAGCGTGGGCGCGGTGTAGGGCTGCAGCCAGCGGGCGCGGCCGAAGCGCGACTGGAAGGTGGCGATCCACTCCCCCTCGCGCAGCCCGAGCCGGGCGGCCAGCCGCCGCGCCGTGTCCAGGCACTCGGCCGGGTAGGGATCGCCCAGCTCGCCGCTGCGCTGCGGCAGGCCGTGGAAGCTCATCACCAGCCGCTCGCCGCGGCCCTCGCGCTGCCAGGCCGCACGCACGCCCGCGGCCAGCGCGTCGAGGTAGCCGGCATCGTCGTGGAAACCGCGCACCATGCGCAGCTCGGGCAGGGCGCGCCAGCGGGCGAGCTCGCGCGCCAGCGCATCGAAGGCGCTGGCGGTGGTGGAAGCGGCGTACTGCGGGTACAGCGGCAGCACCAGCACGCGCGCCGCATTGCGCTCGCGCAGCTCGCGCAGCACCGACGGGATCGAGGGGCGCCCGTAGCGCATCGCGAACGCCACGTCGACGTCGTGGCCGTGCTCGCCCAGCGCCCCACGCAGCAGCAGCGCCTGGCGGCGGGTGTGCACCAGCAGCGGCGAGCCCTCCTTGCTCCAGATGCGGCGGTACTTGGCCGCCGAGCGCGCCGGGCGCAGCGGCAGCACGAAGCCGTGCAGGATGGGCACCCACAGCGCGCGCGGGATCTCGACCACGCGCGGATCGGACAGGAACTCGCGCAGGTAGCGGCGCAGCGCCGCCGGCGTCGGCTCGTCGGGCGTGCCCAGCTGCACCAGCAGGACCGCGGTGCGGGCGGGCGTGGCGGGATCGGACGGGGAGGCGGAGGAGAAACGGGGCATGGGCGCTCAGCCATCACGGCTGAGCGCGGACGATACCAGCTTCGCGGTGATGTCGACGATGGGAATCACGCGCTCGTAGGCCATGCGGGTCGGACCGATCACGCCCAGCGTGCCGACGATGCGGCCGTCGGCATGGTAGGGCGCGACGACCACGCTGAGCTCGTCCACCGGCACCAGATCGGACTCGCCGCCGATGTAGATCTGCACTCCCCGGCCCTGGCTGGAGGCGTCGAGCAGCTGCAGCAGGCTGGTCTTCTGGTCGAAGAGATCGAACAGGCGGCGCAGCCGCTCCATGTTGTCGGAGAGATCGGCCACCCCGAGCAGGTTGCGCTCGCCGGAGATCACCACCGGCTCGGCCTCCTCGGTGAGCGCGCGGTTGCTGGCCTCGACCGCCTTCTGCATCAGCAAGGTGATGTCGTCGCGCAGGGTGGCGAGCTCGGAATGCAGGTGCTGGCGGATCTGCTCGAAATCGAGGCCGGCGAAGTGCGCGTTGATGTAGTTGGCGGCCTCGACCAGCAGCGACGGGGTGTAGTCGCGCTCGGTGGACAGGATGCGGTTCTGCACGTCGCCGTCGGCGGTGACGATGATCAGCAGGATGCGCCGCTCGGACAGGCGCAGGAACTCGACCTGCCGGAACAGCGACAGCCGGCGCGGCGTGGTCACCACCCCGGCGAAGCGCGAGAGGTTGGACAGCAGCGCCGCGGCCGCCGAGCGCAGGCGCTGCGGTTCGTCGACCTGCAGGCGGCCCTGGATGGCCTCGGCCTGGTTCATCTCGAGCGGCTCGACCGTGAGCAGCGTATCGACGAACAGGCGGTAGCCGCGCGGCGTGGGGATGCGTCCGGCCGAGGTATGCGGGCTGGCGATCAGCCCCATTTCCTCCAGCTCGGCCATGACGTTGCGGATGGTCGCCGGGGACAGGTCGAGCCCCGAATGCCTGGAGAGCGTGCGCGAGCCGACCGGGTGTCCATCGGCGATGTAGCGCTCGATCAGCGTCTTGAGCAGCGTCTGGGCGCGGGCATCCAGCATGCTTCCATTGTATTGGGTGGCGGCGCCGGCGCAAGCGCCGCCCGCTGGCCCCGGATGCCCGCCGGCCGGCTCCGGACCGGGTCCGCTCCGGTCTTCTCCTTCCCGGCCGGCACGGGACCGGCCTGCCCGGCACCGGCCGGGTGCCATCGGCCGCCAGGCCGAGCCGTACGGCGTGCCGGCCGCCATCCCCTTTGTGCTCTAATCCCTGCGATGAGAAACCTGTTCACGCGGGTGGCGCTGATGAGCCGCCCCCAGACCGAGAGCGTCGGCGACGCCGTGCGTGCGATCGCCGCCTTCCTGCGCGAACGCGGCGTGGCGGTGATGCTCGAGGAGCGGGCCGCCGAGGCCCTCGGCGTGCATGAGGCGGAGGTCGCGAGCCTGGCGCGCATCGGCGCCGAGGCCGACCTGGCGATCGCCATCGGAGGCGACGGCACCATGCTCGGGGCCGCGCGCGCGCTGGCCCGGCACGAGATCCCCCTCATCGGCATCAACCACGGACGGCTCGGCTTCATCACCGACATCGGGCTCGACACCTGGCGCCAGGCGCTGTCGTCGATCCTGGAAGGCCACTACGCCTCGGAGGAGCGCACGCTGCTCACCGCCCGCGTGGTGCGCAACGGCGAGACCGTGTGGAGCGAGCTGGCGCTCAACGACGTAGTGGTGAACCGCTCCTCGCGCACCGGCATGATCGAGATGCAGGTGCACGTCGACGACCTGTACATGTACAGCCAGCGCGCCGACGGCCTGATCGTCGCCACCCCCACCGGCTCGACGGCCTACGCGCTGTCGGCCAACGGACCGATCCTGCACCCGCAGGTCAAGGGCATCGTGCTGGTGCCGGTGGCGCCGCAATCGCTGTCGAACCGCCCGATCGCGCTGCCGGACGACGTGACCGTCACCATCCGCGTGCTCGAGGGACGCGAGCCGCGCGTGGCCGGCGACATGCAGGTGTTCAGCGACCTGCAGGTCGGCGACGACATCATCGTGCAGCGCGCGCCGTTCATGACCCACTTCCTGCACCCGCCCGGCTACAGCTACTTCGCGACCCTGCGCGGCAAGCTGAACTGGCACGAGCTGCCCAGCCTGCGGGCGATCCAGCGCTAGGGCCTGTTCACACTACGATCGGCCGTCCCGTCGCGATGCTGCTCAGCCTGCGCCTGGAGAACTTCGTCATCGTCGACGCCGCCGAGCTCTCGTTCGGCCCGGGCTTCACCGTGCTCTCGGGGGAAACCGGCGCCGGCAAGTCGATCCTGCTCGATGCGCTGGCGCTCGCCATGGGAGGCCGCGCCGATGCCGGGGTGGTGCGCGAGGGCAGCGCGCGCGCCGACATCGCCGCGCTGTTCCGCACCGACGCCGCGCTCGAGGCGTGGCTGGCCGAGCGCGAGCTGCAGGGCGACCCCGGCACCGTCCTGCTGCGCCGGGTGATCGACGCCGACGGCCGCTCGCGCGCGCTGATCAACGGCCATCCGGCCACCGCGGCGCTCGCGCGCGAGATCGGCGAACGGCTGGTCGACATCCACGGCCAGCACGCGGCGCAGTCGCTGCTGCGCGCCGACGGCCAGCGCCTGCTGCTCGATGCCTACGGCGGCCTGGAGGCACCGGCGCGCGCAGTGGCCGAGGCCTACGCCCAGTGGCGCGCGCTGGCGCGCGAGCTCGAGGCGGCCGAGCGTGGCGGGCGCGAGCAGGCGCTCGAGCGCGAACGCCTCGAATGGCAGGCCGACGAGCTGGCGCAGCTGCGCCTGCAGCCCGACGAGTGGGAGCACCTGAACCTGGAGCAGAAGCGCCTCGCGCATGCCGCCGCCCTGATCGAGGGCGCCAGCGGCGCGGCCGACGCGCTCGCCGAGAGCGACCAGGCCCTGGCGGCGCAGCTGCACCCGATCGTGCAGCGGCTGCGCTCGCTGGCGGCGATCGATGCGCGGCTGGCCGACGCGCTGGCGATGCTCGAGAGCGCCGCCATCCAGATCGAGGAAGCCGCCTCTGCCCTGCACGATTACGCCGAACGCATCGACCTCGACCCGCAGCGCCTGAACGAGGTGGAAACCCGCATCGGCGCGATCTTCGCGGCTGCCCGCAAGCTGCGCCTGGCGCCCGAGGCGCTGGCGCCGGAGCTCGAGCGCCTGCGCGCGCGCCTCGAGACGCTGCGCGCGGCGCAGGACATCAAGGCGCTGCGCGCGCGCGCCGAAGCCGCGCACGAGCGCTACCGGCAGGCCGCGGCGGGCCTCTCGCGCGAGCGCCGCAAGGCCGCGGCACGCCTGGCCAAGGGGGTCACGGCGCACATGGCCGCGCTGGGCATGGCCGGCGGGCGCCTGGAAGTAGCCTGCGAAGCCGCCGAGCCGGCCGCCTCGGGCATCGACGCCATCGAGTTCCGCGTGACCGCGCACGCCGGCACCACGCCGCGCCCGCTGGCGAAGGTCGCCTCCGGAGGCGAGCTGTCGCGCATCGGGCTGGCGATCGCGGCGCTGGCCGCGCAGGCCAACCCGGTTCCCACCCTGATCTTCGACGAAGCCGACGCCGGCGTGGGCGGCGCAGTGGCCGACGCGGTCGGCGAGCTGATGCGCCGCCTCGGCGACGAGCGCCAGGTGCTGTGCGTGACCCACCTGCCGCAGGTGGCGGCCAAGGCCCATCGCCAGTGGCGCGTCAGCAAGGACACCGTCGATGGCCGTGCGGTCAGCCGCATCGAGGCGCTCGACCGCGGCGAGCGGATCGAGGAGATCGCGCGCATGCTGGGCGGCGCCGACATCACCGCGACCACGCGCAAGCACGCGCGCGAGCTGCTCGCCCAGGCTTAGTCAGAAAAGAGCGGCCGAAGTCTAGCCGCAGCTAATCGGACCCGCGATCCGAACGTGTGAAGGAACCGTAGCGAGCGGCCCGAGGTCGCGCCGAGAAGCGCAGCTGTACGGGAGTACAGCGAGCATCACAGGCGCGAGATCGGGCCGCGCAGTAGGTTCCTTCGCACGTTCACCGGCGGTGGTCGCAGTCGGGCTTCATGCAGCGGCCGTACAGCGACAGGGCGTGATCCTGGAGCACGAAGCCGTGCTCCTTGGCGATGACCTGCTGGCGCTTCTCGATCTCGGGGTCGTAGAACTCCTCGACGCGCCCGCACTGCACGCACACCAGGTGGTCGTGGTGCTGGCCGTGATCGAGCTCGAACACCGCCTTGCCCGATTCGAAATTGCTGCGCTTGAGCAGCCCCGCCTGCTCGAACTGCGTGAGCACGCGATAGACCGTGGCCAAGCCGATGTCCTGGTGCTCCGCGAGCAGCTCGCGATAGACGTCCTCGGCGCTCATGTGGCGCTGCTTGCCCTGCTGGAAGATCTCGAGAATCTTCAGGCGCGGCAAGGTCGCCTTCAAACCCATGCTCTTCAGTTCGTCGGTGCCTGTCATACGCATCGGCTGCAGCCGCCGGAGTGGAGTTCTCTGGACGTATGATAGCGGCTTTCGCATTGGCCCCGTCACCGACCTCACCATGGCCCAGGTTCCCATTCTCCCCCTCGTGCTCGCCGCGGCCCTGCTGGCCGGCGGCTGCGCGGCGCGCGATCCGAACCGCACCGGGCTGCTGCAGCCGTATCGCACCGACATCCCGCAGGGCAACTACCTGACGCGGGAAACAGTCGACCAGGTCAAGGAGGGCATGACGCGCGAGCAGGTGCGCTTCCTGCTCGGCACGCCCTTGCTGCGGCACGTCTTTCATCCGGATCGCTGGGACTACGTGTTCCGCTACCAGTTTCCCGACGGAAGCTCGGAGCTGCGCAAGGTGACGGTGCTGTTCCGCAGCGACCAGGTCGCCTCGATCGAGGCCGACCCGCTGCCGGCCAAGGAAGACCTGTCCGATCCGGCCCTGCCCGGTTACCGGCCGCCGCCGGTCGCGGAGAAGCCTGCACCGGCTGCGGAGAAGTCGCCGCCCGCGGGAGAGAAGTCCCCGTCCACCACGGAGGCGTCCCCGCCGGCCGCGGAGCAGTCCCCGCCGGTGGCCGAGAAATCCCCGCCGGCCGCGGAGAAGTCTCCGTGAGCGAGCCGACGGCTTCCCGTCCCGCCATGAAGATCGCCGTCAAGATCGCCGTCGCCGGAGCCTCCGGACGCATGGGTCGCATGCTCGTCGAGGCAGTGCTGGCGGCGCCCGACGCGCAACTGTCGGGCGCCCTCGACGTCACGGGGAGCCCGGCCGTCGGCCGCGACGCCGCCGAGTTCCTCGGCCGCGCGAGCGGAGTGGCAGTCACCAGCGACATCCCGGCCGGCCTCGCCGGGGCCGATTTCCTGATCGACTTCACCCGTCCCGAGGGCACCCTGGCGCACCTGCGGGCCTGCGTCGAGCGCGGCGTCGGCATGGTGATCGGCACCACCGGCTTCGACGAGGCCGGACGCGCGGCCATCACCACGGCGGCTGCGCGCATCCCGATCGTGTTCGCTCCCAATATGAGCGTCGGGGTCAACGTCACGCTGAAGCTGATCGAGCTGGCGGCGCGCATCCTCGACACCGGCTACGACATCGAGATCATCGAGGCGCATCACCGGCACAAGGTGGACGCGCCCTCGGGCACCGCGCTGGCCATGGGCGCCGCGGCAGCGCGCGCGCTCGGGCGCGACCTCGACCAGGTGGCGGTCTACGGGCGCCAGGGCGTGACGGGCGAGCGCGACCCCTCCACCATCGGCTTCGCGACGGTGCGCGGCGGCGACATCGTGGGCGACCATACGGCGCTCTTCGCGGGCACCGGCGAGCGCATCGAGATCACACATCGGGCCTCCAGCCGCGTCACCTATGCGCAGGGAGCGCTGCGCGCCTGCCGCTTCCTGTCGGGCCGCGCCAACGGCCTGTACGACATGCAAGCGGTGCTCGGCCTGGACACCGCGCGCTGAACGAACGCGCACGCCCTGCCCTGCGCTGAACGGCCCCCGCGCTGAACGGCCCCCGCGCTGAACGGCCCCCGCGCTGAACGGCCCCCGCGCTGAACGGCCCCCGCGCTGAAGGCGCCGCGCCGAATCACCTGCGCGCGCGCAGCTCCGCGCAGGGATCCTCGCGCGGCGCCACGGGCACGCGCACGAAGCGATCGAACGCCGGCGCCGGCTCCTCGTCGGACTCGGGCAGCCCGATGCTGACCACGCGCGCTGCCGGGGCCCGCTGCGCGAGGTAGCTCGGCACGCCGATGTCGCGGCGCACGTGGCCGTTGCCGGCCAGCAGCAGCACCGGCAGGCCGCTGCGGCGGTGCGCCGCCAGCAGCGAGTCGGCCAGCTGCGCATCGCGCGTACGCTGCGCCGCGGCCATGGGCTCGATCATCGACTCGGGCAGCATGCCGCAGTGGCCGTCGCGGATCGCCTCGCTCAGGGCCGCGCGCTGCGCCGGTCCCCAGCCCGGCGGCTCGGGGGTAGGAGACGTTTCGCCGCGCGCCACGCGGGCGGCATCGCGGCGCGACAGGTTGGCCGCCACCAGCGGCAGGTCGCGGCGCAGGGCCAGCTCGACCACCGGCGCGTAGAACGCCCAGTCCCAGCCGCGGAAATCGAATCCGGCCGCTTCGGCCAGCGCGCGGGCGCGCTCGGGGAGATCGCGCGCGCCGGCGGGGGTCCGGCTCGCCGCGTCGAGCTGGGGCTGGCGCGCGGCATCGAACTGCTCGAGCGCCACGGCCATGCGCCGCTTCGCGGTCAGCGCCTCGATCCAGCCCAGCCGGATGCGGTGCGCCGTCGCGTTGTCGTGCACCTCACCGATCAGCACGAAGTCGGCCGTGAAGGCTTCCGGCGGCAGCGCATCGACGGACGCCGCCGCCCCGGCCGGGCCGTCGCGCCCGTCGGACCCGGCGCGCTGCCGGGGGCCGCTACAGCCGGCGAGCGCGAAGACGACCGCCAGCGCGATGCCGCACACTGCCGCAGCGCGAAGCGAACGTGCTGCGGCGGGCGGGCGTTCGGCTGCTGTTTCGTGGTCCATGGAGCCATCGTAGCGTGAGCACGCCTCCGATGCCCCTCGCGGCGGCGCTTGCGGCGTGCGCGGCGCCCGCCCACCTTCGGGCGCCTTCTATAATCGCATCATGGATTTTCCTCGGCTGTCGGCGGCGTGCGCTTCGCTGGCGCTGCACGCCGCCGCGCTGACCGCCGTGCTGGCCGTGGTGCTCACGCCGCCGGTCCTGCAAGCCCCGCAACCGCTCGAGGTGTCGCTGATCGCACCGCCCGTGCCGCTGCCCGTCGCGAGGGTGCCCGCGGACGCCGTACCGCCCGCGCCCGCCCGTGCCGCGCCCCCCGCCGCGCCGCCACCGCCGCCCCGGCAGGCACCGGCACCCAGGCCGCCGCGCCCTCATCTCGCTGCACCGGCACCCGCGCCTGCGCCGCGGCCGACAGCGGACGAGCCGCCATTGCGCCCGCCCTCTCGCGAACCGGTGGCCGAAACGGCACCGGCCCCGGCTGCGCCCGCCCCGGCCGCTTCCCGCGACGGCGCGGCATCGCAGCCGACGGCCGAAACGCCGGCGCCGGCGGGCCAGCCGACCGGCGGCCTGGCCGCCGCCCGCACCGCGACGCAGCCGGCCGGGCCGGTGCGCAGCGGTCCGCACGTCGACGCCTCGTGGGCCGGGAACACGCCGCCGCCCTACCCCGGGATGGCCAGACGCATGGGCGAACACGGCGAGGTGCGGCTCGACGTGCGCGTGGGCGCCGACGGGCGGGTGACCGAGATCCGGCTCAAGCAGTCGAGCGGCTCGGCGCTGCTCGATCGCACCGCCATCGATACGGTGAAGAAATGGCGCTTCAATCCGGCCACCGTGGATGGACGGCCGGTGGCGGAGTGGTACCACGACTGGCGATGGGTGTTCCGACTCGAAGGATGAAAAGATGCCGACGCAGACGCAGCAGCTGGGCTTGATGCATTTCTGGCAGGCAGGTGACGCGGTGACGCATGGCGTCGCTTACCTGCTGCTCGTGATGTCGGTGGTGAGCTGGTACTTCATCCTGTCCAAGGCGTGGAGCACCTGGCGCCTGCGCCGCGGCGCACGGGCCGCCCTCGAGCAGTTCTGGAACGCGCGCTCGATGGACGAGGCGATCGCGACGCTGGAGCGCGCCGACACCGAGAAGGTGTTCGCGCCGCTGGTGCAGAAGGCGCGCGCGGCCGCGACCATGCAGCCCGACAGCTCGCTGGCCGCCTCGATCGATCGCGAGGAGATGGTCACGCGCGCCCTGCGCGGCGAGATCACGCAGGCCTCGGCGCGGCTGGAGAGCGGCCTGGCCTTCCTCGCCTCGGTGGGCAGCACGGCGCCCTTCGTCGGCCTGTTCGGCACCGTCTGGGGCATCTATCACGCGCTGCTGGCGATCGCCTCGAGCGGCCAGGTGATGATCGACAAGGTGGCCGGCCCGGTGGGCGAGGCGCTGGTGATGACCGCGGCCGGCCTCGCCGTGGCGATCCCGGCGGTGCTCGCCTACAACGCCTACGTGCGCGCCAACCGCATCGTGCTGGCCGAGCTCGACGGCTTCGCCCACGACGTGCTGGGGCTGGTGCTCACCGGCCGCCGGCTGCGCGACCACGAGGACCGGCTGCGCAGCGGGGTGACGCCGCTGACCACCAGCCAGGTCGTGCGCTGAAGCGCCCTCTCGCGACAGGAGCCCCCACCATGGCATTCGGCGGCCTCGAACCGACCAGCAACCCGCAACCGATGGCCGAGATCAACACGACGCCGCTGGTCGACGTCATGCTGGTGCTGCTGGTCATCTTCATCATCACCGCCCCGCTGCTCACGCATGCCATCCGGCTCGATCTTCCGAGTGCGCAGGCGCCCGTGGCCGCCGAGAAGCCGGACACCATCTCGCTGTCGATCGACCGCTCGGGCGCGCTCTTCTGGAACGAGGAGGCGCTCGACGGGCTGGATGCGCTCGATGCGCGCCTGGCACAGGCCGCGGCACGCCAGCCGCAGCCCGAGCTGCACCTGCGCGCCGACGCCGACACCCGCTACGAGCGCATCGCCGCGGTGATGGCCAGCGCACAGCAGGCCGGCATCGCGAAGATCGGCTTCGTCACCGATCCGCACCGGCGATCCCGCGAGCAGCCGCGCCAGGAGCCGGCCAGGCGCTGACGGCGGCGAGGCTCGCTCCGGACCCTGAAGAGGCGCCCAGGCTCCGCCCTGAAGGGTCTGAAGAGTTCTAAAGAGTCAGCCGCAGGGCACCCACCAGCGCCGCCGGCGCGCGCACGCCGCCGGGCTCGCGTCCGTACCAGGTGCCGGTCTCGGGGCTGGGCAGCGCGGCATCGCCGAGCGCCAGCAGCTGGTCGCCGAACAGCCGGTACAGGCTGTCGTCGATGCGCATGGTCGCGACCGGCGCCACCGGCTCCCCGTCCTCGACCCACAGCGTCGCGAAGCGCGTCAGGCCGGTGACGCGGCAGGCGCCGCGGTCGGAGAAGTTCAGGTACCACAGATCGGCGATGGCCAGGCCGGTGCCGAGCGCAGCGAGCGCCGCCGGCGCGGCCAGGGTACCGGGGGCGACGCACGGCGCGAGCGGCCGCTCGTCATCGCCGGCGCCGTTGGTGGCGAGGCCGAACTCGCGCGCGCTGCGCGGCGAGACCAGCCGCTCGGCCGGCTGCCCCGCTTCGATCAGCGGCACCCGCTCGGGACGCTCGAAACCTTCGGACTGGAAGCGCGGCACCGCAAGCGCCCCGGCGTCGTCGACGATCGAGAAGCCGGGATGGAAGCGGGCCTGGCCGCTGCGGGCCAGCGCGAGCGGCGACTGGCCGCTGCGCTGCGCGCGCTCGGAGAAGCCGCCCCAGCCGAGCAGGCGCACCAGCTCGGCCACCGCGCGCGGCGACAGCAGCGCCCGGTAGGCGCCAGGATCGATGCGGCGCACCGGCCGGCGCAGGATCTGCGCGTGCCCGCGCGCCGCGCCGATCGCCTCGCGCAGCGCGCGCGCATCCCAGTCGCCGGACCACCAGACGTCCTTCACGGCACGATCGCCGCCCGCCTGCACCGAGAAGTCGAAGCTCGACGACACGCTCTGGTGATAGTGGCGATGACCGGGGCTGCCCGCCAGCGCGCGCACCAGCGGACCGGCCGCGTACAACCCGACCACGTCGTCCTCGCCGGCCGCCTCGACGATGACCTCGAGCGCCTCGCGCGGATCGGCGAGCCGGCCATGCCCGACGTGCTCGCTCGCGCCCGGCTGCGCCTGCCAGTGCGCGAACGGATCGGCCGGCGCGTGCGCGATCAGCTCGCGCAGCGCCGCGAGCGCCGCGGCAAGCGTGGTACGCACGCGCCGCCGTGCGCCGAGCGTGCACGCGAAGCGCGCCTGGCGCCCCGCGTCGATCAGATGCAGCGTGACCTCCGAGCATTCGACGGTGCCGGCCTGGCGTACCCGCGCGCGATCGAAGCGCACGTAGTCGGCGCGTTCGGCGCGCAGCTCCGCGAAGAGGACCTCGGCGCCCCTGGGCGCACCGGCGACGAAGGCCGAGATCTCGGCGAACTGCGCCGCGAAGACGGGATCGATCGTCACGACTCGCCCCCGAACACGTCGACGGCGCGAAACAGGCATGCCGGCGAGGCGTGGCCGACGCGCGCGAGCTGCCCCGGTTCGCCCTTGCCGCACGTGGGCGTGCCGAGCCGCTGCAGGGTGCTGCGGTCGCCGACCATGGCCAGGCTGCGCCAGAAGGTGGCCGAGACGCCGCGATAGTTGGGATTGCGTACCACCGCGCCGAGCCGTCCGTCCTCGATCAGGCGGCCCCATTCGCAGCCGAACTGGAACTTGTTGCGCGCATCGTCGATCGACCACGACGCGTTGGTCTGCATCCAGATGCCGCGCTCGACGGCGGCGATCATCGCCTCCATGGTCGATGCGCCGGGCTCCAGGTCGAGATTGCCCATGCGGTCGATCGGCGGCCGCTGCCAGCCGCTGGCGCGCGCAGCGGCGGCGCCCTCGATCGGCCAGCCGCGGGCGCGGGCGCGCGCCTGCGACAGGGTGCCGCCGAGCGCGCGCTTCAGGACACCCCGCTCGATGAGCGGCACGCGGCGCGCCGGCATGCCCTCGTCGTCGGCGCCATAGCTCGCGTATTCGCCGGGCACGCCCGGATCGAAGCTCACATTCAGCAGCGGCGAGCCGAACTGGTAGTGGCCGAACATGTCGGGAGTGACGAAGCTGGTGCCGGCGAAATTGCGCTCGTCGCCGAGGATGCGGTCGAGCTCGAGCGGATGCCCGATCGACTCGTGGATCTGCAGCATCATCTGGTCGGGCGACAGCAGCAGGTCGCGCACGCCGCTCGGGCAGTTCGGCGCGGCGAGCAGCTCCAGCGCCTCGGCGGCGACGCGCGCCCCGCCGCCGGCGAAGCCCGAGTCCCGCAACGCCTGCAGTCCGCCCTGCCGGCACACGCCGTTGTACTGGCCGCCCAGCGTGCGGGTCTGCGAGCGCGCGCCGTCGGCAGCGGTGGCCTCGAGCCCGGGCTCGACGAAACGCAGGCGCTGCGTGCCGGCATCCTCGCCGTCGAGCCACAGGCGCTGCACGCGCTCGGCGATGCGCAGCGAGGCTGCCCAGTGCACGATGCGCGCGTCGCGTTTCATGGCGGCCGCCTCCTCGTGCAGCATGGCGACCAGATCGGCGCGCGCCGGCAGGGCGTCGTCGCGCACGCTGTCGAAGCGGATCGGCGCGTCCGGCGTACGCCAGGGCGGCTCGGGCAGCGCCAGCCCGCGCCCGTGCGCCGCGCCCGCCCAGTGCGCCGCGCGCTCGGCGGCCGCGCTCAGCCCGCGCGGCGAGAGGTCGGCGGTGGCGCAATAGCCGGTCTCGCCGTCGAGCCACACGGTGAGCATGGCGCCGCGATCGGACTCGAGCAGCACCGGCTGCAGCACGCCGCGCACGACGGCGAGCGCCTCACGACGCTCCTCGACGTACCGCAGCGAAACGCGCGCGCCGGGTCGCGGCGGCGCCGGACAGCGCAGGCGGACGCGGCTCAGTGGATGAGCCACTGCAAGAGCGGCTCCCAGGTGCTGCGGTCCTTCTCGACGCGCTGCGACGGCACGTCGAAGACGGTCAGGCCGTGGGCGGCCAGGTGGACGTAGTTCTGCGTGTCGCGAAGATAGCCCGCCACCGGCAGGCCGACGCTGTTGACGAAGCGCGCCAGCTGCTCGGCGGCGCGGGTGCGGGTGTCGACCCGCATGCCGACGATGCCGACCGTGTCCTCGAAGCTGCGGCCGTTGCGGAACTCGGCCCGCAGCTCCTCGAGGAAGCGCCGCGTGGCCATGACGTCGAACATCGAAGGCTGCAAGGGCACGACGATGCGGTCGGCCACGCGCACGACCTCGGACAGGCGCTTGCCGGTGATCTGCGCCGGCGTATCGAGCACCACGTGCGTGACGCCGCGCGGCGGACGCGCGATCTCGCCGTTCATCTCCCAGGTGTCGATCGGCGCCACGCCGGCCGGGCGCAGCGCGAGCCAGTGCCGGGCCGACTGCTGGCGATCGAAGTCGCCGAGCATCGTGCGGTTGTCACTCGAGGCGAAGTGCCCCGCCAGGTTGGTGGCCAGCGTCGTCTTCCCGACGCCTCCCTTGGGATTCACCACGGCGACCACGGGCATGCAGGAACTCCTTGGCTGTGCTGGGGATTTCTTGACGTCTGGTTGTGCCCCGATGTTATCAGCCTGGAGGACGCGCCGCATCGATGACGGTGCACAGGTGCGCGAGCGCATCGATCGCGCGCGGGCCCGGACGCTCGATCACCGTTGCCTCGAACGCCGCGAACCGCGCCGTGCCGCGCGGCTCGAGCAGGCCGAGCTCGCGCCAGCGCTGCGCCGACGCGGGCCCGTCGGCGGCGAGGACGAGTTGCGGACGAGCGGTGATCACCGCCTCGGGATCGACCTGCGGCGCGGCGATCGGCAGATCTCCGAACACGTTGACCGCGCCGCAGCTGCGCAGCGCATCGCCGATCAGGTCGCGATCGCTCAGGGTGAGCAGCGGCGTGGAGGAGAACTGCACGAACACGCGCAGCGGCCGCAGTCCGGCGTGATCGGCGCGAATGGCCGCCAGGCGGCGGCGAAATTCGCGGGCGGCCGCATGGCCGGTTCGCGGCGTGCCCGACAGCGGCGCGAAGGCATCGAGCGCCGCGGCCACGTCGTCGAGCGTGCGCGGCTCCGAGACGAACACCGCGAGCCCGAGCGCCGCCATGCGGTCCACCCTGGCGCGGGTCACGCCCGGCCCCCACACCACGACCAGGTTCGGCATGAGCGCCAGCAGCCGCTCCAGGTCGAGCTGCGGATAGCCGGTGACGTGCGGCAGCGTGCGCGCCGCGGGCGGGAAGTCGCTGTAGGGATCGACGGCGACGATGCGCGGGCCGGCGCCCACCGCGAACAGCAGTTCCGTGGCGTGCGGCGCGAGCGACACGATGCGCGCCGGCGGCCCGGGAAGCGCGATGCGCCGCCCCCAGTCGTCGCGCAGGTCGAGGGTCGCGGCGAACGCCTGCCCGTACAGCGCGAGCGCCAGCCAGGCCACCAGGGAGAGGAGCGGCTTCACCCCCTTCAACGATTTGCGAGCCGGCCCGCCGGCGCGGCGGCCACGCGCGACAGGGCGTCGATCACGATGCCGCCGGTGAGCAGCTCGGGCAGGATCTGCGGCTCGGGCTCGCCGGGGCGATAGAGGAGATACAGCGGCACGCCGTTGCGGCCGAAGCGCGCCAGCTCGGCGGTGATCGCCGGATCGCGCAAAGTCCAGTCGGCCTGCAGCCGCAGCACGTCGCGACGCGCCATCTCCGTCACGATCGCGGTGCGTTCGAGCACCAGCCGCTTGTTGGCCTGGCAGCTCACGCACCACGCCGCGGTGAAGTCGACGAACACCGGGCGCCCGCTGGCCAGGGCCTCGGCCACGCGCGCCTGCGACCACGGCTGCCAGGCTGCCGGATCGGCGTCGGCCGGCGCGCGCGCGCTCCCGGGCGCCGGCGTGCCGCCGCCGTTCACCTCCATGTACCGCGCAGGCCAGGCCGTGAACGCGCCGAGGGCCAGCGCAAGCGCCGCCAGCGCCCCGGTCCAGGTGCGCCGCGCCGAGGCGCCGGGCTGCACGAAGCGCCCGAACAGCCAGGCAGCCAGCGCGAGCAGGACCGCGCCGATCGCCAGCGCGAACACCGCATCGATGCCGGCCTGGCGGCCCAGCACCCACGCCAGCCAGGCCGCGGTCGCGTACATCGGGAAGGCGAGTACCTGGCGAAACGTCTCCATCCACCGGCCCGGCCGCGGCAGCCAGCGCAGCCAGGCGGGGAAGAAGCCCAGCAGCAGGTAGGGCAGCGCCATGCCGACGCCGATGGCGGTGAACACCACCAGCGCCTGCGGCGCCGGGCTGCCGAGGGTGTAGCCCAGCGCCGAGCCCATGAACGGCGCCGTGCACGGCGTGGCCACCAGCACCGCCAGCACGCCCGAGCCGAACGAGGAAGCGAGCGGATGCGCGCTGCCCCCCTCGCGCTCGACGCGCCCGAGGCGGGTCATCGACAGGCCGATCTCGTAGACGCCGGAGAAGTTCAGCGCGATCGCCACGAACAGCAGCGCCATGGCGGCGACGAACGGCGGCGATTGCAGCTGGAACCCCCAGCCGGCGGCCTCGCCGGCCGCGCGCAGGGCGAGCAGCAGACCGGCCAGCACCCAGAACGAGCACACCACGCCGGCGGCGAAGGCGAGCGCGCCGGCACGCGACGCCGCGCTGCCCTCGCTGCCGTGGCGCACGAAGCCGAGCACCTTGAGCCCGATCACCGGGAACACGCAGGGCATCAGGTTGAGGATCAGGCCGCCCAGGGCGCCGAACAGCGCCGCCAGCCACAGGCCGCCCGGCATCGCGGCAACCCCCGCGCCCGGTACCCCGGAGCGCGCGACGGGCGCCTCGGGCAGCGTGCTCATCGCGTCGCTGCGAAACGATCCGCCCAGGCCGGGCAGGTCGAGCCCGCGGCGCGCCACGGGGGCGGCGGCCGACGACGCGCCGGCGATGCGCGAGATCTCCGGGCCGGCGGCGAAAGGCTGCGCGGCCGCCGACACCGCCAGCTCGCGCACCTGCCCGTCGAGGATCACGATGCCCTCGGCCGTCGACAACAGGCCCTCGCCGCCCTGCGCGGCGGCGCGCGCGCCGTCGGCGCTCAGCCGCAATGCAAGCCGGGCACCGGTGCCGCCGCCTTCGCTCGCATAGAGCACCTGCTCGGCAGCGTTGTCGAGCAGCCCCTCGCGATACGGGAAGAACTCCGCCCCGCCGGGCCGGCCGGGCACGCCGATCGACAGCGTGTCGCCCTGCGAGAAGGCACGCACGGCGAGCCGCTCGCGCGGAATGCGGCGATCGGCCGTCTGGAACAGGCCGGCGAAGCGCGACGGCGCCGCCGTTCCGGAGCGCTGCACCGGCAGCTCGAGGGCGACCTCGGCCTCGCCGGGAATGCACACCTCGCGGCACATCAGCCACGACGCCTTGCCCGCGAACGCGACGCGCTCGCCCGCCACCGCGGCCGGCACCTGCAGCGGCAGTGGCAGGACGATCTCGCCCTCGTAGCCGTAGTTCGCCAGCGGCGGGATGAACAGGCGCTGCGGCGCCGGCCACTCGATGGCCCCGGCCTGGAAGCCTGCCGGCAGGTCCAGGCTCAGCCGGGTGGCCAGCCCCGAATCCCCGGGGTTGCGCCAATAGGTGTGCCAATCGGGATCGTGGCGGATGCGCAGGCCCAGGCGCATCGGCCGGCCCGGCACCACCGCGGCTGCCTCGCTGACCAGCTCCACCTCGACCGCATCGACGCGCACCGGGGCGGCAGCGGCCGGCCATGCGCAGGCCATGGCGCCCAGCGCCAGCATCCCCATCGCGCCTCGCGCCAGCCCGGCGCGCCACGCGCGCCACCATCGGTCCACGCTCATCCGGCCATCCCGCTGCAATCCCCGGCATGCTACCGGAAGCGGACGAGCCGCCCGGCAATTCCCGTCGCGCCGGCGCCCCAGGAGCCTGTCTTCATATACCATTTCGCCATGGACGAGGAAGTGAACCAGCTCGGCGAGCACATCGAACGCATGCTGCAGTTCGTGCGCAGGCTGGCCGAAGAGAACGCGAGCCTGCGCGAGCAGCTGGCCGCCAGCCGCAGCGCCAACGAACGGCTGCAGCAGCGCATCGGGGAAGCGCGTGCGCGCGTGGAATCGGCGCTGGCCCGCCTGCCGCTGGCGGCCGACGGCAGCGAATAGCCGCATCGCGTCGCAAGGCATCCCACCGAACCGCATCCCGCGCGCGAGCACGGATCACGCCATGGAACAGATCGACGTCAGGATTCTCGACCGCGAGTACCGGCTGGCGGTCAGCGGCGACGCCAAGCCGCAGCTGCTCGAAGCGGTGCAGATGGTCGACGAGAAGATGCGCTCGATCCGCGATGCGGGCCGCATCTCCGGCGTCGACCGCATCGCCGTGATGGCGGCGCTGCAGCTGGCGCACGAGCTGCTGGGGGCGCAGCATCCTCCCGAGGGCACGCCGAAGGCGGAGCTGCTCCGGCGCATCAGGAAGATGTCCGACGACCTCGACGCCGAGATGAAGCGCCAGGAAAGCCTGTTCTGAAGCCGTTCGCCGGCCCGCTCCGGTGCGTGCAGGGTTCCACGCTACAATGGCGGCGACCCTGCAGTGTTCGACAAGGCCATATATTCCTTGAACCAATGCTCTGCATCCAGGTCGCGGCTTCATGCGCACCGCTGTTGCGATCGTCCCTCGTCGGACGAACCTGATGTGGTGCCTGCTGCGGCCGAACTGAACTGAACGGTTCAGGATGCCGGTCTGCCGGCACATGCGGGGTCCCCTCCCTCCGGGCCTCCTCCCTTCCTCCCCGCGACGATGCCTGCGAAATCCTACTGGCTGATGAAGTCCGAGCCGGACGAGTGCTCGATCGACGACGCCCTGGCCATGCCGCGCCGCACCGTGCCGTGGACCGGCGTACGCAACTACCAGGCGCGCAACTTCATGCGCGATCTCATGCGCATCGGCGACGGCGTGCTGTTCTACCACTCGAGCTGCGCCGAACCGGGCATCGCCGGCCTGGCCGAAGTGTCCTCCACGCCCTACCCCGATCCGACGCAGTTCGATCCCGCCTCGCCCTACTTCGATGCCAAGAGCACGCGCGAGGCGCCGCGCTGGGTGCTGGTCGACGTGCGCATCGTGCGCAAGACGCGCCTGGTGCCGATCGCCGAGCTGCGCCGGCACGAGGCCCTGGCCGACATGGCGGTGCTGCGCAAGGGCAACCGGCTGTCGATCACGCCGGTGTCGGCTGCGGAGTGGCGCTACCTGAACGACGCCCTGCTCGCCGCCGCGCCCGGGAACGAGGCGTGAGCGCGCCGCGTCGGCGGCGCCTTCGGCAAGACCGCTGCCGGCGTCGCCGGTGCCCTGCCTGCCGCCCATGCGGCGACGGCGCGAGCTCGATTCGATTCCGGCGCGCTCCCGGATGGACCCGGTCCTGATCGCCGGGTTCCTGCTGCTGGGCGCGGTCACCGGCTTCGCCGCCGGGCTGCTCGGCATCGGCGGCGGCATGCTGATGGTGCCGTTCATCACGCTGCTGCTCGGGCATCAGCACTTCCCCGCCGAGCACGTGGTGAAGGTGGCGATCGCCACCTCGCTCACCACCATCCTGTTCACCTCGATCTCGAGCGTGCGCGCGCACGCCCGGCGCGGCGCGGTGCGCTGGGACATCGCGAGGACGCTCGCGCCGGGCATCGTCGTGGGCTCGATCGCCGGCGCGCAGATCGCCGCGGCCCTGCGCGGCAGCGTGCTGGCGATCGGCTTCGGCGCGTTCGTCGCCCTCATGGCCACGCGCATGCTCATCGGCAGCCGCCCGCGCGCCGGCCACGCGCTGCCGGCGACGGCCGGCAGGCTGGCGATGGGCGCGGCGATCGGCGTGGTCTCGGCGATCGTCGGCGCAGGCGGCGGCTTCATCACGGTGCCCTTCCTCACGCGCGCCAACGTGAAGATCCACGAGGCGGTCGCCACCAGCGCGGCGTGCGGCTTCCCGATCGCGCTGGCCGGCACGCTGGGCTACATCTATGCCGGCTGGCATCTCGACATGCCGGCAGGCACGCTCGGCTACATCTACCTTCCCGCCCTGGTATCGATCGTGGCCACCAGCGTGCTGACCGCGCCGCTGGGCGCGAAGGCGGCCCATGCGATGTCGGTCGAGCGGCTGCGCAAGGTGTTCGCCGGGCTGCTCTACGTGCTCGCGGCGTACATGCTCTGGAAAGGCCTGGGTGCGTGAGCAGGCCCCGGCTCAGCTCTCCTGATACTGCGCACGCAGCACGTTCTTCTGCACCTTGCCCATGGTGTTGCGCGGCAGCTCGTCGACGACGTGGATGCGCCTGGGCACCTTGAAGGCGGCGATGCGCTCACGCAGCGCCGCGATCAGCGCGGCCTCGTCCAGCACCGCCCCGGGCTCGCGCACCACCACCGCGGTGACCGCCTCGCCGAGGTCGCGGTGCGGCAGGCCGATCACCGCCGACTCGGCCACGCCGTCCATCTCGTCGAGCAGCGACTCGATCTCCTTCGGATAGACGTTGAGCCCGCCGGTGATGATGAGGTCCTTGCTGCGCCCGACGATCGAGAGGTAGCCGTTGGCGTCCCGGCAGCCGAGGTCGCCGGTGCGGAAGAAGCCGTCGGCGGTGAAGGCCTCGCGCGTCTGCTGCGGCATGCGCCAGTAGCCGGAGAACACGTTCGGCCCGCGCACCTCGATCGCTCCGGTCCCGCCCACGGCGCAGGGCCGGCCGGCATCGTCGACGACGCGCACCTGCACCCCGGGCAAGGGCAGCCCGACCGTGCCGGCCACGCGATTGCCGTCGTAGGGGTTGGAGGTAAGCATCACCGTCTCGCTCATGCCGTAACGCTCCAGGATGCGCCGGCCGGTGCGCGCCTCGAACTGCCGGAACGTCTCGGGCAGCAGCGGCGCCGAGCCCGAGACGAACAGCCGCATGTCGCGGCAGACCGCGGCATCGAAGCCGGGCTCGTCGAGCAGCCGCACGTACATCGTCGGCACGCCCATGAACACCGTGGCCTGCGGCAGCAGCGCGATCGCCTCCTTCGCATCGAACCGGGCGCGCCAGATCATCCTGCTGCCCGAGAGCAGCGCGCCGTGCACCGCCACGAACAGCCCGTGCACGTGGTAGATCGGCAGCATGTGCAGCAGCACGTCACCGCTGCGCCAGCGCCAGTAGTGGTGCAGCGTGAGCGCGTTGCTGCCGATGTTGGCGTGCGAGAGCATCGCGCCCTTGCTGCGGCCGGTGGTGCCCGAGGTGTACACGATGCAGGCGAGGTCGCCGGCGGCGCAGCGCACCGTCTCGAAGCGCGTCGCCTCGCCCGCGGCCGCCTCGAGCAGGGTGCCGCGCCGGTCGGCGCCCAGCGTGAACACGTGCGCCACGCGATGGCGGCGCGCCAGCGGCTCGAGGCGGCCGAGGTTGGCCGGGCTGCACACCAGCACCGAAGGCTCGGCGTCGCCGAGGAAGTAGTCGATCTCGGCCGGCTGGTAGGCGGTGTTCAGCGGCAGGTGGACATGGCCGGCGCGCAGGGTGGCGAGATACAGCAGCAGCGCCTCGGGCGACTTCTCGACCTGCACCGCGATGCGCGCCCCGCGGGGCAGGCCGAGGCGCGCGAACAGGTTGGCCAGCGCCGCGCTGGCATGCTCGATGTCGTCCCAGGAGTAGAGCAGGCCGTCTCCGGCATCGAGCGCGCAGGCGCCGCGATCGCGCGGAAAGCCGCGGGCCAGCAGCGCGTAGAGATTGCAGTCGTCGCGAGTGTCCATGGGGTCGATGAAGAGCGAGGCGCGACCGCGCAGTGCGGCCGTTCAGGCGCGGCCCCGCGGCCCGGCCGGCTGCTGCGGGTCGGCAGCGCGCCGCGAATCGGCCGGCCGCCTGCGGTAGGCCCAGACGAGCAGCGCCAGCCCGGCGGCGAACATCGGCAGGCACAGCCACTGGCCCATGGTGAGACCGAGCGAAAGCACGCCGAGGAAGGCATCCGGCTCGCGGGCGAACTCGGCGAGGAAGCGCAGCACCGCATAGCCCGCCAGGAACAGGCCCGAGACGGCGCCCGCCGGCCGTGGCCTGGCCGAGAACCACCACAGCAGCGCGAAGAGCGCCAGCCCTTCGCCGGCGAACTCGTAGAGCTGCGAGGGATGCCGCCCGAGGCTGTCGACGCGCGGAAACACCATTGCCCAGGGCAGGTCGGTCGGCCGGCCCCACAGCTCGCCGTTGATGAAGTTGCCCAGCCGGCCGGCGGCCAGGCCGATCGGCACCAGCGGCGCGCAGAAGTCGATCACCGGCCAGAAGCTGCGGCCACGCCGTTGGCAGTACAGCCACACCGCGGCGATCACGCCGATCAGCCCGCCATGGAACGACATGCCGCCGTGCCACACCGCGAACACCTCGAGCGGGTGCGCGACGTAGTAGCCGGGCTTGTAGAACAGCACGTAGCCGAGCCGCCCGCCCAGCACCACGCCGATGGCCCCCCAGAAGAGCAGGTCCTCCAGCTCGCGCTGCGCCAGGCCGCTGGCCTGCGCGAACTGCGGCTTGGCGAGCCGCGCCCGCCCGAGCAGGAAGAAGGCGGCGAAGGCGACCAGGTACATCAGGCCGTACCAGCGCACCGCGATCGGCCCCAGCGTGAAGGCGATCGGATCGATTTCGGGATGAATGAGCATTGTTTGCACCGGGTTCTTGTGTCTATTCTTGCATTACCCGCGAAACACAGGCACGGTGCACGAACGGAGGTGCCCCATGAAAGGCGACAAGAAAGTCATCGAGTGGCTGAACAAGCAGCTCAAGAACGAACTGACCGCGATCAACCAGTATTTCCTGCATGCGCGCATTTTCGGCCATTGGGGGCTGCCCGGCCTGCAGAAGTTCGAGTACGACGAATCGATCGGCGAGATGAAGCACGCCGATGCGCTCATCAAGCGCATCCTGATGCTCGGCGGACTGCCCAACCTGCAGGACCTCGGCAAGCTGAACGTCGGCGAGAACACCGAGGAGATTCTCAACAGCGATCTCGCCCTCGAGCGCTCGGTGCTCGATACGCTCAAGAAGGCGATCGCGTACTGTGAGAGCGTGGGCGACTACGTCTCGCGCGAGATCTTCGTCGAGATCCTCGACGACTCGGAAACCCACGTCGATTTCCTCGAGACGCAGCTCGAGCTGATCGGCCGCGTCGGCCTGCAGAACTACCAGCAGATCCACATGACCGAAGAGGCCGCGTGAACGTGTGAATGAATCTACTGCGCGGTCCGATCTCGCGCCTGCGACGCTCGCCGTACCCCAGTACGGCTACGCTTCTCGGCGCGACCTCGGGCCGCTCGCTACGATTCCTTCACGCGTTCAAAAGCGATACACGGAGGCGGGCGAGCGGCGGTGCGAGCGCGGTGTGAGGAAGGCGGAGCGGCGGCGGGAAAGTGGTACAACGGCGCGGAGGAAGCGGCGTGGCGCGCGCGCCCGCCGCCGCCGGGGCCGATCAGGCGGCCAGCGCGCAGGCGCAGGCAGCACCCACTGCTTGGCCGCACTGCTGCGCGGCGCTGTGCTCCTCGATGAGCTCGCGGACCTGGCGGGTGCACTTGCCGCAGCACCCACCCGTGCCGAGCTCGGCACGAACCTGGGCCATCGAGTGGGCGCCCTGGCTGACCACGGCACGGATCTGGCGGTCGGACACTGCGCGGCAGATGCAGATGATCATGGCGTCGACGAAGAAGAAGGTTCGAAGGAGCCTGAATCTTTAAACGACAATCGTTCTTATTCATATTAGCGTATGAATTCCGGGTAGGCAAGCACCCGGAGGCTCCCGGCGGGAGGGTGCGGTTGATGCATCGCCAGATTCCGGTATCGGAATGCGGGAATCGGCCGCCCCCTGTGGGCCGTTTGCTACACTCGTCCTGCCCTCCAACCTTCCGCCCCTCCCACTCCGACACCATGGCCGCCAATCGCCGCAGCCGGAACATCACCGAGGGCGTCGCCCGGGCCCCCAATCGCTCGATGTACTACGCGATGGGCTACAAGCGCAGCGATTTCGCCAACCCCATGATCGGCGTGGCCAACGGCCACAGCACCATCACCCCGTGCAACTCCGGGCTGCAGGTGCTGGCCGACGCCGCGGTCGAGGCGATCCAGGCGGCCGGCGCCAACGCCCAGGTGTTCGGCACGCCGACCATCTCCGACGGCATGGCGATGGGCACCGAAGGCATGAAGTATTCGCTGGTGTCGCGCGAGGTCATCTCCGACTGCGTCGAAACCTCGGTGCAGGGCCAGTGGATGGATGGCGTGATCGTGATCGGCGGCTGCGACAAGAACATGCCCGGCGGGATGATGGGCATGCTGCGCGCCAACGTGCCGTCCATCTATGTGTACGGCGGCACGATCAAGGCCGGCCACTGGAAGGGCAAGGAGCTCAACATCGTCTCGGTGTTCGAGGCGGTGGGCGAGTTCTCGCGCGGCCGCATGACGCAGGAAGACTTCTGCGGCATCGAGGAGAACGCCATCCCCGGCACCGGCTCGTGCGGCGGCATGTACACCGCCAACACCATGTCGTCCTCCTTCGAGGCGCTCGGCATGAGCCTGCTGGGCTCCTCGACCATGGCCAACCCCGACGTCGAGAAGGTGCACTCCACCGCCGAGTCGGCGCGGGTGCTGATCCGCGCGGTGCAGAACGACCTCAAGCCGCGCGACATCGTCACGCGCGAGTCGATCGAGAACGCGGTGGCGCTGATCATGGCGGTCGGCGGCTCGACCAACGCGGTGCTGCACTACCTCGCCATCGCCCACGCCGCGGAAGTCGAGTGGACGATCGACGACTTCGAGCGCGTGCGCAAGCGCGTGCCGGTGCTGTGCGACCTCAAGCCTTCGGGCCGCTACCTCGCTACCGACCTGCACGGCGCGGGCGGCATCCCGCAGGTGCTCAAGATCCTGCTCGAGGCGGGGCTCGTCCACGGCCACTGCATGACGATCACCGGGCGCACCCTGGCCGAGGAGCTCGCGAACGTGCCGGCCACGCCGCGCACGGACCAGGACGTGATCCGCCCGATCGACAACCCGATGTATCGCGAAGGCCACCTGGCCATCCTCAAGGGCAACCTGTCGCCCGAAGGCAGCGTGGCCAAGATCACCGGGCTGAAGAATCCGGCGATCACCGGGCCGGCGCGCGTCTTCGACGACGAGCAGAGCGCGCTGCAGGCCATCCTCGACGGCAAGATCGTCGCCGGCGACGTGATGGTGCTGCGCTACCTGGGCCCGCGCGGCGCGCCCGGCATGCCGGAGATGCTGGCGCCCACCTCGGCGATCATCGGCGCCGGCCTGGGGGAATCGGTCGGCCTGATCACCGACGGCCGGTTCTCGGGCGGCACCTGGGGCATGGTGGTCGGGCACGTCGCCCCCGAGGCCGCGGTGGGCGGCCCGCTCGCCTTCGTGCATGAGGGCGACTCCATCACCATCGACGCGCGCCGGCTGGTGCTGCAGCTCAATATCGACGATGCTGAGCTGGCACGGCGCAAGGCAGCTTGGCGCGAACCGGCCCCGCGCTACCGGCGCGGCGTGCTGGCGAAGTTCCACCGGCTCGCCAACAGTGCCAGCCGCGGCGCGGTGCTCGACGATTTCTGATCGACCGCGGACGCCCTGCCGGTCCGGGGGCGCCCGGCGCTCAGGACTTGGCGCTCGAGCGGCCCGCGGGTTTGGCGCCGCCCGGGCGGAAGTTCGCCTCGATGCGCTCCTTGCGCATCCTGGCGTACTCGTCCTCGACCTTCCGGCGCCGGTCCAGCCCGAACAGGGGCTCGATCAGCTCGAACCAGGCGAAGGCCAGCGCCAGCGGCAGCAGTATCCACCACCACGACCATTGCGCGAGCGGGCCGACCTCGAGCCACTTGAGCACGATGAGCAAGGCACCAATCCAGACGAACGGCATAGGGGAGACCGGCTCCATTCGGAGTGGCCCAATGTGCCGCAAGCCGCGTGCCGGCGTCTGCGCCGGCCGGTCGGACGGCGCACGGCACGGTGTCAACGGCATCCACCAAGGCACGTTGATTCGTCAGGCAGGCCGATGCGGCCTTCTGGTTTCTTCCCCTCCCCCTCCCCCGGAGCGTCCATGAAATCGATTCCCGCCCTGTGCCTGGTCCTGGCGCTCGCATCCGCCTCGGGTGCGGCACTGGCCAGCGGTGAGCTGGCCAAGGCCAAGAACTGCACCGCCTGCCACTCCGTCGACAAGAAGCTGATCGGGCCAGCCTACAAGGCCGTAGCTGCCAAGTACGCCAACGACAAGGAGTCCGTGGCCAAGCTCACGAAGAAGGTGCGCGAAGGCGGCGTCGGCGTGTGGGGGCAGATCCCGATGCCGGCCAACCCGCAGGTGTCGGCCGAGGAAGCCGAGACGCTGGTCAAGTGGGTGCTGTCGCAGAAGTGACCGGACGCGCACGGCGGCAAGGGGCGCCTGCGGGCGCCCCTTTGCATTTCCGGCGCCGGAAACAGGCAGATACACGGCCCGTTTCCGGCACCTGCTTCCGTTTCCGCCGCCCGCCGTTCGGGGGGCCGCACCGCCCCGTTCATCCGACGGCCGCAGCCGCCGATCGCCGGGTGCACGCCCGCCTGCCGGCGTGCCCCTACAGTGGTCCGGCGAAGCGACCCACTCCCTTCGCATCAGGCCTCCTCTGCCAGCCACGTACCGATTTTTTCCTCCCTGGCTGGTTTGCCCCGGTTCCTCCCGGGGCTCTTTTTTTCCGGCTCCAGCCGCGTGGGCGGGCACTCAGGCAGACAGGGTCGTCGTCGTGCCGTCAGGCACCACATCGGCGGCGCTGGTGAAGGCATCGGCGAAGAACTCTTCACCCGGCAGCGCGCAGCGGGCGGTGAAGTCGCGCCGCGCCGACTCCACCATGACCGGTGCGCCGCAGGTATAGACCTGGTATCCGGACAGGTCGGGGAAATCGGCCATCACCGCCTGGTGCACGAAGCCGGTGCGGCCCTGCCAGGCGTCCTCGGGCAGGGCGTCGGAGACCACCGGCACGTAGCGGAAACCGGGAATCTCGCGCGCCCACTGCTCGCACAAGGCGTTCATGTACAGGTCGCGCGGGCGGCGTCCGCCCCAGTACAGGGTCATCGGGCGCCGGCAGCCCTCGAAGCGCGCATGCTCGACGACCGCCTTGATCGGCGCGAAGCCGGTGCCGCTGGCCAGCAGGATGATCGGCCGATCGCTGTCTTCGCGCAGGAAGAAGGTGCCCAGCGGACCTTCGAAGCGCAGGATGTCGCGCTCCTTGATGGCCGGCTGCACCAGCCCGAACAGGGTGTCGGTGAACCTGCCGCCCGGCATGTGCCGCACGTGCAGCTCGAGCTGGTCGGCCTGGTCGGGCGCGCCGGCCAGCGAATAGGCGCGGCGCGTGCCGTCCTTGAGCAGCAGCTCGATGAACTGGCCGGCGAGATACTGCAGCCGCTCGTTGGCCGGCAGCTGCAGGCGCAGCACCGCGACGTCGGGCGCCGGCCGCTCGATCGAGGCGATGCGGCACGGCATCTTGCGCACCGGGATGTCGCCCACGCCGGACACCACGCGGCACTCGATGGTCAGGTCGGAAACGGCGCGCGCACAGCAGAAGAGCGCGTATCCGCTCGCAGCCTCCTGCGACGGCAGGGCGCTGGCCGAGTGTGCACGCTGCTCCACGCGGCCCTCGATCACCTTCCCCTTGCATGAACCGCAGGCGCCGTCCTTGCAGCCATAGGGCAGCACCACGCCCTGACGCAGCGCGGCGTCGAGGATGTACTCGTCGGGCTCGGCGCCGAACTGCCTGCCGGCGGGCGTGACGGTGATGGTGAAGGTCATGGGGGAAAGTGCTCGCGGAACCGGAGCGGCTATTATCGCCTGCGGGTCGGCGCCGACCGGCCCGATACCCTGCCATCGCCGCCGTCACCGCCGTCATCGCCATCGCCGCCCTCACCGTCATGAAACCCTGCTCCCGGCCCAGGCCACGCGCGCTGCCGCGCCGCTTTCGCCGGCCTCGCCTGCTCGTGGTCGGCTGCGGCGACGTCGGGCTGCGCCTGCTCGCCCAGCTCGCGCCGCGCCTGCGCCGCTCGCTCGACGTGCTGGCGCTCTCGCGGCGCCCGGCGCAGCGCGAAGCGGCCCGCGCGCTGGGCGCGCGCGCGCTCGCCGCCGATCTCGATGAAACGCGCTCGCTGCGGCGGCTGGCCGCCTTCTGCGACCGGGTCGTCTATCTCGCGCCCCCGCCGGGCAGCGGCGACGACGATCCGCGCATCGCGCGCTTCATCGCCGCCTGCCGCACCCACCTGCGGCGCGAGCGCAGGGATCGCGGCATGCCGCCCGCGCGATGGACCTATGTGGGCACCACCGGCGTATACGGCGACTGCGCCGGCGCATGGGTCGAGGAGTCGCGCCCGGTGGCCCCGCTCAGCGCACGCGCCCGGCGCCGCGTGGCCGCCGAGCGGCGCGTGCGCGCCCTCTCGGCCGCGGGGCTGGCGCGCGTGGCGCTGCTGCGCGCGCCGGGCATCTACGCGCACGACCGGCTGCCGCTGCGGCGCCTGCGCGAAGGCACCCCGGCACTGCGCGAGGCCGACGACGTCTATACCAACCACGTGCATGCCGACGACCTCGCCCGCGCGGCCTGGCTGGCGCTGGCGCGCGGACGGCCCGGGCGCGTCTACAACGCTGTCGACGACAGCGCGCTGAAGATGGGCGACTACTTCGACCTGGTCGCGCGCGCGCTCGACCTGCCGCCGCCGCCGCGCCTGTCGCGTGCAGCGATCACCGAACAGGTGGGCGCCGCGACGCTGTCGTTCATGAGCGAATCGCGCCGGCTCGCCAACCGACGGCTGGTGCGCGAGCTGCGCTGCGGGCTGCGCTGGCCGACGGTCGCCGACACGCTGGCCGATGTCACGCGCGGCAGGAGCGCTCTGCTATACTCCTGCCCTCTCCCGCCCGGGCAGGATCTTCCGGGCCGTGGAACCGTGCTGGTGTAGCTCAGTTGGTAGAGCAACTGATTCGTAATCAGTAGGTCGGGTGTTCGAGTCACCCCACCAGCACCAGCGAAATCAGAGACTTACAGCACCGCGGCGTGCCGGCCGTTTCCTGACGGCGAATCGTGTAAGCGCTGGTGTAAGCAGATTTTCCGAGTTCCATGCCGTAGCATTGGCGCTGTAGGCATCCCTGCCGTCCCGGCGTTCGCCGCTGACCGCACCGCGGTGAGCCCGCACATCCGCAAGGACGGCACCTTCGTGCAGGGTCACATGCGCTCTGCGCCCAACAGCGTGCGCTACGACAACTACGGCGAGCGCAACGGCATCTACGGGCGAATCCCTACACCGGGCAGCGCGACGAGTTCGGCACGCCGCCGGCGTACAACCAGCCGCGGCAGCAACCAGCAAGGCCGCGCTGACGCGCCAATTCTGACGGATGCGGCTATGGACTGCAGAATGCATAGCGCCATGTCAAGCAAGATGCATAGCGCCAGGGTTTTCACTAATCGAGAAATGCCGCAGGGGCGGAAAAAGCAAGCTGGCAGGCCCCTGCCAGGACCTGCCGGCGAGAGCGCGGAAAGCCCCGCTTGTGGATTCCGTGGGCCGCCCGAAATGATGGATCGTGGCACCATCGGGGGCGACGCATTGCGTCGCTGACGGCACCGACAAGGAGAGGGCACATGGCACTGGCAGCGCGACCGACCTAGCCGGGCTGGCGGACGCTGGCTCGATGGGGTATGCCGGTGGAGGTTCAGGTCGAGATCCGCTTCGATCAAGAGGCCGGCATCTACTTCGTGGCCAACTCCAATCTGAAGGGGCTGCATGTCGAGGCAGCGACGCTCGACGAGATGAAGCAAGAGATCCTCGCCGCGACGCGCGAGCTTCTTCAGTCCCGATTTAGCGGCGACCCGCCCAAGACCAACACCAAGATCATCATGCACAGCGCAGCGCACTGCGCGGCATGAATGGGTACTACGAGCAGTAACCAAGCTTCTGCGCGAAGCCGGCTGGCGGTTTCTTCGGCCAGGCAAGGGCTCGCACGAGATCTGGCGCAACGCCGCCGGTGAAACCATAACGGTCCCGCACAACTGTAGATCGCGCCATACGGCCAACGGCATCCTCAAGGACGCCGGGATCTCGCATCGGTTCTGAACCGATACGTGCGCGCCGGCGCGTCCGCTGTGCGGTGGCGGCGATAGCAGCGGCGACGGCATCCCGCCTAGGACCGACACGAGGATCATCATGCACAGCGCACTTTCACGCAGATTCCCCGCCTCTAGCTGTTGACGCGCAGCAGCGACCGGGCTGATGCTCCCTCTGCGCCCGAGGTTTCGGGCGCCCGGGCTTAGCGGCCTGGTCACATGGCGGGCAACCGCCACAATGGCGGTTTTTCATGTCCACTCGCTGTGCTCCGCTATGGGCGGGCCGGCGGGAGGCCCGCGAGAGCCTGCCAGACCATGGGCTGGTCCGCCAACCCGTCGGTTCCGGCTAGCGCGCAAGCCCCTTGGGCAGCGGGAACGTCATGTTCTCGCGCACCCCGTCCAGCGGCCGCACACCGTCCACGCCGAGCGTCTTCAGCCGCGCCAGCAGTCCCTCCACCAGCTCCTCGGGCGCCGAGGCGCCGGCCGTGACCCCCACGCAGCGCTTGCCCGCGAGCCAGGCCGGGTCGAGCTCATCGGCCGAGCGGATCATGCGCGCCTCGCAGCCCATCTTCGCGGCCACCTCGCGCAGGCGGTTGCTGTTGGAGCTGGTGGGCGAGCCGATCACCAGCACCAGGTCGCACTGCGACACCATCGCCTTGACCGCGTCCTGGCGGTTCTGCGTGGCATAGCAGATGTCCTGCTTCTTGGGCTCGGCGATCGCCGGGAAGCGCGCCCTGAGCGCCGCGATGATCTCGCGGCAGTCGTCGATCGACAGCGTGGTCTGGGTGACGTAGCCCAGCTGCTGCGGATCGCGCACCTCGAGCCGCGCCACGTCGTCGACCGACTGCACCAGGTAGATGCCGCCGTCGGCCTGGCCCATGGTGCCCTCCACCTCGGGGTGGCCGGCATGGCCGATCATGACCAGCTCGCGCCCCTCGCGGCGCATCTTCGCCACCTCGATGTGCACCTTGGTGACCAGCGGGCAGGTGGCGTCGAACACGCGCAGGCCGCGCTGCTCGGCCTCGGCGCGCACCGCGCGCGACACGCCGTGCGCCGAGAAGATCACCACGGCGCCGTCGGGCACCTGGTGCAGCTCGTCGACGAACACCGCGCCCTTGTCGCGCAGCGCGCCCACGACGTGCTCGTTGTGCACGATCTCGTGGCGGACGTAGATCGGGCGCCCGAAGGCTTCGAGCGCGCGCTCGACGATCTCGATCGCGCGATCGACGCCGGCGCAGAACCCGCGCGGCTGGGCAATGAGCGCTTCCATTACAGGATCCCGAGGATTTCGACTTCGAAGCGGATCGGCTGGCCGGCCAGCGGGTGATTGAAGTCGAACAGCGCATGGCGCTCGTCGATCTCCTTGAGCACGCCCGCGAAGCGTCCGCCGTCGGGCGCGGAGAACTCGACCACGTCGCCGGGCTGGTAGTCGGCATCGCGGCGCGTATCGGCCTCGAGGGCGGCGCGGCTGAGCCTTTGCACCAGGGCCGGATTGCGCGCGCCGAAGGCCTGCTCGGGAGACAGGTCGAAGCGCGCGCGCGCGCCCTCGGCCAGGCCGATCAGGCATCGTTCGAGCGGCTCGGCCAATTGGCCGAGGCCGACCTGAAGGGTGGCAGGCCGATCGCCGAAAGTACTAATGACGTCCTCCCCGGATTCGGCCAGACTGATCCGGTAGTGCAGCGTCAGATGCGAATCGGCCGCCACCGTTGCAGGAGCGGCCGCGTCAGGAGTGCTTGTCATGCCCGTCATTCTAGTGCGCCCCGGCCGGGTCCGGACGTGGGAACCCCGTTGAGGATCCGTGATTGGCCGATCGACCAGCGCCCGCGCGAACGCCTGCTGGCCGGCGGCGCCGCGGGGCTCTCCGACGCCGAGCTGCTGGCGGTGCTGCTGCGTACCGGCAGGGCCGGCAAGCACGCGGTCGAGCTGGCCCGGGAGCTGCTGGTCGAGTCGGGCGGCCTGCGCGCGCTCATCGACGCCCGCCATCCCCTGCAGGCAGCGGGGCTGGGTCCGGCCAAGCGCGCGCAGCTGCAGGCCGCGGTCGAGCTCGCGCGACGCAGCCTGCGCGAGGAGCTGTGCAGCCGCGACACCCTCGCCTCGCCGGCCACGGTGCGCGAGTTCCTGTCGCTGTGGCTGCGCGATCGCAGCCGCGAGATCTTCGCGGTCATGTTCCTCGACGCCCAGAACCGGCTGATCGCAGCCGAGGAGCTGTTCCGCGGCACCCTGACGCAGACTGCGGTCTACCCGCGCGAGGTGGCGCGGCGCGCCCTCGAGCTGGACAGCGCCGCGCTGATCCTGGCCCACAACCATCCCTCCGGAGTGGCCGAGCCGAGCATGGCCGACCGGGCGTTGACCCAGGCGCTGAAGAGCGCGCTGTCGCAGCTGGACCTGCCGGTGCTCGATCACCTGATCGTGGCCGGCAATCGCTGCTTCTCGTTCGCCGAGGCGGGCCTGCTCTGAAAGTGTGCAGGAATCTACTGCGCGGTCCGATCTCGCGCCTGCGATGCTCGCCGTACTCCAGTACGGCTGCGCTTCTCGGCACGACCTCGGGCCGCTCGCTACGATTCCTGCACACTTTCCGGGACGACTGCAATCCCTGCTCGTCACGAACCCTGCCTGTCGCGAGCTCTGCCAGCCTTGCCCGCTGAGCGGCAACTACGTTATAATTTCAAGCTTTGCTGAGTTTCGGAATCCACCATGGCCCGAGTCTGCCAAGTCACCGGAAAAGCGCCGATGGTCGGCCACAACGTCTCGCACGCGAACAACAAGACCAAGCGGCGCTTCCTGCCCAACCTGCAGTACCGCCGGTTCTGGGTCGAGAGCGAGAACCGCTGGATCCGCCTGCGCGTGAGCAACGCGGCGCTGCGCCTCATCGACAAGAAGGGCATCGACGTCGTGCTGGCCGACCTGCGCGCCCGCGGCGAAGCGGCGTAAGCGCGCGCGAACCCCGACCGAGTCCCGTCCGACCCCGACAGGCAAGGAGCCCGACCATGCGCGACAAGATCAAGCTCGAATCGACGGCCGGCACCGGCCATTTCTACACCACCACCAAGAACAAGCGGACCATGCCCGAGAAGATGGAGATCAAGAAGTTCGATCCCGTTGCCCGCAAGCACGTGGCCTACAAGGAAACCAAGATCAAGTAGCGGCAGGCGCGAGCCAGCGCCCTCCGGCGCTGGCCGGAATGCCGGAAAGCCCCTCGCCCGAGGGGCTTTTGCTTTTCATCGGTCGCGGATGTCGTCGATCTCGCGCGCCCCGAAGTCGTCGCCCTCGAGATAGGCGACGATGCGCTGCGCGACCTGCGCGGGCGAAGCGAGCGCGCCCTCGGCCGCGAGCTTGCGGAAGCGCTCGACCTGCGGAAAGTCGGCCGGGGCGGCCGTGCGGATGGTGGCCTGCATGCCGGTGTCGAGCACGCCGGGCGCGAGCGAGCACACCCGCGGCGCGTCGGGCCGCCCCGCGTGCTCGGCGGCGATGCAGCGGGTGAACATGTCGAGCGCCGCCTTGGAGCTGCAATAGGCCGACCAGCCGGCCAGTGGGTGGCGCGCCGCCCCCGACGAGATGTTGAGGATGCGCCGGTCGGCGCCCGCGGCATCGGTGGCCGACAGGAACGCCGCGGTCAGCAGCATGGCGGCGGCGAGATTAACCTGCAGCGCCCGCGCGAGCGGTGCGGCCGCGAGCGACTCGATGCGCCCGATCGGCTCGATCACGCCGGCATTGTTCACCAGCACGAAACGTGAGATCGGCGAGGCCGTACCGGCCGCGGCGGCCTCGCGCAGCGTCTCGCCGAGCGCCTGCGCCAGGCGCGCCGTGGCCTCGGCGTCGGCGAGGTCGTGCAGGCGATAGTCGAGCGGGGCGCCGCTCGCCTGCGCCTGCGCGGCGAGCGCGGCATTGGGCGAACGCGCGATGCAGATCAGCCGCCGCGCCGGCGCCAGCAGCTGCGCGGCCAGCGCTTCCCCCAGCCCCCGCGAGGCGCCGGTGACGATGGCGACTTCGGTGACGGGGATGGCCATGGCGGCGAACGGGACGCGGCGGCGCGCCGTTCCGTTCAGTAGGCGTGCTCGGCGCCCGGGAACGCGCGCGACTTGACCGCGTCCCGGTAGGCCTCGACGGCGGCGCGCACGCTGCCGGCGCCGTCCATGAAGTTGCGCACGAAGCGCGGCTTGCGCCCGGGATAGACGTCGAGCATGTCGTGCAGCACCAGCACCTGGCCGGAGCAGCCGGCGCCCGCCCCGATGCCGATGGTGGGCATCGTCAGGCGCCGCGTCAGCTCCTCGGCCAGCGTCGCCGGCACCATCTCGAGCACCAGCATGGTGGCGCCGGCCTCCTGCAGGGCGAGGGCGTCGGCGATCAGCCGCTCGGCCGCCTCGGGCGTACGGCCCTGCACGCGGTAGCCCCCGAGCGCATGGACCGACTGCGGCGTGAGCCCCAGGTGCGCGCACACCGGCACGCCGGCACGCGTGAGCACGCGCACCGTCGGGGCGAGCCACTCGCCGCCTTCGAGCTTGACCATGTGCGCGCCGGCCTGCATGAGCCGCGCGGCGTTGGCGAAGGCGGCATCGACGCTGGTCTGGTAGGTCGCGAACGGCATGTCGGCGATGACCCACGCGTAGCGGCTGCCGCGAGCCACGCAGCCGACGTGGTAGGCGACCTCGTCGAGCGTCACCGGCAGCGTGGAACGATGGCCCTGCACCACCATGCCGAGCGAATCGCCGATCAGCAGGCACTCGATGCCGACATCGTCGAGCAGCGTCGCGTAGCTCGCGTCGTAGCAGGTGAGCACGGCGATCGGTTCGCCGCGCGCGCGCAGCTCGGCCAGCTGCACCTGCGTGATCGGCTTGCGCCGCACATCGGCGGCAGCGGGGTCGACGGGATGGACGCTCAACGCAGGGCTCTCCGGTTTCGTGAATGATGACGGTGGCTCGGCGCCGCGATCCCGCCGCTCAGGCGTAGGAGCGCAGCCGCAGCGAGAGGTCCTGCAGCGCGCGGATGCCGCTCGCCTCGGCGCGCTGGCACCACTGCTGCAGGTGCGCGAGCAGCTGCTCGCGGCTCAGGTTGGAACGTTCCCACACCGCCGACAGCTCGCGGCGCATCTCGACCAGCCGGCGCAGCCGTTCGCTGGCCGCGAGCACCTCGCCCAGGCGGGCCTTCTGGTGCTCGGTCCAGCGCGCGGCGTCGCGGTGCAGCCAGCGGCGCGCCGATTCGAGCAGCAGGCCTTCCGGCCGCTCGAGCACGGCGAGGCGGTGCGCCTCCTCGGCGCACACTCGCCTGAGCGAGCGCGCGTACTGCGCCATCAGGTCGTAGCGGTGGGCGATCACCGCCTGCAGGGTCTGCAGGTCGATCGCCGGACGCACCGGGGCGAAGCTCGGCCGGGGGGCGAGGCGGCGCACGGTCGCCAGGCGCAGCAGGGCCAGCAGGCGGATGTACGTCCATCCGATGTCGAGCTCGTACCACTTCACCGACAGCCGCGCCGAGCTGGGGTAGGTGTGATGGTTGTTGTGCAGCTCCTCGCCGCCGATCAGGATGCCCCAGGGCACGATGTTCGTGCTGGCATCGGGGCACTCGAAGTTGCGGTAGCCGCGCGCGTGCCCGAGTCCGTTGACCACGCCGGCGGCGAATACCGGGATCCACAGCATCTGCACGCCGAACATGGCGAGGCCGATGGCGCCGAACAGCGCCACGTCGAGGACCAGCACGATGTACACGCCGAGGGTCGAATGGCGCGAATACAGCCGCCGCTCGATCCAGTCGTCCGGCGTGCCGTGCCCGTACCTGCGTACGGTGTCGGGGTTGGCCGCCTCGGCGCGGTAGAGCTCGGTGCCCTGCAGCAGCACCTTGCGCAGGCCCCAGCGCACCGGGCTGTGCGGATCCTCGCCGGTCTCGCAGCGGGCGTGGTGCTTGCGATGCACCGCGGCCCACTGGCGCGTGACCATGCCGGTGGTGAGCCACAGCCAGAAACGGAAGAAGTGCGCCACCGCCGGGTGCAGGTCGAGCGCGCGGTGCGCCTGGCAGCGATGCAGGTAGAGCGTCACGGCGACGATGGTGACGTGGGTGGCGGCCAGCGTCCAGGCGACGATCTGCCACCAGGCCGCGCCGAGCAGCCCGCGATCGAGGAATGCCAGGATGGAATCCGCCATTGCGCCGATTCTACCCGCCGACGCGCCCGTCATGCGATTTCGCGTTCGAGCGCGGACGCTCCCAGCGTACCGCGAAGAATCCGTCGCAGCCGTCGCGCTGCGGCAGCAGGCGCAGCAGCCCGTCGGCCACCGCCTGAGGCCCCGGCTGCGCGCCCTGCGCGGCCAGCACTTCGCCGGCCGGCCGGCGGCGCCAGGCCGGGTGCATCGCCTCGAACCACGCCGCCTGCTCCTCGTTCTCGGCGGCGAGCAGGCTGCAGGTGGCATAGACGAGGCAGCCGCCGGGGCGCACCAGGGGCGCAGCCGCCGCCAGGATCGAGCGCTGCGCGGCGACCAGCCGGGCCACCTCGGCCGGACCGGTGCGCCACTTCAGGTCGGGGTTGCGCCGCAGCGTGCCGGTGCCGCTGCACGGCGCGTCCACCAGCACCGCATCGGCGCGCCCGTGCAGGCGCTGCAGCCGCGCGTCGCGCTCGTCGGCGAGCGCCAGCGGCTGCACGTTGGTCGCGCCGCAGCGCTCGAGCCGGCGACGCATGCGCAGCAGGCGCTGCGCCGAGACGTCGCAGGCGTACACCTGGCCCGTCGACCGCATGGCAGCGGCCAGCGCCAGCGTCTTGCCACCGGCGCCGGCGCACAGGTCGATCACCGTCTGGCCGCGCCGCGGCGCCACCAGCAGGGCGATGAGCTGGCTGCCCGCATCCTGCACCTCGCACCAGCCGGCCTCGAAGGGCGCGCTGCGCTCGAGCGCCGGCTTGCCGGTGACGCGCAGCGCATCGGGCGCAAGCGCCAGCGGCTGCGCCTCGATGCCCTCGGCGGCGAGCGCGGCATGCACCTGCTCGCGATCGGCGCGCAGCGTGTTCACGCGCAGGTCGAGCGGAGCCGTCTCGAGCAGCGCCGCGGCGAGCGCCTGCGCCTCGGCCTCGCCGTAGTGCGCCCACAGCGCCTCGGCGAGCCAGTCGGGCAGGCTCGCGCGCACGGCCGACGCCACCGGCGGGATCGCCAGCCGGCCGGCGCGACGCGCCTGCGACAGCGCGAGCAGGCGAGGCTCGATCGGCCCGGCGCCGCCCTGCGCCAGGTGGGCATAGAGACGGCGATGGCGCAGCACGTCGAACACCGCCTCGGCGATCTCGCCGCGGTCGCGTCGGCCCAGCTGCGGGTGCGCGCGGAAGAAGGCGCGCAGCACGCCGTCGGCCGGCGCCTCGAAGCGCAGCGTGCGCGCCAGCACCTCGCGGCACAAGGCGTCGAGGGAGGCGGGCGCGCGCGCACGCGAGCCGCCCACGCGCGGACCGCCGGATGCATGCGTGCGCGGGCCGCCGGGCGCACGCGTACGCGCGCCGGCGACGCGTTTCAGCGGGCGTCGTTCCAGAGCCAGCGCGCCTCCCCGGGCCGCGGATCGGCGAGCGTCACGCGCGTGCCCTGCAGGCGCAGGCGTCCGTCGAGATGCCAGCGCAGCGCCATCGGATAGAGCCGGTGCTCGGAGGCCAGCACGCGCGCGGCCAGCGCGTCCTCGTCGTCTTCCGGCATCACCGGCACCGCCGCCTGGGCGATGATGGGGCCGGCGTCGACCTCGGCCCCGACATAATGCACGGTGGCGCCGTGCACGGCCACGCCGCCCTGCAGCGCGCGCCGGTGGGTGTCGAGCCCCGGGAAGGCCGGCAGCAGCGAGGGATGGATGTTCAGCAGGCGCCCGTGGTAGCGCTCGACGAACGCCGCGCCGAGCACGCGCATGAAGCCGGCCAGCACCACCGCGTCGGGCCGGTGCGCATCGATCGTCTCGGCGAGCGCGCGCTCGAAGTCGTCGCGCCGCGCGAAGGCGCTGCGCTCGACCACCGCCGTGGCCAGGCCTGCCTGCGCGGCGCGCGCCAGCCCCTGCGCCTGCGGCCGGTCGGCGATGACGCACGCGATGGAGGCAGGCCAGCGCTCCTCGCGCAGCGCCGCGGCGATCGCCGCCATGTTCGAACCGCGCCCGGACAGCAGCACCACGATCTTCTTCATCGCCCAATCGTATCATCGGCATCCGCCGACGGCGGGCGCCCGGCCTTTATAATTCAATGTTTTGCGCACGCACTCGGGCACCTGCCGCCCGATCCCAGCCCGCTCCTGCGATGGAAGTCTTCCGCCACCTGCCCCCTGCCGATCGACGCGATCCCTGCGCGTTGACCATCGGCAATTTCGACGGGGTGCACGCCGGGCACCGGGCGGTGCTGGCGCAGCTGCAGCGGCGCGCCGGCGAGCTCGGCCTGCCGACCTGCGTGCTCACCTTCGAGCCCCACCCGCGCGAGTACTTCGCGGCGCTGGCGGCGAGCGCGCCGCAGGCCGCCGCGGCCGCGGGCCGGCCCGGCGGGCACGCACCCATCCCGCCGCCGGCGCGCATCAGCACCGAGCGCGACAAGCTCGACGCGCTGGCCGCCTGCGGCGTCGAGCGAGTGTGCATCACCCACTTCAACGCCTCGGTGGCCACGCTGCCGGCCGAGCGCTTCATCGACACCATCATCGTCGAGGGCCTGCACACGCGCTACCTGCTGATCGGCGACGACTTCCGCTTCGGCGCGCGGCGCCGCGGCGACTTCGCCATGCTGCGCGAGGCCGCGGTGCGGCACGGCTTCGAGCTGGCGCGCGTGGAGACGGTGACCCGCGAAGACGGCCAGCGCATCTCCAGCTCGGCGGTGCGCGCAGCGCTGGCCGCGGGCGACTTCGCCGCGGTGCGCGAGCTGCTCGGGCGGCCCTACTTCATCTCCGGGCACGTCCTGCACGGCCGCAAGCTGGGGCGCACGCTCGGCTTCCCGACGCTGAACCTGCCGATCCCGTTCGAGCGGCCCGCCGTCGCGGGCGTGTTCGTGGTGCGCGTGCACGGGCTGGGCGATCGCCCCCTGCCCGGCGTCGCGAGCCTGGGCACGCGCCCGGCCGTCGAGCGCGACGGGCGGCTGCTGCTCGAAGTGCACCTGTTCGACTTCGACGCCGACCTCTACGGCAGGCTGGTGCGCGTGGAGTTCCTGCACAAGCTGCGCGACGAAGCCCCCTTCGACTCGATCGAGGCGCTCACCGCGCAGATCGGCCGCGACGCGCAGGCTGCGCGCGACTGGTTCCGCAGCCACGACGCCGAGGCGGCGGCACCCCGAACCGACTGATCCGAGAGACCTCCATGGCCGATGGCAAATCCGACCGTCCCGCGCAAGGCGGGAAGTCGTACCGCGACACGCTGAACCTGCCCGAGACGCCGTTCCCGATGCGCGGCGACCTCGCCAGGCGCGAGCCGCAGTGGACGCGCCAGTGGCAGGAGAAGCAGGTGTACCGTCGCATCCGCGAGGGCTCGAAGGGCCGCCCGGTATGGGTGCTGCACGACGGCCCGCCCTACGCCAACGGCGACATCCACATCGGCCACGCGGTCAACAAGATCCTCAAGGACATCGTCGTCAAGAGCCGCAACATGGCGGGCTTCGACGCGCGCTACGTGCCGGGCTGGGACTGCCACGGCATGCCGATCGAGATCCAGATCGAGAAGGCCTTCGGCAAGAACCTCTCCACCGAGGAGGTGCAGGCGCGCTCACGCGCCTATGCCGCCAGCCAGGTGGCGCGTCAGAAGGAGGGCTTCATCCGGCTCGGCGTGCTCGGCCAGTGGGACGATCCCTACCTCACCATGGCCTCGCGCAACGAGGCCGACGAGCTGCGCGCGCTGGCCACCATCATGAGGAAGGGCTACGTCTACCGCGGGCTGAAGCCGGTCAACTGGTGCTTCGACTGCGGCTCGGCGCTGGCCGAGGCCGAGGTCGAGTACGCTGACCGCGTCGATCCGTCGATCGACGTCGGCTTCCCCTTCGCGCACGGGGAGCTGGCCAGGCTGGCCGCCGCCTTCGGGCTGCCGCAGCTGCCGGTGCAGCGCGGCTATGCGGTGATCTGGACCACCACGCCGTGGACCATCCCGGCCAACCAGGCGCTCAACCTGCACCCGGACTTCGACTACTCGCTGGTGCGCGTGCAATGGCTGGGCGAGCCCGCCCTGGTGATCCTGGCCAGCGAGCTGGTCGAGCGCTGCCTGGAGCGCTGGGGGCTGGCCGGCGCAGGCGGCCACGAGATCGTCGCGCACGTCCCCGGCCGGGCGCTCGACGGCATCCGCTTCCGCCATCCGTTCGCCGACCGGCTCTCGCCGGTCCATCTCGGCGACTACGTGACGCTCGATTCCGGCACCGGGCTGGTCCACTCGGCGCCGGCCTACGGCATCGAGGACTTCGCCTCGTGCAAGCAGCACGGCCTGCGCGACCAGGACATCCTGCAGCCGGTGCTCGGCGACGGCACCTTCGCGAGCTGGCTGCCCGAGTTCGCCGGCCTGTCGATCTGGGAGGCCAATCCCCGCATCGTCGAGCACATCCGCGCCCACGGCTGCCTGTTCGGCGTCAGCCAGGAGTCGCACGCCTACATGCACTGCTGGCGGCACAAGACGCCCATCATCTACCGCGCCTCGAGCCAGTGGTTCGCGGGCATGGACGTCGTGCCGGCAGACGGCGGCGAGACCCTGCGCCAGACGGCCCTGCGCGGCGTCGAGGCCACGCACTTCTATCCGGCCTGGGGCAAGGCCCGCCTGCACGGGATGATCGCCAACCGGCCCGACTGGACCCTGTCGCGGCAGCGCCAGTGGGGCGTGCCGATGGCCTTCTTCGTGCATCGCGAGACCGGCGAGCTGCATCCGCGCACGCTCGAGCTGCTCGAGGAGGTCGCGCAGCTGATCGAGCGCGAAGGCATCGAGGCCTGGCAGCGGCTCGACCCGCAGACCCTGCTCGGCGAGGAGGCCGCGCTCTACGAGAAGAACCGCGACACGCTCGACGTCTGGTTCGACTCGGGCACCACCCACCAGACGGTGCTGCGCGGCTCGCATGCCGACCAGTCGACCTTCCCCGCCGACATGTACCTCGAGGGCAGCGACCAGCACCGCGGCTGGTTCCATTCGTCGCTGCTCACCTCCTCGATGATGAACGGCGAGCCGCCCTACCGGGCGCTGCTCACGCACGGCTTCACCGTCGACGGCCAGGGCCGCAAGATGAGCAAGTCGCTCGGCAACGGCGTCGAGCCCCAGGAGGTGTCCGACCGGCTGGGTGCCGAGATCCTGCGCCTGTGGGTGGGCAGCACCGACTACTCGGGCGAGATGTCGATCTCCGAGGAGATCCTCAAGCGCGTCGTCGAGGCCTACCGGCGCATCCGCAACACCCTGCGCTTCCTGCTCGCCAACGTGGCCGACTTCGACCCCGCACGCGACGCCGTGCCGCTCGATCGGATGTTCGAGATCGACCGCTACGCGCTGGCGATGACCGCCGCCTGGCAGGCCTCGATCGAGGCCGACTACCAGCGCTTCGAGTTCCACCCGGCGGTGGCGCGGCTGCAGACCTTCTGCTCCGAGGACCTCGGCGCCTTCTACCTCGACATCCTCAAGGACCGCCTGTACACCACCCCGGCCGGCTCGCTCGCCCGCCGCTCGGCGCAGACGGCACTGCATGCGATCACCGACACGCTGCTGCGGCTGATGGCGCCCATCCTCTCGTTCACCGCCGAGGAGGCGTGGCCGCTGTTCGCGCCCGAGGCATGGAAGAACGGCGGCGAGACCATCTTCACGCAGACCTGGCACGTGTTCGCGCCGCAGCCCGATGCCGAGACGCTGCGCGAGAAGTGGGCGACGATCCGCGCGGTGCGCGCCGACGTGCTGCGCGAGATCGAGGCGGTGCGCGCCACCGGCGCCATCGGCTCGTCGCTGCAGGCCGAGATCGAGGTGCGCGCGAGCGGCGCCCGCTACGAAGCGCTGGCCTCGCTCGGCGACGACCTGCGCTTCGTGCTCATCACCTCGCAGGCGCGCCTGGTGCGCGCCGCCGGCCCCGAGGACGAGGCGATCGTCGTGACCCCGAGCGCGCACGCCAAGTGCGAACGCTGCTGGCACTACCGCGCCGACGTCGGCGCCGACGCGCAGCATCCGACCCTGTGCGGGCGCTGCACCGAGAACCTCTACGGCGCGGGCGAGCCGCGCCGCTACGCCTGAGTAACCGTCTTCCGAGTCAAGCGCCGTGAAGCGAGTTGTTCCAGGGTTGATTGGTGCGGACCATGGCG
>MKUQ01000041.1 GCA_001898645.1 Burkholderiales bacterium 70-64
CAAACTACACGGGCCGCTCTGGCCGCCTCAACGGCGATCAGACTCTACCGTGCCGGTCTGGCCTGAACATACAAGCGCCCATGAGATCTTGAGCAACCATTTCTCGCCTCTCCTCTTTGGCCGCCAGGCAGTGTGCTGCCCGGTCGGCCGATTTTTTTGCCGGTCCCGCCTGCTCTGCCGGACGGGCGCGCGGCCGTCGTCCTCAGTGCGCCGCGCCGCCGGCCGTAGCCGGGCTCTGCAACGACCGCGCGATGCGGATGACGCGGGCCTCGCCGCCGTCGGTGAGCAGGTACAGGCCGCCGTCGGGTCCTTGCCGGATGTCGCGGATGCGTTCGCCGAGCTCCGCGAACAGCGGCTCGCGCCGCGTCATGCGCGGTGCATCGTCGTCGCCGGACAGCTCGATCCGCCACACCGCCCGGCCGGCCAGCGCGCCGACGAACACGCTGCCCTTCCATTCGGGGAACTGGTCGCCGGTGTAGAGGATCAGGTTGCTGGGTGCGATGCCCGGCTTGCCCCACCAGGCGAGCGGCGCTTCCATGCCCGGTTTCGAGACGCCCTCGCCGATCGGGGCGCAGGTGTCGTACTCGCAGCCGAAGGTCACGATCGGCCACCCGTAGTTGGCGCCGCCGCGCACGATGTTGACCTCGTCGCCGCCCTGCGGGCCGTGCTCGGCGACCCACAGCATGCCGGTGCGCGGATGAACGAACGCGCCCTGCGGATTGCGGTGCCCGAGGCTCCAGATCTCCGGCAGCGCGCCGTCGCGTCCGACGAACGGATTGTCGGCGGGCACCGAGCCGTCGGTGCGGATGCGCACCGTCTTGCCCTGGTGGAAGGCCGGATCCTGCGCCCGGATCCGCTGCTCGACCGTGTAACGGTCGCCGACCGTGAGGAACAGGTAGCCGTCGGCCGACGCGGCCAGGCGGCCGCCCAGGTTCTCGTCGACCGCCACGCGCGGCCGCTGGCGGAACAGCACCTGCACCTGCTCGAGCCGCGTGGCGTCCTCGCTCAGGCGGGCGCGCGCGACCGTGAGCCCGCTGCGCCGTGCGAGCAGCAGGCGGCCGGCTTTCGTATAGCTGAGGTAGACGAGGCGATTGTGCGCGAAATCCGGATCGATCCTGACGTCGAGCAGCCCGCCGTGGTTGCCGTGGCGCACGCGCGGCAGCCCCGCGACCGCCTCGGAGATCTCCCGGCCGTCGGCGCTGATCACGCGCAGCCGTCCGGCGCGCTCGGTGACCAGCAGCCGTCCGTCGGGCAGGAACTCCATGCCCCATGGCGACTCCAGCCCCGAGGCGAACGTGCTCGCCTGCAGCGCTCCCGGCGCGGCCGGACCGTCGGCCGGCGTGTCGTCCAGCGAGGCCAGGGCCGGCTGCGCGGCGAGGAGCAGCGCGACGAACGGCGCGACGAACGCCGTGCGGCGCCATGACGTGCGTTTCCCGCGCGCCTGCGGGCACGGCTTCGCACGCGAAACGGCGGATGGCTGCATCGCTCCTCCCGTTTCAGGGGATGTCAGCGTAGCAGGTAGTGCGCGAGGATGCCGGCGAACACCGCCGCCCCGAACCAGTTGTTGTGGTTGAACGCCCGGAAGCATCCCTCGCGGCTGCGCTCGCGGATCAGCGTGTAGTGGTAGACGGCCATCGCCGCCGCCGCCGCGAGGCCGGCGTAATACGGCAGGCCCAGCCCCTCGATGCGCCCGACCGCCGCCAGCAACGCGAGCGCGGCGGCATAGCACAGCATCACCGCCGTCACGTCGTGGCGGCCGAAGGTGATGGCGGCGGTGCGGATCCCGATGCGCAGGTCGTCGTCGCGATCGACCATCGCGTATTCGGTGTCGTAGGCCAGCGCCCAGAAGATGTTGGCCGCCAGCATCAGCCAGGCGCTGGTCGGTAACCGGCCGAGCACCGCGGCGAACGCCATCGGGATGCCGAAGCCGAAAGCGATGCCCAGGTAGGCCTGCGGCAGGGCGAGGAAGCGCTTGGTGAACGGATAGCTCACCGCCAGGAACGCCGCCACCACCGCCAGCGCCCAGGCCAGCCGGTTCATCGGGATGACCAGCAGCAGCGCCAGCAGCGACAGGACGACAAACACCGCGACCGCCTCCCACGGCCGGATCGCTCCCGAGGTGAGCGGCCGCTCGCGAGTGCGCTTGACGTGGCGATCGAAGTCGCGATCGGCCCAGTCGTTGATGGCACAGCCGGCCGAGCGCATCAGCAGCGTGCCGAGCGTGAACGCGAACAGGAGGTAGGGGTCGGGCGCGCCGCCGGAAGCGATGAGGAGCGCGCACAGGGTCGGCCACAGCAGCAGCAGCGTGCCGATCGGCTTGTGCATGCGCACCAGCCGCCAGTACAGGCGCGCGCGCCCGGCGAGCATACCCGCGGGAATGCGGTCGTCCGGCGCTGTCATGGGTGGTCCGGATCGCTGCGGCTCAGCCATCCCGCGTGCACCTCCGTGCACGGCCGGCGACCTTGCCGGCAGCCGGCGCGGTCCCGGCGGTGGGCGGCGCGGCTCCGGCGGTGGGCGATGCGCCCGTGGCGAAGGCCGCCCCGGCTGCGGGCACCTCGGCCTTGCAGGCAGTTACGGCCTTGCCGGCCGGCGCGGCCGCCGGCTTGCCGACGAAGGTCTGGACCTGCCCCGCGTTGCCCACCGAAAGCCCTGCCTGGCGCATGCGCTGCAGGTTGGCGTCGCCGATGCCGCGCACGCGCGCCTTCAGGTCATCGAGGTCGCGAAACGGCTGCCGGGTGCGCGCTTCGAGGATGCGCGCGGACAGCGCCGGGCCGATGCCGCGGATCGTCTCGAGCTGCGCCTGGGTGGCGGTGTTCGCGTCCAGCGCCATGGCCATGCCGGCCACCGGCAGCGCGAGCGCGAAGGCCAGCGCGCGCACGGCGCCGTAAGCACGAGCGGCGGCGGCACGCCCGGTCAGCGCTGCGCCCACAGCCACTCCACGTAGCGCGCCACGCCTTCCTGCACCGTGGCCATGGGCTGCGTGCAGCCGATGCCGCGCAGGCGGGTGTCGTCGGCCTGCGTGTAGCTCTGGTACTTGCCCTTCAGCGCATCAGGGAAGGGGACGTACTCGATCTGGCCGAGGGCGACCAGCTCGGCGAGCGGCAGCTCGGGCTGCCCCTGCAGCCTGCGCAGGGTGTTGACGACCGTGCCCGCCACGTCGTTGAACGGCTGGGCGCGCCCGGTGCCGCAGTTGAAGATGCCCGACTGCCCGGGGTGGGCGAGGAAATGCAGGTTCACGGCCACCACGTCGTCGACGTGGATGAAGTCGCGGCTCTGCGCGCCGTCACCCCAGCCGTCCCAGCCTGCGAACAGGCGCACCCGCCCCTCGGCGAGGAACTGGTTGAAGTTGTGGAACGCGACCGAGGCCATGCGCGCCTTGTGCGACTCGCGCGGCCCGTACACGTTGAAGTAGCGCAGGCCGACGATCTGGTGGCGCGCGTCGGCGAGCCGCCGGCGCACGATCTGGTCGAACAGGTACTTCGAGTAGCCGTACACGTTGAGCGGCCGCTCGTGCGCGCGCTCCTCGACGAAGCGCCTGGAGCCGCCGTAGACCGCCGCCGAGGAGGCGTAGACGAAGGGGGTGCCGTGGGCGGCGGCGTGCTCGAGCAGCGCCAGCGAGTAGCGGTAGTTGTTCTCCATCATGTAGCGCCCGTCGCTTTCCATCGTGTCGGAGCAGGCCCCCTGGTGGAAGATCGCGCGCGCGGCGCGAAAGCGCCCGAGCCGGCCGAGGAAGTCGCGCTTGTCGATGAAGTCGGCCAGGTCGCAGTCGACGAGGTTGCGGAACTTGTCGGCCTTCTCGAGGTTGTCGACCGCAACGATGTCGCGCTCGCCGCGGCGGTTGAGCGCGTGCACCAGGTTGCTGCCGATGAATCCGGCCGCGCCGGTGACGATGATCATTCGAACAGCTCCTCGGGAGTTGCCGCCGCGGTGCCGAGCTTGCCCACGACGATGCCGGCGGCGCGGTTGGCCACCGCCACCGCCTCGCCGATGGCGCGGCCGGCCGCGAGCATCGCCGCCAGCACGGCGACCACGGTGTCGCCGGCGCCGGACACGTCGTATACCTCGCGCGCCTGCGCGGGCACGTTCAGCGCGCCGTCGTCGGAGAACAGCGTCATGCCCTCCTCCGAGCGCGTCAGCAGCAGGTAGCGGATGTCCAGCGAGCGGCGCAGCGCCTGCGCGCGCTCCACCAGGTCGGCCTCGTCGCGCCAGGTGCCGACCACTTCGCGCAGCTCGGCGCGGTTGGGCGTCAGCACGGTGACCCCGGCGTAGCAGCCGTAGTCGTCGCCCTTGGGATCGGCGACGACGATGCGGCCCGCCCGGCGCGCCAAGGCGATGATCTCGCCGATCTGCGCCAGCGCCCCCTTGCCGTAGTCCGACAGCACCACCACCTCGCAGCGATCGATGCGCGCGCGCACCGACTCGAGCGTGCGCGCCAGCACGTGCTCCGCCGGCGCCTGCTCGAAATCGATGCGCAGCAGCTGCTGCTGGCGGCCGATCACGCGCAGCTTGATGGTGGTCGGCAGGTCCGGATCGCGCGCGAGCAGGACCTCGACGCCGCAGCCGCTCGCGAGCTCCTCGATGCGCCGCCCCGGCTCGTCGTCGCCGACCACCCCGACCAGGGTCGCCCTGGCGCCGAGCACGGCGGCGTTGAACGCCACGTTGGCCGCGCCGCCGAGGCGCTCGTCGCTGCGCACCACGCGCACCACCGGCACCGGCGCCTCGGGCGAGATGCGATGCACGTCGCCGAACCAGTAGCGATCGAGCATCAGGTCGCCCACGATCAGCAGGCGCGCATGCGCGAAATCGATCCGCGCGGGCGCTGCCGCGGCGGGTGGAGATTCAACCACGTTCCAGCTCCTCGCTGCGTTTGGGGGCGTAGGTGTCCCAGCGGTTGCAGCCCGGGCACTGCCAGTAGAACTGGCTCGCCTTGAACCCGCAGTGCTCGCAGACGTAGCGCGACAGCCGCCGCGCCTGCGCCTGGATGAGCCGCTGGGCCAGGTCGATCTCGGTGCGGTCGGCCTCGCCGAGCAGCGTGGCCTTCATGGCGAGCAGCTTCTCGAGCCCGAGCAGCGAGGGTGCGGCGCGCAGCGCCTGCTCGGCCCAGCGCACCGCCGACTCTCCGCCGTCGCGCTCGGCGCGCGCGCTGGCGAGCGCGTTGAAGGCGTCGATCGACGGATGGGCGCGGTGCACCGCCTCGAGCGCCTCGATGCCCTCGTCGCGCCGGCCGAGCGCCGTGAAGGCAGCCAGCCATCCCGATGCCACCAGGGCCAGCCAGGCCGGGTTGTGCTGCTCGACCACGCGCCATGCCTCGATGGCCGCCGCGGCATCGCCCTCGGCGGCTCCGACCTCGCCGCGCAGCAACCAGGGACGCGGGTGGGCGCCGTCGGCCTGCACGGCGCGCTCGAGCTCGTGGCGGGCCGCCTCGAAGCGCCCCGGCGAATCGCCCGCCAGGGCTCGCGTGGCCAGCTCGCAGCGGAAATGCGCGATCTCGCGCGAGCGGTTTTCGCCGCGGTCGCGCTGCAGCCGCTCGGCCAGCTCGATGGCCAGCGGCCAGTCGCGCACCATCTGCGCGATCTCGAGCCGGTGATGCAGCGCCGGGGCACCGTAGCGCGTGGCCTCGAGCCGCACGAAGGCGTCCTCGGCGCGATCGAGCAGGCCCGCCTTGAGGTAGTCCTGGCCGAGCTCGAACAGCGCGTGCTCGCGCTGGGAGGCGTCGAGGTCGCGCCGCTCGGCGAGGTTCAGGTGCACGCGGATCGCGCGATCGGTCTCGCCGCGGCGCCGGAACAGGTTGCCCAGCGCGAAATGCAGGTCGATGGTCTCCGGATCGAGCCGCACCACGTCGATGAACGCGTCGATCGCCTTGTCGGACTGCTCGTTGAGCAGGAAGTTCAGGCCGCGGAAGTACGCATCCGGCAGGCCGTTGCCGTCGCGCTGGTGCGCGCCGTTGCCCAGGCGCGCGTCGTAGCGCGAGGCGAACCATCCGAGCCCGAAGAAGAGCGGAATCGCCAGCAGCCACCAGGCTTCGAACTCGGGCATGAAGCGCTTCGCCGGCCGACTCTGGATTCTCAGATGCCCAGGCCCGCGGCCGAGCCGGGCGCGGTCTCGGAGGGCGCCGCCACCACGGGAGGCGTCTGCGCGGCCGGCGCCGGCGCAGGCGGCCGGGTGGCGTGGCGCAGCTCGCGGGTGAGCCGGGTGATCTCGCGCCGGTGCCGGAACAGCAGCGGCGCCGCGGCAAGCAGCCCCAGCGCCACGCCCGCGGCGAGGAACACCAGCAGCACCACCACCAACGGAGCGCGCCAGACCAGGTCGGCGAACAGGAAGCGCAGCTCCACCGTAGCGGTATTCGAGAGCGCGAAACCCAGCGCCAGGACGAACAGGACCAGGTTGAACAGCCAGGTGAGGACTCGCATCGGCGGCTCCGCGGCAACGATGAGGCGCAAACGAAGCGCTATTCTGACCGAGAGTCGAGCCGAGGTGGCAGGCCCGGCCCTCGACCCTTGCGACGAGGCCGAACGGACGATCGCAGGGTGAAAGGCGCCCTGGTCTAGCGGGCCTCCTGCAGCCCCGCGTCGACGCGCTCGCGCAGCTGCTTGCCGGGCTTGAAGTGCGGCACCCGCTTCTCGGGCACGAGGACCTTCTCGCCCGACTTGGGGTTGCGGCCCACGCGCGGGGGACGATGCGACAGGGCGAAGCTGCCGAAGCCACGGATCTCGATGCGGCGCCCCTCGGCGAGGGTGCGCGCCATCGCATCGAGTATCGTCTTGACCGCGAACTCCGCGTCCTTCGCGACCAGCTGCGGATAACGCTCGGCCAGTCGGGCGATCAGCTCCGACTTGGTCATCGCCGGCTGGCCGGCATCACCCGTGGAATCGTCGTCGTCCGGTCGAAGAGTCATCGGCTACATCCGCCCGTGTCGCTGCTCGTCGGTGGCTGAACCGCCCCGCTCACTCCTTCGGCGTGTCGAGCTTGGCGCGCAGCAGGGCACCGAGGTTGGTCGTGCCGCTGGCCGCCCCGCTCTCGGCCTGCATGCGCTGCAGCGCCTCGGCAGTCTCGGCCGTGTCGCGCGCCTTGATCGACAGGTTGATCGAGCGGTTCTTGCGATCGACGTTGACGATCATCGCCTCGACTTCCTCGCCTTCCTTCAGGTGATTGCGCGCGTCCTCGACGCGGTCGCGCGAGATCTCCGAAGCCCGCAGGTAGCCCTCGATGTCGCCGCCCAGGTCGACCACCGCACCCTTGGGATCGACGCTGCGGACGATGCCCTTGACGATCGCGCCCTTCTCGTGGGAGGAGGCGTAGTTGCCGAACGGGTCGCCCTCGAGCTGCTTGATGCCCAGCGAGATGCGCTCGCGCTCGGTGTCGATGGCCAGCACCATCGCCTCGACCTCGTCGCCCTTCTTGAAGTTGCGCACCGCCTCCTCGCCGGGCTGGTGCCACGACAGGTCGGACAGGTGCACCAGGCCGTCGATGCCGCCGGGCAGGCCGATGAACACGCCGAAGTCGGTGATCGACTTGATCGTGCCGCGGACCTTGTCGCCCTTGCGGTGGTTATCGGCGAACTCCTCCCAGGGGTTCGGGCGGCACTGCTTCATGCCGAGCGAGATGCGGCGGCGTTCCTCGTCGATCTCGAGCACCATCACCTCGACCTCGTCGCCGAGCGAGACGATCTTGCCCGGGTTGACGTTCTTGTTGGTCCAGTCCATCTCGGAGACGTGCACCAGGCCCTCGATGCCGGGCTCGATCTCGACGAACGCGCCGTAGTCGGTGATGTTGGTGACCTTGCCGAACATCCGCGTGCCCTGCGGATAGCGCCGGCCGATGCCGACCCAGGGATCGTCGCCGAGCTGCTTGACGCCCAGCGAGACGCGGTTCTTCTCCTGGTCGAACTTGAGCACCTTGGCGGTGACTTCCTGACCCACCTGCAGCACCTCGGACGGATGGCGCACGCGCCGCCATGCCATGTCGGTGATGTGCAGCAGGCCGTCGATGCCGCCCAGGTCGATGAACGCGCCGTAGTCGGTGATGTTCTTGACCGTGCCGTGGACGATCGCGCCCTCGTGCAGCGTCTCGAGCAGCTTGGCGCGCTCCTCGCCCTGCGTGAGCTCGACCACCGCGCGGCGCGACAGCACCACGTTGTTGCGTTTGCGGTCGAGCTTGATGACCTTGAACTCGAGGGTCTTGCCCTCGTACGGTGTGGTGTCCTTGACCGGCCGCGTGTCGATCAGCGAGCCGGGCAGGAAGGCGCGGATGCCGTTGGTCATGACGGTGAGGCCGCCCTTGACCTTGCCGGTGATCGTGCCGTCGACCTGCTCGCCGGACTCCAGCGCCTTCTCGAGGCTGATCCAGGCCGACAGGCGCTTGGCGCGGTCGCGCGACAGGCGCGTCTCGCCGTAGCCGTCCTCGAGCGCCTCGATGGCCACGGAGACGAAGTCGCCGTCTTTCACGTCGAGCTCGCCGCGATCGTTGTAGAACTCCTCGATCGGGATGAAGCTCTCGGACTTCAGTCCGGCGTTGACGACGACGAAATTATGGTCGATGCGCACCACCTCGGCGGTGATGACCTCGCCCTGGCGCATTTCCTGGCGCGACAGGGATTCCTCGAACAGCTGGGCAAAACTTTCGCTCGGCGTTGCGGTTGCGTTGGCAGTAGTCAATGTGGTTCCAATGTTTACGATGCACGCCGAACGGCCGGTTCCTGCGTTGCCCGGGGACGAAGCCCGACGGCGGCAACCCAGGGCGGCAACCCAGCGGAGTTGACGACCCATTCCTCGCGCCCGGCGAAGCTGCGCCGTGCACGACGAACACCTTTTCCGCCCGGGTGGTGAAACCCCCTGCCGAAACCGGCAGGCCGATGCGCCACCGCCTGTGGCGGATCAGAGGCGAAAACAGTCGTGATACGCCTTCAGCACCTGGCGGACCGTCTGGTCGATGTCCAGGTGCGTGGAGTCGATCACCACCGCATCCTGCGCGGGCCGCAGCGGCGCGATCGCCCGATTCGCATCGCGCTCGTCACGCTGCCGAAGATCCCGCAGGAGGTCGGCGATACTAGCAGAAAACCCCTTTTCTATCAACTGCTTATGCCTGCGCTCGGCGCGCGACTCGGCGCTCGCGGTGAGAAACACCTTCAGCGTCGCGTCGGGAAACACGACCGTGCCCATGTCGCGCCCGTCAGCGACCAGGCCGGGCGGACGGCGGAAGGCGCGCTGCAGCCCGAGCAGCGCTGCGCGCACCGCCGGCAGCGCCGCGATGCGCGAGGCGGCATTGCCTACCGCCTCGTCGCGGATCGCCTCGGTGACGTCCTGGCCGGCGAGCTCGATGCGCTGCGCCTCGAAGCGCACCGGCAGCGCCGCGGCGATGCGCGCCATGGCGCCCTCGTCCTCGAGGTCGACGCCCTCGCGCAGCGCGGCCAGGGCGCACAGCCGGTACAACGCGCCGGAGTCGAGGTATGCCCAGCCGAGCGCCTGCGCCACGCGCTGGGCGACGGTACCCTTGCCGGAGGCGGTCGGGCCGTCGATGGCGATCAGCGCGATGCTCACGCCTGCCCTTCGATGGCCAGCCCCGCGGCGGCGGCCAGCGATTCGAAGCCGGGGAAGGAGGTGGCGACGTTGGCGCTGTCGTGGACCACGATCTCGCCGCTCGAGCGCAGCGCAGCCATGGCGAAGGCCATCGCGATACGGTGATCGGCGTGGGCGGCCACGCTGCCGCCCGAGAAGACGCCGGCCTCGCCGCCGCGCCCCTCGATCACCATGCCGTCCGGCGTGGACGTCGCCCCCACCCCCAGGGCGCGCAATCCCTCGGCCATCACGGCGATGCGGTCGGACTCCTTCACCCGCAGCTCGGCCGCGCCGGTGACCACGGTGCGGCCCTCGGCGCACGCGGCGGCCACGAACAGCGCCGGGAACTCGTCGATCGCCAGCGGCACCAGCTCGGGCGGCACCTCGATGCCGCGCAGCGGAGCGGCGCGCACGCGCAGCTCTGCGACCGGCTCGCCGCCCACCTCGCGCGCATGGCGGACCTCGATGTCGGCGCCCATCAGGCGCAGGATGTCGATCACGCCGGTGCGGGTGGGATTGATGCCGACGTGCTGCAGCGTGAGATCGGAGCCGGCCGCGATGGCTGCGCCGACGAGGAAGAACGCCGCCGAGGAGATGTCGGCCGGCACGTCGAGGGCCACGGCGCGCAGCGGCTGGCCGCCGCGCAGCGACACCGCCGGCCCGTCGCGCGAGACGGCGACGCCGAAGCCGCCCAGCATGCGCTCGGTGTGGTCGCGCGTGGGCGCGGGTTCGATCACGGTGGTCTCGCCCGCCGCGTACAGGCCGGCCAGCAGCAGCGCCGACTTCACCTGCGCGCTGGCCATGGGCATGGCGTAGCGGATGCCGTGCAAGCCGCCCGCGGCCGGCAGCAGGCGCACCGGCGGACAGCCGTCGCGCGTCTCGATGCGCGCGCCCATCGCTGCCAGCGGCTCGGCGACGCGGCGCATCGGCCGCTTCGACAGGCTCTCGTCGCCCACCAGGGTCGACTCGAACGGCTGGCCGGCCAGCAGCCCCATGAGCAGGCGCATCGCGGTGCCGGCGTTGCCGCAATCGAGCGGGTACGCGGCGCCGCGCAGGCCGTGCAGACCCACCCCGTGCACCGTCACGCGGCCCGCGCGCGGGCCGTCGATCGACACGCCCAGCGCACGGAACACCTCGATGGTCGAGATCGCATCGGCGCCTTCGAGGAAGCCGGTGACCTCGGTCGTGCCCTGCGCGAGAGCGCCCAGCATGATCGAGCGATGCGAGATCGACTTGTCGCCCGGCACCCGGATCGATCCGGCCAGGCGGCCACCCGGTGCGATCCGGAAGCGACGCGACATGAATTTCTTCCTCGGAATGACGGCGGGGCCGGCGCTAATCTGCCGCCACCCGCACAGGACAACCCCCGATTCTACCGAGCACCGCTATGCCTGCCCGCCGCCCCGAGCCGCTCGATGTGCGCGCACAGCGCCTGTACGCCTCGCTGCCGCCCGCGCTCCAGCCGGCGCTCACGCGCGAACGCTTTCCGCACGTCGTCAACCGGATCGCCGCGGAGTGGGAGATCCCGGCGCGTTTCGCGAAGCTGATGGACGAGCTGCTGCTCGATGCCCGCGGCCACCGCACGGGGTTCCCGTACGAAGCGGTGCGCGAGCTCACCGCCCTGCGCGAGCACTATTTTGCGGCCCTGCCTCCCGACGTGCCTCCGCGCCGCGCCGCTCACGGCGCCGCTCGCCGGCCCTGCGTGTGGGGGTCGGCCACCGCGCGCACGCCGCGCTGAGCCGCGCCCGGGTCACCGGCGGCTTGTATGTTCAGACCAGGCCAGAACGGTAGAGTCTGAACGCCGATGAGGCGGCCAGACCGGCC